>CAYODX010000013.1:0-90970 GCA_964402795.1 uncultured Terricaulis sp. | reverse complement strand
TTCCGGGTTCGGCCTTCGGCCGCCCCGGAATGACGAAGCTGCGGCAAGCGGCTGTGAACAAGGCGCCTATAGGTGACGTCGCGCTTCGACAAGCTCAGCGTGACGCTCTGCACCACACACCGCGTCAGCCTGAGCCCGTCGAAGGCAGGCCGGAGCCGTCGCGCTTCGAGGCGCTCAGCGTGACGCTTTCAGGCTCAGCGTGACGCCAATGTCTGTCAGCAGTCGCGTGACGAAGCAACGGCAAGCGGCTCGGCGTCAGCATTTCATATCGTCATTCCGGACGCGCGCAGCGCGATCCGGAATCCAAGGGATCGAAGGGCTTGCCCCTGGGTTCCGGGTTCATCGCTGCGCGATGCCCCGGAATGACGAAGCTGCGGCAAGCGGCTGTGAACAAGGCGCCCAAAGGAGACGTCGCGCTTCGACAAGCTCAGCGTGACGCTTTCATGCACCGGCTTCATCCACCGGCGTCAGCCTGAGCCTGTCGAAGGCGGGCCGCCAATGGACGCTCAGCCGCGCTCCAGCACGCGCACCACGAAATCTGCGTCGTCTTTCGGACCACGTTGGACGCATTCGCGGCTGACTTCGCGCCAATGCGCCAGATCGAGTTGGAGGCGCGCATCGCCTTCAGGCTCAAGGTTCACTTCGGTGAGAATGATGCGCCGGGCCAGCGGCAGAGTTTCGCGATAAAGCTGGGCGCCGCCGATGACGCATATCTCGCTGGCGCCGGAGGCCTCCGCCATCGCGCGCGCCGCGGCAAGCATCACGTCCAGGCGGGTGAAAACCCAGGCGCGCTCGGCGATGAGGTTCGGATCCCGCGTGAGGATGAGATTTTGACGGTCGGCCAGCGGACGTTTCGGCAAGCTTTGCCAGGTCTTGCGCCCCATCAGCACCGGCTTGCCAATAGTGGCGGCCTTGAACCTTTTCATGTCCGAGCTGAGCCGCCACGGCAGTTCGCCGCCGCGACCGATAACGCCGTTCTTGGCGATGGCGACAACAAGGGTGAGCTTGGGCTGAGTCACCAGCGCTTCTTAGCCCCCCGCTCTCTCCCTGTGGAGGGAGCGAGCTTTGGTTGTTTCAGAATCCATCAGCACTGTTCTGGGCCAGGTCAGCTTGGTGGCGTCCGTCAGACCGAAAGTTCGACATTGCCTTCGACGATCTCCTGACGCAGCGCCGGCCGCTCGCCCGGCGCCCAGCGCGACACGCGGTGAATCACCCGATAGCGGAGCGGACCGCCATCGTCGGTCGCGGCGCGCTCGAATGGAATCGGGATGCAGACGAACTCTGTCTCAAGTTCGTCCGCGGAGACGCGCACCGTGGCGTAGCCGTAGCCGCCGTAATCGGCGAAGGCGAGATTAGGAGAGACGTCCGGATTGCGCACTGCGCGCGCACGTTCGATGTCGCCGGTTTCATGAAGGACGAGCGCCGCGCGCACGCCGTGCAGGATGGTGGTGTTGGTCGCACACTGCTTTGTACCATCGGGCATGTCGCGGATGTAGAGCGCGCGATAGGGATGATCGGCGCGCATGCCGTTCGCGACCACTTCGGCGTGGCCTTGGGCCGTAATCGAACCAGTGATGAATTCGACGCCGACGGGATCGAAGGGGCGGGGCGGCAGTGTCTTGCACGGATAGCCGGCCCAGAACGAATGTTTGTCTCCAGCGACAACAGTGAAGCCGGTGATCCCCTCCTGTCGGATCATGTCGAAGATCTCGCCGTGCTCGACAGCGTAACCGGAGTTGAACACGGCGTAGCCGTCGTCAGGCCACCGCTCGTTCAGCGGCGCGGGCAGGTTTTGCGGATCGGCGCGCAAGGTGAGCGTGCCCAGCGAATGCCCCCAGATTTTCCAGGGCGCGCTCGAGCCGCGCAGGCGATCCTTGAACCAGGCCATCTGTTCGAGGCCAAGGTACGAGTCTGGCGTGGCGTTGATGCATTCGTTCGGAATCTCCTCGGCGCCGAAGCGAATGGTCGCCGGGGGATTGCCGCCATTGTACTCCCGCCCCTGGTCGATGATATCGAGCGCCGTTTCGGGGAACATGTTGGGCGGCATGGTCGCTTCGAACCACGTGTTTTGGGGATTAGGCCCCGCCTTGTAGGAGCGGTTGTCGGTGAGGATCAGTTCGGCGTTCTTGCCATAGCGGAACGCGCGATGAATGCGCAGCGCGTTAATCGCGATCAGATTATTGGCTTCGTGGCTGAGTCCGCGGGCGTCGAAATCGGTGAGCGGCGTGTCGGTCACGGCCGGCGCCTCGAACGCGTCCCCGGCGCCGGGTTTAGTGACCCGCGCGGGCTGGTACTCGTACCAGGCTTGGCTCGCGGCGATCTTCAACGTCTGCGCCGGCTCCGGCGGCTGATCGAAGATTTGAGTCTGGCTTTGGAAGCCATTCCACGAGAATTCATGATTGTCCCACACCGGTACGAAAGGCCAGCGTGCGCGCGCATCCTGTAAATCGGGATCGGTGAGGTAGGCGCGATAGATGGTCCGGTAATCGCCGAGATCGGTCGGGAAGTTGAAGTTGTGCACCTTTTTTCCATGCGGATAGCGCACGATGTCCCGCAAGCGCCGCCCGCGGTCCCTCCCGTCTGGTGAGTCCTCGGGATATTTGACAAGCTCATAGATGAAGTCGCCCAGGTGCAGCACGAAACCGAGCTGCTCGGCGCGCGGACGCCGCACATCTTCGTAGATCATGCGCCTGTAGGCATTGAGCGCGCCGATGGTGACGTCCTGGCAGCTGACGAACGCGAATTTCACCGCACGATCATCATGATCGGCTGGCGCAGTCAGCGTGCGGCCCACGCGGCTCATGTTTCCCGCCTCATCGACGAAGCGGTACCAGTATTCCCGCGCCGGCCGCAGGCCTGCAGCGAGGAAGCGGCAAGTCCAATCCGTGGCGGCGCTCACTTCCACGTCGCCGCGTGCGACGAGGTGGACGAAGGCGTCGTCACGGGCGACCTCGACCATGAGCCGGTGCGTGTTTGCACCAGCGTCCGGAGCGCGGCGCGTCCACAAGATCACGCTCTCGGGCGCGGGATCGCCGGAGGCGACCCCTTGCGGATAGAGATCGCGCCGCTCGGTGCGGGGGCCGGCAGGCGCGCTCGCGCAGCTCTGGCCGAAGGCGAGCGCTGCGCCGAGCGCGGCCGCCTGCTTCAATAACATCCGGCGCGTGGCTGCTCCGCTCATTGGCGTCCCTCCCATTGCGACCCCGCAAGAGGTCCCATCGGGGCGCGGAGGAGCAATCGAAGATCGACCAAACGCCAATAGACAGGACGGATGGCCGAGGAGCTGACTAAACCGCGATCGGCGCTTTGATGCCTGGATGCGCCGCATAGCCCTCGAGTTTGAAGTCGCCATACGTGAACGCGAAGATGTCTTTGCGCTCAGGATTGATCAGCATGCGCGGTGCTGGGTATGGGGCGCGCGTCAGCTGCAGGCGGGCCTGGTCGAAGTGGTTGTGGTAGAGGTGGGCGTCGCCGAACGTGTGCACGAATTCGCCGGGCTCCAGCCCGGTCACCTGCGCCATCATCTGCGTGAGTAAAGCGTAGGAGGCGATGTTGAACGGCACGCCGAGGAAGATGTCGGCGCTGCGCTGGTAGAGCTGGCAGCTCAGTTTTCCGTCGGCGACGAAGAACTGAAACAGACAATGGCATGGCGGCAGCGCCATCTGATCAACTTGCGCCGGATTCCAGGCGCTGACGATATGGCGGCGGGAGTTCGGGTTGGTCTTGATCGATTGAACCACATTGGCGATCTGATCGATTTCGCGGCCGTCGCGCGTCTCCCATGAGCGCCATTGTTTGCCGTAGACGGGGCCCAGCTCGCCGTCTCCGTCCGCCCACTCGTCCCAGATGGTGACGCCCTGATCCTGCAGCCAGCGGACGTTGGAATCGCCACGCAGAAACCAGAGCAGCTCCAGGATGATGCTCTTCAAGTGCAGCTTCTTCGTAGTCAGCAGCGGAAAGCCCTGCCCCAGGTCAAAACGCAGTTGGCGCCCGAACACCCCGCGCGTGCCCGTGCCAGTGCGGTCGGCGCGGTCGACGCCATTATTCAGGACATCATCCAAGAGGCTGAGATAGGCGATGTCGGCAGGGCTCGAGGGGCCGGCCGAGCCGGGGGCGGAGTGTGCGCTCATGGTACGGCCCAATATGGGCCGACTCGCGCCGCCCCGGCAGAGCGTCGCCGCCTTTGCGTCAGCCCCGCCCGCGCCTATATTCCGAATCGTCCGGCTTGACCGGACTATGGCGATAAACGCGCGGAGATAGGCGGATCGGACCCGGGTGCGATGCCCGGCGGCTCCACCAGTGTCTTCCTCGTTGGGGAAGTTGGGGGCCGAAATAGGATCGACGGACGTTGAAGGCCGATGCTTTTGCTCGGGTGGTCCCGTTACAGGCCAAACAGCATAGTTGCCAACGACAACAACGCTGAGGAATTCGCTCTCGCTGCGTAAGCAGTGCGGGTAATTCCGACCTAAGTCCTACCGAGTAGCATCGCTAGGCGGGGCCCCCGGACGCCCGGCAACAGAAGTCCGGGACCTCTTCTGGAAGCGCGGGGGGCGGTCATGGCCGGGCCGAGCATCAGAACTGGGCGCTGCCTCTGCGGCGCGGTCCGCTTCCAGACACGCGGCGAACCTCGTTTCATCTCCAACTGCCATTGCGAGAGCTGTCGCCGGGCCGCATCGGCGCCCTCGGTCACCTGGGCCGGGTTTAGCGAGGAGCAAGTCAGCTTCTCAGGGGAGCCGCTGACCTCCTACGCCTCCTCGGTCGGCGCCGTGCGCAGCTTTTGCGGCCGCTGCGGTTCGCCAATTGCGTTCAGAGGCGAACGGTGGCCGGGCGAGTGGCATCTCACCGTCTGTGCTTTCGATGACGCACAGGCAATGGCGCCGCAGAGCGATCATTTCGAAAATGAAAAGTTGCCGTGGGCGGCGTTGCTGGGCGCTGCAGCCAAAAACATCTGACCGCCACGCGCTGCAGCCGCGTTATCCACACCGCTGAGGCGTGCGTCGCGTACGACGCTGCACGTCTTTTTCCCTTTTTGCGCAAACGTTTGCTTGGTTCCCGCAAAATCCTTCGCGCCGCGCGCGAGCTATGGCGCGTGTGAACCGATGCGCAGTGCGCGTGCGAACTGCGGCGCGATGATCGACGTTTCGCCTTCAACCGTTATGCACGCAGGCGATTTCGCGTCCTGTGGATCAAGAATTGACTGCCCGAAACGAGCCGGTAAGGGTGGCGAAGCCAGGAGGGGCGATCGTGGCCGACGACATTATTGGGTATGAGCACTTGATGCAGGACGCGCTGCGCAGCGTCGTGCGCGCAGCGTTGCAGCAAGCGGCCAGCCCGCGCGGCATTCCCGGCAAGCACCACTTCTACATCACCTTCCGCACCAAGGCGCCGGGCGTCGTCATTCCTGAACATTTGAGCGCGCGTTATCCAGACGAGATGACGATCGTGCTCGAGCACCAGTTCTGGGATCTCGAAGTCTATGCTGATCGCTTCCGGGTGATCCTGAAATTCTCCGGCCAGCCGCACCCGATCACGATCCCCTTCAAGGCGGTGACACGCTTCTTCGATCCGAGCGTCAAGTTCGGCCTCCAGTTCGAACATCATCACGATCAGATGGACGAGGCGCGCATGGCGTCCGGCGACGACTCCGGTCATCCCGCGCCGCGCGAAACCGCCGCCGAGGCGCCCCCGCCTGCAGCAAGTGAAAGCTCGGTTGTCAGCCTCGACGCCTTCCGAAAGAAGTAACCCGCGCGTTATGCGCGGCGCCGACATCAACTTTCCCGTCGCACCGCCCGGACCGTGATCCGGTCGCGTTCGCCGCTGACTCGTTCGCACAGCAGCTTGGCGATTTGGCTGTCGTCGAAGAAGACATGGCCCTTGAGCGCGTCGAGCAAGGCCTTGGCGAGATTGTCGAGATCGAGGCGTGGCGGCTCGCCGACGTATTCCATCACGAGCTCGACTTCAAAATCGCCATAGCGCGGCCGGGTATGGAAGTCCTTGCGAAAGAACTCGTACACGAGCTGCTTGTAATAGCGCGCCTGCGTGGTGATGCCGTCGATCGCAATCTCGACGCCGCTTTCGATTTCGCGCGCGCGCACCTTGCCGCGCCCGTTCCAGGCGCTCACACGGGCACGCGATGCGTGGCGCGCATGGCCGCAAGTAATGCGGCGCGGAACTGGCTGCGGCGTTGCATCTCTCCGTCCGGCGCATAATAGAAGCATGGCGCATCGACGTCAGCACGCGCGAGCATCGTTTGTGCTGCCTCGGCTCGGCCCCACAAGGCGACGAATACGCAGCGCGCGAGCGCGTGCTCATCCCTGACCAGTTCGAGTTGCCAAATCGGGCTCTCGCCGGCCTCCGAGAGATCGACGACGATCACATCACCTGAATCGATCAGCAGGCGCGCTGCGGTCCGCGACCATTTCTGCGAGGCGCGCACATCCAAAGCTTCCTTCGCCAACAGCGCGCTTTGCAGGTTCAGCCCGATTCGATCCCGCAGGCGCTTGGCCAAATTGCGATAATCGCGTGCGTTGAGCACGAGCGCCGGCCCCATGGCGGAGCGATCGATAATCCGCACGAGCAAGCGCACCGGCAGTCCGACCAAGAACCAGATCGCCGCCAGCGGATTCGTGAGCGAAAGCAGGTTGAGCTGCAGCCACCCCATAGCGTCTTGCCGCGCAAATCGATCCGACATGCTGACCACGTGACCGTAAGGGCGCAATTCGTCACGCAACATTCGCTCGAGGGGGCGAGCCAAAGCGCGCGTGCCGCTGCTGCGCAACACTACCACGCGCGCGGGCTTGCGCCTGAGCGCGGAAGCAAAAAGCCAAACCACCGCTGCAAGCAAGACGACAGCGCCGAGCGGCGGCGCCCATGCCATGGCGATGAGGCGCCCGGCCCGCCATTGGTGCGTCGATGTGGCGAACCAAGCCCAAGCTGTCAGCGCGATCAGAGCGAGCAAAGAAAGATAAACCAGCCTCCCGCTCCAGACCCGCAGAGCCCGCCCGCCGCTGAAGAAGAGCCGGGCGCCGCTTCGCAGATCGGCCGCGGTGACGAAGCCCTGCGCCGCGACCCGCCAGCGCGCAGGCGCTGCGCCTCGGGCGGCGAGCTCGGCCGCGGCGGCGGCGCGACCTCCAGCGCTGTGGTCTGGGTTTTCTGCGGCGGCGCGCAGAACGCGATCGCTCAAGCGCTGCACCGCGCCCTCGGGCGGGCTCTCGGCCTTCAATTCCGGTATGGTGCGCAGATCGCTGAGTTGCACGCGCCCCTCGTCCCCTATGGCGGCTTGATCGCGCCACCATGCCCATATCCCTTAAAGCCGTCGCGCCGAAAGGCGACACAGCGTCAGCACAGACCCTCTGCCCCACTCAGGCTCGAAGGCCTTCGGATCCAAAGTTGATAGCGCAGCTTACGGATTTTAATTTTGTTCGCGGCGTGCCACGAGGGCGTCGAATCAACCTTCCCCTGGCCAGCAACGCGTCAGATTTCCAGAGAGCGGCTTCCCATGAAAACTCGCACCGAAACCGACACCTTCGGCCCCATCGAAGTGCCCGCTGACAGATACTGGGGCGCGCAAGCGCAGCGCTCGCTGAGCAATTTCAAGATCGGTGAGGAAAAAATGCCGCGCCCGATCGTGCGGGCGCTCGGCATCGTCAAACGCGCCGCCGCCGAAGCCAACATGGCGTTGGGCAAGCTCGACCCGAAAATCGGGGAGGCTATCGTGCAGGCGGCCCAGGAGGTCATCGAAGGCAAGCTCGACGCTCACTTCCCGCTGAGCGTGTGGCAGACCGGGTCGGGCACGCAGTCGAACATGAACGCGAACGAGGTGATCTCGAACAGAGCGATCGAAATCCTCGGCGGCGAGATGGGTTCGAAGAAGCCGGTCCATCCCAATGATCACGTCAATATGAGTCAGAGCTCAAACGACACCTTCCCCACCGCCATGCACATCGCAGCAGCGGAAGAAATCGAGCATCGTTTGAAGCCGGCGCTGCAGCAATTACGCAACGCTCTGAACGACAAGGCGCAAGCCTGGAAGCACATCATCAAAATCGGCCGCACCCATACCCAGGATGCAACTCCGCTGACGCTGGGTCAGGAATTTTCGGGCTACGTGCAGCAGATCGAAAATGGACTGCACCGCGTCGAGCAAACCCTGCCGATGCTGATGGAATTGGCGCAGGGCGGCACCGCGGTCGGCACCGGTCTCAATTCGCCGTCGGGTTTTGCCGAAAAAGTCGCGCAACGGATTGCCGCGATTACCGGCATGAAGTTCACCAGTGCGCCAAACAAGTTCGAAGCGCTTGCCGCACACGACGCGATGGTCTTCAGTCACGGCGCGCTCAACACCATCGCCGGCTCGCTCTTCAAGATCGCGAACGACATCCGTTTCCTCGCCAGCGGCCCCCGCTCCGGGCTTGGCGAATTGATGCTGCCAGAGAACGAGCCCGGCTCGTCGATCATGCCAGGCAAGGTGAACCCGACGCAGTGTGAAGCCATGACGATGGTGTGCGTGCAGGTGTTCGGCAATCACAGCGCCATCACCTTCGCCGGCGCCAGCGGCCACTTCGAACTCAATGTGTTCAACCCGGTGATGGCCTACAATTTCTGGCAATCGACCCGGCTGCTCGCGGACGCGAGCGTGAGTTTCGCGGACAATGCGATCGTCGGCATGACCGCGCGAGAAGACAACATCAAGGCCAATCTCGATCGCTCGCTGATGCTCGTGACAGCGCTGGCGCCGAAATACGGCTACGACCGCGCCGCAAAGATCGCCAAAACCGCGCACAAGAATGGAACGACACTGCGCGAAGAAGCGATCAAGGACGGCATAGAGGCCGAAGACTTCGACGCCATCGTGCGGCCCGACAAGATGATCGGCCCCGGCTGAGCTTCATCTTCTACTTAGAAGATGAAGCTAAGCGCGAGCATTGTCGGGAACCCGAGCGGCATCGTCTGCATGCGCAAATTGTATTGAAGCGGGCGTTTTCTTCGGATCATCCGGCGATTCGTCGCGTTAATGCTTGGCCACGCGCCGGTAGCAGCCTACATCGGGCCGCTATGGGCGAGATCATCAATCTCAGGCGTGCAAGGAAGGCTAAACGGCGAGCCGACGTCGAAGCGCATGCAGCGGCCAACCGCGCGTCCTTCGGCAGAAGCAAGTCGGAGAAGGACCGGACCAATGCAGAACGAGAAGCCGCCTCTCGAAAGCTCGACGGACATAAGAGGAATGACGACGACAACGTCTAATGGCGCGCTGCAAAAGAGGTCCATGCGTATCGCCGGCCACCGCACCTCGCTCGCGCTCGAGCAGGAATTCTGGGCCGGCCTGGAGCGGATCGCACGCTCGCGATCGGTCAGCTTGCCGCAACTCATCGCATCGATCGACGAACACCGCGCCAAGCGATCGCCCGAAGCGTCTCTCGCTTCGGCCGTGCGCGTGTTCGTGCTGGAAAATCGGGTCGGCTGATCAGGACTTTGGATCGGCGCCATGCTGGTTGGGCCCAGCTTGACCTGGAATAAAGATCAAGGCGAGCACAGCCAGGAAGCCGATATAGGGAATTATTGTCAGCACAGCGAGCCAGCCGCTTTGGCCAATATCGTGGGCCCGCCTGCTGGCTGCGGCGATGCAAGGCGCCAACAGCGCGAGTGCGGCGGCGATAGTCAGTAAGTAGGCATTGGCGGCGCCTGTGTAAGGATCGACGCCCCAGAGCAGCAGATCCAGAATACCGGTCACCACACCCAACACGAACATGGCGACGACGAGCCAACCATATTCAGCCCGACGAGCGCGTCCTTTGCCGTCCGCGTAAAGGCGCAGACATTTTTGCACATAGCCGATCGGCGACAGCTGCGTCCCTGGGGCGTGCGCTTGCGGCGCAGATGACGTCGACGACCACGCGCTTGCTGCTGCTGGCGGCGCAGCCCAGGCTTGCTGAGGCTGAGGCGGTGACTGGGGCGCGCCGGTCTGCGCGCCAAGGGGAACGTGCGGCTGGGCGCCGCCACTTGCAGCGATCCGCTCTTGCACCACCCGTACAAAGCGCTGCCATTCCGGCTGTGCTGGATCGCCGTTCCAGGCCCTGAGGTCGGCAGATTGCACTTCGCCGAAGCCGAACGGAGGTTGGCTCTGGTCGAGCATGACGGGGATCAGCTTGCCAACGTTGCGCGCCATGCGCGCTTCCTCGCGCACCCACTGCGACTTGGTCGAATGCTCGCTCCACAGCACCACGAGCACGCGCGACTGGTTGAGCTTGCCTTCGATATAGTCCGCCCAGGTCTGCCCTGGCGGGATCTCGTTGTCCCAGAACGCGGTTACCCCTGCAGCCGCAAACGCCCGCGCTACGTCCGCCGCGCGGGCTTGGTCTTCGCGTGCATACGAAATGAAAACGTCAGCCATCCACTCCCCTCCGCGAATCCCGAGGGCAGATTAGCGTGTTCCAGGGATCGTCGGAACGTTCGGACGGCTAAAGGCTGCGGTCGGCGCGTCCGTTCGGCGGCGCCTCGTTTGGAGCGAACGGCTGAACCCGCGTCTCGCTGGCGAGCAGCTGAGGGGGCGCGCGCACCGGGTTGAACGCGGTCAGCGCCATCGCCGTGATCATGATCACCAGCAACCCGGCGACAATGCCGGCCCAGGCGCCCAGTCGAGTGAGATCAAACCGTTCCACCCCGCGATAACCATTCTGCCTCGCGGCCGTTCCTGCCGCTAACGTTGTTCTGATCCACAATAAGTGAGGCCGATGTCGCCGCTCCAGGGCCCGCCGGAGACCATCATTGCGCGCGCCGATTCGGCGAAGGAGAGTTCGATCTCATACGGCCGCGCCGGCGCCTCGGCCGTACACATGGCGGAGATGCGATAGCCCGATTGTGTCAGGGTGACTGAGTTGAAGTCACACGAAACCTCGCCTTGCGTCGAGATATGCCGCTCCTGGAAACGCCATGCGGGCTCAGCGCAGCCCTCAGCGCTCGCAGCCCACAACCCGACATAGCGCGGCCGCTCATCCGACGGAGGCGGGAGCGAGCGCGGCAAGGGCTCGGCTGGGCCGACCTGCGCGGCGGCCGCGGGATCGGGTGGCGGTTCCGCCTGTTCTGGCCGGCCGCATGCTGCGAGCGCAAGCGCGGCGACCACGATGAGATGGAGCTGAGACATGGCGGCCCAACCGAAGACTGTCAGTCAAGTTCCCGCAGGCCTCGCATGCAGGGCAGAGCGGCGCTATGTTCTCTGTTCGTGCTAAGGTGCGCGCGTTAATCCGGACGAATCATGAGCGACAGCGCAGAGAACCTGCCGATCTCGCAGCGCGCGATGGCTGCACCGCCCTATCTGGGGTCACTCAATCCTGAGCAACGCGCGGCCGTCGAAGCGCTGGACGGCCCGGTCCTGGTGCTGGCCGGCGCCGGCACGGGCAAGACGCGCGTGCTTACGACACGGCTTGCCCATCTGTTGGCGATTGGACGCGCAAAGCCTTGGGGGCTGCTGGCCGTCACCTTCACCAACAAGGCGGCGCGAGAGATGCGCGAGCGCGTCGAACATCTGCTTGGTCCAGGCGCGGGCGGCTTGCCGTGGCTCGGCACCTTTCACTCGATAAGCGCGCGCATGCTGCGTACGCACGCGGAGCTTGCGGGCCTTAAGAACAATTTCTCCATTCTCGACACCGACGATCAGATCCGTTTGTTGAAACAGATCATCGAAGCCGAGGGCGTCGATGAAAAGCGCTGGCCAGCGCGGCAGCTCGCAGGCCTGATCGACAGCTGGAAGAACCGCGCCCTCGCGCCGGAGCGGGCGCCGAAAGGCGAAGCGTTCGCCTTCGCCGATGGCCGAGGCGCGAAACTATACACGATCTATCAAGCGCGTCTGAAAGTGCTGAACGCCTGCGATTTCGGCGACCTGCTGATGCACATGATCGACATATTCCAGCGTCACCCAGACGTGCTGGAGACCTATCATCGCAAGATCACACATCTGATGGTGGATGAGTACCAGGACACGAATGTCGCGCAGTATCTGTGGCTGCGCCTGTTGGCGCAGCATTCGAAAAATCTCTGCGTCGTCGGCGATGACGACCAGTCGATCTACGGTTGGCGCGGCGCCGAGGTCGACAATATCCTGCGATTCGAGCACGATTTTCCCGGCGCCGTCGTGGTGCGGCTGGAGCGCAATTACCGCTCCACCGGCCACATCCTCGGCGCCGCCGCACACCTGATCGCGCACAATCGCGGCCGCCTCGGCAAAACCTTGTTCACCGACGACGAGCTGGGGCATCGGGTGAAAGTGCGGGGTGTCTGGGATGGCGAAGCGGAAGCGCGTCTCATCGCTGATGATGTAGAAGCGTGGGTGCAATCCAACCGCTCATACGCCGATTGCGCGGTGCTGGTGCGGGCGGCTTGGCAGATGCGCGCGTTCGAAGAACGCTTCCTGATGTTGCGCATCCCGTACAAAGTAATCGGCGGGCCTCGCTTTTTCGAGCGGGCCGAAGTGCGGGATGCGCACGCTTATCTGCGCCTCATTCGCTCGGAAGACGACGATCTCGCTTTCGAACGCATCGTCAATCAACCGAAACGCGGCATCGGCGAAGGCACGGTCCAGAAATTGCACGCGCATGCGGGCAAGCCGCCGGTGCGGTTCGTCACCGACAACGGCCCGCTCTTCGATGCCGCGACCGGCGAGGTGGTGACGGAACAACCGGACGCGCCCGGGGGCGCGACTCGCTTCCGCTCGCTCACGGCGGCCGCGCGCGAACTCATTCTCACAGACGAACTGCCGTTGAAAGCGCGCACCGCGCTGCGCGCTTTCCTGGCCGATCTCGATCGCTGGCGTGAACAGGCGCGCTCGATCAACCATGTCGAACTCGCAGAAACCGTGCTCGACGAAAGCGGCTACACCGAGATGCTGCGCAACGACAAATCTCCGCAAGCGCAGACGCGGCTCGAAAACTTGAAAGAGCTGGTCCAGGCCATGGCGCAGTACGACACGCTCGAAGCCTATCTCGAACACGTGGCGCTGGTGCTCGACATCGAGTCCGAAAGCGAGGGCGAAAACGTGCAGCTCTCCACGCTGCACGCCGCCAAGGGGCTCGAGTTTCCGCTGGTGTTCTTGCCCGGATGGGAGGAGCAGGTCTTCCCCTCCCAACGTTCGATCGATGAGAACGGCGAGAAAGGCCTCGAAGAGGAACGCAGGCTGGCCTACGTCGGCATCACCCGCGCTCGCGAAAGCGCGCGCATATCATTCGCGGCGAACCGGCAAATCTACGGCCGTTGGCAGACTGTGTTGCCGTCACGCTTCATCGATGAACTTCCTGCTGCGCACGTCGATGCGGTCAGCGAGACCGGCTATGCATTGCAGCCGGGCGGCGTGCGCGAGGCCGCCGCGCGCTTCGACGCCTACGCGCCTGGCGCAGGTTTCAACAGCGCCTATTCATCTCCAGGCTGGAAGCGCGCGCAGGATCGCGGCGCCTTCAACTCGAAGCCGCCGATCATAGAAGGCGAAGCGCGCCTGATCGCCAAGAGCGGCGAGGCGGATTCAAGCTATCGCACCGGCGATCGCATCTTTCACCAGAAGTTTGGCTATGGCCGCATTCGTGCGGTCGAAGGCAACAAGCTCACAGTGGATTTCGACAAGGCCGGGGAGAAGCGCGTGATCGACAGCTTCGTCATCCCGGCGAGCGCGGCTTAGCAAAGGAACGTTCCCTATAGTTAATGGTTTGCACAGCCTGGACGCCTCAGCGCTGGGTCAGGCATGTCGCCATTTCTGCACGGTTCTCGCGTCTATCGGGAGCCGAACGCCGGCTTCGCTCGTGCATGGTTTTCGTCATCGCGCCAGCCGCGCGAATGGACTAGGTGAGCTGATCCCATGATGCGCGCAGATCATATCGAGCACGAGCAGCAGGACTATCCTGTCCTCCTCCCGCACAAGGCGCAGCGCCTCGTCTCCTATCTGCGCTTTTTGAAACTGCAGCGAATCAAGGGCTTCACCATTTCCGAAACGCCGGAATTTGAAGCCGCGTGTGTTCCCTTTTTTCTCGATCGGCTGTCACGCGCAGCATCCTATCTTGAGTTCGGCAGCGGCGGCTCGACCATCCTGGCGGCGCAAGCCGGCGTGCCGTTTGTCAGCGTGGATTCCGATCCATATTTCCTGCGCGCGGTGAAGCGAAAGGTCGCCGAGCGCGAGCCGCAAGCAGCTGTTGAACGCACCTACCTGCACGCTGACATTGGTCTCACTGAAGGCTGGGGCATCCCTTACTTCCGCGAAACCCCAGGTAAACGGCGCCTAAAGCTGTGGCGGCGCTATCCGCAAGCGCCGTGGCAAGCGATGGCGCAGCTGCCCTCGCCCCACCTCATCCTCATCGATGGGCGTTTTCGCGCCGCCTGCGCGCTCAGCGCTGCACGATTCCTCCATGGCAGACAGGGTGAGATATTGTTCGATGATTACATGGATCGGCCGCATTATCACGGCGTCGAGCATTTCCTCGAACTGAAGCACAATGTCGGCCGCATGGCGCTGCTGGTCCCGCGCACGGAGATCGACACCTCAGCACTCGATGTCGCCATTGAGAAATACTGCGCCGATTGGCGCTAAGTCAGGTCTGTCCGGGCAGTGACAAGCGCGCGGCGACCTCCTATGCGCTAGCCGATGCTGCTGCTCACCGCAATTGGCACGCTCGCCCAAGTGCGCGACGCCGCCGACGAATTGGATCGACACGACCCCTCTCCCGCGGATGCGGTGAGCTGGTTCGAGGAGAAGCCAGGGCGCTTCCGCTTGGAAGTGTATGCGCCCACGAAGCAAGACGCCGCCAGCGTGGAAGCCATCGTCGGCGCGGCCGCGCCGGAACTGCACCTCAAGCTCAAGAAGGTGAAGGCGGCCGACTGGGTGGCCATGTCGCTCGAAGGCCTGCCCGCCGTTCGTGCTGGCCGTTTCATCGTGGCCGGCGCGCATGCTCTGCGGGCCGAACAAGGGGGGCGCACCAAAATCTGGATCGAAGCGAGCGAAGCTTTCGGCACCGGCCACCACGGCACCACCTGGGGCTGCCTGATGGCGCTGGAAGGGGTCCTGCGAACGCGTCGCGTAGAGCGCGTGCTCGATGTGGGCGCCGGCTCAGGCGTGCTGGCGATAGCAGCGGCGAAACGCGGCGCTGAGGCGCTGGCGATCGAAATCGATCCCCGCGCCGCCGCGATTGCCGCGATCAATGCGCGCCAGAACAAGGTCGCATCCCGTGTCCGGGTGGTCGCCGGAGACGGCGCTCGCAGTATCGCCGGCAAGCAATTCGACCTTGTCTTCGCCAACATTCTGATGCGCCCGCTGATCAGATTGGCGCCAAAGCTGGTACGCGCCGTCGAACCCGGCGGCGCGCTCATCCTCTCTGGACTGCTGCGCACACAAGCGCCGCTGGTGCGCGAAGCCTATGCTTCACGCGGACTGCTGCTGGAGCGGCAGATTCCGAAAGAGAGTTGGATGACGCTGGTATGGCGCAAGCCGCTGCCGAGCCTGACGCGTCAGCGCGTGTAGACATTGAACGCGAACCAGCACGGGTCGCCAGCGCAATTTTCCATGGTGACATCGAGGGCGTGGCGGCCAGTCACACGCGGCCGGACGTACATCTCTTCGCCGCCGCCGCGCGCGACCGCGCGGGCGATCTCGGCGCCGGTGGAATCTTCCAGCCGCATATCGACCCCGCTGCAGCGCGCGTCACAGAAGCCGATAATGCGAAAATCCTGATTGGCGCGAAGCATCATCGTGAACCGTTGCTGCTCCCCGCTCCGCAAACCTCCCGCAAGCGGCCCTGCGGCGCGGGCGTAGCCCTCTTCCGTCAGAGGCATCTGCGCCTGGGCCAGCTTCTGCGCCAGCTCGCGCGCAAACGGGTCCGGCACCTGCGCCGCCGCAGGTGCGGCGGCGAGCGCCAGCGCAACACCCGCCGCGACCGCCAGATTCACCAAAACGCGCATCATTTCTCCAGGCCAAGCCAGTCGCTTTTGGACGATCGGCTCTTAAACCTCGGCTCCAAAACGCCTAGACTCAAGCCACTGAACCAGCGCTGAACCAGGACGAAACCTCGTGTTCCAGAATTATGACGATCCAGGCGGTCCAGCCCTCGGCCGCAAACACCTGCCGCGGCTGCGCAAAGCCCTCAAGGCGCAAGGCCTGGATGGCTTCATCGTGCCGCATGAGGACGAGTGGCAAAACGAGTACGTGCCTTCGGCCTACGACCGGCTTGCCTGGGCAACGGGCTTCACCGGCTCGGCCGGCGCGGCGGTCGTATTCGAGAATGAGGCCGCCATTTTCACCGATGGTCGCTATACACTGCAGGTCCGCGCGCAGGTGGATGGAGATTTGTACCAATATCGCGATCTCGTCGACGGCGGCCCGGCGCTTTATATCCGCGAGCGAGCGCCGCGCGGAGCTCGCATTGGCTACGATCCAAAGCTGCACAGCCCCGACAGCCTGGACCGGCTTCGCTCTGCAGCGGACGCCGCCGGCGCGCAGCTCGTGGCGGTGACTCAGAATCCGATCGACGCGATCTGGGACGACCGTCCTGCGATACCGGCGGCGAAAGTAGAGCCGTATGCGGAAACGTATTCAGGCGAGAGCGCCGCGTCGAAGCGTCATCGCCTCGGCGAAGCGCTTGCTAAGGACGGGGCTGAGGCGACGGTGATTACATCGCCGGCCTCGCTTGCCTGGCTGTTCAATGTTCGCGGCGGCGACGTGGCGCGGACACCGCTGCCTCTGGGTGAAGCCATCCTGCACGCGGATGGCGCGGCCGATCTTTTTCTCGCAGACGAGAAAGTCACGCCTGAACTGCGCTCTTGGCTCGGCAACGAAGTCGCCGTCAGACGCAGCGAAGATCTGGCGCCCGCCCTCAAAGCGCTCGGCGGCAAGAAAGTGCGGCTCGATCCGTCTACGGCGTCAGCCTGGTATTTCGAGCAATTGCGTGAAGCTGGCGCTGAAATCGTCCGCGGCCAGGATCCGGTTATGCTGCCCCGCGCCTGCAAGAATGCGGCGGAGATAGAGGGCTCGCGCACGGCGCACCGGCGCGACGGCGCCGCTGTCTCGCGCTTCCTGCACTGGGTGGCGACAGAGGGGCAGAGCGGGAAGGTGCAGGAGATCGAAGCGTGCGAGAAGCTGGAGAGCTTTCGTGCGGCGACGGGCGCATTGAAGGATCTTTCGTTCGACTCCATCTCAGGCGCAGGACCGAACGGGGCGATCGTCCATTATCGCGTCACCAAGAAGACCAATCGGAAGCTGGCGCGCGGCTCGCTGTTTCTCATCGACAGCGGCGGGCAGTATCTTGACGGCACCACCGACATAACCCGCACCGTCGCGATCGGGCGCGCATCGCCTGAGATGAAGGACCGCTTCACGCGCGTCCTCAAAGGTCATATCGCGCTCTCGCGCGTGCGCTTCCCGAAAGGCACCACCGGCCACCAGCTCGACGCCCTGGCGCGGATGAGTTTGTGGGAAGCTGGCCTCGATTACGATCACGGCACCGGTCACGGCGTCGGCGTCTATCTGGGCGTGCATGAAGGGCCGCAACGGATCGCCAAACTGGTCAACACCCAGCCGCTGGAGCCGGGCATGATCGTTTCCAACGAACCCGGCTATTACAAAACCGGCGCCTACGGCATTCGCATCGAAAACCTGCAGGTCGTCACGCCAGCGGCTGAGATCGAGGGCGGGGAGCGGCCGATGCTGGGCTTCGAGACGTTGACGCTGGCGCCGATCGCGCGAGAGCTGATCGTGAAGAAGCTGCTCAGCAAGGAAGAGCTTGCCTGGGTCGACGCATATCATGCGCGGGTGTGGGCGGAGATCGGACCGCAACTCGATGGCGAGGCGAAGGTCTGGCTGGAACAAGCGACGAAGCCGCTCTAGGCTTTTCCCTCTTTGGAGGGGGAAGCCATGGACCGCGACGACATTCCGCTGATCGACAACGCCGCCCGACCAACGCGGCGTGGTTTGTGGACCGGCGCAGCCGCGGTGGCGCCGGCGGCGCTGCTGGCGGGCGCAGCGGACGCAGCGACGCCAAATCGCGGCGCGCTGCGGCGCGTGGTCGACAGTCAAAAAGACGAGACCGTCGCGCTATTGCAGGATTGGATCCGCAACCCGACGATTGCGGCCGAGGGCCTCAATATTCAAGGCGGCGCCGAATACATGGCGCGGCTTGCGCGCGAGAGCGGCTTTCAAACCGCTGACATTGTGCAAACCGACGGCTCGCCAGGCGTATTCGCCACGCTCGACGTCGGCGCCGCCAAGACCGTCGCAATCTACTTCATGTATGACGTGAAGCAGTTCAATCCGGCCGAGTGGTCTTCGCCCCCGCTTGAAGCACGGCTGGTGGACAATGATCTCGGCCGCATCGTCGTCGGTCGCGGCGCGGTCAACCAGAAGGGCCCGGAAATCGCGTTTCTTGCAGCGCTGCGAGCCCTGCGCGCGGCGGGGCGGCAACCGCCTGTCAACCTCGTGCTCGTGTGCGAAGGCGAAGAAGAAATCGGCAGCCCCCACTTCCACCAGATCGTGCGCAGGGCCGACATTATGGCGCGGCTGCAGCAATGCGTCGGCGTGTTCATCCCGAGTGCTTGGCAAGACCCGACCACCGGCGGCGTCAGCGTCAATCTGGGCGCCAAAGGCGTGATCGAGTGCGAACTCGTCGCCAGCGGCGAACGATGGGGCCGCGGCCCCACACGCGATATCCATTCCAGCACTAAAGCCATGATCGACGCGCCGGTGTGGCGTCTCGTGCATGCGCTGAACACCTTGGTCAGCGAAGACGGCAACACGCCAGCCATAGATGGCTGGTTCGAAAACGTGCGTCCGCTGACCGATCGCGAGCGCGAATTGATCCGCCAAAACGCCCGCAACCAGAGCGAAGCAGATTGGAAGCAGCGTAATGGCGTTGCGCGCTTCATAGATGACCTGCCATGGCCGCAAGCGCTCGAGCGCCTCGCATCACAGCCCACAGTCAATATTGAAGGACTGGTGGCCGGCTACACTGGACCTGGCGGCATGACCGTGCTGCCGCATCGCGGCGTCGCCAAGCTCGACCTGCGCCTGGTGCCGAACCAAACTCGCGCCGAAGCAGAAGCGAAGCTGCGGGCGCACCTCGATGCACGCGGTTTCAACGACGTCGAGGTCAATGTCAGCGGCGGGTACGATCCGACCGAGACGCCGGAAAACAGCGCCATCGTGCAGGCCCAGCTGGCCGTTTATCGCCGCTTCAACGCGCCGGCGACTCTCAATCCGCGCCTCGCCGGCTCGTGGCCGGGCGCCGTTTTCACCGCCGCGCCGGTGAACTTGCCCGCTGGCCAATTCGGCCTGGGCCACGGCAACGGCGCGCATGCGCCGAACGAATATTTTCTCATCGACAGCCGCAATCCGCGCGTACAGGGTCTAAGCGGCGCAGTCATGGGATTTGTCGACATCCTGTACGAATTGGCGCGTTGAGGAGAGCCCATGTTCGTCGGTCACTATGCCGCTGCGATGGCGGCGAAGGCGATCGAGCCGAAGGCGCCGATGTGGACGCTCGCGGCCGCTTCCCAACTCGTCGATATCGGCTGGAGCGGGTTCATGATCATCGGCGTTGAGCATGCGCGCGTCGATCCCGCGCTGCCCGGCTCTTCTCTCGTGCTTTATGACATGCCGTGGACGCATTCGCTGCCGGCCGCGTTCGCTTGGAGCGTGGGCGCTGCGGTCCTGGCGAGATTGTTGCTGCGGTTGCCCTTGTGGGGGAGCGCGGTGGTCGGGCTCACCGTCTTCTCGCATTGGCTGCTCGATCTTCTGGTGCATCGGCCCGACTTGGCGCTGTGGCCATGCGGGGAGCGCGTGGGGTTCGGCCTTTGGAATTACCCCGTGCCTGAACAAGCGGTCGAAATCGGCCTGCTCGCCGTATGCGGGAGCGCTTGGGTAGCCAGCCGAAAGTCGCATGGGCGGTTTGCTTGGCCCGCTATCGCCTTCATGGCTTTCCTCGTCGCACTCCAGATTGTGGCGATGCTCCAGCCGCAGCCCGCGGGGGAGTTGCCGCCGCCAGCGGCGATGACGATCCTTGCAATCTACCTCATTGTCGTCGCCATCGCGGCGCTGACCGACTTGCGCAGTGGGAAAGGAATTTCGTGATGTCGAACAGCGAGCCCGTACGCGCCCTCTACGCCGCCTTCGCAAAGGGCGACATGCCCGCCGCACTTGCCTGCATGGCCGACGACATTGTCTGGAGAGAAGCTGACAATTATCCCTATGCCGACCGCAATCCCTATGTCGGACCGCAAGCGGTGTTGCACGGCGTCTTCGCGCGCATCGGCGCAGACTGGGAAGGTTTTGCCGCCGTTCCAGACGAAATTATCGAAGGCGGCGACAGGATTGTATCACTTGGCCATTACAGCGGCGTGTACAAGGCGACGGGAAAAGTGATGCGCGCGCAGTTCGCTCATGTCTTCCGCGTCAAGGACGGCAAGATCGCCGCATTCCAGCAATACGCGGACACGCTCGGCACAGCGATGGCGATGGGCGTCTAGCTGCTCAGCGCAATCCAGGCGTCTTCATCGATCACCTTGACGCCGAGCTTTTCCGCTTCCGCCAGTTTTGAGCCAGCCCCCGGCCCTGCGACCACGAGATCCGTCTTCTTGGAGACACTGCCGGAAACCTTCGCGCCCAGCGCAACGGCGCGCGCTTTGGCTTCATCGCGCGTCATCTGTTCCAGCGCGCCGGTGAAGACGATGCTCATGCCCGCGACCTTGCTCATTTTCGCCGCGCGTGGCTCGGGCTTGGGCGTCACCTGTTGCAGCAAGCGATCGAGCGCGGCGCGATTGTGTTTCTGCGCGAAGAACTTCACCAAATGGCCGGCTGCGACCCGCCCGACGCCGTCAACCCGCGCCAACGCCAGATAATCCTCCCCTGGCGCCTGCTTCGCCGCTTTCTCGATCGCTGCAACAGCATCGCCGAGCGAGCCGTAACGGCTAATCAATGCGTGCCAAGCCTTGCCACTGACGCCTTTCAGCTTGGGGGCATCGCTCGCATCGAACAAGTCAGCGCGCGGCGCCTTCAAGGCGGCGGCGCCTGCCACCAAGTTCGCCAGCGCGCTTTCGCTGACCCCCTCCAACAGTTCGAGCTCCTCGTAAGCCTCTCCTGGGCGCGCCGCGACCGCACGATCCACAGCATTGCTGAAATCGGCCCACCTCTCGAAGCGCCGCGCCAGGACGCCGGACGTGGTCTCGCCAATGTCGCGTATGCCGAGTGCATAGATGAAGCGCGAGAGCTCCACGTCTCGCCGCGCCTCGATGGAGGCGAGCAAATTAGCGACGCTTTTTTCGCCATAGCCCTCCCGTTCGCGCAATTGGCCTGCGTGTTGCTTCAAGTTGAAGATGTCCGACGGCTCTTTCAGCCACCCGAGGTCGAACATCTCCTCGATCTGCTTGACGCCAAGCCCCTCGATATCCATCGCGCGGCGGGACACGAAGTGACGCAAGTGTTCGATGCGTTGGAACGGGCAGGCGAACTCGCCGGAACAACGCCTGACGCTGCCCTCTTCGGCCGACACTGGCGTCTTCAACGGACAGGGGCACGTCTCCGGAAAATGAAATTTCTTTGCGCCCTTCGGCCGTTTCTCCAGCACGACATCGACGATCTGCGGGATCACGTCGCCTGCGCGCTGCACGACCACCGTGTCGCCAATGCGCAAATCCTTGCCGCCGCGAATCGACGACCCATCAGCGCCTACGCCGGAGATGTAGTCCGGATTGTGGAGCGTCACATTCGTGACGGTGACGCCGCCGACGAAGACCGGTTTTAAACGGCCCACCGGCGTCATGGCGCCGGTGCGGCCGACCTGAATGTCGATATCTTCGAGTGTAGTCTGCGCCTGCTCGGCGGCGAACTTGTGTGCGACGGCCCAGCGCGGCGAGCGTGAGACGAAGCCAAGCCGCTGCTGCAAGGCGAGTGAATCCACCTTGTATACAACGCCGTCTATTTCATACGCCAACTTAGGCCGTTCGGAGCGGATGCGCTCATAGATAGCCATCAGCGCAGCAGCGCTGTCGGCGCGCTCGATCGAGGCGAGTGGAAAGCCGAGATCCTGAAGCCGACGCATCGCGTCGAACTGCGATGTCGCCAGCGGCTCTGAGAGTTCGCCCCAACCGTGGACGAAGAAGCGCAGCGGCCGTGCAGCCGTGATTTTCGCATCGAGCTGTCTCAGCGCGCCGGCCGCTGAGTTGCGTGGATTGACGTAGGTCTGCTTGCCTTCCGCCTCGAGCCTCGCGTTCATCTTCGCGAACGCCGCTTTCTCCATGTACACCTCGCCGCGTACTTCAAGCACGGCGGGCGCGCCTTTAATCACATGCGGGATGTCGGCGATGGTGCGCAGATTGGCGGTTACGTCCTCACCTTCGCGTCCATCACCACGGGTGGCCCCTTGCACGAAACGACCATTCTCGTAGCGCAGCGAAGCCGAAAGACCATCGATCTTGGGCTCGGCGGTTATGACAGGCGGTGTGGAGAGCTCGAGGAAACGCTGCACGCGCTTGACAAAGGCTTCCACATCTTCGGCATCGAAGGCGTTGTCGAGCGAGAGCATCGGCGCTGCATGGCGGACCTTGCCGAACTTTTCCGCAGGCGCTGCGCCCACCCGCATGGAGGGACTGTCCTCGCGCACGAGCGTCGGGAAACGCGCCTCGATCGCGGCGTTGCGCTTGCGTAGAGCGTCGTATTCCGCGTCGGTGAGCTCGGGCGCATCTTTCGAATAATAAAGCTTGTCGTGGTGAGCGATGTCGCGCGCCAGCCGCTCGAGTTCGGCGGCGGCCTCCGCAGCGCTCAGCTTGTCAACAGGCTTGTCGGTCAACGCGCTCTCCCCAGGAGGAAAGCTTAGAGCACTCTGCCGAATGTTCGAGAGAGCCAGCCGCGATGGCGCGCATCTTCTTCCGAAACCGGCTGCACGCCCGACTCGGTCATCAACGCGTATGTGCGCTGATACCAATCGCTACCAGGGAAATTGTAGCCGAGGATCGCCGCCATGCGCTGCGCTTCTTCGATCATCCCGACTGAAAGATAGGATTCGACGAGACGATGCAGCGCCTCCGGCACGTGCGTCGTGCGCTGATAGTTCTCGTTCTCGATCACATTGCGGAACCGGTTGATCGCCGCCAGATGCTGGTCACGCTGCAGATAGAAGCGCCCGACTTCCATTTCTTTGCCCGCGAGCTGATCGTAGACCATGTCGATCTTGAGCCGCGCGTCGCGCGCATAGGCCGTCTCAGGATAGCGCCGCACGACATCATTCAGCGCGGCAAGCGCCCGCTCGGTGGTCGCTTGATCGCGGCCCACGTCGAGAATGCGCTCGAAATGGCAGACGGCGATGAGATAATAGGCATAGGGCGCGCTCTCATTGCCTGGGTGCAAGGAGATGAACCGTTGCGCGCTGGCGATCGCATCGTCGTATTGGTTCGACTGGTACTGCGCATACGCCTCCATCAGGATCGCGCGGCGCGCCCATGACGAATACGGGTGCTGGCGTTCCACTTCCTGGAAAGCCGCGAGCGCCACATCCCAGCGCCGGCGATCGAGCATTTGCGTGCCGCGATTGTAGAGATTGGCGACGGGCTCATCCTGGTATTGTTGCGCTTCGCGTTGCCGCTCCCCAATGCTGGCGCAGGCGCCCAAGCCCCCCGCCAGCATGACAGCGGCAAGCACGCGGGCAAGATGCTTTTGTTGAGGGGTCATCACCGGGCCTTCTTCTGCGCAGCACAGCTCGCGCCAACCGGCGCCAACGCATTGCCTGATACAGGATCATCCGCCGCCCGCAAAGCGCCTGCGGCTGTGGCGCGAGACTGCGTTTCAGCCGGCTGCAGCGACCAGCGGCGGCGCGGTTTCACGCTCAGCTTCGCGCACGGCGCCGTAGTCCCAGCACCACGCTTCCGGCGTATCCAGCAACGCGCGCACAAGACGCGCATTGAGCGCGTGACCAGGCTGATCCGCCACAAAGCGGCCACAAATGGGAGCGCCTGCCATCGCCAGATCGCCCACGGCGTCCAGCATCTTGTGGCGGACGAATTCGTCGTCGAAGCGAAGTCCTTCCGGGTTCACCACCCGGCCGCCATCGACCACGAGCGTATTATCCATCGACGCGCCGAGACCCAGCCCCGCTGCGCGCATGATTTCGACATCGGCGAGAAAACCGAAGGTGCGCGCATCGGCGATGTCGGACAGAAACGTTTGCGGCGTCAGCTGGACGTGGCGACGCTGCACGCCGATTGCCGGATCAGCAAAGCGAATCGTGACATCCATATCCAGACCGTCGAAATCCTCCGCCGGGAGCAGCGCCGCGCTTTTGGCGCCCACATGGACTTCGATCGGCTGCAAAATGCGGATCACGCGCTGTCTGGCGTGCTGCTGTCTGATGCCGGCGTTCAACAGCACCTGCACGAATTGTGCGGATGACCCATCGAGAATCGGCAGTTCCGGGCCATCCACCTCGACCATCAAGTTATCAACACCGAGGCCTGCGCAAGCAGACATCAAATGTTCGATCGTAGCCAGTTCGACGCCCGCACTATTGCCGATGGTGGTGCAGTTCCGCGTCTGCGAAACAGAACCCGCTTCGGCGCGGATAGCATTGTCCGCGTCGCGCACATCGGTGCGAATGAAAACGATGCCAGAATCCACCGGTGCAGGCGAAAGCACCAAGCGCACATGGGCGCCGGTGTGCACGCCTACCCCTGCGCACATGGCTGGTCCTGCTATAGTTTGCTGACGACGCACCGAAACCACTCTTGTCCCCCGCGGACCTTGTCGGGCCCCCCGACCCGAACCTCCCTCTAAGGCGCCTGTTCCGATGCCGACAACACACGTTGCGTTACTGTTTATGACTGTCGAAAGATGCTGTTTAAGTTATTGCAATGACTGAAGAAAATCGGGCACAAAAGGTTACCGCCGAGGTGCTTTTGCAGTACGCCTCGCAGGGCGGCCCCAACGCCGCATTGGCTGCCCGGCGCGCGGCCGCGATGGCGGAACGTGACGACCCAGCTTTGGCGCAACGGGCGCTTGTCCTGGTGACGCGGCTAGAGCCGCTCGATCCGGCGCCGCAGCTGGCGTTAGCTCGCCTCGCAGCCGAACAAGGGGACCTGGGCACCGCGCGCGGTCAGGCTGAGGCGGTGCTGCAAGAGGCTGTTGATCAGGCGGCCCGCGCCCGCGCCTCGTTCATGCTCGGCGAACTTGACCGGCTCGAGCGCAATCATAGCGCCGCGCGCGCACGCTATCAGGACGTGGCGCGCATCGAGGACGCCCTCCTCGCCGCCGACCGGAGCAATAGCACTGCCGCACGTTGGTACGCGCGGGCGCGGGGCCGCTTGGCCGAACTCGACGCCACCGAAGGCAAGATGCTGCAAGCCCGCACGGGCGCCGAGGGCGCGCTTGCGCTGCTCCGCGCAACAGCGGCCGCGGTCGGCGAATCGCCGGTCCTGGCCGCCGACATCGCCGACGCCGAGTTGCGCTTGGGCGCGATCGAACTCGACGCCAACGAGCCCGTCTCCGCCCGGCGCCGACTCGGCGAAGCCATTGGTCGATACGAAGCTTTGGCGGTGACCGAAAAGCATGAGCCGCACTGGCGCGCCGTATTGGCCGACGCGTGGGCGCTCGCCGCAGAAGCGGATTACGCACGTGGTATGGCGGATCGCGCGCGCGAGGCCATGGACCGGGCTCTGCAAGCGCGGGTGCAACTCGCCAAGCGTGATCCCAACGAGGCGTGGGCTCTCGCCGGCACATGGCGGGTGCGTGCGGCGTTGCTGGAAGCGCTCGGTGATTTGCAGGGCTGCGCTGACTCCCTTGTGCAAGCGCGGCATCTGGCGCTGCAATTGTGTGCTCGCGCGCCGCAGGCCGATTCACTGGCGCGCTTCCTGACGCACACTCTGCTCGATCAGGCTGATGCAGCGCTGCGCGCGAATGATATCGAGCGCGCACGTGAGGCTGCCGAGGCCGCGCGCATGCATGCGGAATCGTTCGCCGCGGCGCCCGCTGCTCACCCGATCTGGCACACCGACCTCGCCGCGAGCTGGGACAGGCTCGGCGAAGTTGCGCGCGCAGGCGGCGCTACGCAACAGGCGATGGCGGCGTTCGCGCGCGGGGTCGAGTTGCGCCGCATGGCCGCCGAACACGGCAATGATGCGCAATTCACACGCGGGCTCGCAGCCGCCCTCATCCGCCATGGCGAAGCGGCGCTCGCGGCGAACGCGCCGGACACTGCCTTGGCTTCATTTCAGGAAAGCACGCGGATCAGAGCGAGGTTTTTCGAAGCGTCGCCGACCGATCCTCTCATCGCTGAGGCGCTTGCGGTCGCGCTTGAGCGCCTTGGACTGGCCGCATTGGCGCAAGGCGACGTCGCAACGGCGCGTGCAGCCTGGGAAGACGAGCTTGCACTCGCACAGCGCATTTTCCTCGACCTGAACAGCATGGACGCACTGCGGTTCACCGCCATCGTCGAAGCGCATCTTGCTTCAGCCGGCGGCCCTCGCGCCGAGACGCATCGCATCGCGGCGCTCGAACGCTTCGATGCGCTTGCGCGAGCCGGTGTGCTGACCGACGGCGAAGCAAAGCTACGTAAGACCTTGTGGCGCGTGTGATCAGCCTGGCTGGGCTGTGCGCTTGCGCGAAAGCGGCAGGATCGGCGCCGTGACAACGAAGATGAGCAGCGCGAGCAAGCTCGTCTGCACCGCGATCGACCAAGGCAAAAAACCTGAGGTGACAAGGGCGAGGTAGGTGACGCAGGCGCCGACCAGCCAAACCACTGTCACCAGCCTGACGGCCGCAGCCAGGCTCTGCGTGCGCCCTTGGGAGAAGAGCCAGGTGAAGCCGAAAGCATAAATAAAATCGGGAACGAGCGTCATCGCCTCACGCGAAAGGCCTTCAAAGGGCGGAGAAAAGGCGGGCGTCGCCTGCGCGCCAACGACATCCCACGCCGTTCCGAGCAGGAGGTTGTTGCCGAACCAGCCCAACGCGTTCCAGAGCAAGCCCAGTCCCAGCGTCCACCCGAGTATCGCGAGCGGCTTCATCGTCGCTTCCCCTGCCATACTCATCTCGAGATGCGAATAGCGCCGCGAAGGATGCGCTGGTTAGCGCGGATTTATCTGCCGGCGCAGAAAGGCCGGAATCTCAAGCTCTTCATCAAGGGCAGGGTCGCGAACGATATCCTCATGCACCCGACGCGGCGGCGGCTCGTCCAGGTCGCGGCGCGAGGTCGGCGGCTCTGCATCGGGCTTCTTCCAACCGAACAGACTAAAGCCCCCCCCGCCGCGGCGGGTCTCGCGCTCGGGCTCGATGTCGTTGGCGAAGCTGGGGCGCGGCTCCTCGTAACTCTCGCGCACGGGCTCGATCACCGGCGGCGGCTCCGCCTTCGGCGCCACCACAGGCCGGCGCAGCGGCGCTTCCGCGGCGCGCCGCGCCGGCTCCACCACCGTTTGCTGTGTCACTATGGCTTCGTCGTCGATGCCTGTGGCGACAACCGCGACGCGCATGCGGCCTTCAAGACTCTCGTCGAAAGTGGAGCCCAGGATGATGTTTGCATTCGGGTCGACTTCAGCGCGGATTTCGTTGGCGGCCTGATCGACTTCATAGAGGGTCATGTCGAACCCGCCGGTGATGTTGATCAGCACGCCCTTGGCGCCGCGCATCGAGACAATGTCGAGGAGCGGATTGGCCATGGCGCCATGCGCAGCTTCGAGAGCGCGGTTGGGACCGGCGGCTTCGCCAGTGCCCATCATTGCCGTTCCCATCTCGGCCATGACCGTGCGCACGTCTGCAAAGTCGAGATTGATGAGGCCCGGCATCACCATCAAGTCGGTGACGCCGCGCACGCCGGAATAGAGCACCTGGTCGGCGAGCTGGAACGCTTCTGCGAAGGTTGTGCGCTCATTGGCGACACGGAAAAGATTTTGGTTCGGGATGACGATCAGCGTGTCGACGTGCTTGCGCAGTTCCTGGATGCCGGCCTCGGCAATTTGCATGCGGCGTTGGCCTTCGAAGTGGAAAGGCTTGGTGACCACAGCGATGGTGAGGATGCCGCGCTCGCGCGCTGTGCGCGCAATGACCGGCGCAGCACCCGTCCCGGTGCCGCCGCCCATGCCGGCGGCGACGAACACCATGTGCGCGCCGTCGAGGAACTCGATGATCTCGGGCTGACTTTCCTGAGCCGCTGCTTGGCCCACTTCCGGACGCGCGCCCGCGCCCAGCCCTTCGGTTATGGAGTGACCGAGTTGCAGCTGGTTTGACGTGCGCGCTCGCGTCAGCGCCTGCGCGTCGGTGTTGGCGACCACGAACTCCACACCCTGCAGGCGCGCGTCGATCATGTTGTTGACGGCGTTGCCGCCGGCGCCGCCGACGCCGAACACCACGATCCGCGGCTTCAGCTCATGGGGCGCACTATACTGGCTCATTACCCGCTCCAAGGGCGATCGTTCTCACGATTCGCCCACGCTCGCACTGCACGGTTCCGCGCAGCTGCTAAGTCTTCGTTAAACTTGCGAAACCGGCGCGGCGCTTTTGCGGCGGAACAGCGGTCGCATGTTGAAGTTCAGCGCAATCGTGGGCAACGCCGCTTAGGGCGATCTGGGCGCTCGTTGCTGCTGCTTCAAGGCATGCAGGTACGCCGAGAGGTCGTCGACATGATCGGGGTCGACAATGAAGTGCGGCATTTGCTCATGCGCCGAGTTGAGCCACACCGTCAGCGCCAAGCCTGTCATACCTGGCGAATTGGCGAGTTCCCCGAAGCTTGGGGCAGCCGGATCTGGCGAAATCGTTTCACGGGCTTCAACGGCATGGCACTCGGAGCATACTTGCCGCGCATAGCTCAAACCAAGCGCCGCATCTCCGCGCTGCGCCGCGGTGATGGCGCCCTGCCCCGCGGCCGGCCCGACGCAACCGCCAAGCAACAGCGCCGCCGACAATGCGAGCAGGCCGAAGTGTGCGTTCATAGGACCCTCCACAAACAATTCAGCATCGCTGAAAGCGGCGGCATTGACCCCAATCAACCGTGAGGACCTCAGTTCCAAACTGGCGGTCGCTTGTCTTTCCACGGCATTTCCTTTTCGAGTTGCGCCGCCAGACGGAACAGCGTCGCCTCATCGCCATAGCGCCCTGTTATCATCATGCCGATCGGCAGGCCGGACGCACTCCAGGCCAGAGGCAAGGACATCGAAGGCTGACCGCTCATATTGAAGGGCGGCGTGAACCCGAATGTCGCCGCTTGGCGCCGGTCGAACTCGCGCAAATCCTCCATCAGCGCGTCAAGATACTCCACGCGGGGCGCGGGCGTATTCATCACGGGGGTCAGGTACACGTCGAACTGAGTGAAACGCTGCAGCATCTGGCGCGTCATCAGTCGCAGCTGCTGCAGCCCCCAAAGCGCATCGGCGCCGCTGATGTGCTTGCCCGCCGCATAGGCGCGTCGCGCCAGACCTTCGAGTTCGCCGTCGCCAGGCTCGCGGCCCTTGAGTTCGACCCACCGCTTGATCGTGGCGGCGAAGTTCGCGGCGGAGACAAGGCCCTGAGCCTGGAAGAGCAAGCGGTAATCAATGCCGAGACCTTCTTCCCGCACTTCATGGCCGAGCGCCGAGAGCGTTTCGGCGGTACACTCAAGCGCAGCGCGCACCTCTGGATCGACCGGATTGCCGCTCGGCGTCTCGCTCGAGAACGCGATCCGCAAGCGCCCCGGCGAGCGGGCGACCTCCTCCAGATAGGGTCGCTCTTTCGGGGGCGGGGCATACGGGCTGTCGTCTTCGGGATAGCCAGTCGCATCGAGCATCGCGGCGCTATCGCGCACAGTGCGGGAAACCACGTGATCAACCGAAAATCCGATCACGCGGTCAGTATCGTGTGCGCCGTTCGGGTTGCGATCGCGCGTCGTCTTCAGCCCCACCAGGCCGCAGCAGGCAGCGGGGATGCGGATGGAGCCGAGACCGTCGCTGGCATGCGCAAGCGGGACAATTCCGGCGGCGACCGCCGAGGCCGCGCCGCCAGACGAGCCGCCGGAGATGTGATCCGGATTCCACGGGTTGCGGCACGGTCCCAGCCGCGCCGACGTGGTGACGCCGGGGATGCCGAACTCCGGCGTGTTAGTCTTGCCGGCAAGCACCACACCGCTCGCCCTGTAACGGCGGGTGAGTTCGGTGTCGTCCTCGTCTGCATCAACGCTGGCGAAGTGACTGCCGGACGTGCGCGGCCAGCCTTTAACCCTGATGTTCAAATCCTTGATCAGAAACGGCACGCCTTTGAATGGACCGTCGGGCAGCGGGCCAGAAGCAGTTCGTCGCGCCTCATCAAAGGCCTGGTAAACGACGGCGTTGAGCGTGCCGTTGTGCCGCTCTATCCGCTCGATAGCCGATTCGAGGAGTTCGGCCGGCGTCGTTTCCCCGCGGCGCACCAACTCAGCTAATGCCAAGCCGTCATAGTCCGCATAATCCGAGATCGTCATGCGCTTCCTCCCTTGGAAAAGGTTAAGCGGTTAATCGGCGTTTGGCACGCGAGATGCAGCGCCGCACTCCATGAGCGGAGCCAAGCGCCTCCCGGAGATTGAAGCGGAGTTCGTCGACATCGGCGATCAGCGCCGCCGCGACCGGCGCAGCAGCGACCGACGCACGCCACGAGCGCGCATGGAGCCATTGTTCGCCGCCACGCTCATCAGCCACGTGATGGGGCCCGACCAGCGCACCACGCGCGCCTACGCCGAAGCCGCCCCTCGTTCTGGCGGCATCGTCAATCTTCGGGCCTAGGCGCTCTTCTTGGTCGCCCGCTCGAATTCCGCAATCCAATCGTCGATTGCGTTAAGCCGGGCTTCGATGCTTTCGATACGCGTGTCGGCGTCGCCATCTGCTTGCGAAGGCCGCGTGGCCACGCCAGCGCGCAACGTCACTTCGAGGAGATCGGCCTGCAAAGCCGCAGCGATCGCCGCCAGCTCCTCTGCACTCGCTGCGCGCTCATTGCTGTAAATACTGTGCAGATCTGCCCGGTCTATGCGCGCGGCTGCGGCGAGACCGCTACGGTCGAGACCACGGCATGCAAGCTGTGCATCGAACCAAGCCGCGTCAAAGAACAACGACATTCATCCACCCAGGCTGCAGGCGTCCGCCCGGTCCATTGGCGGCGCCGATCATGCACACGGCGCTGACCATGGACGGCTTCACTTTTCCCCGATTCGCACGCTGGCTCGACTTCACAATCGCTCTGGCAGTCGGGATGTGGTGTCTGTGACCGCTATTGCCCCGCGAACTCGACGTCGCGGCGCGCCGAAATGATCGTGACGACAACGCCGGCGAGGACGTCCAGCAACGAAATGACCATGATCACGAAGAAGACGCTGGTCGAAAACGAGGGATGCAGCAGGAACTCGACAAGGCAAATGATGAACACCAGCATCGATAGGGCATGATTGAAGATCGCGGCGCTGCCGGTCGATGTGGATTTCAGCATTTCGATGAACAGCAGCAGGATTGACAGCAGCACCAGCCCGTCTCCGGCGGTCATGATCCAGTGCGAACCAGAGGCCATCGGGATGTTGAGCAACGGGTGCTGAATATTCTGCAGCTGCGAGAGAAAGTATTGGCTGCGCAATACTGGATCATCGGGCGACGGGCCCCCGGCGCCAAAGGCCCAGATATTGTAGACGATGACTGGGATCAGAATGAGCGGGAAGACCGTGAATACCGAACCCAGGCCGCCCGGCGCTGGTGCTGACTGACGCATTTACTCCCCCTCCCGCAAACACGGGCGCCGCGGACGATCAAAACTCGTCCGCACCCCCTGGAAGCCGCGCTCGGCTCCGCAGCCACATGACGCCCCAAAGGTCCGTCATGTTTGCGGCGAGTCGGCCAAGATTGGTGTATTTCGACCGGCCCGCGCTGCGCTGTCGATGATTAACGTCCAAAAACTCGACTGCATAGCCTTCGCGCAACATCAGCGCGGCCATGAAACGGTGCATGTGATCGAAATACGGAAGCAGCAAAAACGCCTCTCGTTTGAAGACCTTGATCCCTGATCCGCTGTCGTCCGCGCCATCCTTCAACAGCGCCTTGCGGATATTGTTGGCCAAACGCGAGGCAATGCGCTTGCTCCACGAATCCTGACGCTTGGCGCGTCGGCCGGCTACCATGCCCAGGCTTGACGGCGCGTCAGCGCGGGTCAGCTTGGCCAGCAATCGCGGCAGGTCGGCGGGGTCATTTTGGCCGTCTCCGTCCAGAGTGCCGATGATTGGCGCACGCGCGGCCAGTACGCCGGTGCGCACCGCCCTGCTCTGGCCGGCGTTGCGACGGTGGCCGATGAGGCGCAGCATCGGCAATTCCGCCTTCAGCGCCGCCAACTCAGGGCGCGTGTCGTCGCGGCTTTGATCGTCAACGAAGATCATTTCGTAGGCGCGGCCCTCGAGCGCGCCTGCGATTTCGCGCGCCAGCGCGGCCGCGTTGCCCGCTTCATCGCGCACCGGCACCACGACACTGAATTCAATGCTCTGCAAGAGGGTCCCCGGCTCGTCGGGCGCTCTCTTAGCCGGTTCGCCAGCGCGAGGCGAGGCCGCGCTGCTTATGGGGATTTGCCGAGACAAGCCGCGCCCGCCCCGGTATCAGGCCGGTCCGATGGCTGCGCCGATGTCTCCTGCGCTGTTCGACCAGTTCGCCCGTGGCTGGCGCGCCTATCTCTTGATCGCGCTGCTGGCCTTCAGCGCCGGCGTCATCGGCATTGGTCGCGTTCCCGTCATGGACATCGACGAAGGCCGCTTCGTGCAGGCTACGCGGCAGATGCTCGACAGCGGCGATTTCGTCCGCATCAAGCTCCAGGATGCGGATCGCAGCCGCAAGCCAGCCGGCATCCACTGGCTGCAGGCCGCCAGCGTGACTGCGATGGGCCCCTTCCTCGATCGCAACAATGTGGTCTGGCCCTATCGTCTTCCCTCCGTTCTGGGACTTGTCATGGCCGCCTTGGCGACCTTGTGGGCGGGCTCAGCTCTGCTCGGGTCGCGTATCGGCTTCATCGGTGCGATGCTCTATTCGACGGGCATTCTCGTCGGCATCGAGGCGATGACGGCGAAAACCGACTCTGTTCTTGTCGGCTTCACCACTGTGGCCATCGCGGCGCTGGCGCAGCTGCGGGTGGGGACCGCACGGCCTCGCTTGACCGCGCTCCTCTTCTGGGGCGCGCTTGCCTGCGGGGTCATGATCAAGGGGCCGGTCACGCCGATGGCATGCGGGCTTAGCCTTCTTGCAATCGGCCTGTGGGAGCGGCGCACCGACTGGATGAAACCGTTGACGTGGTGGGCCGGGCCGTTGCTTGCGGTGCTGATCGCGCTGCCTTGGCTGATCGCCATAGGCGTTGTCACGGAGTGGCGGTTCTACACGGAACTGTGGGCGACAGAACTCGGCCCAAAGCTGGCCGGCACAGACCATGCGCATCAGGGATGGCCCGGCTATTTCCTGCTCTTGCTGCCGCTGCTGATTTTCCCGGCCACTTATGCACTGCCAGCGGCCGCACGCCTGGCCTGGAGCACGCTGCGCGCCCCGCGCGGAGATACCGATCATGCCGGTCTGCGTTTCGTGCTCGCCTGGGCTGGGCCGACCTTCCTCGCCTTCGAGCTGATGCCCTCCAAGCTCATCCACTACACCATGCCGACCTACCCCGCGATCGCCCTGCTCTGCGCAGCCGGCCTTGCTGCGATGCCGGAAAAGCGTTGGCGCACAGCTCACCCCGTCGGCACCGTGCTGTTCGGTGTTTTCGGCGCTCTGCTGGTGGCGCTGATGGCGTTCATCGCCAGCTTCGTGCCTGGCGATTTCAACGCCGACATCCGACGCGCCATTGGCGCCGCGCTCATCATGGCGACTGTGCTGATCGCCACCCTCATCGCCCTGCAGGTCGTGCGCAGGCCGATTGCGCGCGCGGCCTTGCTGTCCGCATGCGCGCTGATCTTTTCGATTGGCTTGCGCGGCCATTTTCTGCCCGAAGCGCGTTCCTTGTTCGTCAGCCGTGAAGCGGTTGTGGCGCTCACGCGCGCGCACATGCTGCCGCGTCCCGACGAGCCCTTCTGGGTGGTCGGATTCACGCAGCCGAGCTTCATCTTCATGACCCAGACTTCGGTGCGCTTGCGCCGCCCGGAGGCGGCGGCGAGCGAAGCGCACGCCGGTGATCTGATGATGGTTGAAGGCCGCGTCTATGACGAAACCATGGAGCGGTTGCGCGAGCGCGGCCTTTCCCTGGATGAACCAGATCAGCCGGTGCGCGGCATCGCCCTTGGCCGGGGCGAACGAACCACACTCTATTATGGACGCATCGTCGACGCAGTCGCAGTCAGCGACGGCGTTGCGGGGGCCGCCCAGCAACGAAATCCTTGAGCGCGAGCAGCGTCGCCAGCGCCGGGCCAGCGATCATCGCGAATGCTCTCTCCGGCGCAGTCTTGGCTGTTTTCTCCGCAAACAAAGCCAGGCCCTGGGCCCGCCGGCGCCCTTCCGCCTGCGTCTCGAACTGCACGCCAGCCGCTGCGGGCAGGAAGATCACGCTGCCGCCGGCTTCCGCGACGCGTCTGCAAAGATCAAGATCTGCTGCGTCGGTGGCGAAGCGCTCGTCGAAACCACCGAGGAGTTCGAAATCCCCGCGCGCAACGAGCATGAAATCGCCGGAGACGGCGCCGACGCTGCGCGGCGCGGACGCGCGACGCTTCCTGCGCGGCAAAGAATTGTGCCAGCCCATCGCAACAGGGATCGCTGAGAATGCGTTCAATGCGCCGGCGCGCGCGGCCGGGCGCTCGCGCCCCTCGAGGTCGGTCAGACGCCCGCCGAGAATACATGGCGCCTTCGCTTCACGCGCCGCCGCCGCGAGCCGCTCCACGGCGCCGCGCTGCAGCACCACGTCAGGCGACAGAAACAGCAGCCAGCGTCCGCGTGCGTTCGCTGCGCCGAGATTGGCCGCCGCCGCGGCGCTCGTGGGCTTTCGCGCAGTGATGAGCCGAACGTCGCGCCGATCGGCCTGGAAGCCGCGCAATGACGATGAGACCTCCGCATCGTTGTCTTGATCAACGATCACCACGTCATCGATCCAAGGCTCGACCAGAGCGCTGCGCAGGCAAAGATGGAGCGGCGCCTGATGATGTGCTGGCGCACGAACCTTGTGCGCGACGATGATCGCGGTGACGCGAGGCTCGAGTGTTGCAGCGAGCGATCGCTCGCGTGACGGAAACTTATCCACCTTCGTCTCCGCCCCCGGAGAGCCTCTAGCCTTAGCTTATCCTGGAGATGGACCCGCCCCGCGTCTAGGGGCGGACGCCGAGCGCCCGCCCCATTTTTCGCGCGTATTACTGATGATTTAGCGCCGTCCCCGCTTCAGGTCAGGGGCGAGAGCCTCCTCGCCCAGCAGCTCCAGCGCCTCGGCGAGCCCGACCAGCGTTTGCGCCTCGCCGCCGAGACGGCGCAACGCCAGGGAGCGGTTTTCCGCCTCCTTCTTGCCGACCACGGCGATGACGGGGACCTTCGCCAGGGAGTGCTCACGCACCTTGTAGCCGACCTTCTCGTTGCGCAGGTCGAGTTCGATGCGCAGGCCCTGCGCGCGCATGGACTCGGCCACCTCTATCGCATAGCCGTCCGCTTCCGACGTAATCGTCGCCACCACCACCTGTACCGGGGCAAGCCACATCGGGAATGCGCCAGCGCAGTTCTCGATCAGGATGCCGATGAAGCGTTCGAGCGAACCGAGGATCGCTCGGTGCAGCATCACCGGGCGGTGCTTGGCCCCGTCCTCGCCGACATACTCCGCATCGAGGCGCTCGGGCAGCACGTAATCCAGCTGGATCGTCCCGCACGTCCATTGGCGGCCGATCGCATCCTTCAGCTGGAAGTCGAGCTTCGGCGCATAGAACGCGCCATCGCCTTCCGCGATCACCGGCTCCACGCCCGCTGCGCGCGCCGCTTCGAGCATCTGCCGCTCGGCGCGATCCCAGAACTCCTCGGAGCCGGCGCGCTTTTCTGGCCGCGTGCCAAGCGCGATGTGATCCCGCTGCATGCCGAAATCCTCGTGGATCGACGTGGCGAGTTCAATAAAGCGCGCCGTTTCCTCGACGATCTGATCCTCGCGGCAGAAGATGTGCGCATCATCCTGCGTGAACGCGCGCACGCGCATCAGCCCGTGCAACGAGCCGGATGGCTCATAACGATGGCAGGCGCCGAACTCAGCCATCCTGAGCGGCAAATCGCGATAGCTCTTTTGGCCGAACTTGAAGATTTGCACGTGGCCCGGGCAGTTCATCGGCTTCATGGAAAGCATCTCGCCTTCCGCCGTTTCGCAGACGAACATGTTCTCGCGATATTTTTCCCAGTGCCCCGATTTCTCCCAGAAGACCCGATCCAGCACTTGCGGCGTACGCACCTCGACGTACCCGGCCGCCGCCAGCCGACGGCGCATATAGGCTTCGATCGTGCGCCAGAGCGTCAGCCCTTTTTCATGCCAAAACACCATGCCGCGCCCCTCTTCCTGCATGTGGAAGAGGTCCATCTGACGGCCGAGCTTGCGGTGGTCGCGCTTCTCGGCCTCTTCGAGGCGGTGCAGGTAGTCTTCGAGCTGTTTTTCGTCAGCCCAAGCCGTGCCGTAGATGCGTTGCAGCTGCTGATTGTTCTGGTCGCCTCGCCAATAAGCGCCGGCCAGCTTCATCAGTTTGAACGCTTTGCCGAGCCTGCCGGTTGAGGGCAGGTGGGGGCCGCGGCAGAGATCTTTCCAGTCCTTGCCTTGACGATAAACCGTGATGGCTTCGCCTTCGGGGATGATGTCGTCGATGATCTGCGCCTTGAAGGTCTCGCCGATCGTGTTGAAATGGCTGATCGCCTGCTCGCGCTCCCACACTTCGCGACGGATTGGCAGATCCGCGTCCACGATCTCCTTCATGCGCTTTTCGATTTTCTCGAAATCATCCGTCGAGAACGGCTCATCGCGCGCGAAATCGTAATAGAAACCGTCCTCAACCGTCGGGCCGATCGTCACTTGCGTGCCGGGGAAAAGTTCCTGTACGGCTTGCGCCAACACATGCGCCGCATCATGGCGCAAAACTTCCAGTCCATCAGCGCTCTCGCGCGTGACCAGTTCGAAGACGCCGCCATGTTCGAGCGGACGCGTCAAATCCCACCACGCGCCGTCGACTTTCGCGGCGACGACTTTCTTGGCGAGCGATTTGGAAATGCCTTCGGCGACGGCGAGCGGGGTGACGCCATCGGCGTACTCGCGCACAGCGCCATCAGGGAATTGCAGAGAGATGCTCATGACGTGCTCTTTTTGACTTCGTTGCATTCGGGCGGCGCGCGGTAGCCGCCTTTCCAATCGCCATAGCGCCAGGGCCGCCACCAGGAATTCGTGCGCACCACGTCCGGCGCAGGATCCCAGCCGTGGCCGCCGAACGGGTGGCAGCGGCACAGACGCGCTGCTCCCATCCAGCCCCCGGCCCAAGCGCCGTGCTTTCGGATCGCGTCCGCGGCGTAGCTTGAGCAGGTGGGCAAGTACCGGCAATCACGCCCAATCAGGGGCGAGAGCGTCCACTTATAAAGCTGGATGAGACCCAGAAGGCCCCGTGCGGGCAAACTCGGCGACATGACGCAAACGACGATTTTCAGGTTTGACTGACCGGGATCCAAGCGCTGCCGCTGCGGCGCGCCCGATCTCGCGCCGCCGGCCTCAGCTGGTGGTCGTGGAAGTCGTCGAAAGGCGAACGCACGCTTTCATGCGCACCCCATAACGCAATCGCGACAAGAGCGCCAGAGGGTGCGTCTTAGTTGGAAGCCCCAGCGCCCGCTTGGGCGGCGACCCGGTCGCATTTGACCATGGTGAAGGCGCCCCAGCATTGGATGATCTTTTCGCGGCCGACACTCACGCCGTAGCCAGCCGCCACGTAGTAATTGTCGTATTGGCGGTCTGCGGCGAAAGTGGCCACCGCGCTATCGATGCCTTGGCCGATAGTCTGCGGGTTCTGCAGCATTTCATCAGCGGCAGCCCGCATCTTGGCCTCGTCAGGCCGGGTGAAGAAAGCCGCGATGGCGATAATGAGCAGAACGACAAGTGCGCGGATCATGGGCGCCTCCCCTTGCCGCTGAGGCTAGCCCCTAACCTTGGGCGCGGGAAGGCTCATCGCAGCGCCGCCGCCGTGACTTAAAATCACCGGCCTCGCCAACGGTGCAGCCGTCACCGCAGCCGCCAGTAGCGAGGCATGCCCTCAGCACGTATCTAGAAAGCGCTGCGGAGGAAACACTTCATGGGTCCGACTTGGTTGGAACTGGCAGGCTATGCCGCCGGAGGGGCAGCGGGCGGCCTAGTTTATTGGGCGATCCGCGATAGCGAGGCGCTCTTCACGCGCCTGTGGGCAATGTTGCGAACGCGGTAAGGGAACAGCCTGCCACACATCGCGGTTTTCCGGAGCACGGCAATTCGGAGCACCGCCACATGAACGAAGTCTCTCTTTTAGGTGCGATCATCATCGGCATTCTCGCCGGTTGGATCGCTGAACAAGTCATGGGCCGCAAACACGGCCTGCTCACCAATCTGATCGTCGGCGTGGTCGGCGCCTTGCTCGGCGCGTTCATAGCCAACGCGCTCGGCATCGGCTTCGCGGGCTTTTGGGGCAGCCTGATCGTCTCGACCCTCGGTGCGATCGTGCTCCTCTTCCTGCTCGGCCTCTTCAAGCGCAGGCCTATGGCCTAGCGCCGGGCGCGCTCGGCCTGGTCGAGCGCCTCGCAAGCAGCATCGAAAGCAAGCATCGTGGAGGCGTGCCGCGGCGGGTAGTCGCGCACGCCTTCCAAATGTCTGAGCTCCCAGAAGCGTCCCGTCGGCGGCGCGCCACCCTCCTTCAGCATCGCTTTCAGCGCCTCTCGCGCATGACGAATTTCAACCGGCGTGGCGCCGATAGCGTTCATCGCCAACACGCCGGTTGCAGCTTGGCCGAGTGCGCAAGCTTTCGGGTGTACGGCGATGTCGCTGATGAGGCCATTTTCCAATTTTAGCTCCACCGTCACCACTGAACCGCACACGCGGCTGACTTTGGTCGCAGCGCCATCGGGAGCGTCAAGCCTGCCAACATGCGGAATGTCGGCCGCCAATTCCATGATGCGCGGGTGGTAGAGATCGTCCATCGGCCTTTATGTGGCCTTCCTTCGAGGCCACGCAACCGGCAAGATCGGCCCTGGAGACACCCACTTGCTGAGACGGACCTTCCTCGCCAGCGCGATCGCTCTGACCGCTGCGCCTGCTTGGGGACAGCAAGAGGCGACGCGCCCGGAGCGGCCGCAGCAGCCAGACCTTGAGCCGTATCAACCCACCAATGCGTTGGAACGTTCGTTCGCAGCAGCCTACAGCAACGAAGCGCTGCGGCCAGCCTTCCGGCGCGCCTTCTTGGAATCACCCGTCCTGCTCGCACTCGCGTCGAGCGCTGCCGATGCACCGCCGCTCTTGCGGGCGTTGCGTGGCCAGGACCGCGCAGCCTTCGTGTTCACCAGCCTACCGTTGTTGGCGCGCCGGTTAGGCGTGGGCGCGGCGCACGTGACGTTGACTGGACGCGAAGCATTGCAGCGCATTGCTCCAAATTTCGTCGCCATCAATTTCGGCTTCGCGCCCATGCTGGTGCTCGATCCGCCCGGTGTGCAAGCGTTCTTGGATGTGCCAGCTTCGACGAGAGCGGACCAATAGCTGGTCGTTCATCGGCGCGCGCCAAGGCACATCTGATCAAACCCCGCCACCGGATCGCGCCGCCCGCGGTCAACCACCACATACCAATCATAAGCGCATTCGCGCTCCATGATCTCGATCCGGCAATCCAACTGCTGCCCGTCTTCGCACGCAAAGCCGTTCGCTTCGAGATCGGCGCGGATAAAGGAGACTTCCTGGTTCGCATAGCGCGTGCTGACCTGCGACTGCAGCGCACGCGCGTATGTCACTGCTTCGGTGCTGCGCCAGTCGCCGAAATCGAAACCGCCTGCGCCGGCGCCTTCCGGCGGCGCGCTCTGATGCGCTTGCGGAGCAGGCGGCGGCAAGGCCGATCCGCGCTCGACCGGAAACGGCAGCCGCCCGAATTCCTCGGCGCCGGCTGCGGAAACACAAGCCAGGAGCGAAGCGAAACCTGCAAAAATCATCAACCGCATGGATGGTCCTCTCCCCCTCGCTTGGCTACAGCGACCCACGGCCGTCGGCAATTGGGTGAGGCGCCTGCAAAGCAGCAATGCCGACAAACGCTTCAGCTCAGCGCCTTCACGATCGCATCGGCGAGCAACACCAACGCTGCCGCGATAAAGCCGCCGAAGATGGCGAGGCCCAATCGGAACATGTCGATTTCGCCGGTGCGGAAAGAGCCCGCGATAAAGAGCAAACCGAAGAGCGCGATCGATATGCCAAACGCGACGACAGCGGCGCCAGCGCCAATTTGCGGCGCCAGCGCAATGAGCGCTGCAAGGACAAATCCGACAAAGGCGCTGAACAATGCCGTGGCCACGCCGCCCCGGACGTCGAGCTTCTCTTCGCCGCCAGCTGGCCCAAGCGCTGCGGCGATTCCGAACGTGAGCCACAACGTCAAGACCATCAGAGCGGCGATGAAACCCTGAAACCACCAGACCGGTATCTGCGGCGCGAGACCCACAACCAAAGACACGGCCAGGCAGCCAGCGTACATCACGATTGCAGCGATCGCCGCGTCGAACTTCTGCCCTGCCTGCCACGTCGCGCGCACGATCGGCGCGACGGCCAATCCCTGCAGCAGGAAGAGCGATCGCCAATAGGGTTGAAGGAAAAGGTCGTATTGAAATAGCCGGCTGAGCCAGGTCATCAGCGGCGCGAGCGGGCGTTCGACAAACGCGGCGGCCAGGGCGGCGATGCGCTGATAGCCATCGAGCACGATCCGAAGCGGCGTGATGAGGCTAATATCCCCAAGCACAGCTTTCTCCATGATGTCGATGACGGAGAGGCCGCCGATCCCCATCAGCAGCAATGGCAGCCAGCCGATTTCCTTGCATGCGGCCAGCAAAGTCAGTTTTGGCGCAATCGTCGTGTTCGTCATTCCGAAAGCCCTGAACCAGCGTCACCCCTTGCGTCGCCACGTGCTGCCTGCGGGGCCATCCATGACCTCCACCCCGCGCGCATAGAGTTCGTCGCGCAACGCGTCCGATTTGGCGTAGTCCTTGGCTTGGCGGGCGGCGACCCTCTCGGCGACCAGCGCGTCGATCTCACGCGCGGCCGCTTCGCCGAACGAGGCGCGGAACCAGCGCTCCGGATCTTGCGAGAGAACGCCAAGCAGACGCGCCGCTGCAATCAGCTCGCCTTTCGCCTTCGCCTGTTCGGCGGGCTTCTTCGCCGTGTTGGCGACACTCACCAGCGCAGACAACTCAGCGACGGCGGAAGGCGTGTTGAGATCATCGGCCAGGGCGGCGACGAACGCCTCGGGCGCTTCCGTCGCGTCTGCGGCGACATCCTTCAACCGCAGCAGAGCTCCATACATGCGATCGAGCGAAGCTTGCGCCTGCTTCAACAACTCTTCGCTCCAATCGAGCGGCGCGCGATAATGCGCCGACAACAACGCCCAGCGAATTGTCTCACCCTGCCAGCCATCGTCCAACAGCTCGCGCGGCGTGATGATGTTGCCGATGGATTTCGACATCTTCTCTCTGTCCATCGTCAGAAAGCCATTGTGCATCCACACGCGCGCCAGCGGATGACCGTGGGCGCTTTCGCTTTGCGCAATCTCGTTTTCGTGGTGCGGGAAGATGAGATCGATGCCGCCGCCGTGGATGTCTATGGGCGATCCGAGCTCGGTCTCGATCATGGCTGAGCACTCGATGTGCCAACCCGGCCGGCCGGCGCCGAAGGGCGCGTCCCAGGAGGGTTCGCCAGGCTTGGCGCTCTTCCACAAGGCGAAATCTGACGGCGAGCGCTTATCGTCCTCCCCCTCTACGCGCGCGCCGGCTTTCAATTCATCCTGCGTGCGGCCCGACAGTTTGCCGTAGTCGGCGTCGCTTCCAACGATGAAATAGACCCCGCTATCGGCGACATAAGCATGTCCCGCGCCGATCAGCTTCTCGATCAGCGCAATCATGTCGGCGACATGCGCGGTAGCGCGCGGCTTCAGCGTTGGCTCGAGCACGCCAAGCGCGCCCATGTCTTCCTCGTATATGCGCTCGAACTTGCGCGTGATCTCCTCGATCGGCGCGCGCGCCTTTGCGGCGGCGGCGATGATCTTGTCGTCGATGTCGGTGTAGTTGCGCGCATAGAGCACGGCGTCGTCGCCGTAAGCGTGCCGCAGCAGGCGAAACAGAACGTCAAACACCACCGGCGGTCGGGCGTTGCCGATATGAGCATGCGCGTAGACGGTGGGGCCGCACACATACATGGTCACCCGCTTGGGATTGGCGGGAGCGAACGCCTCCTTACGCCGGGTGAGGGTATTGGTGAGCGAAATCTGCATGACGGAGAAAACCCCGGGAACCTCTGCTGCGTACTAGCATCTGATGTGCTAGACACCATCTGTCACGAGGGCCATTGGCCCTGCTGCCTGAGGTATTAACCGCGGGCGGGCGTTAAGTCCGGGTGCTGGGGTGACCCAGACCCTCCCGGCTCGACCTCCGCTCCTCAGACCAAGGACCTCGAATGAGTGAGATTCTGAAATGGCGCTCGCCGGCCGAGGCGAACGCAACCAGGCCTTCGCGTGAAGCGGCTATGGAAGCAGTGCGCACGCTGATCGCTTGGGCCGGGGACGACCCGGACCGCGAAGGTCTAAGAGACACGCCCAAGCGTGTTATCGAGGCTTACCGCGAATGGTTCCGCGGCTACGACGAATGCCCGGCCGAAGAACTTTCACGCGTGTTCGAAGACGTCGGCGGCTATGACGACATCGTCATGCTGAAAAACATCGACGTCGAAAGCCATTGCGAGCACCACATTGCGCCGTTCCTCGGCAAGGCGTTCGTCGCCTATCTTCCGACGGACTCGGTGGTCGGCATCTCCAAGATCGCGCGCGTGGTCGAGATATTCGCCAAGCGGCTGCAGACCCAGGAGACGATGACCTCTCAGATCGCTGAAGCGATCACCACCTCGCTCGATCCGCGCGGCGTGGCTGTGCTGATCGACGCAGAGCATCAGTGCATGTCCACGCGCGGCGTCCACCACAAGGACGTCACAACGGTGACGACGACGTTCACGGGTGAATTCAAAGACAGCGAAGAACTGCGCAACCGCTTCCTGAAACTCGCGGGCTATGGCTGAGGCGCGTGCGCCAGGCATTTCACACGCTTCGTGTCGAAACACGCGGCAAAGGTCCTTACGAGTTCACGCGTGAGCTGAAGGCATGGCTGACGCATGAACGTTTCGAACAGGGGCTGGTCACCCTCTTCTGCCGACACACCTCCGCGTCGCTGCTGATCAACGAGAACGCCGATCCAGATGTCCGCGCCGATTTAGCGGCATATTTCGAACGCGTTGCGCCAGAGCACGGCCCCTACAGGCACGACGCCGAGGGAGCGGACGACATGCCTGCCCATATCCGCACCGCGCTGACGCACACGCACCTTTCGATTCCGCTGCGTGACGGTGCGCTGCTGCTCGGCGCTTGGCAGGGACTCTATCTTTTCGAGCATCGGCGCGCCCCGCAAAAACGCGAGATCACAGCGCATTTCATGGGCACGTAATCTTCGCTTCGTATTCGCAAGCCGAGTCGCGTAAACTCTATAGTCTTTGTGGCAAATTGTACTATGCTCGCTGGGGAGGGACCTTCCGCACGGAGGCGTCTATGATCCGATTTGGCCCTGCCATAGCTTGCGTCATGTTCGCTGTCGCCGCCGTCAGCCCTGCGGCCGTTCGTGCTCAGGCGCGACAAACGGCGCCGACGCTCCGAGAGGCAGTCCCGAACTCGTTTTCTCGTCCGTTGCAATGCGAGTGGCGCGTTTTCGCCAACTTCGCCACTCACGGCGCGGCCTTGTACGCGCGAAACTCGCTAAGTTTCACGCTTCCCGCAGGGACGCACCTCTCCTGGTCATTCCAGCGATCTGGCGATCGGATGCCGACAGTGGGCGAGTTCGATCTCAGCTCGAGCCTGCATCCCGGCAACTCGGTGATGACAGCCGGTTATGTGCCGTCACAGCCCGCCGTTGCGCCGCCGAGCAATTTGCAGACTTGCACAATCCAAGCGAGCTACGGCGTGCGCCCGTAGCGGCGCGTCAGTCTGATGGGCAAGGCTGACCGGTCACGGCCTGGGTTCTTGAGTGCGCCTTTGCGGTTGTGCGTTCGGGCTTGTGTACAAGCGTAACCAGCACGAAACTCAACAGCATCAATAGATACCAAGCGCCCATCTTGTGGATGGAGACGGGGCGCCAGCCGTCGCTCTGATCGGGGTAGATCCAGGCGGCGGCGAATGTGCCGAGGTTTTCTGCAAACCAGATGAAGAGCGCCACTAGCAGCGCCCCGAGCACCATTGGCATGGGGCGCGGTTTCTTGTCCGGCGTGAACAGGAAGATGGTTCGGCCAAAAATCAGCAGCGAAAATGCAAACAAGCCAAGACGGATGTCAGGCAGATAATGGTGGGTGAAAAAATTCACGTACGCCAGGATCGCCAGAGCCCACGTCGTCCATGCCGGCGGGTACTTGATGAAACGCACGTCGAATAATCGCCAGATGCGGGCGATGTACGAGCCTATCGAGGCGTACATGAAACCGGAAAACAGCGGCACTCCGCCAATGCGTAGAACGCTCTCCTCTGGATAGATCCAGGAGCCGTGTGCGGTCTTGAACACCTCCATGATCGTGCCAACCACATGGAAGACAAAGATCACCACCGCTTCATCCCAGCGCTCAAGCTTGGTCGCCAACAGCAGCACTTGCACAGCCAACGCAGCGAGGACGAGAAAATCATAACGGCTGAGCGCGGCCTCATGGGGCCAGAAGTACCGCGTGCCCACCAGGAGCGCGACCATGATGCCGCCGAACAGGCAGGCCCATGCCTGCTTCAGCCCGAACAGCAAGAATTCGTAAGCCCAGCCATGCCACCTGGAGCGTTGCGCCCAGGGTCTCGCCCATGCGTCGAGCGCGGCCACCTGGGCCTTGATCAGGTCCTTCAGGCTCATGACCGCCATTTTCGTCCATGGCGAGCACGAGGCGGCGGGCAAGGGCGGTGCGCGGCTGGCATGTCGAGTCTCCCCCTCCCACTCTGCCCTCTCCCGTCAGCCGCAGGGAGAGGGTAAGTGCATGGCGATGAAGGTGGCGGTTGTCGGGCTGGGCATTGCAGGACTGAGTATCTGCGCGCGCCTCGCGCTGGCTGGACACGTTGTGTTCGGGTTCGAGCAGTTCGGGCCCATGCACGCGAACGGTTCATCGCATGGCGACACACGCATCATGCGCATGACCCCTGGCGAGGGCGACGTTTATGTACGACTTGCGCAGCGCTCGGGGGAAATGTGGCGCAGCTGGGAAGGTCTGGCCGGCAGGCCGCTCATAGAATGGACGAGCGGACTGATGGCCGGCCCGCGCGGTTCGCCATTCGTCAGGGCTTGCCAAAGGCTCAGCAAGACGCCCGCAGCGCTGCTCCGTGGCGACGCGATTCATCCCCTGACCCGCGGCTATCTGGCCATGCCCTATGAGTGGGACGTGTTCCGGCAGGAAGACGCGGGGGTGATCGCCGCAGACGCGACACGCACATTCCTGCTCAAGCAGGCTACGCAGTGGGGCGCCCGGCTATTTCACGATATTCCAGTGCAGTCGCCGATCGATGGCCCCTCGTTGAGGCTGAAGGGTGAAGTGCGCAGCTTCGACGCGGTCATTGTGGCCGCTGGATCCTGGGCCGGGAAGCTGCTGCCCGAATTCGTCGGGCGCCTCGCTGTGAAGCGGCGCGTGGTAGCGTGGTTCAGCACAGAGGCGCCGCGCCTGTTGCCGGTGATTTGCATCGACAACGAAGCAGGCGTCTATGGCATGCCGGCGCCGCGAGGGTTGTACAAGCTCGGGCTTCACGCGCTAGGCGGCGCTGCCGATCCGGACTCGGTACGCGAGCCCGGCGACGAGGACGCAGCGATGCTTTCGGAGCACGCCGCCCTGCTGTTGCCGAAGCACGATCCCAAACCTGTGCGGATGGCGCGCTGCCTCTACACAGTGACGCCAGACGAACACTTCCTCATTCGCTCGAGCACGGCTCACGAGCGGGTGTTGCTCTTCTCCGCCTGCTCAGGACATGGATTCAAATATGCGCCAGTGTTCGGCGTGCTGGCGCAGGAATGGCTCGATCAGAAGCCATCCGCTGAGCTGGAGGCGTTCGCAGGCGCAGGCGGCGGAGTGAATCGACTAGGCGCCGCGAAGGACTAGATCGGCGTGATCGGCCCCACACCCGGCGCCGGCGTCGGCGCCACGGTGAAGGCGGCCAATCGCGCGCGCGAGAAGTCCTTCGAGGTGATCGTGGAGACGCCGATATACTCAGCGGTTGCCTGCTCCTTCGTCAGGGTCAGCAAGACGAAGCCGTGATGCTCGGTCTCCATGTATTTGATGTGTGGATTGCGCGCGCGAACGCCAGCTGCGAAATCGACGCCGAACGGCGTGAAATAGGCGGCCTCGTTCGGGGAGGTGATCGAGGTAGCGCCGAACTCGACTGCAACGCGCCCTTGCGCGTCATTGAGTTCGTTCGCCCAAGCCGTGTGCGAGTCGCCTGTGACAACCAACGTATTGCCGCCAGCTGCGCGGATAGAGTGCAGAAGTCGGGCGCGCGACTGGGGATAGCCGTCCCACGCATCAGTATTGAGAGGGAATGGAAAGCGCGTGAGCTTCAGAAGCTGCGTAGCGCCCGGGCGTAATCGCTCCAGCGCTGCAGCAAGCTGAGCTGGAGTGCGCGAAAGGTCAGGCGCGGTGACAGGCGCAACGATCACTTGATTGCCCAGCACCTGCCAGGTCGTCCCGGCGGCGACCGAATTGCGCAGTTCGCTTGCCAGCCATTGCTCCTGCGCCTGTCCCAATAACGTTCGCTCCGGCGATGACAGCAGCGCATTGATGGCGCCCACGTCTGGCGCAACAAAGAAGCCCTCGGGCAGATTGCGTGCATTGGCGACAAGCGACTGGGCGCGGCGCCAGTCGAGCACCGGACGCGTCTCACCGCCGACTGCCTCATAAATCGCAGGCAGACGACGCATTGCTTGGGTGTCTGGCTCGCCTGGGCGTAACGCGACAGGAGCGGCGGGGTTTGAGAAATCCCAGCGCTGCATTTCGATCGGCATTTGACTTGCGTAGTCAAGCGGCTGCGTGCGCGCCAGCAGGCGCGATTCGACCATGATCAGAGTGATCAGATCGCCAAACTGGAAAGCGCGGTTGATTGCTTCGAAGGCGCGGCCAGGCTCGGGGTCGCGGATCGGCATCCACTCATAATAGGCGCGTAGCGCTGCCTGCTTGCGCGCCGCCCACTCGCCTTCATTGGCCTGATGGTTTTCCGCGCCAGTGGCGAAAGCATCATTGGCGGTCTCGTGATCGTCCCAGACGACAATCCAAGGCGCCGCTGCGTGCGCCGCCTGCAACTCGGCCTCGCGTTTGTACTGCGCATGGCGCGCGCGGTAATCTTCAAGCCGCGTGCATTCCACCTCCGGTGATGGGATGCGGCCGAGCTGGGTTGCAGTTTCGCCGCCATAGCCGGAGAGACCGTACTCATAGATGTAGTCGCCGAGGAACACGACAGCGTCGACGCCCTCCTCGCGCGCCATCGCTTCGTAGGCATTGAAAAAACCATGCGGGAAGGACGCGCAGGAGGCGACCGCGAGCTTCAACGAGTCCAGCCGACCCTGCGGCAGCGTGCGCGTCTTGCCGATTGGGCTCTCCGCCGCGCCCGCGCGGAAGCCATAAAAGTAGGGCGCGCCGGCGCGCAAGCCTGTCACGTCCACTTTGACAGTGTAGTCTCGCGCTTCGCTCGTCTCGGCGACGCCCGTTTTCACCACATCCGTAAGCTCGCGGTTGCGGGCGACGATCCAGCGCACGGGCACGGCGCCCGCGCGTTCCGGCGAGACGCGCGTCCAGATAATGAGACGATCGTGCCTTGGATCGCCAGAGGCGACGCCGTGGTTGAAAGCGACCGGTCCATCATAAGCCGGCGTCGCAAGACCTTGCGTGCTGCAGGCGGCAGCGGCGCCTGTTGCGGCGACGAGCGCGCCGCGGCGTGTGAGCTTGGTCATGCACTCCCCCTTGTTCGCGCGCAGCTAAGGCCCACGCGGCATGCTGCGCAAGAGGCTTGGCTGCGAACAGCAAGAATTCAGCGCGTCCTCACACGCGCCCGCACGGGCTGGTGATCACTGTAGCGGAATGCGAGATCGATATTGCGCACGTCTTCAATCGTTACGTTGGGCGAGACGATGACGCCATCGATTGTCGTGACGTAATTCTCCCCAGGCACATAGGGCTGGTAGTTGGTGCGCACGCTAGGCACGCTTGTGTCCGCGCCGATGCTCCACCCCTCCATCAAGGCGTCTTGCGGGAAAGGGAACAGCCAGAACAGGAAGCGTTCATCGGTCGTGTTCGGGAAAGTCGTTTCGGCAAGCTGGAAATTCCAGTCGCCGGCAAGCACCACGTGCTGGCCGCGCGCGTACTCGCGCTGCGCCCAAGCCAGCAGTTCGCGCAACTGGCGCGTGCGCACGGCAGCGTCAGCGTCGAAGGCGGCAAGATGAACGCTGGCAATGGTCCAGCCATGCTGCTGCCCGGCAATCGGCAGGCGCGCGACGACTGACGCATAGCGCCGCTTGACGCCAAAGATCGCCGAGTCTTCCGCCGGAAGCGCAACCACGTCACGCTCGGTGATCGTGCGACCTGCATAAATGGCTTGGCCGTGGGTCATGCGCAGCGGCCAAGGCAACAAGCGTGTCTGGAAATCCGCAAAGAAGATGCTGTCGCGATCGGAGAAGCGGCGGTCGATGCGAGCCTTGAGATCGACCCAGTAATTCACTGGCCCGCCATGAGCGATCTCTTCCAAGACGATCGCGTCGGCGCTCTCACTCTCCTGCGCCAGCAGGCGCTCAATTCCCGCGACGTTCTCCAGGACAGCTGCGCGCGAAGGCGGAAACCAGTGGACGCCGCCGTCCGAGACGAAATCGCTGCCGGCGCCGAGCCCGCCGTAACCAAGATTCCAGACCAGCAGGTCAAGGCGCTCGCTCGCCGACGGCAGCGGCTCTCGCGCGTGCTGGAGCTGGACATCGCGTGCCTGCGCGACAGCCTCGGCATTGACGCTGACAAAGCCCGCCACGTACGCGGCGGCTATTCCCAATCCGATCAGCGTCGCCACAAGAATGCGCCGCATTTCGAGCCTCCCTGCGCACTATGTCCGCTGGCCTCTGCGGCGCAAGCCGGTATTGAGAAGCCATGTCGCAAGAAGACATCGAGGACGAAACGGGCGAAGTCCGCAGCGTAATCGCGCCGGAGGGTGCGGGCGAGCGCGTCGACACCTGGCTTGCAAAGCTGTGGCCGGATCTTTCTCGTTCACGCGTGCAGGGTTTGATCGGCGCGGGCAAGCTGACTGCTGACGGCGCGCTGGTGCCAGCAGCCAAGGACAAGCCGCGCGCTGGCGCACGCTATGAATTGACACTGCCGCCGCCTGAGCCGGCTGCGCCGCTGCCTGAGCACCTGCCGCTTACCATCGTCCATGAGGACGAACACTTGATCGTCATCGACAAGGCGGCGGGCATGGCGATGCATCCTGCGCCGGGCTCTATGCGCGGCACACTCGTCAATGCATTGCTCGCTCATTGCGGCGACAGTCTCTCCGGCATCAACGGCGTCGCTCGCCCCGGCATTGTTCATCGTATCGACAAAGACACGACAGGCCTTGTCGTCGTCGCCAAACACGACGCAGCGCACCGGCGCCTCGCTGCGCTGTTCGCTAAACATGATCTTGAGCGCGTCTATTACGCCGTCACGCGTGGCGCGCCCAAGGAGCGCAGCGGGCGCATCGAAAACCGGCTCGTACGCTCATGCGAAGATCGGCGCAAATACGTGGTGGCGCGCGATCCCGACACTCAGGCCGGCAAGATCGCGATCACGCAATACTGGACGATCGAAAGCTATGGTCAGCAGGCCGGCGCGTCCGCTGGCCGAGCCGCGGCAGCGTTGATCGAATGCCGGCTCTACACAGGGCGCACGCACCAGATCCGCGCGCACATGGCGCACCTGGGCTGTCCGCTCATCGGCGATCCACTCTACGGCAAGCAGCGCGGCCTCAGAGCCGAAGGGGCGCATGCAGCGGAAGCGGATGAAGCTGCACGCGCGTTCCCGCGCCAAGCATTGCACGCCGCAGTGCTCGGCTTCACGCACCCCATGACTGGCGCGCAGCTGCGCTTCCTCAGTCCGCTGCCCGCGGACATGGCGGAGTTGCTTGCCTTGTTCCGCACGCTTTAATCGGAACCGCTGAGTTCCGCTGCAGAAACCTGCGATTGGCCTCTGCCGCAATCGGATCGCTGCACCTATGGTGTGAGTGCGGATTGATCGGGCGACATCCATGCCTTCAATGAATATCGGCGGCGCCGAGCGGGTTCTGGCGAGCGTGTTTGGACTCGCTCTCTTTGCGCTGAATGAAGCGCGCATGTTCCAGTTTCTGCCGCGCGCGCCGGACCCCGGCAAAGGGCAGACGCACGGCGTTTGGCTGCGCATTCTGGAAGCGAACGAGCCAGTTTATCTCAGCAATTTGGACCTGTTCCTGCGCTGGGGTCTCGCCGCGCTGGTCGTCGGCCTCTGCGCTTGGGCGGTGAGTGAAACGTTCTCGCGCCGGCCAGTGCCGCAGGAAGACTGATCCCCCTATCTCTTGTGGCCGTCTCAAAACGTTCCGCCCCTTGATTCTAGGGGTGGTTTTCATTTCATTTGCCGAATCACCGATGTTCTCGTTATGTTTCGGCGTGCGGCATGGCCAGCGCCTCTGCGGCGCCTTGACCGGCTCCCTATATAAAGCAGCAAGGCGGGCAACCGGGGGCCATCCTCACACGTAGGACTGAAGACCTTTGGCCGCGCGCCACCGAGGGGTTTGAATAAGCATGGCTTCCACTGCGCTCACGATCGCGCTCTCTCCTGAGCAAGGACTGCAGCGGTATCTCACCGAGATCCGCAAGTTCCCGATGCTCAGCAAAGAAGACGAGTTCATGCTCGCCAAGCGCTGGCAGGAGCACGGCGACACCGAGAGCGCACACAAATTGGTAACGTCGCACCTGCGTCTCGTCGCGAAGATCGCGATGGGATACCGCGGCTATGGCTTGCCGATCGGGGAAGTGATCTCCGAGGGCAATGTCGGCCTCATGCAGGCGGTGAAGAAGTTCGACCCCGATAAGGGCTTTCGACTGGCCACCTATGCCATGTGGTGGATTCGCGCCTCGATCCAGGAATACATCCTTCGGTCGTGGAGCCTTGTGAAAATGGGCACCACGGCGGCGCAGAAGAAGCTGTTCTTCAATCTGCGCCGTTTGAAGGGCGAGATGGCCGCTCTTGAAGAGGGCGATCTGCGCCCCGAGCACGTGAAGTCGATCGCGCACAAACTCGCCGTTACAGAGGACGAGGTCATCTCGATGAACCGGCGCTTGTCAGGGGGCGGCGATGCAAGCCTCAATGCGCCGATCGGCGGCTCTGGCGGCGAGGGCGAAAGCGAGTGGATGGACTGGCTTGCGGACGACCAAGCCGAGGGCACGCAGGAGACGCGCCTCGCCGAAAGTGAAGAGTTCAGCGAACGCATGAGCTTGCTTGAAGAAGCGATGAGTGAGCTCAATGAGCGCGAGCGGCACATCATTCAGGAGCGCCGGCTGAAGGACGAGCCGGCGACGCTCGAGGATTTGTCCAAGGAATACGGCGTCAGCCGCGAGCGTGTCCGCCAAATCGAGGTGCGCGCTTTTGAAAAGCTGCAGAAAGCGATGAAGAAGCGGGCGAGCGAACGCGGGCTGTTGGCCGAGGCCGACGCCTAACGCTGCGCGAGCGGTCGCTGCCAGGTCGCCAGTCGGCGCCAGATCATCCCTGCCTGCTGCGCCTGCACTGGCGCCTTTTCGGGCCGCCAGAACGCGTACACGCCCGCGGCGAAGAACAACAGCGTGTGCATGTTGAAGGGGTTGATAATGAGATCGGTAAAGGCGCGCGACACCATCAGCGCGAATAGGATGAAGAAGAACGAAGTCTCGACCGTGGGCCGCAGCAGCACCTGACGAATGTGCCCGAACGCCACCGCGACAAGCAGCCAAAGAAAAGCGATCAGGCCGATAAGGCCAGTATCGACCAGCACCTGTCGAAACTGATGATGGAAGTGGAACTGACGCCCGTCCGTGACGCCCATGGCTTCGCGGATGGCGATGGCGTCCACAGAATTGCCCATCCAGAAGGCCTGATAGCCGTAGCCGAACAAGGGACGGCGTTGGATCAGCACATCCGCGGATTGCCAAAGGAAAGTGCGGCCGGTGAGCGTCGGATCCTTGTTCAGCGTATCGAACACAAAGTGGTTGATGAAGGAGAGCGCCTCCGGAATCAAAGCGCTTAGCGGGGCAATGATAATCGCTGCGCCGATTAATGCGCCGAGGCGCCCGCCGGGTGGCAGTCGCTGCGCCAACCAAAGGCCGCACACCGCCGCCACGCCGCCGACGCTCATCAACAGCGCAGTGGCCGAATCGGCGCCTAGAACAAGATAGGCGCTGAGCGGCAGGGACAGGAGCGCGATAAGACGAATCGGCCGCGGCGTCTTCTGCATCAAAAGCACGGCTACGGCCGAAAGCATCAAGAGCTGGGAAGCGAGGCCCATTTGGTTCTTTGACCCGGTCAGGCCGATCAGCACCATGCCGTCGAAGGTCGTGCCTTGGCGGCCATTGATGATGCAAAGAATGCAGAACACGAACAGTGCGACGTGGAGCGTCAGGAGATAGCGGCGCGGAGTCATCAGGCGGGCCAACAGCACGCCGGCAAAGCAGGTGAACAGGAATTGCGCCCCATACCGGACCGACACCACCGGCAGGTCTGACCACAGTGCTGATAACGTCGCGATGAGCGGCAACAGCAGCATCCACCACCAGCGCGTCAGCGCGTCGATGAACGTCGTGGTGCGAAACACAAACAGCGCACCCACAATGGCGAACTCGCCCAAAATCAGAAAGGGCCCGATCTGCGGTAGCTGCGTGCCCATCATAATGAGCATCAGGAAGACCGCGATCTCGGGCAGGAAAGCGAGGAGCACCATTAACGATCGGCCTGAAACGCGCCGTGCTGCGCGCGCGTCCCCCATACTCTTGGCCAGGTCTTAACGCTATGCGTCTCCCCTGACACGAAACGGGAACGCAGGCCTGTGCGCAGCGTTGCCCCGGAACTCATGGCGTTCGACGGATCCAAGCTGACAGATTCGATGCGTCAGCGTTGGCGCGCCGCGCGGGGCTGGATGCAGCCGCGCGCGCATCACGCGTGGGCCTTAGCGCGGAAAGCCGCCGGGCGCGCGGTTGCTTGGCCCTGGAAACGCATAGGCTTGTGGGCCGGCGGCGCGGCCGGCGTGCTGGTGACGGCGCTTGTCCTCTTCTTGACCTTTGCGGACTGGAATGCATTGCGCGAGCCCATCTCCCGCTGGGCCAGCCACGCCAGCGGCCGGCAGATCGCCATTCGCGGCGACCTCGAAGTGTTTCCATGGTCCTTGACCCCGCGCATTCATGTGCAGCGGCTCCACATCGGCAACCCGCAACGCTTTCGTGAGCGCGGCGCCTTCGCCGAGATCGCCGACGCAAACCTCAACATCCGACTGCTGCCTCTGCTGGTTGGTCGCTTCGAAATCGTCCGGCTTGAGCTGAACGGCGCGGACGTCGCTCTTTACCGCAACGCCAGCGGCGATGCGAACTGGTCTTCAGCGCCGAACGCGCGCAGCAAACCCCTGAAGCTGCCGCCGATCGAGTATTTCTCCTTGCGCAATGGTCGCCTTCGCTTGGCGGATGAAAAACGCAATCTCACGCTCGATGCGACGTTCAACACTCAAGAGAGCGCAACGCCACGCCGCAATGAACAATTCTCCCTTTCCGGTGAGGGCGAGATCAACCGGCAACGGTTTGCGTTGGAATTGACTGGCGCACCATTACTGAACGTGCGGCGCGACAGACCTTATCCCTTCGTCGCTGAGGTGCGCGCTGGAGCAACTCACATCGAGGCGGACGGCGCCATTCAGCGACCGTTCAATTTCAGCCTTTGGCAGGCGCACGTCAGCGCGACCGGCCGCGATCTCGCTGATCTTTATTATCTGATCGGGCTCACGTTGCCGAACACCCCGCCCTATTCGCTGCGTGGCGTGCTCAACCACAACGGCAGCGCCTACGGCATGGAGAATCTGGCCGGGCGCATTGGCGACAGTGATGTGCGCGGACGTTTCACTGCGTCAACGCAGACCGACGATAGACTGATGTTCGAAGGCGACTTCGTCAGCAACCAGCTTGATCTCGATGACTTGCTTGCAGTGCTCGGCGCCCCGCCGGGCGTCGCACGCGATGAAACCGCTTCTCCAGAGCAGCGGGCGCTCGCGGCCGATCTGCGCGCACAAGGGCGGGTCTTGCCGGACGCGCCGCTCGACATAAGCCGCGTGCGCAACATGGATGCTCAGGTGACCTATCGGGCGGCGCGCGTGCGTAGTGAACGGTTACCGCTTCGCGGCGTCGCCCTCGACATCGATCTTGACCACGGCTTGTTGCGGCTCGATCCTTTGACCCTCGATCTCCGCCAGGGGCGGCTCGGCGGCGCCGTCGCCATTAATGCGCGCCAAGATACGCCCCGTGTCGATGTCGACGTCAGGCTTTCCAACGCACGCTTGGAATCGGTGCTGGCATTACGGGGCGACCCGCCGATGACGGGCGCCTTGTTGGGCCGCGCGCGGCTGAGCGGCGCCGGCGCCTCCGTGCGCGAGGCGGCGGCGAACGCAAGCGGCGACATCACCCTGGTGACTCCGTCAGGTGAAGTGCGGGAAGCCTTCGCCGAACTCACCGGCATCAATGTCACGCGCGGCTTGGGCTTGTTGCTCACTGGCGACCGCAGCAAGATCGACGTGCGCTGCGGGGTAGCCAGTTTTCATGTCGAGAATGGCGTCGCCAACGCGCGCAGCTTCGTCTTTGACACCGAGACCATGCTCATTCGCGGCTCAGGACAGCTGAACTTGCGCAACGAGACACTTGATTTGCGCATCGAGGGCGAGCCCAAAGAGGCGCGCCTCATCCGCGTTGCAGCGCCGATCTCAGTGGAGGGCCACTGGCGCTCTCCAAGGTTAGGAGTCGAAGTCGAGGAGGCGGCTGGCCAGACCGGACTCGCCGCACTGCTCGCCTCTGTCGTCGCGCCTATTGCTGCAGTGCTGCCGTTCGTGGACAGCGGCCTTGCCGAAGACGCCAATTGCCAAGCTTTGCTGGCGGGGCGGCAAAGCGAAACCCGCGAAGGTTGAGCGGGAACCTTTGCTTCAGCTCGCCGGTTGGCAGACGCCATGACCAGCGCCGCCGAGCAATCCTTTCAGCCCCCGCCAGAGGCGGAGAGCTTCTATATACGCGGCCTGCAATTGCTGGCGGAGAGTGATATTCCGTTTCTGCTCTCGGGGACCTATGCGGTCACCTCCTATACCGGCGTCGTGCGACCAACCAAAGACTTGGACATCTTCTGCAAGGCCGGAGACTATCCGCGCATCCTCTCCTTTTTCCGCGAGCGCGGATACGACATCGGTGTCGAAGACGAGCGATGGCTCGCAAAAATATTCTCAGGACGATACTTCTTCGACGTGATTTTCAGCTGCCGCGCATCGGAGATCGCCATCACCGAAGAATGGTTCGACAGCGCTCCCGAGATCGAGGTTTATGGGACCAAGGTCCGCATCATAAAGCCCACAGAGCTGATCTGGTCGAAAATCTTCGTGCAAGATCGTTATCGGTATGACGGCGCTGATGTCGCCCACGTCATCTTGAAGCGGCATGACTCGATCGATTGGCGCCGGCTAATGCGATACATGGAAGTGCATTGGGAAGTTCTGCTCAGTCACCTTGTCAACTTCCGCTACATCTATCCGAGCGACCGCGACCTCATCCCGCGTTGGGTGATGGATGAGTTGCTGGAGCGCATGCGCTCTCATCTCGATATGCCGCCTTCGAACGTGAAGGTATGCCGGGGCCGAATGTTCAGCGCGCGAGACTACGTCACGGACATCACCGAATGGGGCTACGCCGACATGATCGGCAAAGGAATCGATGAGCGTCATGATCCAATCCGATGAGCGCACGCTGCGCATCGCGGCGATCGGCGACCTGCATGTGCAGGAAACGCAAGCCCGCCCCTATCGAGACCTGTTCGCAGCGATCAACGACTCGGCGGACGTGCTCGTGTTGTGTGGCGATCTCACGAACTACGGCAAACCCAGCGAAGCCGACATATTGGCCGAGGATTTGTTGGCGCTGTCGATCCCTGTCGTCGGGGTGCTCGGCAACCATGATTATGAATCCGGATGCGTTGACAAAGTGAAAGAGCGGCTGACGCAGGCTGGCCTGCGCATATTGGACGGGGCGGAAGCGGTGGAAATTGGCGGCGTCGGCTTCGCCGGTTGCATGGGCGCCATGGGTGGGTTCGGCCGGGGCATGCTCTCGGCATTTGGCGAGCCTTGCGTGAAGGCCTTCGTGCAATCATGCGCCGAAGAAAACATGAAGCTGGAAACCGGCCTGCGCATGCTGCGCACGCCGCGCGCGGTCGCCGTGCTGCACTATGCGCCCGTTCCCAGCACGCTGGAGGGCGAGCCGATCGAAATCTATCCGTTCCTCGGCAATTCACGGCTCGCGGAGACGGTCGATCGTTTCGACAACGTGCGCGCTGTCGTCCACGGGCACGCCCATCGCGGCGTCTTCCGCGGCCAAACGCCAAAGGGCGTGCCCGTCTTCAATTGCGCGCGTCCGGTGTTGGCGGCCGCTTGCCCGCGGCCATTCGCGATCATTGACGTGTAAGGAGACGGAACGGAGCGCCCCGACCGGACTCAGTCCGCCCCAGCAGTACCGGCCGGGTGTTGTTCCGAGCCGTTTGTGGCCAAAAGAGCGCTCAATGCCTTGGTCTCGGCCGCGTAATCTTCCCGCATCTGATCGATGAAGCGCGTTTGCGCGCCGGCGATCTCATCGACATTCGTGCAGGCCGCGAGCGCCTCCATCTGATCAGCGTAGGCGTGCATCCGGCGCGCCCAGAAGCGCGCTGATTCCAGCGCGATCCGCTGGCTCAGCGCGAACGGGTTGGCGCCGGGCGCCTGCAGCGCGGCGAACATCGTGTTGATTGCTTCTGACGCCGGTTCGGCGCCGTTGGTGCGCTTGCGTGTCATGTGCGGTCGTCCACTTGGCTGGAGAGGGCTGAGCGTCCCAACGCGCGGACGCTCGGCCCATTGTTAGCATGGACCGAGCGCTCCCAACCAACATTGCTGCAAATCAATGCGGTCCGTCAGCCCAGCATGCCCGGCACGCCCATGCCTGCTGCAGAGCGCACTGCGCCCAGCACCATGCCGATCACCAGGAACACGACGATGTCGAGCACGATGATCGTGGCGAAAAACGCCACGCGTTTGTCGTCCGGCGTCTTCATCAGACGGGGCAGACCGATGAAGATCAGGACGAGAGAATAGAGACCCACGATGCCAAGCATCGCCAGCGGCGGAAAGATCGAGAACACGCCGGCGAGAAAACCTGCCGTGGACCCATACGCCGAAAGCTTGTGCGCTTGGCCGGGGTCAGGCGTCGACGCAAAATTCGGCGCCAGCGCGTTGGTGATCATCGCCATCACATAGACGCCGGCCAGACCCATCGCGACCTGCAACACGGCGCCGACAACGCCAGCCACAATGGGCACACGATAGACGATGCCAAAGCCGGAATAACCGAAGATCGACATGCCAATGAAACCGCAGATGGCGCCCAGTGCGGCGAGCGGCAGCACATAGCCCATATAGAGCTTGCTCAGGTCGGCGGGTTCAGCGGCGATCTTGTCCCACTCGGCCTGCGGCGTCAGCAGAATGTTCTTGACCCGATCAACGAGACCCGCCGAACCGGCGCTAGGTTGCATTGTCATGAGGCCCTCCCCGGCGACTCAATTGTGCCGCGGATGCTAGCGCCGCATCGGGCTGGCGGCCACCAAGCTTGCTTCAGGTCACGCAACTCGCCAGCGAAAACAGAACGATGCCGGCAACCATAGCCGCGATCGTTACGGTCGCAGCATAACTGAGCGCCCGTTCCTGCGGCGCCTTCATCAGAATCGGCAATCCCCGGTACATCAGAAAGACCATCGCCGCGAGCGCGAACAACGAAAGCCACCAGAGCGGCGGCCACAATGAGAACACCCCGGATAGAAAAGCCGGCGTCAGCGCATAGGCGGCGATCTTATGCGCGCCAAGGTCGTCGCGATCAGCCTCGAAGTTTTCGGCCAGTGCGTTGATGAGCAAACCAAGCAAAAACACCAACGCTACCGTAACCAGCCATGTCACTAGCCCGCGCACGAAAGCTTCAGCCGGCGCGGTCTGCAGCATGCGGTTGAACAAGGTCGACCCGATCAAATCGCAGACCGGCGGAATAGCCGCAAGCGGCGCCACATAGCCGATCAGGATGCTCGGCACGGTGGTTTGCTCGGCCTTGATCTGCTCCCATTCCTTCTTCGGCTCGCGCAGCAGGCCGTAGGCGCGCGACAGAATGAACTCTGACTTGCGGAGCGCTTGCTGCGCCTTCGCACGCGCCTCTTCGACGTTGAAGCGCGAGTGAGCGCGGTTGTCGTTATCGGCGGACATTCGTTTCTCCAGCCCTTAAGGCAACAGGCAGCGGCCGATAGTGTCAACCGCGCTCGCCCGTCTGCGCAGTTTTCCGTTGCCTCACGCCTTGAAGGGGTCGCGCATCAGAATGACGTCATCTCGCTCTGGACTGGTGGACACCAGCGCCGCTGGGCAACCGATCAATTCCTCGATGCGGCGGACATACTTGATCGCGTTTGCAGGCAAATCGCGCGAGCTGCGGACGCCCCGAGTCGTCGATTTCCACCCCTCCAGAGACTCGTAAATTGGCGTGACAGATTCCTGCTCCTTCAGGCTTGCAGGCAGATAATCAAGCACTTTGCCGCCGAGTTCGTAGCCGGTGCAGATTTTGATCTCGTCAAAGCCATCAAGCACATCGAGCTTGGTCAGCGCGATGCCATCGATGCCTGACAGCGCGATCGATTGGCGCACCAACACCGCATCGAACCAGCCGCAGCGGCGCGCCCTGCCGGTGTTGGTGCCGAATTCGTGGCCGACTTCGCCGAGTCGTCTGCCGCTCTCGTCATGCAACTCCGTCGGAAATGGCCCGGCGCCGACGCGCGTGGTGTACGCCTTCACCAGGCCCAGCACGTACGAGATTTTGCGCGGACCGATGCCGGAGCCCGCCGAGGCCTGACCCGCCGCGACATTGGATGATGTCACGAATGGGTAGGTGCCGTGATCGACATCGAGCAGCATGCCTTGGGCGCCCTCGAACAGAACGCGCTTGGAATCCTCGAACGCGGCATTGAGCACGCGCCAAGCCGGCCGCGCAAAGGGCAGCACTTTCGGCCCGATCAGAGCCAATTCGCGCTTCAGCGCGGCCACGTCGATCTCCGGCAGGTCGAGCCCTTTTCGAAGCGCGTTATGGTGCGCTGTGAGGCGCTCGATCTTCCAGTCGATGGCTTCGGGGTCGGCGAGATCGGCGACGCGAATGGCGCGGCGGCCGACTTTGTCCTCGTACGCAGGACCGATGCCGCGCTTGGTCGTGCCGATCGAGGCTGCGCCCGCCTGCGCCTCGCGCGCAGCGTCAAGATCGCGGTGGAATGGCAGGATCAAGCAGGCTTGGTCCGAAAGCACCAGCTTGCCAGGATCGATCCTGACGCCTTGGGCTTCAATCTTCTCGATTTCACTCGCGAGCGCCCATGGATCAACAACAACACCGTTGCCGATGATCGAGAGTTTGCCCTGCACTACGCCCGAAGGCAGCAGCGCCAGCTTATAGGTAGTGTTGCCGACAACGAGTGTGTGTCCTGCGTTGTGGCCGCCCTGAAAGCGCACCACGACGTCTGCCCGGTTACACAGCCAATCGACGATCTTGCCTTTGCCTTCGTCGCCCCACTGAGCGCCGACGACGACCACGCCTGACATGCCTGCTCCTCAAACGGCGACACCCCGCCAGTGACGCTTCCTGGCCCGCTTCACCGCGCAACGCAAGCACGCCGCCCGCCGACGCCTCACCCGCCCAACTGATAGCCGAAACGGATGCCGATCTCGTCCAGTCCTTGGTTGCGCCCATGCCCCAGAATCTGGCCGTGACTCAGGTGCTCGAACAGCACCTGCACTTCCCATGGGCCGGGCAAATCCCGCGTCAGCGCCAGCGATGATCGAAACAAATCCTCCGATCCGAGCAGCACGTGATCCTCGGCGAAGGCCGCCGCTTCGGGGGTGCCGTTGGCGAACGGATTGTTGGTCTCGCCATTGTGCATCACATAGCCGACGCTCGGCTCCAGCGCCCAGTCATCCGCAAATTGCCAGCGCCATTCCAACCCGATTCCACCGAAGCTGGTGTCGCCGGCAGTGTTGACCGAGGCCATTACGAACGGCTGCGGCGAACCGGCCCAATGCAGAAAACCAGGTGACTCGAACGAGACCTGAAATTCGACGTTCGGTCCGTTCTCCTTGTCGGCGTTCTTGCAATCGGTGACGCAGATATTGTGCTGCATGACCCCGACATGAAGTTCATCCACACCCGCGCTTGCTGTAGGCGCCAGCGCCACGACCGCGCCGAATGCCGCAAGTCCAGCCCAACCGGTCCGCATCTGCTCCTCCCCCAACTCGCAGTGGGACATTAGTGTCCCACCCGCGCTGAGGGAAGCGGATCATTCCGCCGGATCTGGGCTGAACCGCAGGATGAAGCGCGTGCCGACATAGTCGAGACCCTGGTTGCGGCCCTCGTCGAGGATCTGACCGTGGCTCATGTGCTCCCAATAGATTTGCATGGCGAAACGATCGCCGAATTCGCGTTCCAGCGCGAGGCTCTCGCGGAAGAGGTCGCGCGAACCGAGCAATTGGTTGTCGGCCTCGAATGCAGCCGCTTCCGGGCTTCCAAGTGCGTAGGGATTGTCGCGCTGGCCATCATGAACGATGTAGCCGACGCCCGGTTCGAAAGCCCAACCGTCGGCGAATTCCCAGCGCCACAATAAACCGACGCCGCCGAAATTGACTCCATCCGCGTTGGTGGCGATCGAGCCAAATGCGTACGGCCGCGGCGAGCCGATCAACTCGAGCCAAGCAGGCGACTTCGCCACCAGCTCGATTTCCACATTCACGCCCTCTTCTTTTCCCTCGACGATCTCGCCGTGATCATTGCGGATGTTGGCGACAGCGCCGATGCGCCACTCGTCGATGCGCGCCTCAGCCGGCGTCGCGACCGCCGCGGCCGACAGCACCAAAGTCAGCAACAGCCCGAGTTTCATGAGCACCCCCTCGCAGCCGCGCTTCACGCGCGGCGGTGACGGTACTCAACACCGCCGCGGCGACGCAGTTCCCGCGGCTCAAAACTTCAGCAACTTTGCGTACCGAACCTGCGGCAGCGCCTTGATCTGCGCCATTACGGACTCGGCCGGGGCCTCATCGATGCCAACCAGCGCGATCGCGTCGGCGCCGGCGGCTTCGCGGCCGAGATGGAACGTGGCGATGTTCACCCCAGCTTCGCCGAGCAGCGTGCCGAGCGCGCCAATGAACCCTGGTTTGTCCGAGTTGTTGACGAACAGCATTGCCGGCAGGAACGGCGCTTCGAGCTGCATCAGCTTCACTTCCGCGATCTTGGGCATGCCTGCCACCACCGTGCCGGCAAGCGTGCGCCATTTACCTCCCGTCTTCACCTTTATGCGGATCAGACTGTCGTAAATCGGCGAGGTTTCGCGCGTGCTTTCGGTCAGCGGCACGCCCCGCTCCTTCAGCAGCGCCGGCGCAGAGACGACGTTCACGTCCTGCAGCAAGGGCCGCAGCATGCCGGCGAGCGCCGCCGCCGTGAGCGGCTTGGTGTTCAGCTGAGCGACCTCCCCTTCATATTCGATTTCGACTTCGTCGAGCCCCTCATCGGCGATCTGCCCCGCAAACGCGCCGAGTTTTTCCGCCAGCGCCGCAAATGGCTTCAGCCGCGGGGCCTCTTCCGAGGTGATGGAGGGCATGTTGAGCGCATTGGTCACGGCGCCGGTCAGCAGATAATCGCTCATCTGCTCCGCGACCTGGAGCGCGACGTTCTCCTGCGCTTCATTAGTCGAGGCGCCCAAATGCGGTGTGGCGATGAAATTCGGCGCACCGAACAGCACGTTTTCTTTCGCCGGCTCCACGGTGAAAACGTCAAACGCCGCAGCCGAGACATGCTCGCTTTCCAGTGCTTCGCGCAGCGCCTGTTCGTCCACCAATCCGCCGCGTGCGGCATTGACTATAATGACGCCCTGCTTGGTCTTTGCGAGGTTTTCACGCGAAAGGATATTCTTCGTCTTCTCTGTCATGGGCACGTGCAGCGAGATGACGTCGGCGCGCGCCAGCAAGTCTTCCAGTTCAACTTTCTCGACGCCAATCTGCACCGCCCGCTCCGGCGAGAGGAAGGGGTCGTAAGCGATCACTTTCATTTTCAGGCCCAACGCGCGGTCGGCGACGATCGAGCCTATATTGCCGCAGCCAATCAGGCCGAGCGTCTTGGCGTAGAGCTCGACGCCCATGAAGCGGTTCTTTTCCCACTTGCCGGCTTGAGTCGAAACATCCGCCGCCGCGAGCTGGCGCGCCGCTGCGAACATCAGAGCAATCGCGTGCTCGGCAGTGGTGATCGAATTGCCGAACGGCGTGTTCATCACCACAATCCCTTTCGCGGTTGCGGCGGGGATGTCGACATTGTCGACGCCGATGCCGGCGCGACCGATTACTTTGAGGTTCTTCGCCGCAGCGATGACGTCCGCTTTGACTTTTGTCGCCGAGCGGATGGCGAGGCCATCATAATTGCCGATGATCTCTTTCAGCTTGGCCGCGTCCGGGCCGAGCTTTGGCTGAAAATCAACGTCGATGCCGCGATTCTTGAAGATATTGACTGCAGCTTCGCTGAGTTCGTCGCTGATGAGGACTTTTGACATTGGGCATTCCTTTGGCGATTGAGCGCGTCATCCCGAGGCTACCTGCAGCGAAGAGCCCGGGACCCAGGGCAACGATGTGCTTGGCCGCCCTCGATCCCGGATCGCGTTTCGCGCGTCCGAGATGACCGATTAAGCGGCTTCCTTGAGTTCGCTGACGAGCGCGGCGAACGCCCAGTCGAGCCATGGCGTGAGCGCTTCTACATCCGCGGCGTCCACCGTCGCGCCGCACCATATGCGCAAGCCCGGAGGCGCGGCGCGATAGGAGGCGGCGTCGAACGCGACGCCCTCCTTCTCCAGCAGCGACGCGAGTTTCTTTGCAAAATCGGCTTGCCCGGCGTCATCGAGCGCGACGACGCGCGGATCGACCACCTTGAGGCAAACGCCAGTGTTGGATTGGGTCGCCGGATCGTTCGCAAGCGACGCGATCCACGGCGTTTTGGCCACCCAATCGAGCAGCGCCCTGGTGTTGGCGTTGGCGCGCGCAATCAGCGCCTCAAGGCCGCCTATTGCTTCCGCCCATTTCAGCGCGTCGATGTAATCCTCGGTCGCCAGCAGCGAGGGCGTGTTGATCGTCGAGCCTTCGAAGATTTCGAGATCGACCTTCCCCTTCTTGGTCAGGCGGAAAATCTTCGGCAGAGGCCGGTCAGGCGTGAAGCTCTCAAGGCGGGCAATCGCGCGCGGGCCGAGGATCAACATGCCGTGGGCTGCCTCGCCGCCAAGCACCTTTTGCCACGAGAACGTGGTCACATCGCACTTGGCCCAATCCACCGGCTGCGCGAACACGGCGCTGGTCGCGTCATTGATGGTGATGCCCTCGCGGTCGGCGGCGATCCAGTCGAAGTTGGGCACGCGAACGCCTGAGGTGGTGCCGTTCTGGGTGAAGATGATGTCGGCGTCGCGCCGCGCTGCGGCCAGATTGGGGAGCGCGCCGTAGCCGGCCGTATGCACCTTGGCGTCGAGCTTCAATTGCTTGGCGTCGGCGACCCACTCTTCCCCGAAGCTTTCCCAAGCGAAGATATCGACCGGGCGCGGGCCGAGCATGCTCCACATCGCCATCTCCATGGCGCCGGTGTCCGAAGCGGGGACAATGCCGATCTTGTGCGTTTCCGGCACGCCTAGGATCGCCCGGGTGCGGTCGATCGCCTCTTTGAGCTTCGCTTTCCCCGGCTTGGCGCGGTGCGAGCGGCCGAGCGCTGCGTCTTTCAACGCATCGGTGCTCCAGCCAGGACGTTTTTTGGTAGGTCCCGAAGAAAACCGGGGATCAGCCGGGCGCAGCGCCGGCTTGGGGGTGCCTGTCATCAACTTGTCTCCCATCCTCACAGATGGGCGTCCGCCGTTGGGAGCGGATGGCCCGCTTACCACCTGCTCTCGTTTGCGGAACTTTGCAATGGGCTTGGTTACTTGCCGCCAGTGACCACGATGCGGGGAGCGGGAGGGTCATCGCTGGCCGGCGGCACGGGATGCGATGTCGGCGGCGAGGGCGGCGCCTCATCGTCCAGACCAGGCAGCATCGGCTCTTCGAAAATAGCCGGCAGCGCCTTGGCTTTGCGCGCGCGCCGTTTCTTGCGTTGCGGCGCTTCTGGGTGCTCGCCGAGCCGGTTGTGCTGGCGTGTCAGCGCAGCATCAAGTTCACCGCGCAAATACACGGCGACCTGTCCGAGCAAGCGCACGCTCGAAAGTGTCTGCACCGCGCGCATATAGCCGCCGCGCTTCGACGCTTGGTACCCGACGACACTTTCCAGATCGAAGCGGTCGCACCAATAGGGCGCGACGTCGGCGAAAGCCGATCCGGTGACAGGGTCTTCGTCGATGCCGACGCCGGGACAAAAGAAGCGCTGCACGAAATCGTAGGGTCGTCCCTCGTCCGCGGGGGCGCTGATCACGAGCATCCCTTGGCGAGGTCCGCGAACGATCCGGTTGATTGCGGCGATGTCGGGCTTCAACTCGGCCACTTGCTTCTCATTGTCGAGTACGACATTCGCGTACTCAGCGACGTACGCGTCGGTGATTTCATCGACCCCGAGCGCGGCGAGCAATTCTTCAGGCGGCGTCCACGGCGAGCGTTGTTTGCGCGGCAGATCGAGCGTGTAGCCCTCGTTGGTGCGACGCACGACAAGCGCGCCGGCGTGCGTGTCGAACACGACGACTTCGAGATCGGGTTCGATCTCCGACAGCAGCACAGCGCCGGCAGCGAGCGTCGCATGCCCGCATAACGGCACTTCGGTGGCAGGCGTGAACCAGCGCATCTGGTAATTGCCCCTCAACCCGGTGGGCACGATGAACGCCGTTTCGCTGAGCTTGTTCTCGGTGGCGATGGCCTGCAGCATCGCGTCCGGCAGCCAGCGCTCCAGCGGGGCTACAGCCGCAGGATTGCCGGTGAAGACCCGGTCTGTGAAAGCGTGAACGATCCAGATCTTCATACGGCGCCGGCGAATTCCCTCTGCTGCGAGATATGGCGGCTGGCGGCGCCGCGCGCCAGCGCAGTCTCCGACTAAGCGTGGCGTCAACTCGCGTCAGAGGCGAAAGCAGCCTTAAGGCGGGGTCACATTCCAATTGTGTTTGAGCGGCCCATGGCCCTTCCCAAAGCCCGGCGCCTGGCGAATGGCCTCCATGAGGTAGGTCCGCCCTTTCTCCACAGCGGCCTCTATCGGCGAACCGAAGGCCAGGTAGGCTGCGATCGCCGAGGCCAGCGTGCAACCCGTGCCATGCGTTGCGCGCGTCTCGATGCGCGGACTTTCGAACACGCGATAGCCATCGCGCGTCAGAAGCACGTCGCGCACGACGTCACCCTCAACGTGCCCTCCTTTAACCAAGGCGGAATAGGCGCCGAGTTGTTCCACCAGCACCTCGGCGGCTTCGATTTGGCCATCGAGACCGCGCACCTCGACGCCCGTCAGCGCCTGCGCCTCTGGAGCGTTCGGCGTGACGATGGCTGCAAGCGGCATGAGCTCGTCGCGTATCACCGCGATCGCGTCTTCGGCCAGCAAACTCGCCCCGCCTTTGGCGATCATGACCGGATCGAGCACGACTGGCACGCCCTCTCCCGACGCGTACCAGGCGTCCATTACTGCGCCCACATGCGCGGCCGAGCCAAGCATGCCGAGCTTCCACACATCGGCGCCCAAATCACCGATCACGGCGTCAATCTGCTCGCGCAGGATGCCGGGCGGAATCGCATGCACGTTTGTCACGCCAATCGTATTCTGCACCGTCACGGCGCTGATCGCCGTCATCGCGTACCCGCCAAGTGCGGTCACAGTCTTGATGTCGGCCTGAATGCCAGCGCCGCCCCCAGAATCCGAACCAGCGATGATGAGGATGCGGCCTTTCATGGATTACTCGGACAGCGTTCGCCTTCGAGACCGACCTGAAGAAAACCGTTGTGCGTAAGATCAGCCTCTTTCACCACCATGTCGACCCCGCCTCGCCGAGCACTGAGTTTGCCCGCCCAACGCTCAGGAACGATGGCCAGATGGGCTCTAAGAGGGTCATGGCCATGGCGACTGTCCTTCCGGCGCTGCAGCGAATAACACGCCGGCCCAGTGTCATGCACGAGAGCAAGCCCGCCACAGTTTCAGCGCTTGCACTGTCTCCGCCACATCGTGCACGCGCACCATACCCGCGCCTCGCTGCGCCGCAAGCAGAGCGGCGGCCACCGAGCCGCCGAGACGGCTGCGGCCCGCGTCATTTGCACGCTGGTCAATGGCTTGAATGAAGCGTTTGCGCGAGGCGCCTATGAGGACAGGGCGTCCGGTCTCTTCCGCAATGCGCTCCAGATTGGCGAGCAGCGCCAGATTATGCTCGACTGTTTTGCCGAAACCAATTCCGGGGTCGACCCAAATGTCGCTGACACCCATCGCTTCGGCGGCTTCGATGCGCGCGCGGAGGAACGCAATCACCTCAGCAGTTACGTCGCCGTAGCGCGGATCGTTCTGCATGGTGCGAGGCTCGCCTTGCATGTGCATCAGCACGACGGGTCGATGCAGCGCAGCAGCCGTTTCCACCGCGCCTGGCGCACGCAAAGCATACACGTCATTCCACATGCTGGCGCCGGCGCTGATCGCCGCGCGCGCGACAGCAGGCTTCATGGTGTCGATCGAGATCGGCGCCTTGGTGGCGGCCCTTAGCGCTGCGATCACCGGCACGACACGCGCGATTTCTTCGGCCTCGTCGACGGGCTCTGCGCCGGGGCGCGTCGACTCGCCGCCCACGTCGATGATGTCAGCGCCGGCTTCCAGCATAGCCAGGCCGCGCGGAGCCGCCGCGCCCTCAAAGAGGCCGCCGTCGGAAAACGAGTCGGGCGTCACGTTGAGGACGCCCATCACGTACGGGCCGCCTGGCAGGTTCGGCGGCGGCAGCAAAGTTGATTTCATGGCGCGCGCATGACAGCGCTCAGCAGCGGGCGCAACCGCAGTCCGCAGCACCAGAACGCCGCATCAGGAGGCGCGGGCCCCGGCTTGCACTGGCCAATGGCGCAGCTAGGTTCGCTTGCGTGTCCGCCTGGCGCATCAGACTCGGCCCTGTAATCACGCCTGTTTTCCGGCTTTGGTGGCGTCTTCGAAGGCCCATGACGCTGGGCGTCCGCGCCCTCGTCTTGGATGACGCTGGGCGCGTCCTGCTTGTGCGCCATACTTATACGCATGGCTGGCATCTACCCGGCGGCGGCGTTGAACATGGCGAGACAGCCATTTCCGCGCTGCTACGGGAATTGGCGGAAGAAGCCGGCGTCGAGCCAACGGAACAACCGCGGCTAATCGGCTTTCATGCCAACCACGCCAACTTCCCCAACGATCACATCATCGTCTACAAGATCGAAGCATGGCGTGCGGTGCAGCCGGCGAACGATGGCGAAATTGCCGAACGCGCTTTCTTCGCGCCGGATCGTTTGCCGGAGGGCGCTACAATGGGCACGCGCAGACGCATCGCCGAAGCGCTGTCCGACGCAAATCCGAGCGCTGCCTGGTGACGCGCGCCTAGATTGCGCGAAGGAGGAGTCTGATGCGCTACCTGCATACCATGATCCGCGTCGGCGATCTCGATGCCGCGCTTGATTTCTTCTGCGCGAAGTTGGGCCTGATCGAACTGCGCCGCATCGACAACGAAGGCGGCCGCTTCACGCTGGTTTTTCTCGCGGCGCCGGGCGATGCAGAGCGCGCCCGCGAACACAAGGCGCCGATGGTCGAGCTAACCTACAATTGGGACGAACGCGAATACTCCGCAGGGCGCAATTTCGGCCACCTGGCATACCAGGTGAAAGATATTTACGCGCTTTGCCAAAAGCTGATGGAGGCTGGCGTCGCAATCAATCGTCCGCCGCGCGACGGACACATGGCGTTCGTGCGTTCGCCCGACGGCATCTCAGTCGAACTGTTGCAGGAAGGCGCGCCGCTGCCGCAGCGAGAGCCGTGGGCCTCGATGCCGAACACCGGGTCATGGTGAAAGAAAGGCCGCGCGCATCGCTGCGCGCGGCCCTCATGCTTCGTTACTAGAACTCAGCGAGAATAGAGTTCTGAGACGTTGAGGGTGGATTCCTGAAGATCGCCTTGAGCGTAAGTGCCAACCCAGACATCGTATTGGCCTGACACCGGGTTGCTGAAGCTGATCGACGGGTTCAGACCCTCATTGCCGCCGTCATCGTCACAAACCCAGTTGCCCTGCGCGTCATTGATGACCAGCGTCGTGTCGGACTCCGATTCGACACTGAAGATGAGCGGCAGCGAGCCAGATCCTGCTGTCCAATTCACGCGATAATCCGGAGCTCGCGCGATCCAGCCCAGGCAATTGCCGCCAAGTGCGGCCGCATCGAGCGAGCCGCCCGCAGCAATATTCTGCGTGTGTGGATCGGGCGTGAAGCCTGAACGCAGGTCCACCGCTCCGTAAGCAGGATCGAGTGAAAAGTCCGGCTGCTCGCCAGAAGCCGTTCCAGAAGCCGTTTGCATTTCAGGGCCGCCGATCTCGGAAATATGCAGCACCGCCGGCGCGGTTTCGTTCTGGACGCCGAAACGGCCGACCCAAATCTGATAACGACCATTTGCCGGGTGCTCCCAGCTCACGATCGGGTTGAGATTGCCGGCGCTGTCGTCGTCGCAGAACCACTGCCCGTCGGGCGCGCGGACCACGATCGTGGTGTCCGCGTCCGAGACTGCGCCGATATAGAGCGGCAACGCTCCGGCCCGATAGCGCAAAGTAAAGCTTGCGCGCGTGCCGATATAGCCACGGCATCCATCGCGCAATTGCGACGCATCATACGAGCCGCCGGCATTGAGCGTGACGTTGTGCGGATCTGGTTCGAAGCCGGAGCGCAACTGCACCTGCCCGTATGCGCCGCTGGCGCCCGCGTTGAAAGTTTGCGCGCTTGCCGGTGAAACGGCTAGTCCGAGCAACGCCGCCGCGGCGATAGTGCGCGTGAGAACGTTCATTCTGTAACCCCCTGTGCGTGATCCGCTCGCCCTTGCATTGTCTCAGAGGCGCCGCCGAACGCAAGCGAAGACCGGTGCCAAAAGTGGCCGTTTCGAGGTTTTTAGCGGTCAGCGGCGCCCGAACAGCCGCTCTATATCAGTGAGCTTCAACTCGACGTAGGTTGGCCGACCGTGATTGCACTGGCCGGAGAACGGCGTCGCCTCCATTTGCCGCAACAGCGCGTTCATCTCATCGGCCGTCAAGCGTCGCCCAGCGCGCACCGACCCACGGCAAGCCATCGACGAACACACTTCCTCGAGTCGATCCTTCAGCGCATGCGCCTCGCCGAATTCGGCGATATCGTCCACCAGGTCGCGCAACAGCCCCGCGGCGTCGACGTGTCCGAGCAGCGCCGGCGTTTCGCGCACCAACACTGCGCCATGGCCGAATGGTTCAATGACGAGGCCAAGCTGCGCCAATTCCTCTGCGCGGGCCGCAAGCTGTTCGGCTTCCGAAGGATCGAGTTCGACTACTTCAGGAATGAGCAGCGCCTGTCGGCGCACGCCGCCATTAGCCAACATCTGCTTCATGCGCTCATAGACCAATCGCTCGTGCGCTGCGTGCTGGTCGACGATGACAATGCCGTCTTCCGTCTGCGCTACGATATAGGTTTCGTGGATTTGCGCGCGCGCAGCTCCGAGAGGAAAGAAGCGGGCGTCCTCGTCGTCGCTGCGTGCGGCGGGCGCCCCATCTGCAAGGGCGATCGCTTCACCCAACACCTCCGCGCCGAAAGACGAAAGGGACGCTTCGTAGTCCACACGTGCGGTCGGCATCACGAATGCACCCGCCGCGCGCTCTTCGGCCAAGGCTTGCGCGGGAGAGGATACACACTGCAGCATGGGCTGCGGCGCCGCGTAGGCCCGCACCGCGCTGAGCGCGCCCTGCGCAATGGTCGTGGAAGCGCGGTGGCCCGCCCCCGCCAGAGCATGACTTAGCGCGCCAACAATGAGGCCCCGGACTAGGCTGGCGTCCCGAAAACGCACTTCCGTTTTTGCCGGATGCACGTTCACGTCGACTTCTGACGGCGGCAAATCGAGAAACAGCGCCACCACTGGATGACGATCGCGCGAAAGCAAATCCTGGTAAGCCGCGCGCACCGCGCCCACGATCAACTTGTCCTTCACCGGGCGGCCGTTGACGAACAGATGCTGATGCTCGCGCGTGCCGCGATGGAACGTCGGCAGGCCCGCGAAGCCGGAAAGACGCACCGCCCCGCGGATTTGATCGAGCGCCACGCAGTTGGGCGCGAACTCGGCGCCGAGGATAGCGGCAAGACGCGCCCGGCGGCCTTCATTCTGGGGATCCGTTTCGGCGGCCATGCGCAAGGACGCACGTCCCTCGTTGTCCAGCGAGAACGCAACATCGGGTCGCGCCATGGCCAAGCGCTTCAGCACCTCCGACACCGCCATCGTCTCTGCGCGCTCGGATTTCATGAACTTGAGACGTGCAGGGGTGGCGAAGAAGAGGTCGCGCACCTCAACTCTCGCGCCGCTCGCGCCGAACGCCGCCCACGCCGATGGCCTCACGGCGCCCATAGCGCCGCCTTCGACGTGGATAGCCCAGGCCTCATCTTCGCCGCGCGCCTTGGAGACGATGGCTAGGCGCGCAACAGCGCCGATCGAAGGCAGCGCCTCGCCGCGGAAGCCCATGGTGTGAATGTTCAACAGATCGACGTCGCCGCTCTTGCTTGGTGTGAGTTTCGAGGTGGCGTGCCGCTCCACCGCAAGCGGCAGTTCCTCTCGCGGAATGCCAGCGCCGTCGTCCTCGACACTTATGAGTCCAAGCCCCCCGCGCTCGATCCGCACCGCAATCCGGCGTGCGCCGGCATCGAGCGCATTCTCGACGAGTTCCTTCACCGCGGCGGCCGGGCGCTCGATCACTTCGCCTGCGGCGATGCGGTTGATGGCTTCGGGTGGGAGGCGGCGGATTGGCATTGCGATTCGCTGGCGGAGCGCTGACCATAGCAGCATGCCGAAAGACACGCCTCCCCTGCCAGCCAATTCCGAACAGATGAACTCGCCTTCGTTTCAGCTCGCCGCGCTGGATCAGGACTTCCTGATGAGCGACTCGATGCGCGGGGTGCGCTTCATGCTGGAATACTACAAGGCGGAGACGCTGCTCCGCGCAGCGCGAATCGCTTCCACCATCGTCGTGTTCGGCTCGGCGCGCATTCGAGAAGACGGCTCAGAGCAGCAGCGGCTGTGGTACGCGCAGGCGCGCGAGTTCGGCCGTATCGCCTCACAGCGAGGCGGCGCGCTCGTCATCGAAAACGGGGACCATCACCACGTCATCGCCACCGGCGGAGGTCCTGGGGCGATGGAAGCAGCGTGCCGCGGCGCGCGCGAGGTCGGGGCGCCTGCTATCGGCTTCAACATTACGTTGCCGCACGAGCAAGAGCCGAACGCGTACACGACGCCGGAGCTCACTTTCAACTTCCATTATTTCGCGATGCGAAAGATGCATTTAGCCATGCGGGCGAAAGCGCTGGTTGTGTTTCCAGGCGGCTTCGGCACCATGGATGAGCTGTTCGAAGTCCTGACTCTGCGCCAGACACGCAAAGTCGTGGCGATGCCGATCGTGCTCTTCGACGAAGGCTATTGGCGCGAACTCATCAATTTCGACGCCATGGTGAAGCACGGCGTGATCGATCAGGCCGACCTCACGCTGTTCCGTTTCGCCGACACGGCGGAAGCGGCCTGGGAAGCGCTCATCGAGCAAGGATTGATGGTCCGCCCGGAAGCGGACTCCGAGGATATCGCCCGCGATTTCTAGGATGCGAACATGGCGAAATAGCCCCGCTTGATTGTCAGTGCAGCCGCTCGCTGGCGAAGCGCGGCGCAGGCATAGGACGCCTCGGCACTAAGGAGGCCGCATATGAAACGCTACATAATTGAACGTGATATTCCCGGCGTCGACCGCATGGGTCCTGGCGATCTGGCCGGCGCCGCCAAGACATCGAATGCCGCTCTGGCGCAATTGGCGCCGCGCGCGCAATGGGTCCAATCGTACGTCGCCAAAGACAAGACGTTCTGCGTCTATCTGGCCGAGAACGAAGACGCCATTCGCGAGCACGCACGCATTTCAGGCTTCCCTGCCAATAAGATCACCGAAATTGTCGGGATCATCGATCCGACCACAGCCCGGTCGTGATGGCGCGTCCGCCATGGATGGTCTAGGTTGGCCGCAAAGGCCGGAGGGCCGAATGCTCGACGTCACGGTTGTGCTGCTCGACGACGGCTATGCGTCCACGGCGCTGATGCCGATCGAGATCTTCCATTCAGCAGGCGCGTTATGGCGCGAGCTCAGGGGTGAAACCCCTGAGCCGCGCTTTCGTGTAACCACCGCTTCACTTGATGGCGGTCCGGTGCGCAGCCCCTATGCCGGGCTGAAAATGACGCCGCAATGCGCGATCAACGACATCGCCCGCACCGACATCATCGTCGTACCGACATCCGGATTGGCGATGGATGAAAAGCTGCTTGAGAATAGCGCATTGCTGCCCTTCCTCGAGCGGCACCATGCGCGCGGCGCCTATCTCGCCGGCGTCTGCATGGGCGCTGGCTATCTCGCGGAGGCCGGCCTGTTGCGCGGGCGCCAAGGCACCACCCACTGGGCGATCGCACAGGATTTTCAGAAGCGGTGGCCGGACGTCGATTGGCGCTCGGACATGTTCGTCACGGAGGATGCGCGTCTGCTGTGCAGCGGCGGCCTCACGGCCGCAGCAGACGTCAGTCTTTACCTGGTGGAGAAACTCTGCGGGCACGAGATCGCGGTACAGACCGCAAAGGCGCTGTTGCTCAATCTGCCGCGCTCGAGTCAAGCCGGCTACGCCATGCTGCCGCTGTCGCCGCCGCACAATGACGAAGCCGTGCGCGCTGCCGAGCTCGTTCTGCAGGCCCGCTTTCGCGAAGATCTTTCAGTTGAGGATGTCGCTGCGGGCGTCGGCATGAGTTCGCGCACGTTCCTGCGCAGATTCAAAGCAGCCACGCACAAACTGCCTGGCGAATACCTCCGCGCGGTGCGCATCGAGACAGCCAAGCATTTGCTGGAGAGCCACCGCGGCTCGGTGCAGTCAATCGCAAGCGCTGTCGGCTATGATGACGTGTCCTTCTTTCGCTCGCTGTTCAAGCGCTCGACCGGAATGACCCCGGCAGACTATCGCACCCGTTTCGCCGGCATGAATGTGCGTCGCGAGAACATTGAATCCAGCGCCACCGCCTGAGCCGGAAAAAGCGCGTGCATTTGCCCGAGGCTTGTGTTACACGCGCCGTCCTTCGGAGACGTGTCGTGAAAACGCTGAACACATTCCTGTGCAACCTGATGCTCGTCGCGTCTTGCGGCGCGCAAGAGGGTACGCGCGCGCGGAGGAGTTCGGCGTTCTGACATCGTGTCGATGTGGAGCATGAAGAACCCCTCCAAGGCGCGGCCTGGAGGGGTTTTTCGTATGCGCTCCAGGCCGCTTCCTACCTGAACCTTTGCGGATGTAGCTCAGCGGTAGAGCGCCACGTCGCCATCGTGGAGGCGGTGGGTTCGACTCCCACTATCCGCTCCAATTTTGGAAGGAGGCCAGCAATGTCTGGCTATGAAGAGATCCCCGGCGCAGCCGCGCCGATCAAGGCCTGGGTAAAGGGCGTGCCGGTGGAGCACGACGCGCAAAACCAATTGCGCAACGTGGCTTCGCTGCCGTTCATCCATAGCCACATTGCGGTGATGCCGGACGTACACTTCGGCATCGGCGCGACCGTTGGTTCGGTGATTCCGACCACGGGCGCGATCATCCCGGCCGCCGTGGGCGTCGACGTCGGCTGCGGCATGATGGCGGTGCGCACCTCGCTCACGGCGAACGATCTGCCGGATTCGCTCACCCGCTTGCGCGGCGCGATCGAGCGCAACGTGCCGCACGGCAACGGCCCGAACGGCAATCACCGCGACACGCCGTCTTCGGTGGAGACCACATACCGTGACTCCGGCCTTGATGAACGCTACCGCGCGATCGTCGACAAGCACCCGAACGCGTCCGCCAAGGCGCAAACGGCGCAGCTCGCCACTTTGGGCGGCGGCAATCACTTCATCGAGGTCTGCCTCGACGAAGAGGACCGCGTCTGGGTGATGCTGCACTCGGGCTCACGCGGCTCGGGCAATGCGATCGGCAAGTACTTCATCGAGCGCGCTCGGGAAGAATTGCTGAAGCGCGAACTCGGCTACCACGTGCCGGACAAGGACCTCGCCTTCTTCATGGAAGGCGAAGAATTGTTCGACGACTACGTGGCGGCGGTCGGCTGGGCGCAAGACTACGCGCGCGCCAACCGCGAGGTGATGATGGAGCGTGTATTACGCGCGCTTCGCGCTGAGCTGCCGAAGTTCAAGCTCGAGAAGCACGCCGTGAACTGCCACCACAATTACGTGGCGCGTGAACGGCACTTCGGCGCCGACGTATGGGTGACGCGCAAGGGCGCGGTGCGCGCCGGCGTTGGCGAACTCGGCATCATCCCGGGCTCGATGGGCGCGAAATCGTTCATCGTGCGCGGCAAGGGCAACGAAGTTTCCTTCTGCACCTGCTCGCACGGGGCCGGCCGCGCCATGTCGCGCACCGAGGCTAAGCGCCGCTTCACGCTTGCCGATCACCGCAAGGCGACCGAAAGCGTGGAGTGCCGCAAGGACGCCGGCGTGATCGATGAAACGCCGAGGGCCTACAAGGACATCGAGGCCGTCATGGCCGCGCAGTCGGACCTGATCGACGTGGTGCACACGCTGCGTCAGGTCGTGTGCGTGAAGGGGTGAAGCGAAGTGTGGGAGCAATCTCACTCTTCGTCATTCCTGGGCGACGCGCAGCGACGGACCCGGAACCCAGTGGCGAACACTAGTCTGTCGCCCCTGGGTCCCGGGTCCGTCGCCGCGCGCGCCCCGGAATGACGATCGCTTGACTGCGCAATCAGAACCCGAGCAAGCTCGCATACCGGTCGCGATGAAAACTGGCCCCGCCATAAAGCGCCTCGGCCACGCGCGCGCGCTTGAGGTAGAGACCAGCGTCGTGTTCATCGGTCATGCCGATGCCGCCATGCAGCTGGACCATCTCGTTCGTTGCATTGTGCAGCGTCTCGCCCGCGCGCGCCTTCGCGAGGCTCGCATACTCGGCGATGTTCTTTGAACCGCGATCCACCGCATCGAGCGCCGCAAGGACGCACGAGCGCGTGAGTTCAAGTTCGGTGAACAATTTTGCGGCGCGATGCTGCAGCGCCTGGAAGCCGCCGATCACCTGCCCGAACTGGCGCCGCGTCTTTAGATACTCGCTGGTGATGTCGAACGCTTCACTGGCTTGGCCCAGCATTTCCGCCGCCAGCCCGATGCGCGCGCGATCCAGAATCTCATCCAGCACCGCAACGCCGCCATTCATCGGCTCTGCGGCCACGTCCTCGAACTTGAGATCGGCTGCGCCGCGGCTATCGGCCGTGAACAATTCGCGACGCGAGAGCCCCTTCGCATTCGCAGGCGCGAGGTAGAGCGCGCCTTCCTGCCCGGCGACGATGAAAAGCTCGGCGATATGTCCATCGGCGACGTATTTCTTTTCACCGCTCAGTTTTCCGCCGCTCGCCTTCAGCGTGGATCTGCCTGGCGCGTGATGCGCGCCCTCATCCACCGCCAGCGTTGCAATGATTTCACCCGAAGCAATCTTCGGCAGCCACTCCGCCTTCTGCGCCTCCGTCCCGGCCAGCATCAGCGCGCTCGCGGCGACGCACGCACTTGAGTGCAGCGGCGACGCCACCAATGTGCGCCCCGCCTCCTCCAACACAGCGCCTAGCGCCATGAAGCCGAGACCAGCGCCGCCGAACTCCTCCGGCGCAATGACGCCTGCAAGGCCGAGCGCGCTCATCTCGCGCCACAGCTCCGCGTCACGCCCGTTCTGCTTCGCATCGCGCAGCTTGCGGAGGCGCGAAACCGGCGCCTGGTCACGGAAGAAATCGCGCGCGGTTTCTTTCAACATGCGCGCATCGTCATTCAGGGTGAACGTCATTGCGTATCCCTCAAGCCCAGCACGCGTTTGGCGACGACATTCAAATTGATCTCCGTCGTGCCGCCTTCGATCGAATTACCCTTCGAGCGTAACCAACCGCGCGTCACCGCCAGCTCATCGGCCGCAAAGCCTTCGCCAGACCAGCCCAGCCCGCGATTGCCAGCCGCCTCCAGCATCAGTTCGCAGCGCTCCTGGTTCAGCGTCGCACCAGCGACCTTGAACATCGATGCCATGTGGCTGACATTGCCGCCTGCCTTGGCTTCTTCCTGCGCACGCTGCGCCGTCAGGGCGTAGGCGCGCTCGAACATCTTATGCTGGGCGATGCGCGCGCGCAGATCGCGGTCCTTCAGCACGCCATCGTCCACGCCGACATGCTGTTTGGCGACGTCAACGACATCGACGCGCGCCCCCGAGCCGAAGCCGGAAATATTGGTGCGCTCGTACTGCAAGAGCCGCTTGGCGATCTCCCAGCCGCCGTTCAGCCGGCCAACCATGTTGCCTTTCGGCACTCTGACATCTGTGAAGAAGGTCTCGCAGAACGGGGACGAGCCCGAGATCAGCTTGATCGGCCGCGTCTCCACACCTGGAGTCGTCATGTCGATCAGAACGAACGAAATGCCTTCATGCTTCACGCTCGCATCGGTGCGCACCAGGCAAAAGCACCAGTCGGCGTAATTGGCGTAGGAGGTCCACACCTTCTGGCCATTGATCAGCCAGTGATCGCCCTGGTCTTCGCACCGGGTTTGCAGCCCAGCGAGATCGCTCCCCGCGCCGGGCTCGGAATAGCCCTGACACCAGCGAATTTCGCCGCGCACGATCTTCGGCAGATGCTCTTTCTTCTGCTCCTCGCTGGCATATTCGAGCAGCACCGGCCCCAGCATCCAGATGCCGAACGAAAACAAGGCAGGCCGCGCATTGATGCGCTTCAACTCCTGTTGCAGCACGCGGTTTTCGTCGGCGCTCAAGCCGCCGCCGCCATATTCTTGCGGCCATGTCGGCGCCGTCCAGCCTTTCGCGCCCATGCGCTCGAGCCAGAGCTTGGCGTCCTCGCTTTGGAATTTGAAATTTCGTCCGCCCCATACGTAATCCTCCTCGCCGGCCATCGGCTGGCGCATGGATTGAGGGCAATTCGCTTCCAGCCAAGCCCGCGTCTCGGCGCGGAAGGCGTCCACTTGATTTGTCATCGCGCGTTCCTCGCGCGGAGTTAGCACCCTGCAGCGCTGTCCGTCACCATCTCCTTTGGTCAAGGCGCAGGTCCCGCCGTCGACGCGCTGGCGCTATCACAAAAGGCGCTGCTCTCTGGTTCGCCTCAAGCTGACCGCGTGGAAGCGCGACGAACGCGTCGCTAGTGGGGTTCGCTCCCCGCCAGCCCCTCCGGTTCGCCGACAACCACGAAGGTGAAGGCATCCGGATTGAACAAACGGCGGATGACCCGGTTCACATCATCGCGCGTGACGGCGCGGATCAGGCCGTTGCGCTGGTTGACGTAGTCGAGGTCGCGGCCGGCGATCTGGTAGCCGTGCACGACATTGGCGATCTTGGCGTCGGAATCGAGGTCGAGCGCGAACGAGCCGGTGAGATAGGTGATGGCGTCGTTCACTTCCGCCTGCGTGGCGCCGTCACGGTAGAGTCGCGCCATTTCGGCGCGTGTCACGTCCAGCGCTTCGCGCACGTCGCCGTTTTCGCTCTGGGCCGAGCCGCGGATGACAGCGGAATGCTCACGCACCGAGGGGCCGGTGCCTATGCCATATACGAGGCCGCGCTGCTCGCGGACTTGATCCATCAGCCGCGAAGAGAAGCCGCCGCCGCCCAAGATATAGTTGGCGACGGCGAGCGGAATCCAATCCGGGTCTTCATCTTGGATGCCCGGCCCGGCGAAGAGAATGAGGCTCTGCGGCTGCGGCAGCGGCCGCACGATCAGCGGCGTTGCGGCTCGGAGCGTTGCATCGGCCGGCTCGGCAGGGCGAGCCACCTGCGGCAAGGACCCGAAAATGCGGTCGAGCGCCTGCCCCGCCGCCTCGGCCTCTATATCGCCGACGATCGTGATCTGCAGCGTGGCGCGGTTGAGCAGAGCGGCGCGCCGCTCCTGCAGCGCACCGCGGCTGATCGCTTCAACGCTCTCGCGCGAGGTTCGCCGCGCATACTGGTGATCTGGATAAAGCGCCTGATCGAGCGCCAAATTGGCGATATAGTTTGGGTTGGTCTCGCGCGTGCGAATGCCGACCAGCATCTGGCGCTTGATGCGCGCCAGCGGCTCGGCGTCGAAGCGCGGATTGTTGACCGCAAGACGCGCCATCTCGAACGCAGCGTCGCGGTTCTCGCTGAGCGTGGTGAGGCTCATGCCGACACCGTCCCAACCGGCGCCGAACGAGAGCGACATGTTGAGGTCTTGCAGGCGCTCTTTGAACGCGTTGGCGTTCATGTCCCCCGCGCCTTCGGTCAGCATGTCGGCCATCACGCCGGTGACGCCGGTGAGATTTTCCGGTTCGATCGCAGAGCCGCCACGCCAATAGGCCCGCATGACAACGATCGGCACTGTCGAATCAGAGACCAGCCACGCCTCGATGCCGCCAGGTGAAACGATGCGCACGACCGGTACGCGGTGTTGGGCGGCGGCCTCCGCACGCGCTTGCTGCGCGAACGCCGGCGTCGGCTGCGCAAGCGGCGCGAAGGCGAATACGCTCAAGGCGAGCACAGCGAAACGCAATGCTGCGATTAGACCGGAGCGCCGGCGCTCTCGCCTGGCGCCGTAGGCCGGCCGCCCGAACCAAGGCCCCCTCACTGGCCCTGCTCCGGCAGCAGCCAGCCTGTCACTGATTGATCGAGATTCAGCGTCGCCCGCGCCATCTGCACGGCTTCCTCGCGTGTGACGGCTTCGATGTTGTCGGGCCAAGCGACGACATCGTCTACGCTCTCGCCCTGCGCCAGAGACGAACCGTAGATGTTCGCAAGGCTCTCCTGGCTGTCGCGTGCATAGATGGCGGCGGCCGCCAGCGATGACTTCGCTCGCTGCAATTCGGCATCTGTCGGCCCCTCGCGCAGGAACGTCGCGATCACCTCGTCGACGGCGGTTTCGAGCCTCTCCAGCGACACGCCTTCGGCCGGTGTCGCCGATATCGAGACGCTGCCGCCGCCGAGCCCCGAGGTGTTGGCGCTGGCGCCGGCGGCGACCGCGATGTGATGCTCTTCCACCAGAGCGCGATAGAGCCGGCTGGTTTCCGATCCGCCCAGCACTTCGATAGCAACGTCGAGCGCATGCGCCTGGCGCCCGCTGTCCGTGCTGTAGCTGAGCGCGCGATAAAGGCGCGAGAGCGAGGGCTGACGCACTTTCTCGTCACGATGCGTCACTCGCATCGGTCCGACGCTGGGCGGATCCTCCACCCAAGTGCGCGCAGGCAAATCGCGCGTGGGCTGCAAGCCGCCATAATAGCGCTCCGCCAGCGGGCGCATCTCGGCTGCATCGATGTCGCCCGCGATGACCAGGATAGCATTGTTCGGGGCGTACCAGGTGCGATAAAATTGAAGCGCCGTCTCGCGGTCGAGCGCGTTGATCTCGTGCAGAAAGCCGATCACTGGCGTGCCGTAGGGATGATGCGGCCATAACATCGCCCGCATCCGCTCACCCAGAACCGCGCCTGGATTGTTGTCGATGCGCTGGCGGCGCTCCTCGGCGATGACGTCCCGTTCGGAGGCAAACGTCTCGTCCGAGAAGCGCAGATTGCGCATGCGATCCGCTTCCATGCGCATGACCAGGTCGAGACGATCGCGCGCTATGCGCTCGTAATACGCGGTGTAGTCCCACGAGGTGAAGGCGTTGTCGTCGCCGCCATTGCGCGCCACCGTTCGCGAGAACTCTCCGGGCGCGATCCGCCGCGTCCCCTTGAACATCAGATGTTCGAAAAAGTGGGCGATGCCGGAATGACCGCGCGGTTCGTCAGCGGCGCCCACTCGGTACCAAATCATGTGCGTCACCACCGGCGCGCGCCGGTCGGTGATCACCACCACCTGCAATCCATTGCTCAGGGTGAAGGTCTCGGGCCGCGGCAGCTCGCGCGCGTACGACGCCCCCGCAAACGCGAACAACAGCGTAAGGGCGGCGCAAAGACGCGCCGTCAGCCGAGCCATAGGCAGATCAGGTGCCCGGCAATTTGAAGCCGCCGCGATCACGCTCGATCACGACTTGACCGCCGCCGGTGGCGCGGCGGGTTGCTTCCTCTTCCTGCAGACGCGCCGCCTCCTGCTCTGCATCGAGCGGGGCCGCAGCTTGTTCGCTCGAGCCGCGGAACGCCAGCAGGCGATCGACAAAGCCCTCGTTGCGATGCACGACGCCTTGCGATTCGAAGTCGACGGTGTCGCGAATTGCCGGGTCGGCTGCTTCAGCGCCGGCGCTGGCGATGAACGCACGTTCGCCGGCGCTGGCGGATTGACCGATGTCTTCTCCGAAAAGCGCTGTGCGGGCTTCGTCGGCGGGCTGCAATTCCTGCGGTCGCGGTTCACCCGGACGCGGGGGGCGCAGATTGTAATCCGGCGGCAGCGTCAAAGGCGCTTGCGTCACCACACGGAATTCGTCCGGCGCCGTCTTGGTGGCCCCCACGGCGCGCGACAAGCTCGCGCAGCCGCTCGCCGCGGTCGCCGCGGCCAGGACCGCCACCAGTGCTATCGGTTTGGACATCGGACGTCCGCCTCCCTCAAATCTCTGGACCGGGTTCTAGCCGAGCCGCGCCGTCCAAGCCAAGCCGGACAGCAGAAGCGACGCATCCGCTCTCAGTTTGTCCGTTATGGGGCGAACCGCCCCAAGCGACCCGCGGGACCGGTCAGCTGCGGCGGCTCTTCATCCACGCCTTGAGCTGGCTCCAGGCGGCGCCCTTGCCGGGCTCGCTCTCCCCCAGAAACAGCATGTCAAACGCCAATAAGATGGCGCCGACGGTGATGGCGGCGTCGGCCACGTTGAACACCCAGGGGAACCACAGGCCGTTGAAGTCGAGAAAATCCACCACGGCGCCGAAACGAATACGGTCAAGCGCGTTGCCCAACGCCCCGCCCACAACAAGTCCCAGCGCCACCGCGGTCAGCCTGCGCTCGGCTGTGCGCAGCCAGGATCCGAACACGCCGGCGATGATCAGCATCACCGCCACCAGGCCCCATCGCCCGATCTCGCTGTCCGCCCGCAACAGCCCGAAGCTGATGCCGCGGTTCCAGACCATCTGAAGATCGAAAATCGGCGAGAGTTCGATGAAGCGGCAATTGTAACCGGCCTCGCGGCAGCCAGGGGGACTGAATTGCCCCGGCCCCAATACAAGCCATTTCGTGATCTGGTCGACCACGAAGATCACGGCGGAAATAGACAGCCCCAGGCGCAGCATCAGCGGGCTTATGGACGGCGCAGAGACGCCCTTCAAGGCAAGCTCCGATCTATCTTGCATGCGCGGCGTCCCAAAGGGCGACGGCCTCAGCGTCACGCGGCGTGATGTCGGGGTAACGCGGATCGGCTGTCGACGGATCAAAATATTTCCACGACCGCGCACACTTTACGCCCGCAGCCTTCTCCACCACGACCGCGACGCCGGCCACGTCTGGCAGGCGAAACGCACCTGATGGACCCTCACCCGTCTCGATGGTCACGCCGCTGGTGATGCAGAGTTCGGCGAAATCGACCGCTTGCAGCGAGGCGCGCAAATCATCGTCCGTCACGAAGATGCGTGGGCGCGCTTCGAGGGCGGCGCCGATGACTTTCTCGCGCCGCGCCACTTCCAACGCGCCCGTGACGACCGAGCGCGCCTCGCGCAGCTTGGCCATTTCCTCGCCGGCAAAATCGTCCTCCCAGTTCGCGGGCGTCTCTGGAAACGTGCGCAGATGCACCGATTTTGCGCTTGGAAATCGGGTGAGCCAGGCTTCTTCAGCCGTGAACGGCAAGATCGGCGCGAGCCACGCGGCAAGCCGTGAGAAGACTTCCGCCAGCGCCGTGCGGCTGGCCCGGCGGCGCATGCTGGTTGGCGGGTCGCAATAGAGCGCGTCCTTGCGCACGTCGACGTAGAAGGCGGAAAGATCGACGTTGCAGAACTCGACGATGGCGGAAAGCGCAAGGCGGAACTGGTAGGTGTCATAGCCTGCGCGCACCGCGCGATCGACTTGCCACAGCCGATGCAGCAGCCAGCGCTCGAGCAAAGGCAGCTCGTGGTCGAGCGGTACGCGCTCGCCCTCTTCGAACCCCTTCAGCGCGCCGAGGCAATAACGCAGCGTGTTGCGCAGCTTGCGGTACATCTCGCTCGATTGGTCGATGATGGTCTTGCCGAGGCGAAGGTCGTCGCCGTACTCGGCCGCCGCAATCAGCAGCCGCAGGATCTCGATGCCGTTCTGCTGAGCGATCCTCTGCGGCTCGATCACGTTGCCGATGGACTTGGACATCTTCTTGCCCTCCTCGTCCATCGTGAAGCCATGGGTGACGACTTCGTCGTACGGCGCCCGCCCCCGCGTAGCGCAGCTTTCGAGCAGCGACGAATGAAACCAGCCACGGTGCTGGTCGGAGCCCTCAAGATAGATGGTCGACATCGGGTTCTTGAACGAGTCCCGCGTCGGCGCGTCCGGATTGCCGATCACGAACGCATGCGTCGAGCCTGAATCAAACCAGACATCCAAGATGTCTTCGACCTTCTCGAAATCATCGCTCGCGTGCTTCGGTCCCAGAAAATCCCGCGCGGGCGTCGCCCACCATACGTCAGCACCGCCCTTTTGCATCGCCGCGATGATGCGCGCATCGACCTCGTCATCCTGCAAGATCGAGCCATCGCTCTTGCGCACGAAAATGGGGAGCGGCACGCCCCAGGCACGCTGGCGCGAGACCAGCCAATCTGGCCGATCCTCGATCATGCCGCGGATGCGATTGTAGTCCTTGGTCTCGCCGGTGCGCTTCTGGCCCCAGTCGACGCGATCGATTTCATCGAGCGCGATTTGGCGCAGGCTCTTTCCATCGCGGTACGGCTTGTCGAGCGCGATGAACCATTGCGGCGTATTGCGAAAAATGAGCGGCGCCTTGGAGCGCCAGGAGTGCGGATATTGGTGCTTCAACTGGCCGCGCGCGAGCAACGCGCCGGCGTCGACGAGCGCATCCATCACCGCCTTGTTGGCCGGCCCGTCCTTGCCGATGTGTTTGCCTTCCAGCTGCAGGATTTCGAGTCCCTCGAACCCCGGCGCTTCCTTCGTGAAGCGGCCCTCCTCATCGACGGTGAAGGGAATGCCTTCCTGGCCGAAATGCTTCGTCCAGATTTCGAAATCGTCCTGACCGTGACCGGGCGCGGTATGCACAAAGCCCGTGCCCGCATCGTCGGTGACGTGTTCGCCCGCAAGCAGCGGCACTGCAAAGTCGTAGCCCCGGCCATGGAATGGATGATTACAGCGATATCCGAGCGGATTGAAATCGGCCAACCGTTTCCACGAAGCAGCCTTAGCCGCGCGAAGAACTTCCTCGGCGAGCTTGTCGGCAAGCGCGAGCTTGTCGCCAGCCTTCACCCAAGGTTCAAAGGCTAGCCCCTCTTCCACGGATTCTACTTCGTAGATTCCGTAGTTGATCGCCGGGGAAAATGAGATCGCGCGGTTTCCTGGAATCGTCCAAGGCGTGGTCGTCCAGATGACTACATAGGTGTCGCCGATCCACGGATTGTTTTCGACGGGATTAACCGAGGGCGGACGCGAAACACCGGCGAGTCGAAACTTCACCCAAATCGTCGGGCTTGTCTTTTCAGCGTACTCCACTTCAGCTTCCGCCAGCGAGGTGCGCTCGACCGGGCTCCACATCACCGGCTTGCTGCCGCGATACACCAGCCCGGTCCGCACCACGCGCAGGAATTCGCGCGCGATCGCGGCTTCGGCTTCGAAGCTCATGGTCGTGTAGTAATGATCCCAGTCGGCCTCGATGCCGAGGCGGCGAAACTCTTCTCGCTGCAGCGGAATCCATCGGTCCGCATATTCACGGCAGGCGCGGCGAAACTCGACCGCCGGCACCTCGCTCTTCTTCCGGCCCTGCTTGCGAAAATCTTCTTCGACCTTCCACTCGATCGGCAGACCGTGACAGTCCCAGCCCGGCACATAATCGCAATCGAAGCCGCTCATCTGCTTTGAGCGCACGACGAAATCCTTCAGGATCTTGTTTTCGGCATGGCCGATATGGATCGGCCCGTTCGCATAGGGCGGGCCGTCATGGAAAACGACCTTCGGCCGGCTCGCCGCTTCCTGCCGCAACAGATGGTAAAGACCAATCTCAGCCCAATATTGAAGGCGCTCGGGCTCCTTTTTCGGCAGCCCAGCGCGCAGCGGGAACGGATCGCCCGGCAGGTCGGGCAGAAAAACGGTTTCGCGGTAATCGCGACCAGCAGGCGCGTCGGCCATTGGTCTTCTCTCCGGTGAGGCGAATGGGAATAGCGGTCCCGGTCCCGCGGAGCAGCCAATTTATTTGCGGCTCAACGCGGGCCGGGCCTCAAATTCGAGGCGCGGCTATCAGGAAACGCAGCGGGTCGGACATGCGTTGGCTCTGTAACATCCGCCTTGCCGGCGCGCCACATGCATTGCTCGGCGGCTGCAAGAGGTCTAAATGCGCCGCCTTCGATCAGGAACACTGCCGCAACAGATGACAACCGCCCACGATTTCTCGTTCGCCAAGCTCAATGAACCGGGCGAGGTCAACCTGCAGGATTATGCAGGCAAAGCCGTGCTGGTGGTCAATGTCGCTTCCGCCTGCGGTTTCACGTCGCAGTATCGCGACCTTGAGGCGCTTTACGAGGCCAAGGCGGACAAGGGGCTCGTGATCGTAGGCGTGCCCTGCAACGATTTCGGTCATCAGGAGACCGGCAGCGAGCGGGAAATTCGCGAGTTCTGCGACAACTCCTATCACGTCACCTTTCCGATGACGACCAAGGTGGAGATCAGCGCCCCAGCCAAGCGGCATCCATTTTACGCCTGGGTGGCCCAGGAACTCGGCGAGGGCGCGCTGCCGCGTTGGAATTTTCACAAGTACTTGATTGGCAAGAACGGGGAGTTGGTCGGCGCCTTTCCGTCCAAGGCCGCGCCGTTGGGACCGGAAGTGCTCGGCGCCATCAAGGATGCGCTGACGGCCTGATCTCGCACTACAGCGTCAGTGCGCCATCACTTGTTCGCCACCCGTTGGCGCTGTGGCGCCCATGCGCGGGCGCGGCTTCAGCAGCACCATTGCGAATGAGGACAGCATCGTAATCACCGCCAGCCAAAGAAACTGATCGTTGAAGGTCATCACCAGCGCCTCACGGTCCAAGATTTGCGCATACATCATCAGCGCCTGGCGAGCGGGATCTTCAGCGCCGTTTTGCTGCAGATACGCCTGCGCTCCGGCTATCATGCCGGCGACGTGCGGATTGTTCGGATCGGCGGCGGCATACAATTCCTGACGGTGCAGCGCGAAAGAATGGGTCTGCACCGTCGCCAATGCGGCGATGCCGAACGCGCCGCCAAGATTGCGCATCGTGTTGAAGAGACCTGCCCCGGCATGCACCAAGGGCGGCGGCAATGATTGCAGCGCGGGCTGCATCACCGAAGAGAATGTCGACATCAGCCCCAGCGCGCGAACGACCTGCGGCCACATCAATTCGTAAAAACCCGCTTCGGCCGTGAGATGCGCCTGCATCCAGCAGCTGAGTCCGACGAGCATAAAGCCGGCGAAGCCGAGTAAGCGCGTGTCGGGCATCGTGCGCGCCGCGCGGCCAATCAGCGGCGCAGTCAAAAACATAACCGCGCCTTGGACGAACATCGTATGTCCGATCTGCAGCGCGCTGTACCCGCGCACTGAGCCCAGAAAGAGCGGCGTCAGGAAGACTGAACTGAACAGCCCTAAGCCGAGAACAAAGCCAAGACCCGCGCCGATTGCGAACGTCGGCGTCCGGAACGGCCGCAAATCCACGATCGGCGTTTCGGCTCGGAAAGCGCGGTAGAAAAAAAGCACGGCCCCCGCCACGGACACCAGCGCCCAGATTGTCACCTCGCTCGAGGCAAACCATTCGTTCGACGGCCCCTCTTCGAGCGTGTACTCGGCCGCGCCCAAGAACATCGCAAGACCGATAAGGCCGATGATGTCGACGCGCCTCAGAAGATTGAATTGCGGCTTATCGAGCGCCGCCATCGTGTTCCAGATGACGATGGTGATCAGGATGCCAGGTACGACGTTGATCCAGAAGAGCGCGCGCCAGCCCATCATCTCGGCGACATAACCGCCGATGGTGGGCCCCAGCGACGGAGCGAGCGTTATCACCATTCCCATTATGGCGCCGGTCATCGGCTGCAGACGCTGCGGAAAGGCGAGATAGAGCGTCGCCATCACCGTCGGGATCATCGCCGCCCCGGTGAACCCTTGAAGCGCGCGGAACACGATCAGCGACGAGATATCCCAGGAGAATGCGCACAGAAGACTCGATAGCGAAAAGCCGATCGCCGAAAGGCAGTACAACAGTCGCGTGCCCAGCGCGCGGCCAAGGAAACCGGACAGAGGAATGCCGATCACCTCCGCGATGAGATAGGCGGTCTGCACCCAGGAGATTTCATCGCGGCTGGCGCTGACGCCGGCCTGGATCGAGCCGATGGCGCTGGCCACGATTTGTATGTCGAGAATGGCCATGAACTGGCCGAACACCATGGCGATGAAGCCGATCCAAATATGCAGCGGCGGCGCATCATCGGGTTTTGCCGCCGGCGCGGCCATGCTCATGGACGGGTGTCCACCGTAACCGTGGCCGAGAGCCCCGGACGCAGCAGTTCTAGCCCCTGCTGCCCTGGGGCCAGGCGGATACGCACCGGCACGCGCTGCACGATCTTGGTGAAATTGCCGGTCGCGGTGTCCGTCGGGATGATCGAAAACTCCGAGCCCGACGCTGGCGCCAGCGACTCCACAGTGCCGCGCAGACGCAAGTCGTGTGCGATGTCGGGTCGCACCGTCACGGCCTGCCCCGGCTGAAAGCGCTCGATCTGCGTCTCTTTGAAATTGGCGACGACGTACACGGCTTGCAGCGGCACCACCGACATGAGCGGCGTGCCAGGCCGCACCAGCTGACCGACCTGCACTTGCCGGTCGCCGACCACGCCGGCGATCGGCGCACGGATGGTCGTGCGCTCGAGGTCGAGTTCGGCCGCTTCCAGTGCAGCGCGCGCAGCCTGCACGGCGGCATCCGCAGCGGCCAGACCGCCGCCAGCTTGGCGGGACTGAATCTGCAATTGCTGCATGCGCGCCGGTGAGAGCAGGCCGCGATTGGCAAGCGGCTGATAGCGGCGCACTTCCGCTTGCGCCCAGGCGCTATCGGCCTGCTGCGCTGCGCGCGCGCCTTGCGCTTGCGCCAGCGCCGCGCGTGCAGCGGCGACGCGCGCTTCGTAATCAGCGCGCTCGATCTCGACCAGAACGTCGCCCGCATTGACGTGCTGGTTCTCCGCCGCTGGAACGGCGCGCACATAGCCTTCGATCTTTGCTGAGATGAGCGAGATGTCGGCGCGCACATACGCGTTTTCGGTGCTCACGCGATAGCGCCCGTCGACGAACCAGTTAAAGCTCGCCACGGCGATGAGGATCACGACTAGCCCGGCGCCGACCAGCACCAGGCGCCGTCCGCCAAACGCGCGCGCCATGTCCCGGACCTTAGCGCCCGCGCGTTTCGCTTCGAGCCGAAAACCGGCGTCATCCGGCATTGATGCAAGCGCCTCTAACCATCGCCATGATAAATCGATCCGATGTAGCCATCGTTACTGACGCTTCAACGGCCCCTTGCACGATTGTTTCGTGGCGTTATCGTGAAAAATTGCTCAGGGAGGGCAAAATGAGCGCGGAGGTACGCCCCAAAGGGGAGTCGGAGCCCCGTGCGGTCGATCGCGGCACAGCGCGACGGCAGGCTTTCCTCACGGCAGCTCGTACGGTATTTTTGGAACAAGGCTACGAAGCCGCCAGCGTCAACGACGTGGTGCGGCTGGCTGGCGGCTCGCTGGCGACGCTCTACTCCCAATTCGGAAACAAGGAAGGACTTTTCCTGGCCGTGCTGCAGGATCAGTACGAGCGCACCATCGTCGCCATGACGCCCGAGAGCGTCGACAATCTCTCGATGGAAATCGGCCTGCAGAAGATCGGCGAAAACTTTCTCCGCACGATCCTCATGCGCGAGCAACTCGGTTTCTTCCGTCTGACGGTCAGCGAGGGGCGCAAGTTTCCGGAGACGGCCGTTCGCTATGTCAGCGCCGGCGCCGATAAGGTGCGCGACGTCGTGGCCAACCACATCCGCGCCACCTGCCCCACTTGCGAGGACGCCGATCGGGCAGCCTCCTTCTTCCTCGAGTTGGTGCGCAGCCGACACCAATACCGCGCCCTCGCCAATGACGATTATCAACCCGACGAGGCCGAAATTCGCGCCCATGTCGCCAGCGCTATCAGTGTTCTGAAGCACGGAGCGTTGTCGGCGAGGGTCTGAATCGGCGCGTTCAGCCTGCATTCAGCACGATTTGACGATGCTCCGGGTTGCGAGGGTGCGCGCGGCTGCGCGCACAGGGAGCCTCATATGAAGAAGACTGCCCTCCTGGCGGCGATCGCCGTCTTGGGCGCATCAGCACTGGCCGCACCGCCCGCCTTTGCTCGGCGCAACCGTGAATGGCGCGACAACGCGCAGCAGCAGAACGACGGCGAGCATCAGCGCGGCCATGGCGGCCGGCGGGAACGCAACGCTGATCTGGCCGGTCCGCCCAATCCTCCGCCTGCAAATGCCGAAGCGCCAGCGCCACGCCATCGCCGTCAGGACGAAGGCGGCGTAAACCGCGGCGATCCTGGCGGACGCCGCGATTGGAGCGGCAACAACCGCGGCGGCGACCAGAACGCTGGCGGTCGCGACTGGAACAATGGCGATCGCGATTTCAGGAATGGCCGCGGCGAGTGGAATGGCGACCCGCGCGGAGGCCGGGGCGGAGGCGGCGGCTGGAGCGGCGACACCGGCGGCCGTGAACACGACAACGGCCGCGGCGAGTGGAACGGCGATCGGCGCGGCGGCCGCGACGGCGCCGGCGCATGGAATGGCGACAATCGTGGACGCGACCAGAACGGCCGCGGCGAATGGAATGGCGACAGCCGTCAGCGCCGCGATCATGACGGTCGTGATGCCTGGAATGACCGCGATCGGGATCGCCATGGCGAATGGAATGGCCGCGATCGAGATCGTCGCGGCGACTGGGACGGCCGCAACCGGGACTTCTGGCGCGACTGGGACCGCCATCAGCGCCGCGATGATCATCGCTATGACCGTTGGCGCCATACGCACCGGGACTTCGACCGGCCGCGCTACAGCGATTGGCGCCGCATCCGCGCCGGCTTCTATTTCGACCTCGGCTATGCGCGCATCGTCAGCTCGTACTGGGGCCGTGACTATTACTGGTGGGGCTATGACGGCTGGCGGCGCCCGTACCGCGATTGGCGCGTCGGCTACGTGCTGCCGCCGTACATCTGGTGGGAGCCGGTGCCGTGGGAGCTCTATTGGCGCTTGCCGCCGCCGCCCTATGGCTGCCGCTACATCATGGTCGACGGCGACATCCTGCTGATCGTGATGGACACCGGCCTCGTGCTCGACGCGCTGATGTACTACTGAGACGCGACCACCCCGGTCAGAGAGCCGCCCCGCCCCGCGCGGGGCGGCTTTTTGTTCGCGGCCGTTGACGGAACCGCGTTGCACCCCTACATGGCGGCCGTTAGCAGCCGGCGGCAGCGAGTGCCAATCGTCGCGCCGGAGCTAAAAGGGCCTTTAAAACAAGGGAGTAAGACGTGGCGAACTTTCGTCCCCTGCACGACCGTGTAGTCGTCAAGCGCGTAAAGGAAGAGGAAAAGACCAAGGGCGGGATCATCATTCCGGATACCGCACAGGAAAAGCCGCAAGAAGGCGAAGTGATCGCAGTCGGCCCCGGCGCCCGCGACGAAGACGGCGAGCGCATCGCGCTCGACGTGAAGGTCGGCGACCGCATCCTGTTCGGCAAGTGGTCGGGCACGGAAGTGAAGATCGACGGCGAGGACCTCCTGATCATGAAGGAGTCCGACATCATGGGCGTGATCGAAGCGAAGGCTTCTAAGAAGGCCGCCGCCTAAGCCGCACGCTTCTCGCCGGGATAGGGATTCGGGATTGGGACCGGGGCGCGAGCCGCCTCTCCCGTCTCCCCCGATCCCGAATCCCCAATCCGTTTCAACCTCAGAGGTGCAACAATGGCTGCTAAAGTAGTCAACTTTGGTTCTGACGCTCGTGAGCGCATGCTCGCCGGCGTCGACATTCTCGCCAACGCCGTGAAGGTCACGCTTGGCCCCAAGGGTCGCAACGTCGTGATCGAAAAGTCCTTCGGCGCTCCGCGCACGACCAAGGACGGCGTCACTGTCGCGAAGGAAATCGAACTCGAAGACAAGTTCATGAACATGGGCGCCCAGCTCATTCGTGAAGTCGCTTCGA
>CAYODX010000012.1:0-92276 GCA_964402795.1 uncultured Terricaulis sp. | reverse complement strand
CGACGGCCGGTTGCGCCGCGCTCCCGGCCGTCGCACGCGTGGGTGCGTGCGGGGATTTAATGCCCAGAGTGTTAGCCTTGTTGATAATTGCGCCGCTGCTCAGCGGTTGTCTCGCCGCGGCGGCGGTCGGCGCTGCCGGAACGGTGGCCGGCGCGGCGATCGGTGCGACCGGCGCTGTGGTTGGCGCGACTGTGGGGGCGACCGGCGCAGCGATTGACGCGGTCACCCCAGGCGACGACGACAAGGATGATTAGACGCCGCACAGGAACGTGAGTGGCGCAATGCCGCGGCGCAGCCCATATTAGGCGCTCTGCTGACGGAGTTTCGATCATGCGCATGGCTTCTGCGCTCATCATCGGCGCCGCCGCCCTGGGATTCGCCTCCTCCGCCACGGCCCAGCCGGCGACGAACATTTCCTACTCACCCGAATTCCAAACCGCACTGCAAGACGAGTTGGGAGCGCGGGAAGGCGAGGCGTTGCAGCGCTACGTTCATCAGGCCATCGATCGCGAGTTCGCGCGCCGCGGCGTCACCAACGCTGCGGGCAGCATCGACGTCACGATCGTCGACGCTGATCCGAACCGGCCGACGATGGAACAACTGAGTGAACGGCCCGGCCTCGATCCGGGACGTTCAGTATCGATCGGCGGCGCGGAATTGCGCGCAGTGTTGCACACCGCTGGCGGCGAGACGCTCGAAGTCTCCCACCGCCGGTATGATGATCGCATCGACGATATCGGTGTGAGCGCCGCATCGACGTGGACCGCTGCTGAACGCGCGATCCGCCAGTTCGCTGTGAAAGTGGCCGACGCCTACGTCGCAAACGCAGGTTAATCGGCCGAGCCAGGGCGACGCCGGCTGCCCAACCCCTCGCCGGCGCGTCCTGGCTAACGCAGCCCCAAGAGCTTGTGTGTTTGCAAGCTGAGCCGCCAGCGTGGATGCGCCAGACAATAAGCGATCGCAGCGCGCGTGTTCGCTTCCCGCTCAAAGTTGTCGAGCGGCTGCAAGTAGAAATGCTTGAAGTCCAAACCTTCAAAACGCTCCGGTTCGCCGTCCAATTGCGGAAAAACCAGCTTCAATTCGTGTCCAGCTGTCTGCACCAGCGGCGCATTCGCCTTTGGGCTGATGCAGATCCAATCAATGCCGGCAGGCGCAGACAAAGCGCCATTGCTCTCGATGGCGATTTCGAAGCCCTCTGCATGCAACGCATCGATCAAAGGTGCGTCGAGCTGCAAAAGCGGTTCGCCGCCGGTGCAGACCACATAAGGCGCGCCGCCGCCGCGCGGCCAAAGAGCTGCAGCGGCGCCGGCAAGCGCCCATGCAGCGTCGAACTTTCCGCCGCCGTCTCCATCCACTCCCACAAAATCTGTGTCGCAGAACTGGCAGATCGCCTGGCCGCGGTCCTGCTCCCGGCCGCTCCAGAGGTTGCACCCGGCAAAGCGCACGAAGACCGCGGGACGACCGGCGCGCGCGCCTTCGCCCTGCAGCGTGTAAAACATTTCTTTGACGGCGTAGCTCATGACGCCCCGCCGACCCACTCGGCCCATCCCTTCGCGCGTAAGCTGCAGGCGGCGCATGCGCCGCAACCGTAGCCCCAGTCGTGACGGTGCGCCCGGTCGCCTTCGTAACAGGTGTGACTGTGCTCGAGGATGGTCTCGACAAGAGGCCGGCCGCCGAGCTGTTCGGCGAGCGCCCAGGTTTGCGCCTTGGTCATCCGCATCAACGGCGTTTCGATTCTGAACGGTCGTTCCAAGCCAAGCGAGAGTGCGCGTTCTTGTGCGTCGATCGTTTCGCGCCGGCAATCGGGATAGCCTGAGAAATCGGTCTCGCACATGCCGCCCACGAGGCTGTCGATGCCGCGGCGGAACGCCTGGGCGGCCGCGACGGTAAGGAACACGAGGTTGCGGCCGGGCACAAACGTGGGCGGCAAGTTGCTTTTTCCCAGCATCGCCGCCGCTCCGGCTGTGAGAGCGCTCTCTGCCAACGCCCCGTACCCCGACAGGTCGACCACCAGGTCGCGGCCGAGACGGTCTGGCCAAGCCGGGTTCAGGCGCGCGATCGCCTCGGACAGGGTCGGCCGCTGAGTCAGCTCCACTGCGTGCCGCTGCCCATAGAAGAACCCGATGGTTTCCACCCGCTCGTATCGATCTAGTGCCCAGGCGAGGCAGGTCGCAGAGTCCTGGCCGGCGGAAAACAAAACAAGAGCGGCGGTCGACACGTCCTAATTCCTATTTCCGGCGGCGTGCGGGTCTTTCCCCAGCGGCATGTCTGCCGCGGCGACAGTGTGGCGTAGTTGCCGCATGTCAAATCGCTGTGACGCAGCCGTCAAGTTATGCTCCGGGGCGCCGTTGACACGCCCCCTTCGCCTCACTGCTATAGCAAGCTGGTCAACAGGAAGCGCGGGGGAGCACGTCTCGCAGCCCTGATTGCCGAGGTTCGCCGGTCGCCCGTTCAGAAGGCGCCGGCTCTGGGAGGACGGCATGAGCAAGTTTAATTGGGGACGCATTCTTCTTTCGGGCGCTTCAGTCGCAGCCATGAGCGCGATGGCGTCGCCGGCGCTGGCGCAGAACGAAGATGTGACAGAAGAGGTGGTCGTCACGGCAACAGGTCGTTCGGCCGCCCTGCAAGACGTTCCCGTTGCTGTTACCGCAGTTGGCGGCGAGCAGCTGGAAAATACTGGCGCCAACGATCTGCGAGACCTCACGCAAGTCGCCCCCTCTTTCTCTATGGGTACGGGCCAATCGAACTCGTCTGGTACGACCGCCCGCATCCGCGGGATCGGCACTGGCGCCGACAACCCCGGCTTCGAAGCCGCCGTCGGCATCTTCATCGACGGGGTCTATCGGGCGCGTCCTGGTGCGGCGCTATCCGATCTCCCGGAACTTGAACGCGTCGAAGTCCTGCGTGGCCCGCAAGGCACTCTGTTCGGCCGCAACACCTCAGCGGGCGCAATCAGCGTGGTGACGGCCGGGCCGGATTTCGAACCCGGCATGTCGATCGAAGGAACGCTCGGCCTGGATGATCTGGAAGAAGCCGGCACGCGTGCGATGGTCAACCTCCCAGTCAGCGACAGCCTCGCCTTCCGCGTGGATGGCTCAGTCCGGGCGCGCGACGGCTACATCACCGACCTCATCAGCGGCGAGGATATCAATGACCGTGACCGCTGGAGCGCACGTGCGCAGGCGCTGTGGGACATCAGCCCGGATGCGTCGTTGCGGGTGATCGTCGATGGCGGCGAAACGGATGAAGTGTGCTGCGGCATAACCCCGCTGCTCTATGGCACCACGCAGGGCGCGGTGAACGCGGTTGTCACCGGCGGCGCAATTACAAGCCCGACCGCTATCACTATCGCAACTCCAGCCATTAACCCCGAAGGCCGCGGCATGACCGTGAGCCCGGGCCGCGGTTACGGCGAGCAAACCGACGATTTCGGCGCATCCGCCCAACTCGACTGGGATCTCGGCGGCATCAATCTCACTTCCATCACGGCGTATCGTGATTGGAGCGCGGTGCGCGATCAGGATGTGGATTTCAACTTCCTCGACATTGCCTATCGCGATGGCTTGTCGATCGATCTCCAAAATTTCACGCAAGAAATTCGGTTGCAAGGTGAGGCCGGCAGGCTGAACTGGCTCGTCGGCGCCTTCTATTCCGATGAGTCGCTCAGCACGACCGACCGCATCCAGACTGGCGCACACGCCAGCTTCTACACCAATACTGCCACGATCGGTAATACCGACGCCTTCGTCCCTGGTCCTGGTACGGGCTGCGAGCTTTACCAGTTCACGCCCAACCCATCGATCTTCCAATGTCTTGCGAGTTTCGTAAGTCCGGCTCTAGGCACGGCAGTTAACGACCCCGCCAACAACTTCGGCTATATCCTGCCGACTTCGAACGGCCAGGGTCAGCAAAACGACCATTGGGATGTCGATACGCAAAGTCTCTCGCTGTTCACCCACAACGAGTTCAACATCAGCGACAATCTCGTGCTGACCGTTGGCGCGCGCTACAGCCGTGAGACCAAAGATCTCGCAGCCAACCTTATTGCGACCAACACCTCTTGCGACACGCTTCGCGCAATGGAGAGCAGCACTGCCGGCGTCGGAGGCCTGCCGCCCGGCGTTGGCATCGTGACGTTCATCCAGACCGTCGACCCCGATGGTCCAGGCCCGGCCACGGCTGGCGCGCTCTCGCCGCTGATGAACTTGGCCTGCAACCCAGCCGTCAACCCGATCGCCAACGGGGCCTGGTCGACCGACAGTGAAGAAAATGAATGGAGCGGCACTGTCTCGCTGGCCTACCACTTCTCACCGTCGACGATGCTGTATGGCGGCTACTCACGCGGCTACAAGGCGGGCGGCTTCAACGTCGATCGTTCGGGTTTCCGCAACCTGACGCCGGCCACCACCAGCTCCTCCGTGCTGAGCGCGAGCTCGCTGCACTTCAATCCGGAGTTCACCGACAATTACGAAGTTGGTCTGCGCTCGACGCTGTTCGGCAACACGACGTTCAACGTCACCGGCTTCTATCAGCAGATCCACGACTATCAGCTGAACGCCTTCAATGGCTTCAACTACATCACCCAGAACATTCCGGAAGCGGTGAGCCAAGGGGTCGAACTCGAACTCGCGTCGCGCATCACCGATGCGCTGACCGTAACCGGGGGCCTCACCTACAACGACGCCTTCTACGACAGCACCGTCGTGTTCAACGCGCTCGATCCGGTGCCGAATACGGTTCGCTCGGGTGACCCCTTCTCGTTCGCGCCGGAATGGGTGGCGACCGGCTCGATCTCCTACGAGATGCCGATCACCAGCAATCTTCGGGCCTTGTTCTACCTCGATGGCCGCTGGAACAGCGAATACCGCACCCAGACGCTGAGCCGCGAGCCAACCGGGGCCACCGACAACGAGGCCTATGCGATCTTCAACGGCCGCATCGGCATCGGCCCGCAGGACGAGCGCTGGTCGGTCGAATTCTGGGGCCGCAACCTGACCGACGAGTTCTACTATGTCGGTTCGTTCTCGCCGCCGCTGCAGAACTCGTACGTGATCTACCCGAACGAGCCGCAGACCTACGGCGTCACGGTGCGCGCACGCTACTAAGCGCACCACTCACTACCCTCGTGAATGGCGGCGGCCGGGGCGAAAGCTCCGGCCGTTTGCTTTCGCCCTCAATGACAGCGTAAGCGTCGGATATGCGCCTGGCGGACCTCGACATCCTGGTGGTGGACGATCACGAGGCGATGCGCACGCTGCTGTTGCGGGTGCTGAACCGGGCTGGCGTGCCGCGGCTGCGCGCGGCCGCAGACGGTGCAGAAGGGTTGGCGCGGCTGGAGGAACGCGCCGCCAATCTCATTCTCGTCGATCAGACCATGCCGGGCATGGACGGCTCGGCGTTCATTCGCGCCGTCCGTGCCGACGCCAGACACGCCGGAGCTCGCATCATCACGATCACGGGACGCTCCGAGGCCGCGCAAACCGCCGCCGCTCGCGCTGCCGGGGCCGACGCGGTCCTGATAAAGCCAGTGACGCCGCGCGCCCTGCTTGAGGCCATCGACGCGGTGTTCGCTCAGAGCTGACCGCGCAACATCTGCAGCATGACAGAGAAATCCCTGCCGCCGTGGCCGCGCTGGACTAGTTCGCCATAGAGCGCCTCGGCAGCGCCGCCGAGCGGCGTCGGCGCGCCGGACATGTCAGCCGCCTGCTGCGCCAGCTTCAGATCCTTCAGCATCATCGCGGCGGCGAAGCCGCCTTCGTAGTCACGGTTGGAGGGCGCTGCAGGCACTGGGCCGGGCCACGGGCAGTACGAGGTCAGCGACCAGCATTGTCCGGAGGCCTTCGACGCGATGTCGTAGAATTTCTGCGGCTCCAGCCCCAGCGATTCCGCCAACGCGAACGCCTCGCACGTGCCGATCATGGAAATGCCGAGCAGCATGTTGTTGCAGATTTTGGCGGCTTGCCCGGCACCGGACTCGCCGGCGCGGATGATCGCCTTCGCCATCGGCTTCAGCGCTTCCTCGATTTCGGCGAAATCCTGTTCGCGGCAGCCGACCATGAAGGTCAACGTGCCGCCGCTCGCCGCCGCAGTGCCGCCGGAGACTGGCGCGTCGGCGGCGCGGAACCCCTGCATCGCCGCATCGCGCGCCACGGTGCGCGCACTGTCCACATCAATGGTGGAGCAATCGATCAGCAACGCATCCTTCGGCGCGTTCGGCACGATCGCTTCAGCGTAAAGGCTGCGCACATGCTCGCCGGCGGGAAGCATGGTGATGACGACGTTCGCGTCCTTGACCGCGTCATGCGCGCTCGCCGCCGGCTTCATGCCCTGCTCTTGTGCTCTCGCCAGCGCTTCGCGCGAAAGATCGAAGGCGATCACCTCGCGGCCGGATTTAGCCTGATTGGCCGCCATGCCCGAACCCATGTTGCCGAGACCGATGAAGGCGATGCGCATGGGATGCTCCTCGAGGGTTGCGGCGCCTCGCGCCTGTTTGACGCTCCCTTAGACCAATCGGAGCCTTACTGCGAGGGCGACTGACAATAGGCGCGCGCCATCCTTGTTGCGCTGGCGCGCGAGAAGGGAGACGGGGCGCGCGCTCCGCGCTCAAGTTTTGCTTTTGGGTTGCGAAGCTCATCTCTGAACCTCGCCCGCGCGCTTCGCGCGCCCCGCTGAGATCTATGCTCGTCAGGTCTTGGGTCTGCGGTGTTCGCGCAGGTGTTCCCCAAGTCCCCGACGGCGTGCGGGCCAGCCATGGTCCCGGACCCCGACGCTTCTCATGTGCGCAACTAACTCGACAAACGCACTCACGCCGGCTGTCTCACGCTCGATCCCGTCCCTCGCGCTCGCTCGGCTCGGCTAGCCAATGAACCTCCCGTGCAAGGGACGATCAATTTCTAACCCTGACCTCGATCCGGTCGGATTGAATCGTGCATTTTTCCTATAAGCGCTTGAATCTGCCGGGGTCGAAGAGCGAAGAGTTGGGGGACAGATCCGTCTCTATCCCCCTTTTCTCACTGTTATTCTTCGGGCGGCGCACCGCGCATCAAAGCGGCGACCATTCTTCATCCGCCGGCAACGGGGCAAAAATACTGTCAATCAGCGCATCGGTGACGCCGTCGAGCCGGGCCGGATTCCAGGCCGGCTTGTTGTCCTTGTCGACAATCAGCGCGCGCACGCCTTCGATGAAGTCGTGCCGCTGCACCACGCGCGCGCCGATGCGATACTCCTGACGCATCTCGTCTTCGAACGTTGTCATGTTGGCGCCTTCGCGCAATTGGCGGAACGCCACCTTCAACGTCTGCGGCGACTTCGTTTGCAACGCGGCCAGCTGTGCGCCGGCCCATTCAGAGCCGTCCGCGGCCAATGCCGCGAAGATCGCCTCGACGCTGTCGAGGGCGAAGATGCGGTTGATGCGTGCGATGTTTTCCGGCGTAAGTTCCCTGGGAGCGCCGGCGCTCTCGGCCAATGCGTCGAGCCCGCTTTCGAGTGCGCGGGTTGCGTCGTGCGTCTGAGCAGCGCCTGCTATCTGCGCTCGGGCAGCGGCGAGAATTTCCGTCGGCATGTAGTGCGTGGCGATGCCGGCGATCAGGCAATCCGCGGCCTTGAGGCGAGCGCCTGTCAGCGCGAGCCACATCCCGATCTGGCCTGGCTTGCGCGGCAGATACCAGCCGCCGCCAACATCAGGAAACAATCCAATGCCGGTTTCTGGCATCGCATAAGTCGTGTTTTCGGTGGCGATGCGAAAGCGCGCCGGCATCGAAATGCCCACGCCCCCGCCCATGGTCACCCCGTCCATCAGCGCAACCACCGGCTTTGGGAACGTGAACAGCAGATGGTTGAGCTGGTACTCAGTGTAGAAGAACTCGCGCGCTTGGCGTCCGTCGCCCCTGCCGCTGTCGGCCAGCATGCGGATGTCGCCGCCAGCGCAGAACCCACGCGTGCCAGGGGCGTGATCCAGCAAAACGGCGCGCACGCCTTCATCGTCGCGCCAAGCGCGCAGCGCCGCGATCATAGCGCGGCACATCTGCGTCGTCAGCGCGTGCAGCGCGGCGGGTCGGTTCAGCGTGATGTGCGCGAGACCGTTGGCGGCCGCGGTGAGGATGTCAGTCGTTATCACGGCTTCATTCGCGCCAACTCTCGCACACGCTCGGGCTTCAGGGTTTGCAAACGCCACCGCCGAGTATTCTTCTCCTCGGTGATGGTCTCCATAACAAACTCCGCGATGCGCTTGTTCTTGCTAGGATTTGAATCGTAAATCCTCGGGACCTCGGCAAGCTGCGCCGCAACCGTGTGGAAATTCGCTCCGCCGCGTTGAACCACGAGCGGCTCTTTCGCGTGCGCATTGTAAGCTTCCAGAGCGCGATAAAGATATTTTTTTGCCTCATCGTACAACGGCCAAAACTCCTTGATATGAGCCGGCTGCTCCTCTTCGTTTTGTTCTTGCTCGGCAGACGTCGACGGTGATGGTTCTTGAGATTCCAAGCTTGCACGACTCTGATCGGTAAGCAGTTTTGCCCGCAACTCCTGGAACGCTGTCAGAGTACTTTCCATCTGGCGCACTTGATCGGGTAACCCCTCGATCAGTTGTCGCATCTCCAGCAAATCACGAACGACGTGCGTTCCACCCAGCGCGACAACGATCACAAGAGGTCCACCAAGGGCGATAACCGCGAATGGCCATGTCATCCACTGGAGCGCGGCTATCGACGTTGCAGTATCCCTCGAGCGGCCTAGCAAGTCCGCATAGATGTACCAAAATGCAGCCCCGCATAGCGCAAACCACGCGACGACGAAAAGCACAAGAAGTAGCGATGATGGGCCCGCCTTCTGGCGAGCAGTCTGATCTTTCATGCTCTCCCCCCGAGAGATCACCGCATCGTTGGGATGACGAAGCTGCTGTCCTCTTGCATCCCCTCGGGCCAACGCGCCGTCACCGTCTTCACTTTGGTGTAGAACTTCACGCCTTCCAGCCCATGCACGTTGGTGTCGCCGAAGGCGCTGCGTTTCCAGCCGCCGAAGGTGTGGTAGGCGACCGGCACCGGGATCGGCACGTTGATGCCGACCATGCCGACATTGACGCGGGCGGCGAACTCGCGGGCCGCCCGACCATTGCGGGTGAAGATGGCGACGCCGTTTCCGTACTGGTGCTGCGAGGGCAACGCGACCGCTTCCTCGAACGAATCGGCGCGCACGATCTGCAGCACGGGACCGAAAATCTCTTCCTGGTAGGTGCGCATATGCGTCTGTACGTTGTCGAACAGCGTAGGGCCGATGAAGAAGCCTTCTTCATAGCCTTGCAGCGTGAAGCCGCGCCCATCGCGCACGAGCTCGGCGCCTTCCTTGGCGCCGAGGGCGATGTAGTCTTCGATGCGCTGTTTGTGCTGCGCTGTAACCACAGGGCCATATTGCGCCTCAGGATCGGTGGAGATGCCGACCTTGAGCTTCTCGATTTCCGGGATCAGACGCTCGCGCAATTCATCGGCGGTCTTTTTGCCGACGGGCACAACGACCGGCAGCGCCATGCAGCGTTCGCCTGCCGAACCGTAGGCTGCGCCGACAAGATCCTTGATGGTCTGGTCCATGTCCGCGTCAGGCATGACGATGCCGTGGTTCTTGGCGCCGCCCATCGCCTGCACGCGCTTTCCGTTGGCAGCGCCGTGACTGTAGATGTAGTGGGCGATGTCGGAAGAGCCGACAAAGCTGATTGCTTTGATGTCGGGATGGGCGATGATCGCGTCGACTGCTTCCTTGTCGCCCTGAACGACATTGAGCACGCCAGCGGGCGCGCCAGCTTCCATCATCAGTTCCGCCAGCCGCACCGGCACGGACGGATCGCGCTCGCTCGGCTTCAACACGAAGGTATTGCCGCAGGCGATGGCGACGCCGAACATCCACATCGGAATCATCGCCGGGAAGTTGAAGGGCGTGATGCCGGCGACGACGCCGAGCGGTTGGCGCATCGAATAGACATCGATGCCGGGACCTGCGCCTTCGGTGTATTCTCCCTTCAGCGCGTGCGGGATCCCGCAGGCGAATTCAATCACCTCGAGCCCGCGCTGCACGTCGCCGCGCGCGTCAGCGACAACCTTGCCGTGCTCGGACGAGAGCAACATCGCCAACTCGTCCATGTTCTTTTCAACGAGCGCCTTGAAGTTGAACATTACCCGTGCGCGCCGCTGCGGGTTGGTCGCGGCCCAGCCAGGTTGCGCGGCCAGCGCGGCCTGCACCGCTGCATCGACATTGCGCGCCGTCGAGAACGCGACCTCGGCCTGTTGCGCGCCGGTGTTAGGGTTATAAACACGGCCAACGCGTCCGCTGTCAGCGGACGCGTTCTTGCCATCGACAAAGTTGTGGATCGCGCGCATCGGCGGGCCTCCCGGATCGGATTTTGCGGCCCTTATAGGGGGCAAATCCGATCCGCGTAAGGGCGCCGTGTGCTAGCGCTGGCGATCCTCTAGCCTCTTCGCGCCATGCCCATGATCAGCGAGACCACGAACAGAACGAGGAAGATAAAGAACAAGACTTGCGCAATGCCCGCCGAAGCAGAGGCGATGCCGCCGAAGCCGAAGATCGCGGCGATGATCGCTACGACGAAGAAAATAAGCGCCCAAGAGAGCATTTGGTCCTCCGAAACTTACCCTGTCTTGAAAACGCCTCTTGACAGGGCCAGTTCCGGTTCAGCTGGGGAACGCGTAGCCTTTCACGCTGCTGTTACAAGAGGCGGCGTATTGCTTCTGCGCGAATTCCCAGTTTGCGAGCTGATTGAGAAACGCATCGAGGAAGCGGCCGCGCTCGTTCTTGTAATCGAGATAATAAGCGTGCTCCCAAAGGTCGCAGACGAGCAGCGGAGTCGCGCCTGCTTCCTTGATCGGCGTGTCCGCGTCGTGAAGGTCAATAAGACGCACCGCCCCGCCCGGATCGGCAACCAGCCAGAGCCAGCCTGAGGCGAAATGTCCTTCGCCCTTGGCCTTCGCCTCGTCTTTGAAAGCGTCAAAAGAACCGAAGGCGCGCTCGATCGCAGCGCGCAAGTCGCCCGACGCTTCCGTCCGTTGTTGCGACGGCGCAAGGCAATGCCAAAAGAACGCATGATTCCAGGCCTGCGCGGCGTTGTTGAACAACGGCTTCGCCTGCTCGCGCCAAGCCATGCGGACCACATCCTCGAGCTGCGCCGGCGCATCGGGGCGCTCTGCGAGCATCGCGTTTGTCTTCTTGATATATCCAGCGTGGTGTTTGCCGTGATGAGTCGCGAGCGTGTCGCGCGACATCGCCGGCTCCAGCGCATCGAGCGGATACGGCAGATCGGGCAGTTTGAACATGAGGCTCTCCTAAGCAGCAACTGCTACCCCACTTAGGACGCCGCTTCCCTCGCGAAAAGATGCGCTCGCGTATTCAAGCGGCTCGCGCTTTTCACAATACCGATCTGCCGCGTATCGCACGCATGGCGAAACTGATGACGAGCAGAATCAGAAAGACGAGAAAGAGAATCTTGGCGATGCCGGCCGCGAGACCGGCGAGCCCGACAAAACCCAGATAACCTGCGACAAGCGCCAAAACGGCGAAAATGAGCGCCCAGCTCAACATGGATGTTCTCCGATCATTCGACCGGGCGAACGTGGATTTTCGAGCCGATGTTCCCTACGACACGGCTTGTTGACCACGCGGAGGCGGCGCGAGCGCCCACAGCATGAAGGGTCGTTCAGCATTGCGGCCAACTTGAGCGCCGAGTTGTCGTGCGAATGCTTCGACCAAGCGACCGCTTTGGGCGAAATGCCCGGGCCCGGCCGGTCCGCTTTCGCGGTCGGAATCGACTGCGATGCGGACTTCGCCGTCCTCGCTCTGATGCAGAAACAGCCGCAACTCCGCTGATCCGGCGTCGCCCAAGACGTCGAGCGCGTTCGAAACCCCCTCGCCGATCAAGAACGTCAGCGGCACGGCGCGGTCGACGCTCGACCGCACCGGATCGAGATGGAGCGAGAGCACGATCTCTTTCGCGGCTGCTCCGCGTGATTGCAGCAGGTTGCGCGCCACATCGGCCACCAAATCATCCACACGCAGTTCGCGCACTTCACCAGAGGCATAGATGCGCTGGTGCACCAAGGCCAGCAGCTGCACCCTGTCATGGGCGCGGGCGAGCCCCCACGCCTCGCTGTCGTCGCGCGCGTTGCGCGCTTGGATGTTGAGCAGGCTCGAAACCATTTGCAGGTTGTTCTTCACACGGTGGTGCACCTCGCGCAGCAATGTGCGCTCCTCCGCAAGCGCCTCGATCAGCCGCTGCTCTCGGCCACGCAAGGTCTTCGCCATCGCCGCCATCGTGCGACGCAGCGAACGAATTTCTTCCGGCGCAGTCTGAAGCGCCGGCGGATCCGGGAGGTCCTCTCCGCGCGCAAAGGCGCGGGCGGCGCTTTCGAGCGAAGAGAGCGGACGGGCGACAAACACCTCTATAGCGAACCAGCCGGCTGCGATCGCCAGCATCCAGATCAGCAGCGGCGCGGCGATTGACAAGCCCACCGCCGCCCACCGCCGCCAGGTCGGCTGTTCGGACGGCCACGCCAGGAGCTCGTAAAGATCAGGTGCGTTCAACGGCACCACCACGGCTGAACCGTCGCGCAGCCGCACGAATTGTGCGTCGTCGCTGAGGCTCTGGCGCAACTGTTCCGAGCTGGGCAGTTCGAAGCGTTCTCTGTTGGCCGTGGATGACGCGACAATCTCGCCGCGCGAGTCGATCAGCGCCGCGAAGGCGTGATCGACCTCGCGGCTGCGGTCGAGCAATTCGGTGAGCGCCTCGATGGTGATCGACACGCCCACAAAACCCACGCGCCGCTCACCCTCGAAGATGGGCTCCAGGGCGGCCACAACCGGCTCTTGGGTGATCGCGCCGCGCGGCACGTACCCAAGCGTGAAGGCGTTGCGATCATGCGCTCGTTCGCGCAAGGCGGTGGGAGGCGAACGCAAGTTCGGCTCTACAGCGGGATAGCTGCACCGGATTTCGCCCTGCGGCCCGATGACCGAAATCGAGGCGACGTATGGATACCTCGTCGCGACATCCGCGAGCCAGCGGCGGCAATTATCCGCGTTCAACCGGTGCAAAGCCGGCGTCGTGGCCAGCACGCGCACCATCTCGCGGATTTCGTCAATGGTGGCCCGCTCGGTGGAGATCGACTGCAACGCACGGCGGCTGACGGTCTCCTCGTAAGCCGCTTCACGCGCCGCCACCGCATTGAGGCCGACCTGCATAGCGATCGCGCCCGCTGGCAGCATCGCAAGCCCCAGCAGCAGGGCCATTCGCCCTCGCATTGACCGCAGCGACAAGAACCGCGGCCAGCCTCTCCACTGCAATGCTCCGGGCGCCTTCACGCGCTGGCTGTGTCCTCGATCAGGCGGCTTTCGCCGGGCAGCGGCTGGCCCTCGTCGTCAAGTCCGAGCATATCGGCCAGCTTGCGGCGGGCGCGGTTCACGCGGCTCTTGATGGTGCCCACGGCGCAGCCGCAAATCTGGGCCGCCTCCTCATAGGAGCACCCCGAGGCGCCGACAAGCGTCAGCACTTCACGGTGATCCGGCGCGAGTTGCGCGAACGCCACTTTGAAGTCTTCCAGGTCGACCGAGCCGTCCTGCTCGGGACGCACCGCCAAACGCGCCGCGAATTTCCCGTCCGCGTCCTCGACTTCCCGCTTCAGCTTGCGCAGCTGCGAGTAATAATGGTTGCGCAAGATCGTGAACAGCCAAGCGCGGAGGTTGGTGCCCGGTTCGAACCGGTCCACGTTCGCCAGCGCTTTGACGAGCGTGTCTTGCACCAAATCATCGGCCTGAGCCGCATTGTGGGCGAGCGAGCGCGCAAACGCGCGCAGGCTCGGCAGGAGCTCGATGAGCTCGCTCTTGAAGGAAGCCTGCACCGTCACGATTGCTTACCCTTCGAGTCGAGCGCTTGAAGGATGTCGAGCAGATGCTGCGGCACCGGCTCGCTCGCCACCTCGCCATAGGCGAGACGCAGGTTGCGCGTGATCAGGGCTTTGTGGGTGGCTGAAGAGTTTTTCGGCCGACCGCGTCCCGAACCGCCTTCCCCCGGAGGCTTCTTGTTCACGACAGCTTCCATATCGTCTTTCCGTGCCATTATGCCATAAGCCCCCGCCGGACCTACGAAACTTGCCGGAACGGCGAGTTCCCAGCCCGTCAACGCGAATGACCCCAACCTGTTCCTAGCCGCCGGAACATTTTTTCCCGCGGCGCGTTGTGCCGATCTCACCGGGATGGGAGATCAGCATGCAAACCGCGGCTGCCGAGTCTAAAACGTCTTCGGACTCAAGGGGTTCCTATATGTCGCTTGCCAGGGAAATTGCGCCTCATTTGCCGTTGCTGCGCCGCTACGCGCGCGCCCTGACGGGGGCCCAACAGAGCGGAGACGCCTTCGTGGCGGCCACGTTGGAGGCGATCGTCGCCCGGCCGGACGAATTTCCTCGCCAAATGGACCCGCGCGCGGGCCTCTACCAAGTTTTCCACCGCATTTGGGAAAGCGCCAACGTTGAACTCAACGGCCATACCACCGAGCCCTCGCTCGGAGCGCGTAAGGCTCACGAGCGGTTGCGGGCCCTCGCCCCGCTAAGCCGGCAGGCTCTGCTGCTGACGACGCTCGAAAACTTCACACCGCAGGAGACAGGCGAAATCCTCAACCGTTCGCCGGATGAGATCGCCGCCTTGCTCGACGACGCGCTCGAAGCGCTCGATAAACAAACCAAAGCGCGCATCCTTATCATCGAAGACGAAGCTGTCATCGCCATGGACTTGAGCGATCTGGTCCAATCAGCAGGCCACAGCGTGTGCGCGGTGGAATCGACCGCCTCCGGCGCCGTCGAAGCCGCTCGGCGCGAGCTCCCCGACCTTGTGCTGGCTGATATTCAACTGGCAGACGGCTCCTCGGGCATCGATGCGGTCAAAGACATTCTCGCCTCATTCGAGGTTCCGGTGATCTTCATCACGGCATTCCCGGATCGGCTGCTCACCGGCGAGCGGCCGGAGCCGACATTCCTCATCACCAAGCCCTATTCGCCCGACATGGTGCGGGCCGCCGTCAGCCAAGCTCTCTTTTTCGAGAGCACGGGAAACCTGAACTGAGCCGACACGTTCCATCTGCCGCGCGCAAACCATGCGCACGGCAGATGGAGACCACAATGTCACGTAGGTTCAATGCAGTTTTGATCGCATTCGCGGCGCTGATCGGCGCCGGCTCGCTAACCGCATGCAACACAGTCAAGGGCGCAGGCCAAGACGTACAAGCCGTCGGCGAGACCGTTGAGGACACCGCCAGCGATCTCAATGACGGCAATCCGACCACGCCGTAACACAGCAGTGCGTCATCGCGTCTGCTAGCGAGGTAAGGCGCGCCTCGCTAGCGACTGCGCATGCGCATCATCACGGCACTTTCTCTCGCTTTGGCCTTGATCGCGTGCGCTCCCGGAGCGCCAGAGCAACGCACCAAGAGCGATCAGGCGCCAGCCTCCGCCGCGCTCGAAATTCGCGACGCCTGGGCAGCCCCCTCTCCAGGCGGCGCTAGTGTTGCTGCCGGCTACATGACATTCATTGGCGGCAGCGCCGATGATACGCTCGTATCAGCGTCGAGCCCCCGGGCTGCGACCGTTGAAGTCCATGAAATGACTATGGAAGGGGGGACCATGCGGATGCAGCCGCTTGCCGACGGCTTGTCGATCCCGGCCGGCCAGACCGTCACGCTCGCGCCTGGCGGCATGCACCTCATGTTCTCCGGCGTCACGCAACCGTTCACCGCAGGCGAAAACGTGCAGATCACACTGACTTTCGACAAGGCGGGCGAGCGCACGATCGATCTTCCGGTGCATCCGCCTGGACAAACAATCCATCAGCACTGAAGCGGAAGACCCCACCGTGCGCCGGCGCGGCGAAGCCTGCCATTCTCAATGCGAACAGCGTCAGCGCGGTCGTGCTTGAGCCACCAGGGGCCATCCAGATCTACGAAATCGGCGTCATGCGCGAGCAACATGGCTGGCGCAATCGACAGAGAAGTGGACACCATGCAGCCCACCATCAGCTTCAGGCCAAGCGCCCGCGCCGCCGTTTTCATGCGCAGCGCTTCTGTCAACCCGCCGCTCTTATCGAGTTTGATGTTCACGGCTTGGTAGGATGCGGCGATGCGCTCAAGGTCAGCGCTCGTGTGCGCACTTTCGTCGGCGCAGATCGGCACCAGAGGGTCGAGCGACGCCAGCGCGCCGTCCTCGCTCGAAGGCAAGGGTTGCTCGATCAGGGCGATTCCGTGATCCGCAAGCGAGGGCAACAGCGTCGACAGCAGCTCGATTGACCAACTCTCGTTCGGATCGACGATGAGGACTGCGTCCGGCCTGGCTTTGCGAACAGCGTCCACTGCGGCCAAGGGCGCTTGCGCACTGACCTTCACCTTCAAGAGTGAAGCAGAGAGCGCAGCGGCCGAGGCGGCCATGTTTCGCGGCTCGTCCAACGAAATCGTCATCGCGGTGATCAGGCTCGGCTCGACATCGTCCAGGCCGACCATGCGTGCGACGCTGCAGCCCGCCACTTTGGCGGATAAATCCCAAAGCGCGCAATCCAACGCGTTGCGCGCTGCGCCGGCCGGCAGCAGCGCCTGCAGCGTCTCTCGATCACCGCCCTGTTCGATCAAAGGCGCTGCGCGCTCGATCTGTTGCAGAACACTTTGCGGCGTCTCCCCATAGCGGGCGTAGGGCACGCACTCGCCTAAGCCCACAGAGGCCCCATCGTGAATTTCGACGCTGATTACCTCCGCTGCATCTTTGACGCCCCGAGAGATGCGGAAAGGCGCTTTAAGTGCAAACCGTTCTGCGCGCGCGTACAACGTGCGCGTCATCGCGATAACGGCAGCTCGGTCGTATCTTTAAGGTGCTCCAGGACGATCGAACTCTCCATATGCGCAATGGCGGGACAGCGCAGCAACTTCGATTGCACGATTTCCTGAAAGTGCGGCAAGTCACGCGCGACGACTTTGATCAGGTAATCTGTCTCGCCTGTGGTCATCACACAGAGCGTGACTTCGCTCATGCGTTCCACCAGTTCGCGGAACGTCCGCACGCTCGCAGCGGCGTGGTCCTTGAGCTGCACGCGGATGATGGCCGAGCAGGTCAGGCCGGCGAGTTTCGGGTCGAGCACCCCAACGATGCCCCGGAGCACTCCCTCCTCCCGCAGCCTGGCGAGGCGCCTGGAGACTTGGCTCGCGGACACCCCCGCCTGCTCAGCCAAGTCGGCCTGCGAAACGGCCGCATCGCGCTGCACAGCTTTCAGTAGGCGGCGGTCTGCATCATCCATCAGGAACTCACATTCTATGCATTATTGGACCTTTGTTGCATGCTCTGTGCAGTTTGTCAGGTCATTCCGCCTATATTGAACGGAAATTGCGGTCGGATAGCGATAATTTCGCGTCATGAGCGCCAAGCCAAAGCCCGTCGTCGAGCCCGCGTCGCAACCAGACTGGAAGCGCGTTGTCGAGCTGGTTCAAACCTCGCGGGCGCTCGATGCCATCGAGGAGCGCGAACTCGTTCCCGGCAAGAAGATTTTCTACCAGTTCAGCGCCCGTGGGCACGACATGGCGCAGGTGCTGCTGGGCCTTCACCTCACCCACCCGAAGGACGCGCTGTGCGGCTATTATCGCTCGAGGCCTATCCTGCTCTCACTGGGCGTGCCGCTCGAAGATGCGCTTGGCTCGGCGATGGGGCGAGCCGGCGGCTATAGCGACGGGCGCGATATCGGCGTCGTCTTCAACTACCCGAACGCACACGGCGCCTCGGCGTTGCCCATGTGCGGAGGGGTCGGCGCCCAATATACGCCGACAGCGGGGTACGCACAGGCGATAGAGTATCACAAGAACGTCCTTGGCGATCGCAGCTATGACGGCGCTATCGGCGTCGTGCTCGGCGGCGATGCTTCGGTGGCGACGAATGGCTTCTGGTCGGCCTTGACGATGGCCACGACGCTGAAGCTGCCCATGTTGTTCTACATTGAGGACAACGGCTACGGCATCTCGACCCCAGGCCGGCTGCAGACGCCCGGCGCAAACATCGCCAAAAATCTCGCCAGCTTTAACGGCCTGGAGGTCCTCGATGGCGACGGCACCCAACCGGACGAAGCGTCCCGTCTGATCAGAGAAGCAGTGTCCCACGCCCGGGCGGGCCGCGGTCCCGCTCTGCTCCGCCTCGCGGTGCCGCGTCTCCAAGGCCACTCGTTCCAGGATACCCAGGCTTACAAATCCAAAGAGATCATCGACGCGGAATGGGCGCGCGACCCGCTGCCGAAATTGAGGGCGTACGTGGTCCCCTCGATGATGAACGAAGCAGAGTGGGAAGCGGCGGAAAAGCAGGCGGAAGAACGCGTCCGGCGCGCTGTTCAAATCGCCGATCAGCGTCCGATCAGCGCGCCTTCGCAGGTCACCCGGTTCGTATTCAGCGACGAAGGCGTCCTGCAAGAAGAAGGGGGGCTTTGGAATACCGGCTATACGCGCCCGCCAACGAATGATGCAGCCAAACCCGAAGGGCCGCGCATCAACATGATCACTGCAATCCGCCGGACGCTCGATCATGAGCTGGCGGTGAACCCGCGCGTGCTGGTGTTCGGCGAAGACATCGGCCCCAAAGGCGGCGTGCATGGCGTCACGCTCGGCCTGCAAGAGAAATACGGCGAAGCGCGCGTGTTCGACACCTCTCTGTCGGAAGAAGGAATCATTGGCCGAGCCGTCGGCATGGCCATCGCCGGGCTGATGCCTGTGCCGGAAATCCAGTTTCGCAAATACGCGGATCCGGCGACTGAGCAGATCAACGATTGCGGCACTATGCGCTGGCGCACCGCCAATCGATTTGCGGCGCCCATGGTCGTGCGCATGCCGGTCGGGTTCTTCAAGTGCGGCGATCCATGGCACTCGCAAACGAACGAAGTTCAGTTCGTCCACAGCCCGGGTTGGCGCGTTGCGTGCCCATCCAACGCCGAAGACGCCGTGGGCCTTCTGCGTACGGCGCTGCGCGGCAACGATCCGGTGATGTTTCTTGAACACCGCAATATGCTGGATGCAGCGAGCGCGCGCCGGCCGTATCCCGGTGATGATTTCACCTTGCCCTTCGGAATCGCCAAGCATGTGTGCGTCGGCGATGCGATCACCATCATTACGTGGGGCGCCATGGTGGAGCGATGCGAAGCGGCGGCGCAGCGCAGCGGCGTCAGCGCAGACATTATCGACCTGCGGACGCTGGCGCCCTGGGATTCATCGGCCGTGCTGCAGAGCGTCGCCCGCACGCACCGCTGCTTGATCGTGCATGAGGACATCGGCACGGCCGGCTTCGGCGCCGAAATCGCCGCCGTGGTGGCCGATCAGGCGTTCCTCGACCTCGATGCACCGGTGTCGCGCCTGACTATGCCGGACATCCCCTCGCCGCATCATCCGGAGCTGATGGAATGGGCGCTGCCTTCGGTGGAGCGCATCGCCGCCAGGATGCAAGAATTGGCGGCGTTCTGATGAATGAGCTCAAAGACATTCTCGCGCCGGTCGAACAGGAAGGCACCAAATCGGTCGTTCGCAGCTGGCTGAAGCAAGTCGGCGATACGGTGAAGCAAGACGAACCTATCGTCGAGCTGGAGACGGACAAGGTTGCTGTGGAGGTAGCAGCGCCCGTCGATGGCGTACTGATGGCGATCGCGATCGCGCCAGGCGATGAAGCAGCGCCAGGCGCTGTGCTCGGCGTGGTGAGAACGGGAGCGGAAATGCGCTCGCCCGGCGCCGACCTCGGAGCGCCTGCATCGACGGCAAACACGTCGAGAGCGGTCACCAAGGCTGCAAGCGCGCCGCTTGAGCGCGGGCAGCGGGTCGAGCATCGCCTCTCGCCGCTGGTCAAACGTTTAGTGGCGGAGCATCGGCTGGACGCCGGCAGTATCGCCGGAACCGGGCGTGATGGGCGCATCACGCACAAGGATGTGGAAGAGCATTTAGAGCGCGGCAAGGTCGATCGCATGCTCTCGCGCAGCGGCGCCGCAGGCTCGCGGCAGATAGCGCATGATCCCATGCGCAAATCCATCGCAGAACATATGGCCAGGTCCGTGACGGCGGCCCCGCACGTAACGGCGGTGTTCGAGGCCGATTTCAGCGCAATCATCGCGCACAGGGCCAAGCACAAGGAAGGGTATGCGGCCGCGGGCGCTACGCTCACCTATTCCGCATACTTCGTACGCGCAGCCGCCGAGGCGATGAGGGTCTCGCCAAACGTGAATGCGCGCTGGCGCGAGGAGTTCATCGAAGTCTTCGATGAGGTGAACGTGGGCATGGGAGTGGCGCTCGGCGACAAGGGCCTGATCGTTCCAGTCATCCGCGCCGCGCAAGCCCTGACGTTGAAGCAGACGGCGGCGGCATTGAGCGATCTCACTGAGCGCGCGCGCTCCAACCGCTTGAAGCCGGCCGATGTGCAAGGCGGCACCTTCACCATCTCCAATCACGGCGTTTCAGGTTCATTGCTGGCGGCGCCGATCATTATCAACCAGCCGCAGTCGGCGATCCTGGGGGTTGGCAAACTGGAGAAACGCGTCGTCGTGCGCGAGATCGAGGGCGCGGACGCACTGGTGATCAGGCCGATGGCGTATGTCTCGCTCACCATCGATCATCGCGTGCTGGATGGCCATCAAACCAATGCCTGGCTCACCCGCTTCGTCGAAATCATCGAAACCTGGCCGCCGGAAGACTGACATCATGATCGAGACACTCGCGCCGAAGGCGCCTGATCCGCTGCTGAAGATCATCAAGATGTTTCGCGAAGATCCACGCAGCGACAAGATCGACCTCGGTGTCGGCGTCTATAAGGACGCTTCCGGCAACACCCCGGTGATGGCTGCGGTGAAAGACGCCGAGGCGCAATTGCTCGCCACGCAGAAGACCAAGTCCTATGTGGGCCAACAAGGCGATGTCGATTTCCTGAAGCTGGTCGGGCAGCTTGCATTCGGGGAAATCGCCCGCGACTTCGTATCCATTCAGGCCGTCGGCGGCACCGGCGCGTTGCGGCTAGGATGTGATCTGCTGCGCGAGAGCGGATCGCGCCGCATCGTGCTGCCGCAACCATGCTGGCCCAATCATCCCGCGATCGTGCGCGCGGCTCGGCTCGAGCCGATTGATGCGCCGTTCTTCGACATCGCCGCGCAACGGATCGACATGGACGCGCTGATCAGTTCGTTCGCCAAGGCCGAGCGTGGCGATGCGGTGATCCTGCAGGCCTGTTGCCACAACCCGCTCGGCGCCGACTTCTCACGCGAACAATGGAGCGAGTTGGCGGCTGTGTTGAACGCGCGCGGCCTCATTCCGTTTATCGACCTCGCGTACCAAGGCTTTGGCGACGGCATCGAAGAAGACGTCGCGGGCGCACGCGCAGTGCTGGAGCAGGCGCCGGAAGCTGTGGTCGCGGTCTCCGGGGCGAAGACGTTCGGCATCTATCGCGAACGCGTCGGCGCGCTTTACGTAAAGACCGCGAACACGGCGCGTGCTGCGGTGATGAGCAATCTGGCGGCCATCGCGCGCGCGAACTATTCGATGCCGCCGGATCATGGCGCCGCCATCGTGCGCGAGGTTCTCGGCGACGAAGCCTTGCGCGCATCCTGGCGAGCGGAGCTCGATCAAATACGCGCGCACATCAAGAGCACGCGCGCAAAACTCGCCGCAGAACGGGTCAATCTCTTGCCAATGCACCTCATCGCCGAGCAAAAGGGCATGTTCTCGACCCTGCCGCTCAACGAAGCGCAGATCGTGCGCCTGCGCGAGGAACACGGCATCTACATGACAGACGCCGCGCGCATCAACGTAGCCGGCTTGCGCCATGCGGACATTCCACGATTCGTGGGAGCGCTCCGGACTGTGAGCGCTGATTGATCCGTGTCGGTCCTCATGGTCAGGCGGCGTTCATGGTCAGGAGGTCGTAAGCGGCGACGGGCTCGCCGTTTGCGTTGGTGACAAGAACGTCCCAGCGCACTTCACCCTGATCTGGCTTGCGCAGCGTCTTATCTTTGACGGTCAGAGAAACTTGAATGGAGTCGCCCGGCTTCACAGGTTTGACGAACCGCAGATTATCGAGGCCGTAATTGGCGAGCACCGGGCCTGGGTCGGGATCCACGAACAGACCTGCGGCGAATGACAGGATCAAATAACCGTGCGCAACGCGCCCGCCGAAAAGCGGGTTCGCTCGCGCCGCCTCCTCATCCATGTGGGCGTAGAACGTGTCGCCGGTGAAGCGCGCGAAATGCTCTACATCATCCAGCGTGATTTCGCGCGCCTGCGTTTTCAACTGATATCCGATGGGCAGGTCGTGGAACTTGCGCCGGAACGGATGCTCGCTCGCCTCCTGCACCGGCATGCCGGCGATGTAGCGTTTCACTATGGCGCTGAGCACGCGCGGATGCCCTTGCAGCGCGGTGCGTTGCATATGGTGGGTGACGGCGCGGATGCCGCCCAGCTCTTCACCGCCTCCCGCGCGTCCGGGGCCGCCGTGGACCATGTGCGGCATCGGCGAACCGTGGCCCGTGGATTCCTTCGCGCTATCGCGGTCGATGAAGGCAAGACGGCCGTGGAAGGCGCCAGCGCCGAGAACGACGTCACGCGCGAACGCATCATCGTACGTGAAGACACTCATGACCAGAGAGCCCATGCCGCGATTGGCGAGCGCGATGGCGTCGGCCGGGCCGCTGTATGGCATCAGCGTCGAGACGGGGCCAAAGGCTTCCACATCATGCGCGGCTCGCGCGGCCCATGGGTTTTCGCAACGCAACAGCACTGGCGACATGAATGCGCCCTTGCCGTTGACGGGTACTTCGGTGGGATCTCCGAACACAATCGCGCCATCGCCGGCGAGCTCAGCCACTTTGGCGCGTACATCCTCCCGCTGCGCTACAGAGACCAGCGCGCCCATGCGTGTGGCCTCGTCGCGGGGATCGCCGATTGTGGTTTTCGCCAATCGCGCTGCGAGAGCAACCTGCACTGCGTCCAACAGCGGCGCTGGCACGAGGCCGCGCCGAATGGCGGTGCACTTCTGCCCCGCTTTCACCGTCATCTCCTTGGCGATCTCTTTGACGAAAAGATCGAACTCAGGCGCATCGGGCGTCACATCGGGACCAAGCAGCGCGGCATTGAGCGAATCCTGTTCAGCGGTAAAGCGCACGCTCTGGCGCACGATGTTCGGATGGCTCTTCAGCTGCGCAGCGGTCGCTGCCGACCCAGTGAAGGAAACCGTGTCCTGGGAGGTCAAGTGCTCGAACAAATCGCCGGTCGAACCGACGATCAATTGCAGCGCTCCCTGCGGCAGCACATCAGCTTCCAGCATGATGCGCACGGCTGCTTCTGCAAGATATGCGGTCGCACTGGCGGGCTTCACGATTGCTGGCATGCCGGCGAGGAAGGTGGGCGCGAGCTTCTCCAGCATTCCCCAAACGGGAAAGTTGAAGGCGTTGATGTGGACCGCGGCGCCTTGCAGCGATGTGAAAACGTGCAAGCCCTGGAAGGCGCCGCCCCGCGACAACGCTTCGACATTGCCGTCGACCAGCAGCGTGTCGTTCGGCAATTCGCGCCGCCCCTTGGCCTGGTACACCGCGAACGTGCCGATGCCGCCTTCGATATCGATCCGGCTATCCGCTTTTGTTGCGCCGGTGTCGTAACTGAGTTCGTATAGAGCTTCCTTTTTTGCAGTGAGCGCCTCGGCAAGCGCCTTCAGCATCTGTGCGCGTTGGTGAAACGTGAGTTTCCGTAAGGCGGGTCCACCGCGCTCGCGGGCGTGCTGCAAAACCGCGGCGAAGTCGATCCCACGCGAGGACGTGATCGCGACGACGTCGCCATTGATCGCAGAGCGCAGTTCCGCGAAGTCGCCGCTGCCGGCAATCCACTGGCCTTCGACATAGTTCAGGAGCGTGTTCGGTTTCATCTCGCTCTTCGCCTCCCGGCCGTTCTACCGTTCGTCAAGCTCCGGTGAATCTCGGCGTTCGCTTCTCCATGAACGCCGCGACGCCCTCTTTGTAGTCGTGTGTGTGTCCGAGGCTGCGCTGAGCATCTCGTTCGATGTCAAGCTGCTCCTCGAGGGCGCGCTCTCCGCTTTCGCGGATCAACTTCTTGGTCAGCGCCAAGCCTTGCGTCGGGGCAGATGCGAACTTCGCTGCGAGTGCGCTCGTCTCTTCGTGCAACTTTTCGTCATCAACGCACTTCCATATCATGCCCCAGGTCTCCGCGCGCTCGGCGGTGAGCGCTTCTCCATTGAGCGCCAAGCCCAGCGCACGCGCTTGGCCGACGAGACGCGGCAGCGTCCATGTGCCGCCGCTGTCGGGGATAAGGCCAATATTGGCGAAGCTCTGGATGAACTTGGCGCTTCGTGCGGCGATGACGACGTCGCACGCGAGAGCAATGTTGGCGCCGGCGCCGGCGGCCACGCCATTGACCGCGCAGATCACCGGAAGTTCGAGTGCGGCTATGCGGCGAACAAGCGGATTATAACGCTTTTCCAGAGACTCGCCGAGATCGACGGCTTCTCCGCCGGGCGCTACGGCTCGATCAGACAAATCCTGTCCAGCGCAGAAGCCGCGGCCAGCGCCGGTTAACACCAGCACACGCGCCTCGCTCGCCGCGAGCGTGTCGAGCGCTCGCGCGACTTCGTCGTGCATCTGCACAGTAAAACTATTGAGCCGATCGGGTCGATTGAGCGTCAGACGAGCTACGCCGCCCGTGTTGTCGAAGAGAATGGTCTCGAAGCCCACACCGACGCCCTCCTCGCGCGTGGGGGTGGCGTATGATAGAACGCCCAGTCGGTCAATTCACGGTGCAACAATGATCAATGCTGACGCTCTCGCCCGGCGCGTGGCGGAAACGCTGTTGCAGCGCGAAGGCACGGGGCCAGCTTGGGGAATCCAAATTATAGACGCGCGTGACGGGTATGCGCTCATCAGCATGAAGGTGCGAGATGACATGCTCAACGGACATCGGACGGCGCATGGCGGCATGATCTTCGCCCTGGCCGACACTGCATTCGCCTATGCTTGCAACGCGCGCAACGAGACGACAGTGGCGCAGCATGCAAGCATCTCGTTTTTGTCGCCCGCGCTGCCTGGCGAGACGCTGAGGGCGGAGGCGCGGGAAGCTGCGCGCGAGGGCCGTAGCGGCGCCTATCACGTCAGCGTGCGCGGAGAGGATGGACGCGCGATTGCTGAATTTACAGGCCTTTCCCGAACCCTCGGCGGCCCTATTGTTGAGGAAGAGCTGAGCCGGTCATAAATTGACCGATCGGTCAGCGAATGCTAACATTCGTCAATTCGAGGCTCGACCGATGTATACGACCGACCTGAGCGGAAAGAAGAAAGCCGAAGCCATTGTTGAGGATCCGGCAAAAGTCGCCGCATTCGAGCGTCGTGTAGCCGCCGACGAATTCATCGAGCCAAAGGACTGGATGCCGGAGGCTTACCGCAAGACGCTCATTCGGCAGATTTCGCAGCATGCGCACTCGGAGATCGTCGGCATGTTGCCGGAGGGCAATTGGATCACCCGCGCGCCGAACTTGCGGCGCAAAGCAATCTTGCTGGCCAAGGTTCAGGATGAAGGCGGGCACGGACTTTATCTCTACGCTGCGGCGGAAACGTTGGGCGTTTCGCGCGATGAGATGACCGAGGCGCTGCTCTCGGGCAAAGCCAAATATTCCACGATCTTCAATTATCCCACGCTGACTTGGGCTGACATCGGCGCGATCGGCTGGCTGGTGGACGGCGCTGCGATCATGAATCAGGTGCCGCTGCAGCGCACCTCTTATGGCCCCTACGCGCGGGCCATGGTGCGAATCTGCAAAGAAGAGAGCTTCCACCAGCGCCAGGGCTACGAAATCATGATGCACCTGGCGCAAGGAACGCCAGAACAGAAGCGAATGGCGCAAGACGCCCTCGATCGCTGGTGGTGGCCGTCGCTGATGATGTTCGGACCGCCTGACGAAAAATCACCGAATACCGAGCAGAGCATGCGGTGGCGCATCAAACGCGACACCAATGACGAGCTCAGACAGAAGTTCGTCGACATCACCGCGCCTCAAGCCGAAGCGATCGGACTCAAAGTTCCGGACGCTACTCTGATCTGGAATGAAGAAAAGGGCGGTTACGATTTCGGCGAAGTCGACTGGGACGAGTTCTACGCCGTAGTGCGTGGGGAAGGGCCCGTCGCGAAGGAACGCATGCAGGCTCGGCGAAGAGCGTGGGAGGACGGCGCGTGGGTTCGCGACGCAGCGCGCCTGCACGCGCAGAAACGCGCGGCGGCGAAGGTGGCCGCGGAGTAAGATGATGAGCGATGCGAGCAAAGAATGGCCGCTGTGGGAAGTGTTTGTACGCGGTAAAGGCGGTCTTTCTCACCGCCATGTGGGCAGCGTGCATGCGGCAGATGCGAAGATGGCTGTCGAGCACGCACGTGATACCTACACGCGCCGTATGGAAGGCGTGAGCTTGTGGGTTGTGCCATCGGCGCAGATCACGGCCTCGGATCCTGGCGAAGCCGCGGCGCTGTTCGAGCCGGCGGAAGATAAGGTCTATCGGCACCCGACGTTCTACTCGATCCCTGCTCACATCAAGCATATCTGATGAATGCTCTCGCGACATATGCTCAGCGACTTGGCGACGACTCGCTGATCCTCGGCCAACGCCTGTCCGAATGGTGCGGGCACGCGCCAGCGATCGAGATCGATCTTTCGCTTGCCAATATGGCCCTCGATCAGATTGGGCAAGCGACGCATTTTCTCGGCCTCGCCGGCTCGCTTGAAGCAGAAGGACGCGATGCTGATGCGCTCGCGTTTCAGCGCGACGCCATGGACTTCACCAATTGCCTGCTGGTGGAGCAGCCAAACGGCGACTTCGCACAGACAATGGCGCGCCAATTTCTGTTCTCGCACTACCAAGCCTTGCTGTTCGCGGACCTGGCGCTCGTGAAGGACCAGCGCTTCGCCGCAATCGCGGCGAAGGCGCTCAAGGAAGTGTCTTACCACGCGGTTCTCGCGAGTGACTGGGTCGTGCGCTTGGGCGACGGCAGCGACGAGAGCAAAGCACGGATGATCGCCGGCCTCGATTGGATGTGGCGGTTTGTCGATGAATTGTTTGCAATGGACGATGTCGATGAGAGCGCCCTTTCCGCCGGCGCGGGCATCGACAAGGCGGCGTTGCGCAGCGCCTGGGATCAGCGCATCGACGCGATCTTGGGCGAAGCGACGCTCACGCGCCCGCCGCCGCGTCGCGCCACGCTGGGTGGCCGCCGTGGTCGCCATTCCGAGCACCTGGGCCACCTGCTGAGCGAAATGCAGTTCCTGCAGCGCGCGTATCCGGGCGCAACGTGGTGAGGACGCTGCCTGGACCGGCGGCGCTCTTGTCCGCCAACGCGGATGGCGGCGAGGCGGCGGTCCACATTCGCACTGTCCTCTCTGCCGTTCCTGATCCCGAGATACCCGTCCTCTCCGTGCTTGATCTCGGCATCGTGCGAGAGATCACCCCAGAACGCATCGTAATCACGCCGACCTATACGGGATGTCCGGCCACGCTGGCGATCGAGCAGGCTATTCGTCAGGCATTGGACGCACACGGATTCACCGCCACCGCCATCGAGACAGCGCTGTCGCCGCCTTGGTCCAGCGATTGGATCAGCGATGAAGGGCGCGCTCGGCTGCGTGATTATGGCATAGCCCCGCCGCCGAAAGGGGCTGATGCCGCGTCGCTGAAAAACCAGAGTCCCGCCGAGTGTCCGCGGTGCGGGTCGATCGATACCGAAGAACTCTCTCGCTTTGGTTCGACGCCCTGCAAAGCGCTCTGGCGCTGCAGGGCCTGCGCAGAGCCGTTCGATAGGTTCAAGTGCCACTGATGAGCAAGGATTTCCATACCCTCCGCGTCGCTGAAGTGAAGCGCGAAACACCCGATGCAGTCTCGGTTCGGTTCGAGCTGCCTGATGAGTTGCGGGAAGTTTTCAAATTCAGGGCCGGCCAGCACTTGACGTTCCGGCGGTCATTCGCAGGCGATGAGGTCCGGCGCAATTATTCGGTTTGCGTCAGCCCAGCCGAAGGCATCTTGAAGATTGGCGTGAAGAAAATCAGTGGCGGCGTGTTTTCCGGCTGGATCAACGACGAGCTTAAGGCTGGCGACGAAGTAGAAGTGATGGCGCCGCACGGATCGTTCTGCTGGAACTTCGATCCAAGCGCGCGCCGCGAGTACGTCGGTTTCGCCGGCGGCTCCGGCATTACGCCAATCCTGTCGCTGATGAAAACAGCGCTGGCCACGGAGCCGGGCTCCCGCTTCACGCTTTTTTATGGCAATCGAACCTCGGTCGGCGTGATGTTTCTCGAGGACATCGCTGCGTTAAAGGACCGCTATCTCGATCGCCTCAGCGTATTTCACTTTCTCGAAGAGGAAGAGGAGGAGATCGACCTGTTCAATGGCCGGCTGGACCGGGCCAAGACCGAAGAGCTCTTGTCCACCCTAATCCGTGCCGAGGACGTGGACGCATTCTTTGTCTGCGGCCCAGGGCCGATGATGGACGCCATCGAAGACGCGCTCGCAGCGCGCGGGGCGCAGAAGCAGCGCATTCTGATCGAGCGTTTCACCACCGGTCCGCTGTCGGCAGCGCAAATCGCGGCGGCGCGCGCACTTGAAGAAAAGGCCGCAGGGCTGAAGATGAGCGTCACGCTTAATGGGCGCCGCGCGCAGGTCGCTTTCGATCCGGAGAAGCACTCGATTCTGGACAATGTCCGGGCCGCAGGTCTTCCGGCGCCCTATGCATGCAAGGGCGGCGTCTGCGCCACCTGCAGAGCCAAGGTCACGGCCGGCGAAGTGCGCATGAAGGTGAACTATGGGCTGTCAGAACAAGAGCTGGCTGACGGTTACGTGCTGACCTGCCAAGCCACGCCGGTGAGCGAGGGCGTGGCGCTTACCTACGATATTTGAGCCGACGGGTCAGGCCATCGGCCGAGGCTGCCATAGTTCGATCTTGTTTCCCTCTGGATCGAGGATGTGAGCGAAGCTGCCGTTGGCTTCATTCTCCATCATCTTTACCGGCGTGACGCCTGCTTCGGAAGCGCGCTGCAGCACGCCGGCGAGATCGTCCACCGCCAAGTTCAGCATGTAGTCCTTGGTCGACGGAGCGAAATATTCGGTATCTGCCGAGAACGTGCATAACACCGTCGCCGCACCAGCGTGCGCGTGCATTGCGGCGGGAGTAAAGACAACGCCGCCCCAATCCGAAAACTCCAAACCCAGCACTTTAGCGTACCACTCGCGCAGCGCCGCGCCGTCACGCGCCTTGAAGAATACGCCGCCTACGCCGATCACCTTCGCCATCGCTTCCCCGCTCCGCTTGCCTGTCGTCCAGTCATTCGACCGCCTTGCGCAGTCCGCCCATGACGATGTCTACAGCCATCTCCGCCAGAGCGCCCGCACTTATCGGCCCGCGCGGATCGAACCAGGTGTGGGTCCAGTTGATTTGGCCGAAATAGAGCATCGTGGCTGTCAAGGCAGCGCCGCTCCGCCGCTTCAGCGCCGGCTCAATTTCCACCAATAGCTTTTGCACGATCTCGATCAGACGCCGCTGCGCCGCAACGATCGCCGTGCGACGCGCTCTGGGCAGATGGTCGAGGTCATTGAGGAGAACTTTGTGCCGATCCGCGGCCCCGACATAGAGCGCCATGAAGCGATGGGTCAGCTCGCGTAGTTTGCGCTCTGGCGCAGCTTCGCCCGCCAGCGCCTCCTGCGCCGCCTCTTCAAGCGCGCGCACATGGCTGATCATCACGTCGTAGAGGATATCCTCTTTGGATTCATAATAGTGGTAGATGAGCGATTTCGAGATCGCTCCACGCTGGGCGATGTCCGCGACCGATGCACCGTTGAAGCCACGCGTGGCGAACAGGGCGGCGGCCGCCTCCACGATGGCTTGCTTACGCTCATCGTAATCCGCTGCCTGCGTGCGCGCCATGACCCCTGCCGGGCGCAGGATAGCGCGCCAAGGCCCGGCGACTAGGGGGAACCTCTGGCGAAAGGTCCCGTTCACAACAAAAGGGAGATTCCCCATGCAACATGTGATCGACGCTCGACGCCTCATCGAAGAATTCAGACAGACCGATCCGATGATGCCGATCCTGGTGTTCGCACTGCTCGAAATGTACCTCGAGCACGGCCCCTTCGAGTTCGACGCCGCCGCCATCGCCAAACGCCTTCACACCATGAATACCCGCGCCCGCGTCAACGCGGAGCAGCTGGCCTCGCTGCAGCCCGAGTTGGAGCGCTTCTTCGAGATTGGCGAAGGCGGCTGGCAACCGCGGCACGGCGTTCTGCAGATGGAGGCGCACGAGTTTTCTCAGGGGACCGCCGACTACGCGCCCATCGCGCGGCACTGATCAGGGCTGCATCTCGTTCCAGCGCCCGCTTACCAAGTTCCTCGCGCTTTGACTGGATGAGCCGTCCCGCTTTTTGATGCTCTTGGCGAGCGCGCCAGGAGCGGGCGCGAACGGAATTGAACCGCACTCCACGCGTATATAGCGAGTGCGGCTAACGCCCCTATTCGCACTAATTCCAGGTGCGAATGAGCGCTTTCGTCGTCCGTCCTCGTTCGCACTGCACCTGTTGACCAGTGCTTTTTATGTAGTTACATTAAATCCCATGCCAACGCCGCCGCCCTGGATGGAGTGGGACGACCGCAAGGCGGCGGCCAACCAAAGGAAGCACGGCGTATCGTTTGCGCACGCCGAGCGGTTTCCGTTCGAAAGTGCGCTTGAAGCGTTAGACCCGCAGAGTGATGAGCATGGCGAAGACCGAATCCTCGCAATCGGCAAAATCGAGCGCACGCTCTACGCGCTCTGCTACACGAGGCGCGGCGAAAAAATCCGCGTCATCAGCCTCCGCAAAGCGACGGCCTACGAAAGGCGGCGCTACCGTGAAGGAGAGTGAGCTTTATCTGCGGCCCGACATGAAATTGCGTCCGGTTAGCGCCGCCACGCTTGCTATCGTACGGAAAGGCCGCGGGCGTCCACCGTCCGCAGAGACCAAAGAACAGGTCACGCTTCGGCTCGATAAAGACGTGATTGATCACTTCAGGAAGGACGGTCCGGGCTGGCAAACCCGGATCAATGCCGTTCTGCGGTCAGCGTCGCGACGCGGCTAAGCTTCGCCCGGAGCTTCGCGTCATGCATGGCCGCCGCCGCGCGAAGGTCAGCGCCCGCTGACCGGCGATGCGCGCATCAGCCACGTGTAACGAGAACGAAGCTGCGCGCGAGGACCCTCCGCAAAACGGAGCGCTAGCTCCAGGGAGGCGGGGGGGCTTCCGCCCCACCACCTCCGGCAGCCGGCTAATAGCGGCCAGCGCCCCAGCCGTGCCGGGCGCGCTCCCGCCGCCAGCGTTCTTCGCGACGTTCGTCGTCATAGCCGCTGCCGGCCTCGTCAGCAGAGCCGCCCCGCCCCCAATCGCCGTAGCCGCCGCGTCCGTAATTCTGGCCCATCGCACCACGGTTGCTGCGCGACATCTCCTGCCCACCGCGCCAAGCGCGATCCTGCTCGATCCAATCGTCCGCGTCCGTGTCCCAGTGCTGCGGATGGCGATCGTCTCTGCGTCCCTGCCTCGGAAAATGATCATCCTCGTAGCGCCTGCCGCCACGGCCGTGTTCCGGCTGACCATACCAACGATTGTCCCGGTCGCCGCCGCCCGTGAAGTGACTACGGCCATGATCATCGCCGAACTCTGCGCCGCCGCCATAATCGCGGGCGTCGTCACGTCGCCGGCCTTCGCCGTAGCGCCGCGCATCGTCGCCGGGATGATAATTTCCCCGTCCGAACTGGTCCCGAGAGCGCCCGTAGGCTTCATCATCGTCGCGCACATCCCAGTCTCTGCGGCGATGGCTGCCGCGGCCGTGATCGTCGCGTTCGCGTCCGTATCGGCGTTGATCATCATCTCGATGGTAGAGGCCGCGTTCGCGGCCATGATCGTAGCGCATCTCCACCTCCTGGCTCATCGGGTCGCATCGCCTGCCGCCGACAGGCGCGCATCAGTTGAAACAGCGCGGTGCGCACGCCGTTCCGTTCCGAACTGGTTACAACGTCACCGCTGCGGCGTCGGCGGACGCAGTCTCAATGGCCGCGCATTTCTTCGAACAGGCGGAAAGTTGAGGGGCGCGTGCGGCAGCCGCCTGGAACAGCGGGCGGGACGATGGGGCCGCCATGTCCGCAAAGCGCGCTCTCGGAGCGTGTACGACCGGCGGCTCAACTCTCGCGCCGTCTAGGCCGCCCAACAGATCACCACCCAGCAAGTCGGAGGAAAGGCTGGCCTGTTCAAACCCGCTTGGGTGCGCTCGCTGCGCCACCAGCGAGGTCGGCGGAACGTAAGCTGGGGCCGCAGCCGCTTCTGCGCCTCCCAGTTCCGCCACCAGTGAGCTGAGCTCCCGCACTTCGTACGGCTTCGGGGCGCCTCCGGTGAGCGTCATCGCCATCGTATTCAGCGCTACGGCCGCCACCGCTACATACATGACCGGGTTCTTCTCAAGTGCGCGCGTGAACGATCTAGACATAGCCGGTGGCAAACGCCGGGCGTGCATTCACGTTCGGCGCTCACTGGCATGCTTTTCCTCAAATCCTTGTTAGCTGCGAGAGCCGCGGGAGCGGTCAGCAATTTTGTTGAGCCTGTAGGGAACCCATGCATGGCGCTCGCGCGTTCAGCACGCGGCTGAAGCGGAAGGCGCGTCATGACCAAGCGGGGATTGCGGGTGAGCGGGCGCCGGCAAGGCGTGAGCTGAATGGCGACGGACGCCTTGCGCATCCTTTTGTACTCCGCCACCCCTCGCTCGCACCCGGGCGGGGTGCAACATGTCGTCGAGCGATTGCTCGCTTTCCTGCGGGCGCGCGGGCATTCGGTGTTCGAAAGTTGGGCCTCGCCGGATCCGCGCGGCAATGGCGATGCGTGGGTGCAGCCGCTGCGTTTGCGCGACGGTTCTCGGGGCCTGCTGGGACCCATCACTGCGCTCGGCGGCTTGCACGCAGGCCTTCGCCGGCGACGCCCGGAGATTGTCAACATCCACTTCGTCACCGGCCAGTCATTGTACTTTCTGCTGCTGAGCCGCGTCCTTGGGTATGTCACCATACTCTCCGCGCATGGCGGGGACATCCTGCGACCCAGCGAAGGCGCCCGCAGGCTGCTTCCGTTCGTCCTGCGCCACGCGGACGCAATTACGGTCGTCTCCGACGATTTGCGTCAACGCGTGCTCGCACTGGGCGGCGTTGACCCCGCACGCGTGCATGTCATTGCAAACGGCGTGGACCACGCGTTCTGGTCCGATCGTCCTCGCGCGCCATCGAACCCGCCAAACATTTTGGCTGTCGGCAGACTGGAAGCGGTCAAGGGCTTCGACGTGTTGCTGCGCGCATTTGCGCGCGTACGTCAGACGATGCCGTCCGCCACCCTGACGATCTCCGGCTCCGGCGCACAAGAGCCGCAGCTGCGCGCGCTGGCGGCCTCGCTCGGGGTGCAGGCTCAGCTCACCCTGACCGGCCGACTGGGGCCGCGCGAAGTGCGTGAGCGCTTGAGTGGCGCCGCGGTCTTTGCGCTGAGTTCGTTGAGCGAGGGCATGCCGCTCGCATTGATCGAAGCGATGGCAGCCGGCGCACCGATCGTCGCTACAACAGTCGGCGGCGCCGCCGAAGCGCTCGGCGCTGCTGGTCTTCTGTGCCCGCCTGGCGATGAGATCGCCCTCGCTGACAGCTTGCTCCAGATGCTGCGCGATCCCGCGCAAGCAGAACGCCTAGGCAAAGCCGCTCAGCAGCGGGCGCGTTCCTATTCGGTCGAAGCCTGCCAAGCCGCTTACGAGACTCTCTACGCGGACTTGCTCGCAGAACGCCGTCACCAATCGAGCAGAGCAAGGGCGGCATGAAACAGCAGATCATCAAACTGTGGCGGTTGCTTTCGCCGCGGGATCGACGCAACGCCGGCATTCTGCTGCTGCTGATGGTGGCCGCGGCGATCCTGGAGGTGGTCGGCGTCGCCGCGATCCCCGCCTTCGTCGGCGCGGTGGTCCAGCCGGAGCGCGCGCATGCAATCGGCTGGGTCGGTGATTTGCTGACGCGCCTCGGCCTCGACACCACGGAAAAGTTGATGCTGTGGGGCGCGCTGGCGCTAGCCGCTCTGTTCGCGATCAAGACAGCCTTCCTCGTGTTCAACTTTCATCTGCAGGTGCGGTTTACTTTGAACCGCCGCATTGAACTCGCCCGTCGCATGCTGCGCGCATATCTCGTGGCGCCCTATCCTTTTCATCTCACCCGCAATCGCGCCGAATTGCTGCGCAATGTCGATCAGGAAACCAACGCCATATCGGCCCAAGTGATCGGCGTGGCGCTGCAGCTTCTGACTAAGCTCTTCATACTGGTCGCAGTGCTCGGCTTTCTGCTGGTGATGGAGCCGCTTATCACGGTGTTTTGGCTGATGCTGTTCGGCTCCCTCGCCGCCTTCGTCGTGATCAATGTCGGAGCGCGCCTGCGCCGCCATGGGCGACGCGAGCAGGTAGAGCGCGGCTTGGTCATGAAAGCCATTTACCAGGCGCTCGGCGGCATCAAGGAAACACGGGTGCTGGGGCGCGAGCGCTTCTTCCTCGATCGCGTCGACGAAAGCATGCATCGGCTCGCGGCCGTATCCGGCTTCCGCCAAACCGTGCAACGCTCGATTCCGCCCGTCACGGAATTCGCAGCCATCATCGGCCTGTTGCTGCTGACCGTTGCTCTGCTGGCGCTGAACAGGCCGAGCGAGACCATAGTCGTCACATTGTCTCTCTTCGTAGTGGCCCTTGTTCGCTTGCGCGAGACCATGAGCGCAGCAATGGGGCACGTCGCCAATCTTCGCTTCAACCTGGTCTCGGTTGACCCAGTTTATGACGACCTCGCCGCGCTGGAGAACGCGCCGCGGCGGCCCTTCGGTTCGCTCGATGCGCCGCGCACACGGATGAAGGAAGGCATCGCGCTGCGTGACGTGCGCTATCGCTATGAGACAGCGAGCGGGGCGGCGCTGCGCAATGTCAATATCGCCATACCCGCCGGCGCTGCAGTCGGCTTCGTCGGCTCAACCGGCGCCGGCAAGTCAACGCTGATCGACATCATTCTTGGCCTTCTGGAGCCCCAAAGCGGCGCCGTTCTCGTCGATGGCGTCGACATTCGTCAAAGCGGCGTCGGCGAGTGGCAGCGCGCGATCGGCTATGTCCCGCAATCCATCTATCTGATGGATGATACGCTTCGCTGCAACGTCGCCTTGGGTGTCCAGCCCGACAAGATCGATGACGCGTCGCTCTGGCGCGCTCTGCGCGCCGCCCAACTCGAACCCCTGCTGAACCGTTTGCCGGATGGATTGAACACGATCATCGGCGAGCAAGGCGTGCGTCTCTCCGGCGGAGAACGCCAGCGCATCGGCATCGCTCGCGCGCTCTATCACGATCCCGATGTGCTCGTTCTCGATGAGGCGACATCCGCTCTCGATAACGCGACGGAGCGGGCGATCGTGCAGGCGGTGGAGGCGCTCAAGGGCCAGCGCACCGTAATCACCGTCGCGCATCGGCTGAGCACCGTGCGCAACTGCGACAAGCTCTATTTCATGAAGGAGGGGCGCGTCGAAGCCGAGGGCTCTTATCAGGAATTGCAGGCGATGCATGCGGACTTCGCCGCAATGGCGTCAGCTTAGTTGTGGAGGGACGCGCATGAAAATATCCGTGATCATCCCTTGCTACAACGCGGAACAGACGCTGCGGCAGACGCTCCGCGCCGCCCTCAATCAGACCCTCCCGCCTCAGGAAATAATCATCGTCGACGACGGCTCCAGTGATTTCAGCGTTGGTTGCGCTGCGCGTTTCATGTCGCCCGTTCGCATTTTGCGGCAAGAGCACCGTGGGGCCAATGCTGCAAGAAATCTGGGTGCGGCGAACGCTGCTGGCGACGCTCTCATGTTCCTCGATGCGGACGACCTGTTGGCGCCCAACGCGCTTGAGGAGCTTGCGGCCGCCTTGCACCGAGCCCCGGGCGGGATCGCCGCTTGCCAGTGGCGGCGCTACGTCCATGCCAGCGGCGTCTGGCGCGCCCGCCCTGCTTCAAGCGCGATGCGCCCCGTCTTGGAATCGAGTCTCTCGGCTTGGTTGCACGGTTGGCGCCCGCCGCCGTGCGCCTTGCTCTGGTCGCGCCATGCGTTCGACCGGACCAGCGGCTGGGACGAGAGCACTCCTTTTAATCAAGATGACGATATTTTCGCGCGGGCCCTAGGCGCCGGCGCGCCGGTCGCGACCACTGACCGCGCCATCGCGTATTATCGCCGGCCCGCACGAGGGCGCCTCGGCAGCAATGTCGTCACGCTCGGCCGCGAAAAACTCGAGGCGCGCGTCGCCACGCTGGAGAAGATCGCCCGTGCAGTCGAGCGGAAGCCGCCGCTTATCCAGCCGCGGCAGAGCCTGGCCCATGCATTCGAGATGCTGGCTGAACGTTGCATCGCCTATCCGGACATCCTGCGCCGTTGCCGCGTACTTGCGCACCAATTCGGCGGCCGGCGCTGGATACGCGATCTCTACAGCGCCAAGCACGCGTTCGCGCTCGCGGCTGGCGACGCTTTGCAGCGGCTCAGATGCGCCACGGCCAGACGTCCGAGCTTGGCGAGCGTACACTTGGAGCAGCGCGTCGCAGAGGAGCGTCCGACGGAACGGAAGCAGCCATCGACCTGCTGTGTCAGTGTCATCATTCCCACGTATAATCGTAGCGACTTGCTGAAGCGGGCGCTCAACAGCGTGCTGAGGCAGACATTCCAAGACTTCGAGGTCATCGTCGTCGACGACGGCTCGACGGACAACACAGCGCTGGTGATGTCCAATTTCTATGGCCCTCACATTCGCTATATACGCCAGCCGAAGAATTCCGGCGTGGCGGCCGCGCGGAATCGGGGGCTTCGTGAGGCGCGCGGCGAGTTCATCGCCTTCCTGGATTCCGATGACGCGTGGAAGCCCGACAAGCTGATGTTGCAGGTCGGTCAGTTCCGCCGCGGTCCCGATCGGGTCGGACTGATGTACACCGGCGTTGAAACGATCGCCGGCGCAACGCGCAAAATCCATACGCCGCACCTGCGCGGCTATCTTTATCCGGACCTGCTCCGCCGCAATGTGATCCACGGCACGTCAGGAGTGATGATCCGGCGTGAGGTCATCGAAACTGTTGGCTATTTCGATGAAACCTTCACCGTCATGCAGGACTACGAGTATTGGCTCCGCATCTCGGAATTCTTCTTTGTTGATTACGTGCCGGAGGCGCTGACCGTCTATTATGACCATTCCGAGGACGCGGAGGGCCAGCGCTTGTCGCGTCAGTTTGCCGGCTACATGAAAGCCCGCGCACTGATTCATGGCTGGCGTACGCACGACATGCGCGCCGCCGGGGTGGAGCATGACTTCCTGATTTCCAGCGCCAGGCGCGAACTCAATGCGGAACAGGGTTCCCCGCAGAACGCGCTGCGTTATGCCCTCGCCGCCATAGCCGCCCGCCCGCTTGCCGCGCGTCCGTATGCACTGGCCGCGGCGGCTGCGGCCCCTGCGGCGTTGCGATCGGCTATCAAGCGCTGGCGTCAAGGCAAACAAGCTGCGCCGAGAGCGCCGGTCGCGAGCGTGCCCAGGCCTGCATAAAAACGGTGTCCTGATGACACAATGACGGAACGCTGTGCGCGAGCGAGCGTTGACTGCGGTCTGGAACCGGAGCGGGCGCGTAGCGATATGTGGAGAAGGCCTTTCGGCAATCTCGCCGGCGCTCGAGCGATCGCGCGCAACGCCTCGACTGGCGGCCGTCTGATCTGTGCGATCGGCGACGTCCACGGGCGGGCCGATCTCCTGGCAAAATTGTTCGACCAGCTCGAGCGCATTGCTGACGAGGAACGTGCTGAGCGCCCACTCGCCATCTTCGTCGGCGACTATATCGATCGCGGGCCCTCCAGCCGTGACGTGCTCGATCTGCTCTTATCAGGTCGTCCCTATGGGTATGAGCGTCGCCTGCTCATGGGCAATCACGAACAGATGCTGCGCAACGCACTCCGGGATTCTCGCGCAGCGGCGCAGTGGCTCGCCCTCGGAGGAGTATCGACTTTGGTTTCATACGGGGTTCGTCCGCCCCCGATCAGCTCCGACCCCGCCATCCTCGGTGAAGCGATGAACGCCATGCGCGAGGCGATGCCCGCAGCCCATCATCGGCTGATCGCGGACCTCGAGCGCTATGTCTCCATGGGCGATTACTTGTTCGTTCACGCCGGCATCAATCCCGACAAGCCGCTGGAGAAGCAGACAGAGGCGGACCTGTTCTGGATACGCGATCGCTTTCTCTCGAGCCGCAAGGCGCTGCCGATGTGCGTTGTGCACGGCCACACGCCAGTGCCGCGGCCAACCGCCAGTGCGCCGCGCATCGCCATCGATACTGGCGCCCACGCGACGGGCGTGCTGACCGCCGCCAGAATCCAGGATGAAGCGGTGTCCTTCGTTAGCGTCACGATGCGCGGCGAGCCCGCGCCCTGCAGTCTCTAACCGCCGTGCTGGCAGGAGTTGTGGAATGAGCGTCGAGACTCTGCCCGCGCGCATCGAAGCGGGCGCCTATCCGATCTATCCAGCCGCGGCGCAGGCGCGGGATGAGTTCACCTTGCTCGGCGTTTGGACCATGTTGCGGCGCCGGCAGCGCATGATCTTGTCCATCGCCGCAGCTGTCGCCCTCGTCATCATCGCTGCGCTGCTGCTGCAGCCGCGCCAATACGAAGCCACAGCACTGCTGCTGATCGATCCGCGTGAACAGAACGTGGTGGCGCCGGAGCAATCGCTGACGACGATGCGTCCGGGCTCGGATTACGTGACATCCGAAGTCGAAGTGCTCAACTCGCGCGATCTAGCTGCCCGTCTTGCCGATGAACTCCACCTTGCCCGCGACCCGGAGTTCAACCCGACGGCCAATCGCGGTCGCGGCGAGCCGATAGAAGGCCGCCCGGACCGAGTGCCTGACGCTGTAGCCGCCGCAATAGAAGCGGTTCGCCGCGGCGCCAGCAACGTGATCGAAATCCGCGCCCGCGCCTCCACGCCCGAGAAAGCCGCACGGCTCGCGAACGGCCTCGTCAATGCGTATATGACGAACAACCTCGAACTCAACAGCGCGACGGCGCAGCAAGCCAATCAGTGGTTGTCTCAGAGGCTGGCGGAACTCAGGGAAGAGGTGAACGCCAAGGAAGAAGCAGTCGAGGCCTATCGCAACCAAGCGGGTCTGCTCACCGCCAACGGTGTGACGTTGTCCGAGCAGGAGATCGGCAATGCTCAGAATGCGGCGCTCGCCGCCCGCAACAATCTGGCTGAGACTCAGGCGCGCTACCAGCAGGTGCGTCAGCTCCTGTCCCAGGGTGGCTCACCGGACGCGATAGCCGCCGCTATCAACTCGCAGACCATTCGCGACCTGCGCGGCCGTGAAGCTGACGTCGCCCGGCAGGAGGCCGATCTCGCCACCCGCTACAGCGACGCACATCCCGCCCTCATCAACATTCGCGCCGAACATGAAAGCATCCGCCAACAAATCCAGGCGGAGGTGAATCGTGTCGCAGCGAGCCTCGCCAGCGAAGTCCAGGTCGCGCGCGCGCAGCTCTCCAACCTGGAGGCGCACGCCGGCTCGATCCGCAACCAGATCGCGGGCAATGGCCCTCAACAGGTGCAGTTGCGGGAACTTGAACGTGAAGCCGCCGCTGCCCGGGCGGTCTATGAGAGCTTCCTTGAGCGAACACACGAAATCTCTCAACAGGGCGGCCTCAACACCACCCAAGCGCGGTTGCTCTCGCGCGCGACGCCGCCAAGCAAAGATATCTCCCTTCCCGCACTGGTGATCCTGCTGCTCGGCGCCGCAGCGGGTCTTATCGCCGGAATCATCGCTGCTCTTTTCGCCGAGCAGCTCGACGATCGCATTTCCAGCGTGGACGATCTCGAACGCAAGACCGGCCTGCACGCCATTGCTTCGGTTCCATCTGCTCCCGCCAAAGCGCTTGCCAAACTGCCGATCGATAAGCGTCACCCTTCCAAGTACCTGGTCGACCACCCGCACTCAGCCTTTGCTGAAGCCATGCGCATTGTGCGCGCCTCGATTGTCTATTCCCCAAACCACGATCGACAAAAAATCGTGGCCGTGTCGTCCGCCTTGCCTGGAGAGGGCAAGACGACGCTCGCCCTGTGCCTCGCGCGTGTGGCCGCGATGTCGGGTGAACGGGTCATTCTGGTCGATTGCGACGTGCGCCGCCGCTCGGTGAATGACGTGCTGAGCATCGCGCCCAAGGAAGGCCTGCTCGAAGTGCTCACGGGCGCCGCCAGCTGGCGCTCAGCCGTTGGACGCGACGACGAGACCTCCGCACACATCCTGCCGCTCTCGACCTCGCCAGTGCCTCTCAACGACCTGCTCGGTTCACGCGCGATGAAGGACCTCTCGAAAGATTTGGCGAACGAGTACGACCTGGTGATCTTGGACAGTTCGCCGGTGCTGGCGGTCGCCGAGTCACGCGCACTTGCCGCCCTCGCCGACGTCGTGCTGATGGTCGGCCGATGGAACAAGACTACGAACCGCGCCCTGACCACTGCGGTCGAGCAATTACATGCCGCCGGCGCCACGGTGAGCGGTGTCGCCCTCAACGCCGTCGACCCGAATGCTCCCGGCCGCACCTCCTATTCCGATCCGCTTTATTACGTTGACGCCAAGCGCGGCTATTACAGCACCTGATCTCACGTGCACTTCTCGGTCGTGATCCCGATGCGCAACGCCGCAGCGACCATCGTCGCAGCGGTCCGATCCGCATTGTCGCAGGCGCTGTCGCCGATCGAAGTCATCGTCGTCGACGATGCATCTGAAGACGGCGGCGCCGGGCTCGTCGCCGCGCTTGGCGATCCTCGCGTGCGCATCTTGCGTCGAGACGCGCCCGGGGCGGGCGGATATGCTGCTCGCAATCTCGCAATCCGCGTGGCTCAAGCCGAGTGGATCGCCTTTCTTGATGCGGATGACGTCTGGTCGCCAAAGCACCTGAGCGGATTGGCGGAGGCCGTGCGCCAGGTTGGGAGTTCCACGGGCGGCGCGTTCAGCGCGTACGTCAATCATTATGGCGATCGCGACACCCGCTCTCCGGTTGCAAGCGCGCTGCGCGGCGGGGGCGCCATTGGCCTGCAGCGATTTCTCGCTGCCTGGCTCGAAACGGAGACATGCCCGGTGCTCACCAGCGCCTGTGCTTTCCGTCGCACCCTATTGCTCGCCGCCGGCCTCTTTCCTGAATCGGGCGTGCGTCGAGGCGGAGATAAAGATCTCTGGCTTCGCAGCGCCGCGCGCGCTGACCTCGCCTTTGCGCCGCAACACTCCATGCGGTTTGATCGGACAGGGGCGCACAAGATCACGCGCACAGAGGCAACGAACGGCACACCCCATATCTGCGGAACGATCAACACGCTGCTCAAGGCGACCGACGACGTCGGGCTGAAAAGGCTTCTGATACGCTTGGCAAACCAGGAGGTTCGCCTCTATGCAAGGCAAGCGTTTCTGCGCGCCCCGCTTGCGCCCGAGATGAAGCGCGCGCTCCACATGCCGGATGGCTGGCGCGAATGGCTGATGCTCACCGGGATGGAAGCAACGCCAGCGCCGCTTGCCGCGATGCTGCGGGCCGCAACTGGCCGGCGACAGTTCGCCCGTCACACGCCGTCCGCGCGCCATTGATCGTCATCGCTGCCCACCTCCGCACTGTCGGCGCGCGGCGCGATGCGACGCACGATGGCTGCTCCGGCTAAAGCAAGGCCGGCGCATGCGGCGAGAATCGCCGCCAAGGCCCGGCGTGTCACCATAAAAGGCTCAGGGTCACGCGAACGCGGCGGCACGTTCATGCTCTCCTAGTCGCCGCAAGTGCGTCGGCAATAGGCTATCGAGTTCTGCGACATAGGCGGACCATGCCAGCTCCGCCGCGAAATCCTCGCTGCGCGCCAGCGCAGCGCGACCCAATCGGGCGCGCCTTTCGTCATTCTCCAGCGCCTCGAAGGCAGCGGCCATCGCTGCGATATTGTTTGGCGGCACGAGCAAGCCGTACGCGGCCTCGACGGTCTCCGTCACGACCTCAGACCCCGCGCGGCCCAGTATCTCCGCTGGCCCGGAATCACAATCGGTAAAGGCCGCTGCTCGCCCGAGCGCCAAGGCTTCGACAAGAGCATTGGGAAAGCCTTCGGAGTTCGACGCCGATACGAAGGCCTTCGCCCGCGCCATGAGCGCGTGGGGATTGGCGACGAAGCCGAGAAAGCGCACCCGCTCTGCAATCCCAAGAGACGCCGCAAGGGCTTCTAGCTCCGCACGTTGAGGGCCCTCGCCGAGAATAATGAGACCGGCTTTCGGCCGCGCCCTCGCATAGGCGTGCAGAAGCATTGGATGATTCTTCTTCGGCGTCAGACGACCGACGGCGACGTAGAAAGGGTCCGGCAAGGCCGTTTCCGGACTTTCCGCCGCTGCGGCGCGGATCGCCTCCACGTCGAGTGGATTGTAGATGACCGACAGGCGCCGCCGCGCGACGCCGTAATTCTGCGCCAGATCGTCGGCCACGCCGGCCGACACGGCGAGCACGCGATCTGCACGTGGGTAAAATGCGCGCACCGTCAGGCGATTGGCCAGCTGTCGGGGCGAACTCCCGAAGAACGCGCTTGCATGCACACGCTGGCTGATGAGGACCCGCGCACGCGAGCGCCACGCCGCGGCCACTGCGGCGCAATTGGAGCGCGTCAAGAAGCTCAAGATCACGTGCGGCCGGGTCTTGGCCGCATGCGAAATGGCGCCGCTCAGGCTGGCCGCCATGGCGCCGCGCGCACCGAGCACGCTGAGTCTTATTCCTGGCGGAGGCGCGTAACGCGCAGGCGCATTGTCGAGTAGGAGAATATCCAGCGCGTCGCGCCCATATGTCCGAGCCAACGCCTCCACGACTCCGACGAACACGCGCTCGGCGCCACCGCCTTCGAGTGAATTGATCACGCAGAGGATGCGCGCCGACGGCATCAATCACCTCTCGACTGAAAGCGGCCGCTGCGCAATTCGCCGTTTAAGTTGACATCCTCCAGTTCAACCACCGCGCTGCGATTGCCGACCACAAGCGGCGCGCCTGCCCGGGTACGGATGCGCCCGCCATGGATGCGGAGTCTGGCTTGGTCATAGGACAGGCGAAACACGCTCGCCCCTTCACCTGCATCGAAATCACAATCGACCAGCTCGGCGGCGCCGTGCGCCTCGACACACGCCCCTCCTTGGCCGCCGTATCGGCGCGGCGAACGAAAACTACAGCGCCGGATGATGTTGCCTTCGCCAGACCAGATTCGAAGTCCGTTCTTGCAGCGCTCGGTCACACACTGCTCCATGGTGACGCCGCTTGCCTTGAGATCGAACCCGCCATCCCCCATTCCCGTAGCGCTGCACTGGCGTATCGTGACGTCGCGCACGGCTCGCTCACACACCAGACCGTCGCCTTGCACGTAGCCAGAGCGCGGATTGACGGCATTGGCGAGGTGTACGCGCTCGAAGGATAGGTTCTGGCCTGCGGCTATGGCGATGAGCTGACACGGCCTATGTTCGCCGCCGTCCACATGAGCGGCATCAAGATCGAGATCGCGGAAGACCCCATCGCGAATGTCGCGGAAGCGCGCAAATCCGCGCATGAGGCGACTTGCGGCGCAACGCTCGACCAGCAACCCCCTCACCCGTGCGTCGCGACCGCTTTCGATCACACGCCCGCAATCCGCCGCCGTCCAGTCTGAGAAATGAATACTGACGTGATCGCCTTCGCCCGCGAACTTGACCACTCCGTCTGCCGAAGCGCCGGCCACTGCAAAGCCGTCGAGCACCACATTGGAGGCGCCGACGAGACGGATGCGCGCCGGCAGGTCGCTGTCGATGCCGCCCGGCGTTACGAAGAAGTGCCTGCCCGAGCCGCGCGGCGGCGTGCGCAAACCACCGTCGCTCCCGATTATTCCAGCCTCGATCCGTATGGGCCGTCGCGTTTCGCCTGAACGACCGAGCGTCAGCGGCGCGCCAGAAAGGAAGATCGGGTTCTCGCGCTGTCCGTCGAAGCCGATGAGGTACGCATCGCCGGGCCTCGCCGCCTCGAGGTCCTGGCGCAGAGCGGCGAACGCACGCGCCGAACTCCAGCTTGCGCCGTTGCGAACGCCTGCGCCGGCACGCGTGTAGTAGCGCCGGCTCACACCACCGCGTCCGCGAATTGGAGCCGACGCCAATCGCGCACGCTGCCAACGCCCACTGCGAGAAAAATTGCACCGCTCTGCGCATCGACCCACATCGCTCCCAGACTGGTCGGCGCGGAGTCCGGCGGTGCATCCGCTACAATGCGTAAGACGTGCTCCTCATGCTGGTGCGACGCGACCGTTTGGCGCGGCGCCGGCATGTGCTCGATCCTATCCAGCAGAGCGTCCAGTCGCGCGAAATTGCGATTGGCTTTATCGAACGCATCACGCAGGCGGTCCCCTGTCCCGTCATTTGGCGCCGCGCCAGTATTGATGCGTTCGATCATTCGCGCCTCCATCGCGCTGGGGCCACAATCATCGGCCGATCCGTGGGCACCGGCATTGCAGCGGGCCGACGCCGCAGCGGCAAGGGCTCCGCCACAAGCGCGTGAGCAAGCGTGAAACCGCAAACGAGCGCATAAAAGATCATGCCCTCTATCAACCAGTGTCCCATCGTCGCCATATTGGCGAGCAGCATGCTGACGTGGCCCGCCAGGAGCAACATGCGTACGCCGGCGTCGCGTACGCGCAACGTTTGGCTCGCCATCGCGATCCACAAGAACAACAGAGAGAGCGCACCGATGACGCCGGTCTCGTAAAGCGCGGACACGAAGCTGTTGTGCGCATACACACGAAACACGCCGTCCCATGCCTCCGGCCCGAAACCAAGAATCCAGACCATCAGCCCCCCGTGCGTGTAGGCAGTCAGGTACTCGCTCCAAATGTACAAACGTCCTGAAAAGAGTTCCCGATCTGCGGCGGTGAATTGCTCCGGCGGCCGCAGCACGTCGGCGTGGGTAGCGACAGTGACGAAGTCGGCGAAGCGGTCGCGCAAGATGAAGGCGCCCGCACCTATCGCGAACACGGCGATGGATGCAGTCAGCGCCATGACCGCGCCGCGATCCTCTCGTCGAAACACGCTGGCGGCGGCGAACGCGACGTAGGCGGCCAATATCGGCGCAGCGGCTATGATGCTCGTTCGATAGAGCGCCAAGTAGACGCCCGCTGCGATCGTCAAGGCCAGAGCATGGCGAATCCAATCCGGCAGGCGCGTGGCGAAGGTTACGGTCCACAGCCCCGCCAGCAGGACCACAGAGAACGCCGCCTCATGATCGTAGCCGCCGATGAAGGAGGGAGAGCCATCCTCCATGCCTTGCTTGCTGACACCAGTAATCACGGAGAGGATCTGAAACAGAATCGGCGGCGCAAACGCGCACAAGAGCCAGCCGCAGAAGCCGGCCTGGCCCATTCGCAACACGGCCTGGTAGGCGCAAACCAAAATGACGAGGTAATAGAGCCACTTCAGAGTCGAACTGAACAGGCCCGTCCACTGCTGATTGACGACGCCGCTGGCGACCAGGACGGCGAGGATCAGGTAGACCGGCGCAAGAGCTTTCAAGCGCCACGCGCGCGGTCCGGCGATCCACAAGCCAACCGCGATGACACCGAGACTTGCCAGCGCATTCCAAGATAATCCGGCGAACAGAGGTTCATACGTGATGTTGTGAAACGCCGACATCATCGTGCGAAGCCAAATGGCCGTAATCACGAAGCGGGCGGCGTTGTCCTTCACGCGCCACAGCACCACCAGCTGCAACAACAACAAGACGAGCGCTGCTGGATAGAGAACTGCCGCGTGCAGCGTGGGCGAGGACTCTACAGGCACGTCAATTCTCCCCGAGCGCCGGTGCTGCACAGGTCACGGTAACTTAATGCGCACAGGGCGGAACGCGTTCCCGATGAGATGGTTGATGCGCCGTTGGGACCACAGTCGCTGCGCACATAATGAGAACAGACACTTCGACGCCGTCATATGGGCCTAGCCCCGCGCTCGCGGCGGAGCCGCCCGCCCTCACCGACCTCTGGGGCGCGGAGGGCGTATCCTACCGAGTCGTGGTGCATCCCCTTGGCGGCGCAGCGAAGCGCGCCTTTGACATCATCGTCTCGGTTCTTGCAGTAACGGCTCTGGCGCCGCTGCTGTTCCTGATTGGCCTTCTCGTACGGCTGGAATCGCCGGGTCAGGCTCTGTTCAAACAACGCCGAGCTGGCTTTCGTGGGCGCCTGTTCCGCATCTACAAGTTCCGCACCATGCGCGCCGCCGAAGACGGGCGCGATGTCGTGCAAGCGCAGGCCGGGGACGTCAGGGTCACGCGCCTCGGCGCCATCCTGCGGCGCACCAGCATCGATGAGCTGCCGCAATTGCTCAACGTGCTGAAAGGCGAAATGAGCTTGGTCGGTCCGCGCCCGCACGCGATCGTGCATGAACACAGCTTTCGTCGTTACGATTCGGCATATCTGCTTCGCCGCTCCGCGCGCCCGGGCATCACCGGTCTAGCGCAGGTGAGCGGCGCCCGCGGCCTCACCGACACCGACGATAAGGTAGCGCAGCGCATCGAATACGACGTCGCCTACATTCGGGACTGGTCGCTGTGGCTCGACATCAAGATTCTGTTCCGCACGTTGTCGGTCTTGTTGGGCGACAGCAAAGCCCTCTGAGCTGAGACACTTTCCATGCAGGTCCCTGATCGCGCTGGCGCGCCCGCCACGTCCGCTTGTCCCACTATCCTTGTCGTCGGCGCCCGCGGCATTCCTGATGTCGAAGGCGGAGCGGAAAAGAATGCGGAGCGCCTGTTTCCGCTCGTTGCGGCGCGTGGCTTCCGGGTCGTGCTGATGGGGCTCGCCAACGCAATCGGCGGACGCGAGTTCCGCGGGGTCGAGTTGCGCAAAGCACCGACATCACGCCTGTTTCGCACAGACAAGCTGCTCTACTACGTGACAGCGTTATTCACTGCGTTCCGTCTTCGGCCGAGGATCGTTCATCTCCAGGGCCTTGGGGCAGCCCTGTTCCTGTGGGCGTACAAGTTGATGGGGCTGCAAGTGGTCGTTCGCTATGGCTCGGCCGACTATCTCGTCGGCAAATGGGGACCGATTGGGCGCGCCGGCTTCCGCCTCAGCGAGTTTCAGCTGCGCTTCGCCGACGCCGTGATCGCGGTCGCCCCGGCATTGGCGGAACGACTGAAACGCCGAGGCATAGAAGGCAACGTCGTGCTCATCCCGAACGCGGTCGATGACAGCAACAACGACGCCGCCACCGCCACGCCTCCGCCTGGCACCTACGTTCTGACCGTGGGACGCGTAACCGCGCAGAAGAACATCGCCCATCTGCTCATGGGCTTTTCACTGCTACCGCACGATATCGGCCAGACCCTACTCGTGGTCGGTGGGCTCGATGACGCTGAATATGTTAAACAGCTGCAGCCGCTCCTCAGCGAACGGGCAGTATTAGCTGGCCGCGCGCCCCGCAGCGCGATGACGCCACTCTATGCCAACTGCAGCGTTTTCGTGAACGCCTCGATACATGAAGGCTGCTCGAACGCCGTGCTGGAGGCGATCTCCGCAGGCTGCCCCATTCTGCTGTCCGACATTCCCGAAAATCGCGACCTCCACCTTCCCGATCACATCTATTTCGATCCGCATGATCCGCGCGCCATTGCTGCGGCCCTCAGCAACGCCATCGCAAACCCGCATCTCTACATCGTAGACCGCGGTCAGTTTCCCACCTGGGACGATATCGCCACACGCACTATCGCTGTCTATGAGCACTTGCTCGCGCCACGGACGGGGAAAGTTCCGTCTACCACATCCGCCATTCCTCCTGTACGAATTCACTGATGCTCTCGCTTGCTGCAATCCGCGTGGGTGCCTTCGATGAACACGCCCGTCAGCCTTCACGCCAACCACGTGCTCGCTGCTTTGCCCGCGCAGGAGCAGTCTTTCCTGGCCCCTTTGCTTTCGAGCCGCTGGCTCAAGCGCGGTGAGGCGCTTTGCACCACCGATTGTTACCCCACGTTGTTGTACTTCCCGCGCGAGGCGCTCATTTCCATGCGCGCCGAGCACCGAGGCCGCTGCATAGAAGTCGGCGTCGTTGGCGTTGAGGGCGTCGCCGGCGCATTCGTTGCGCTCAACCGCAAATCGTCACCCTATAGCCTCGTTGTGGCCAATGCCGGCGCAGCCGAAGTGGCCGATGTCGCGATGGTGATGGACATTCTTAGTCAGCTGCCCACGCTGAGATCCCACATCGACGCGCAAATTCACCGCGAGATGCGCATGCTGGCCGACGCTGCCGTCGTGCATGCAACCTCATCCCTCTCCGATCGCTTGGCGTTGTGGCTCGATGACCGCTTCGCCCGCACATCCCAGTCAGAAATCCGCATCACCCACGCCGAGCTCGCCGCGCTGCTCGGGGTTCGCCGCGCTGGAGTGACGGTGGCGCTTCACGATTTCGAAGGCTTGAAAGCCATTCGCTCTCGCCGCGGCCGCCTTCAGGTCCTGAATCGGGAGGCGTTGCGTCAGCACGCCCGTCACTCGGCGCGATGTGCGGAGGAAAACGCGCCGCACTGAGCGTTTCTCTGGACGCGCTTGTCAGCGCCGCTTGGAAAAATCGAACAAGGCATCCCACGCTGAATCGAGCCGCGCCAGCGCCGCGTCTGGCGCCGCCGCGGTGTACAATCCACCATCGCGTGTGACCAGTTGCAGACGCTCCAACTTATCCAGTGCGTCTTTGATTTCGAAGTCGATATCGAGGCCAAAGCGTTCGCGCAAAAACGCTTCGGCGAAATTGTCGATCTCTGCTTTGGGCAAGGGCCGCTGCTCTCGTCTCAACACGGCGTAAGCGAGCGCCGCCTCCTTTGCGTCCTGGTCCTCGCCTGCGCCAACCAGCTGGTCCAGCACGCCGGCATTGTTGGCGAGATTGCGGAAATACACCGTGTCGGCGAGACGCTTTTGATACCGCAGCGTCTGCGCCTCATATTTGAGCCGCTGGCGCATAACAAAGGCAATCACCGCGGCAAGACCGGAAAGCGCCGCGACTGCTCGCTTCAGTTCGTTTTCCTCTATTACACCCTGAGCTCCGAAATAGGCCGCCATGACCGCAAACAGCACGGTGAGCGCCGGCCAAAGATTAAGCAGCACAGGCACGCCCGTCGCCACTGCGGGCGCCGCCAGCAGAACCTGATCGCGCGGCCGCATCGAAGGGGTCGCGCCGGGATGCAGAGTCACCAGCTCGGGCGTAGCCACATTGCGGAAATATTTGACGATCGCCGCTCCGGGGCGCACCCCACGACGCACACGCGCGAACACGCGTTCTTCCTTTTCATCGGCCTCATCGGCGTTCTTGAAGCCCACAAACACCACAACATCACTGATCATCTGCGCCTCGATCACACGCGTGCGGAGGCCGAACCAGGTGGGCTGCTCAATACGCTCTGGACGCCTTCCGCGAGCGAAGAAGCGGACGCGCCGAATGCCAACGTGGGAGGGTTTGATATCCAGCCCCGTTAATTGCTTCGTCGCCTGACGGGAATGCACAGTGTCCGGATCGATCTCGGTGTAGTTTGCGCGCATCAGTGATTCGACCAGCGCTGTCTCGAAGCGTTCAAGCGCCGCAGGGCTCTCGTCTCGGCGTGATGGCGGTGCGTCGGGGTCAAGCGGATCGTAAAGCGCCTTCAATTGCTCAAGCTGGGCATGGGCCTCGTAATGGAGCAGAGCGCTGGAAAGCCGCATCACGTCGCCCAGCTGGTCTTCCCTGGCCGCCTCGGCTAGCGCCTGCGCCAATTCCGCCGTGCGCACAGCGATATAGCCGTCGCCGCGGCCTCGCTCGATATTTCCGTTCGCCATGACGACTTGCTAGCGCGGCGCAGCGGCCGGCGCCAATGCCCTTGCAGACCGGCGCGGAGCGGGGAATGCTGGTATGGGAGGTGTGACATGGGACGGGCTTGGCTCCTGATCGCGATGATGTTGCTGGTCGCCGCTGCTCCGGCTGACGCACAGCAACAACGCGACCCCTTCAATGGCCAATTCGGCGTCATCGAACTGGCGCCCGCTCCCGCCGACGCAGCCCAGGAAGCGCAGTTGATGGGCGACGCATTGCGCGATTTGGCGCCGCAACGCCCGGGTGAGCAGGACGTCTATTTGATCACCGCCGCCATGTGGGGCGACCCGGTGTTCGCGCGTGAGGCGACGCAAGCGGAGGCTCTGCTGCGCCCCCATCTCGGCGCCGACAGTCGCTCCATAATCATGGTGGCGGGCGGGCCGGGCCCCCGCGCCTATCCTGCGGCGACGCCGAACAACATCGCCGCGGCGATCGGACGTGTTGGTCAGCTGATCGACCCGAACGAAGATCTTGTTGTCGTGTTTCTCACCACACACGGAGGGCCGGATGGCACCGCCGCCATTCGTGAACACAACCGCATGTTCGCTGGCTTACGACCGGCGCATCTGGCGATGATGCTCAACCAGGCCAACATCAGGAATCGCGTGGTGATCGTATCATCGTGCTTCTCAGGCGCATTCATCGCCCCGCTCGCCAGCGACAGCACGATCGTACTCACCGCTGCGCAACATGATCGCTCATCGTTCGGCTGCCAACCCGAAAATGAATGGACATTCTTCGGCGATGCGCTGTTCAATCACGGTCTGCGCAATGGCGAAGGACTGCTCGAAGCATTTGACAGCGCTAAGCGTCTCGTCGAGCGCTGGGAGCGTGAGCGTAACCTTTCACCGGCTTCAAATCCGCAGAAATATGTCGGGCCGCGAGCCGAAGAAATGTTGCGACGAGCCGAGCGCGCGGCGCGCTGATCAGCTGGAGACGTGCGGGGCCACCAGTTCGAGCGGCACGGCGCTCGTCCGCTTCGGCACGCGCATCACGATACGCGACTGCACGTCCGAAACCACTCCCAGCGTCAACATCTTGTCGCGGAGAAAGTCGTCATAAGCATGCATGTCCTTGGTGACGATGCGGAGCATATAATCGACGGCTCCTGTCACAGTCGCGCATTCAACGACTTCAGGCCATTGCGCGATTGCGCTCTCAAAGCGATCGAGATTCTCGCGCGTCGGCAATTGCAGCTTCACCGTCGCGAACACCTCGAAATTGAGCCCCAGCTTTTCCTGATCGAGCAGCGTCACCTGGCGCAAGATCACGCCGGCTTTTTTCAGGCGCTCGATCCGTCTCCACGCCGGTGAGGACGATAGCCCGACCCTTTCAGCTATATCGGCGATAGAGAGGCTCGCATCCTTCTGCAGCAAGTCGAGTATACGAGCGTCCACGGCGTCGAGCTCTTCGGACAATGTTTTCTCCGGACCGCATCGGATTGGAATGATCTTCTCATGTATCGCGGCTTTGGTCCTCGTACAAGCAATACGGCTCGGAAAAAACGAAATGAATTTGCTGTTTGGGCCGCCCGATTCGGCTTCGTAAGGCTGACCCTTGCGGGCGCGCGCGCCGGCGCGTATCTCTCCGCGCCTTCGGTGGCGTAGCTCATCTGGTTAGAGCGTGGGATTCATAACCCCAAGGTAGGTGGTTCAAGTCCACCCGCCACCACCAAATCTTCTTGCACTTTTGCCCGTCGCCGTGGACGCGCTCCGTTCACGGAGCGGGCCGCCCAGTGCGACGCGTGCGGCCAGGAGCGCCAAGAAAATGGCCGGACCCCCAAGGGAATCCGGCCATACGTCCTGTGAAATCTCTTAGCTGAAAGCTTCAACTTCCCTGCTGCGTGCGTGTCAGGCGCGCGGAGGTTAAGCGATAAGTCAACGGCGTCTGGCTGGTGAGCGACATGCGTGCGCACGTCGCCGGCCTGATAAACGTGTGATTTACGCGCAGCCGGTTTTCGCCGGGCTGCACATTGTATTCGGCGAGGCCTTGATCGCTCTGCGCTGTCCCGCATCCGTTCGATACGCGCATTGTCACCACTGCCGCGTTGTCAGCGTCGATGACCATTTCGCCAGCATAGGCGTCGCCTGTCGCCACCGGCGCGCGGGAGTTCTGTACAAACGCTGTTCCAGAAGCCTGCAACGAAAATGTCTCATTCGCGAATTGACCCTCGCGCACGACCCAATGCGACGCGTTCCGGCTTCGAATGACGTTCTCAGAGGCTTGTTGGGACGCGGCTGGCTGGTCTGCTTTCTCCTGACCCCCCTGCCCGCAGGCTGCCAACACCACCAAGGCGACGAGTGCAGATTTTGTACGCATATCGTGTCCCCTCCGATTGAACAGTAGCTCTCTTACGATAAGGACCGCGGCTTTGGGAGTGGCAAATAGGGCGCGCTGTCCCCCGACCCCTCAAATCAACGCCGCTTCCTCTACCTATGGTTGCGCCTGCTCAGGCCGTGTTTCAATGGCAATGGCGAGCTTCGCCAGACGGCGCTCGGCCTGCGTCAAGCGCACGCGCAATTCGTCGTTCTCGGTGCGCACTAGCGCCATCTCTGCGCGAAGCGAGCGCCAGGACATCGCTATTCTGACCATGATCAACACTGCCACGCCTACAACCAGCGTCGCCCCTCCAGCAGACAAAGCAAGGCCGGGAGAGACCTGCCATGCCTGCGCTGCGAGGAGGAACGCGAACGCCGCGATCGTCAGCGCGCCGCTGAAAAACCATGGCCGTTGCATGATCGTCTGCAGCATTCGTGTCATGTGCTCCTGCCAGCGCGCGATGAAGCGCCCACTACCCAGTCTTCGTCTCTCGATCGCCGCCACGTCGCGCTGAACCACTCCCGAACGGCCGGTTTTGAGCTCTGCGAATGACGAGCGCGGAAAGCAATCCAGCTGTGATCTCGGGCCGGCATTCCAGACTTCTATTCCGCGGCTGGCAAGGCGCAATGCCACTGCGCGCCAGCTTTCCTGGTGAAGATCCGGCACGGGATTTGGAATGTTGTACCGGTCCCCGGCCATCTGGTACTCAGCGAAATAGTAATTGGGATTATGCGAGGGCGTCTCCAGAACCTCGAGCTCCACACCACCTCTCGGCATGGCCTGTTCTATCGTCTCGACATAGCTGCAATCGATCCCCAGAAGCGCCATGCGGCTATAACCAAGAAGCGCGCCAAAAAGGGCGGAGTGGCTGCCAGTGGTGACCGGCGGACAATCCAACAGACCTCCCGCTTCAACGAGCGTGTCGAAATCGATGACGCGCGGCGAGCTGCCTGCAACGTCGCCGAACGCCTCGATAAGATTGCGGCGCAGGAGGAACGCCTCCATCCCCAGCTCGTCCGCTCTTTGCACCATGTCCTCGATGGCGTCGCGGTGGGAGATTCCCACGACCACATCGAGGCAGGCATAATAGCGGGGCCGCCAGCCGATCGTGCGCCAATGGCGATATGCTGCATTCATGCCGATCGCATCGACGTTGCGCAGCTGTTCGAAGTCGAAATCGGCAAGCGACGGGCCGTTGCCGAGCACGACGAGCAAGTCGTCCTTGCCTGCGCCTGCATCGAGGCGGCGCTCCACAATGTCGACGACTCGCCGCAGCAACTCGTCCACCGAGGCGGAGGGCCGGCCGACGCTACGGACGACGTCCTCCCTCGCCGCCTTCGCCAACCATTGCGCGCCGGGTGCGGTCAGGTGCTTCCGCACCGCGAAAGCGCACTCAAGCGAGCGCATGCCGCCGTACAATCTGGATGTCGACAGCGGATGGTCTCGCTTGCGGCCGATATCCAGATTGATGGGCGCGAACCGCGCGCCCGCCGCCATCGCCCTTGCCCAGAACTCGACGTCATAGGCGAGCCGGAAATGGGGATTGGCGAATCCTATCGTGTCGAGCAGCGCACGCCGAAAGAAGACGGCGGACTGCAAGAACGGCTCTTGGCCGGCGCTCAAAAGCTCCGCGATCTTATCGGACTTGTTTGCGTACGCAGCGGGGCGGGCATCGCCGCTGCGGCCGACCAGCGCTCCCCGCCCATAGACAACGTCCCAATCTGGGTGCTCCGCGAACGCATCGAATACGACGCGGAGCACATCTCGGGACGCGTAGAAATCGTCAGCCGGCAGCCAACCGATCACCTCGCCGCTCGATCTCTCCATGCCCGCATTGACGGCCTGCGCGGCGCCGTCATCTGGCTGAAAAATCAGCTGTACGCCGGCGCGCTGAGCCGCATGGCTACGCAGGATGTCGCGCGACCCGTCGTTTGATCCAGGGTCGATGATTATGTGTTCGACGTTCACGCCGCTTTGCTCGGCCACGCTGGCAAGCGCCGTCGGCAAGAAGGCGGCCTGGTTGAAACAAGGCGTGATGATCGAAACTTGCGGGCTCACGGCGCTGATTTCGATTTGCTCCGACAACGCGGCTGCGGCGGCGCGCCAGTGCGAAGCGAGTCAGCCGCCCTCACGACCAAAATTGCTCCAGAGCAGGTTGTAGTCTTGGGTGCAGCAGCCATGAACGCGCGAGGGCCGCCACGCCAGCTGGTTGCGCCCCGCCATATAGACGCGACACCGCGAGTTCGAGCTGCAGATAACTCTCCATGCGCCGGCGCAGCTCCCTGGGCAGGCCTTTGTGTTTTGCCGTGATGTGCGCTGCCGCCGCCTCCACCTCCTTTGCGCCTCCACGCGCGCCCCGGTGAATGACAGCGGCCATTCCAGGGTGGACTGACAGCACGCCGCCCTTGAGTCCCCAACGCAACAGCCACTCGTAGTCCTCCAAGCGGCGCAATTGCGCGTCCTGGCCGCCAGAAAGCCGCCACGCCGCCCGGGACAGCAACGCCGTCGATCCCGGACACGTCCAACACCCCGAAGCGAAGTCGCTGAGCGCCCGCGCCGTGCGTGGGATGCGCCGCAAGCGGCTGGTGCTGTGCGGCCATTGGTCGGCGAAGCCTGCCACCCAGATTGTGTTGTCGGCGTCGACGGCGGCGCACGCCTGTTCCAATCGAGGCCGGAGCGCGCCTGGAAGCCACACGTCGTCAGAGTCCAGAAACGCTATCCATTCTGCTTGCGCAGCGTCTGCACCGGCGTTGCGCGCCGCCGCCGGGCCGCCATTTTCCTGCAATCGGACTACACGAAGACGCGGATGCGACTCGATGCGCAGGGCCGATGGCGACGCGTCATCGACGACAATGACTTCCAGATCGACGTCCTGCACGAGCACGGATTCGATCGCGCGCGCGAGCTGAGCAGGACGCTCGTATGTCGGCACGATCACGCTGATCTGAGGCATTGCGAAACACCAGACGTCGCCCTGCGGCTAACCTCCAATGAAGATGTAATCGCTCGGATCGAGGGTCGCGCCATTGCTGAGCGTGATCACATCGACGGTGAGGCCATCGGCCGACGTGATCTGCCAATGCGTTGCGTCAATCTGGACAAGGGTCGCTCCCTGAGCTGCGGAGCCATAACCTTGGAACTGCAGCACATCCCCCGCGCCTGCGCCCCCTCCGTCGAAGTCCACGACGATATCGCCATTCGCTTGGCCCGCCCGGAAGACGAAGGTGTCGCTGCCGCTGCCGCCGGTCAGCGAATCGCTGTCGGCCCCGCCGTCGAGCTTGTCATTACCCGCCCCGCCGTCGAGCGTGTCTGCTCCAGCCACGCCGTAAAGGCCGTCATTGCCTTCTCCGGCTACGATGGAGTTCGCGCCATTCGTGCCGGTGAGCGAATCCGCATAACGCGAGCCGACGATGTTTTCGATGCTCGAATACGTATCGCCCAGCGCGTCGCCGCGTTCGCCGCTTCCAGTGGTGAGGCGCACAGTCACGCCGCCGCTGGCGTCAGCATAATCCGCAGTATCGGTGCCAGCGCCGCCGATCAGCTGGTCGGCGCCAGTCCCGCCGCGCAACAGGTCGTTACCGGCGCCGCCGTCGAGCAGGTCATCGCCGCCGGACCCATAAAGCCCGTCATTGCCGTCCCCGGCGACAATAGAGTTCGCGCCATTCGCGCCGGTGAGTGAATCCGCGTAACGCGAGCCGACGATGTTTTCGATGCTCGAATACGTATCGCCGAGCGCATCGCCGCGCTGCCCACTTCCCGTCGACAAGCGCACAGTCACGCCGCCGCTCGCATCAGCATAATCCGCCGTGTCCGTGCCCGCGCCGCCGATCAGCTGGTCCGCCCCCGCACCGCCGCGCAAGAGGTCGTTGCCGGCGCCGCCATCCAGCACATCATTGCCGACCCCGCCATAGAGCCCGTCATTACCGTCTCCGGCAGCGATAGAGTTCGCGCCACTCGTTCCGGTCAGGGAGTCCGCAAACCTCGAACCAATGATGTTTTCAATGCTCGAATACGTGTCGCCCAATGCATCGCCGCGTTCGCCATTGCCGGTGGAGAGGCGCACCGTGACGCCGCCTCCGGCGTTAGAATAATCGGCGGTGTCGGTCCCTGCCCCGCCAATGAGCTGATCGGCGCCGGCGCCGCCGATCAGCGTGTCGTTGCCATTCTCGCCATCAAGCACGTCGGCGCCAGCATTGCCGTTCAACGTGTTGTTTGCTGCGTTGCCCGTGATCGTGTCGTTGCCAGAGCCCCCCACCGCGTTTTCGATGACGGCGCCTCTCGCAATCGACAGATTGTACACAGAACCGCCGACGCTGGAAAACGCTTCCTGCCTCAGGTCGATGACGCTGTTGCTCGAATAGCCGGACAAATCCAGCGTATCGAGGCCGCCGGCATCCCAGATCGTGAACACTGCAGCCTGGTTCGCAAGCGTGAGCGAGTATTCCGGAACGCCCGTGTTGGAATTGTAGCCGTAGATCGTATTGCCGGTGCGCGTCGATAGATTGGCGCCATAGAGCCGTTGCACAGCGGCAATATCGTGCATCTGCGCCAGCGATGCATACGCAGGCAGAACACCGCCGGTGTTGCTCGAGGCGAAATAGCTCATCACCGTGAACATGCGGGAGTCGTTGAAATATTCCGCATGGGCTTCGTAAGTGATGGTCACTCCTTCTCCGGCATTGTAGTCGCCGGGATGGTCTAAGCCGATCGCGTGGCCAATCTCGTGCAGCAGCACTTGATAGCCGTAATCGCCACGCACGGGGTTCGCATTGTAGCCAAGCGAGACATTGACCCAGACATCACCCTGCACGCTCGCTGCACTGGTGTTGCCTGAAGTGGGCAAATAAGCGAAGGCCGCAGCGCCGCTGGCCCCGGAGCTGTAATTGCCGAACACTATTGCCGCGTTGTTGGAATAACCGTCGCCGTCGTCCACGCGCTGAAATGTAATATTGGCGACCGCAGCCCACGCTGCGAGCGTCGCCTCTGCGGCGGCGATCTGGGCGGCGCTGAAGCGCGAGAAGCCGCCCGTATCATCAGGCATCGTCGCCGGTGCAGTCGATCTGAAGGAATAGGTAACGACTGCCGAAGTGTGGAAGGCGTTCGCCCAGCTCGCGCCCGAGCGCGTGATCTGAATGGCCGCCTCGTCCCAGGAGAATTGCGGCTTGCCGTTGTCCGCAAACGTCGTCGGAGAAGAATTGCCGACATCGACCGTGTCGACTTCAAGCGTGTACGTTCCAGTCTGGCTGCTGTCGTAACCGCGGGCCACGACCCAATATTGCCCCGAGCTAGTCGGGCGAAACATCAGCAATGAGTCGTAGGCAATTCCGCCATCGTCGTTCTGAGCGATGAGCACGCCTGATGCATCGCGCAACTCGAGATACGCATCGATCAAAGAACCGCCGTCGAGAGAGAACGTGTAGGTCTGACCTGCGACGAGATTAATTCGGACATAGTCAAGATCGCCCGCGCTATCGATGACACTCGATAGGGATGAGCCTACGCTGATCGACGTGCTTGAACTGGTATTGTCGCCGATTGCATCGCCGAGTCGTTGTCCCTCCTCGGCGCCTGGAGCGAATAGCGCCAGCCCCTCGCCAGCGGCCGGTGCGTTGGCGCGCAGCAGCAAAACATCCCCTCCTTGTCCCCAAGCGAGCTTTGAGCCCGCCGAGATGTCGGCGCGCAGCGAACTCTCCCAGATCAGCGCCTCGTGCTGCCCCGAGAATCCAAGGACCGATTCCCGGTCCGGCCATTCGTCAGCAATCCGCACCGCCATCGCATCCTCCCGTAATCTGTAGTTTCCATGCTAGCAGAGCCGACCGCTTCCGCGCCACGGGGCGCGGCACGCGGCGAAATGGCCCTTTGATCTTGGAAGTTCGACCCAGGCGGCGCGCCTAGCCGGCGCCTGCGGACGCTTGCGGGGGGATTGCTTCAACCGTCCGCCATATTCTGGGCGAGGTCTACAGAGCGGCGGATCCGATCCTGCATCAGGCTCTCGGCGAAATGGAAGTCCATCAACTCGTCGATGTCCACGGACTCGCCACGGCTGATCGGAAACATGCGGGGTCTGAGGCCGATGCGGTGCCGCCGCTTATAGAAGCTCTCTTCGGTGAACATGTAGATGTTCGAGTTTTCCTCATACACAGGCGGCAGATCCTGGGTGGGGATGAGTTCATCCGGATTGTGGTTGAGGGCTGAGCCATCACCTTTGAAGAGCCGTGTCTTGAGCTCCGTGACTGAGAACAGGCTGTCGTGGTCGCCTGGCGCGCGATATGCCCGGATCGCGCGAGAAATAGTCTCGGGCGTCAGCAGCGGGTTCGTCGAATGGGTCTGCAGATAGACCGGCGACTGAAGCACCTGCATATGAAAGGCGATCAGCTCATTCATCGGCACATCGTCGCCCTCAAGCTCCTTCGGACGGCGGAGGATCGTAACCGGAAAGTTTGCGGCCGCATCCTCGGCGATATGATCGGCGTCGGTCTCGACCACGACCCTGTCGATTTCCGGCGTCTCCAACAGTGATTTCAAAATCCAGTGAAACAGCGGCCGTCCGCACATTGGGCGGATATTCTTGTTTGGCACGCGCGACGAATGCCCCTTCATGGGCACGATCGCTGTAATTTTGGTCATCACCGCTCTCCCCGGATTTGGGCCACGAAGGCGCCCTCATCCCGCAGCTTCTCACCCAGAAACACCATTTCGGTGCCATACGCCATCAGCCGACACCCCGCTTCTATGCGCCGCCGCATCGCTGCGTGATCGGACTGCACCACGTGATACCCGCCCGGTTTTTGGCTGCGTGCGATCACAGCTTCGACCGCGTCGAGCTGGGCCTTCACCTCCGCATCGGCAAATTGGCCAGGTTTTCCGAGCGATCCCGACAGATCGTACGGGCCAATGAGAAAACCCTCCACCCCGTCGACCGCCAGAATGTCGTGTGCGGTGGCGACTGCGCGGTGGTGCTCGAGCTGGACGATCAGCACCAGTTCCGGCTCCACTTCGTCGCGATAGCGGTCGAACTCCATGCCGAAGCCCTGAGCACGTGAAAGACCGACGCCGCGTGCGCCGCGCGGCGGATAGAACATGGAGGCCGCGGCCTTCGCCGCTTCTTCTGGCGAGCGCACATCAGGCACGATGATGCCTTCCGCGCCAGCGTCGAGAGCGGTCTTGATGAAATGCATTTCGTTCACAGGCACGCGAACCACAGGCGACGCTCCCGCCAGCTGAACGACCTGAATAAGGTCGCGCATGCCGGTCACGCCCATCGCGCCGTGCTCCATGTCGACGACGAGATAGTCGAAGCCCGCCCTGGCCATCATCTCAGCCAGTTGCGGATAGCCGAACTGCAGCCATGAGCCGATCACCAGATCGCCACTGCGCAGCTTAGAGCGGAGGCGGAATTTCATGGCTGGCGCTTCAAGCGAATGCTTCATTCATGGCGCGGAAACAGGGAATCGTCGCCACATCGGGCGCGAAGGGCGAGTTGGCCGGGTCTGCGACTACGCCGAGGAATGGCATGCCCACCGCCGCCGCGGCGCGAAAGTCGGTGCTGGCGTCGCCAACCATCAGGCAGCGCGAGGGGTCGTAGCCGTGCTGAGCTGTGAGCTGCAGCAAGATGTCGGGCTTTTCCGCGGGAGCGCCGCGCACATCGTGAAAATATCGCGACAGACCACGGCGCTCGACGATGCTCTTGAGTTCCTCCTCAGGAGTGCCCGAAACGACGTAACATGGCGTGCTGCGCGCGCAGAGAGACTGCAGCGCATCCTGAGCGCCTGGAATTTCCGGACAGGCGAGCACTTCGTCGACCACGGCGCGGGCAAAGCGATCCGCGAGCTGCGCCAAACGCTCCTGCGTGGGCTCGCGCGCCAGCAAGGTGCGCTCGAAATACTCGAACTTCTTGTGGCGTGAAATCCCGCCATTGGCGTTGTGGTACGAAATGACAGCCTCGACGATTTCCGGGTGGTCCTCGGCATAGAGCGCTGCGAACGCGCGCGTCTTGACGTGAAAACTATCCAGAATGACGCCATCGAAGTCGAAGAAGACGGCTTGACGGCCCTTGAAGGACGGAATCATTCGGCCGCGCTCCTCAGCGCCTCGTCCGCCTCCTGCGCCTCCAGCATCGCCTCGTGCTGCTCGTGGATGCAATCGAGCAGACCGTGGCCGAATTCGATGAACTCGTTGGCGATGAGTTTCTCCGCCATCTGCGGCTTGAAGTTGAACGGCGTCAGCAAATAGTGTCCGGGCGGCTCGCCCTCCGCGAATTCTATGCTCACGTCGCGGTCGAGAATCTCCCGCACCATCGCCGCCACATCGCGGATGCGAAAGCGTTCATAGCCCGTGATCAGCACGAACTTGTTTTCGTAGCGCGACCCAAGCACATCGACGCTCATCCGAGCCGCATCGGCGACATGGATGAATTCGCGGATGGCGTCGCCGTGGCCGGGAAAGCTGATAGCCCCCTTCGTCAATGCATCATTGATGATGCGATAGATTCTGTTTTTCGGCCCGGCGCGGCGGCCGTACAATGAGCCGAAGCGCATGATCGTAAAGGGTGGCCCGCCTGCTTCGGCAAAGGTTTGCACGAACACTTCAGCCGCTTGCTTGCTGGCGCGGTAAAACCCGCCGTGACGCGAGTAAATGTAGGCAGAGGACGAGAACACGAAACGTTTGACTGCATGGCGCCGGCACGCTTCCAGCAGATTGACGGTGCCGAGCACATTGACGCGCGCCGCTGAAACCGGGTCATCGGCGCAATCCTGAATGTCAGCGATGGCGCTCAGATGATACACATAATCGACGCCCTGAACGGCAGCCTGGACGGCTTCAGGGTCATTGACATCGCCAATCACCATCTCCTGATCCGGCCGCAGGTGCGGCGAGTGATTGCGGTCGAAAACACGCACTCTGTAGCCGGCCTCGCTCAACGCATCGGCGATGTGAGAACCGAGAAAGCCGCTCCCGCCCGTCACCAGGGCTAGGCCGCGCTCTTGTGCTCTATTCTTCATGACAGCCCCAGCGCCTCCACCAGATTCGTCACCGCCTCCGTCTCCATGCGCCGCCTGACTTCAGTCGCGGCAGAGCCGACGTGCGGGGTGAGCACAACATTGTCCAAAGTGCGCAGCGGGCCCTCGTATGGCTCCTCTTCGAAGACATCGAGCGCCGCGCCGGCGAGGTGTCCATTGCTCAGTGCATCGAACAGCGCCGCTTCGTCGACAAGGCCGCCGCGCGAGGCGTTGACGAGATATGCGCCCGGCTTCATGCGGGCGATCATCGCAGCGCCAATCAGTGCGCGTGTCTCGGGTCCAAAGGGTACGTGCAGCGTGACGATATCGGCAGCGGCCATGACGGCGGCTATATCGCCGGGTGCTGTGAGCGGATCGTAGGGAAGCGGCGACGCCCCGAACGCCTGCACCAAGTCGGCAACGCGGCGACCGATACGTCCGTAGCCGATCACGCCGACGGTCTTGCCCATCAGCAGCGGTCCCTGCGCTTTGACCCATTCTCCGGCGTGCAGACGCCGATCGAGCAGCGAGACCTTACGCAGCATCGACAGGATCAGCGCCAACGTGAGTTCGGCGACAGCCGGAGCTGGCGCATCGGGGGTCGTCCGGACCTGCACGCCGCGTTCCGCAGCGGCTGCGAAATCGATGGCGTCTGTACCCACGCCAACGCGTGACAGCACCTTTACCGACGGCGCAGAATCAAAAACTTCCCGCGTCCAGGGCTCAACGCCGGCGATCACGCCGATCGGGTCGCTGCTGCCTATGAAATCCAGCGCTTGCGCTTCGCTCAGCTGCTTACGCCAGGGGTTGGGGCGAATCTCAAATCCCCTCGCCACGAGCTGCGATAGCTGCGGGTTCGCTTCGATGTCGAAGCTCGACGTGGTGATGCAAATCACCGCCATTGCTGGCGCCCCCCGCTCCCGCTGACACGGAACGGCCATATAAAGGCCGCCTTTACGCGCCGTCAAATCTCCGGCGCACCCGTTTCAGGCGAAATGTCATCAGCCTCGGCGACCACGTGCACAATTCGTCCTTCGAAATACTCGAAGAGGCCTTGCGTGACCTCGCGGCTGCGCATTCTGACCGGCGACGCGAGTGCTTCGTCCATGGCCTCGCGAGAGGGATACGTGAACTCGAGGATGAGCGCGTAAGGGGGGGCGCCATCGTCACTGCTGACCCGCGTGCTCATGCGAAACGCCAGCAGGTGCGGAAAACTACGCCAGAGCGGCACGAGGCGCTCGCGTGCATAGCCATAAAAAGCGGGTTCCTGACCCGGTTTAATGCGCCCTTCAAAGAAGCCCAGCCGCACCACACTCATTTCGCCCCCCGCGAACCCAACGGCTTACCTCGTTCGAGTAATGTCACCGCGCGCCTGTCGCCGCCGCCACCCGTCTAGCACGGCGGGCAATAATCGCGAATTCAGCTCAGGCGCCATAGAACAACTCAACAAGATAGCTTTCCAGGGTGACGGTCTCGCCGGAGTTCGCGAGCTGCCCGGTAAAAACGAGATCCTGCGCGGATGCGGTATCGACGGCGACGGCTACGGTGCTGCCGGTAGCGAACGAGTTGACCGTGCCCTGTTGAAAGCAAATCTGACTCGCCTGTGAATTCCGGTTCTGCAGCGTGCGTTGAAGGTTCAGCCCTGAGGTGGAAGTCGCGATCGGCGAGAACACCACCGAGCCGCTCGCGCCTCCCAATCGGCAGCGCATCGTTTTGGCGTTCGCGCTGTTCGTGTAGCTCCAGAGCGTGCTGATGCGCAAAGCGCCGTTCGGCCCCATTGCGCCAGCCGGCACCGGTACGCTCGCCAGTATCGCCTCGCTTGTGGCGCCGGTGTGGGAGGCGGCGACGGCCGACGCTGCAAGGATGCGCCAGGCGCCTAGCGTCGCACACATGGCTTGAAAAGAACCGTCATCACACAGCTGTCGCGCTTGATCGGTGAACGCGATCTCCTCCACCGCGCCAGCCCCCGATGAAAAGCGGCCGAGGACGCATTCCCCAGAGGAGACGCCCAGCGCTGCGGCGGGAAGAAGCGCCCACGCTGAACCGGAATAGCCATAGAGCAGGCTCGAATCTGCAACGTACGCAATCCAGCCGGCGCGAGGCGTGATCTGCTCCCAGACGCCGTCGCGGTAGTAGGCGAGAGACTCATTCGTCATCGCGCCCCACGCAGCGCCAGTTTTGCCACTCGGCAAAATGTATATCTGGCCGTCAGTGGGAGAAGGCGGCTGCGCACTTGTCGTCGCACTCACCACGACAAGCTGCACGAGTGCGTCCAAGCGCTGGAATCCCTGATTGACCGAGATGTGCTTTTGCGCCTGCCCCGCCGCCAGATACGGCAGCAAGAGGTTTGGCGATGTATCCGACACGCGGTGTGCTCCTTCTGTGAAGCACCAGTTTAGAAGCGCGCCCAAGGCAGTCTGATTTTTTGCGGGAAGACCGCCGATTTCGCAGTCTTTTTGGGGTGCGCCAGTTGCATGGAACGCGTCCCCGTCCCCGTTTCAGCGGTCAATCGTGCCGTTCGCGCCGATCATGCTCTCGGGCGACAGCTTCAAGATCGGCGGCAACCATCTCGCGCACCAATTCCGCAAACGTCGTCTTATGCCGCCATCCGAGCTTAGCATGAGCTTTGCTGGCGTCGCCGAGCAGTAGGTCGACTTCGGTGGGGCGCAAGTAACGAGGATCAATGGCCACCAGCACGTCGCCGCTCCTTGCATCGACGCCTATTTCATCGAGACCGGCGCCTCGCCACTCGATCTGACGGCCGATCTCCGCGAAGGCGCGCTCAACGAATTCACGAACGCTGTGCGACTCGCCGGTCGCCAGCACAAAATCGTCTCCCTGTGGCTGCTGCATCATGAGCCACATGCCTTCGACGAAGTCGCGAGCATGACCCCAATCGCGCTTTGCCTCGAGATTGCCGAGAAAAACCCGGCTCTGGAGTCCACGTTCGATCGCCGCCACAGCGCGCGTGATCTTGCGCGTGACGAAGGTCTCGCCGCGCAACGGACTCTCGTGGTTGAACAGGATGCCATTGGAGGCGTGAAGACCATACGCTTCGCGATAATTCACCGTAATCCAATGCGCGTACACTTTCGCGGCGCCATAAGGAGAGCGTGGATAAAATGGCGTGCTCTCGTTCTGCGGCACGTCCTGAACCTTGCCGAACATTTCCGAGGTCGAAGCCTGGTAAAACCGCACGCGCTGTTCCATTTTCAGAATACGGATCGCTTCGAGCAGCCTAAGCGTTCCAAGCGCGTCTGCGTTCGCGGTGTATTCAGGCGTTTCGAAGCTGACCTGCACGTGGCTCTGCGCCGCAAGATTGTAGATTTCGTCGGGCTGCACCTCCTGCATCAGGCGGATGAGATTGGTGGCGTCGGTAAGATCGCCATAATGCAGGAAGAAGTCGGTCTTGCCCTCATGCGGATCTTGATAAAGGTGATCGATACGAGCCGTGTTGAAGGAGGATGAACGGCGCTTGACGCCGTGAACTGCGTAACCTTTCGCCAGCAACAATTCCGCCAGATAGGCGCCGTCCTGTCCGGTAATCCCAGTGACGAGCGCGGTTCTCTTGGTCATGTCCTATCTCCTGCGCTCAACGTCCAAATCTCGGCGATAGGGGCAAGTCCTAAACCGTCGGCGACAGCACGCAATTGGTCGCCTCTCAGGCTTGCCTCCACTCACCCTTCAGAAAATCCGAATAGGTGTCCCTCAGACCTTCACGCAGATTGATGCGCGGCCGCCATCCGAGCGCATTCATCCTGCCTATGTCGAGCAGTTTGCGCGGCGCCCCATCGGGTCGGCTCGAATTGAAAGAAAGCCTCCCCTCAAAGCCGACAATCTCGGCAATGAGAGCGGCGAAGTCTGCAATCGTGATGTCTTCGCCAACGCCGATATTGAGGGGAGTCTCGCCCGAATAGCGCTCCATCGCGAATATGCACGCATCGGCCAGATCATCGACATGCATGAATTCACGCCGCGGCTGACCTGTGCCCCATACTTCCACGCTTGGTGCGCCCGCTGTCTTCGCTTCGTGGAAGCGCCGGATCAGCGCGGCCGGCACGTGACTGTGCTCGGGATGATAATTGTCGCCGGGGCCGTAGAGATTCGTCGGCATGACCGAGATGAAATCGTCGCCATACTGACGGCGATATGCCTCACACAGCTTGAGTCCCACGATCTTGGCGATCGCGTACCATTGATTGGTGGGCTCAAGCGGACCTCTCAGCAGAGCTTCCTCGTTCATTGGCTGGGCGGCGTCCCGCGGGTAGATGCACGAGGAGCCCAGAAACAGCAGTTTCTCGACCTTGGCGTCATGCGCGGCGCGAATGGTGTTGATGGCGATGCGCGTGTTGCGCTCCAGAAAGTCAACCGGCAGCGATGCATTCGCCTGAATGCCGCCGACCTTGGCGGCCGCCATGAACACTGCTTGCGGGCTGTTGGCGGCGAACCACGCCCGCGCGGCGTCCTCATTCTCCAGATTCAAGGATCGGCGCGGCGCATTCAGCAGCGTGCATCCCACGCGTTGCAGGCGCCGCACTAGCGCGCGGCCGACCATGCCGGTTTCGCCAGCCACGAAAACGCGTTTGCCGTGCAGCGGAAAGATGACTTCGCTCACCGCCACTCCTCCGCGTACGGGTTGCAGGCGCGCCGGCTCACGCCAATGCTCCTGTTTGGCACGCGACCCGCCAGGCATTTGCGGCAACGGCCGCCGCGTGGCTGATTGTATAGCCCGTGCGAACCTTTTCACGCGCCGCAAGTCCAAAATGTCGGCGTCGCGCACCATCTTCCGCCAGCGACGCGATTGCGCTTGCGAGCGCCGCGGCGTCGTTGGGCGGCACGACCAGACCGTTTCCCTGGTGCTCGACAAATTCAGAGCAACCAGATGTGTTTGTAGTAACGATCGGGCGGGCGCACGCCGCCGCCTCTAGCAGAACACGCGGCAAGCCTTCGCCGCCGCGCGACGGCAAGCAGGCTATATGCACGCCCGCCCAAAAATCATGCATGTCGGCGACGCGGCCGACCAGTTCGACACCGGGCAACGCCCGCCACCGCACCAGATCACCTTCACTTACGCTTTCCGGATTGTCGGGGTCCGGCGCGCCGGCAATGCGAAGGCTGACATCAACGCCGCGCTCACGCAGGCGCCCGACAGCCTCAACCGCCACGTCCACACCCTTTGAACGAACCAAGCGAGCGGCTACCCCGACGACCACGGGATGAGGAGGCTCCTCTGCTTCAGGGTGACGCGCGAGATCGACGCCTGCGCCCGGCATCAGCATCACGCGATCGGAGGGCAGCGATGCGCTCTTGCCGCGCACCCACTCAAGATCACAGCGATTCTCCACCAACAGCACGCCCAGGCCATCCTGCAGCCGCTGACGAACGCCGGACGCGACCAGAGCAAGCGTCGTACGCGCCCATGGCGTGCGCTGCAGCGCCAAATAGCCTCTGCCTGTCACGGCAAAAACACTCGGCGCCGCTGGCGCGAGCAACAGGGCTGCGATGGGCCGCAGCGCAACCGCATGCACAAGCGCGGGCCGCTCCCGTTGCAGCAGCGAACGAATCGCATCGGCCTCTCGCCAGAGATTGAAAGTGGACGAGCGCGCCACCGGGAGATCGATCAGGCGAACGTCGCGCACGTGCGCCAGCGCGCCCGACTGGCGCGCGGCGACGGCCACCTCAAAACCTTCCTCAAGCGCGCGCGAGAGCAGCGGCTCGAAGTGGGAACGCACGAACCAGTCCTCTGTCGCCAGGAAGAGCAGCTTCTGCCCGCTCATCGCGTTTTGTACGCCTTTCCGCATGCCGTCAGCGCTTCACGCGCATCTCGCCCTGCAAAACCGAACGTCGCACGGAAGCGGCCGTCGTCGACCTCCAAATCCTCGACCATTTGCCGTGGCGTGAGCGGTGCGATGCTCGCAAACAGACGCGGCGGCCTACCCATGCCTTCCCGCAAAAGCGCAGCCATCTCGTGCGTTGAAATTGCTGGACGATCAGCGACGTGAAAGATCCCTCGCCAGGACGCGGCGGGCGCCATCAGCATCGAACGCACGGCACCGCAGACCGATGCGAGCGAAATGATGCTCCGCTTGTTGCGCAAGCCGGCAAAAGGCAGAGGCAACGGCGTGTCGAGCAAGCGCATCAGCGCGGCCAGGTTGCCTTTCGCGCGTGCGCCAATCACCAACGGCGGCCGCAGCACAATCATGTTCATGGCGCCAAGACCCAGTAACGCCCGCTCCGCCTCCAGCTTCGCCCGTCCATAAGAGTCCGCCGGTTGCGGCGACGCCTCTTCGGAGAGAGGCGCCGTGCTGCCTTTGGCGCAAGCACGAATAGAGCTGAAATAGATGAACCTCCGCACGCCCGCCCTCGCCGCCTGCTCGGCCAACGCAACGCTGCCGTCGACAATGGCGCGCTGCAGCTCAACAGGGGCAAATCTGGCATGGGCGGGTCCGGCGGTATGCACTACGGCGTCGACGCCTTCGAGAGCACGGCCCCAATCGGTCTGCGCGCTCAGATCGCCCAACCCGTAAGCCCCGGCGGCTGCCGGCGAGACGCGATACGCGCCGCGCACCTCGCCGCAAACGCCTTCTAAGTCGTGAATCAAAGCCGAGCCAATGAAGCCCGACGCCCCCGTCACCAGCACACGCAGCGACTTCATGCGCTGAGACTGGTCAGGCGCGCTCCCGACATTCACTGATCCCTGCATCACCGCCATTCCGCGCTTTATGGATCGGCCGAGCGCAAACCGCCAGTTGCATCGAGGCGTTTCGAAAGCAGCGCTCAGCTAGCCTGGTAGCTGCGCAGCTGGAGTTGAGCATCGCCAAGCGGGGTGGGCACCGTGAGGCGCAAGGGTGCAGCGAAGCCGGGCTGCGCCGGCAGCGCGAACCAGGCGTCCGCGGCGGGCACCCGCGAGGCGTCGAAATTGTCACTGAAGCCGGCAATCGGCTCGTAACGGAATGCGCAATTCAAAGCCGGACCGTTGTAGCCGCCGGTGCTGAAATTGCCTTGCCCGCGCGGAGAAACGGCGAGGCGATAGTGCTGACGTCCGTCAAACACGAGCACCGATCCCTGACACGTTCGCGCGATGCCGACTTGCCGGCCGAGCGCAAACACGGCGGTGAGCGGATCATACGAACCACGCTGCTGCGCCGGGGTGGCCGCGGGCGAGCCCATGTTGCCATAGACCGGCGAGACATCCGAGGTGACCGCGCCACTCGAACGATCGAGACGGACGCGACGAAACTTGTTTGCATAGGCGTGGGAGAGATCGTAGCGATTCCAACCAATGGCGCCGTTCGAGATCGTGCCCGCCGATGTGGCGCTTATTTCAGTTTGATCAAACAGGCGTGCAAGCCCAGACGTGCGCAGCGTCGCGCGCACGCCATAGCGGGATGCGTTTGCGGTCACTTCATAGCTTGCCGTGCCAAGCACGACGACGCCGAGCACTGCTGCTTCATAATTCAGCCTGTAGGTTTCGGCGCGAGCAGGATGAGCTGCGAACGCCGCAGCGAGCGCGACAGAAAAGACAAATAAAAGGCGGCGCATCCCCTTCTCCCCCACTCGTTCTGCTGACGCATCGTGCTTTGGTTAGCGCGTGAGAACGCAAGTGTCACGCGGCGTGCGCACGCACGCGCGCAACGCCGCCAGAGCTGTACCAGAACCTGCGGGAGGACGTTAGAACTGGTCGTGGGCGAAGAAGAGTTCGGCCAGTTCCAGATGCGGATCGTGAGTCGCCGCGGAATATTCGACGTCGCCGCCGCCACTGTAGGACACCGGGACGACGCTCGCCTCAGCCTCGGCGACTTGCACGGGCGCAGCCGCCTCAATCGCGGCCGGTTCGCTCAAGGCCAAACGTAATTCGGCCGGCGCCTCAGCGGTGCGAGCCAGACCAGCAGCGGCCGATGCCTCGAAGCTGGCGTCGCTGGTCATTGCAATCGAACGAATCTGCTGAATCGTCGCTTCGGTCGCGGCGCGCGTGATCGCCATGGACGCTTCGGTGGCCGCAAGTTGCCCGCGAATGTCGGAAATTTCTTCAGCCGTCAGCGGAGCGGGATACGCGGGCAGATTGGCGTAGGGATTGTCTGTTGCCGAGGCGTTCGTATCGCCGCCGGAAGCCAAGCTTGTGCCGATCATGCCGCCCAAACCAGCGGGAGAAAGCGCCGTCACCGCAAGCACGGTCGCAGCCACGCCGCCTAAGCCGGACTTCACGATGGTATCGCGAGTTTCGCGCTCGAAGCTGCCTGACTTGTTCGACATACCCTGCTCCCGCGCGCGCAAGGCGCGTTCGACCCCGAGGAGGCCTTCCCCTTACGCGCCTAAGGCGTAACAAAGCTTAAATCTCCCCTGGCGCCAAGAGCCTCCTCGCCTGAACTCCATGACCAAATTGAAATGTTACCAGTCTGGTAGACACGAGCGATCGGGCGTCGCCATGCAAGGTGGCTCATGAAGCTTGACCTGCGCGTTCTCGGCGCCGCCGCCTTCTTCGCGGTCGTTCCGGCCGCGGCGGCCGGAGGCGCGCTGGCGCTTCCGGTTCTGTTGTCCACAGCAGGCGTATTATGCGTCAGCCCCTCTTTGATGTGGCAATCCGTTAGGCTGCGTCCACTGTGGCTGTTGTCGCTGCTGCTCTGGGTCGGCTGGGTGGTCCTGACCTGCCTCTGGCGTCCCGAGGCCACACTAAGCGCGGCAAAACTTGTCGTCCTGTTTTTGGCGGGGCTGAGCTTCATAACGGCGGCGCGGGCGGCGCCGCGCAGCGTACAGGCGGGCGGGGGCGCCGCCTTCTTTGTCCTGGCCGCGCTCTTGAGCGTCGAGGCTTTCGCCGGCTTTCCCCTGAACCGCGCGATAAATCCGGACATCCCTCCGGGCGAACTCGCCCTTAACCCGATGCGCGGCGCGATGGTGTCATTGGCGTTGATTTGGGGGGTCGCAGGCGGCCTGCTGGCCAGCAGGCGGCGCTTATTGTGCGGGCTGGCGCTTCTCGTGGCTGGCGTTCTCTCGGTCCCTTTTGGTCTTTTCGCTCATATCGCCGCATTCGGGCTGGGACTGGCCGCATTCGCGCTGGCTTTGCTAGCGCCGCGTCTGACCCTTGCGGGCGCCGGCACGGCCCTGGCGCTCTGGGTCCTCGCCGCACCCTTTGCGACCCCGATCGTGACCGCCGCCGCTGGCTCTGCTTCAGTGCCGTTCAGCTGGACTCACAGGCTGGCGATCTGGAGGGATGTCTCAGGTCAGGTGTGGGAAGCACCGTGGTTCGGTCACGGGCTCGGGGCCTCGCGCGACTTGGGGGAGATCGTCTTCGCCGGACAGCGCTTCTACCCGCCGATGCACCCGCACAGCGCCAGCCTGCAACTCTGGTATGAAACTGGCGCCGTCGGCGCCGGCCTCGCAGCGCTCACCCTCGTCCTGGGGAGCCTAGCCCTGGCGCGCGCGCTCGCAGACAAGCGAGCGGCCGCGGCGGCCGCAGCCGGCGCCCTGGTCTCGCTCGGATTCGTCGCCAATGTGAGTTTCAGCTTGTGGGCGGAATGGTGGGCGGCCTCGCTTTTGCTCGCCGCCGCGCTAGTTGTTGCTGCGGCACAGCGATCGGCTCGGCGCTGAGCGCCTTCTGTTGCTTTTGACCGCCCCCCTGCCTATCGAAATCGCAATCGGCAACTCCGCTGCCTAGAGGCCCCTGAGATACATGAAACCTGTCCTGGTGACCGGCGCTGCAGGCTTCGTGGGCTATCATCTCAGCGAACGGCTGCTGCGCGAGGGGCGAACCGTCGTCGGTCTCGACAACATGAGCGACTATTACGATGTGTCGCTCAAACAGGCGCGCCTGCAGCGCTTACAGCAACACGCCGGATTCTCCTTCGAACTCGTCGACCTCGCCGACGCCAGCGCACTTGAGCGAGTGTTCGCCAAACATAGCTTTGAACTCATCTACAACATGGCCGCGCAAGCAGGCGTGCGCTACTCTTTGATCAACCCGAAGTCCTATGTGCGCTCCAATCTCGACGGGTTCGTCAATTTGCTCGAATGCTGCCGCCACGGCGGCGTAAAGCATTTGGTGTACGCCTCATCCAGCTCTGTGTACGGCGCAGTGACCAAGATGCCGTTTTCGGTGCATCAGAACGTCGATCACCCGCTCAGCCTCTATGCTGCGACGAAGAAGGCGAACGAGCTGATGGCGCATACATACGCCCATTTGTACAGCATTCCGATGACCGGGCTGCGCTTCTTCACCGTCTATGGCCCCTGGGGCCGGCCGGACATGGCGATGTACATGTTCACTCGCGCGATCTTCGAAGGTCGTCCGATCGATGTCTTCAACAATGGGGCGATGGAACGCGATTTCACTTATATCGACGATGTAGTGGAAGCGGTCGCACGCGTTGGCGACCATCCCGCCGCGCGCAACCCGGACTGGAGCGGTGCAGCGCCCGATCCCGCGACTTCGCTCGCCCCCTATCGAATCTATAACATCGGCAACAACACCCCGGTCAGGTTGATGCGTTTAATCGAGCTGATCGAGCAGGCGACGGGAAAAATAGCGGAAAAGCACTATCTGCCGATGCAACCGGGCGACGTGCCGGCGACTTTCGCCGACGTTGAGGATCTCGCGCGCGATGTCGGCTTCGCGCCGAGAACGCCGATAGAGGTAGGCGTGCAGCGCTTCGTCGACTGGTATCGCCTCTATCATGGCGTCTGAAATGCGCCTCTCGCATCTGGAAGCGCTCGAAGCCGAGAGCATTCACATTCTGCGTGAAACCGCCGCCGAGATGGATCGGCCGGTTATGCTCTATTCGATGGGAAAGGACAGCGGCGTGCTGCTCCACCTGGCGAAGAAGGCGTTCTACCCTGGCAGGCTGCCGTTTCCGCTGCTGCATGTCGACACCACGTGGAAGTTCCGCGACATGTACGCGATGCGCGATCGCGTCGCTGCCGAGCATGACTTGATCGTCTATCGAAATCCCGATGCTCTCGCGAAGAACATCAACCCGTTCGATCATGGTTCCGAAGCGCACACGACAGCCTGGAAAACAGAGGGCTTGCGCCAGGCGCTGACCGAATATGGCTTCGACGCCGCCATCGGCGGCGCCCGGCGCGACGAGGAAAAGAGCCGCGCCAAAGAGCGGATCTTCTCGGTGCGTTCGGCGCATCAACGGTGGGATCCCAAGAACCAGCGCCCCGAGCTATGGAGTCTCTACAACACCAGAAAACGCCCCGGAGAAAGCTTCCGCATCTTTCCGCTTTCCAATTGGACCGAACTGGACGTGTGGCAGTACGTCGAGGCGGAGAACATCCCCATCGTGCCTTTGTATTTTTCCGCCGAGCGGCGCGTTGTGCGCCGATCGGGCGCGTGGATCATGATCGATGATGAGCGAATGCCGCTCGAACCCGGCGAAGCGCCGATCATCAAACGTGTTCGATTCCGAACTCTGGGCTGTTATCCGCTCTCCGGCGCAGTGGAAAGCAAGGCGCTCAGCGTCGCCGACATCATCCGCGAAATCGTGGACTCTCGCGCGAGCGAACGACAAGGCCGCTTGATCGACAGCGACACGCCCTCATCGATGGAGAAAAAGAAGCAGGAGGGCTATTTCTGATGGCGGCGGAAAAGTCGCTGCTGCGCCTCGTCGCCTGCGGATCAGTCGATGACGGCAAGTCGACGCTGATCGGGCGCCTGCTCTATGACCTTGGTGCGGTGCCGGATGATCAGCTGGAAGCGCTGGAGCGCGATTCCAAGCTAGTAGGCACGCGCGGCGGCGACATCGACTACGCGCTGCTGGTCGATGGCTTGATAGCCGAGCGCGAGCAGGGCATCACGATCGACGTCGCTTATCGCTACTTCGCGACCGAGAAACGCAAGTTCATCGTCGCCGACTCGCCTGGGCACACTCAATACACGCGCAACATGGTGACTGCGGCCTCGAATGCAGACGTCGCTGTGCTCCTGGTCGATGCGCGCAAGGGCGTGCTGACGCAAACGCGCCGGCATGCCTTCATCGCTTCGCTGATGGGCATCTCCCAAGTGCTCCTCGCCGTCACGAAGATGGACATGGTCAGCTATTCCCGCGAGCGCTACGACGCGATCGTCGGTGATTTTATGGCCCTCGCAGGACGACTCGACCTAGGTCGCGTCGCCGCCATTCCAGTTTCGGGGGTAAGTGGTGACAACATCGCTTCCCGAAGCGCGGCGACGCCATGGTACGAGGGGCCGACGCTGCTCGATCTGCTGGAAAGCGCGGCGCCGCGGGAAGGCGCGGGCGAAAGCCGGCCGCTGCGCATGGCGGTGCAGAGTGTGGTTCGTCCAAACCAGGATTTCCGCGGCTTTGCAGGGCGCATATCATCAGGCGCCGTCTCGCCGGGCGACGCTGTGCGCGTCCTGCCCTCCGGCCGCACCGCCAGAATTGCGCGCATCGTCACCGCCGACGGCGACCTCATGCAGGCGGGTTCGGGGCAGTCGGTAACGCTCACATTCGACGATGAGATCGATTGTTCGCGCGGCGATGTGATAGCGGCCGCCGCCGCACCGTGTGAGATAGCTGACCAGTTTCAAGCCACCGTCGTGTGGATGAGTGACGCCCCTCTGTTTCCGGGACGCCGCTACCTGCTAAAACTCGGCGCCGCCGTCGCCAATGCGTCCATCACGGAAATCCGGCACGGCTTTGACATTGACACGATGCAGCCGATCCCTGCTCGCCAGCTAGACATCAATGGCATCGGCGTCTGCAATGTCAGCATCGACCGCGATCTGCCGTTCGACGCTTTCGAACAGAATCGGGAAACCGGCGCCTTCATTCTGATCGATCAAGAAAGCAATGAGACGGCAGGCGCCGGCCTGATCCATTTTGCCCTGCGCCGCGCCCAGAATATTCACTGGCAGGCTCTCGAGATCGACCGCAACGCTCGGGCGGCGATCAAGGGGCAGCGTCCGGCCATTCTCTGGTTCACAGGACTCTCCGGCGCCGGCAAATCGACAATCGCCAACCTTGTCGAGAAGCGCCTGCATGCGATCGGCCGCCACACCGTGCTGCTCGACGGCGACAACATCCGCCATGGTCTCAACCGCGACCTTGGATTCACCCAAGTCGACCGAGTCGAGAACATCCGGCGCGTCGCCGAAGTGGCCAAACTCATGGCCGACGCGGGCCTCATCGTGCTGGTTGCATTCATCTCGCCGTTCCGAGCCGAGCGAGCGCTTGCGCGCAGCCTCGCTAAAGACGGCGAGTTCTTTGAAGTGTTCGTGGACGCGCCGATTGCAGTCGCCGAGCAACGCGACCCCAAAGGGCTCTACAAGAAGGCGCGAGCGGGCGAGCTGAAAAACTTCACCGGGGTGGATTCCCCCTATGAAACGCCCGAAGCGCCCGAAATCCGCATCGACACAACCAAACTCAGCGCCGAACAAGCTGCCGAGGCGATCGTCGCTCAGATCAAGGCCGCGATAGCGGCCGCGCCGTAAGCTGCGGCTCGAGCCTCAGCAACTCGGTAAACGCAAGCAGCAAGTGATAGACTATGGATGCTGGCACCGCTTTGCTTATCGGCTTTCCGTCGCCATCGAACTGGTCAATCCAGGCGCCCGGAACCGCCGCCGCAAAATAGCGCTCGAACAGCAGCTTGAGCGTGCTCGCCACTTCAGCGCTCGGGTCGCGACCGGTCAATTCATAGATGGCGAGCCACGCCTTCAGACGCTCGGTGTTGGTCCACGCGCGGGAGCTGCGCTTGAGTGGCGAACCGTCCTCACGCACTGCATCGAACACCGCGCCTGATCGCGGGTCGACACCGTGTTCTTCCGCGAACGAGGCGAGCGCCATCGCCTCATCACTTGCTGTATCGTCTGACAGCTTCTGGTATTGAGCCAGGATCCAAGCCCATTCGAAGTGGTGCCCCGGCTCCAGAGCGCACCCGTCTTCGCCTACGAGGCGGCGCCATTCTGCGTCAAAGCGTTCCCCCAGCGTAGCGCCATCGAACAGCTTGGTGCGCAGCAGATTCACCAGCTCTTTCGCTTGGTCCAGGAAACGCTGATCCTGCGTCGCCTCAAAGCCGGCAAGACAAGCTTCCGCCAAGTGCATGTGCGGATTCTGCAGGCGCGGCGCACACGCTGGCAGTCTCGCCCAGAAGCCGCCGCCTGGGCCGCGCATCCTGCTCTGCACAAAGTCGAGCGCCGCATGTGCGTGATGCAGCGCTTCGGCGTCACCTGAAGCGCGATAGCGCCAAATCATCGCAAAGACGATGAACGCCAGATCGTAAAGATCAGCGCTCGCATCGGTAACGGCGCCGCCCTTCGATAACACGCGGGCCCATCCGCCCTCGGCAAGCCGCGCCTTGGCTATAAGATACTCATAGCCCATGCGTGACAGCTCTTCGCCGCCGCTCCAGCCCAGCACCGCTGCTTGCGAGAAGACGTAGGTTTGCCGGCACTGGACGCGCACCCGCTTGAACCCGCAATCAGTTAGCCCCCCATCCGGCGACACTTCTTCGAGGAAGCCGCCGTGCGCCCGGTCGACGCCATGTTCGGCCCAAAACGGGAGCGCGTCTCTGAACACCCAGGCGCGCACCGCACTGTAGGGGATGTGGTTCATTCTGGCACGCATTCCAAACCGGGCGCAGTGTCTCGACACGCGCGGGTGCGCGTGTTTCTTGCAGTCTCCAGCATTCGTAAGCAAGAATCGGCGCCACGCCTCATGGCCATTCGCATCATTCCAGCCATCATGTCGGGCGGCGGCGGCACGCGCCTTTGGCCGCTCTCCACCAACGATCGGCCGAAACAGTTTCACGCCCTCGGCGGCGTCCAAGGTTCACTGCTGGCGGAGACGGCGCGCCGCGCTGCAGGCGCTCACGGAGGGCTCGTCTTTCTCGACCCTCTCATTCTCTGCAGCGCGCGCCACGCCGAGCTCATCCGCGCGCAGCTTGCAGGCGCAGCGCATCCGACGGTGGTGCTTGAGCCGCTGCCGCGCAATACAGCCGCCGCTGGGGCGGTCGCAGCCGCTCTCGCCGCTGAGATCGACCACGAGGCGCTCGTGTTGCTGATGCCGGCCGATCACTTGATTGCCGATCCAGCGGCGTTCCACGAGGCGATCGAGCGCGCCGCGCCCTTCGCACGCGAGCGCATCGTCACGTTCGGCATTACTCCCGATCGTCCGGCCACGGGATACGGTTACATTAGGCGCGGCAAAGCGTTGGGCGATGGCGTGTTCGCGGTCGACAGCTTCAGAGAGAAACCCGACGCAGCGACCGCGCAGGCGTACCTCGCCGAAGGCGCCTACAGCTGGAACGCCGGCATCTTCCTTTTCCATCCCGCCGTCCTGCTTGCCGAGTTCGCCGCCAGCGCCGCGATACGGGATGCGGCTCTCGGGGCGCTCGCCGCGGCTCGGCGCGATGGTGACGAGGTGCACCTCGATGCGCTGCTGTTCGCGGCAGCCCCATCCGAGCCGCTCGACACCGCGGTCATGGAGAAGACCACGCGCGCGGCCGTCGTGCCGTGCTCGATGGGCTGGGCCGATATCGGCGCCTGGGACGAGATCTGGCGCCTGTCGTCCCATGATGCGAACGGCAATGTCGCGCAGGGCCCGGTGGCCGTCAGTGACGTTTCCGGAAGTCTCCTCTACGCCGACGGCGTCAAGCTCTGCATCTCGGGCGTCCATGATCTTATCGTCGTCGCAACTGGCGATGCCGTGCTGATCCTTCCCCGCGACCGGGCTCAAGACGTCAAGCACCTAAGGAACTTGGCCGAGAAGCTTTGACGCAGAACGCTGCGCCGCCTAACCCTTGGTGCGGCATTTCGAGCTCGGGGGACGAGATGGCGACTTTGGTCACGGGCGGTGCGGGCTTCATCGGCTCGCACATGGCGCTGGCCCTTCTCGACCGCGGCGAGGAGGTGATCGTTCTCGACAATCTCTCCACCGGCGTCGCCGCCTGCTTGCCGCGCGCGGCGATGTTCGTTGAGGGCAGCACTGGCGACGCCGCCTTGCTCCGCCGCCTCTTCACCGAGCACCAGATCGATGCGGTCGCGCACTTTGCGGCCTCCACCGTTGTGCCTGATAGCGTCGCAGATCCATTGGCCTATTATCGAAACAACACGATCAACACGCACACGCTGATCACCGCAGCTCTTGAAGCGCGCGTGCCGCGCTTCGTTTTCTCTTCGACCGCCGCAGTGTATGGGACGCCGGAAGCCGATCTCGTGCGTGAAGACGCACCGACGAACCCGATCTCGCCGTATGGCGCTTCAAAGCTCATGAGCGAGCGCATCCTCACTGACGTCGCTGCTGTGAACGATTTCGCGGTCGCTATTCTGCGCTATTTCAACGTGGCCGGCGCCGACCCACAATGCCGTTCCGGCCAATCCACACCCCGCGCGACGCACCTCATCAAAGTCTGCCTGGAAGCTGCACTCGGCAAACGCGATCACGTCGACATCTTCGGCACGGACTACCCGACCCCCGACGGCACCGGCGTGCGCGACTACATCCACGTGGCCGACTTGATCGACGCTCACATCGGCGCTCTCGATGGGCTGAAGCGCGGCGCCAAACGCATGCTCTACAATTGCGGGTACGGCGCCGGCTATTCGGTGCGCCACGTCATCGATGCAGTGGAGCGCGCCAGCGGCAGCAAGCTCCAGATCAATGTCTCGCCACGCCGCCCCGGCGACGCCGCCGCCGTCGTCGCCGACGCCAGCGCGATCCGCCGCGACCTTGGTTGGGCGCCGAAATACGCCAATCTGGACACCATCGTGGCGCACGCCCTGGCCTGGGAGCAGCGCGACGGGTGCTGAGCCATTGCGCCGCGGCGCTCCCCTCCCCATAACCCCGCCGTGACTGCGCCCCTTCCCTCTCTCATTGGCCTCACGCGGCAACAGCTGGCCGAAAAGCTCATTGCCGTCGGCGTTGAGCCGGCCAAGGCAAGAATGCGGGCCGAACAGCTGTGGCGCTGGCTCTACCATTACGGCGTTACCGACTTCGCCGCGATGACCAACGTCGCCAAGGACTTGCGCGCGACGCTGGCGGAGCATTACACGCTCGACCGCCCGGAAGTCGTCACGCAGCAGATTTCCAGCGACGGCACCCGCAAATGGCTGATCCGCTTTGCGCCGGGCGTGGAGGGGGAATGCGTATTCATTCCCGATGTCGGCCGCTCGGGCGCCCTCTGCGTTTCCTCCCAGGTCGGCTGCACGCTGAACTGCACCTTCTGCCATACCGGAACGCAGAAGCTGGTGCGCAATCTGACCGCCGCCGAGATCGTCGCGCAGGTGATGATCGCCCGCGATGCGCTCGGCGAATGGCCGACAAGCGAGCGACCTCTGAATGATGGAGACCGCCAGCTTACGAACATCGTCTTCATGGGCATGGGCGAGCCGCTCTACAATCTCGACAATGTCGACACCGCCATCGACATCATCTCCGACGGCGACGGCGTCTCGATCTCGCGCCGCCGCATCACTGTCAGCACTGCCGGGGTCGCGCCGAAGATCGCGGAGCTTGGCGAACGAACCGGCGCCATGTTGGCGATATCGCTGCACGCCACCAATGACGCGCTGCGCAACGAACTGGTTCCGATCAACAAGAAATACAATCTGGAAGAGCTTTTCGCAGCGATCCGCGCCTATCCACAACTCTCCAACGCCAAGCGCGTCACCTTCGAGTACGTGATGCTCAAGGGGGTCAACGATTCGCTTGCTGAAGCCAAGGCGCTGGTCAGGCTGCTCGCCGGCGTGCCAGCGAAAATCAACCTCATTCCCTTCAATCCATGGCCGGGCAGTCCCTACGAGTGCTCCGACTGGGAGACGATCGAGAAATTCGCCGAGGTGTTGAACCGCGCCGGCTACGCCTCGCCGATCCGCACCCCGCGCGGGCGCGACATTCTCGCTGCGTGCGGTCAGCTGCGCAGCGAAAGCGTGAAGCAACGCGCCAGCGAGCGGCTCAAAGCTGAGGCGCAATGACAGGCGCGGGCCCCCACGCGTCGTTCGCCTCCCGGGACGCAGATGACGCCGCAACTTGAAGCGCCCGGCGTTGTGCTGCGCCGGCTCGAGATCGCCGACGCCGCCGCCCTGTTCTCCGCCCATGGCGATCCGACCACACACACTTACTGGTCATCGCCTGCGCACGCGAGCGAAGAAGAAACTGCACGCTATATCGAGCAGACGCTGACGCTGCCCGGCGCGCATGTCTGGGCGATAACTGAGAACGGCGGCGAAGCTCTCGGCCGTATCGCCATTTTCCTGCAACGCGACGGCGTCGGCGAGATTGGCATTATCTTGCGCCGCGAAGCCACCGGCCGCGGCCTTGCTTCCAAGGCGCTCCACCTGGTCGAGCAGCACGCGTTCGGAGCGATGGGCCTGCACCGCCTTGCCGCCGACATCGATCCGGACAATACCTCTTCGCTTTCGCTCTTTCTGCGCGCCGGCTTCCAACGCGAAGGTCTGTTGCGCGGCAACTGGAAAACGCATCTCGGCATCCGCGACAGCGTGATCATGGCCAAAGTGCGCATCTGAAAACGTTTCGGGCGTGTCCAGGCGCAACACGCACCGTGCCGTGTCAGCCCCTGGGTTCCGGGTTCTTCGCTGCGCGAAGCCCCGGAATGACGAGTTGAAGTCTCGGTCCACCGCTGGGGCGTCTAATCTCCGTCCATCTTCAGCGCCGCGATGAAGGCCTCTTGCGGGATCTCGACCTTGCCGAACTGGCGCATGCGCTTTTTGCCCTCTTTTTGCTTGTCGAGCAGCTTGCGTTTGCGACTGGCGTCGCCGCCATAGCATTTCGCCGTCACGTCCTTGCGCAGCGCTGAGATGGTCTCGCGGGCGATGATTCGTCCGCCGATGGCGGCCTGGATCGGAATCTTGAACAGGTGCTGCGGGATCAGCTCTTTCAACTTCTCGCACATGGCCCGGCCGCGCGATTCCGCGCGCGCGCGATGCACCAGCATGGCCAGCGCATCGACCGGCTCGTCATTGACGAGGATGCTCATCTTCACCAGGTCGCCGGCGCGGTGGTCGATGATTTGATAATCGAAGCTGGCGTACCCCTTCGACACGCTCTTCAGCCGGTCGTAGAAATCGAACACAACTTCATTGAGCGGAAGCTCGTACACCAGCATGGCGCGCGAGCCGACATAGGAAAGGTCCTTCTGCTGCCCACGCCGGTCCTGGCAGAGCTTGATGATCGAGCCGAGATACTCATCCGGCGTCAGCAGCGTCGCCTTGATCCAAGGTTCTTCGATTTCCTTGATGTAGACGACGTCGGGCAGATCGGCCGGATTGTGCAGCTCCTTCATGCCGCCATCGTTCATGTGCACCTTGTAAACAACGCTCGGAGCGGTGGCGATGAGGTCGAGATCGAACTCGCGGCTCAATCGTTCCTGGATGATTTCGAGGTGCAACAGCCCTAGGAAACCGCAACGGAAGCCAAAGCCGAGCGCCGCCGAAGTCTCCATTTCGTAGCTGAAGCTTGCGTCGTTGAGACGAAGCTTCGCCATCGCCGCGCGCAAATCTTCGAAATTGGCGGCGTCCTGCGGGAAGAGGCCGCAGAACACCACCGGCTGCGCCGGCTTGAAGCCTGGCAGCGCCTGTTTCGTCTCACGGCGGTGCTCAGTGATGGTGTCGCCGACGCGCGCATCCGCCACCTCTTTGATCGAAGCGGTCAAGACGCCGATCTCGCCGGGGCCAAGTTCGGCGACATCCTGACGCTTCGGGCGCAACACGCCGAGCGTGTCGACGTTGTAATCGGCGCCGGTCTGCATCAGCTTGATGCGCATGCCGCGGCGCACGACGCCGTCGATCACGCGGAAGAGCACGACGACGCCGAGGTAGGCGTCATACCATGCATCGACCAGCATCGCCTTCAGCGGCGCCTCGCGGTCACCACGCTTCGGCGGCGGCAGGCGCGTGACAATGGCTTCCAACAATTCGTCGATGCCCTCGCCGGTCTTGCCGGAAGCAAGGATGGCTTGACTGGCGTCGAGGCCGATCACCTCCTCGATCTGCTGCTTGACGCGCTCTGGTTCGGCCGCCGGCAGGTCGATCTTGTTGAGCACCGGCACGATCTCAAGATCGTTGTCGAGGGCCTGATAGACGTTGGCGAGCGTTTGCGCTTCGACGCCCTGGCTGGCGTCCACCACCAACAGCGCGCCTTCGCAAGCGGCGAGGCTGCGCGAGACCTCGTAGGCGAAATCGACGTGGCCGGGGGTGTCCATCAGGTTGAGGACGTAGTCCTTGCCGTCCTTGGCGCGGTAATCGAGGCGCACCGTCTGCGCCTTGATCGTGATTCCCCGCTCCTTCTCGATTTCCATCGAATCAAGAACTTGCTCTGTCATCTCGCGCGCGGAGAGGCCGCCGGTCTGCTGGATCAGCCGGTCGGACAAGGTCGATTTGCCGTGGTCGATATGGGCCACGATGGAGAAATTGCGGATGCGGTCGCGGGGAGTCATTTGCCGCGCTGGGTATAGGAGAGCGAGCCGGACGCCAAGCTTCTCCCCTGCTGAGGCGGGAGGGATGGAGCATCGCTGCTGGCGCGCGGCGCCTGTCATTGACGGCCCGCACGCGCTCGCTTACATCCGCGCCCCGCAATCCCTGCTGGCGCGGGGTTTGACTTCGACTAGCGAAATCGGGCAAGCCCGGTTTTGGGCCCAGATGGCGGAATTGGTAGACGCACTAGTTTCAGGTACTAGCGGGTAACACCGTGGAGGTTCGAGTCCTCTTCTGGGCACCATTTGTTCTTTTCTGTACAACACACGAAATTCCGCGACTTGGTCTATCAATATCTGACGGGGCCGAAATTCCGGCACCGCGTCGAGGCCATCGTCGAAAAATTCTCGGATATGCGCGCCGACCTCGATCGCGAGCGCAAGACGATGACCAAGCTCTGGGCCAAGCGCGAGACCCAGATTCAAGGCGTGATCGACTCGACGGTCGGTATGTATGGCGATCTGCAAGGCATCGCGGGCAAAGCGCTGCAGGAGATCGAGGGGCTCGACGTGCCTCTCCTGGAAGGGCCAGATGACGAAAAGGCGCCAGAGGGAGGCCGCGGCCTTTAATCTGCGCCTTTGCGAGCAGCCTAGAGGCGCTCGACTGAGCCGTCAGACCTCACAAGCAAGACTGGCTCGACTAGGCTGTAATCTCGGGCCGCCCGTTCGTAGGCGGCCCGCCTCTTTGCGCACAGGTCCCGATCAATGATGCAGAAGTCGGTGGTTTGATTCTCACCTTCGGCGGAAAAGCCTGCATCAATTCTTATCCCGCCCCGATCTGTTAGCAGGTAGCGGGCGTGATCTCGTGGAGCCTGATGAGTCGCTTATCTCGCGCAGGGGCCGACATAGGTCATTTTGCTCAGATACGCGCGCGCGGTCCGCGCAGGCCCAGCACCGTGCTCTTGCCGGCGCTGTTGGGACCGAACAGCAGGGTGATCGGGGCCAGCTCGATCGTCTGCCGGGGGCCGACGCCCTTGAAGTTCTCGATGTCGATGCGGCTGATGCGCATGGGCCGATCCTAGAGCTCGCCGCGAAAGGCGCGTTGCGAAAGCGAGGCGAAAAGGTCGCTTCCGCCGCCAGTCGGGGAGTTCATTTTTTCAACAGTGGCGTACGTACGCCGTAGTATGTCCACGAACTTCCGTTGCTGGACCAAGGGCGCCTTCCGAATCTCGATCTGCCGAATGATGCCGAGATTCAATCCATCCATGATGGCGCCCTTATTGAAGGCTTCAATCTGCCTGGTCACGAGCGGATCGGAGTGAATGGCAAACGACAAGACCTCCGGCAAGATCTTGCGTTTGTCGCAGGTGATCGAAGCAAGATGCTTGGTTGTTATCGCTTCGGGAATATCGGCAGGGACGACGGCGGAACGCCCTGTCGTGCCCATGATCGTAATGATCACGTCGTCCGGATAGACGCGATAACGGCGAAGCTCTTCGTACTTCTCGGGCGTAATGAATCGGCGCTCCGCCCATTGGAATCGGTTCTTGACTGCATTGTCGATGCCCAGGACGGCGATGCCTTCATCGACGAACTCGCTGTGTAAGAGAGCGCTGCCAAAAGGGCCGGACCGAATTGAACCCGGCCGGTCTTGCGCAAGCGACTCAATCCGGCCAGGCTCCCACACGGCGAAGTCGGGATGCTTCATTCCGACCAGATATAGATAGGCGGACTTCAACAAGTCGTCCGCCAGAGCGAGAGACTGCCCGCGCTTGCGGCGGATGGCGTCGGCCTTGTCGAGGATCGCGGCGATGCGGCGCTGCTCCACAAGCTTCAGTCGTGGAAAGGGCAACTCACGAAGCAGATCGATCTTGATGCCTTTCACGGTTGCGCCATGCGCGCGACTGGCGAGTTCGTCGGCCTTCGACAGTAAAAAGTGCAACAAGAAATTTGGATCAACGTTCTCGCTCGGCAGAAGCGCCTTCAAGTCCTGATTGATCGCTAGATCGACAGTGTTGATAGCTGCCTTTCCTACGGCCATGCGTGTCGGCACAATTACAGCGCCCGCGCGAATGATGTTTGTCGCAGAGTCACGCACACCATCGAGTGTGATGCTCTCCTCCGCGCCATTCAGCGTGGTCGATTTGAAGTCCTTCACCGTGGCCCACGGGATCGGCCCTCCCCAATAGCGGGGATTGGCGCGACTCGGAGTTCCGCCACCCTTAATTTCAACTAGGTTGCCGAGAGGGATGTAGCTCACCCCAGCATCTCCTCAAGCTCGGCGAGGTCGTTGGCGATATCGTCGTTGAGCGCCTTCATGCGCTGAAGGATTACCTTCGGCGGATCGTATTCCTGCTCCTCGTAGACGCGCTCCTTGTAGCGGCTGAGCGAGAGATCGTAATTGGCGGCCCTGATCTCTTCGGCGGAGACGAAGAAGGCTTTGTCCTTGCGGTCCTTGTCCTTATTCGGATCGCGCGCCTTCCAGCGCTCCAGGCAATCGGGCAGATCGTTGGCTTCCACCGGATCGCGCTTGTCGTCGAGCGAGAAACCATCCGCCTCGACATCGTAGAAGAACACGTCGCGCGTCTTGCCGCCCTTGGCAAAGAGAACGATCGCCGTGGAGACGCCCGCATACGGCTTGAACACGCCGCTCGGCAGCGAGATCACCGCTTCGAGCTGGTTCTGATCCAAGAGCAGCTTGCGCACCGCGACGTGCGCGGTGGAGGAGCCGAACAGCACGCCGTCCGGCACGATCACCGCGGCGCGGCCGACATTCTTCTTCAGCATGCGCCAGATCAGCACCAGGAAGAGCAGCTCGGTCTTGCGCGTTTTCACCTGGCGCAACAGGCCGGCGTCGACATCCTCGTGATCGAGATTGCCCTTGAACGGGGGATTGGCCAGCACGATGTCGAAATGCTCGCTCGCCTGCTCCGGAAAGCGTTCGCCGAAGCCCCCGCTCAGCGTGTTCTGATAATGGATGTCGGGATCGTCGACGCCGTGCAGCAGCATGTTCATGGCGGCGATGCGCAGCATCGTGGCGTCGAAATCGAAGCCGTGAAACATTTCTTCGCGGATGTGCCGGCGGTGTTCTTCCAGCAGATCGCCGGAATAGAGCTTGTAGCTCTTGCCGGTTTCCGGATCGGTTTCCTCGATCACGCCCTCGGGCGAGGTGTAGCGCTCGATCAGATATTCCATGACCTGCACCAAAAAGCCCGCCGTGCCGGCGGCCGGATCGCCCACGACATCGGTGGGCTTGGGATCGAGCATTGCCACCATTAGCCGGATGATGTGGCGCGGCGTGCGAAACTGGCCGTTGATGCCGGCGGTGGTGAGCTTGCCGAGAAGGTGTTCGTAGAGATCGCCCTTGGTGTCGCCCTCGGTGAGCGGCAGCTTGTCGATCATGTTGACGGCCTTTACCAGCAGGCGCGGCGAGGCGATCATCAGCTGCGCATCCTTCATGAACTCGGTGAACGCCGAGCCGCCGGCCGCGCTCTTGCGCAAGTGCGGAAAGACCTTGTCGCGCACCAGCGCCAGCATCTCCTCGGCGCCCAGATGCCGGAATTGCGACCAGCGCAGCGCCTGCTCATCGACGGCGAAACGCCGCTCGCTGGCCTTGCCGCCGCGCCGCTCGCGATTTTCGTCGCGCGCCTCGTTGATGTCCAAGAGGCGCAGGAACATGAGATAAGTGACCTGTTCGATCACTGTGAGCGGATTGGTGATGCCGCCCTGCCAGAACTCCAGCCAAAGCGCATCGACATCCCGCTTGAGTTTGCCGGTCATCATCAGTGCATCGTCCCTTCGTCCGATCCCGCGCCGCCGCTATCGCGCGGCGGGGCGAACACGTTCACAATCTCAATCAGCTCGTCCAGCTCTTCGGCCCGCTCGAAAATCCCTTCCGGCCCATCGGCGTCCACCGTCGTGAACGGCAGCTCGTAGAGCTTGTCGATGGTGATGAAGCCGTGACGGGCGATGTGGTTCTGCAGCAAGGCCAGGAAGCGGGTCTGCTTGGCTGTCATCGACGGATGCTTCAGCACGAACTCCGCGAACCTCGCCTTCACCGCCTCGGGCTCCAGGCCGACGATAGAGCGGATCGCGAGATCGAGCGCCGGCGCGGTGGCGTAGAAGAATTCATTGAGATCGTCGCGCGAGACGTGCGGGTTTTGCGTCAGCACTAGCGACACAACGCTGCCCACCTCTTGCGGCGACACCGGCTCGCCGGCGCGAATCTTCTTCAGCACCGGATCGGTGTCGAAGTGCTTCTTGAGTTCGGCTTCGACCAGCTGGCGATAGGCCCTCATATCGACGGCGCGCAGATTGGTCGCGCGGCGCTGGCTGACGATGCCGCTCTCGTCCTCGAGGATGTCAATGATCCTGGCCGAGCCGCCGCCGCTTTGCTTCTGGCGATAGTGCATGATGCCGCGCAGCGGCTGGCGGATCGCCTCCAGATCGCCCACCGTCACATTCTGTCAGAAGCCCGGCGACTTCACGTTTTTAATGGCTTCGGCGCACTCGCGCACCGGATGAAGATGCATGTGCAGCCGGCCGATGCGTTCCAGGAGATCGATCCGGAGATCGTCAAGCCGCGCCGCATCTTCCAGCACAGCAACTTGCATGCGCGTCACCAGAAGGTCGAGCGAGTGCGCATCGAGATGGCCGTTGGTCGGCCGCCACTGCATGAGCGGCGCGATCGTCGTCCGCAACATCGCAACGGTCGCCGGCGCGAATTGTTGCAAGCGGCCATCGGACAGGACCGAGCGCCGCTCGCGCCATTTTTCGCGCACCGTCACCGATTTCTCCGGCAGATCGTCGATGTCTCGTTCGATCAGCTTGATCGTCGATTGGAAAACCTCCACCTCGCTCTCCCGCAACGCAGTTTCCGCGAGATTGAGCCGTTCCTCGAACAGCGTTTGCAGCATCGACTTCGGCTGCTGTGGCTCGGCGGGCACATAGCCCATCTCGAAGCGCTCGAAATTGCCCCAATGATCGAAGATGCGGAAAATCGTCTTGTCCTCGCCCGGCCCGAACAGGTTGGGGCACAGCCGCGTGCCGCGGCCGATCATCTGCCAGAACTTGACCGGCGAGCGCACCGGCTTGGCGAACACTAGATTGAGAATCTCCGGCACGTCGATGCCGGTGTCGAGCATGTCGACCGAGATGGCAATGCGAAGATTGGAGTTGTCGCCGACGCCCTTGAAATCATCGATCAGCTGCTCGGCCCGAGGATCGTAATTGATGACGACCTGGCAGAACTGACCGCCGTACTGAGGATACATCTCGTCGAACAAGGTCTTCAGCAGCTTGGCGTGATCGAAATTGCGGGCAAAGACGATGGTCTTGCCGATGGTTTGCCCGCCGGCTTCGCGCAGCCCGTTCTCCATCAGATTGCGCAAAACGGCCCGATTGGTGTCCTTGTTGTAGATCGCCTTATCGACCTGATCGGCGCCGAAATCGTATTGCGAGGGGTCCTCGCCCTGTTCTTCCAGCTGCGCAATCTGCTCCTTGGTCAAGCCGCTCAGTTTAATGCCTTCGCGCAAGAACGGCGTCGTGTGATCGAACACCTCGAACGGCGTCAGCCAGCCATCGTCAACCGCTTGTTCGAGATCGTAGTTCGCCGTCGGCAGCTGCCCCTCGCAGTTGAAGAGGTTGAACGTGCTGCGCGTCACGAAATCGACGGGAGTGGCGGTCAGACCCACTTGCAGCGCATCGAAATAGTGAAAGATCTCGCCATAGACATTGTAGATGCTGCGGTGCGATTCGTCGGCGATGATGAGGTCGAAGAAGCCCACATCAAACGCCTGGTGCGCCTTCAGCATCGCCGGATAAGTAGCGATGAAGATACGCTCATTGGCGGCGGCGGTGACGCGCGAATTGACAATGCGCACCGGCTCTGACGGCAAGTAGTCGGAAAAGGCGTTCTTCGCCTGTTTGCGAAGTTCGCGGCGATCGCACAGGAAAAGGACGCGCTTGGCCCAGCCCGCGCGGATCATCAGCTCGGCAAGCGCGATCGCCACGCGTGTCTTGCCCGTGCCAGTGGCCTGCACGATGAGCGACTTGCGATGTTTGTCCTCAAAGCGCTCGGCGACACGCTTGATCGCCTCGATCTGGTAGAGGCGATTGACGATGTTGTCCTGCGGCGAGAGCCCAGACAAAGGCGCGCGGCTCTTGCGTTGGAATTTCACCAGATACTGAAGGCTGTCTTTGGAATAATAGCCAAAGAGCTTGCGCGGCGGGTAACCGCCCGCATCGTCCCACAGCCAGATGTCATAGCCATTGGTGTAAAAGATCGCCGGCCGCTGTCCGTGCGAAGCCTCGAGCGCGTCCGCGTAAAGCTTGGCCTGCTTGCGGCCCAGCTCGGGGTCGACCGAAGTTTTCTTAGCTTCAACGACGGCCAGCGGCGTCCCATCGTCGTCCCAGAAGACGTAATCGACGTACCCCTTGCCGCTCTGCGTCGGCTGGCCGGCGACTTCGAATTCCTTTGAGACGCTCTGAGTTGAGGACAGGCCGGGGCCGACATCCCAGCCGGCGGCCGCCATCATGCTGTCAATGATGCGCGCGCGGGTGGCCGCCTCGTCGAACTTGAGCAGATCGGCTGTTGCATCGGCCGAAGCGCGCAGAGCTTCCAGCTCCTCGGCGCGCTTCTCTGCGGTCTGAGCCTTCTTGCGTGCCTCCTCAAGTTCGAGCAGCGCCGCCTGGAGTTCAGCCTCCTGCGCGGCGAGCTTTTCAAGCGCCCTCTTGCGCGCACGCTCCAGCTCCGCTGCGGAATCCACCGGAGCAGTCGGCGCCTTGTATAGCGGGAGCGTCTTTGTATCGGCCTCGCGAAAATAGGCCGCGAGCCAACGCCCGAGATCGTGCGCCTCTTTGAGCAGCCAGAGCGCAGTCTCCGATCGCGCGCTCTCGCCATGCGCCGCCTTGTTGCCATGCATGCGCAGCGCATGAAGCTTGTTCAGCACGACCTCCGGCGCGATCGAGCAAAACGCGTGGTCGTTCAGCAAATCGACAAAGCTGGGCCGAATAGGCGTCGGCAAGGCGAGCGCGGTATAGATGTCTTTGGTCAGATTTTCGGCGAAGGCCCGCAGCTTCACAAGCGCGCTGCTCGCGTCGGTGTAGGCATACGATTCGGCAAAACCGCCCAAGGTGGCGAGCTCAGGCCAGCGCCTGCGCAGAAACTCGAAGTTCTCCGACTTCATTGCATCGCCTCTGCGAGGGCGACCTCGAATGCATCGCGATTAGCGACAACAACCGGCTTCTCGTGCGCACCGTCCTTGAAGTTACCCGCATCGAGTCGCAGCCGCTTCTGGAAGTAATACAGCAACGCCCGCCGCACCGGGATATCGACGCACCCATCGCGCATGCAGTAATCCTGCGCAATGATCTCCTGCTGATTTTCGCTCAAAGCTGGGTTCGGCATGAGCGATACCACAAACTTGTCGTGCCAGAAGCGATCGTCGTCTGGGTTCGCCGTTGACGGCTCGACTCCTCGCGTTTTCAAACAACGCGACAAGATGAAGTCCTTGAACTTGCCATCTTCATGGCAATATGCGCGCACATGCCAGCGTAGGCCGTCTTGACCGAGCGCATGAGGACTGATCCACCGCCACTGCGGCGCAGGCCGTTTGCCGCTCATCGACTGATAGAACACTTCCAACGACTGCCGTTCACGGATCGCGGAGAGAATCGTACGCAACACCTTCGCATCGACGCGCCGATGCGGCACGGGCATCGAGTCAAAAGCTGGTGGTTTTGCGAGCCAACTTTCCGAGTCGCCATTTCCTATAGGCGTCTGCGAGGGGAGCAATTGTGCGAGATATGCTTCTGGATCGGGCTCCAGAAACACCGGCCGAAATTTCGGCGAGGCCCGATAGCGTTTCGCGCTCTTGTCATAGCTCAGGTTGCCTGGGGCCTTTGCCTCGTAAAGGGTCAGGTCCTTCGAAGCTTGTGGGACCGACACCCCGAACTGCTCGATGATGTCAGAACGGTTGATCCCGCCCTCCCAGAAGAGGCGGAACTCTATGAACTCCAATCGTTTTTCAACTCCCCAGCGCATGCCGAGCTTGTCTGGTCCTCTTACATTATAGATGGGTCTAGTTTGTATCCCTATATTCGGCATGAGTCAAGGGTGTTGCCGCTCTATTCCTAATAGGAATATGCACACATCATTCCTGCTAGGAATAATGCGCCTTACCCACGGGGCACATTGTAAGTCATTCCTGATAGGCATAAATGAAACAATCCCTGCCAGGAATAGGGCATGCACGCCAAGACCGTCAAAGAACTGGGCGCATTGCTGCGCCAGACCCGCGTCGGCCGCGGTGAGACGCAGGCCGGGCTGGCGTCGCGGATTGGTGTGACGCAGTCGGCCGTTTCCAAGGTCGAGAAAGGCAGTCCGGGCGCCAGCATCGGCCTCATCTTCCAGATGCTGAAGGCGCTCGAGCTTCCGCTGACGATCGGAAGTCAGGACCGGGCGGCGCTAACGGCGCCCAGCGGTGCTGCGCATGACGATGTCGATCTGGACGCCATCGCCAACACCGGGCTGAGGCGGCGTAAGTGATCAAGAGTCTCAAAGTCCTGCTGACCGACAAGGAAATCGGCGAGGTCACGCAGCGCGCCAACGGCAGCTATCGTTTCGAGTACGGTGCCGAATGGCAGCGCAACCCGCGCCATATTCCGCTGTCGCGCTCGATACCGCTGCAGCAGCAGCGCCACGGCGTGCGGCCGATAACGAATTTCATGTGGGGTTTGCTGCCCGACAATGAGCGCATCCTGGACGGGTGGGCCAAGCGCTTTCGCGTCTCGGCTCGCAATCCGTTCGCGCTGCTGAGCGCCGTCGGCGAGGACTGCCCCGGTGCGGTGCAACTCGTGCCGCCCGATGTTGAGCTGCAGGGCCGGGAAAACGTGAAGCGGTTGGCGCGCAGGGAGCTTGAAGCGCGCATTATCGCGCTACGCGACGATCCCGGCGCCGGCCGTCTCGCCGAAGACGCGGGCCAGTTCAGTCTCGCCGGCGCACAAGCCAAGACCGCGCTCTATCGCATCAAGAACTCGTGGGCCATCCCGCAGGGGAGGACGCCGACTACGCACATCTTCAAACCCGAAACCGGCCGCATCCGCCACATCGCCTCGAACGAGCATTTCTGTCTGGCCCTGGCGCGGCGCCTCAATCTGCCGGCGGCCATCTCGGAGGTCGAGACGATCGGCGGCGTGCCGGTGATCATCGTCGAGCGCTACGACCGCATCCGCCGCGCGCAAGGCGTTTTTCGCGTCCACCAGGAGGATATGTGCCAGGCGCTGGGCGTGAACCCCTTCCGCAAGTACCAGCAGGATGGCGGGCCGACGATCAAGCACGTCATGGCGCTGCTGCTGGACTCGGCTAATCCGACATTGGACCGTGACCGCTTCATGCGCGCCCAGGCCTTCAACTTCGTGATCGCCGGCACGGACGCGCACGCGCGCAATTACTCCATCGTCTACGCACCAGGCGGCGCATTTCGTCTGGCGCCGCTCTACGACGTGATTAGCGACCTGCCCTATGCTGGGGATCGAAGGGAATCCTCGCTTGCCATGGCGATCGACGGCCGGCACATCCTGCGCGAGATTCTCCCGCGGCATTGGCAGGCCATAGCCGAAGCCACGAACTTCGACCCAGATCGCGCGCTGGCGCACGTGCGTGACATCGTCGCCCGCGCGCCTGACGAAGCGAGCGAGCTGCTCGCCGAATTGCGCGAACAAGGCTTGGCCAACGAGACGCTCGATCGCTTGGTGAAAGAACTAGCTGCCCGCTGCGAAGGGCTCGCACGCGTTTATGGCGCAGAAGCTGCCATCGCATAGTGACCCGCGCGCTTCATTTGTCGTTCCAGTCACTTCCGCTCATGCGCGGAAACTTCCGGAAACACACTCGACTTGCGCGACAGGCGCACACGTGCAGGATCGTCTCGCGCAACGCGAGAACCTAGCCGAATCGGGACATCTTTCCTCGTTTCCGGTAGCAATGTCGGTATTCTCGCGAGAATAAAATCGAAGAAGATTTTTCGATTCGAATCGCTGGCGCGGCTCTTTGAATCCTCTTCTGGCACCATTTGTTTTTTTGTACAATACACGAAATTCCGCGCCATTCCCAGAATTTCCTCGCAGCGCGACCCAGGCCGTATTCGACCGGCGTCTACTTCACGTCGTTTCAATCCGCGCGCTCGTGGGGAGCGCGACTTGCGCGGCGCGGACCTGGCCGGCCGCCGGGCAGCGTTTCAATCCGCGCGCTCGTGGGGAGCGCGACCTCGCGCTTGATCACGATTTCGACCGCGCCGCTGTCGTTTCAATCCGCGCGCTCGTGGGGAGCGCGACTCTACAACACCAAGGAGGGCGGCGGCTGGATCAAGTTTCAATCCGCGCGCTCGTGGGGAGCGCGACCACGGGAGATAGAGTCATGCATCGCACCCCGCAGGTTTCAATCCGCGCGCTCGTGGGGAGCGCGACATGCGCTCCAACTGGGTCTTGCCGAGCGCCATGGTGTTTCAATCCGCGCGCTCGTGGGGAGCGCGACTTGACCGCCCCGCGCGTCGCGTTGACGCCATACTGTTTCAATCCGCGCGCTCGTGG
>CAYODX010000011.1:0-94643 GCA_964402795.1 uncultured Terricaulis sp. | reverse complement strand
CACGTACGGCTACGACGCGTTCAACCGGCTGACCGGCGTGAGCGGCTCGCCGTCGTTGTCGCTCTCCTACGATCCCGCGGGGCGCCTCTACGAGAGCAGCGCCGCGGCAGGTGCGACGCGGTTTCTCTATGACGGCGCGACCTTGATCGGGGAGTACAATGCGAGCGGCGCGCTGCTGCGGCGCTACGTGCCGGGACCGGGTGTGGATGAGCCTGTGCTCTGGTACGAGGGCGCGGGCACAAGCGATCGGCGCTGGCTGTTTCAGGATCGCATGGGCTCGACCATCGGCGCTGCCGATGCGGCGGGCGCTGCGCTCGCTGCTTATGCCTACGACGAATATGGTCGGCCCAATGTCTGGACCGGCGCGCGGCTGCGCTACACCGGCCAGATGCTGCTGTGCGGTTCAGATCAACCAGTCTAATGGATGCATGGCGATACCCGACCCGAGACATAGGCGAGCGCCTGGTCGAGCACCAATCCTTGCGCGCGCGGGTCAAACGCTCTTATGTGCGCCCCGGCGCGAGCGTGGCGAAACCGGTAGACGCAGCGGACTTAAAATCCGTTCGCCGCAAGGCGGTGCGGGTTCGACTCCCGCCGCTCGCACCAAATAGAGCAGTGCGAAACGCCGGTGGCGCGGCTCGCGTTGTTCGAGCTGAAGGAGCGCCGGGATGCGCAAGCCAAGCACGAAAGGGCAGCCGACGGAACTCGTCTCCGGCATGAAGGTGTTTCGGACGCGGATCGGCTTTACCGACTACGTGGTGGCGACCTCAAGTCAGAAGGCGGCGCTGGAAGCCTGGGATGTGAGCCGCAACCTCTTCGCTGCGGACGAAGCAGAACGCACCGACGATCCCGCAGCAATTAAAGCTGCGCTCAGCAATCCCGGCAAAGCTGTGCCGCTGCCGCGCTCTAAGCCGCGCGCGAAGCACCGGCGCTGAGGCTGTAGCCGGTCGCAGTGCGCTCGATGAGGCGATGACGCAGCATGTATTCGATGGCCGCCTCCGGCGTGATCCGGCTGCCGTCGATGCGCGCGAAGTCGGCGACAATCGCGTACATCGCTTCGGCGGACGCGGCCGTGTCTGGTTTCAGTTTGTTGGCGATGAAGCGCATCATGATCATGGCGCCGCCAGGTGTCAAAGCCGGGCCGAGCGAGTTGGCGAAGAACATTGCGCCCTCCATACGAGCTGACGGTTCACCAGCTTAGGGTGGACTGATTCATCCCCAGTCCGGCAGGAATAATCATGCTCCCGCCCGAATCGTTCCCGGTGCTGCCTCCGATCTTCGATTATGCCGGCGTGACCGTGTTCGCGCTGACCGGGGCGCTCGCCGCTGCGCGCGACCGGCAGGATATCATCACATTCTGGTTCTTCGCGGTCGCGACCGGCATTGGCGGGGGCACCTTGCGCGACCTGCTGATTGGCGCGCCGGTGTTCTGGATCGGCGATGCAACCTATCTCGGCATCGGTCTTGCGGCTTCCATCGCCGTCTGGTTCGCAGCGCCGCACTTGCAACGTCTGAAGACGCTGATCTGGCTCGATGCAGTGGGTCTGGCCGCCTATGCAGTGATAGGCGCGGGCAAGGCGCTGGCGCTTGGGGTCGATCCTTTTGTCGCGATCGCCATGGGCGTGCTGACCGCGACGTTCGGCGGCGTCATCAGGGATGTGCTGGCGGGTCAACCTTCCGCGCTGCTCAAACGCGAGATCACGATATCCGCCGCGTTGGTCGCCGCTGGTGTTTTCGTCGTGGCGACCCGGCTCGGCATAGCGCCGCTATGGGCCGGCGCACTCGGCGCCATGCTGGGTTTCGGCCTGCGCGCCGGCGCTATACATTACGGATGGGCGCTGCCTGCATTCGGAGCCGAGCGTGGCCAAGGAAAAGCTTGAACTCGTCGAAGTCAGTCCTCGCGACGGATTACAGAACGAGCCGGAGATCGTCTCGACCGAAAACAAGCTCGAATTGATCCGGCGCATTGTGCGCGCAGGATTTCGCCGGCTCGAGGCAGGCAGCTTCGTCAATCCCAAAAAGGTGCCGCAGATGGCCGACGGGGACGCCGTGTTCGCCGGCGTCGAGCCGCGGCGCGACGTGACCTACATCGCGCTTGCGCTCAATCCTCGCGGGGTAGAGCGGGCGCTGGCGGCCGGAGCGAAGGAGATCAATTACGTTTTCTGCGCCTCGGATGGATTTTCGGTCCGCAACAATGGCGGCACGGTCGAAGAGACGTTCCGCGTCTGGTCGCAAGTCGCCGAAGCAGCCAAGCAAGGCGGCGCGCGCCTATCCGCGACTGTCTCCACCGCGTTTGGGTGCCCCTTCGATGGCGAAGTGCCGATCGCCCGTGTTGTCGAGGTTGCGGAGCGTTGCGTCGCAGAGGACATCTTCGAGCTTGCCATAGCCGACACGATCGGCGTCGCCGCGCCGAGCGATGTGCATGCGCGCCTGCGCGCGGTGAGGGCGGCGATTCCGTCGCGTGTCCAGCTGCGCGCGCACTTTCACAACACGCGCAACACTGCGCTTGCGAACGCCGTTGCTGCGGTTGAAGAGGGAGTGCGGGTCCTCGACGGATCGCTCGCGGGCATAGGCGGTTGCCCGTTCGCTCCCGGCGCTGCAGGCAATGTGCCGACGGAAGATCTTCTCTACATGTTCAATCGAATGGGCTTCGACACCGGCGTCGAACTCGATGCTGCGGTCGAGGTCGCCCAGTTCATTTCCGACGTGCTTGGACGCAAGACGCCTGGCATGGTCAGCCGTGCGCCGCAATGGCCGAGCCGGTGACGGCAAAACGGCCGCCTCTGAAGAGGCGGCCGTTGCCGGCATGGCTCTAACGGGTAGTTCTAGAGTTCGCGGCCGACGGTGACGACGAACGCTGAATCATAGCTCGCCGGGCCGTAGGTGTAGTTCTCGATGTCCGAACCTTCGTCGATATCCGTGTCGTGATACCGGAAATCGAGGTTGAAGCCGTGCAGCGCATAGGTCGCGCCGAGATTCCAGGTGTTGTAATCCGCCTCTGGGACGCCGCCGGTCGAGCCGAGCGGGTATTCGATGGTCTGATTGCCGTAGGCGCCGTTGATCACGAAGGCGTCGGTCACGGTGTACTCGGCGTTGACCTCGTAATAGGTGGCGTCGCCAGTGTCGCCGTAATTTTCCGGCGAATAGTAGAGACCCGCGCCGACTGCGAATTGTTCGGTGGGATTGAAGCTCAGCGTCCCCTTCAGCTCATAATAATCGAACTCGGCGCCATCATCGTCTGCGCCCGGATAGAAATAGCCGATGACGCCCAGATCCCAGGCGACAGGTCCAGTCGTCGGGGTGAAGCCGACATAGAGGTCTGTCTCGACGCCTTCGCTGAGGCTCGAAGCCCACACGCCCGCGTACCAGAGTTCACTGGTATAATCGAAGCCGCCTTGAATCGCCGGTCCGTTGTCCGACAGCGAAACGCCGCGGAAGATGTAGTCGCTGGTCAGCGACACGTTCGCCGACACCGTGCCTTCGGCGTGGGCGACGCCAGCCGTGGCTGCACCCGCCAGCAGGGCGAGGCCGAGAAGTTTCTTCATGCTGCGCATCCTCTTGAAGACGCGGACCGCCCCCGCGTTCGCTTGAAAGTTCCTTGTTAGCGTAAATTCCCCGTTAAACTCTGTGTCGGCGTCAGCACGATCGACGTCTTGTGCGCGCCTGTGGCGCCTCCGCATCAGATCCAGCACCCTGGCTTTCCCCTTGGTTATCGGCGCCTGGCGCGCCGTAAGCCATGCTCCAAGTTGTGCTGACGGAGGCAAGCACGGCGGCGCATTCACAACCAGATATTCGCCGAGCGCCTAATTTTGCAGCGTCATGTGCAGAAATAACGCGCGCGCCGCCGCTGCCCCAGCGGGAGGCGGCGCGGCTAGCTCAGATCCTCGAACAACATGCGTTCTTGGGCGCGCCATCCTTCGATCTCGAGCAATTTGAGCTTGGTGGCGATGCCGCCGCTGGCGGAGAAGCCGACGAGCTTTGCGTTCGCGCCCACCACGCGGTGGCAGGGCACCACGATCGCGAATGGGTTGCGGCCCAATGCTTGGCCGACAGCGCGCGCAGCGCTCGCATCGCCAATGGCTCGGGCAATGTCTCCGTAGGTGCGTGTCTGCCCCGGCGCGATCGCGCGCGCCGTTTCGTAGACGCGGGCGTTGAACGCAGGCACGCGGGCCATGTCGAGCGTGATCGTGCGCAGACTCTTCTTTTCGCCGCGCAACAGCGCTTGGATATCCTCAATGCCGCGCGCGATGGGCTTTGGCGGTTCTGCTTCATCTGCGCTTGGACAATGGCGCATAATGCGCAGGCGCGTGGCTTCGTGCGTTTTCTCCGGCAATTGCACGCCAATCACGCCATGGCTGCCCCAGGCGATGCCGCAGCGGCCTATGGCGGTGTCAAAAAGGGCGTAGGCGTGCATGTTAGCTGCCATCCGGCAAAGGCGCCGCCAGGATTGTGCGAAGTGAGGCGATAAAGGCTGGAAAGTCTTCGCGGACAGTCTTTGCGATAATGTCCGCACTTGCGCTGTCATAGCCGTGAATCAGGCGGTGACGCATGGCGATAGCGGGGCGAAGATCAATCGGGAGCTGTTTAGCCACTTCACTGGGTAACTGATTGGCTGCTTCGCCGACGATTTCCAAAGCGCGGCTGACGGCGAGAAGGTGAATTCGTTCCGAACGAAGCGCTGGACCATCGCGTGGGCCGAGGATGTCGCGTGCTTCTTCCGCGTAGGCGAGCATGTCTTCAAGAATCGGCCGCGCCTTCCGATTTGCCATCAGACTTGCACGAGTTCTGATAAAATGAAGGGTGCGTAACGCGGATTGAGGCTGTCGCGCGGCACAGTATCCACCTTAACGCCAAGTGCGTCCTCGAGCATTTGGTCGAGGCGCGCCAATTCGAACAAAGACGGGGTTCGCGCGAAGTCGAGCAGCAGGTCGAGATCGCTGTCGGGCCGGGCTTGGTTGCGCACATAGGAACCGAAGGCGGAAAGCCCAGTTACGCCGAACTGGGTTTCAAGCTCGGGCTTAAGCGACCGAAGGCGCTCCAGGAGAGAGGCGAGGGGCTGAGTCATCAGCTGCGTTTCTAACATAGCATCTCTTGCCGAATGCGACTCGGAAGAGTAGAACATACAGGGAACATGAGCCTGCGTCCAGTCCCCCGTACGTGCCCGAAAGCGCCCGGTTTTGCCGGGTTCGCCGCCGCTATGGCCAGCCAGCCGCTGCATGAACTGTGTCCGGCTGGTCCGGGCGCGGAAAGTGCGGCGCTGGGCTTTGGCTTGGCGCTGGCCGCGCATTGGGGCGGACGGGTGTTTTGGGCCGGCGAGAACGGAGTGTTCGCCGAGGAGGGCGCGCCCTATCCACCGGGCCTGGCGCAATTCGGACTTGATGAAAAACGCCTCATCGCCGTCAGCGCGCAAAAGCGCGACGAGACCTTATGGGCCGCCGAGCAGGCCCTCGGCGCCAGCGGCGCAATCGTAGTGTGTGCGTTGAGCGGGCGCGGCAAGCCGCTCGATCTCAAAGCCACGCGGCGTCTGTTGTTGTTCGCCGAGCGCAATCACTCGCGCTGTCTGCTGGTGCGCCCGCTCGCCGAAGCGAGCGCGGCCTGGACGCGCTGGCGCGTGGGTGCTGCGCCCAGTGCAGCCGAAGGACGCGAACTCGGCCGGCCTGCCTTCGCGCTTGAACTGATACGCAGCCGCGCAGGGCCAGCGGGAGCGCGTTTCGTCATCGAATGGGATGCTCATGCACACGTCTTCACAGAACGAGACGACGTGGCTCGCGATCGTTCTGCCGCGTCTTTCGACCGACCGGCTGATCCGTTCCGGGCGCGCGCCTGAAGGGCGGCCGCTCGCCGTCTATGCGAAGGAAGCGAACGCCTTCCGGTTGACGAGCGTCGACGCGCGCGCGTCTGCGCTTGGCTTGCGTCTCGCCATGTCGCTCGCGGACGCCCGCGCGATCCAGCCCGATCTCGAGGCGGTTGAGGCGGCGACGCAAGAAGATGCGCGCACGCTCGATCTAATCGCAGCCTGGTGCGAGCGTTTCACGCCCATCGTGGTGGTCGATGCGCCGGATGGATTATTTCTCGATATTAGCGGCTGCGGCCATCTGTTCGGCGGCGAGGCGATCTTGCGCGATTTGATCGTGACGCGTCTTGCAGCGCAAGGCTTCGCCGCGCGCGCGGCTCTGGCTCCGACGCCAGGCGCGGCTTGGGCGCTTGCGCGCTATGGCGCGACGACGAGGGCGCCGGTGGTCCAAGATGCGCTCGCGCCGCTTCCGGTCGAGGCGTTGCGGCTGGATGTTGAGGCGGTTGCGTTGCTGCGCCGCCTGGGGTTGAAGACAATTGGCCAACTTATCGATGCGCCGCGCTCTTCTTTTACCGCGCGCGCAGGCGAACGCGCCATGTTGCGATTGGATCAAGCGCTGGGAAAGGCGTGTGAAGCTTTAAGGCCACGCCGTCCCGCCCCGCCGGTGTTCGCGCTGCGACGCTTTCTCGAACCTCTGTTCAACGTCGAAGCGATTCTCGAAGCGACCAGGACGCTGTGCGAAGACGCGATTGAAAAGCTCGATCTGCGTGGCGTCGGCGCGCGCCGTTGCGCGTTGCATTTGTTTGGCGTCGATGGCCGGGACCGTGTCATTGAGATCGGCGTCAGCCGTCCCGAGCGCGAACTGAAGCCGCTCTTGCGTCTCTTCCGTGAAAAGCTAGATCGCGCGGCGGAAAATCTGAATGCGGAGTTCGGCATCGAGGCGGCGCGACTCGACGTAGTGCAACTCGAACGTATCCAAGGCGCGCCGGCGGCCTTGTTGGCGGCGGAGGAAACGCAGGCGAGCGCCGATAGGATCGCCGCCATTGTTGATGTATTGAGCGCGCGCCTCGGATCCAAACGTGTGCTGCGTCCGCGCTTGATCGATATGCATCAGCCGGAGCAGGCCGGCGCGTGGCTGGAGGCGCTGGACAATGACGCGGCGCCTTCGGCGCAAAACAATCCACCGCGCGATGGCGTAATGCGGCGGCCGCTGACCTTGTTCTCGCGCGCGCAGCCGATTGAAGCGATCGCCACCGTGCCGGATGGGCCGCCAATCCGCTTCCGTTGGCGGCGCGTGCTGCGCGAGGTGGCGCGGGCTGAAGGGCCTGAACGCGTCGGCGGCGATTGGCTCGTCGGCGCTGCAACGCGCGATTATTACCGCGTCGAGGATAGAGAAGGCCGTCGCTATTGGCTCTATCGCGAAGGTCTCTACGGCGAAGACGCAGCCCCGCGCTGGTTCGTGCAGGGGCTGTTTGCGTGAAACAGAAATCATCCGGCTGGTTGCGGAAACGCGCCAGCGCGCTCCGTGTCGAGATGACGCCGCAATGAGCTTCGCCGAACTGTGCGCCACCACCAACTTCTCCTTTCTGCGCTCGGGATCGCATCCGGAAGAAATGGTTGTGCAGGCCAAGTCGATCGGACTTGCCGGGCTTGGCGTGGCGGATCGCAACACGCTGGCTGGCGTCGTGCGCGCGCATGTGGTCGCGAAAGAGCAAGGCCTGCCGTTGATTGTCGGAGCGCGACTGGTGTTTCGCGACGGGACGCCGGACGTCATTGCTTATCCGCAGGATCGCGCTGCGTTTGCGCAGCTGACGCGGCTTTTGACCAAGGGGAATATGCGCGCGCCGAAGGGGGAGTGCTGGCTGGATTTTGCCGATCTGCTCGAGCACGCTGCGGGGCTAAAATGCATTGTCATTCCACCGGACGAAGCGCCTGTCACTGGCGCAGAAACTCTCGCGGATTTTCTAGTCAAGCTGCGTGAAGCGTGCGGCCAAGTATGGCTCGCCGCGCCGTTCCGCTTCGATGGCGAGGACCGCCGCCGTTTGCGCGTGCTGGAAAGCATCGCCAAAGCAGCCGGCGCGCGCCTACTCGCAACCACAGAGCCGTTGATGCATCACAGCGACCGGCGCGCGTTGCTCGATGTCGTCACCTGCATTCGCGAAAAGAAACGTCTTGCCGACGCCGGCTTGCTCTTGGCCAAGAACGGCGAGCGACACTTGAAACCTCCGCAGGAAATCCGCCGTCTCTACGCCGATGCGCTGGAGGCGGTAGCTGAGAGCCTTCGTTTTATCGAAAGTGTTCGCTTCTCGATGGACGATCTTTGTTACGAGTATCCGGAGGAGACGGCTGAAGGCTTTCCCGATCCGCAAGCGGCGTTGGAGCATCTTGCTTGGGAAGGGATCGGCAGGCGTTATCCGCATGGCGTGCCGCCGGCTGTCAGCGATCTGCTGAAGCGCGAGTTGGAGATCGTCGCCCGGCTCAAATACGCGCCGTATTTTCTCACTGTCGCCGACATCGTCCGCTTCGCCCGCTCGGGCCAGGATCGCCACGGCAACCCAATCGACCCGATTCTGTGCCAGGGGCGCGGCTCGGCGGCCAATTCCAGCATCTGCTATGCGCTCGGCGTTACCGAAGTGAATCCGGACGGCGGGCATCTGGTGTTCGAGCGTTTCATTTCCGAAGAGCGCGGCGAGCCGCCCGACATCGACATCGATTTCGAACACGAGCGGCGCGAGGAGGTGATCCAGTACATTTATCAAAAATATGGCCGCGATCGCGCAGGTCTATCTGCAGTAGTTATTTGCTATCGCGGCCGAAGCGCCATCCGCGAGGTGGCCAAGACATTCGGCTATTCGGAAGACCGTATCGCGGCGCTGGCGAAAACGCTGCATTGGTGGTCGGATGGCGTGAAGCAGGACGACCTCAAGGAGCTTGGGCTCGATGTCCGCGATCCGCAGCTGCGCACATGCGTGCAGCTGGCGAATGAGCTGCATGGTTTTCCGCGCCATCTTTCGCAGCATGTCGGCGGCTTCGTCATCACGCGCGAAAAACTGCACGATGTCGTGCCGATTCAGAACGCAGCGATGGAGGATCGCACCGTCATCGAGTGGAATAAGGACGATCTCGAGGCGCTGAAAATTCTCAAAGTCGATGTGCTTGGGCTCGGCATGCTGAGCTGCTTGAAGAAAGCGCTGGATCTTTGTAGGCGACATTATCCAGACTGGGATCACCTTCCCCTCGATGGGGGCGCCGAAGAGGGTGCGCGCCCCGGTGGTGAAGTGAAAGCCGCGCGAGACTCAAATGGAAACGCTGGCTGGCCCGGCCCCCTCAGTCACGCTTCGCGTGACAGCTTTCCCGTCGAGGGGGAACGTAAGAAAAAGCGCGTCGATCTTTCCTTTTTCTCCAGCGCCGACGATCCTCGCGTTTACGCGATGCTGCAGCGAGCGGACTCAGTCGGCGTGTTTCAGGTCGAGAGTCGGGCGCAGATGTCGATGCTGCCGCGCCTCAAGCCTAAGGAATTCTACGATCTCGTCATCGAAGTGGCGATCGTGCGGCCTGGGCCGATCCAGGGCGGCATGGTGCATCCGTACCTGAAGCGAAAGCAGGGGTTGGAGCGCGTCACGTATCCTTCGCCGGAACTAGAAGAGGTGCTGAAGCGCACGCTGGGCGTGCCGCTGTTCCAGGAGCAGGCGATGCAGATCGCTATAGTTGGCGCCGGCTTTACCCCGTCTGAAGCCGACAAGCTGCGCCGCGCGATGGCGACGTTCAAACGCGTCGGCACGATAGGCTCGCTGAAACAGAAGTTCATCAGCGGCATGATCGCCAATGGCTATGACAAGGCTTTCGCCGAAAGCTCGTTCGCGCAGATCGAGGGCTTTGGCGAATACGGGTTTCCCGAAAGCCATGCCGCAAGTTTTGCAATTCTGGTTTACGCGTCCTCTTGGTTGAAATGCCATTATCCGGACGTGTTTGCGGCGGCGTTGCTCAATGCCCAACCGATGGGATTTTATGCACCGGCGCAGATCGTGCGCGATGCCGCCGAACATGGCGTGGAGGTGCGCCCGATCGATATCAACCTGTCGGCGTGGGACAACACGCTTGAGCCCGGCCCGCGTGCGGCGCCGCGTGTGCATGCGCGCCATGGCGAGATGACGCGCGACGTGCGCTCGACGCATGCGCTGCGGCTCGGCTTCCGACAAGCGAAAGGGCTGAAGCAGGAAGAACTGGAAAGCCTCGTCGCCCGGCGTGGGCGTGGCTACGATTCAGTGCGCGATGTGTGGTTGCGCAGCGGCTTGCCGGTATCGACCATCGAGCGTCTGGCCGACATCGACGCATTCCGTTCGCTAGGGCTCGACCGGCGTGAGGCGCTGTGGGCGGCGCGCGGGCTCAACCGTGTCGGCGGGCAAGAGGATCTGCCTCTGTTTGCGCAGACGCACGACGATCCCTCGCGCGAGCCCGATTTCGATCTGCCGACGATGCCGCTGGGCGAGCACGTGGTGGAGGATTATCGCACGTTAGGACTATCGCTGAAGACGCATCCGTGCGCGCTGCTGCGTTCCGATCTCGATGGCCGTCGCGCCGTCAAAGCCGAGCAGCTGACGCGCATGGGCAATGGCCAGCGTACGCGGGTGGCGGGACTGGTGCTGGTGCGTCAGCGGCCAGGCACTGCTTCGGGCGTCATCTTCATGACGCTGGAGGACGAAACCGGCATCGCCAATATTGTCGTCTGGCCCAAGCTGTTCGAGCAATTCCGCCGCGAAGTGCTGGGCGGACGCTTGGTGGCGATCGATGGGCCGGTGCAAAGCGAGAATGGCGTCATCCATGTGATCGCTGAGCGCGTGCACGATTGGAACGCGTTGCTGGCCAACCTCTCCGCGGCGGGTCCAAAGCTCGATCCCTCCACACCGAACGACGAGCCGCGCAAGAGCGGCCCCAGCGGCTCCTGGCGCGGCGATGCAGGCCGCCACCCGCGCGACGTGCGCATCGATCTATCGGCGGCCGCGAACGTGATGCCGAAAGGACGCAACTTTCACTAAAGAAGCCCATGAGGTCGCCGCTGACTAGGCCATGGTCACAACCTGCCCGCCAGCAGCTCGTCTAGCTGCGCCAATTGTTCGGGCAAAGCTTCCGCAGAGCCGGCGAGGGCTTCATCAAGCGCTTCTTTCGTGGGGTAGATTTCGTGCAGTGTGACCAGCGTTTTGCCAGCCTTTTCTTCGAACAGCACGGTGGTCACCGCACCTTGATCGCTTTCATCGTTGGTCCAGACAATGCGCGTGGGCGGGGTCACTTCCCTGTACGTGCCAAAGAACGCCATCGGCTGATCGGAGGCCGGGTGGCGGAATACGAGGCGATAGGCGCCCCCGGTGCGCACATCCATGTCGCAGGAGAGCAGCGTCAGGCCAGCCGATTTCGGCACCCACCAGCGCCGGAACAACTCCGCTTTGCTCCACGCTTCGAAAACGATGTGCGCTGGCGCGTTGAATGTTCGTGTCACAACCATCTCAAGGTCGGATTTGCGTTCCACCACCGTACCATTCATGGCGGCGCTACCGTCTTCCATCGGGCTTCTCCTTGCGTTTCAATTCTTCGACAATTCCGTCCAGCGCATCGAAACGCGCGCTCCAAAGCTGGCGACGACGCTCGATCCAAGCGGCCTCTGCTTCCAGCGCGTGCGCGCCGAGTCTGCAGGTTCTGACACGGCCGACCTTTTTCGTCGTTATGAGCCCTGCTCGCTCCAACACGCCGACATGCTTCTTCATGCCTGTGGGCGTCATGTGGAATCTGTCGGCGAGCTCCGTGATTGAGGCGTCGGCGCGGCCGAGTTGCTCCAGCACGCCGCGCCGCGTCGCGTCTGACAGGGCGGCGAACGAGGCGTCGAGGCGGGCGGAGTTATACTGAACCATATGGTTCAGTTATACAGATCGGATCGAGACCTACAAGTCGAACCGAGGCGTCGGGCAGGGCGGCTGGGGCAAGCCGCAACGGGCAGTGAAGAACGGCTCGTCGCCGCCGTTCTTCACCCTCGCCAGCGCGCGAAAACCGCAGTGGGGAGCAACAGCTCTCGCTCATTGTGCGGCAAGCACATTTCGCCGGCTTCCCAGGCGCCGCCTTCGAACATCTGCTGCGCGGTTTGCGCCAGTGCAAGGTAAGAGAGGCGCACCGCGTAAATTGTGGCGATCATGAAGCCCTTGGCGCTGGCGCGATCATCGGCATTTGTGCGCAGCAGCGTTTGGCAGGCATCGAGCAATTCGGGCAGCTGTTCTTCGAGCCGCCAGGTTTCGCCATTGGGGCCGCGGCCGAACTTGGGCGGATCAAGCAGCACCCCGTCATAGCGCCGGCCGCGCCGGATCTCGCGCTTCACGAAACTGAGCGCGTCATCGACGATCCAGCGGATCGGCGCTTGGGCGAGGCCCGCCTCGCGCTGGTTGTCCTTGGCAAAGCCGATTGCTTTCTTTGATGCATCGACATGCGTGACCTTCGCGCCTGCCTTCGCGCACGCCAGTGAAGCGAGCCCGGTGTACCCGAACAGGTTCAGCACTTCAGGCTGCTCGCCGCGATGAGCGCTCAGCTGCTCGCGCGCGAAGCGCCAATGCACCGAATGTTCAGGAAAGAAGGCGAGGTGGCGAAAGGGGGTCGGGCGCGAAAGGAAGGCGATATCCTCCCAATGTAGCGTCCAGTGTTCGGGCAGGACGCGGTTGAAGCGCCAGCGGCCGCTGTCCTCGTCGTCAGCAGCGGAAGGCGCGAAGATCGCGTCCGCACTGTCCCAGGCGTGTGCGGGCAAGGCGGGCGTCCAAAGCGCTTGCGGTTCCGGCCGCACGAAGCGGAACGGGCCGACTTGCTCGAGCTTGCCGCCGTTGCCGGAATCCAGCAGGCGATAGTCGCGCCAATCGTCGGCGATCAGGAGCTTAGGCGCGCGCGCCGTCATATCCGCGTCTCCGCCACAGATCGTAGAGCATGACTCCGGTCGCGATTGCCAGATTCAAGCTGTCGGCGCGGCCCCGCATCGGCAGCTTGATCAGATCATCGCACGCCGTCTCGATGGACTCGGGCAAGCCAGATTGCTCGTTCCCCATTAGTACGATGGCCTTGTCGGGCGCTGGCGCGGCTGGACTGAGCGCGCTCCCGTGCAGGGACAAACCCATCATGCGGGCGCCGTTCGCTTCTTTGTAGCGTACGACATCCTCAAACGAAGCGCGCGCCAGCTTCACCGCGAACAATGAGCCCATGCTCGCGCGCACCGCTTCGATCGAAAACGGATCGCAACTTTCGCCTACCAGCACGACGCCGGCCGCACCTGTCGAATCGGCCGTGCGCACGATCGTGCCGAGATTGCCTGGATCGCGGATGCCTTCCAGAGCGACCACGGTTTGCCCGGCGATGCTATCGAGCGGCGCGAGCGCTTGCTTGTAGGCGCCGATCACGGTTTGTGGATTATCGCGTTTGGAAATCTGCCCAAGCACGCTTTCGCTCGTTTCGATCGTCCGCACCCGCCGGCTTTCGGCTTCGGCAATCAGCTTTCGCACCTGCGCCCGCTCCAGCGCGGCTGGCGAGTACACGAGTATCTCCGGCCAAACACCGAGGCCGGCCGCCTCCACGGCCGAACGCGCGCCTTCCGCCAGGAACAGCCCGGTCTCGCTGCGCGCCTTTTTCTGGTGCAGGCTCTTGAGCGTCTTGATGAGCGGATTGGAGGGACTGCTGATCTGGTGCGCCATGATCTCTGCTTCGAGGCGTTCGCCCGGGCGGGTGTTTCTCGTTTTCGGCCCGGCCGCAAGGCACTAGAACCAGCATAGGTGTTAACAGGGGCGCACGCGGCGCGCGAAATATGCTTGTCCTGCTCTTGCAACAGGTGATCCTGTTCGTTGTCGCCATCCTGATCGGATTCGGCGTCGGTTGGTGGCTCTTCACGCAGCTGATCGGCGCGCAGATGAAAGCCGAGGAGCGCGATAACGAAGAGCTGCGCCACGCCTTGACCGACGCCCAGGTGCGCCGCGCCCGCACCCCATGAGCATGTTCGACAACGAAGAGCCGGAACGCGCCCCGGCGACACTGATGCTGCTCGGCGCGGCCTTGGCGGCGGTCGCGCTGATCGTCGGCATCGCGGCGCCGCACGAAGGGTCCGCTTGGCGCATGCCTGGCGTGCTGGAAGAGCGCGTCGCGAACGCGCTGATCACTGGCGGCTATCCTGGGCTCGAAGTGCGTATGGATGGGCAACGCGCCGTGCTGCGCGGCATCGTCGAAAGCGAAGAAGCCAAGGCCGACGCACAGCGTCTTGCGCTCTCGGCCGCCGGCGCGGGCGGGCCGTGGGCGGGCGGCGTCGCCAGCGTCGACGTTGCGGGGGTATCGGTTGGATCCGCGCAGCGGCCGTTCACCTGGAGCGCGCGGCGCAATGGCCAGCGTTTGGAACTGGTCGGCTTCGCCCCGAGCGAAGCCGGCGAGGCCGCCATCCTGGAGGCGGCGCGCGGCGCCTTTCCGAATGCAGACATCGTGGAACACATGCAGCCCGCGGGCGGGGCGCCCTCGCCGCACTTTGTGCGTGTGGCGTCGCAAGCGTTGCGCTCCCTTGCCGGCCTCAACAGCGGCGAGGCAAGAATCGTCGACGATGCAATCGTGTTCATAGGCGATGGAAATCAGGCCGGCGTATCGGCTTTGCGGCGCGCCTTCGAGAATCCTCCCGCGCCTTTCCATGCGCGCATTGCCGTAACAGTCGACGGGCTCGACTTGCAGCACCCCGAGTTGCAGGGACTCAATCTCGCCAATGGCAGCGCCGAAACCTGTGAGCGCGCGTTTGATCGACTGATGGAGCGAAACATCATCCTGTTCGCCGCGGATTCCGCTGAAATCCAACCCCAAAGCCGCCCCACTCTGGACGCGCTCGCCAATGTCGCGCTGCGCTGCGACCGCTTCACCATCGAGGTGGCCGGCCATACCGACAACACCGGCCCGCGTGAAACGAACCTGTCGCTGTCGCAGGAGCGCGCGCGTGCTGTTGCCGATTATCTAGTCGCGCAAGGCGTGCGGGGCGCGCAAATCCGCGCGCATGGCTATGGTCCGGACCGGCCGCGGGCGGGCAATGAAAGCGATGAAGGACGAGCACAGAACCGGCGCATCGAGTTCTATGTCACGGGTGAGGCGCAGCCATGATGTACCTGATCGGCAAGCTGTCGCTGTCTCTGCTGGTGGCGGTCCTCGGCGGAGCGATGCTGGGGTGGGGTTATGCGGCGCGCCGCGGCGCTCCGGCTCGGGCGGCGTTGCGGCGCGAGCGCGACGGATTGGTGCGCGACCTCGCCAAGCTCGCCGGCGGCGAGGGCGACGAAGCACGCGAAGAAGCGCGTCTCGAAGCAGAGCGGGCGATGGAAGCGGAGCGGGCGCACGCGCGCATCCGTGAAAGCCGCATAGCCGAACTTGAACGCGCGCTCGACAACGCGCGCGGCCGCCATGGGGAGGTGGAGGAAGAGCTTTCGTTGCTGCGCCAACGCGCCGAGCGCGCCGAAGCGGAGGCTGAGGAGAGCAAGCGTCTGCACGCGCGTATCGCTGAACTCGAAGCGGCGCGTGCGGCCGAAATCGCGACCTACAGCGAAAGCGCGGCGGCGTTGCAGCAGCAACAGCTACAGACTTGGCGGCTGCGCTATTTCGAGCAGCGGGTGCGTTATTTGGAAGGGTTGCGCCTGGCTGCGCCGCCCGCCACGCCGCCGGCGCCTCAAACGCCCTCGCCCGTGCGCGCCGCGGCGCCGCCCACGCTGGAGTGGCGCGCACGCGAAGCCGAAGCGCGCGCGCGCTACCTGGAGGAGGCGTTGCGCGCGACCAGCGGCGCAGCCTCGCGACCGACGGCGGCGCCGTCGGAGGCGACGGCCGAGGTCGAGCCGTTTGCAGCCAATGCAGACGTCGATGTGCTGCTGCGCTGGCGCTTGCTCTACCTCGAACGCCGCGTGGCCCATTTGCAGGAGGAACGCGCCGCGCGTGCGGCGGCCGAGAGTGCGCGCGCTGCTCAATCCCTTCCGGCCGAGCCTCCGGCTGCTGTTGCGGCTGCGCCTGATCCCGACCGCTGGATGTGGCGGGCGCGGTACCTGGAGGCGCGCGTGCGCCACCTCGAGCAACGCGTTGCGGCGGCGAGCGTCCCGCAAGCGGAGGCGGTGCAAGAGGTGCTGACGCCTCTTGAACCTTCGCCCCAAGCGACGCCCGAGACAACGGACGAAGCGCAGTTGCCGCGAGAGCCCTCGCCGCCCGCGCATGAACGGCGTAAACCGATCGTCCTCACGGCGCCGCGCAATGGCGCGCCCGACGATCTGACCTTGATCGAGAGCGTGAGCCAATTGCAGCAGTCGACGCTCTATGCGCTCGGCATCTTCCACTACGACCAGATCGCGGCCTGGACGCCGGAAAACATCGCGTGGGTCGACAATTACTTCCGTTTGCGCGGGCGTATCGAGGAAGAAGAGTGGATAGAGCAGGCTGAGGCGCTGGCGCGCGGAGGACCCGCCGCTGCGCGCCGCGTGCTCGAGGAAGAGGGCGCCTGACGAGCGGATGCGATCCGCGCGCGGCTGCTGCCGGCTTAGTTCAGGCGGTCGCGTGATGGCAAGCGCACGGTTTCGTGCGTGCCGTCGCGGCGCTTGATAAAGACAGTGCGAAAATCCGGGCTAGCGTGCGCGCTCGCGCCAGTCGCTTTGGCCAGCGCGATCTCCCGCTCTGCGCGTTGACGGAAATAGTCCTGTTCGCGTGCGTCTTGCATCGTTGTTTCCTCCGCTGTGCCGCATGATTTGCGACACCGAGCGCCGAGGTCAACTTACGCTTTGCGCTAGACGCGGAAGGTGTTGCGCGCGGATCGCGGTTCCCTGCCGATGGCGTTCGTTAGCGTTGGGCGTCTGGGCTCGCGCCACGCCGGTGCAGCCCGAGGGCGCCGATGCAGAGCGCTGATTGGCCGGCCCAATAGATTATCCAGCCTATGAAGGTGCGCCAGAACGCGAGCGCTGGATCGGCGGCCGGGTGGAACAAGTTGGCGGCCACAAAGCCGTCGGAGATAAAGAACAGCACCGCGCCCAGCACCGCCAGCCAACGCGCGGCCGGCAGCGTGAAGGAGGTGATCGCCATGAGCGTGAGCACGCCGGTGTAGATCGCGAGCGGCGTGAACATGGCGCTGTCGCGCGGCACAAGCAGCGACGTCGTCACGATCGCTGCGGCGATGAGCGCCAGCGCTGCTATCGCGCGCAGCGGCTGCTTCAACGCGCCAAGGCCGATGCCCGCGCGCAGGAAGAGCGCGACGTAAAACAGGTGGCCGATGAGAAATGCGAATGCGCCGTAGAGGAACGTCTCCGGGCTCCACGCCAGCAGCGCATCGCCGGCGGCGCCGAAGGAAAGCGCTGCCGCAAGCAGGCGCGAGCGCTCTGTAAGCGCGATGAGGCCAAGAATAATGATGCTGGATGCCTTGAAGATCGTGCCGAGCACATACGGCGGCTCGCCTTCGAAGAAACTCGACCCGAACGCGCCGTAGGAGATGGCGAGAATGGCGGAGAGGGCGAGGAGGACGAGCTTCATCGGGTCGTGATGCCGGAGCACGCGCTTGCTTGCAATGATGCGGTTGCTGGGTCCGAAATCACCCTGTTAACATAGGGTGGGGGATAGGCATGGTGGACTTAGCGGGGCTCGGAGAATCCACGCTGACGTCGTACTGGCGAGCGGCGGTCGAGCCTTTACACAATTTGACGTGGCAAACGTTTTCGCTGCTGGCGATGGGGCTTTTGAGCGCTGCACTGGTAGCGACCTGGCTCCTCAGTATTTCCTGGATTTGGCCTTGGACGAAACCGGTCATACGAGCGGGAGCGATTAAGTCCGGTCCCCATACTTACAAAGATCATCTGCGTCTGAGCACGGCGGACTATTTGCGCTTTCACGGCCTCAAGGAAGGGGCCAGCATGAATGACCCCGCTGTTCAGCGAAAGCGCACCCACGATCTCGATCAATATTACGTGGTGACGCTCGTTGAGCGTCAGAAGCGCAAGGTGGTGATCTACAAGGAGCTGAAGCTTCAGTGCCCGATGGGCGGCCGTTATCAAACGCTGCCGAATGAAGTCCAACTCGATGAGGCCTTGCTGACGCAAGTCCGATTTGAAAACGGAAACGTCGAAGATGATGAACCGGGAACGCCGGTCGCAGGACAGTATGACGTCTATGTGCGCGGCGTGCGATGGTATGATGTGCGCCACTGGCTGCTGCACCCCAACCGCGAAATTCGTATCGTTATTTGGGTGACGCTGATCACGACGACGGTGCCGACGCTGCTGGATGTGTTGTTCGGCTAAACTACAACACAATTTGTCCGCGGGAAGCGGAATATGGACCGCCGCGCCGGCTGCGCGTAGCCGAGCTTTTCGTTCAGCGCGCTGAGCAAGTCTTGCGCGATTTCCGCGATGACGCCGCCGGGCGGATAGACCGCCGCTGCGCCCATGCCTTTCAGCGTCGCCACGTCTTCTGGTGGAATGACGCCGCCGATCACGATCATGATGTCGCCGCGGCCGCGCTCCACCAATGCCGTGCGCAGTGCGGGAGTCAGCGTCAAGTGTCCGGCGGCGAGCGAAGATACGCCGACGACATGGACGCCGCTGGCGATGGCTTGTTCGGCCACCTCTTCAGGCGTCGCGAACAGCGGCCCGATCTCGACCTCGAAGCCCAAATCGTTGAACGCCGAGGCGACGACTTTCTGACCGCGGTCGTGGCCGTCCTGGCCCATCTTGGCGACCAGGATTTTCGGGCGTTTGCCTTCGGCCTCTTGGAACGCGGCGACGCTCTGGCGCGCCCGCTCAACGGCGTCGTCGCTGCCAGCTTCGCGCGAGAAGACGCCGGTGACTAAGCGGATCGGCGGCTGGTGGCGGTTGAAGGCGCGCTCGAGCGCGGCGCTCATTTCGCCGACCGTCGCTTTCGCGCGCGCGGCCTTAACGGCGAGGTCGAGGAGATTGGATTTGTCGCGGGCGCCAGCTTCGAGCGCCTCAAGCGCGGCATCGACTTCCACCTGTTTGCGCTCGGCCTTCAGCCGCTTCAGCTTCTCCAGCTGCATCGCGCGCACCTTGGCGTTATCGACCTTCAGCACCGGCACGGATTCTTCTTCGGCCAGCTTGAACTTGTTGACACCGACCATGGTCTGATGCCCCGTATCGATGCGCGCTTGGGTGCGGGCGGCGGCTTCTTCGATGCGCGCTTTCGGCAAGCCCTGATCGATCGCCTGCGCCATGCCGCCGAGCTTTTCGACTTCCTCGATGTGCGCCCAGGCTTTCGCGGCGAGATCGGCGGTGAGCCGCTCAATGTAATAGGAGCCGCCCCAAGGGTCGACGGGGCGCGTGACGCCGCCTTCGCTCTGCAGCAGGATCTGCGTGTTGCGGGCGATGCGCGCGGAGAAATCCGTCGGCAGCGCGAGCGCTTCGTCGAGCGAATTGGTGTGCAGCGATTGCGTGCCGCCATAGGCCGCGGCCATCGCCTCGACGCAGGTGCGCACGGCGTTGTTGTAAACATCCTGCGCCGTGAGTGACCAGCCGCTGGTTTGACAGTGCGTGCGAAGCGCGCGCGACTTGTCATCCTTCGGGTTGAATTGCTGCGTCAGCTTTGACCACAGCAGTCGCGCAGCCCGCAGCTTGGCGATCTCCATGAAAGGGTTCATGCCGATGGCCCAGAAGAACGAAAGGCGCGGCGCGAACCTGTCGATGTCGAGCCCCCCGGCGACGCCGGCGCGAATGTATTCGACGCCGTCTGCCAGTGTGTAGGCGAGTTCCAAATCCGCCGTCGCACCGGCTTCCTGCATGTGATAGCCGCTGATCGAGATCGAATTGAACTTCGGCATTTCGGACGCGGTGTAGGCGAAGATGTCGCTAACGATCCGCATCGAGGGCTTGGGCGGATAGATGAACGTATTCCGCACCATGAATTCTTTGAGGATGTCGTTCTGAATCGTGCCGGAAAGCTTGGCGTGCGGCACGTTCTGCTCTTCGCCAGCGACAATATAGAGCGCCATGATCGGCAACACGGCGCCATTCATCGTCATGGAAACGCTCATCTGATCGAGCGGGATGCCGTTGAACAGCGTGCGCATGTCGAGGATGGAATCGATCGCCACGCCCGCCATGCCGACATCACCGACCACGCGCGGGTGATCGGAGTCGTAACCGCGATGCGTGGCCAGATCGAAGGCGATGGAGAGGCCTTTCTGTCCGTGCGCAAGATTGCGGCGGTAAAAGGCGTTCGAATCTTCCGCCGTCGAGAAACCGGCGTATTGGCGGATGGTCCACGGCTGTTGCACGTACATGGTGGGGTACGGCCCTCGCCCGAACGGGGCCATGCCCGGAAAGCCATCGACAAAATCGAGGCCCGCGCGATCCGCCGCGGTGTACGCGCTCTTCACGGCTATTCCTTCAGGCGTAAGCCAGTCTTCGCCCGCTGCTGGGGCGGCGCTCACGACGTCGACGTCCAGCGCGAGTTTGGAAAAATCAGGCAGGCTCATTGTCCAGTCCTCAGCGCCGTCTGCAGCGTTTCCAGTTCGAGTACGGCGTCTTGCCCCGTGTAGACAAACTGATCGACGCCAGCGGCGCGCAGCTTGGTTTCGCTTTCGCCCGGTTTGCCCGCGAGCACGATCCAATGCGCGCCGGCGGCCTTCAGGCGCTGCGCCGCGTTCTCAGCTTCTTCGGCATATGCCGCGTCAGTGCCGCAGATGACGGCGACGCGCGCGGCTTGGGCGCGGAACGCGTCGATCATCGGGTCGCGCGCGGCGTATTCTTTTTCTTCGCCCACCGAAGCGATGCCGCCGGCGGCGAACAGGTTGCGCGCGAACTGCGCCCGCGGTCCGAACTGCGACAGCGGTCCAAGCGTGGCGAAGAAGATGGCTGGCCGCGGATTCCGCGCTTGCCCCCAGTCGCGCAATCGCTCGAACGCCTCGGCCCAGCGGTACTGTGAAAACGATGGGCCCGTGCGCGTGTCGATCGGGTTGACCTTGCCTTCAAAACTGCCTGGCGCCGGCCCGGGCAGCGGCTCAAATTCAGGCGGCGCCGCGTCGAGCAGCGGGAAATCGGAAACGCCGGTGATGGTATCGCGCCGCGTGTGGAAGCGCGCGCGCCGGGCTTGGTAAGCCGCCTGCACATCGTCCCAAAGCCCAGCGCCGAGCGCGGCGAGGATGCCGCCCCTGGTCTCGATCGCTTGCATCTTCTCCCATGCCTTCGCCGCAAGCTCGCGCGTCAGCTTCTCTACGAACCACGATCCGCCGGCCGGATCGGCCACATGCCCCACCCGCGATTCCTCCAGCAGCACATGTTGCGTATTGCGTGCGACCCGCCGTGCGAACGGCGTTGGCAGCCCAAGCGCATCGGTAAACGGCAGCGTCGTAATAGCATCGGCGCCGCCAACCGCCGCGCCGAACGCTGCGGTGGTGACGCGCAGAATGTTGGTCCAGGCATCATAGCGCGTCATCATCCGCCGCGAGGTGACGGCATGGATGCGCGCGGCGCGATGTTCCGGTGCAACGTCCGAAGCTTCCAATATGCGCGCCCAGCAGAGCCGTAGCGCCCGCAGCTTCGCCGCCTCGATCAGCACGTCCGGGCCGACCGAAAGCGTAAACAAAATGGTCCGCGCCGCATCGGCGGCGCTCGTGCCCGCCGCCGTCAGCTCGCGCAGATACGCAATCCCGCACGCCAGTGCGACGGCGATCTCCTGCGCCTCCGATCCGCCGGCTTCATGAATCGGCCGCGCATCCGCGCGCAGCGCCGTCGCCGCCGGCATCGCTTCACGCATTGTGCGCGCGAAGCGCACCGCGTCTTCCATGTCAGCCTTGGCGCCGCCGCCGAGGCGGAAATAGCTCGCCAGCGGATTGAGATTGAACGCCACGCCGTCGCCCGAAGCGCCGCGCAGCTTTGCCGCCAGCAGCTCCGCCAGCCACAAGCCTTGCTGTTCGCCCTCAAGTGCGACTGGCGTCGCATCCAGCATCACACCGGCCAGCAACACGTCGAAATCCTGCGCGCGCTGGATTCGCACGCCGCGCGGACCGCCGGCGAAATGCGAGACGATTTCAATCGAGGAGACGCCGCCTTCAAGGTCGGCGATAAGTTGTTCGTTGGCGCGAACCGGATCGGGATGGTCGTAAACCTGTCGAATATGCCAGGCGCCGGATCGTCCACCGCGGATGAACGGCGCCGCGCCAGGCATACCGGCCTCGTCGCGCGCGGTGGCGATATCGGTCTCGCGGTAAAGCGGCTCGAGCGGGATGCCGTCGGCGGTCTGCCCGACGAGGCGCGACCATTGCGCGCCCTTCAAGCCCTGCTCGACAAGCGCGCGCCACGCCGCTTCGTCGGCGTTTTCGCCCAGCTTGAGTTCGCTCGTGCTCATTTCCTTGTCCCTTGACGCCATGTCAGCATCGACGCGCTTTTGAACGCGCGCTAACCCTTGCGCAACCGGAGAAAACCATGGCCCTGCCGCCTCTGTTCGACAAGCTGCGACTGCCTGCCGTAGGCGCCCCCCAATTCATCATCGCCAATCCCGAACTGGTGATCGAGCAGTGCAAAGCGGGCATCATCGGCTCGTTCCCGGCGCTGAACGCACGGCCCCAGACACTGCTCGACGACTGGCTCTATCGGATCAAGGACGAACTCGCGGCGTATGACGCAGCGAACCCGAATGCGCCTTCTGCGCCCTTCGCGGTCAACCAGATCGTCCACAAGACCAACGCTCGGCTCGAACAAGACGTCGAGGCGTGCGTGAAACATAAAGTGCCGATCGTTATCACCTCGCTTGGCGCTCGACCCGAGGTGAACGAGGCGATCCATTCCTATGGCGGTATCGTCCTGCATGACATCATCAACGTGGCGTTCGCGAAGAAGGCGCTGGAGAAGGGCGCTGACGGATTGATCGCCGTGGCCGCAGGCGCGGGCGGCCATGCCGGCGCGCTGTCGCCGTTTGCGTTGGTGCAAGAGATTCGAGAGTTCTTTGATGGCCCGCTGCTGCTCTCGGGAGCGATTGCGACCGGCAGAGGGATTCTGGCGGCGCAGGCGATGGGTGCGGACCTTGCTTATATGGGCTCGGCTTTCATCGCCACCAAAGAAGCGAATGCGCCAGACGCCTACAAGCAGATGATCGTCGATTCCAGCGCGGGCGACATCATCTACTCAAATCTCTTCACCGGGGTTCTGGGCAATTATCTCAGAGGATCGATCGTCGCGGCCGGGCTCGATCCGGACAACCTCGCCGTCAGCGACCCGAGCAAGATGAGCTTCGGCGGCGGCGAAGGTTCGAAGGCCAAGGCATGGAAAGACATCTGGGGCGCAGGGCAGGGCGTTGGCGCCGTCCATGAAGTGGTCTCCTGCGCTGATCTCGTCGCGCGGCTCAAGCGTGAATATGACGAGGCGAAACGAGGATTGTGCCGCTAGTTATCGCGCGAAGACGCGTACCTGCGGCGTGCGCATTGTTCGAATTTCCTTGCCGTTCACCCGTTTGAAGGCGCGCAAAGGCGCCAATCAATCCGACCCCGCGCCTGTGGCCCTTAGTCTCCTCGTCCAAAGAGGAGATCATGAGCGAAACACCAAGCACCAAATCAGCAATTCAGTCGCTGACATTGCGCAGCGCCGCAGCCATCGCCATTGCTGCGGCAGCCGACCGCATCGGTTTCGTGTTGCCGGCTGGCGCGGCGCAGGAGGTGGCGTCCGCAATCATCAACCTTATCGTGACGCTCGGGCTCATCGGCGTCGCAGTCGGCCGTGCGCGTGCGCGCACGCCGCTGGTTTGAGGCGCGCGCAGATGAGGCATCCTTTCCGCGTGCTCCTCCTTGCGGTGGCGCTCGCTGCGACGCCGGCATGTGCTGGCTTGCAGCATACGCAGATCATTGCGCCGCCGGCGCTGGACCAACATGCCTACGGCCTGGTTCAGGGTTACGCCGCGCTTCTTGAAGAGGCAGCCGATGTCATTGCCGACCCGGCGACGCCTCCTGCACTAAGAGACGCAATGGCGCGGAGCGAGCGTCTCGCAACGCCAGCAGTGGAGATGCTCGCGGCTGCGGCAGGCGTGCATGCGCGTGCGCGCGCCGACTTTGAGGCTGCTGCCTCCGCGGCGGACGAACTCGCGCAGCGGCGCGCTGCCAGTGCGCTGCAGAGTGCGGCGCGCCGCTTGAGTGAAGCCGAGGCGAATGCGCTGGCGCCGGTGTCTGAACTTCAAATGCTGCTCGAAGCCGGAGGCCCGCGATGAATGCGGTTGTCGTGCAGGTGCAATTGTTTCTTGCAGCGCTCTCTGCGTTCCTGCCGCTCGTCCCGGACGGTCAACGCGATCGCGCCTCCGCGCTGATCGAGATCGCCGCCAAAGCGCTCTCTTTTGGCGCGAAGGCAGCCGATAATCTTGGCGATTTAGCACTCAAACTGCAGGCTGTGCGGGCGGAGGTTGAAGCGATGGCTATCTCCGGCAGAACGGCGACAGCCGAGGAGTGGGATGCGGGTCTGGCGCGCGTACGCGCTGCCTCGGCGCAATTTAGGGCCGCCCTCGAGCATCGCCGCGCTTGAAGCGGCGCGCGGGCCGCTTCATGAAAGCGGCCATGACCAGGCACATCCTTGCAATCGATCAAGGCACCACGTCGACGCGCGCTATCGCATTCGATCTTTCCTTTACGCCGCGCGCGAGCGCGCAGATCGAGCTGACACAGCATTATCCGCAACCTGGGTGGGTGGAGCACGACGCGGAAGAGATCTGGGCGGCGACGCTGGAGGTCTGCCGCAATGCGATCGATCAAGTGGGCGGCGCCGCGAACATTGCCGCCATCGGAATCACCAACCAGCGGGAAACCACGATCATCTGGGATCGCGGCAGCGGCGCACCCATACACAGAGCGATCGTCTGGCAGGACCGCCGCACCTCTGAAGCATGCGCGAAATTGCGAGAGGCGAGCCACGAGCCTGAGGTTCAGCGCACCACCGGATTGCTGCTCGATCCTTATTTTTCAGCCACCAAGATCGCCTGGATTCTCGAACAGGACGCCAGCCTGCGCCGGCGCGCCGAAGCGGGCGAACTCGCCTTTGGCACAGTAGAGAGCTTCCTGGTGTGGAAGCTCACCGGCGGACGCTCGCATGTGAGCGACGTGACCAACGCATCGCGCACCTTGCTGTTCGATATCGGCGAGCGCACATGGAGCGACGCCATGTGCGCGCTGTTTAACGTGCCGCGCGCGCTGCTGCCGCAGGTGCGTGCCTGCGACGCGCATTTCGGCGATGCTGATCCAGCATTATTTGGCCGAGCCATTCCGATCCACGGCATCGCCGGCGATCAGCAGGCGGCTTTGGTCGGGCACGGCTGCTTCGCACCGGGAACGGCCAAATGCACGTACGGCACCGGCGCCTTCCTGGTCATGAACATGGGCCAGCGCGCGCCGCATTCGGCAAATCGGCTGCTTGCGACGGTCGGCTACGAAACGCAACAAGGTTTCGCCTATGCGCTCGAGGGCTCGATCTTTTCTGCCGGCGCCACCATGCAGTGGCTCCGTGACGGCCTGAAGCTGATCAAGTCGTCTCCGGATTCAGAAGCGATCGCTTCGAGCCTTACAGACAATGGCGGCGTCTATCTTGTGCCGGCGTTTGCAGGGCTCGGCGCGCCGCAGTGGAATGCGGAGGCGCGCGGCACGATCGTCGGGTTGACCCGCGACTCGCGGCTTGATCACATCGTCCGCGCTGGACTGGAGGCGGTGGCCTATCAAACCGCCGATCTTTTCGACGCGTTGCGCGCCGACGGCGCGCCGACGATCAGGCGCCTGCTCGTCGATGGCGGCCTGACCGCAAACGATTGGGCGATGCAGTACCTCGCCAACATCTGCGACGTGGAGGTAGCGCGACCGGCGTTTCAGGAGGTCACCGCGTTGGGCGCAGCCAAGCTGGCGGCGTTCGGGGCCGGTCTGATTGCCTCCCTGGATGACGCCGGGGCCGGTGGGGCAAAGACCTGGTCGCCGTGCTGCTCCAAGGCGGAGTGCGAACGGCTGCGGCGCGGATGGAAGGGGGCGGTGGCTGCCTCGCTGGCCGCGGCGACCGCCTAATCGCGTTGTTCGTGTTGCACTGCTCGCGCGAACAGCCTAACTGGTCGCCCGCCGCGAGCGAGCCCGTAGCTCAGCCGGTAGAGCATCTGACTTTTAATCAGGGGGTCGCGGGTTCGAATCCCGCCGGGCTCACCATCGCGCGCTCAGTGTTTATCCGGGTGACGGAGCCTGGGTCTGCTCAGCGCGCTCCGTCAGAGTTGGCCCGCCTGAGAACGCTGTGTAGCCCCAAGCCGCGGCGCCCAGTAGCGCAGCGACAATCAAGAAGCGAACCACCGGGCCGCTCTTCTCTCTCGGCGCGTGCGGCGCCGCATAGGGATCTTTGGGTCGAGCCATCAACGTCTCCTGAAATACCGGATGACGAACCCAGGGTTGGTCGCGCCGTTCCATCACGCCGCTGTGACGCTGTCGCCACAGGCCGGGGAAATGGTCGGACCGGGCGCCTTTAGCCTCTGGTCGGACGAAGCGACGGGAATAGAGTGCCGGGGCCTCAAGTTTCAGCGGGGGAAAGCCTCGGGCTAAGCGCCCTCGAGGCAGCGCAGGGGCGATGAGGGGATGGGGGTCGCGCCGGGAGGGGCGCGGCCCCTTTTCATTCTAAGGGGCAAAAGGGCGGCAAAAAATCAACGTCAAGGGAGAAAATGAGGCAAGGCCGGTAAGGTCGCATGGACAGGCCGGTGCTGGGGCGCCATGATCTAGGCGGCTTCTGCGAGGCCTTAAAGGATTTGGCAAAGGCTCGTCGGGATTGTTGCCGGCGGCCCTTGACTCGCATAGGTCGGCAGCGCGCTACGCGCGACAGCTGCGTCGTGGGGACCGCGGCGTAGGGGATCACTTGAGAGGGGTGAAAATGAAATCGCGCATTACGAAGACGGTCGCGCTGGCGGCCTTGATGGCAGGCGGCGCTGGCGTCGCTCATGCGACTGAAGGATGGTATGGCCGCGGCGATGTCGGTTATTCCATCGACGGCAGTTTCGATGCCGCCACGTCGAACTATGATTTCGGCGACAACAGCCTTGAGAACGATTGGACCCAGCATCTCGGCTTGGGCTACGCGTTCTCCAATGGTTTCCGGCTCGAGGGTGAAATCGGCCATCGCTTCAACCAGATCGAGCCGTCTGCGACGCTCGACGCGGGTGGCGACATCCACGCTTGGTCGGCGATGGCGAACCTGTTTTATGATTTCAACCGCGGCAGCGGCTTCGAGCCCTACCTCGGCATCGGCGTGGGCGCAGCCCGACTGAATGCCAACGGCGCTGACGCCAGCTCTTCTTCGTCGTTCGATGATTCGGACACCGTGCTTGCCTATCAAGGGCTCGCGGGCGTCGCGTTCAGCCTCGGAGAGCAATGGGATCTCGACGTCGGCTATCGCTACTTTGTCGCTGATGGCGGCGAGTTCGCTGGCCGCGGCCAGCGCCTCGGCCAGACCATCGAGGGCGATTATACCCACCAAGCCGTGACCGTCGGTCTGCGTTATCAGTTCGCAGCGCCGCCGCCGCCGCCGCCGCCCCCGGCTCCGCCGCCGCCGCCGCCGCCGCCGCCACCGCCTGTGGCCGCTGCGTGCCCGACGTCTGAGTTCGTTGTGTACTTCGAGTGGGATCGCTCGAACCTCAACCAGGCGGCCCTGGAAACCATCGACGCTGCGGTAAGCCGTGCGCGTGAGTGCAATGTCGGCGGCGTCGTTGTCGTCGGCCACACCGACACCTCCGGCTCCACGGCCTACAACCAAGGTCTGTCGGAACGCCGCGCTTCGGTCGTCCGTGACGCACTCGTGGCCCGCGGCATTGGCGCTGGCGCCATCAGCACGCAAGCACGCGGCGAAACGGATCTCGCCCGTGCGACCCGTGACGGCGTGCGTGAGCCGCTTAACCGGCGCACCGCGGTGACGATCACCTTCCGCTAATCGGCGCACAGCGCTGAAGAGCAACGGGCCCGGTCTTCCAGCCGGGCCCGTTTTTCGTATGTGGCCACTGGACTTAAGTGTGCCGCATCGGCAAGTTCCGGCGCATGTCCACACAAGCACGCGCGGCCGCGCGCACCCTATGGGGCGCGGGCCTTGAGCCATTGCTGGAAGGGCTCGACGCCCAAAATGAGAGCTTGGTCGCCCGCACCGAAGCTTGGTCGAAGATCAATTCCGGCTCCTATGAATTGGCGGGACTCGCGCGCATGCGCGCAGAACTGCTGGACGCGCTCGCGGCGCTGCCGGGCCGGTCAGAGGAGGCGCCGCTTGCAACGTCGCAGCGCGTCAGGGCGGATGGTGAAATCGTCGAGGTCGAGCATGGCGCGGCTCTGCGTCTGCGGGTACGGCCAGAAGCGCCTCTACAGGTGGCGCTGACCGGCCATTACGACACTGTCTTCCCCGCCACGCATCCATTCCAGCAGCCATGGCGTGAAGGCGAGACGCTTCGTGGCCCGGGCGCAGCAGACATGAAGGGCGGCATTGTAGTGATGCTCGCGGCCTTGAAAGCATTCGAGCAGATGCCGGGCGAGAAGCGCGTTGGTTACGAGGTGCTGCTGAGCCCCGACGAAGAGATCGGCTCCCCCGCGAGCGCGCCGCTGCTGGCTGAATTGGGCGCGCGCAGCCGCCTCGGCATGACCTACGAGCCGGCGCTCGCCGATGGCGCGCTGGTCGATGCGCGCAAGGGCTCTGGCAATTTCAGCCTGATCCTCCGGGGGCGCGCGGCGCATGCCGGGCGAGCTTTTGAGGACGGCCGCAACGCCGTTGTGGCGGCCGCGGACGCAGCCTTGGCGCTCGACGCGCTGAATGGCAAACGCAGCGGCGTCACCTTCAATGTCGCCGCCATTGATGGCGGCGGCCCAGTGAACATCGTTCCGGACCGCGCCGTAGTTCGGTTCAACGTGCGGGCGCCAGACCTGGAAGGGGCGGTCTGGGCGGAAGCAGAGGTGCGCCGCATTGCTGACGCCACTGACCGGCGCGATGGAATCCACGCGCATCTGCACGGCGGGGTCACGCGCGCTCCCAAACCGCTGACGGCGCAGCAGCGAACAATCGTGCAATGGACCCGGCAAGCCGGTGAAGCACTGGGACTGGACTTGGCGTTCCGAGCGTCCGGCGGCGTCTGTGAAGGCAATAATCTCGCCGCCGCGGGGTGCCCGAATATCGACACGCTTGGCCCGTGCGGGGGCGGACTGCACTCTGATCAGGAGTTCGCCATCATCTCCAGCTTCGCCGAGCGTGCGAAGCTATCTTTTCTGCTTCTCGCCGGCCTCGAGCGCGGCGTCTTTGATGTGCGGAGCCTTGCTGCGTGAGCGGACCTCAATACGTAATGCGGGCGGCGGGTGCGGCCGATCTCGAAGGCTTCAAGCAATTGCGTGAGATCGCCGGCGCTGGTTTCACCAGTCTGATGCTGGACGATGCGGCCATGGCCGCGAAGCTGCAATTGTCCGAGCGCAGTTTCGCAACTGACGCGACGGACGTGGGCGCGGAACGCTATTTCCTGGCGCTTGAGCACCTCGAGAGCGGAGCGCTGGTCGGCTGCGCCGGCGTGAAGGCGACGATCGGCGAGACGCCGCCCTTCTTCAATTTCCGTTTGATCACCGAGGCGCAATCATCGGCCGCTGTAAATCGGCGCTTTGATATGCAGGTTCTGATCGGCGTCAATGATTTCACCGGCTGCAGCGAGGTGGGTTCGCTCTTCGTGCGTCCCGAGCACCGCGCCAACGGCGTCGGGCGGGGCCTGGCCCAGAGCCGCTACATGCTGATCGCGACCCAGCCTGGTCGCTTCCGCGATCGTGTCGTGTCGGAATTGCGCGGCGTGGTCTCACCGGATGGCGTGTCTCCCTTCTGGGAGGCGGTCGGACGTCACTTTTTTCACATGGATTTCGCTGAAGCCGACAAGCTCAGCGCTGTTACAGACAATCAGTTCATTCTCGACTTGATGCCGCAGCATCCTATCTACGTCGATCTATTGCCAGACGAGGCACGCGCGGTGATTGGCAAGTGCCACAAGGACGGCGAAGCCGCTCTGCGCCTTCTGGAATGGGAAGGATTCTCGTTCTCGAACGTGGTCGACATTTTCGACGCCGGACCGCTTGTCTCAGCGCCGCGCGACGCGATCCGCACGCGGCGCGAGGCCAAGCGGATGCGTCTCGAGCCGGTGAACAAGCTCGAGGCGGGTCAGCGCGCACTGCTCTCGCGACCCGCGATCCACGGCTTCCGCTGCGTGTCGGCGCGTGCTGTTGCTGGCGATGGCGTTGCTCGTGTGGAGGCGGGGGTCCTTACAGCGCTCGGACTGGACGCGGGCGCAGAAGCTTTAGTTTGGATCGATCATGCGCATTGAAAATTTTATTGGCGGCGAGTGGCGGGAAGGCAGCGGCGCCCGCTTCTCATCGCACGATCCCGCAACCGGCGACAAGATATGGGAGGGCAATGCTTCCACCGAGGACGATGTTGCAGAGGCCATGGCCGCCGCACGTCTCGCTTTCGCCCATTGGTCCAAGCGCCCGCTTGACGAGCGCGTGACGATAGCGCGCGCCTTCGCGAAAGCGATCGAGGCCCGCGGGGACGTTCTTGCGCAAGCCATCAGTCGGGAAATGGGCAAGGCGCTCTGGGACGCGAAGAGCGAAGTGCAAGCGATCGTCGGCAAGGTCGAACTGTCGATCCGCGCGCAAAGCGAACGCGCTGGCGCGCGTGAAGAGAAGGCGGCGTTCGGCGCTATGTTGCTGGCGCATCATCCGCATGGCGTGCTGGCGGTGTTCGGTCCGTTCAATTTTCCGGGTCATCTGCCGAATGGCCACATCGTGCCGGCGCTGTTGGCCGGCAATTGCGTGATCTTCAAGCCGAGCGAAATCACCCCGAGCGTGGGTGCGCTGATGGTGGAAGCGTGGGCTGAGGCGGGCCTGCCAGCTGGCGTGCTCAACCTGGTTCAGGGCGGGCGAGAAACTGGCGCAGCACTGCTTGATGCGCGCGGATTGAACGGCGTGCTGTTTACAGGTTCGGCGCACACCGGATCGCTGATTCACAAGAAATTCGCCGGCCGCCCGGACGTCATGCTTGCACTGGAATTGGGAGGCAATAATCCCCTGATCGTGTGGCCGCCCGTCGACGCCGCGGCCGCGGCGAATTTGATCGTACACTCGGCTTTCGCAACAAGCGGACAGCGTTGCTCATGCGCGCGGCGCCTGATCGTGCCGCAAGGCGTAGACGGCGATAAAATCATAGAGGCGCTCGCAACGCTCTCTCAGCGCATTGCCATTGGCCCAGCAACGCAGACGCCTGAACCTTTCATGGGCCCGCTGGTCAATGCTGAGAGCGCGGAGCGCGTGGTGAAGTTCGAGCAAGGATTGGCGGCGATGGGGGCGAGACCAATCGTGCCGGTGAAGCGCGATGGCGCTTTTGTGCATCCGGCGGTGATCGACGTCACCGGGTTGGCGCCTCCGGACGAAGAATTGTTCGGTCCAATCCTGCAGGTCTATCGGGTGACGGATTTCGACCACGCGCTCGATGTCGCCAATGCGACCCGCTTCGGATTGTCAGGCGGGCTGATCAGTGACGACCCGGACTTGTGGCGGCGCGTGAAGAGCGAACTGCGGGCCGGCGTGCTGAATTGGAATAGACCAACTACAGGCGCCTCCGGGGCCATGCCGTTCGGCGGACCGGGACTGTCCGGTTCTCTGCGTCCGAGCGCCTATTACGCGGCTGACTATGTCGCGTACCCCGTCGCTACTCAGCTTTCGGAAAAGGCGGTTTCCATTCCTGCGCCGGGCCTGCCGCAATGATCGGCGGGGGCGCCGAAGAAATCAATTTTGACGGCCTCGTTGGGCCAACCCACAATTATGCGGGTCTATCGGAAGGCAATCTTGCTTCATCGCGTAATCGCGACACGGTTGCGCGGCCCAGGGAAGCGGCGTTGCAAGGACTCGCGAAAATGCAACGGCTGCGCGCGTTGGGTCTCACCCAAGGCGTGCTGGCGCCCCACGAGCGGCCCAACATCACTTGGCTGCGTACGTTGGGGTTCAGTGGTTCGGACGCGGCTGTTTGGGAGCAGGCCTGGTCCAGCGAGCCGACCATTGCGCGCGCGGCTCTCGCTGCATCGGCCATGTGGGCGGCGAACGCGGCGACAGTTTCGCCGAGCGCGGATTGCTCCGATGGCCGGGTCCACGCTTCAGTCGCCAATCTGCAGACAATGCTGCATCGGATCCTGGAAGCGGAGCAGACCGAGCACAGTTTGCGCCGCCTCCTACCGGACGAAAGCCGGTTCGCAGTGCATAGCGCGCTCATCGGGCACGATGCGCTGTCGGACGAAGGCGCGGCCAACCATATGCGTATGGCGCCTGCGCAGAATGAGGCTGGCGTCGAAATCTTCGTTTATGGCCGCACAGCCCTCGAAACACGCGCTGGCTTCCCCGCGCGGCAGACCATCGAGGCATGCCGAAGCCTTGCGCGCCGTCACGGCCTCGCGTCGGAACGCACGGTGTTCGCTCGTCAATCACCCGTCGCCATCGATGCTGGCGCGTTTCACAACGACGTGGTGGCGGTGGCGCACGGGCCGGTGCTGTTCCACCATGAGGACGCCTTCGCCGACACCGAAGCGCTCCATGCCGAGGTGAGGGCAAAGGCGCCGGGCTTTGAGCCAGTCTTCATCGTAACGCCGCGTGATCGCGTGGGGCTCGATGACGCGATCACGTCCTATCTATTCAATTCACAACTGCTGCAGCTGCCGGGTGACAAGAGGCTGACCCTCGTGGCGCCGATAGAAGTGCGTGAGAATAACCGCACCGCGGCGATGCTGCAGGAAATCCTCTCGGCGCCGAATGCAGCTATCGGCGCGGTCGAGTTTGTGGACGTGCGCGAGAGCATGCGAAACGGCGGCGGGCCCGCGTGTCTAAGATTGCGTGTCGTGATGACGGCCGAAGAGCGCGCCGCCGCGCGGCAAGGCTTTTTCCTTGACGATGCACTTGCAGCTTCCCTCGAAGCTTGGATCAGGAAGCACTATCGCGAGGAATTAGCCCCAGCCGATCTCGCTGACCCAGCGCTAGTGAGTGAAACGCAGACGGCCCTGGACGAACTGACGCGTATCCTGCCGCTCGGCGACGATTTCTATCCCTTTCAACGCGGGGGATAATCGGCGGCCCGAAGCGAACCGCCGAGCTATCGTTAATTCAAGTTTTCTGGCCGCAGCCGGTAATGGCCCTCGTCGGTTTCATCGAACAACAGTCCGATCTGCGGGTGGTCAACCGGTTCGCCAGTCTCGTCAGGCAACAGGTTTTGCTCAGAAACGTAGGCCACGTAGTGGCTGTCTGAGTTCTCAGCGAGCAGGTGATAGAACGGCTGATTGCGGTCGGGGCGCACAGGCTCAGGGATGGCCTCCAGCCACTCCTCGGTGTTGGAAAACTCAGGATCGACGTCGAACACCACGCCCCGGAAGGGGAAGAGCTTGTGGCGGACCACCTGACCGATGGAGAATTTTGCCTCTTGCATCTTCTCCTCCTATTCGACCTCCAAAATGCCTCTCGCAATCGAAAGGTATGGACGGGGAACGCACGCCACAAGGTTTGGAGCCCTGCACACGAATTTGTGTGGCTTGAACTCGGCCCGGCTTTTCGTGGCGTAAAGTGGGCGAAGCGGGTTTTCCGGGGACGGGAAATCGTTAGCATCGCCGCCAACTAGGATTTGCGGGCGGAGCGAAGCCGTCCAAACTCGGATGAGTGGTTATGGTTAGCGAGGGGCGGGCGAGGGCGCCGCGCGGCGGCGCCGGCCCTGGCCTTCGGGCGCGCGCGCCGGTGTTCGCCGCGCTCGACTTGGGCACAAACAATTGTCGCCTGCTCATGGCGAGCCAAGGCGCTGATGGCGCTTTACGCGTCGTCGACGGCTTCTCCCGGATTGTCCGCCTCGGCGAAGGACTCGCGCGTAATGGACGGCTGAGCGAAGGCGCGATGGCGCGCGCCTATCAAGCCCTGGCGGCTTGCGCCCAACGCATTGAAGCACGCAATCCGATCGCTATCGGTTGTGTCGCCACACAAGCATGCCGTGCCGCCGCCAATGGCCAGGTCTTTCTCGACCGCGTGGAGAAAGATCTGGGCCTGAAATTTGAAGTGATCAGCCCGGAGGAGGAGGCGCGGCTTTCGGTGCTCGGTTGCCGGAGTCTGCTCGACCCTAACGCAGAGTGCGCGATGATCGTCGATATCGGGGGCGGCTCGACGGAGATGTCGTGGCTTTCGCCGCGCGCCGTGCTGCAGGCTGGTCTGGATCCGCCGCTGATCTCGTGGGGCACGAGCCCGCTGGGCGTCGTCACCCTCGCCGACGAAGACCCCGAACCCGAGCGTGGCAAGCAGGCCTGGTACGATGCTCTGGTCTCACGCCTTGTCGGAGCGTTCGCAGGCGTCGGTCAGGCGCAGCATTTGCGCGGCGCTTTCGGCGAAGGTCGCGGCGAAATCATCGGCACCTCAGGTACTGTGACGAGCTTGGCCGGGGTATACCTCGGTCTGCCGAAATATAACCGCAGCAAGGTGGACGGGATGTGGTTCGACGTGCGCGATTGCCGCGCCACCATAGCGGGGTTGCTTGCTCAGACGGCTGAACAGCGCGCCGCCAACGCATGCATTGGCAAAGACCGCGCCGACCTCGTCGTTATCGGCGGCGCTATCCTCGACGCGGTCCTGCGAGTTTGGCCCGCCCGACGTATTCGCGTTGCAGATCGCGGTCTACGCGAAGGCGTGTTGATGCGCCTCATGGCCGCGCATGCGAAGAGCGGCGGGTGAGCGACGATCAGCCCCCCAAGCGCCGCTGGAAAGCTAAAGCGCCGAAAGCAGCCGGCGGCGAGCGTCAGCTGGCTCAGCGGGTCAAGAACAAGAAGCTCGACGAAAGCTCACGCAATTGGGTGCAACGCCAGCTCAACGATCCCTACGTGACGCGCGCCAAGGCCGAAGGCTATCGCGCCCGCGCGGCCTACAAGCTGCTCGAATTGGACGGACAGTTCGACTTCCTCAAGCGCGGCGCCCGCGTCCTCGATCTCGGTGCAGCGCCCGGCGGATGGGCGCAGGTTTGCGTGCAGCGTGGCTGCAAGGTCGTCGGCATCGATGTGTTGCCCATTGATCCGTTGCCCGGGGCGGTGTTCCTGCAAAAGGACTTTCTCGACGCTGCTGCGCCCAATGCGCTGATGGAGGCGCTCGGAGGACGGCCTGACATTGTTCTTTCCGACATGGCCGCCAACACAACCGGCCATGCAAAAACCGATCAGATCCGCACCGGCGCGCTGGCGGAGGCTGCTGCGGACTTCGCGCTTGCGCACCTCGCGCCGGGAGGGACGTTCGTGACGAAGGCGTTTCAGGGGGGCCTCGACGCGGCGCTGCTGGGCAAGCTGAAGCAGAACTTCACCAGCGTTCGACACGCAAAACCGCCTGCAAGTCGGCCCGAAAGCCCGGAAGTGTATGTGGTGGCGATGGGACGCAAGCCGCTCCCGTGACTGGACAAGGCCACGAAGAATCTCTACCAGCCGTCCATGGAAATCCGTGAAGCTTTGACCTTTGACGACGTGCTCCTCGAGCCGGGTCCGTCTGAAGTGCTGCCGGCTGACGTGAATACGCAGACCAGGCTGTCCCGCGGCATTACGCTCAACATTCCTTTGATCTCAGCGGCGATGGACACCGTCACCGAAGCGCGGCTCGCCATCGCTATGGCGCAGGCGGGCGGGCTAGGCGTCATTCATCGCAACATGACGCCCGAGGAGCAGGCCGATCAAGTGAAGATGGTCAAGAAGTTCGAGTCGGGCATGGTCATCGATCCGATCACCATTCACCCGGATATGACCATCGGCGAAATCGTCATGATCAAGGAAGCGCGCAAGATCTCCGGCTTTCCGGTCGTCGATCGCGAGTCGGGCAAGCTGGTCGGCATTCTCACCAACCGCGACATGCGCTTCGCAGATATGAAGGAACGCGTTGCCGACCTTATGACCAAGGAAAATCTCGTCACGGTCCGTGAAGGCGTGAACGAGGGAGAAGCGAAGAAACTGCTGCACAAGCATCGGATCGAGCGTGTGATCGTGGTGGACGACGCTGGTCGTGTAACGGGCCTCATCACCGTGAAGGATTTCGAGAAGGCGCAAGCCTTCCCGAACCGCGCCAAAGACGAGCGTGGTCGGCTCCTGGTTGGCGCCGCCTCCACCATCGGCGACGCCGGTTACGAGCGCTCGCTCGCTTTGATTGACGCAGGAGTAGACGTTGTCGTCATCGACACTGCGCATGGACACTCGAGCGCCGTTCTCGCCGCAGTGGACCGGATCAAACGGGTCTCGGACCGCACCCAAATCGTCGCTGGAAACGTCGCCACCGCAAACGGCGCGAAGGCTCTGATCGACGCCGGCGCCGATGGCGTGAAGGTCGGTATAGGCCCTGGTTCGATCTGCACCACGCGAGTCGTGGCGGGTGTCGGCGTGCCGCAGCTTACGGCCATCATGGATGCAGCTGCGGCGGCGCAAAAAGCCGATGTGCCGGTGATCGCCGATGGCGGCATCAAGTTTTCGGGCGATCTCGCGAAGGCGCTTGCAGGCGGAGCGGAAGCGGCGATGATCGGTTCGCTGCTGGCCGGCAGCGAGGAGGCGCCAGGCGACATCATTCTCTACCAGGGCCGTTCCTATAAGAGCTATCGCGGCATGGGCTCGCTCGGCGCCATGGCGCGCGGCTCGGCCGACCGCTACTTCCAGAAAGAGGTCACAGACCAGATGAAACTGGTGCCGGAAGGCATCGAGGGCCGTGTTCCATTCAAAGGACCGGTCGCCAACATCATTCATCAACTGATCGGCGGTTTGCGCGCTTCGATGGGCTATGTCGGCGCTGCGAACCTTAAAGAGATGCGCGCGAAGGCCAAGTTCGTGAAGATCTCGTCCGCCGGCCTCCGTGAGAGTCACGTACACGACGTCGCCATCACGCGGGAAGCGCCCAATTATCCGCTGGGATCGTGAGACCGCGCGACCTCAGCGAGGCGGACTATGACTGGGTGTTGGCGCTGAGCGCGCGTCACGAAGTCGAGACCGGCAAACTCGATCAAGCAAAGCTCGCGAGCATGCATCGTGCGGCGTACTGGGCGGCTGCTTGTGGCGATAAGGCGGGCTACCTGCTGACGTTCGATCAGGACAGCCCTTACGACAGCCCGAACTTCGTTTGGTTCAAGGCGCGCTATCCGCGCTTTGTCTATATCGACCGGATCGTGGTCGAACCGACGATGAGAAAACAGGGCGTCGGACGTGCCTTTTATGAGGCTTTGTTCGACCGTGCGCGACGCGATGGGTATTCCGTCGCCGCCTGCGAAGTGAATTTCGAGCCGCCCAATCCGCTTTCCGATCTTTTCCACGCTCGGCTTGCGTTCCAGGAGGTGGGCAGGGCCAAGCTGGCGAACGGCAAAGGGGTGCGCTATTTGCTGCGCAGACTTTGACGTGATTTTTCTGCGGGGTTCCTCCCATGCGTGACGGCGCGCGTCAGCAGGCGGCCATCGAGATCCTTTCATCGCTCGAAAATCAGCGCCGTCCGGCAGCGGATGCGGTGAAGGATTGGATGTTGTCGCACCGCTTCGCAGGCTCCAAGGACAGAGCCGAGATCGGCGATCTGGTGTTCGGCGCGCTGCGTTGGAAGCAGTCGAGCGGATGGCGAATGAAAAGCGACGCGCCGCGCGCGTGGGTGTTGGGCGCGCTGCGCTGGGGCTTTGGCTGGAGCGCTGAGCGGATCGAGCAAAGCGCCTACAACGATCCGCATGCGCCACCGCCGGCGTCGGAAGCAGAGCGTGCAGCGCTGGCAAGCGCAACACTCGATGGCGCTCCCGCCCATGTGCGCGGTGATTATCCAGAATGGCTCGATGCAAGCTTTACCCGAGCCTTCGGCGAAGCGCGAGGTGAGGAGGGGGCGGCGCTCGCAGCGCCGGCGCCGCTTGATCTGCGCGCCAACACGCTGAAGACTACGCGTGAAAAACTGATTGCAACATTGAGTGAAAGCCCGAAGCTGAAGGAGGCGCCGGCGCCGACGCGATATGCGCCTGATGGCGTGCGTATCCAATGGACGCAGGGGCGGACCTTTCCCTGGTCCAGCGAGCAGAGCTTTCTCAAGGGCTGGTTCGAAGTGCAGGACGAAGGCAGTCAACTCGCCGCCCAGCTTTCCGGGGCCAAGCCAGGCATGCAGATCGCCGATGTCTGCGCGGGCGGCGGAGGTAAGACGCTGGCGCTCGCAGCGATGATGCAGAACAAGGGACAAATCTACGCCTACGACGTTGAGCAGCGCCGACTGGCGCCGGTGAAGGAGCGCGCCGACCGCGCGGGGGCGCACAATGTGCAGATCCGCACGCCGATGCGGACAAAGGACGCGCTTGCCGATCTGCTCGGCAAAATGGATATCGTTTTCGTGGATGCGCCATGCACTGGCTCAGGCACCTGGCGGCGTAATCCCGATGCGAAGTGGCGCCTGCGACCGAACGCGCTGGAGAAGCGGCTGGAAGAACAGCGCGCGGCGCTGGCGATGGCCGCCCCATTGGTGAGGCCCGGCGGCAGACTCATCTATGTCACCTGTTCAGTCCTGCCGGAAGAAAACGAAGATCAGGTGTCCGGCTTTGTGCAAGCTCATCCGGGATTCACGCCAGTCGGATTGGATCCGCACTTTCCCGCTCATAAGCGGGGAGCGGCGCTGCAGATGACGCCGCTTGTCACTGGTTGCGACGGCTTCTTCATCGCTGCGCTCGAACTCACACCGTGATGTCGAGCATGCGTCCATGTTCGCCGCTCTGGCGATGCGTCCGCTTGTCTTGCGGACTGCCGCGTTTCTGCTCAGCTGCTCGTGTGCGCTCCGCCAGAGCCGCAGGATCAACGCGCAGCTTCTCGCGCACACGATCCTGATGAGTCACCGCCGCTCCGAATTCGACGGCCGCGCGGCCTCCTTTCTCTTCACGCACAGGCGCTGCGGGGGAAACGCCGTGTGCTTCGATGCCTGAAATCGCGGCCATGAGCGGAGCATGCGACAATCCGGTTAGAGTTTCGTTCAGAACCGTTGATAATTTTCGCTAAGCATTTGCTTTGGGGGATCGCCGCGCGCATGAAGTCGCTTGAGATCGCGATTGCCGGCTGCGGAGTGGCGGGGCTCGCATGCGCGGCATTGCTGCGCGCGCAGGGCGCGCGCGTCGTCGTGTACGACAAGCTGGAAACGCCGCGTCCGCTGGGATCGGGGCTGATCCTGCAACCTGTGGGGCTGCACGTGCTCGATGCGCTTGGCGCGGGCGCCCCAATTAGAGCGCTCGGCGCGCCGATCAAGCGGCTCTACGGCATGAGCGGCGCGCGCGTGGTGCTCGACGTGCGCTATGTGGCGCGCGGCAAGCATGCCCCGTGCGGCCTCAGCGTACACCGCGGCGCACTGTTTCAAGTGCTCTATGACGCAGCGCTTGCCGCGGGCGCGCAGATCGAAGCGGGACGTGAGGTGGTTGCAGCCGGCGATGGCCGCTTGCGCTTTGCCAATGGCGTGGAGAGCCCGCGCTTCGATCTGGTAATCGACGCGCTCGGCGCACGCTCGCCGCTGTCGCGCCTGCCACGCGCGCCGTTGCCGTTCGGCGCCTTGTGGGCGAGCCTCGACTGGACCGGCCCGTTCGACCCGCACGCGCTGGAGCAGCGCTACGAAGCAGCGCGCAAGATGGTCGGCGTGCTGCCGATCGGGCGTTTGCCGGGTGAGAGCAAAGACAAGGCGGCGTTCTTCTGGAGTCTGCAGCACAGCGCGTACGCAGCGTGGCGCGCGACGCCGATCGAAGCCTGGAAGGCGGATGTGCGCGCGCTCTGGCCGGAGACGGCGCCGCTGCTCGATCAGATCAGCGCCCACGACGCTCTTGTGTTCGCTGCCTATGCGCACCGCACGCTGCGCGAGCCGTTATCACGCGACTGCGTGCATGTCGGCGATGCCTGGCACTGTACCAGCCCGCAGCTGGGGCAGGGCGCCAACATGGCGCTGCTTGATGCGTTTGCGCTGGCGCATGCGCTTGAAACGCAGAGCAATCTCGACGCCGCGCTCGGCGAATATGCGCGCCTGCGGCTTTGGCACATTCGACTCTATCAAGCGGCCTCCTTCCTGTTCACGCCCGCGTATCAATCCGACAGCGCCGCGATGGCGTTTGTGCGAGATTTCGTCATGGCGCCGCTCTCGCGCATTGCTCCCGCGCCGCAGATTTTGGCAGCGCTGGTGGCCGGCCAATGGGGCGCGCCGTTGAGCGCGTTTGCGAAACGCGGTCAGCCCCCGCAGCTTGCAATCCCACCTGCGTCAGCCTGAGCGTGTCGAAGGCCGGTGACGTCGCGCTTCGACGGGCTCAGCGTGACGCTTTTTGAGCCACCATTTTCCCTCCCCGTAGAGGGGAGGGAGGCTGATCCAGCGTGACGCTTTTTGAGCCGCCAGCATCAGTTCTACCGGCGTCAGCCTGAGCCTGTCGAAGGCGGGCCGCCGCGTCGCGCTTCGAGGCGCTCAGCCCGGCGCTTTTGAGGAGGGAAGGCGTGGATTACGCACCGTCATCGCTGCTTCCCCCCACCGTCCAATGATTAACCAATCGTAACGCTTCGGAAAGGTCCACCACTGCCTCCGCCCCTTTTGAGGGGGAGGGTGAACACAGGTGCATAGCCCCGCGAATTGACGCCGCCAGTAAAGCGCTGCATTTCACGCCATGGCGCAGAACTCCACGAAATTCGATCCCGAAACATCGCTCGCGGCGCACCACGAGCGCGTACTCATCATCGATTTTGGCTCGCAGGTGACGCAGCTGATCGCGCGGCGGGTGCGCGAGAACGGCGATTATTGCGAGATCCATCCGTACAACAAAGTCGATGGCGCATTCTTGAGGCGCTTCGCGCCAAAGGCGATCATCTTCTCGGGCGGGCCGTCGAGCGTGTTGGATGATCCAAGCCCGCGCGCGCCGAAGGAAGCATTCGAGCTGGGCGTGCCAATCCTGGCGATCTGCTACGGCCAGCAGACCATGCAGGTGCAGCTGGGCGGCGTCGTGGAAGGCGGGCACGCGCGCGAGTTCGGCCGCGCCGATGTCGAGATCAAGAAGGCCTCGCCGCTGTTCGACGGCGTGTGGGATGTGGGCGGACGCTATCCGGTTTGGATGAGCCACGGCGATCGCGTGACAAAGCTGGCGTCGGGTTTTGAAGTGATCGCAACAAGCGAGAACGCGCCGTTCGCGATCGCCGTCGATGAGAAGCGCCGCTTCTACACGACCATGTTTCACCCGGAGGTGGTGCACACACCCGACGGGGACAAGCTGTTGAAGAATTTCACTCACAAAATCGCCGGGCTGCGCGGCGACTGGACGATGAAGGCGTTCAAGGACGAGGCGATTGCGCGCATCCGTGAGCAGGTCGGCGATGGGCGAGTGATCTGCGGGCTGTCCGGGGGCGTCGATTCAAGCGTGGCGGCCGTGCTGATTCACGAGGCGATTGGCGATCAACTCACGTGCGTGTTCGTGGATCACGGTCTCATGCGTCTCAACGAAGCTGAACAGGTCGTTTCGCTTTTCCGCGACCACAACAACATAAGGCTGATCCACGCCGATGAGAGCGAGCGCTTCCTGTCTGCGCTCGCGGGGGTCGAAGACCCTGAAGTGAAGCGCAAGACCATCGGCAAGCTCTTTATCGATGTGTTCGAGCAGCATGCGCACGAAGTGGGCGGAGCGCAGTTTCTGGCGCAGGGGACGCTTTACCCCGATGTGATCGAGAGCGTATCGGCGATCGGCGGCCCCTCAGTCACGATCAAGTCGCACCATAATGTCGGCGGCTTGCCCGAACGCATGAACATGAAGCTGGTTGAGCCGCTGCGCGATCTGTTCAAGGACGAAGTGCGCGCGCTGGGCCGTGAGCTTGGCTTGCCGGAGAGCTTCGTAGGGCGCCATCCGTTCCCCGGGCCAGGGCTGGCTATTCGCGTGCCAGGGGCGATCACGCGCGAGAAGCTGGATATCCTGCGCGCGGCGGACGCTGTCTATCTGGACGAGATCCGCAAAGCCGGCTTGTACGACTCGATCTGGCAGGCCTTCGCCGTGCTGCTGCCGGTGCGCACCGTCGGCGTGATGGGCGATTACCGGACCTACGAATACGTGCTCGGTCTGCGCGCGGTGACATCCACGGACGGCATGACGGCGGACTTCTTCCCGTTCTCGATGGAATTTCTGGGCCGCGCGGCGACGCGCATCATCAACGAAGTGAAGGGCGTCAATCGCGTCGTCTACGACGTCACCAGCAAGCCGCCCGGTACGATCGAGTGGGAGTAGACTGTCAGGTCGAGGGGCAAGACAACGCCGGAAGCAAGAGCTTGTTCCAGAACCTGCGCATGTTTTCCGATCTTTGCTTCCTCGCTTCAGTTTGCATTTGCCGCGCACCGCATTGGTGCATAGTTCGTCTCGTTACCGCCGCGGGCGCGGCTAAGCACGAGGCAGGACATGAGCCATCTTCTCGACCGCTTGACCTATTTTACGCGCGAGAAGCAGGAATTTGCTGGCGGCCACGGCTACATGATCGCCGAGGATCGCTCGTGGGAGGACGCATATCGAAAGCGCTGGGCCGCAGACAAGATCGTGCGGTCCACGCATGGCGTGAACTGCACCGGCTCTTGTTCCTGGAAGATCTACGTCAAAGGCGGCATCGTCGCCTGGGAGACGCAGCAGACGGATTATCCGCGCACGCGGCCCGATCTGCCTAATCACGAGCCGCGCGGCTGCCCGCGCGGCGCCAGCTATTCCTGGTATCTCTATTCCGGCGCGCGGCTCAAGTACCCGCTCGTGCGCGGACGTCTGCTGCGTCACTGGCGCGAAGCGCGCGCGATGATGACGCCTGTCGCGGCATGGCGGTCGATCGTGGAATCCTCGGACAAGCGCTCCGATTGGGTCAGCCGGCGCGGACGCGGCGGCTTCGTCCGGGCGGGTTGGGACGAAGTCAACGAAATCATTGCCGCCGCGAACGCCTACACGATCAAGAAGTACGGGCCTGATCGCATTGCAGGGTTTTCGCCCATTCCGGCGATGTCGATGATCTCCTACGCAGCGGGAAGCCGCTATCTCTCGCTGATCGGCGGCGTGCCGCTGAGTTTTTACGATTGGTATTGCGACCTGCCGCCCTCATCGCCGCAGACCTGGGGTGAGCAGACGGACGTGCCCGAGTCGGCAGACTGGTACAATGCGGGTTTCCTGATCGTATGGGGCTCGAACATCCCGATGACGCGGTCGCCGGACGCGCACTTCTACACCGAGGTGCGTTATCGCGGCGCCCGCAGCGTCGTCGTGGCGCCTGATTTCAACGAGGCGGCCAAGTTTTCCGATTTGTGGTTGCATCCCAAGCAAGGAACGGACGCGGCGCTGGCGTTGGCCATGGGCCATGTGATCATGCGCGAATTCCACCTGGACCGGCAGACGCCGTATTTTGCCGACTACCTGCGCAAGTATTCCGACCTGCCGCTCTTGGTGCGGCTGCAGCCGCGCAACGGGCGCTACGTCGCCGGACGCATGGTGCGCGCGGCCGACTTTCCCGACGCGTTGGGGGAGAGCAACAAACCGGATTGGAAGACTGTCGGCATCGATGAGCTGAGCGGGGATGCGGTCTGTCCGCTCGGGTCGTCCGGCTATCGCTGGGGCGAGCAGGGGAAGTGGAATCTCGAAGAACGCGACGGAAAAGGACGGGAGATCAGACTGCGCCTCACCTTGGCGGATGCGCACGATGAAATCGTGCCGGTCGACTTTCCTTATTTCGGCGGTGAAGCGCCGGAGACGTTTACCGCGACCGACCACCCCGACACGCTGACGCGCAATGTTCCTGTCAAACGCATGCGTTTTGGCGACGGCGAAGCGCTGGTGGCGACTGCATTCGATCTCTTCGCGGCCAATTACGGTCTCGACCGTGGCTTCGGCGGCGACAATGTGGCCAAGTCGTACGATGAGGATGTGCCGTTCACGCCAGCATGGGGTGAAAAGGTCACCGGCGTGAAACGTGAGGCGATCATTTCCGTGGCGCGCCAGTTCGCCGAGAATGCGGAAAAGACGCAAGGCCGCTCGATGGTGATCGTCGGGGCGGGGCTCAACCATTGGTACCATATGGACATGAGCTATCGCGGCATCATCAACATGCTGGTGCTGTGCGGGTGCGTGGGCAAGTCGGGCGGCGGCTGGGCGCATTATGTGGGGCAAGAGAAACTGCGCCCGCAAACGGGTTGGCTGCCGCTTGCGTTTGCGCTGGATTGGGTTCGCCCGGTGCGCCAGCAGAATGCGACGTCATATTGGTATGCGCACACGGATCAGTGGCGTTACGACACGCTCAATATGCGCCACCAACTCGCCGCCAGCGAGGATGGCGCCGACTGGCCGGAGAGTCCGATCGACTACAACGTGCGCGCAGAGCGGATGGGATGGTTGCCGTCTGCGCCGGCGTTGGAAGCCAATTCGATTGAGCTCGGCAACCGGCTCAAGAGTTCCGGCGAGGACCCGGCGCGATGGACGTCGAATGCGCTCAAATCGGGCGAACTCAAAATGTCGTGCGAGGATCCGGACAACCCGGTGAATTGGCCGCGCAATCTGTTCTTCTGGCGCTCGAATGTGCTCGGCGCCTCGGGCAAGGGACACGAGTATTTCCTCAAGCATCTGGTCGGTTCGCTGCACGGCGTGATTGGAGAAGACATCTCAGTCACCAACGTCGCGCCGAAGCCCAAAGAGGTGAAATGGCACGACCAGGCGCCCGCTGGAAAGATGGACTTGATGGTCACCATCGATTTCCGGCTGTCCACCACCGCGCTCTACGCGGACATCGTGTTGGCGTCTTCCACTTGGTACGAGAAGCACGATCTCAACACCACCGACATGCACCCGTTCATTCACCCGTTGACCGCGGCGGTAGATCCCTTGTGGGACAGCAAGACCGATTGGGACATTTTCCGGTCGCTGGCGAAGATGTTTTCGAAGGTTGCGCCTGAAGTGCTCGGCGTCGAGCACGATCTGGTGCTGACGCCTATTCAGCATGACAGCGCCGATGAACTGGCGCAGCCGTATCATGCGCTCGACTGGAAGAAGGGCGAGTGCGAGCCGATTCCCGGAGTCACCATGCCCCGTGTGACCTTGGTGGAGCGGGATTATACGGCGGTCTATGCGCGCTTCACGTCCCTCGGGCCGCTGCTGGAGGCCAAAGGCAATGGCAGCAAAGGCATCCTCTGGGAAACCGAAAAGGAAGTTGAAGAGCTGCGGCATCTGAGCGGCGTGCATGCGGAAGGACCGGGAAAGGGACAGCCGCGCCTCGTCAGCGACATCGAAGCCTGTGAAGCGATCTTGATGCTGGCGCCGGAGACCAATGGCGAGGTTGCGGTGCGCGCCTGGGAGGCATTGGGAAAGACCACCGGACGTAGTCACGTCCATCTGGCCGAAGGCAAAGAGGACGAAAAGATCCGGTTTCGCGACGTGGTGGCGCAGCCGCGCAAGATTATTTCTTCGCCCACCTGGTCCGGCATAGAGTCCGAGACCGTCTGCTACAATTCCGGCTGGACGAACGTGCATGAGCTGATCCCGTGGCGCACGTTAAGCGGCCGCCAGCAGCTCTATCAGGATCACCCGTGGATGCGCGCTTTTGGCGAAGCGCTCTGCACCTGGCGTCCCCCGATCGACACTAAATCCGTGAAGTCAGTGCTGGGCAAATTGCCCAATGGCAACCAGGAGATCACGCTCAACCTCGTCACGCCGCACCAGAAGTGGGGTATCCACTCCACATACTGCGAAAACCTCATCATGCTGACGCTGTCCCGCGGCGGGCCTTGTGTCTGGATCAGCGAGATCGACGCCGAGAAGGCCGGCATCTGCGACAACGATTGGATCGAAGCCTTCAACGTGAACGGGGCGCTGGTCGCGCGTGCGATTGTCTCCCAGCGCGTGCCGGAAGGTCTCGCCATCATGTACCATGCGCAGGAAAAGCTGGTGAACACGCTCGGTTCGGAGATCACGGGCCAGCGCGGCGGCATCCACAATTCCGTCACGCGCATCAATATGAAGCCGACGCACATGATCGGCGGCTATGTGCAGCTTGCTTACGGCTTCAACTATTATGGCACGGTGGGCGCAAATCGTGATGAATTCATCATCGTGCGCAAGATGACCAAACTTAACTGGTTCGACAACACGGCGGACACAAAGGAAGAGGTGGCACGCTCATGAAGGTCCGCGCTCAAATTGCGATGGTGCTGAATCTCGACAAGTGTATCGGCTGTCATACCTGCTCGATCACGTGCAAGAACGTCTGGACCAACCGCGAAGGCGTCGAATACGTCTGGTTCAACAATGTGGAGTCCAAGCCCGGGGTGGGCTATCCGAAAGATTGGGAAAACCAGAAGCGTTGGAAGGGCGGCTGGGTTCGTAAGAAGAACGGGCGTTTGGAGCCGCGTATCGGCGCCAAATGGCGCGTGCTGGCTAAGTTGTTCGCCAACCCGGACCTGCCCGAGATCGACGATTTCTACGAACCGTTCACGTTCGAGTACGAGTGGCTCGCCAAAGCGCCGGAGCTGCAGGCGCAGCCTTCGGCGAAGCCGCGCTCGCTCGTCACTGGTGAAGTGATGAAGAAGATCGAGTGGAGCGGAAACTGGGAAGACGATCTCGGAGGAGAATTCTCGAAGCGCGGCCGGGATTGCAATTTCGAAGGCGTGCAGAAGGAAATCTACGGTCAGTTCGAAAACACCTTTCTCATGTACCTGCCGCGGCTATGCGAGCACTGTCTAAACCCCTCCTGCCTGGCGTCTTGTCCTTCGGGTGCGATCTACAAGCGCGCCGAGGATGGCATCGTCCTCATAGACCAGGAGCGTTGCCGCGGCTGGCGTATGTGCGTGTCGGGCTGCCCGTATAAGAAGGTCTATTACAACTGGTCGAGCGGAAAGTCGGAGAAGTGCATCTTCTGTTTCCCGCGCATCGAAGCCGGTCAGCCGACGGTATGTTCCGAGACGTGCGTTGGACGCATTCGATATCTGGGCGTCATCCTCTACGATGCAGACCGCATCGCGGAGGCTGCAAGCGTCGAGAACGAGAAGGATCTCTATCCAGCGCAGCTTTCCGTCTTCCTTGACCCGAACGACCCGAAGGTGCAGGAGGCGGCGCGCCGTGATGGCGTGCCCGACAACTGGATCGAGGCGGCTACGCGTTCACCGATCTGGAAGATGGCGTTCGAATGGCGCGTAGCGTTCCCGCTGCATCCGGAATATCGCACGTTACCGATGGTCTGGTACGTGCCGCCGCTGTCGCCGATCCAATCCGCCGCCGAAGCCGGCAAAATGACCGTGAATGATGGAATGCCGGATGTGCGCTCGCTGCGGATCCCATTGCGCTATCTGGCCAATCTCTTGACCGCAGGCGCGGAAGAGCCAATCGCAGCGGCGCTCGAGCGCATGCTGGCGATGCGCGCCTATATGCGGGCAAAGACGGTCGATGGGGTACGCGACGAACGGATCGCGCAGCGTGTCGGGCTGACGGGCGCGGTGATCGAGGAAATGTATCGCTACATGGGTCTGGCGGCCTACGAGGATCGCTACGTCATCCCGACGACGCAGCGCGAGATCAACGAGGACGCGTATTGGCTGCGTGGCGCTGCGGGCTTTGCCTTCCGCGAGCCCACCAATGGCACAACGCGCGCCGATCTCTTCGGGCAACCTGGGCGCACGCCGCGCAAGCGTTACATGGATATTCCAACGTGATCGTCAGTCTCAAAGTCCTGTCATTGCTGTTGTCCTACCCGAGCGAGGAATTGAAGGCGGGCGCGTGCGAATTGCGCGCGGCTCTGGCGCGCGAAGCCGTGCTCTCGGCAGCTGCGCGGGGGGCGCTAGAGCCGTTATTCCGCGAGCTCGAGAATGAGGACATCCTGGATCTGCAGGGGGCGTATGTCGATCTCTTCGACCGCACCCGGTCGCTTTCCTTGCATATTTTCGAGCACGTGCATGGCGAGAGTCGCGAACGCGGCCAGGCCATGATCGATCTTCGCGCGACTTATGCCGAAGAAGGCCTGTTGATGGTGTCGGACGAGCTGCCTGATTACCTGCCCGCGTTTTTCGAGTTCGCCGCGCTTCTTCCGCTCAAGGAAGCACGCCGCGCACTCGGCGAGCCGGTGCATGTGTTGGAAGCGCTGTACGAGCGGCTGCGCGACCGTGGCTCCTCCTACGCGGCCGTCCTGCGCGCAGTCATCGAGTTCTCTGGCGCGCGGTCCAATGCGGAGATGTTGAGCGAATTACGCGCCAAACCCGATCCGCGCGCCGATGATTTCGATGCTGTGGACAAGAGCTGGGAAGAGGCGCCGGTGAAATTCGGGCCGGAACAGCCTGCGCCGACCGATTTCATGACGAAGCTGCGCGCGTGGGCGAGGCCGGCAAATGGCGTCGACGCCAAACGCTGAACGGAGCGAAACATGGACAGCACCCTTAATTATCTCCTGTTCGGCTGGTATCCATATCTGTGCGTAACTGTGCTGATTGTCGGCAGCATTCTGCGCTTCGATAAGGCGCAATATTCCTGGCGCTCGCAATCGAGTCAGTTTCTGCGCCGCAAGCAGATGCTCGTCGGTTCGAACCTCTTTCACATGGGCGTTCTCGTGCTGCTCGCCGGCCATTTCGTCGGATTGCTGACTCCCATCAACGTGTTCGATACGGTGGGCATCAGCCACAGCTTCAAGCAGACTGCTGCTCTTGTGGTTGGCGGCCTAGCGGGCCTGACGGCCTTCGTGGGTTGCACCATGCTGTTGCACCGGCGCTTATTCGACTCCCGCATAAGGCGCTCGTCGCACTGGACCGATATCGCGGTCTTGCTCTTGTTATGGCTGCAACTCAGCGTCGGCATCGCCACCACGTTCTGGACGATCGATCATCTCGACGGTTCTGAGATGGTGCTGTTCATGGGGTGGGCCAACGGGTTGCTTACTTTCAACCCGGCCGCCGCCGACCTCATCGTCGACGCGGCGCTGGTCTACAAGCTGCACATCGTGCTGGGACTGACGCTGTTCCTGATCACGCCATTCACCCGTTTGGTGCACATCTGGAGTATTCCGCTGTTTTACCTGGTGCGGCCGGGTTATCAGATCGTCCGCACCAAGGCCCGACTCGGCGCGCCGGAGCCGACTTCACTTACCCATGGGCCTGTGTCTGCGCCGCCGAGTTATGGCGGACCCGCCACCGATCGCGCCCACTCGGAAAGCGGGAAATGAAGCCGCGCTTCGAGGTAACGCATTCGCGCGCGGGAGCGAGCGCGGCGCTAGCGACGAAACCCGAGGCGCCGAAATCGTCGGGCTGCGGGTGCAGCAGCGGCAAAGCCAAGCCGGACTTTGCCCCTGTGCTGATAGATGGCGTCGAGATCGAGCCGGAGCGCATTGCGCAGGAAACGCAAAACCATCCTGGTCCAGATCCGTCGGAAGCATGGAGCGAAGCGGCCCGCGCCTTGGTCGTGCGCGAGCTGCTGCTTGCCGAGGCCAGGCGACGGGGCCTTGCCCCTGATCCCGAAGAAGTTGCCGAAGGCCGCTGTGAAACGGAGGAAGAAAGCCTCATTCGTCTCGTTCTCGAAGAGGCGCTTACGCCTGCATTGCCTACAGAGGACGAATGCCAACGATTGTACGCCGGCATGCGCTCCCGGTTCGTAACGCCAACTCTGTTCGAAGCGTCTCACATCCTGATTGAGCCGGCCGCGCAAGAGGACTCCGCTTGGAAGGCGGCCGAGGCGAAAGCGTGTGCGATCATCGCGGAGGTCGGCAACGATCCGCGCCTTTTCGCGGCGGCGGCGCGTGAACACTCCAAGTGCCCGACCGCGCAGCAGGACGGATCGCTTGGCCAAATTCGCCGCGGCGAGTTGGCGCCGACCGTGCAGGCAGGGCTTGAGGCGCTGGGCGAGGGTGAAACGGGCGCCACTCCAGTGCGCTCCCGCTTCGGCTGGCACGTTCTGCATCTCGCGCGCCGGATAGAAGGGCGCACGCTGCCCTATGAGATGGTGGCGCCGAAAATACGGGAGATGCTGGAGGCGCGCGCCTGGGCGGTCGGTGCTGCGCAATTCGTTGCGGCTCTCGCGGCGCAAGCGAAGATCGAGGGCGTGAAGCTGACGCCGCCGGACGCCGGCTTCTCTGCCTGTGCAGAAGGAAAAGGATGCTGATGCTTGGCGATATTCTAGCGCTGGCGCGCCGCTCTGGCGGCGACCTTGCCAGCATTGGGCTCCCTGACGACCTAGTCCGGCGCGCGGCAGAAGCGGCTGCGAAGGAACGACTCAGCCCCCATGGCTTCGTGCGCGCAGCGGTTGGCGAGTTCAGCCAAAATGCGCACCCGGACGAATGGACTCAATTGATGACGCGTCTGCGCGACTGTGACGACCCGGGCGCTGCATGCTTGCAGACGATGATCGAACGTCGGCTGGCCCGGCAGGCTGCCGAAGATGCGGGAGATGCATGATGACGACATTGCCACCCGATGGCGGCGGCGCTGCGCCGAAGCCGGGCGAGGGGATCAACCCCGCCATGAGGCGCGACGTCGATGCGGCGTTCAGCGACGAGCAACATGGCAGTGAGCCGATGGAAACAGTGTCGGTGAAGAGCGAGGGGCCAGCTGTTTGGCCTATCGTCTGGGCAGTTGTGACGATCGTTCTCGTGCTCATCACGATTTGGCTGTTGGTGTTCTAGGAAACTGGCATGGCCATCGAGCAGGGCCGACCGGCGCCGGGAGCGGGGCCGGCGCTATGGATGAGCACATTCGCCTTCACGGCATGTTTCGCCGTGTGGACGATCTTCTCGATCATCGGCATTCAAATAAAGGACGAACTCGGGCTCACTGAGACGCAGTTTGGCTTGCTTGTCGGCACTCCCATCTTGACTGGCTCATTGATCCGACTGGGCCTCGGCGTGGTCGCAGACCAATATGGCGGCCGTATCGTCAATCTGTTCGTCATCTTGTCTGCGGCAGCGGCGACCTTTTTGTTGTCCTATGCGCAAACTTACCCGCAATTCCTACTCGCGGCCCTCGGCGTGGGAATTGCCGGCGGCGCCTTCGCGGTGGGCGTCACTTATGTCAGCAAGTTCTATCCGCCCGGGCGCCAAGGCGGAGCGCTCGGCGTCTTTGGCGCCGGCAATGTCGGGGCGGCCGTCACCAAGTTCGCCGCGCCTTTTGTGCTGGTGGCGTTTGGTTGGGAGGCGGTGGCGCAGGTCTGGGCAGTGGCGCTGGCCGCGATTGGCGTACTTGCATTCCTCACGACGCGCGACGATCCGGACTTAGCCGCTCGTCGCCGTGCAGGCGTTCGCCCGCGCAGATTCGCGGAGCAGTTTGCGCCGTTGAAGAATATCCAAGTATGGCGTTTTGCGCTGTACTACTTTTTCGTCTTCGGCGCATTCGTCGCCCTGTCGCTCTGGCTGCCACGTTATCTCGTCGGCGTTTACGACATGGACATCAAGTCCGCCGGAATGATGGCGGCGGCATACTCGATCCCTGGCTCCCTGTTTCGCATCTATGGCGGGCGTCTGTCGGACCAGGTCGGCGCCCGCAAGGTGATGTACTGGACCTTCCTCGTCTCACTCGCCGCGACATTCATCCTGTCTTATCCGCCGACCCGCTACCTGGTCGACGGCATTCGCGGGCCAATCGAGTTTCGCTTCGAAATCGGCGTGTTCGGCTTCACGACAATCCTGTTCGTGCTCGGCTTCTTCATGAGCCTGGGGAAGGCGGCCGTGTTCAAGCATATACCGGTCTATTATCCAAACGATGTCGGTGCGGTCGGCGGCCTGGTCGGCATGATCGGCGGCCTTGGCGGATTCGTGCTGCCGATAGCGTTCGGTGTCCTCAATGATCTGACAGGCATCTGGACCAGTTGCTTCATGCTGTTGTTCCTGATTGTCGCCGTGGCGTTCGCCTGGATGCACTTCTCAGTGCTGCAGATGGAAAAGGAGGCGGCGGCGCCGGTTTTGCGAGACCTGCCGCAATTTCCGGAGTGGGAGTCGCAGCACGGGCCAAAGCAACAGGCGGCGCTATCGCCGAAGCTTCTCATGGATTGGCGCGCGGAGGACCCGGTGTTCTGGCGCGAGCGCGGCAAACGCATCGCTTCACGCAATTTATGGCTTTCGGTCCCGGCTCTGTTTCTCTCGTTCGCCGTGTGGATGGTGTGGTCGGTCGTCGTGGCGAAGTTGCCCCAAGTGGGGTTCAACTACACCACCGACCAATTGTTCTGGCTCGCGGCGCTGCCGGGCATTTCCGGTGCGACGACACGCGTGTTCTACGCCTTCATGGTCCCGATCTTCGGGGGGCGTTTGTGGACGACGCTGACCACGTGGTCATTGCTGATACCAGCCCTGGGCATCGGCTTTGCCGTGCAGAACCCGCAAACGCCCTATTGGATCCTGCTGTTGCTGGCGCTGTTGTGCGGTTTGGGCGGCGGCAATTTCGCATCTTCGATGTCGAATATCGGATTCTTCTTTCCGAGGTCGGAGAAGGGTCACGCATTGGCGCTCAATGCGGGTTTGGGAAATCTAGGCGTCAGCGCCATGCAGTTCGTAGTGCCTCTGGTCATTACGATGAGCGTGTTCGGCGCGCTTGGCGGACCGGGCCAGACCGTCGTGCAGGACGGCGCGGTCACTACGCTCTTCCTGCAAAACGCAGGCTTCATATGGGTTCCGTTCATTATTGCATCGGCATTCGCATGCTGGTTCGGGATGAATGATTTGAGTTCGGCCAGAGCCTCGTTCGCGGAGCAATCGGTTATCTTCACGCGCAAGCAGACGTGGCTGATGTGCTGGCTTTACACCGGAACGTTCGGCTCGTTCATTGGGTTTTCCGCAGCGTTCCCGCTGTTGACCAGCACGCAGTTTCCTGCGGTCGACGCTCTGCAGGTCGCCTTCCTCGGCCCGCTTGTTGGCGCGCTCTCTCGCTCTCTGACGGGCTGGGTCGCAGATCGATACGGCGGCGCACGCGTCACCTTGGCCGTGTTTCTGGTGATGATGGCGGCTACGCTCGGCGTGATATTCTTCGTCGAGCAAGAAGGCGCGCCCGGCGCGTTTCTTGGATTCTTCGGCTGCTTCATGGTGCTGTTCTTCGCCAGCGGCGTGGGCAATGCCTCGACTTTCCAGATGATCCCGATCATTATGCGCAAGGAAGTCGCTCGTCTGATGCCTCAACTGAGCGGCGCCGAACAATTGAAGCAAGCTGAAAAGGAGTCCGCCGCCATCACAGGCTTCACGTCGGCAGTGGCCGCCTTCGGCGCCTTCTTTATTCCGAAGAGCTTCGGCGCGTCGTTAACGCAGACCGGAAGCGCGGCAGCAGCGTTGATTGCCTTCCTGGTGTTTTATTTGAGCTGCGTTGCGATTACCTGGGTCGTCTATGCAGGTCCCAAAGGCATGCTGCGCACGAGCGAGAGTGTGAGTTCGCGCACGGCGCGCGAGGCGTCCACCTAATCAACCAGGTGCGTTGGCGATCCGCGGCGGCGTCCAAGCGGCGAGAATGCGCTTCTGGCTCGATTGGCTGCGATAGAGAAAGTCGCCCGGCAGTCCGAGACGGCGACAGGCCTGTGCGGGCGGCGCGCTGAGTACCGGGATTCGCTCAGCAAGCGCTCCGATGCCACGCACTACGCGCGCCGCCAAAGGCGGCAGATCGAAGTCAGATCCAAGATGGAGACGTGCGCGCACCATGTCGGCACTATGCTGACGGCAGCCTGCGCGAGCATTTTTCGCGCGGCGTGAGGCATGCCAAGGCCGTCTGGTCTGTTTTGCACAATGTCCAGGAATTCGCCGATGATAGGGTGTGCCTCGAAGCTAGGCGACAGCCGCGCCAACATCGCCTCAAAATCGGCATCGGATTTGAGCGTGTTCGTTACTCCATAGAGACGAGCGACCGGCTCGGCCTCTGCGTAGAAGGCGCACCGCTCCGACTCGCTCAAGTGCGCGACAAAGCGGTCGTAAGCGGTGAGAAAGCCCCAGCTGGCCGTCGCGCTGACCCAGTCGAGCAATTCACCGTCGAGCGCACTATAGCTTCGCCCGTCCGGCGTCATGCCATTGACGCGCGCGTGCATGTTGCCAATGCCGGCGATGACGCGGCGCGCTGCCGCTTGGGGCCCATACACCCCAATCATCGCCGCCATGCCGGTGCGTTGGGAGCGGCCGACGGGATCTTGCTTGTAGTTCGAATGGTCCCAGACGCCGGATCGAATGCGGGCGTCGGCGAACTCCAACAGCACCGCCGCCACGCCGCCGACCGCAAGTGCGACCGGGTTCTTGAAGACGCGCCAGGAGACTGAATCCGGTCCGGAAAATGCGGGCGCCCCGCGCGGATACGCGAAGTCCACTTTCCAGCCCAAATAGGTTTTTGTCCGCAGCATTGGGTGAAGCCGCCATGGAATAGGTTGTCTGCCGACCAAGATAACGCGAAAGCCGCCGGCCGCCATGTTCAGCGGCGCCTGTGGATTTGGGTTCGGCGGCGCTGCAGAGCGGTGAAGGCGAACGGTGCGTCGTCCTTCGGCGTGAACCGAGGCGGATTGAGAGGTTATCGGTTATCCGGGCCACACTGGAGCGGCATAAGCGCGGCAGCGGCGGCTCTTGGAAAAATATGAGCGCTTTCTAATATGGAGCAGCCAAGGAGCCTTCATGCCGTCGCTGACCAAGAACAGGAAAGCCATTCGAGAGCTGGAGAGCCGCGCCGGCGAGGCGGCGGAGCTGTTGAAGCTGTTGGCGAACGACCAGCGACTGATCATCCTTTGCCGCCTGAGCGACACAGAGATGTCGGTGTCTGAACTCGGTGAATACGTGAGCTTGGCGCAATCAGCTCTGTCGCAGCACTTGGCGAAACTGCGGGCGCAAGGCCTCGTCGCGACGCGGCGAGAGGGGCAGAATATTTACTATCGTCTCGCAAGTCCCAGCGCGCAGAAGCTGGTCGGCGCGCTCTGCGAACTATACGGAAAGTAGCTTACCTGAAGGCCGTGCCGGGTTTCACGCCGAGCCGCTTGAAGAGCATGGCGGCGGGGCAGAAGCCGGTGAACGCCGCCTGGAACATGTTGACGCCGGCGAAAATCGTCAGGGCGATCCAGTATGGATGCACCCAGGCAGCGAGCGCGAGGCTCGCCAAGACCATAAATCCGGCGAACGCCAAAACGGCGCGATCTAAAGTCATGCTTGCATCTCCGTCTGCTGAATTGTTGTAAGCGTGTCTTGCAGCCATACGCCGAGTTGAGCCGCGCTCATGAGGCCAGAACGGCGTGCGACCTCCTTGCCGGCGTGAAACAGGACAAGTGTTGGAATGCCGCGCACGCCGAGTTGGGCGGGGGTTTGGTTCTGATCGGCATCAAGCTTCACAAATCGGACGGACGGTTCGAAGCGGCGCGCAGCCTCCGCGAAGTGCGGCGACATCATGCGGCAAGGTCCGCACCACGGCGCCCATATGTCCACAAGCACGGGCATCGAGCTGTGTTTCAGGTGCGCGGCCAGTTGCTTGTCGTCCGCGTCGACAGGAGCGCCCGTGAAAAGCTTCTCACCGCACCGTCCGCACTTCGCTTCCTTGGGATCACCGCCAGCGATGCGATTGCCCGTGCCGCAGGCCGGACAAGCAGCCCGAACGCTCATCTCTTTGTTTCCTTGAGTTTAGCGATGCCCAGCAGCTTGAGCGCCATGGCTTCGTAGAAGGTCTCGCTCTCGCCGCGCCGAAGCTTGCCGAGAAAGTAGTGTTCGAACTGCTCTTTGGCGAAGTGCACCCACTTGCCCTGTGCGGACCAGTTCACGTTGCGGGGCGGGATCTGCGGCTGAGCGATGAAAGCGACGCCTTCATCGCCGAAATCGGCCAGGCATACGGCATTCCACGTTGCTTGTTCTTCCGGCGCGTTCCCTCGCAACAGTGCGCCGATATTGCGCGCCGTCGCGGTGACCATGGACTCGATCATGAACCCTGTCTTGGGGACGCCTACGGGAACTGGCGTTTTACCAGTCGGCGGGATCGCGACGGCCACGCCGATGCCGAACACGTTCGGGTAGGCGGGGTTGCGCTGGTGCTTGTCTATCAAGACAAAGCCTCGCGGGTTGACGAGGCCCTCGATGCCGGAGATGGCCGGTACGCCGCGGAATGCAGGCAAGATCATCGAGTATTTGAATGGCAGTTCGTGCGACGCCTTGACCGCACCATCCTCATTCAATTCTTCAACGAACATCTTCTCTTGTTCAACCTTGAGAATGCGTGCGTTCGTGATCCACTTGATGTGACGTTGACGCATCTCACTCTCGAGCAGGCCTTTCGTATCGCCTACGCCATCAAGCCCCAGATGGCCGATATAGGGTTCCGCGGTGACGAACGTCATGGGGGCCTTGTCGCGCAACTTCCGGCGACGCAGCTCAGTGTCGAGGATCATGGCGAATTCATAAGCGGGGCCATAGCAGGACGCCCCTTGCGCCGCGCCGACGACGATCGGCCCGGGTTCTTCGCAGAATGCATCGAAAGCGGCGGCCGCACGCTCGGCATGGTCGACGTGGCAGATCGATTGGCTGAAGCGCGCTGGTCCAAGCCCCTCTATTTCGTCGAAAGCAAGATCGGGACCGGTGGCGATCACCAGGAAATCATAGCCTATGGAAGATCCGTCACCCAATTCGATGCGGTTCTCGCCGGGATGAACGCGCTTGGCCCCGGTTGAAACGAACTCGATATGCTTGCGCCTCATGACCGGGGGCAAATCCACTTCGATCGCGTCGCGCTTGCGCCAGCCGACGGCGACCCACGGGTTGGACGGCACAAAGTGATAGGCCGCGCTGTTGGAAATGAGGGCAACTCTATCCGTTGGCCGTGCCGCCGCTTTCACTTCGTAGGCGGCGAGGACGCCGCCCAGCCCCGCGCCAAGGATCGCGATCGTCGCCATTTTCTTTTCTCCCGGCGCTAGGCGCCATTGCAGAGATATTAGCAAATACGTATATACGCAAGTAACGAAATCGGCGTTTAGAGGATCGCAGCCCGCCGCTCGTCCGCCTTGATCTGACTCAAGGCCAGAGCCCAAGCCGGCTGCGAGTGTTCGCAAGGAGGCTGAGATGAGACGCCTAGGCTTGGCGATCGTGCTGCTCTTGCTCAGCGCCTGCGGGCGCCCTGCTGCGCCGCAGCAGAGCGCCGCGCCAACCTTTCCCGAACAGCTCGTTGTGCGACGTGCCGAGACGCCAGATTACAAGACCGTGGCCGCGGTGTTGATCAGTCGCGATGTCGGTGACGCGCGCGCGAGAATCGGCGGGACGCTGACGCGCCTGCTGGTGCGCGAAGGCGATGCGGTGCGCCGTGGGCAAGTCGTGGCGGTGATCAGCGATCAGCGTTTGGCGCTCGAAGCGCAAGCCGGTGCGGCTGGGGTGGCCGCCGCAGAGGCGGCGGCCGAACGCGCGCGTGCTGACCAGTCGCGTTTTCGCGTCCTGTTTGAGCGCGGGTTTCTCTCGCAAGCGCGGATGGATCAAGTCAACGCAGAGGCGCGGGCGGCCGAAGCTCAATTGCGCGCCGCGCGCTCGCAGGGCGGAGCGCTTTCGGAAGCGAACGCGCAAGGGCGGGTATTGGCGCCGGCTGACGGGCGCGTGACGCGGGCGCCGATTCCGCAAGGCGCAGTGGTCATGCCAGGCGAGGTGGTTGTGGCGATCGCGACAGGGGCGCGAGTGCTGCGTCTCGAATTGCCGGAAGCGCAAGCCTCCTTCGTGCGGGAAGGGGAGGACATTCGCATTCTCGATGCCGGAGAGGCGGGCGAAGCGGTTCGCGTGCGCGTGCGGCAAGTGTACCCGGCGATCGAAAACGGCCGTGTCATTGCCGACCTCGACGCCCAGGCGCTCGGTGGCGAGTTTGTCGGCGCCAGGGTGCGCGTATTGATTCCAGCGGGGGAGCGTGAAGCAATCGTGGTCCCGGGGCGCTACGTCGTGACGCGTTTTGGCGTCGACTATGTGCGCTTGCTTCGCCCCGGCGGCGCTGTGATCGAGGCGCCCGTGCAGCGCGGCGGCCCCGTTCCGACCGACGCCATGCCAGATGGCGTCGAAATCCTGTCGGGTCTCGAAGACGGTGATACGATCGTCCCGCCGGAAACCCGGTCATGAAGCTCGGCATCTCTGGCGCACTGACAAAAGCGACGATCCGTTCGCCGCTGACGCCGCTCTTCCTGCTCACGGCCCTGGCGCTGGGTTTGCTCGCACTCTTCACCATTCCGCGTGAGGAGGAGCCGCAGATATCGGTGCCGCTCGTCGACATCAGCGTGAGAGCCGATGGCCTGAGGGCGCCGGACGCAGTGGAGCTCGTCACGAAGCCGCTCGAAACCATCGTCAAAGGCGTTGAGGGCGTCGAGCATGTCTATAGCCAGACCGAAGATGATCGCGTGTTGGTCACCGCGCGATTTCTGGTCGGCACTGACCCGGACGACGCCATAGTCCGCATCCAGCAGGAGATACGCGCCAATTACAACCGCATCCCGGTGGGTATTCCAGAGCCGCAGATCATCGCTCGCGGCATCAACGACGTGCCGATCATGGTGGTCACCCTCTCGCCGAGCGCGGACGCGGCCGATCGTTGGAATGACAGTGCGCTCTTTCGAGTGGCCGACGAACTGCAAAGTGAATTGATGAAGGTCGACGATGTCGGTCTCACCTTCATCGTCGGGGGCAGACCGGAAGAAATCCGGATTGCGCCCGACCCTGGCAGGCTGGCCCTGTACGGGGTTCCCCTGGGATCGGTCATCGAAGCCGTGCGCAATGCGAACCGTTCTTTTCCGGGCGGCGATTTGCGCGGTCGCGGCGGCGCGGCATCCACAGTCGTCGGCCAAACCTTGGACGATCCTTCAGAGATCGGTTTGCTTTCCATTCAGGCGGCGGACGGTCGAAACGTTTATCTGCGCGATGTTGCCGAGGTGAGCTTGGGCCCCCGCGAGGACCAAGCGCGGGTGTGGCGTTTCACCAGGGAAAATGGCCGCCAGCGCATGGCCCCGGCAATCAGCCTCGCTATCGCCAAACGTGACGGCGCGAACGCTGTCGTTGTGTCGCAAGCGGTCGAGCGCCGATTGCACGCACTGGAGGGTGATCTTATCCCGCATGGCGTCGAAGTTGCCGTTACCCGCAATTACGGCGAGACCGCCAATGAGAAAGCCAACGAACTGCTCTTTCACCTTGGCCTCGCAACGATTTCCATCGTCGCGCTGATCTGGTTCGCAATCGGCCGCCGAGAGGCGATGGTGACTGCGGTCGTCATTCCCACCACAATCCTGCTGACTCTGTTCGCCTCCAACCTGATGGGATACACGATCAACAGGGTCAGCCTCTTCGCCATCATCTTTTCGATCGGCATTCTCGTCGACGACGCGATCGTGATCGTGGAGAACATATCTCGTCACTGGGGGTTTCGAGGCGGAAAAGCGCGTGATCAGGCGGCCATCGAGGCGGTGGCCGAGGTGGGCAATCCCACGATCGTTGCGACGCTGACTGTCGTGGCGGCGCTGCTGCCGATGATGTTCGTGTCAGGATTGATGGGGCCGTACATGGCGCCCATTCCCGCCAATGCTTCCGCGGCGATGCTGTTCTCGTTCTTCGTCGCGGTGATCATCGCACCCTGGTTGATGCTGAAGTTTGCGCCGAAGGGGACCGCATCGGCTGCCCATGCTCACGACGATGAGGGCTTTTTTGGCCGATTGTATCGGAAGGTCGCCGCGCCAGTCATCCGCTCACGCAAGGGCGCGCGTAAGTTTCTGATCATCGTCGGCGTCGCCACTATCGCGGCGATGGCGCTGTTCGGCACTCGCACAGTACGCGTGAAGCTGCTGCCTTTCGATAACAAGTCCGAACTGCAAGTTGTCATCGACTTGCCAGAAGGCGCCTCACTGGAGGCTACCGAGCGTCTGCTGATCGAGGCCGCAGCGATTGCAGGCGCGGTGCCTGAGGTTACATCGGTCGATGCCTACGCCGGCACGGCTGCGCCGTTCAACTTCAACGGCCTGGTGCGCCACTATTATATGCGCCAGCGTCCCGAACTCGGCGATCTGCAATTGACATTGCTGCCGAAGGGCGAACGCAACCGCAGCAGTCACGCCATCGCGCTCGACCTGCGCCAACGTCTGCGTGAATTGCGCCCGCCGGAGGGCACGGTCATGCGTGTGGTCGAGGTGCCGCCGGGTCCACCCGTGATCGCAACACTGCTCGCCGAGGTTTACGGTCCGGACGCGCAAACGCGCCGGGAGGTGGCCACGGAGCTGCGCGAACTCTTCCATCAGACGCCGTACCTCGTCGATATCGATGACAGCTTCGGCGTTGAACGGCCGCGCCTGCGTCTCCTGCCAAATCGCGAGCAAATCGAGTTCTTCGGCGTGTCTGACCAGGCGATGATGGACTCCATTGCGATTGCGATGGGCGGACAAGTGGTTGGCTACTCGCACCGCGGCGAAGGCCGCAATCCGCTGGAAATTTCTGTGCGCTTGCCGCAGTCTGTGCGAAGCTGGAATCAGAATTTGGAATCCATTCCAGTCGCTGCGTCCCGAGACGGGTCGCGGTTGATCGAATTGGGCGAACTCGTCTCAGCGCGGGAGGAGGCGGGGTCGTATCCGATCTTCAGGCGCAACGGCCGCTATGCCGAGATGGTGATGGCCGAACTCGCCGGCGCTTACGAGGCGCCGATATACGGCATGCTCGACGTTGAGCGCCTCGTGCGCCAGCACGACTGGGACGCCGCATCACGCCCGCAGGTTCTCATGCATGGGCAGCCTGAGAACGAGAGCACGCCCTCCATTCTTTGGGATGGAGAATGGGAAATCACCTACGTGACGTTCCGCGATATGGGTGCGGCGTTCATGGTGGCGATACTTGGCATTTATATTCTGGTCGTCGCCCAATTCCGCAGTTTCAAGCTGCCGCTCGTGATCTTGACGCCTATCCCGCTCACCCTCATCGGCATCGTCATCGGGCATCTCCTCTTCAACGCACCCTTTACGGCGACCTCCATGATTGGCTTTATCGCGCTGGCCGGGATCATTGTGCGAAACTCAATCTTGCTGGTTGACTTCATACGTCACGCTAAAATAGGGGATCGTTCGTTGCGTGCGGTGCTGCTGGAGGCCGGGGCCATTCGCTTCAAGCCGATCATGCTGACAGCGCTCGCGGCCATGATCGGAGCCGGCGTCATCCTGTTCGATCCAATCTTTCAAGGTCTCGCCATATCGCTGCTGTTTGGGCTCGCTTCGTCGACGCTTTTGACGGTTCTCGTGATACCTGCGATCTACGTCGTCATGCGCGACGATGGACGCGGTGAGGATGAAACGCGCGCGCCTGCATCGAAGCTTGCAGCAGAGTAGATCGTCAGTTCAGTTTACGATCTGCTGACGATACACCCGCGGAGGAGCGCCGGTGAGTTCGGCAAACACGCGCGAAAAATGGCTCGCATTCTTAAAGCCCGCGGCCAGCGCGATCTCGCCCAGAGGCATCTCGGTGTCGCGCATCAATTCCTTTGCATGTCTGACGCGGCGTTCGAGCACATAGCGATAGGGTGTTGTGCCGGTCGCGCGTTTGAAGCCGCGCGTAAAATGGAAGGGGCTCAGTCCTGCCGCCGCGGCGATCTCGGCAAGGCCGACGTCTTCTCGGAAATGCGCCTCGATGAAGTTTTCAGCGGCGGTCTTTTGCGATGGCGACAGTCCGCCGGTGGCGCGCTTGCGCATGGCAAACAAGGCGAGCAGTTCGGCGCCGGCGAGCATTGTCAGCGTGTCAAGGAGAAGGCGAGGGGCGGCGTGCGGGGCGCGGACGGCCTGCGTGAGCTTTTCCATTGTGGCGTTGAGCGCCAGGTCCTGGAAATGGATCAGCGGCGCAAGCTCGCTTTCGCTGGAAGTGCAATCGAGTTCTTCCAGCAGCCACTTCGGGTCAAAATAGAGCACGGTGTACGCGTTCGTGCGTTCCGCCTGCTTCCCAAAGCCGTCGACTTTCACGCCTTTCGGCAGAAATGTCAGGCGCCGGCGTAGGTCCAAAGCGTGCGTCCGCGGGACGTCGCCTTGGAGGCACCCGTCATTGAGCACGATGTCGTGCCACGCGAGGTAGGCGCAGTCGCCGCTCCATTTGAAAGTGTAGTCGAGCTTGCGCGGCAGAACGACGTGTTCGGCGGCGAAAGACGCACGCCCCAAGCGGGCAATGCCTTCGCTCGTATGGTCAGGCCCTTTGACCTGCAGCTGCAAGGCGTGCTTCACGTGCCCGGTCCGCCGTCGACTCATGTGTCGTGCATGCCAGTGCTAACTGATTGCAACTGGCGGGCGCAAGCTTCAACAAGTGTGAGCGCGAGCCGAAACAAAGGAACTCGGCGGCGGCAGCCCTGCGTATAGCCACGCGCTCTCACGCGCCAACCGTGGATCCACGCACGCTTCCTATTTGCTCAATCCTGCTTAGCCCGCGTTCATCAGATCAGCGGCGTTTGAGCGAATGCCGTTCTTGCGGATGTCCGCAACAGAATCGTGCTGCTTGGCTGCGCGCACACGGTGCGACTGCCCCCTGCACTGGGGCCCCTGCGTTGCCTAAGCGGCTCCTTCGGAGGGGCAAAAAGACTGAAAAAACAGTCTTTTGAGCGTGATTTGGGCCGAGGCAGCTTTCGTCAAATTACTTAACGAATGGCTAAACGCACTGCATTTGAGCGCTCGAGCCCGCCCGTGCACGTGCGCCGCCGATGCCGCCGCCATCTGAAAACAGCTGCATATCGGTTTTGTTAACGTTGCTCATTCATGGATGGAACATTGTCGAATATTGCGCAGGCCAATTGCGGCCTGGGGACTGGGGAGTGGTCTGTCATGGTCAGCATCAAGTCGCGCATTGCGGCAGTGTCAGTCGTGCCGATTCTTGGGCTCGTCGGCTTCGCTGGCGCATCGATCATGGACAAGCTCGGCGACTACAACAATGGCCAGCTGCTGCACGTCGATACGCAGCTCGCGGTCTCGATGGCTGAAGTCGTCCATCAGATTCAGGTTGAGCGCGCCTTATCCGCTGCTCAGCTGATTTCGAACAGCGACAACGCTGCGGAGTTGCAGGCGCAGCGCAGGTCGGTGGATCAAGCCATAGCGGCTTTCCAGGGCGTCCTGGATGAGACCAAGGCGACGGATCGGGACGAGAGCATGCGCCGGCCCGTTGAGGCGGCTCTCGATGCCGTGGGCGGTCTTGCAGCGCTGCGCGCTGAGGTCAGCTCACGTTCGATTGCTGGAGCAGACTGCGCGCGCCGGTACAGCGAAATCGTCGCAGCTTTAAGGGCTGTAGTCGCGAGAGCGGCAAGCGCGGGCGCAGTGATGAACGCCGACGCGGGGCAGGCGCTAAGCGCGTCCTTCAGCGTGGCCGGCGGCAAGGAGCAGATCGGCCGGGCGCGAACACTGGGCATCGCGATGCTCAACTCTCAGGTGGAAAGCAGCGGCCAAGTCGCGTCCCTGACGCGATATCTGGGCGCGGCTGAGGCTGAACTGCAGGTCGCGGATCGCTTGATGTTGCCTCAGCATCGCGCAGCATGGGAGGCGGCGATCAACTCGCCGGAGGCGCAGCATTTCAGAGAGCTGGGAGATCGGATCGTCTCTGCTTCGGGTGGCGCTCCGCCCGTAACATCGCAGGAATGGTTTCAGGCGACCTCCAGCTACGTGAACGTTCTCTATGAGGTGCAAAGAGAAATCGGCGCAGACGTCGGCGACATTTCTGAACAGCAATCGAGCAGCGCGCTGTGGTCGCTGGTATTCACTTTAACAGTGACGCTGCTGGCGATAGCAGCGGCGGTAGGCGGCGCGCTGTTGGTCGCGCGATCAGTGCTGCAGCCGCTCGGCAAGTTGTCGACGGAGATGGATGCGCTGGCTGGCGGCGACAAGAGCATCGTCGTCGACGCTGCCCAGCGCACGGACGAGCTGGGCGGCATGGGCCGCGCGCTGCTCGGTTTCCGGGACGCGGCGATCGCCAAAGAAGCGCTGGATTTCGAGGCCGCTCAAAAGAGCGCCGCCTTCAACGCCGCCGCGGTCGCGATGATGGTGATCGATCGCGATTTCAAGGTCACTTATGTCAATGAGGCCACGCGCAAGCTCTTCCGCGACAACATCGCAGCCTTCAAGTCGGTTTGGCCCGCCTTCGATCCCGAGAAGATCGTCGGGACCTGCATCGACATGTTCCACAAGAACCCGGCGCATCAGCGCCAATTGCTCTCCGATCCTTCGCGTCTGCCGCATCGCGCTGAGATCAAGATAGCCGATCTGCAGTTCGCGTTGAATGTTGGCGCTGTGCGGAACGCGGCCGGCGAATATATCGGCAATACGCTGGAGTGGGACAACGTTACCGAAGCGCGCCTCAACGCAGGCAAGCTCAACGCGCTGAACTCCTCGCAAGCGATCATCGAATTTTCGATGGACGGCGTTGTGCAGCATGCGAATGCAAACTTCTGCCAGACGCTCGGTTACACGCTCGACGAGATCAGGGGCAAGCATCACTCGATGTTCGTCGACCCCGAGTTCGCGCGCACCCCGGAGTACAAGGCATTCTGGGAAAAGTTGAATCGCGGCGAGTATGACGCAGCCAAGTACAAGCGGATCGGCAAGGGCGGCCGCGAAATCTGGATCGAAGCCACCTATAACCCGATCATGGATGGCAGCGGCAAGCCGTTCAAGGTGGTCAAGTTCGCGAGCGACGTGACGCAGATCGAGAACGATCGTCGCGCGGCGGAGGCGGAACGGTCGGCGCGCGCTGAAGAACAGGCGCGCGTCGTGCGCGGGCTGGCGGAGGGCCTCGGACGTCTCGCCAGCGGCAATCTCACTGCGCGCATCGAGCAACCGTTCCCCGGCGAGTACGAGAAGCTGCGCAGCGATTTCAACGAAGCGATGACGAAGCTGCAGGAGGCGATGAAGACCATCGTCGTCAACGCTGGCGGCATCCGCACTGGCGCTGGCGAGATCAGCCAGGCCGCCGACGATCTCTCACGGCGCACGGAGCAGCAGGCGGCGAGCCTCGAGGAGACGGCCGCTGCGCTCGACCAGATCACAGCGACGGTGCGCAAGACCGCCGATGGCGCAAAGCAGGCCAACGGCGTTGTCGTAACCACGCGCGCGGATGCGGAAGCCTCAGGACAGGTGGTGCAAGAGACGGTCGCCGCGATGGCCGAGATCGAGCGTTCCTCCAAGCAGATCTCGCAAATTATCGGAGTCATCGACGAGATCGCTTTCCAGACGAACTTGCTCGCCTTGAATGCGGGCGTCGAAGCTGCGCGTGCGGGTGAAGCTGGGCGTGGCTTCGCCGTGGTCGCGTCAGAGGTGCGGGCGCTGGCGCAGCGCTCATCGGAAGCTGCCAAGGAGATCAAAGGGCTGATTTCCGCGAGTTCGCAGCACGTAGAAACCGGCGTCGAGTTGGTGGGCGAGGCGGGCAAGGCGCTGCAGCTGATCGTCGGCAAGGTCGGCGAGATTTCCAGCCTCGTGTCGGAAATCGCGGCATCCGCGCAGGAGCAATCGACGGCGCTCGCGGAAGTGAACACCGCCATCAACCAGATGGACCAGGTCACCCAGCAGAACGCCGCGATGGTCGAGGAATCGACGGCCGCGAGCCATTCGCTGACGCAGGAAGCCGAGGAGCTCATGCACCTCATCTCCCGTTTCGATACAGGCGTCGCGCCGACTCAGATCAAGAGCCCCCCGGGCGTGAAGGGCAAGCCCTCTGGTCAGCCGGTTGCGCAGCAGCAGAGCCGCGTCGCTCGCTTCGCGGCGACGGCGGGCGCGACAGCCCTGAAGGCGGACGACGATTGGCAAGAGTTCTGAGGAGCGGCGGACATGAAGCTTTCGCCCATCCTTGATCTCAGCGCCGCCGCACCGCTCGCGACCGCGTTCAATGGCGCACGCGGTCAGCCCATCGAGATCGATGCTTCCGCGGTGGAGCGCGTCGGCGGCGTCTGTCTGCAAGTCTTGATTGCGGCCCAGAACGCTTGGACGTCGGACGGCGTGCCGTTCGCGCTTGTCAATCCGTCGGAGGCTTTCTTGAGTAACATTCGGCTGATGGCGGGTCACACATTGGCGCCCGAGGACACCGCGGCATGAGCAAGACCATTCTCACCATCGATGACTCGCGCATGATGCGGGAGATGTTGATGCTCGTGCTGCAAGGCGCGGGCTTCAACGTGATCCAGGCTGAAGACGGAAAGCAGGGTTTGGATGCGCTCCAGACCAGCAATCCTGACGTCATCATTACCGACATCAATATGCCAGTCATGGACGGCTACGGGTTTATCGAGGGCGCCCGCCGGGATCAACGCCATCGGTCGACGCCAATCCTGGTGCTTTCCACGGAAAGCAGTCCGGAGAAGAAGCAGCGGGCGCGCGACGCAGGCGCCACCGGTTGGATCGTGAAGCCGTTCCAAGCGGAAACGCTGCTGGACGTCGTTCGCCGCGTTTCAGCTTGAGGAAAGAGCCGCCCATGGACGCGATGGACGCCATCAAGCAAACATACTTTCAAGAGTGCGACGAGTTGCTCGCCGCCTTGGAGGAAGGCCTGCTCGCGCTTCAGTCGGGTGAGGGCGACAGCGACACTATCAACGCGGTGTTTCGCGCGGTCCACTCGGTCAAGGGCGGCGCCGGCGCGTTCGGCTTCGATGCGATGGTTGCCTTCGCGCATGTCTTTGAAACAGCGCTCGACCTCATGCGTTCAGGCAAGCTCGCGCCGGAACCCGATGTGTTGAAGACCATGCTGCGCGCGTCGGACGTGCTGGTGGATCATGTGCAAACGGCTAAGGGCGAGGGCTCGGTCGACCAAGCACGCGAACGCGCCATGCTCCGCGAACTGGAAAGCCTCACCAATGCGGAGGCGCCAGCAGCTGCGGCGGCTGCGCCAGCGGAGGCGCCAGCAGCGGATGAATGGGGCTTCACGCCACAGAAGTTCGAGTTCGAAGAGCCACAGCCAGCACCATGGCGTTTGGTGATGCGCCCGACGGCGGCGATGTACGCCAAAGGGCACGATGCGCTGTTATTCCTGCGGGAGCTGCAGAGGCTTGGCGATATCAATGTCAGCTTGGATGCTTCCGCCTTGCCGGACCTCGGCGCGTTGACGGCGGAAACGCCCTACCTTGCCTGGTGCGTCGAGATTCCTGCGGAAGTGACCGAAGCGGCGATCCGCGACGTGTTTGATTTTGTCGGAGACGATTGCCCGATCGAACTCGTTCGCACTGTATCCGAACCGGCGGCCTCGAACGAACTGGATGCGTTTTCAAGCGCGCCGGTGCAGGGCGCTGTCGCCGAGGTTGCGCCAAGCGCTGAGCTCGCGGCGGACAAAATCGGCGTCGACAAAGGCGGCAGCAGGGGGACTTCGCCCGCTGGCGCCACGATCCGGGTCGATCTCGAGCGCGTGGATCGCATGATCGATTTGGTCGGCGAGCTCGTGATCAATCAAGCCATGCTGGCGCAGCGCGTCGCCGAAAGCGGGGTTGGCCGCTCCTCGAATATCGCCATGGGACTTGATGAACTCGAGCAACTCACACGCGAGATCCAGGACAGCGTGATGGCGATCCGCGCGCAGCCGGTGAAGTCGGTCTTTCAACGCATGCCGCGTCTGGTTCGCGAGATCGCAAGCGCAACTGGCAAGCAGGTTCGGCTGGTGATGGAAGGCGAGGCGACGGAAGTCGACAAAACCGTGATCGAGCGGCTCTCAGATCCGATAACGCACATGCTGCGCAACGCCATCGACCATGGTCTGGAGACGCCGCAAGAGCGCTCAGCCGCGGGCAAAGCGGAAGAGGGTTGCGTGCGCCTCGCTGCGCTGCATCGCTCCGGGCGCATCGTCATCGAAGTTTCCGACGACGGCAAAGGCATAAATCGCCCACGCGTCCGCGACATCGCCGTGCAGAAGGGTTTGATCGCGCCGGACGCAAACCTGACGGACGATGAGATCGACAATTTGATCTTCCTGCCGGGTTTCTCGACGGCGAGCACGGTGTCCAACATTTCCGGCCGCGGCGTCGGCATGGACGTCGTGAAGCGTTCCATTCAGGCCCTGGGTGGGCGGATTTCGATTTCTTCGCAGCCGGGAAAGGGCTCGATCTTCACGTTGTCATTGCCGATGACGCTCGCCGTTCTCGATGGCATGGTGATCACGGCAGGCGAGCAGACTCTCGTTGCGCCCTTGACAGCCATCATCGAAACGCTGCGGCCGAAGCGCGAAGACGTCCGCCCGCTTGGCGCAGAGAGCGCCGTCTTGGCTGTGCGCGGCGGCTATGTCCCACTCATCGACATAGCGGTTGCTCTGGGACAGCGCGACAAGCCGGCCGATCCGACCAAGGGCGTCGTTTTGCTCGTTGACACTGAGGGCGGCGGGCGCGCGGCGTTGGTGGCGGATGAAATCCAAGGCCAACGTCAGGTCGTGATCAAGAGCCTGGAGGCGAATTACCAGCGCATCGACGGCGTAGCGGCGGCGACCATTCTCGGCGATGGGCGCGTTGCACTTATTCTCGACGTCGATGCGGTAGTCGAAAAGCGGTTCAATGAGCGGCATGCGCCGTTTGCCAGAGCGAGCTGATGTCATGAGCGACGGTGAATTTCTGAACGACGCGTTGGAATTGATCTCCTTCTGTATAGGCGATCAGGAATACTGCCTGGACATCATGGCGGTGCGCGAAATCCGCGGCTGGACGGTGGCGACGCCGCTGCCGCATTCGCCGTCCTATGTACGCGGCGTAATCAATCTTCGGGGCGCTGTGTTGCCGATCATTGATCTGAAGGCGCGCCTTGGCCTCGGCGCAGCCGAGCCCTCCGCCCGCAGCGTCATCATCGTCGTGCACATCGGCAAGCGTCTGGTCGGTTTGCTGGTCGATGGGGTGTCGGAGATATTGGCGGCGGAGAGGTCATCCGTACAGCCGACGCCCAATGTCGGCTGTGACAGCGTCGCCCAGTTCGTGCGCGGTATAATCGCTATGGAAGGCCGGATGATCTCGTGGATAGCGCTCGACGAAATTCTTCCCGAAGACGCTGACGCAGAGGCGGCATGACCGTCACCGCTCTGTCGCGCCGGCGTTCCGAACCGATTATTGAAGGAGAGTACCTCCTCACGGCGGAAAACTTTGAGCAGATCGCCACGATGCTGCGTGCGCAGTCCGGCATCGCTTTGAACGCAGCGAAGGCGCAGCTGGTCTATTCTCGCCTGGCCAAACGCCTGCGCAAACTCGGGTTTCCAGATTTCGACAGCTATTGCGATTTCATCGAATCGCCCGAGGGCGGCGGCGAACGCAATGAGATGCTGGCGGCGCTGACCACCAATGTTACGCGTTTCTTCCGCGAGCCGCATCACTTCGAGCATTTGAAACAGAACATCGCTCCCTTGCTGGTCGACAAGGCGCGCAAGGGCGACCGTGTAAGGCTGTGGTCCGCGGCGTGCTCAAGCGGAGAAGAGCCGTATTCGATGGCGCTGACGCTGCTCGACGTGTTTGCTGATTGGGCGAGCTACGACGTACGCATCCTCGCGTCTGATATCGATCCGAACGTGGTCGCCAAAGCGCGCCAAGGCGTCTATTCGCAGGATTGCGTGTCGCCGGTGGCGCCCCCGCTGCGTGACCGCTTCTTCACGCGAGAAGGGCATCGCGACCGCGCCTTGTGGCGTGTGAAGGACGAGGTGCGCGCCCTCATTGCGTTCAAAGAACTCAATTTAATCGGCGATTGGCCAATGCGAGGCCGGTTCGACGTGATTTTCTGCCGCAACGTCGTCATCTATTTCGAGGAGCAGACTCAAGCCTTCCTCTGGAATAGGTTCAAATCGTCCCTGTCGCCGGAGGGGCGGCTTTATATTGGCCATTCCGAGCGCATCGATGTCGACGGCTACGTCAGTGACGGGCTGACGATCTACAAGCTGGGTGGGGTCGTGTGATGAAGAAAGCGCGCGTCCTCATCGTTGACGATTCACCGACCATACGCGGAATCATAACGCGGGTGTTGAGTTCCGACCCGGAGATCGAGGTTGTCGGCACCGCCGGCGATCCGCTTGAAGCGCGAGAGGCGATCAAAGCACTTAGTCCGGACGTGATCACGCTCGACGTTGAAATGCCCAAGATGACCGGCCTCGAGTTTCTCGAGAAGATCATGCGGCTACGGCCCATGCCGGTGATCATGGTGTCGACGCTGACACAATCGGGCGCTGCAATCTCACTCGAAGCTCTGGAGCTTGGCGCGTTCGATTGTGTTGGAAAGCCTGAGTTCGACGGCCTGCCTGAGAAGGTGAAGGCCGCGGCGCGGGCTCGCATCCGTCCCTACGGCGAACGCCAGCGGCCGGCTGAGCGCAACGCAAACTATCGCCCCGGCAGCAAGATTCTGGCGATCGGCTCGTCCACAGGCGGCGTCGAAGCGCTGCTTTCTGTGTTGTCGGGATTTCCGCAGAATTGCCCGGCCACTGTCATCACCCAGCACATGCCGCCTGTGTTCACGGCCAGCTTTGCATCACGGCTCGACCGCATCTGCGCCCCCTCCGTCGCCGAAGCCACCGATGGCGCGCCGCTGCTTCCAGGGCGCATCTACATTGCTCCAGGCGGGGCTCGGCACCTGGAAGTGCAGGGGGGAACGGCCCCAAGCTGCCGCTTGCGCGAGGGCGATCCTGTCAATGGCCATCGCCCTTCAGTGGACGCCCTGTTCATGTCAGTGGCGCAGCAATTCGGGCGTCGGGCCGTCGGAGTGATCTTGACCGGCATGGGTCGCGATGGCGCACAAGGCCTAAAGCTCATGCGCGATGCGGGCGCCGCCACGCTTGGGCAAGATGAATCCACGTGCGTTGTTTATGGCATGCCGAAGGCGGCGTTCGAGATTGGCGCGGTGCAGCGGCAATTGAGTCTTGGCGCTATCGGCGCGGCCACGCTCGAACTTTGTGCAGCTGAAGAAAAGGTGAGGAGCTGATGCCAGCCGCCGCCGCCATCAAGGTCCTGATCGTGGACGACCAATTGACCATGCGCGCGCTCATTCGTTCCGCGCTGCAGGAGATTGGCTTCAAGGATATCGCCGATGCACAGGATGGCGAGGAGGGGCTGAAGTCCCTGCTCACACGGCCGGCCCATCTCGTCATTTCCGACTTCAATATGCCAAAGCTCGATGGTCTGGGCCTGCTGCGTGCGGTGCGCGCCAATGATTCCACGAAAAAGTCAGCGTTCATCATGCTGACCGGACGAGCTGACAAGGAACTCGTGCAGCGCGCGATGCAGTTCGGGGTCAACAACTACGTCACTAAGCCGTTCTCACCCGCGCAACTGCGCCAGAAAATTCAAGAAGTGTTCGGACCCCTCACATGATCGCGCCAGCGCCCGGCCCAACGAACGCGCCGCACATGCGCGACCGCATGCTCCACGTCGTTCAGGGCGAGTACGCCGTCACGGATGAACCAGACATCGTTCTGACTACGATTCTGGGCTCGTGTGTGGCGACCTGCATGTGGGATGCGGCCGCCGGCATCGGTGGGATGAACCACTTTCTTTTGCCTGGAGACGTCGACTCCAGTGGAGACTCCATGCGCTACGGCGTCAACGCCATGGAATTGCTGGTCAACGGGTTGCTGCAGCGAGGCGCAACGCGGCGCAATTTGCAAGCAAAGCTTTTCGGCGGCGCGCACGTGATCCAGAACCTCGGCGACATTGGCGTGAAGAATGCGGAGTTTGCCGAGCGATTCCTCCGCTTGGAAGGCATACCCTGCGTGGGCCAGAGCCTCGGCGGCGACCGTGCCCGCCGTGTCCGCTTCTGGCCTACCACCGGCCGCGCAGGACAATTGCTGCTGGATTCCACGCATCAGGAGGTGTTCAGCAGCGAAGCCAAGCGCCGCTCGGCTGCGCCAGCACAGGAGAACCCTGCCGGCGGATCGGTCGAGCTTTTTTGAGTTCGCTCATGTCGACCGCCTTGCGTTCACAGCAACAGGGGGAGGAGGCCGGCGGGACGCCGGTCTGCGACGTTCTGCTGATGCTTGCAGAGGAACTGGAGCGCGCCCGCGCGCTCGGTCTGCGCATCGAGGGGGCGATATGCGCAATCGCCGTGCGATCGCAAATCGACGGCGCCTTGGTCAGCGAACTGCAGCATCTGGACGCTGTGCTGCAGCACATCGCGGCGCTGCGCGACTATACGGCTGAATTATCTCGTCGCTGCGACCGGGAGCAGATGGTGGTTACCGAGAGCGCTTTGGACCGGATCACATTGGGCGAGGTGCGCGCGCGTTTGTCAGGTGGGGGCGAAGGCGACGCGCCGGACGATGTTTGGGAGATGCTGTGAACGCGATCGATCCCAACCTGCGGCTGAACTTGACGAAAGCCAAGGTGCTGCTTGTGGAGGGCAGTCAGCACGCTTCAGACGTGATGGCGCAGATCCTGAAGGGCTTCGGCGTGGCGGAAGTCCATCGCGCGATAGAAGCCGATGCGGCCGAGAAGACGCTCCGCAACAAGGCATTCGACCTCATCGTGATCAATCCCAATGTCAGTGGCGGCGCAGGGTATGGGATCATTCACGCGCTGCGTCATTCCGGCGGCCCCAATGCCTATATCCCGGTCATCGTTGTCAGCGGCCACGTGAGGGCGCGTGACGTCGCCCGCGCGCGCGACACGGGGGCGAACTATTTCGTGACCAAGCCCATCACCCCTACGACGCTACTGCAGAGAATTCTGTTCGTGGCCAGAGACAAGCGGCCTTTCGTGGAGGTTGGTTCGTACATCGGCCCGGATCGCCGTTTCAAATATGAGGGGCCGCCGGCGGCCAGTGACGGGCGACGAACATCCGACCTCAAGGCGCCGCTCGCCTCGCCGAGCGAACCGAACATGTCCCAGGACGAAATCGAACAAATGATAAAACCGCAGCGAGTGATGATATGACGGTTGTGCGCCGATTTTATCCCGATGTGCGGTTGAAGCAGTTGCTGGCGGAACCTGGCGGCATCAGCGTCGGCGAAGCCATAGAACGTGCCAATCGCTGCGTGGAAAGCATTCGAGGTGATTGTCTTGCAGCGGTCGACCGAAAGCTCTCATCCATAATGGCGCTGTCTCACGCGGGCCCTGGAGAGGCTGGCGAAGACATCTATCGTCTCGCGAATGAGATATATTCTGAAGCAGGCGTGTTCGGCCTCACAGAACTCAGCCGGGCGGCGCATAGCCTCTGCCAGTTGATGAGTTCGGTGGATGAGGGGGCGTGGCCAAAGGAGGCGATCGCCGTACATATCAACGCGATGCGCGCCCTGCGCAGACCGGACGTCGCGGGCGACGATCAGGCGCGCTCTGCTGTACTGAAAGGTCTGCGTTCCGTTGTGAATCGAATGGCCGCCTCAAATTAGGCGGCCGACGAACCAGTAGAGTCCGAGCGCGAACAGAGTTGCGCCCGCCGCGGGCGTCAATTCGTGCCTAAAGCGCGCGGGCGCGCGGCTTGCCGCCCAGCCCAAGGCAAGCGCGAGCGCAATGACGATGATTTGTCCGAGTTCGACACCGAGATTGAAACCGAGCAGCGATGCCAGCAAACGCGCGCGCGGCAGCTCGAGATCGGCCAGAGCGCCCGCAAAGCCGCATCCATGCACGAGACCGAAAATGAGTGCGAGCCAGGCCGCGCTGCGGGGAAAACCACGAGGATAGGCGTAAACAAACGCAGCCAAGCCGAACCAGATCGGCGGCGACATGGGCAGCGCGATGATCATCGAGAGGGCGCCGGCGATGCCCAGGAGAAGCGCCGCAGGAGCAGAGACGGCTCTCATCCTGTCGCCGCCCGCCGCCTCAAGCGCAACGAAGGCTATGGTGAAGCCGATCAGCGCTTCGATTGCTGTCGTGTTCGGCCGCAGCACGCCGATCGCAGCCAGCGCGAGTGTCGCGGTGTGCCCGAGTGTGAAACCCGTAGCGGCCAGCAACAGCGCGCGCAGCCCGCCTGCCGTGAGCAACACAAGCGCTAGTATGAAGGCGACATGATCGAGTCCTGTCCAAACGTGCTCTGCACCCACAGGGATAAAATGCAGCACCGTTGCGGCGAAAGGCTGTACGGCAGGGGCATTGGAGAGCGTGAGAGAGGCCGCCGGAGCGGAGGATGTCAGAACCGCCTCCGCGCTTTCGCCCGCTGGGCCGCTCAGCGCCAAGAAGTGCAGATGCGACGGGGCGACGTCGAGGAAGAGGCGGCTCTCGATTCTAATAGGTCCGCGGGCCAGCGCGCCTTGCCGACATTCAAAGCGCCAGTTCGCCACCACCTTTCCGGCGGGCAGGATGCGCGCGCTTGGCTGACCCTGCGCCGCACACGGATGACCCGCAGCATGGACGCTGAACGCCCGCGCCACTTCGTCAGCGAATACGTGGTCCATCGGCGCATCGCCGCCAAGCGCATAAAGGCGCGTGACATCCAGCGCTTCCGCTTCGACGCTCACAACCAGCGCATCGCCATCAATCCCCCAGCGCGATTGTGATTGCGATCGCGTATGCGCGGACGCCGGCTGCGCGACGAAGAACGCGAGCAGCAGCGCGAGCAATGCTCTGATCAAGACGTCGCCGCCGGTAGATTGCGCTCGATGCGCGCGCGACGCTTCAACCGCTCCAAATAAGCGCGCGCGGCTTCCTCATTGGCGCGCCTCTCATATTCCTCGCGCACTTGCTGCGTCACCTCCTCATACGGCGGCGCCGGCGCCGCCTCGAATCCGTTGACCCGAACGATCAGGACACCGCCTGAGGAGGCAATTGGCGCCGAGACTTGCCCGGGTCCGAGCTGTGCGGCCGCTGTCGCTGCATCGACGCCGATCAGGCGGCGCCACTCGGTTTCGGGAATGGCGGCGCGCGGGAGTTGCACCGCCATGGCATCGCCAAGACTGCCGCTTGCGCCTTGAGCCAGCTGCGCGCGCACGGCGTCGATGCGCGCCCTGGGCGGCGCGCCGGCAAGATAAACGACGCTTGCCGAGAAACGCGGAGCGGGCGCGAAGAAACCTGCATTCTCGCGGTAAAACCGACGCAAGTCAGCTTCGCTCGTCTCGGCGCCCGCCCGCTCGGCGACTGCCAACGCCAGCACCGACTGCACCAGCGCGCGCCGAGCTGCGAAATCGGTTTCCGCCAGGCCGAGATCGACTCCGTGCTGAACCAACAATTCTTCCTCGATCAGCCGTTCGAGCACTGCGCTCTCGCGGTCCGAACTCACCGCGTTCCGGCTGTCGGCCTGCAGCGCGAGCATGGCTCGCGCCAGCGCTTCCCGCGGGATCGGCACGCCATTGACCACTGCAGCAGGATTGTCCGCATATTCAAGGCGAGGCGCGCCGACTGCGCCAAACAGCGCGGCCGCGAGACCGATGAAACCGGCGACGAGATAATAGACGTCGGGCCGTTTCATCGCCGTCTGGCTGGCGCGTTGACATAGATTGGCGACGCCCAGGCGCGCTCCTCGACGTTGGCGGTGCAATTATCGCTGCGAGGTGTGCGATAATCACCCCAGCATGGATTGACAGCCGTCGTGGCCCCTTGCGCGTCGCGGGTGGGGCGCAAGTTGTCGCCATTGATGCGCGGCGTCGGCTCTTGAATCGCGCGAACATAATACACCGCGTCGCGGCGGCCGCGAACGAAGTCCGGGTCGCTGAACTCGACCACGCAACCCTGGCCCTGATCGTTGCATGGGAAGGTGCGCCACACGTCTTCGATTAGGGTTCCAACATCTTCCCGGGGCGTGATTTGCGGGCGGATGCGCACGACCTCAATGCGGGTGATGTGCAGTCGCTCATTGGTTGGATTGTAGCATTCCCCGCCACAGAGACGTTGCAGCCGTTCGGCCGACATCCCCTGGGCCGTGAAGTCAGGACAGCCTGGCGCTTGTTTGAAGTCGCCAGCGGCGCGAACGCGGAAGCGCGGGGCCGAACTCATCGTCGCTTCACCGCCCATGGGCGTAGCGCCATCCGGGCTGTTGAGCAGATCGAACCAGAGCAGAATGCGAGGACCGCTCGTGGCGTACACTTCACGCCGGCGCAGCGCGTCATAGATCTGCTCGCGCGTGCGTCCCTCCGCGTGGACTGCAGCGAGCGCGCCCGTAGTGAAGAAGCTCGCCTGCCGCTCGGCCTCAGTCAGCTGGAAGCCAGCGCGCGTCAGCAATTGCTCCTGCGTGATAGCGTTCGGTTGAGCCGATGCGGGTGGCTCTGGCCCGAGAATGCGCGTGCGCCACTCGTCGCTGTTGGCTCCCGCTGCCTCGGTATGACGCAGACGATCAATCGGCTTGTAGCCAGTGCCCGGGCGAGCACGGTGATTGTCGGATGAGCCTACGAAGCCCCAGCGGAACCGCCGCCACTGATTGGGATCGTCGAAGTTGGTGATTGCCAGTCCGTACTGCACGCTGGTGCGCGGACGGTGCGAGAAGGGAGGCACCCAGCAATCGCGGCACTGGCCGGAATCGAGCCATTCCTGCGGCGTCTCTCCATCAATAAGCAGATGATAGGCGACACCGAGGTTTGCCGCACGGCGGCGCGTGTCCGCTGCGCGTTCCTCACAGAGATTGGCGGCTTGTCCGCTCGCGACGCAGCGCGAGCGGATGATCTCCCCAGCGCGCCAGCAAGCCGGTTCATAATTCGCCGTCGGCTGAGGGCATTCGGCAGTTTCGCCGTCGGGCGCCAACGCGATATCCTGCCAGTTGCGGTACTGTTCCGAATTGCCATGTCCCGACATCACTTCGATCAAGGTCTGCCGCTCTGGCCGCTGATCAGCGTGCAGCTGCTTGTCGAAAGTGGTGCCGGGCGGCGTGTAAAAGCCCCACGATGTGCCGTGCGGAATGAGCAGATAGTCGAGCCGCTGGGCATCCAGCCGCTGGACCAGTTCGCCAGGTGTTGATGCGGCCTCGAAGCAACTTGCTGGCAATTGGTCGGACGGCACATTCGGCGGGCATTCGGGCACCGCCTGTATTTCGCGAACATAATGTTGAAAGTCGAAATAATCCTGGTGATTGCGCCAATCGAGGAACGGAAGCCATCGATTCAGCTGCACAGGTGAACCGCGCAGGGTCGCCGAGGCGACGCCCGCAGCTGCAATGGCGCGCTGGGCAATATCCTCATCTTGCAGACCGGGGAAGATGACATTCTTGTGTCCGAAATGGTCGTCGGGGGTACGACCCACCTGACTCCATTCGAAGCCGATGAAGGCGACCGTATCTGGCGCGCCGCCGGCGCCTCCGACCGCATTGCACTGCCGGATAGATTGGCGTGTCTGCTGCCAGCGCGTTGGCGTCATCGCCTCCGCGTGATCGGTGGCCGCCCAGAAATCAAGTTGCGAGCAATAGCGGGCAAAGTCACACGCGTCAGCGAGCGGATATACGCCTTCTCCGCCGAAGATCGGCAGCGACCACATGAACGCGTCCGTGGAGTAGGTCGTGTGAACATGGAGGTCGCCGAACAGGACATGATCGTCGCCTGACGCGCCCAACGCCTCCGCCCCGGCTCGCCGGCTCGCTGTGCGGGCGTCGATCGCCTGCGCAGGCAAGGCCGCGCCTTCGATCGTGCCGGCGCCGCGTGTGCGCCCGAACCAATCCCAACTGGCGGCGCCGTAGGCTGTGACGGCCACGCCGACAATCACGGCGACGATCGCGCCAAAAACGAGCCATTTGCGCTGCATCTTGACGGCTCCCCTCCGCCGCATCAGAGCCGAGCACGGTCGGAGTGAAAGGCCGCAGCGTCAAGGGGCGCCGTTGCGTCTCCCTTGCGGGGTCACGCCAGGAAGGCGCACAACGCGCTCCAGCGGAGGGAAAGATGGCTAAGATCGAAGCGCTGCGGACGCCAGAGGAGCGATTTGCAGACCTGCCTGGGTGGAGCTACGCGCCGAAATACATAGACGATCTCGCCGGCTACGAGGGCTTGCGCGCGCACTACGTCGACGAGGGGCCGCGCGAGGCGAAAAACACGTTCCTATGCCTGCACGGCGAACCGAGCTGGGCTTATCTGTATCGCAAGATGGCGCCCGTGTTTTTGGACAGCGGCGCGCGCGTCGTCGCGCCAGATTTTTATGGTTTCGGCCGTTCCGATAAGCCTATCGAGGACGCAGTCTACACTTTCAAGTTCCACCGCGACTTCCTCTTGCGCTTCATAGATCGGCTCAATCTTTCGAACATGACTCTGGTGGTTCAGGATTGGGGCGGGATGCTCGGGCTGACCATTCCGGTTGATATGCCGGAACGTGTGTCGCGGCTTCTCATCATGAACACGGGATTTCCAATCGGAGCGCAGCCGACGCCGGGTTTTCTCGCCTGGCGCAACTACGCGGCCAATACGCCGGATATGGCTGTGGGCGCGCTGTTGCAGCGCGCTAATCCCGAAATTACCGATGCCGAAGCAGCCGCCTACGACGCGCCGTTTCCGGATGCCCGATACAAAGCCGGCGTGCGTCGCTTTCCGCAGCTTGTGCCAATTGCGACTGAATCCGCCGATGAAGATGTAATGGCCATTGGCCGCGCGGCGCGCGCGTGGTGGAGCATGCAATTCAGCGGCAAGAGCTTCATGGGCATCGGCTTAGCCGACCCTGTTCTAGGTAAGCCGGTGATGGCGAAGATGCACGAGGCGATCAAAGGCTGCCCGCCGCCGATGGAGATGGACGGCGTAGGCCATTTCGTGCAAGAGCAGGGTGCGCCACTCGCGCGCGCTGCGCTCGAAGCATGGGGTGATCTACCGTGAGCGCGGGCTGCTAGCGCGAGGCTGGGTCAAGGAACATTGCAGCGTGCTCGCGCTTTGAGAGAGCATGAAAAACGAGGCCATTTCTGACTGGGAAAACGATTTCTCGGACATCGCGAAATATGAAGTGTCTGAGGATGGCGTAGCTTGGCGCCCGTTCGAGCCCGATCGTGACGGCGACAAGCTCTTGCACAAACGCATCGAGTTCGCGCCCATCGATGATGCGGCATAGCAGCGCCGTCCAAAGGCAGCGCCATCCAAGTCCTACGCTCAAAAGCCCGCGCCGATCGCGCGGGCTTTGCTTTTGAATGACTACAGCAAGGCGGCGCGGCCGGTTCGGTAAACCGGCCGCATTCTCGCTCAGCTCGACCCCGCTGAGGCCTGTAGCCCCAAACCTCGTTCTGACTGGATGGCCTGCAGGCCAACGCTGTGGGGGGCTGCGCGACGGGACTGCTCTTTCTCAGCGATGCGCCGCACTAGCGCCAGTGATTGGCCCACTACCTGGTCCATGTTGTAATAACGGTAGGCGCCGAGGCGACCACTGAAGTGGACGTTCCGTTCCGATCGAGCGAGCGTTTCGTAGCGTTTGAACAGCGCCTGGTTCTCTTCTCTCGGCACAGGGTAATAAGGATCCCCGTCGGCGCATGGGTATTCATAGGTGATTGTGGTCTGAGGGTGCTTCTGGCCCGTCAGGTGTTTGTATTCGGTAATGCGTGTGTATGGCACATCCTGATCCGGATAGTTCACGGTCCCGACCTGTTGGTAGCGCTCGATCGGGAGCGTTTTGTGCTCGAAGCGAAGGCTGCGATAGGGCAGGCGCCCATAGCAATGATCGAAATAGGCGTCGATCGGTCCGGTGTAGATGAGCTGATCGAAGCATATGCTCTCACGCACTTGAGCGAAATCGACGCCGAGCCGAACCGAAATGTTCGGATGATCGAGCATGCGCGCGAACATCTTGGTATAACCTTCGAGCGGCATCGCCTGAAACCGATCCGTGAAATAACGGTCGTCCGTGTTGGTCCGTGTTGGCACGCGGGCTGTCACGGATTTGTCGAGTTCACTCGGGTCCAATCCCCATTGCTTGCGCGTGTATCCCCTGAAGAAGCGCTCATAGAGGTTACGGCCGACAACCGAGACGACAACATCCTCCGAGGTGCGGATGTTGGCCACTGGCTCCGCGCGTGAGGACAAGAATGCGGCGGCCTCTTCCTCTGTCTGCAAGTCGAGGCCGTAAAGCATGTTGAGCGTCGAGCGGTTGATGGGAATGGGGACTTCGATATTGCCGAGGTTGGCCAAGACCCTGTGTTCATATGTGCGCCACTCAGTGAACTGGCTGAGATAGGAGAACACATCGGCGCTGTTGGTATGGAAGATATGCGGCCCATATTGGTGCATCAGCACGCCAGCATCATTGACGAAATCATAGGCGTTGCCGCCGATGTGGCCGCGTTTATCGATCACGAGCACACGCTTGCCGTGTTGCGACGCCAGGCGCTCGGCGGCGACAGCGCCAGAGAAGCCGGCGCCCACGATCAGGAAATCGTATTTGCGGGCTGCGCCGCGAGCGGCGCGCGGGCGCAATGGCGTTATCGAGGCGCGCGCCTTCTCCAGCCGGAGATGGCGTGCGATATGGCCGCGCATTTTCTCAGCTGTCGTGGTCCAGGATTGAGCGCTGAGCAGCGCCTCCACGTCAGCGCGCCAATAGCTCATGGTCGATAATTGGAGCGCGGCTTCGCACGCAGTGACGAATTCTTCGGGCGTGCTGGCGATCTGGACGGCGTCGAGATCGCCATAGTGCCGGATCACGTCCTTGATCGGCGTGGAGACCACTGGCTTCGCGCCCGAAAGAAACTCCGGCGTTTTCGTCGGGCTGATGAAGCGTGTGGACTCGTTGATTGCGAACGGCATGATCGCAACGTCCCAACCAGCCAGGTAGTCGGGCAACTCATCATAACGTTTGCCGCCGAGATAATGGATGTTCGGCAGACGCGGCAGGTCAGCCTCAGAAATCTTGACGACTGGCCCAACCATAACGAACGACCAATGCGGGCGCATCTCCGCCGTCTTGCGCAACAGATCGAGGTCCATGCGCTCGTCAATGACGCCGTAGAACCCAAACCGCGGGTGTGGAATCGCCGCCTGATCTACCGGGTCGCTGCGGTTCGGGCGCGGCGCGAAATGATCACGATCGATGCTGGAGGGAAATGGGTGGATGTTTCCATGCCTGGTGCGCTTCGCTTCGTAGAGCGAAAAACCTCCGGTGAACACGACATCGGCAGTCTGGAACAGCTCCGCTTCTAAAGTTTGCAGTTGCGGCGGCGCGAAACGGAAATTGGCGAGCTCGTCCATGCAATCGTAAACGGTGCAAGCGGCAGGCAGATGGCGCGAGAACGGCAGCATCATCGGCGTGTAATACCATTTGACCCAGCTGTGAGCCTGACCGGCCGCGAACTGATCCAGCAACGCCTGCTGGACTTCTATGTGCGCCGCGAGATCCAGGCCGTGTGGTAATACCGGCGTCAGCACAACGACGCCGCTGCGCGGGCAGGGCGAGCGCCGCAAAGTCGGCGCCGATATCTCCTCAAATGCCGCTTCTTCCCAGAAGAACACTTGCTGCGAACGAGCAAAATGCGACATCAGGTGCTGAGGCCGCTGGAGGACGAAGTCCCAGCGCAAATGTGAAAAGCAGATCAGCGGATGATTTGAAGTTACGTCGCCCGTTGCCGGGCCGGATGAGGGCGGCGTGCGCTGGTCCAAGGCTAAACTCGCTTGTTTGGGGTTGCGCTAGATAAAGCTCCACACGCTCTTTTGTTCCGCCAGCGAGGGAACAGCGCCGGGAACCAGTGGCGCAGTTGAGGCTTGTCGGCGGGCGAGGTTTCGGTGACAGACATTGAACTGTGGGGCGGTCACGAATGCACCGTGAACCGCATCGGCGACACTTTTACAGATCAAACGATACTTAGCGGGCACGAGCATCGCGCGTCGGATCTCGACGCCTTCGCTGGGCTCGGCCTGCGAGCGCTGCGCTATCCTCTATTATGGGAGCGCGTCGCGCCGCGAGCGCCAGATCAGCAGGATTGGAGCTGGTGCGATGAACGCACGCGCCGCGCGCGCGCGCTGGGCCTGAAAGTCATAGCCGGTCTTGTGCATCACGGCTCTGGGCCAGCGTATGTCAATCTGCTGTCGACGGATTTTGCAACCGGTCTGGCGCGCCATGCGCGCGCCGCCGCCGAACGGTATCCATGGATTGAGGACTGGACGCCCGTCAACGAGCCGCTGACGACCGCGCGTTTCTCCGCGCTTTACGGTCATTGGTATCCCCACCGGCGCGATGAAACGGCGTTCTGGCTTGCGTTGCTGAATCAAATTGACGCAATCCGCCTCTCCATGCGCGAAATTAGGGCGGTGACTCCGCACGCGCGACTGGTGCAGACTGAAGACCTGGGCCGAACCTACGCGACTTTGCCGCTGGCCGAGCAAGCGCGTTTCGACAATTTGCGGCGATGGATGACCTGGGACCTGTTGACGGGGAAAGTAGGCCCCGCACATGGGTTGTGGAGGCGTCTCAAGCAATTTGGATTCGAGAATCGCCTGCGCGCGATCGCCGATGATCCCTGTGCGCCCGATGTTATTGGCGTCAATCATTATCTCACAAGCGATCGCTATCTGGACCACCGACCCGGCCGTTTTCCGCATGCGCCGATCGGCGGCAATGGCAGAAGCGCGTACGTGGATGTGGAGGCTGTTCGCGCGGCGTCCTCGCCCGGCGGACTTGAGCGCGCGTTACGAGAGGCATGGCGGCGCTATGGCCGGACAATAGCGATCACCGAGGTGCACAATGCCTGCACGCGCGACGAGCAGGTGCGTTGGTTCGAAGAGGCATGGCGCACCGCACGCACTCTGCGCCGGGAAGGCGTCGATGTCGCTGCGGTGACTGCATGGTCTTTGCTCGGCGCGTTTGACTGGGACTCCCTCCTGACCCGCAATGCGGGCCACTACGAGTGCGGCGTATTCGATGTCTCCTCTGGGGCGCCGCGGCCGACAGCGTTAGCGCATTATTTGCGTCGGCTCGCAGAGGATCCGGAGGTTTCATCGGGGATCGAAGGCCGCGGCTGGTGGCGCCGCGACATCCGCTACTTCGAGTCATTGAGGCGTACGCAAGCGCGGACGCCGCACCGTTCGCGAAGAAAGCTGCATCGGCCGCTCCTGATCACGGGCGCCACCGGCACTTTGGGGCAGGCGCTTGCACGGGCGTGCCGGCATCGCGAACTCGATTACGTGCTGACCAGCCGGCGCGACCTTTCGCTGTGCAACGATCGCTCGATCGAGCGGGCGATAGCTCGAATTAAGCCGCGCGCTGTCATCAACGCCGCCGGATTCGTGCGCGTCGACGACGCCGAGCGCGAGCAGGCCGCGTGTCGTTCGGCCAACGCCGATGGTGCGATACAGTTGGCGAAGGCGTGCGCGCAATATGCGATCCCCATGGCGACCTTCTCCACCGATCTCGTGTTCGACGGTGCGTTGGAGAGACGCTACCTTGAGCATGATGCTGTTAATCCCCTGAACATCTATGGCGCCAGCAAAGCGGAAGCGGAGCGCGCGATCGCCGAGTTGGAGGCAGGCGCGCTTATCATACGCACCTCCTCGTTCTTTTCCCCGCATGACCCACATAATTTCGCAGCCTGGGTGATCCGGGAGCTGAGCGCTGGCCGAGACGTGCACTGCGCCGCCGACGTCGTCATGTCGCCCACCTATGTGCCTGCCTTGGCGAATGCGGTTTTGGACCTGGTGCAGGACGGTGAAGTCGGCATCTGGCATCTCGCCAACGATGCAGCGCTTTCCTGGGCGGACTTCGCGCGGATGATAGCGCGAGCAATGGATCTGGATGCAAGTCGGGTGCGCGAGCTGCCGTGTGAGGAGCTCGGATGGATCGCTGCACGTCCGCGCAACTCGGCGCTGGATTCCGCACGTGGACGATTGCTCAGAGGTTTGGATGAGGCCCTATGGGAGTTCGCGCGCCAAGCTGGCGCAACGACAGAGCCGTTGGCGCGAGCCGCCTAGCGCGTCGAAGCAACAGCGTCGAGCGCGCGCCGGTGGGTGTCTTCCGGCGATTGTCCGGCGCGGTAGAGCTCCGATCCCAGCCCGAGCCCAGCAGCGCCGGCTTGTTTCCAGGCCGCCCAGTCGGCGGGTCGAGCGCCGCCGACCGCATAAATCTGCGCCTCGCTTGGCAGAACCGTGCGGATCGCGGCCAAGTGCTGCGGTCCGCCTGACGAAGCGGGAAAGAGCTTGAGACGACGCGCGCCAGCTTTAAGGGCGGCGAACGCCTCGCTTGGCGTAAAGAAGCCTGGAAGCGGCTCCAGTCCGCGTTCGAGCGCCCGTTCGATGACAGCTGGGTTTGTGTTCGGCGCGACTGCGACGCGACCGCCGGCGTCGGCGACGCGGTCGAGATCCTCGGTGGTCAAGATAGTGCCGCCCCCGACAATCGCACGATCGCTAAAGTGAGCCGCGAGTTTTTCGATGGATGCAAAGGGCGAGGGCGAGTTGAGCGGAGTCTCGATCACCTTGATCCCGGCGCTGACGATCGCCTCGCCAATTTCCACGACCTCAGCCGGGGTCACCCCGCGAACGATCGCGATCAGCGGCGCATCTCGCAAGGCTTCATCCAGCGTCATCTAATACTCCTTGCCGTGCGAGCGCGAGAAATCCGGCGATCGCCGCATCGGCTCCGTCGATTTCCCACACTGGGTGGCCGCGCTGGCGCAAGGCTGTTGCATAATGCCTGCGCAGGCTCGGAGCTCCGAGCACGCAGATGCTGGCTTCAGCGATCTCGGGGAAATAGCGCGGCAGGGCGGCGACTTCCGCCCCGATCAGCAAGCCGGAGAGGTAGCTGCTTGTGGTGGCGGGATCGGCGCCCCCGGCGGTCACCCGCGCGCGCGCGCTGAAGAGCCGCGCGGCAAGCGCGTCGCCCTCATCAGCTGCCGCGAGCCCGGCACGGAACGCTTGATCATCTTCACGGGAGATGTTGCGGAGCACGGAGTGTTTGCTCAGCACATCGAACAATTCTCCCGTCATCGCAGTGATGAATCGCACGATGTAGCCATCTTGCATCAGCGCCCATTTCGCATGTGTGCCGGGGTGGCAAACCAGATGACGACCTTTGGTTTTCTCCGGGTTCAATGCGGCCCACCCGATCAGCTGCGTTTCCTCGCCGCGCATCACATCCGGAGCGCCGGTGACGCCATCGCACTTCAGCCCTGGAATGATCAGCGAAGGCGCGCCTGGCGCGCCGACGTGGAGAACCCCGTTGGCGAGTTCCGCCAGCCCGGCCGGGCACGCGACATACGGCGCTGTGCGCCACCCCAGGTCGGAGCCGATCATGCCGCACAAGAGCGCCGGCAGATGCTCCGCGTGCATGGTGGGTCGAATCTCGCGTTCGAAAACGTGCTGCGCTTCGCCACGAGGGATCTGCGAAACGCCCAACGGCAACTCGCGGGAGGCCTCGATGTCGCCAGTGGCGGCGACGCGCCAGGCGCGCAGATTTGTCGTGCCCCAATCGACGGCCAGAAAGGCCTTCATGTTCGGCCGCCGTCGATCACGTAATTCTGGCCGGTTATCAAGGCGGACGCGTCCGACGCCAGAAAGAGGGCGAGGTTTGCGACATCAGCAGGCATGATGCGCTTCTGCAGCGCGACCTGCTTCATCCACTCGGCTTCCGCTTCCGGTGTCAGCCACAATTTGAGCTGCCGCTCGGTCACGACCCAGCCCGGCGAGATCACGTTGACGCGGATGTTCGCCCGGCCCCATTCATGGGCCAAAGACTTGGTCATCGCGTTGATGGCGCCCTTCGCGGCGACATAGGCGGTGAGGCGAGCCGGCCCGAGCAGCGCGTTGATCGAGCTGATGTTGATGATGACGCCGCGTTGCACCGGATTCATCACCTCGTACGCAGCGACCGACGCATGCAGCACTGGGTCGAGATTGACGGCGAGACGATCGCGCCAGCCCTTCTCGTCGAGATCGGCGGCGTCATGCCGCTGATCATTGGCGACATTATTGATCAGGACGTCGAGCGCGCCGTAATGAGCGGCTGCGTCCGCTACAGCGTTCTTCAGTGCTGCAGCGTCGGTTACATCGACCCGCCGAAACCAGCCATGCACGCGTCCCGCGAGCGCCTCACCTGCCTCTTCGTTGAGGTCGATAAAGGCGATCTTCGCACCCTGGCCTGCGAACGCCTCGACGAATGCGGCGCCAATGCCGCTTGCGCCGCCGGTGACGAACACGACGCGGCCTTCGAGATCGGGATAACGCGCGTTCAATGCGACTCCCTCGTCACTACGCTGCCGCTGGCGCCGATCAGAAAGTCGAGATCGCACCCTTTGTCGGCTTGTTGCACAGTATCGACGTAAAGCTTGGACCAGCCGCGCGTTGTATATGTTTGCGTCGGCCGCCATGCGCTGCGCCGTCGTTCCAGTTCGCGTTCGTCGACGAGCAGATCGAGCGTTCGGCCTGGACCGTCGAACCGGATCAGGTCGCCGGTTTCCACCAGTCCGAGAGGACCGCCCGCTTCTGATTCCGGCGAAACGTGCAGAATGACTGTTCCATAGGCGGTGCCGCTCATGCGCGCATCGGAAATGCGAACGAGATCGCGGACCCCGCGCGCCAGCAGTTTCGCCGGCAGCGCCATGTTGCCGACTTCCGGCATGCCAGGGTAGCCCTTCGGCCCACAGGCTTTGAGCACTAAGACCGAAGTTTCGTCGGCCGGCAGGTCCGGATCGTCGAGCCGAGCCTTGTAGTCCTCGATGTCTTCAAACACGACGGCGCGGCCTTCGTGCTTGAGCAGGGCAGGCGTGGCGGCGCTTGGTTTGATGATCGCGCCGTGCGGCGCGAGATTGCCCCGCAGAACCCAGACGCCGGAAGCAGGTCCAAACGGCTGGGCGAGGTCTGCGATGACGTCAGTGTTGTAGCATTCAGCCTCGGCGGCGATATCACCGATCGTGCGCCCGCTTACCGTCATTGCATCGCGGTTGAGCAGCGGTTGCAATGCCCGCAGGACGGCCGGCACTCCACCCGCGTAGCAGAACTCCTCCATCAGGAAGCGCCCGGACGGCATCAGGTTGACGAGCAGCGGGACCTCACGGCCAATTCGATCGAAATCGTCGAGGGTCAACGGAACGCCCAGCCGGCCCGCGAGCGCCAGAAGGTGGATCACCGCGTTGGTCGATCCGCCTATGGCGGCGTGAGCGAGAATGCCGTTCTCAAATGCGGCGCGCGTTGCGATGTGCGACAGGCAAATGCCGTCACGCACCATCTGCACGATGCGCCGGCCGGTAAGGTGTGAGAGCGTGCGGCGGCGGGCGTCGACAGCCGGCAGCGCCGCGTTGTTTGGCAAACAGAGCCCCATGGCCTCCACGATGCTGGCCATGGTGGAGGCAGTGCCCATCGTCATGCACGTTCCGGCGGACCGCGACATGCCGGCCTCCGCTTCGAGGAAGTCCCGCATCGGCATCACGCCGGCGCGCACCTCCTCGGAGAAACGCCAGACATCGGTTCCCGAGCCAATCCTCTTGCCCTTGAACTTGCCGTCGAGCATCGGGCCCGCCGACACCACCATGGTCGGCAGATCGACACTCGCAGCGCCCATCAATTGGCCGGGGGTAGTCTTGTCGCAGCCGCCAAGCAGGACAACGCCATCAATCGGGTTGCCGCGGATGCTCTCCTCGACTTCCATAGCGAGGAGATTGCGGAACAGCATGGCTGTGGGGCGCATCTGTGTTTCGCCCAGCGCCATCGCCGGAAACTCGAGCGGCAACCCGCCGGCCTCCCAGACGCCGCGCTTCACGTGCTCAGCCAAATCACGCAAGTGGGTATGGCAAGGCGCCAGTTCGGACCAAGTATTGCAGATGCCAATGACCGGCCGGCCGTCGAACACATCGTCCGGCAAGCCCTCGTTCTTCATCCAGGAGCGGTGGATGAAGCCGTCTCTATCCAGTTTGCCATAGGCCTTGGCGCTACGGAGATCTGACTTGTTGTCTGCCAAGGCCGCACCTGGTGTGACGAAAAGGTTGCGAAGTGCAGAGAAGGACAACGTTTCTGCAGCCAGTCAGTTCCGGTTCAGCTGACTCGCGATACATAATGTCTGCTGTGTTGCGGAGGCCGGGCGCATGAGCGCGATCAGCTACTCAGACGTGTTTGAGATTGAACACGAGGAAGTCAACCCAGAGCACATCCAAGTGGGTGACTTGGTACGCACGGGGCCAAATTTGTTCCCGCATTTCGCCGTCGTCGCGGTAAGCGGTGACAAGGCGTGGGTGCGGAATGTCCAGTCTGGACAGGATGGATTGACGCCATTGAAGCGGTGCCGGAAGGTGTCGCCGGCGGAGTGATCGAGGCGCGTCGCGCTTGATCACGGGGTAAGGCGAACCAATTTCAGCGCTGATCGTTGAGATCACGCGGAGGCGCCTATTACCCCCTTCATGTTCGCCACTGGCATCGAGAACTCGATCCCGAAGATCGACGGCGGCCGCGTTCGCGTCGATCAGATGGAATCATGCGGCCACTACAAACATTGGCAGGAGGACTTCGATTGCGTCGAAGATATCGGCATTCGCTTCCTTCGCTACGGGCCGCCGCTGCACACCACGCTGATCGGCGCCGGGGAGTATGATTTTTCGTTCGCAGACGAGACCTTCGCCGATTTGAAGCAGCGCGACATCGTGCCGATTGTGGATCTCTGCCACTTCGGCGTGCCCGACTGGATCGGCGATTTTCAGAACCCGGATTTCGCAGAGCAATTCGCCACTTACGCGGAGGCCTTCGCGCGCCGCTTTCCCTGGGTGCAGATGTACACGCCGGTGAACGAGATGTTCATCTGCGCTCAGTTCTCTGGTCTCTTTGGCTGGTGGAACGAGCAGGGGAAGACGGATCGTACGTTCGTGACTGCGCTGAAGCACATCGTCAAAGCGAACGTTCTGGCGATGCGTGCGATCCTGAAGGTGCGCAAGGACGCCATCTTCATCCAAAGCGAGTCGTCGGAATACTTTCACGCCGAGTGCCCGGCTGCGATCAAGCCGGCGGAACTCGAAAACTCCAGGCGCTTTCTATCGCTCGACCTCAATTATGGCCATCGCGTCGATTCCGCCATGTACGAGTATTTGCTCGATAACGGCATGACGCGAGACGAATATCACTTCTTCCTGCACAACACGCTCCGGCATCACTGCATTCTCGGAAACGATTATTATTGGACCAATGAACATCGGGTCTCAGCGGATGGGACCCATCGGGCGTCTGGCGAGATCTTCGGCTACAGCGAGATCACGCGCCAGTATCACGCCCGTTATCACCTGCCGGTGATGCACACGGAGACCAACCTGGTCGAGGGGCCGCAAGGAGATGAGGCGGTGAATTGGCTTTGGAAGCAATGGGCGAACGTTCTGCGCGTGCGCAATGATGGTGTGCCGACGGTGGGTTTCACCTGGTATTCTCTGACGGACCAGACCGATTGGGACACCGCGCTGCGTGAGAAGAACGATCGTATCCATCCGGTCGGCCTTTACGATCTCAATCGTCAGATTCGCCCTGTCGGCCGGTCCTACAAGAAGCTGATCGCCGATTGGCGCGACGTGCTGCCCACGCAAAGCGTGTGCCTCACTGTGCCGCTGGCGCAGGAGTGCCCGGAATCTCCCCAGCACGGACAGCGCGTGCAGGAAGGTCGCGCGGTTGAGCCGATCCAGTGATGCGATGAAGCCGCGCCGCGTAGTCGCCTGCGCTAATCTCCTTGGCGAAGCGCCGCTGTGGGATCCGCGATCTGGCGTGCTCTACTGGCTCGACATCAAGCGCCGATGTCTGCACTGGCTCGATCATGCGTCAACTGAGAATGGCTGTTGGCCGCTTGAGGTCGAGGCGACAGCCATAGGTTTGCGCGCCGCGGGCGGGCTCGTGATGGCGGCGGGCGATGGCGTCGGGGTGTTCGATCTGACGTCCCGCACCTTCGAGCGCCGCGTGACGGTCGAGGCCAACCTACCGGAAAACCGAGGCAATGACGGCCACGTGGGCGCCGATGGTCGCTTCTGGTTCGGCACCATGCATGATGCGGCGGAAAAGGTTTCCGGGGCGCTCTATTGCCTCGATCGCGAGTGGAGGCTGGTCCAACTCGAACAGCATATCGGCATATCCAATGCCATGGTGACTGATGCAGCTGCGCGCCAACTCTACGTCGCCGACTCCATGCATCACGTCATCTTTCTTTATCCGATCGACTCCGACTCAGGCGCATTGGGCTCGCGGCAGGTTTTCGCCCGCACGAAACCGCCAGCAACGCCCGACGGAGCAGCGCTCGATGTCGAAGGCTGCCTGTGGAGCGCAGAATGGGATGGCGCGCGCGTCGTACGTTATACGCCGGGGGGCAGCGTCGAACGCGTAATAGAGCTTCCGATAAGTCGTCCAACAAGCGTCGCATTCGCAGGCGCAGATCTGCGCACGCTTTACATCACCAGCGCGCGTATTGCGCTCGATGAGCAAGCGCTTGCGCGCGAACCAGACGCCGGCGGCCTTTTCGCCGTCGAGGTGGAGACGCCCGGATTGCCTTTGGGCATGTTTGAGGGGCGCTAGAGGTGGAACCGGCAAGTGTGATCGGCGTTGGCGAGCAGGGCGATCGCGCCCGTCATTCTCGTTATGCAACGTCCAATCACACCTTCGCAGCGCTCTGTTGCCGCGAGCGCCAATGCTTGACTGCATCATTATCGGCGGCGGGCCCGCTGGCTTGACGGCGGCCACGTATCTCGCGCGTTTCAGGCGCAGCGCGATCCTGATTGATGCGGGTGAAAGCCGGATGCGTCGCATTCCCAAAATCCGCAATTTTCCCGGTTTTCCCGACGGCATCTCCGGTCTGACGCTGCACTCCCGCATGTTGGTGCAAGCGAGCAAGTACGGCGCGCGGATCGTGTCAGGCCGCGTCGAGCGCATCACCAGTCATGAGCAAAGCTTCGCCGTGCAGAGCAGAGATGCCGAGTATCAGGCACGCGCGATCATTCTGGCGACCGGATCCAAGCTCAATGAGTATGTCTTCCCAGCACTGGACAAAGCGGTGGCCCGCGCTCTCATCCGCTATTGCCCGATCTGCGATGGGTTCGAGACGCGCGGCAAAGCGATTGCCGTCCTGAGCGAGGGCGAACAGGGCCTCTCTGAGGCGACTTTCTTGCGGACCTTTGCTGCGGAAGTCGATTATCTGCTGATTGCAGGCGGCGTCGGCGCGGAGGAGAGGCGGCGCGCTGCACGCGACGGCGTGCGGATCATCGAGGATAAGGTGACCGGACTTCGCATTGCCGGCGAACGCATAGAAGCGCAATTGCTGCAAGGGGCGCCACGTGTGTACGATGCGATCTATCCCAGTTTGGGTTGCGTCCCACAAAGCGAACTGGCTGAAAGGCTCAATATCCAGACCAGTGCAGATCGCGGGATTATCACCGATGCCCATCGACGAACCAACCTGGCCGGCTTCTACGCTGTGGGCGACGTACTGAAGGGCGTAGATCAGATTGCAGCCGCCTGTGGCGACGCTGCTGTGGCCGCCACGGCGCTTCACAACGAGTTGCGCGAGGTCGAGCAGGTCGCAGCATCGCCCAAAGACGCTGTGCTTAGCTGAGCAAGAACAGAGCGTAGATCGCGAGCAGAACAAGCACGACCAAGAGCGCCGCCACGAACGGCGCACGCTTACGCTTTTGCTCAGCGTGTCCGTCGGGGGTTTGGCGTGGGTTGGCCGCGTTGGGGTTGTGCCCGCGAGGCTTGCGGCGTTCGGCAACGCGCGCCTGCGCGATCGCAGCCGCCGAGGGCGGGGCGCCGCCAGCTTCATCGTCAGTCCCAAGCGGGGCGGCGGCTGGATCGAATCCCCGGACTTTGTCGCCGGTCCGGCCCTGGTCGATATCGTTGCGCAGTTGCGCGGAGTTGCTGTGTCGGGGATTGGCCATGGCGCTCTCGTGCTTGAGGGACAAGCATCAGTCAGCGCCATGGTTCCTCTTACTTCTTGGCGGCGGCAATTAGTGCATCATCGATTTCACGCGCACGAGCGGCAGCGGGGCGGTTGATCAAGCGGCTGACATAAGCCTCAAACGCTGGGCGCCTATCGATCGTGCCGAACTGCATGCCCCAGCCCAGCTGCGCCCCCAGATAGAGATCGGCCGCTGTAAAGCTAGCGCCCACGAGATACTCGGCTTGGGACACGGCGTGCTCCAATGTTTCGATCACCTGCTCACGTGAGCCATAACCAACCATGCCGCGTTTATCGTCGGGAATGACAACGCCGAGCGCGTGATTAGAGGCCATCGCCTCAACGGGCCCGGCCCCGTAGAAAAGCCAACGGTAATAGGGCCCCCGGAGTTTGCTGCCGTAAGGCGGCGCGAGCTTCGCTGACGGGAATGCATCGGCGAGATAGGCGCAGATTGCTGCGGTTTCCGTAACCACGACCTCGCCGTGCCTGATTGCGGGCACTTTGCCCATTGGATTGATCGCGAGATATTCGGGGTCCTTCATCGAAGCGGCGTACTCGAGGACTACGGTTTCGTAGGGCTGCCCAATTTCCTCAAGCATCCAGCGGACAATGCGGCCGCGCGACATCGGATTGGTGTAGAATGTAAGCAGATCGGACACGCGCAATCTCCTCTTGGGCAAGTGGACCCCACTTGGCATAAGCGGGACATGGCCAAGAGCAAGCAGATTACGATCTACGGCATCAAGAACTGCGACACGACGAAGAAGGCGCGCGCGTGGCTCGACCAGCGGGGCGTCCCTTATCGGTTTCACGATTATAAAGTCGATGGCCTCGAGCGGGCGCTTCTTGAGCGGTGGACTGGTAGAATGGGTTGGGAGGCGTTGCTCAACCGTGCCGGCACAACCTTTCGAAAGCTGCCTGATGAGGTCCGAACGAACCTCAGCGAGAAGAAAGCCATTGCTCTGATGCTGGAGCAGCCTTCGATGATCAGGCGACCGGTGCTCGATTTTGGCGGGAGCCTGACGCTAGGGTTCAAGCCGGACATCTATGCAGGGCTGTTCGGCTAGACCTGTACCCGCATCCACGCAGCGGTGTCGCCCGGAATTCAGCCATACTCTGGGCATCCGTGAAGCCGCTCTTCACCGGGACGCTCAAGAAGAATCCGAACTTTTCAACGAGGTCGCGCTAACCCGCTTCCCGCATCTGGGCGCTGTCACCGTCCTCGAAAGACGGTGTGGATCGTTGCGGCATTTGAGGCAACTTTCAAAACTCCAGCGCGAGGTTGTCGAGCGCGGCAGACCAGCCATGTTGATAACCGGCCTCCATGCCGGCGCCGTCAAATGAGGCTATTTGCAAGGTCAGGAGCAGACGCGTGCCGGATTTCTCCGGAAAGAGTTCGACGCTAATCAGTGCGGCCGAGACCCTTCGGCCGTCGTAAGTGACGCTCTCCGCAAATACGATACGTTCGCCGCGACAAATATCGAGATAATGCACCTGCGCGACGTAATCAGGTTTCCCCGGCTCGATGCAGCGCGACACATCGCGGCCGCCTTCGCGAAAGTCCGCCGCTTCGTATCGGATGAGAATGTCCGATGCGGGCGCCGACCAACGCTGGCGCGCCTCGACGCTTTCCCATGCGGCGAATACGCGATCTGGCGCGGCGCTGAAGACGCGTTCCATGACGAGCGTTGCATGAGCCAGCGCTATCATACCTCAAGCCCCCGGGTAGAGGTGGAACAAGGGTTGGGCTTCCACCAGGACCCTGGCGAAGGAGGGGCGCTGTTTCAATCGTTCGAGATAAGCCGCGGTCGCCACGTGCGAGGCGGCGAGTGGCTCGTTGCGAACCGCATAGTAGAGTGAAGGGGCGGCGGCGCAGTCCGCCATGCTGAAGTTGTCGCCGACAATGAACGCGCGTTCGCCGAGTTGTGCTTCGATCATGTCGTAGGCGGTGCGCAACAAGGCTCGCGCCTCGCCGACGCCATGCGCATCGCGCTTATCTGCCGGGCGCAGGATGTCGGCGATAATCTTGGTCATCGGCGTCATCACGTAATTGTCGAACACGCGATCCCACAGACGCACAGCGGCGGCTGCGTCGGCATCATCAGGCAGAAAGCGGACGCGACCACGATGATGAGAGTCGAGATGCTCGATGATCAGAGACGCTTCGGGAATGACCCGCTTGCCATCGCGCAACACAGGAAACTTCGCCAGCGGCCAAAGCGCCTTGAACGCCGCGTAGCTGTTCTGATCAACCACGATCGTGGAGAACGGTGTCTCGTTTTCGTAAAGCGCGATCAGCGCCTTCCAAGTATAGGAGGAAATCGGATGGCCGTAGAGCGTCAGCATCGATCGTCCTTGGTTTGATCGAGGAATTGTGCGAGCCGGTCGAGGCGGCGCTCCCAGCGCGCACGGCATTCGGCGATCCAGCACTCTGCTTGGCTGAACACTTTGGGTTCGATCCTGCAGGTGCGGCTGCGGCCGACCTTTTCAGAGACAACGAGGCCGCTGGCCTCAAGCACGGCCAGATGTTGCATCACGCCGGGGAGTGACATTGCCAGTGGTTTGGCGAGTTCGCTGACGGTAGCGGGGCCTTGCGCCAAGCGTTCGACCATGGCTCTGCGGCTCGGGTCGGCCAGCGCCTGGAAGGCCATGTCGAGGATCGCGTCCTGGCGCAACATAACACTTAAGTATATACTTAAGTGACGGATGGCAATGCGGTTCAGACGTCTCGTATTGTCATTGCATCAACCTTGCTCGTGATTGGTAAGGTGTTCGCCGGGTGCGCCGGAGGCTGTTGCGGCGCTGGGCCGCCTTGCATCCAAGTCTCCTCTGGCGCGCATCTCATCAGCAAAAGGGCATCGAGACCCAGGGCTATGGAGACCACTGATGGACGCCGAAGTGATTGTTCCATTTACATTTTTTGCCTTCCTGGCGGCCATCATCCTGGTGCCGATCTATTTGCGGGAGCGAACTAAACGGTCCGCGCACGCACTCATTTCGCAAGCGCTCGAGAAGGGGCAGGCTTTGGACCCGGCGCTGATGCGTCAATTGACGGAAGGCTCTGTCAAACAGCAGCCGGACCGGGCGCGCCGTACCTTGGGCAGCGGCGTTGTGCTCTTAGCGCTGGCGCTCGGTTTTGTCGGCGCATCTGCGTTGAGCGGTGATTTGGCGGACGGCGTCGCCAGCTCTGGCAAGCGCTCTTTCCAGATCGATTTTGGTGTCCCCAGGGGAAGACCTGTCATTTCAACAATCTCAGCGTGACTTAGACCTTCTCCGTGATTGAGGGTCACACACAGTCTCTCAGCATCGGACAGTGAAATCCCACGTCCTTAGAGGCACTGAGAAGCTGAGACGGCTACTGGA
>CAYODX010000010.1:0-106225 GCA_964402795.1 uncultured Terricaulis sp. | reverse complement strand
TCCCCCAGGTGGCCTGGGCCGAGGGGGCGTTAGTGGACGCTGTTTCCAGGTCCGCCGGTACGATCGCAAATAGGTAAATCGTTCCCCCTTGTAAAGAGCAGATCGTAGTTAATTCCCTCGCCGAAACAGTCCTGTGGGTAGTGGCGGCGCCATCGGCGGCGTCTTCGATTTGCTGCGCCGTCTCCATGCGAGATACCATGTGCCCATGGTGAAGAAACGGCGGCGCATCTATCTCCGCGAATGGCGCAAATTGCGGAACAAGACGCAGGCGCAAGTGGCCGAAGCGCTTGGGGTCACCAAGACGCACGTCAGCAACATCGAAAACGGCAAACGCCAGTACACCCAGCAACTGCTGGAGGCGGCGACAGAGTATCTGCAGTGCGAACCCGCGCACTTGCTCAATGTCGACCCAGCGAATCCCGATGCGATCTGGTCCATTTGGGAAATCGCCGCACGCATCCCGCGAGACAAGCTCGACGATGCGCGCCGGATCATGGAAGCCTTAGCCGACCCGGCCAAAGAACCGCGCGACTTGGATAACGCCCCCGCCGCTCCGCCAAGAAAGCGCGCGGGCGGCAAGCACTAGACCTCGGGCTTCGGGGGGGTAAGGAATCGCCGCGCGTGCCTGCCATTTGCGTGGTAGGCGGCAATTACCTGTGCTGAGACTGGTCCGGGTTCGGCGTCTTACATGTGCGGCGCTTCTGCAACGTCACAAATCTGCAACCGAAGTGTCGCGGATGATTTGCGGAACAGTCGCGCAGGCGTCATCGCGCCTCATTAACCCCCCGCCTTGCCCGGAGCGGCGAGCGACTCTGCGCTCGCTGCGGAAAGGGGCTCGGATCAAAGGGGGTCTTCTATGAAGAAGAAAACGCTTTTGACGGCGGCGCTGACCGCGGTTGCAGGCTTCATCGGCTTTGCAGCCAACGCGACCGACGCGCACGCGCAGGCTGCCACGTCCTGGTCAGGCGCGCCGCGCACGCGTGAAGAAGATCGCGAGTTCAAGATCAACGGCCGCATGCAATATGACATCTTCTCGGTCGCTGTCGATGACGGCAACCCGGCGACCGATGACGTCGACTATTCCGGCTCCTTCATGCGGCGCGCATTCATCGGCGTTGAAGGCCGCTTCACGCAGAACTGGCGTTACAATGTGAAGTTCGATCTGGCGCCAAGCGACAGCGGCTCGAGCGAAGTGAAGCTGGACGACGCCTATCTCGAATACGCAGGCGACGATTATTCCTTCGTGGTCGGCCAGAACAACGCCATATCCCACCTGGAAGACCGCACCTCGTCGAATTACACCCCGTTCAACGAACGCTCGATGATCGATCAGGCATTCGGCTTCGGCAAGATTTTCGGCGTGGGTCTTCTCACCAATGGCGGCAATTGGTCGGCCGGCGTCGCCTATTACACCGACACGCTGAACAATTCGCAGACATCCGACACCGACGAACCCGGTTCGCTCTATCTGCGCGGCACGTGGGCGCCCTTCTACCAACGCACGCCGGAAGGCATTCGCCTGATTCACCTTGGGCTCAACGCGCGTCATCGCGACGGCGGCGGCACGCTGTTGAGCTACAGTGCGCGTCCGAACCAGAATTCGCTCTCTGGTCTGTCTTCGAGCATCAGTTCGACCGGCAATTGGGGCTCGGACGATCTTTATGGCGCCGAGTTCGCGGTGCAGTGGAATGCGTTCGGCGCAAGCGCCGAGTACATGCAGCTCAACGCCAACCGCTCCGGCGCCGGCGAGGATGGAGAGGCGACGGGCGGCTACATCGATCTGTTCTGGTCTCCGACCGGCGAGGGTCGCAACTATTCCGCCGCCGATGGCAGCTGGGGCCGCGTTACTCCGCGGCTCACGCTCGGGTCCGATGGCGGCATCGGCCACGTCATGCTGTCGGGACGCTACGAATGGCTCGATCTCTCTGACGCGGCCTTCGGCACGCAGGGCGAACAGACGGGCTACATCGCCGGGATTACCTGGGCGCCGATCGCTTACGTGAAGATCCAGGCCAATTATGGTCAGTACCAGCTCGACCGCCCGGGCGCGGCGAACGATCGCGATTACGACTCTTTCTCGCTGCGGACGCAGTTCGACTGGTAAGAGCGCCGCCAAACACGAACGACACTGATCTTCAGGAGCAGACAATGAAGACCATCAACACCATGCTGAGGCGCACGGCGCTCACCGCCCTTGCCGCGTTCGCGGCATATGGCGCTGTAGCCTCCGCCGCCGCCGAAGAGTTCACCGGCGCTGGCGCAACCTTTCCCGCGCCGATCTACACGCGCTGGGCGGAACAATACGCCGCCGCGAATGGCGACACGCTCAATTACCAGGCCATCGGTTCGGGTGCGGGCGTGACGCAGATCATCAATCGCACGGTGGATTTCGGCGCCTCGGATACCGCCGTCGCCCCCGAGCGCCTCGCCAGCAACAACCTGCTGCAATTCCCCGCCGTAATTGGCGGTGTCGTCGTCGCGGTGAATATACCAGGTGTCGACGGCAACAATCTGCGCCTCACCGGCCCGATCATCGCCGACATCTATCTCGGTCGCATCCGCATGTGGAATGACCGCCGCATTGCTGCGATCAACGCCGGCATGAGCTTGCCGGCGATTGCTGTCGCGCCCGCTTATCGTGCGGACTCGTCGGGCACGACCAACATCTTCACCACTTATCTCGCCTCGGTGAACCTGCCGTTCCAGTCGACAATCGGCGCAGGCAATTCGGTGTCATGGCGCGCGGGCATCGGCGCGCCGGGCAATGCTGGGGTCGCTGGCGCAGTGCGCAACACGCGCGGCGGCATCGGCTATGTCGAATACGCCTACGCCACCGAGAACAATATGCAGACCCCGCACCTGCAGAACCGCTCGGGACAATGGGTACGCCCAAGCGCTCAGGGCTTTGCCGCCGCAGCGGCCGGCGCCAACTGGGCCAACGCGCCAAACCTCGCGGTCAGCATGATCAACACCGCCGGCGCCGCCAATTGGCCGATCGTCGGCCCTACCTACATCCTGATTCCGAAAAATCCGTCTGACCCAGAGCGCGCACGGCGCGTGTTGGCCTTCTTCGACTGGGCCTTCCGCAACGGCCAAGGCGCAGCCGATCAACTGCATTTCATCATGCTGCCGGACTCGGTGCGGGCCACCGTCCGTCAGCGGTGGGCTCAGGTACAATCCGGCGGTCGGCCGGTTTACACGCCGGCGCGCTAAACGCTAGAAGCCGCGGCAAAGGCGGGGCTCGGCTTGAGTCCCGCCTTCATCGCGTTCCTGCAGAGGAAACTCGCCGCATGACTATTCCAGCAGAAGCTGCGAAGCCGGCGTTTGAAAATTCGCGCCGCTTTCTCTTCAGTGAGTCGCTGTTCAAGATCCTGCTTTGGATCGCCGCAGGCGTCATCTTGATCACGCTGGGCGCGATCCTGATCATCTTGTTCCTGTCGGGCCGAGACGCATTCGCCGCGTTTGGCCCCGGCTTCATCTGGTCTGATCAGTGGGATCCGGTGCGCGATCTCTATGGCGCCGCCGCGCCGATCGTGGGAACGCTCGCTTCGTCTGCCGTGGCGCTGGCCATCGCCTGGCCGCTCGGTTTCGGCATTGCCTATTTCTTGACCGAGACCTGTCCAAAGCCGCTGCGCGCACCGCTGGGCATAGCAGTGGAATTGTTGGCGGCGATTCCAAGCATTGTTTACGGCATGTGGGGTTTCTTCGTGCTGGCGCCGGTGATGTCTTCGACCATCGAGCCATGGTTGACCGAACATTTCATGTGGCTGCCGGTGCTGCCCAGCGAGGACAATCCGATGTGGTGGTGGTTCCAGGGCGCGCCTGTCGGCGTGGGCTTGCTCACCGCCGGAATTGTGCTTGCGATTATGATCCTGCCCTTCATTGCCGCTGCGACGCGGGATGTCTTGTTGACGACGCCGCAATTGTTGAAGGACGGCGGCTATGCGATGGGCGCCACGCGCTGGGAAGTCGTGACCGGCGTGGTCATACCGGCGGTGCGCGGCTCGCTTTTTGGCGCCGTGTTCTTGGGCCTTGGCCGCGCGCTCGGAGAAACCATGGCCGTCACCTTCGTGATCGGCAACGCCAACCGCATGCCAGACAATTTCTTCGCCCCCACCGCAAGCATCGCCTCGCTCGTCGCCAATGAGTTCCCGGACGCCGATCAAGGCTCATTGAAGCTCGGCGCCTTGTTCGCGCTCGGGTTCATCCTGTTTGTGGTGTCGTTCCTAGTGCTGGCGCTGGCGCGCCTGCTGCTTCGGCAGGGGAGGATGGCGGCATGAGTGTCAGGTCAATCAATCACGGCAATTACGTACGCCGCCGCATATTCTCGGCTGTGATGGACGGGGTTTGTACGCTCGCGGCGATGATCGGCCTCGTCTTCCTGGCGCTGATCCTGAGCACGCTGGTGCAGCGCGGACTGGCTGGCATGTCGGCTGAGCTATTCACGCGGCCAATGCTGTCGCCGGGAAATCATGGCGGCCTTTCGAACGCCATTGTCGGCTCTTTGCTGCAGACCGGGCTCGGCATGCTGCTCGGCGCCCCGCTCGGTATCGCAGCCGGCGTTTATCTCGCCGAGGTTGGACGCAACAGCCGCTTCGCAAGCGTCGTGCGTTTCGTCAACGATATCCTCTTGAGCGCGCCGTCAGTGTTGATCGGCTTGTTCGTCTACCAGATTGTGGTCGTGCCTATGGGCAGCTTCTCCGGGTTCGCAGGCGCTGTCGCGCTCGCCTTGCTGGCGATGCCGGTGATTGCGCGCACGACGGAAGACATCGTCAAACTGGTGCCGGACAGCTTCCGCGAGGGTTCGCTCGCGCTTGGAGCACGGCAGTCGACCACGATCATCAAGGTGGTGCTGCCCGCCGCTTTCAGCGGCATGCTGACGGGCATCCTGCTTGCCGTCGCGCGCATCGCCGGCGAGACAGCGCCGCTCATTTTCACCTCGCTCGGCAGCTTCACCATGTCGACGGACATGACGCGGCCGATGTCGAGCCTGCCGATCGCCATCTATCGCTATGCGTCGAGCCCTTATGAAGAATGGGTGAACCTCGCCTGGGCCGGCGCGCTGGTGATCACCGTCGGCGTGCTGGTGCTGAACATCGTCAGCCGATCGCTGCATTACTGGATTTCGCGCCCTTCCTAGGAGCTCTTTCCGGCCTTGCGCTGCTCGCGCTGCTCGCGCGCAATGCGGCGGCGTTCCTTGGCGCGCGCGCGCAGATCGCGCAGCTTGTGCCAGAAGCGGCGCCCGCGCTCTTTTGGCAGCGGCTCCAGATTGCGGCGAAACTCGTCCGCGCAAGCGCGCCAGGAATATTTCTCCGCCAATGCCCGCGCATCCTCGCGCTTGAGCTCGAGCGCGGCCAAGCAGGCTTTCTGCAAGTCGCGATCGACGACGCCGCCGCCAGTTCCCGGCAGAATGTCTTTGGGCCCTGGCGCGACATAGCCAGCGACCGGCGTGCCGCAGGCGAGCGCTTCGAGAATGACGAGGCCGAACGTGTCGGTGAAGCTCGGAAACACGAACACGTCGGCGTCCGCGTAGTGGCGCGCCAGCTCTTCCCCGAACTTCGCTCCCGTGAAAACAGCGGCGGGATATTTCTGCTTCAGTTCGTCCAAGGCCGGGCCGCCGCCGACCACGACCTTCGTGCCAGGCAGCTCTGTCTGCAGAAACGCTTCGATGTTTTTCTCGACTGACACCCGCCCGACATAGGCGAACACCGGTTTTGCCAAGTCCTTGTAGACGCCGCCGTCGACGCCTCTCTTTGTCGGGTGAAAAAGGTCAACGTCGACGCCGCGGCTCCACAGCGCAACGTTGCGGAAGCCCTGCAAGCGCAGTTGCTCCATCATGGTCGGCGTCGCCACCATGACGCGGCCGGACTTGTCGTGGAACGCGTGCATGTAGCGATATCCCGCCCAGAGCGGGATCCAAGGAAAGCGCGCTGTCACGTATTCCGGAAACTGCGTGTGGTAGCTGGTCGTGAACGGAAACTTGTGCTTCAGGCACACGTGCCGGGCGTCCCAACCCAACGTTCCTTCGGTGGCGATGTGGACGGCGTCCGGCGCGAAGGCGAGGAAGCGGTCCTCGACATCTTCGCGCGCGCCAAGCGCCAAACGTATCTCGGAATAGGTGATCAACGGCACCGTGCGCGGGTAGTCGGCCGGCGAAATCACCTCGATCTCGCAACCCATGGCCTTGAGTTCGCGCATCGTGTTGGAGAGGGTGCGCACGACGCCGTTGACCTGCGGCTCCCAGGCGTCGGTGACCAGCAGGATGCGCTGAGCGAGCGGCGGCGCGTCCGCGGCGCCGTTGGCGGTCGCTGGCGCGGGCGTTTCGGATTCGGTGCTCACGGGGCGCGGTTCTGGCCCGGTGGAGGCGGTGACGCAAGGGGGGCGGGTGTCGCCCCTGCGGGCGCGTCAGCGCCGCTGGCGCCACGCTGCCCTATTTGCCTTGGGGCGCTATTGTCCTAGTGCGTTGACTATGTCCGACAACGTCACGCCGTTTCGCCGCCCGCCCAAGCGTCCCGTCGCGCCGCAGCAGCCTGGCCTCGGCTTCAAGACGCATCGCGGCAAGGTGGTGCTGGCGCATGTGCTGACGATCGCGGCCTTTGTGCTCAATGTGGTGTTCCGCATGCCGCCGCTCTCGTTTCTCGGCATGGCGGTTGGCATCGGCGCGGTAGCGCTGGTCTATGTCAATCGCGGCGCAGCCATGCCGTGGGCGAACACGCATCACGAGCATGCGCTGAGGACGCTGATGATCGGCTATTCAGTCTGGGTGCTGGCCAGCCTGCTCACCTACGTGCATCCCGTGCTCGGCGTCGCCACCATTTACATTCAGCTGATCGTCGCCTTGTGGGCTGTCGTGCGCGCCGTGATTGCGCTTGTGCTCGGCGCGCTGCGCAAGCCAGTGCCGAATCCGCATGGCTGGCTGATCTAGTTCACCACCCGGCAGCCATAGCCTTCTTCGTAGGCTGCTTCCGAGCTGAACGCTCCCATCAAGATGCTGGCGCGCACGCGGTCGCCGTCCGCGCGGACGTCGATCATGCCGCGCGCATCCTCGGGGAAGTCGGCGATGCAACTGTCGAGCGTGCGGCCGCTGACGTGCAGGCATGAGCAGGTCTGCTTGGCGGCATAGCCTGCGGCGATGCTGGCATAGGTGAACTGGTCGCGCATGGACCAGGCGCCGACGCCGAGCGCGCCGAAAATCACCAGCGCAACGGAAAGCCAAATCCAGCGTTTGCGCGACACCTGCGCCTCCCCCTATCCTCATCGGCCAGCATAACAGAATGCGAGGGGAGGCGTCATGCGGGGTTGGCTCTTGGCGGCTGCGGCAATCGCTTTTTCCGGCGCCGCCGCCGCGCAGACGCTGCATCCGCTGCCGGCCCAGCCGCCCGGCCTCGCATGGCCGACGCGCGGGTGGGAGACGGCGCCCTTGCCCGCCGACGTCGATCGCGCCGCCTTCGATCTTGCCGTCACGCAAGCCTTCGCCGGCCCGCACCCGCAACTTGGTGAAACGCGCGCAGTGGTGATCATACAGGATGGCCGTCTGGTCTTCGAACGTTACGCCGACGGCTTTGGCCCGGATACGCGCCTGAACTCGTGGTCGATGGCGAAATCCGTCACGCAAGCTCTCGTCGGCGCCGCCGTACTGCAGGAACGCGTGGCCATAGATGCGCCGATGGGCAATCCACATTGGCGGGCTGGGGACCGACGCGCATCCACGACATGGCGGCAGTGGCTGCAGATGGTGGATGGACTCGATTACACCGAAACCAATGAGAATGTGGTGCATGCCGGCAATGCGCGCATGTTGTTCGGGGAAGGACGTCATGACGTCGTGCGATGGGCGGCCCAGCGGCCGCTCATCCACGATCCCGGGACTCATTGGAATTACTCGTCAGCGGGCGTGCTGCTCATTTCCGACGCATTGACCCGCGCAATCGTCACGGACGCGCGCGACCCGATCGATCGTCGCAACCGCATGCGCGCCTGGATGCAGACATCGTTGTTCGCGCCGATGGGAATGGATCCTGTCGTGGAATTCGATCCGCAAGGCGTATTCTACGGCTCCTCCCTGGTGTGGGCGAGCGCGCGTGATTTCGCCAAGTTCGGCTATCTCTATCTGCGCGATGGCGTATGGGACGGCCGCCGCATTCTGCCGGCGGGCTGGGTCGACTTCGCGCGCACCAGCGGTCCCGATCCGCATGAGGATGTGTATGGCGCGGGCTGGTGGCTGACGCCGACGCGCGGGCCCGGCCGGCCGGATCGCTCGCTGATAACGGACAACCGGATGGCCGATGCGTTCTCCGCGCAAGGACACGAGGGTCAAATCATCGTCGTGGTTCCCTCCAAGGATCTGGTGATGGTGCGTCTGGGCCTGTTTCACGAGGGCGCAGAATCGTGGAATGCGCTCGGCGACTGGTCGACGCGTCTCATCGGCGCGTTCGGCGATCGGCCAGCGCGGCGCTGAAGGAGATTCCGATGTCGGACGAGGTGAAGAAGCAGTGCGCACAAGCGCTGCGCGAAGCCGGCTACAAGTATCTTGCCGCTGAACTCGAGTTCGGTTCGCTCTCCGGACTCGCCAAGGACGAGCCCTTCTTTCTGCTGTGCGGCCGCGATCGGCTTGCGCCCACAGCAATCAAGGCTTGGATCGAAGCGGCGCGCATTTCCAACGTGCCTGACCACAAACTTGAACGCGCCCACGAGACGATCGAAGCGATCGAAGGTTGGCCGGGCGAGCGGCATTACCCGGATTGAGATGGCGAGCTTCGCCGTTCGCGGGCTCAAACTGACGCGGACGTCGCTTCAGTCTCTTGCAGACTCAGCCTTTGCCGGCCAAAGACGGAGTGCGCCTCGCCAGGCCCGCCATCGCCCGCACCTCTTCCGGCGTCTTACCGCTTTCGCGTAACGCCCGCAGCGTCGCGGCTTGATCGCGCTTCGCCAACCGCTTGCCGTCCGCGCCGAGAACAAGCCTGTGGTGACGATAGCTCGGTTGCGGCAAGCCAAGCAGCTTTTGCAGCAGCACGTGCAGGTGCGCCGATTCACGAAGGTCCTCTCCACGGATCACGTGCGTCACGCCCTGCAACGCATCGTCCCACACCGACGCCAAATGATAGCTTGCGCCAAAATCCTTGCGCGCAAGCACGGCGTCGCCGTGCCGCTCCGGTTCGGCGCGTACGAGACCAGTTTCATCCTCGAAAACCAGTGAGAAATAGGCTGGGCCAAGTGCGGCGCGCGCTTTCTTGAGCGACAGGCGCCAAGCAAATGGCTCGCCGGCTGCGATGCGCTCGGCTTCCTCCGCCGGCGGCAACGCCCCTCCAGTGAAGCGCTCGCTGTTCTCGCCATGCGGAGCCGAGGCTATGGCTTCGGCGATTTCACGACGTGTGCGGAAGCAGCGATAGACGAGCTCGCGCTCAATCAGCGTTCGGAGCGCTGCTTCGTATTCGGGCATGTGCTCGGATTGGCGCCGCACGGGCTCTTCCCAGGTTAGCCCGAGCCAAGCGAGATCTTCGACGATCGCCGTTTCGAACGCGCGGTTTGCGCGGCCTTGGTCGATGTCTTATGCGCAGCAGGAAACGTCCGTTCGCCGCGCGCGCGGCTTCGAACGCTGTGAGCGCAGAAAATGCGTGGCCAAGATGCAGGTAGCCGGTCGGCGAGGGTGCAAAACGTGTGACCAAGGACATTGCGCCAAGGCTACCGCCGGCGCGCGCGAGCCGCTACCTACCAGACCATGACAGTCTTTCTCGATGGTCCGCGCATGCCTCCGGCGCGCGGCGGCAAGCCAGACTCGCTGGTGATTTTGCTGCATGGCTATGGCTCGAATGGCGCCGACTTGATCAGCTTGGCCCCATACTGGGCCAAGGCGCTGCCAGGGGCGGCCTTCGTGTCGCCGAATGGGGTAGAGCCCGTGGCGCAGGTCCCCGGCGGATATCAATGGTTTCCGATTACCAATCTGGATCCGCACTTGATGGAGCAGGGCGCAAAGCGCGCGGCCCCGTCGATCGAACGATTCATCGAGCGCGAGTTGGAGAAGAACAGCCTTCCGCCGCATCGCATGGCGTTGGTCGGCTTCAGTCAGGGTACGATGATGGCGCTGCACGTGGCGCTGCGGCGCGAGCAGCCAGCGGCGGCCGTACTCGGATTCTCGGGCGTCCTGGTCGGCGCCCGGACGCTGAAGGAGCAGATGCGCTCCAGGCCGCCCGTGCTCCTGATTCACGGCGACCAGGATGCGACCATTCCAGTAGCGGCCATGTTCGAATCAGCCGAGGCGCTGGCGGCGGCCGGACACGGCGCACAATGGCACGTCTCCATGGGAACGCCCCACGGCATCGGCCCAGATGGGCTTGATCTCGGCGGCGCCTTTCTCTCCCACTACCTCAAATCGCCGGGTTTACGGTCGAGCTGAGGATTTTTCGCAACGTGTCCGCGCTGTCATGAAGCTGATGCGTGAAATCAGGTAAGCTTGGGCTTGCGCGGCGGGTCTCCTATGTCAGGCTCGCCGCCAGAGGAGTCCGGGTCTTCAGTCCACCGCACGCGATCCCCCGCCTGATATCGACGCGGTTGCTCTGGAGCAGCCGGCGGTGAACGTTTCCAGCGCTCCCCTGGCGGGCTGGCCGGCGCTGGTCTTGAACGCGGATTTCCGCCCGCTTTCCTATTATCCCTTGTCGCTGTGGCCTTGGCAGGAAGCGGTCAAGGCGGTTTTCCTCGAACGGGTCGACGTCGTCGCCCATTACGATCACGAGGTGCACTCTCCATCGCTCAAGATGAAGTTGCCGAGCGTGATCTCGTTGCGCGACTACGTGCATCAGGATCGGCCCCCGGCTTTCACGCGCTTCAACGTATTCCTGCGCGACGGCTTCTCCTGTCAGTATTGCAATTCACCCGACGACCTCACGTTCGATCACCTTATCCCGCGCTCCAAAGGAGGACGCACGACGTGGGAGAACATCGTCACCGCCTGCGCCCCGTGCAATTTGAAGAAGGGCGGCAAGTTGGCCCACGCGAGCGGCATGCGTCCCTTCCGCAAGCCGCGACGGCCGAGCATGCACGAGCTGCAGCACGTCGGTCGCCGATTTCCTCCACACCATCTGCACGAAAGCTGGATGGATTATCTCTATTGGGATGTTGAACTCGAAGCTTGAGCGGCGACCCCGCGTTCGGTCAGCTCGAGATCGAGTGCATCCTTCTGAATCGCTGCGCGTGTCCCGGCGCGGCTGAGCGGCGCCGCGTGCACGGGCATCGGCGCGCACGCGATGAACAGGGCGCCGACGAAAGCGCCCAGGACCTTCAGCGAAACCATGATTGTTCCTCTTGGCGAGAAGTCTCAGCGCAACGCAGCGTCGCGCTCAATGCAGCTGCCGTCGGGCACGGCGCGGAAGCCGCCGGCGGCGCGGGCAAACGCGACGTCGGCGAGCATTTCCACGCGCGCGGACAGCACGCGCGCCTGCGCCTGAACTTCGTTGAGATCGGCCATTAGCGGCCCATCCATGGCCATCACCCAGCTTGCTGCGGCGATAGCCAATGCTTGTGCGGCGTTCATGTCCCTGCCTCCGTGGGCGGGGTATCTAGCCGCGCTTCTTTGCCGTCGTTCGTCGCGGTTGCAACAATGCTGAAATGTTAGGGGGAGGTCGCCGCCTGCACCTTCGCGGCCGTGTCGTCGTACGAGCCGTGCAGCGTGTCGCCCAGCGTTCCGATCGCAGCCACGATCGCAAGCGAAATCATCGCTGCGAGAACAGCGTATTCGATCGCGGTCGCCCCGCTTCGGTCGGCGATAAAGCGCCTCATTATGCGCTCCGCTCGATCAGGCGCTCGACCAGCACGACATCTGCTGGCGGCATTGGAAAATCTCGGAGCTCGCTCGGCCGCACCCATCGCATTGCTTGAGCTGCGCCTTCATGCAGCACTGGCTCGCCTGTCCAGTGCGACACGCGATAAAGCGGCATGAGCAGGTGGAAATCCGGATAGGCGTGCGAAGCGAACGCGAACGGATCGAGAGCGTCTGGCTCGACGGTCAAATCCAGTTCCTCCTTCAGCTCCCGGATCAGCGCATCCTCTGGCGCTTCGCCGGGCTCGACCTTGCCGCCGGGAAACTCCCAAAGGCCGCCGAGTTCTTTGTGTTGCGGGCGCTGCGTGATCAGCACGCGTCCGGACGAATCGACCAGCGCCGCCGCCGCCACCAGCAACAGACGCCGCGCCGAACCGACATCATTGCGCATGGGCATGAAAAAGCCGTGAGGGAGGATGGTTGAAGCGCCGTTAAGAAGGCCATCCTTCCCTTGCTTTCACTCGGTGGGCAAGCCTTCGCGGATCAGCGCGCGCTGCACCGCCGGCCGGTCGCGCACGCGTGCGAAATAGGCGGAGAGCTTCGGCAAGGCGCTGAGATCTATGTCAAAGGCTTTCGCCCAACGGAGCGTGACGAATGCGTAGGCGTCGGCGATGCTGAAGTCGCCAAGCAGGTAATCGTTGTCGCCGAGTTTGCGCTCAAGCAGCGCGAAGCGGTTCTGCACCGTCGTCACAATGCCCTCACGCACGTCCGGCGCAGGCTTTCGGAACAAAGGACTGACGCCTTTGTGCAGTTCGGTGGCGATGAAATTCAACATCTCCAGCAGGCGCCAGCGCGCCATGCCCGCGTGCGGCGCCAATTGCGCCTCTGGCGCCTGCTCGGCCAGGTATTGCAGCAGCACCTGCGCTTCGGTCAGCACCTCGCCAGTATCGAGTTCGAGCGCCGGCACCGAGCCTTGCGGGTTGATCTCATAATAATCGCGCCCGCTCTCCGTGGTGCGTCCGTGCTTGAAGTCGACCCTCTCCAATTCGGCTTTGAGGCCGCCTTCGTTGATGACGATGTGCGGCGCAAGCGAGCAGGCCCCTGGTGCATAATAGAGTTTCATGGCGCGATCTCCTCATGCGAGGAATTGGTCGGTGCGCGCCCACCCGCAAGTGTCAGCGATGTGCCTCCCATGCGGAGCTTGCGACACGTTTCCGCCGCGGTGGTGGGCTCAGCTGGAAGACGGCCGGTGCGGCCGCGTGCGAGGCTGCTGCAGATGTTGGCTGCTCTGGTGCTGATATTGCTCGCGTTGGCGCCAACAGCGGCGGCGCAGCAATACAACGCGCCGCCATCGGTTTTCGCGCGCCGTCACGGCCAAGGCGGGGAAACGCGCGCCGCGATGGACGTGCATGCGCCGCCCGCCGCAGTGCGGCGGGTGCTGACCACATGCGCGGGCGCCGAACGCATCATGATCGAATTGATCAGTTGCCGGCTGCTCGACCAGGGCGAGGCCTACGAGGTTTTCGAGCACCGCGTGCGTGGATGGCCGCTTCAACCGGTGCTGCGCAACGTCTCCCGCGTGGAGCTGCGCGCGGACGGAGGCATCTTCTTTCATCGCATTGACGGCGATTGGACGCGATCGGAAGGTGAATGGGTTCTGACGCCGATCGACGGCGGCGCCGGCACGCATATCGAGTATCGCTGGTCAGCAGCGCTGCGGAACGGGCCTCCGTTCTGGCTGTCGCAGCCGCTCTTTGTTTCTCGCGTGCGCCGCACGCTGCTGGCCATCCGGCGCGAAGCGGAAGCGGCCCACGGAACGGGTGAAGAGGCTGGGGAATAGAGCGACGACGTCAGGCACGCCCGAGCGCCGCCGCTCCCTCAGCCCCGCCGTCACCGAAGCAAAAGCGGAGGCGGCGCGCAATACCCAATATGGCGCAGGAGGCGGCGGCCGGACGAACTAGCTCCGGTAATCGCCGTTGATCTCCACGTAGCGCTTGGTCAGGTCGCATGTGTACATGCGCGCACTGCCCGGGCCGCGCCCGACGATGGCGCTGATGTCGAGTTCGTTCCTTTTCATGTATTCGCTCATCGCCGCCTCGTCGTAATCGGGCGCAACAGCGCCATCGCGCGCGGCCCAGAGTTCGCCGAAGCGCACAGAAATGGCGCTGCGCTCGACCGGTTGATCGGCCCGCCCGATGGCCATGACGATGCGCCCCCAATTGGCGTCTTCGCCGGCGATCGCAGTCTTCACCAGCGGACTTTCGCAAATGGTCCGTGCGATGATTTTCGCCGAAGCGTCGCTGAGGGCGCCCTCCACACGGACCGTCACGAGTTTGGTTGCGCCTTCGCCATCGCGCACGATCTGGATCGCGAGATCGGCCAGCACGCGGTGAAGCGCCGCCTTGAACCCGGCCAGACGCGGATCGTCCGCGTCTGCGATGGCGGGCGATCGCGCTTGTTGCGTGGCGAAGAGCAATACGCAGTCATTGGTGCTGCGATCTCCGTCGACGGTGATGGCGTTGAAGCTGGTTTCCGTTGCTTCTTGCAGCAGGCAGTGCAGTACAGAGGCGGGCAGCGCCGCGTCTGTGAAAACGAAGGCCAGCATCGTCGCCATGTTCGGCGCGATCATGCCCGAGCCTTTGGCGATGCCGGCGATGCTCACGCTGACGCCGTCGATGACGCAGCGCGCGCCCGCGCCCTTGGCAAAGGTGTCGGTTGTCATGATCGCGCTGGCGGCGTCCGGCCAATGCACCGGCGCAAGCTGCATCGTCGGCAGGGCGGCGGCGATTTTCGCGTCATCGAGCACCACGCCAATAACCCCGGTGGAGGCGGCCAGCAGCGCGCCTGGCGCGACGTCCAATTGCGCCGCCGCCGCCCGTAGCGCGCGCGCACACGCGGCATCGCCAGCCGCCCCCGTGAACGCGTTGGCGCAGCCTGCATTCACCAGCAATCCACGCGCCGACCCGTCGGTTTCCGCCAGTGCGCGTTTGCACCAATCCGTCGGGGCCGAGCCCACCGCATTGGTGGTGAATACGCCTGCGGCCGCCGTGCGTTTGGCGCAGCGGAACAGTACGAGATCAGGTCTATCCTGCTTGTAGAAGCCGGCGCGACCGATTGCGGCCTCGACGCCGGCAATGGCGGGAAGGTCTGGAAAGCGCGCGGGCGCGAGCGGGGAGCGGGTGGTGCTGACCATGCGCGCTCAATCAGGCGCCAGGCCGGCGAACGCAAGAGAGCGGCGCTTGGCGACGGCGGAGCGGCGCCGCCTCTGGATGCGCAGTCGCGCTACGGCGTTGCGGCGTCGCCGCTCTGCTCGCTCTCCGGCGCCTGTTGCGCCGGCAGTTGCGCCGGAGCGGAAGTCGTGGGCGCTGACGCGCTGGGCGCGGCCGGGAAAGGGAAGGGCGGCGGTTCAGTTGCGCCGGGCGGCGTCAGCTGCGGCGCGGGCGCGGGCGCCGGTGCGGAGGTCGCCGCATCTGGCGGCGCCGTGACTTCGCCGGCAGGGGCCATGCCCTCATCTTCAGGCTGCCGCATCCGCTCGATACGCGCGTCGCGCTCCAGTCGTTCGGTCAACTGACTCGTCTCTTGCCAAGCGAGCCATTGCATGATGCGCGGGCGCAATTCCTCCAGGCTGGGTCCGCCAATCGTGCGCCTGTCATCGACGCGGAAGAGATGCCAGCCGTCCTCTATCTGTATGGGCCCGATGAGTTGGCCGACCGCGCTGCGTTCGACCTCCTGACGCATCTGCGGGGTCAAATCGCTGATGGCGCGGAAGCCCATGTCGCCGCCGTCAGGGGCGGTGTCGCGCTCGGTCGAAAGTTCAAAAGCGAGGGCTTCAAACCTTTCGCCCTGCTCAAGCCTTCTTTTGGCCGCGTCGGCGGCTTCACGTGTCGGAAATTGCATATGCCGCAGATGCACCTCGTCGCCCTGGCCAAGCTGGCTCGAATTCTCCCGATAGAGCCGCTCGATGGTTTGCGGATCGGCGGCGTGCTGGGCGATTTCTTCGTAAATGGAGGCGGCCAGCACGCGCTCGCGCGCATTTTCGAGCTGGCGGCGGATGTCCGGCTGGCGGTCCAGCCCGCGCGCCTCGGCCTCCATGGCGAACAGGCGGATCTGGATCAATTCCTCCAGGGCGAGGTTGGCGGCGTCGGAATTGGCCGACAAATCTTCAGTCTCGCTGATCCAGCCGCGCGAGACGGCATGGTTGCGGACGTCCTCGACATAGATCGGACGGCCATTGACCGTCGCGGCGACGATTGGATCGCGCCCGCCATCGCCGGCGCGGCCGGTGTTGTCACGGCCCAGACCACAGGCGGCCAAGCCGAGCGCAACTGTCAACACGGCGCCTCGGAAAAGGGAGCGCTTCAGCGATGCCATGCGTTCTGCTCTCTTCACTCGGGACGGCCGTGCAAGAGCTGCGCCCCTGTGGTCGCATTGACACCGCCCTGGGCCGCTCTTAAGTCTCGCCAGCGCACGAGTCGAGAGTGTTTCCACACTCGGGCGCACGTCCGCGGGACACAGAAAAGCCAAGAACTTCAAAGGCCTCGTCGTCTTGCTCCGCGCCCTGTCAAGAACGGCGCATCAACCTTAAGATCGCGCCCATGCTGAACCTCGCAAAGCAGATATTCGGCTCCGTCAACGAGCGCAAAGTGCGCCAGCTGCGGCCGCTGGTGGCCCGCATCAACGCGCTGGAGCCAACCTTCGAGGCGCTGTCGGACGAGGCGCTCCGCAATAAGACGAGCGAATACCGCCAGCGGCTGTCCCGCCGGGCGGCGACGTTGGAGGAGATCCTCCCCGAGGCCTTCGCAACGGTGCGCGAAGCCGCCAAGCGCGTGTTGAACATGCGCCATTTCGACGTGCAGTTGATGGGCGGCATTTTCCTGCATCAGGGCAAGATCGCCGAAATGCGGACTGGCGAGGGCAAGACCCTGGTCGCCACTCTGCCAACCTACCTCAACGCGCTCGAGAGCCGCGGCGTCCACGTCATCACCGTGAACGATTACCTGGCCAAGCGCGACGCCGAGTGGATGGGGCAAGTCTATCGATTTCTCGGCCTGTCGGTCGGCGTCATCGTCCACGGTCTTTACGATAACGAGCGCCGCCAAGCGTACGCCTCGGACATCACCTACGGCACCAACAACGAGTTCGGCTTCGATTATCTTCGCGACAACATGAAATATTCGCTGGGCGAGATGGTCCAGCGCGGGCACCGTTTCGCCATCGTCGACGAAGTCGATTCTATTCTGATCGATGAAGCGCGTACGCCGCTGATCATCTCGGGCCCGACCGAAGACCGCAGCGAGTTCTACAAATCCATCGACGCGCTCATCCCGCTGCTGGGCGCCGAGCATTTCGAGCACGACGAGAAGCAGCGGTCGGTGACTTATACGGAAGCGGGCTCCGAACGCATAGAAGAGATGATGGCCGAACGCGGCCTGCTGCAGGGCTCGCTGTATGAGCCGGCGAATATCTCTCTTGTACACCATGCCAACCAGGCGCTGCGCGCACACAAGTTGTTCCAGCGCGACAAGGATTACATCGTCAAAGACGGCGAGGTGATCCTGGTTGATGAATTCACCGGCCGCATGATGCACGGCCGGCGTCTCTCCGAAGGCCTGCACCAGGCCATCGAGGCGAAAGAAGGCGTCAACATCCAGCCTGAAAACCAGACGCTCGCGTCCATCACATTCCAGAACTACTTCCGTCTCTACGATAAGCTCGCCGGCATGACCGGCACGGCGGCGACGGAAGCGACCGAGTTCGGCGACATCTACAAGCTGGACGTGGTCGAGATTCCGACCAACCGTCCGGTGCAGCGCAAGGACGACGACGACGAGGTCTATCGGACCGCAAAAGAAAAGTACAAGGCCATCATCGCCGACATCGAAGACACGCACAGGCGGGCTCAGCCAGTGCTTGTCGGCACGGTCTCGATCGAGAAATCGGAATACCTGTCCAATCTGCTGAAGCAGCGGGGTATTCCGCACCAGGTGCTGAACGCGCGCTATCACGAGCAGGAAGCGCAGATCGTCGCTCAGGCTGGGGTGCCGGGCGCGGTCACCATCGCCACCAATATGGCCGGTCGCGGCACCGACATTCAGCTCGGCGGCAACATCGAAATGCGGCTGAAGGCGGCGCTGAAGGGCGATGAGACGCCCGATCAGATCGCGGCGCTGAAGCGCGATATTGCGGCCGACGTTGAAAGCAAGAAGCAGCAGGCGCTGGCGGCGGGCGGCCTCTACGTGCTCGGCACCGAACGCCACGAAAGCCGGCGCATCGACAATCAGCTGCGCGGCCGAACCGGCCGCCAAGGCGATCCCGGCAAGTCCAAATTCTACATCTGCCTCGAAGACGATTTGCTGCGCATCTTCGCCGCTGATCGCCTGGACGCGATCATGCGCGGCCTCGGCATCCAGGAGGGCGAGGCGATCGTCCACCCGTGGATGAACAAGGCGCTGGAAACCAGCCAACGCCGCGTCGAGCAGCGCAACTTCGAAATCCGCAAGAACCTGCTGAAATACGACGACGTCATCAACGACCAGCGCAAGGCCATTTTCGAGCAGCGCATCGAATTCATGCGCACAGCCGACGTCTCGCCGATTGTGCGCGACATGCGCCAGGACGTGGTCGAGAAGCTGGTCTGGCGGCACATGCCGGAAAAGGCGTACCCCGAGCAGTGGAATACGCCGGAGCTGGTGCTTGAAGCGGAAGAGATCTTCGGCCTGACGCTGCCGGTTGGCGACTGGGCGCTAGAAGAAGGCATCGCTCAGCAGGAGATCATCGAACGCATGACCCGCGAGGTCGATCAGGCCTACGCACAGAAGGCGGCGATGCTCGGCGCCGAGCGGCTGCGCGCGGTTGAAAAGCAGGTGCTCCTGAGTGTTGTCGACATGCGCTGGCGCGAGCACTTGTCGCTGCTTGATCATTTGCGCTCGGTCATTCACCTGCGCGGCTACGCGCAACGTGATCCGTTGAACGAGTTCAAGACCGAGGCTTTCACTCTGTTCGAGCGCATGCTGCTCGACCTGCGCACCACCGTAACGCGCATGTTGCTACGGCTTCAGATCGGCCAGGCGGAAGAGCAATTGCCACGGCCTGTCGCGCCCACGAAGACGTACGAGATTCACCAGAATCCGGACACGGGCGAAAACGAAATGGTCGCCCGCGATGCGCCGCCGCTCGCGCCCGACGGCTTCGATCGCCACAACCCTTCAACTTGGGGCAAAGTCTCGCGCAATGCGCCGTGCCCATGCGGCTCAGGCAAGAAGTTCAAATATTGCCACGGGCAGGAAGCGGCGACGGCTTAAGATCTTTTGACCGAGACGATCAGCGCGGCCGCGCCGAAGCGCCGCCGCGTCTGCATCTGTAATCAGCGCGGACCCGCCAGCGTCGTCAACAGCACTCGCCAGTGCGTCAGCCCGCCATAGAAGCTTTCCACCGGCACGCGTTCGTTCAGGCCATGCGAGAACTCATCTTCCGAACGGATGAATACGCCGCCGACGCCGTAAGTCGGAATGCCCGCCGCGCGGAAGAAAACGCCGTCGGTCGCCCCCGCTTCCATGTAGGGCGCCACCGGGATGCCCGGGTAACGGGCCTGCGCCGCGCGCGTCACCGCCGCCATCACCTCCGCACGCAGAGGCGATGCATCGCTGGCGAATGAGTCCGCCACCGGGGCGACCGCCACGGCGGCGCCGGCGATGCGCTGCAGTTCTGCTTGTACATCCCCGACCGACACGCCCGGGAAGATGCGGCAATTGACCGTTGCAGCGGCGCTTTGCGCCAGGGCGTTTTCGGCGTGACCGGCCGCCAGCATCGTGGCGACGCAGGTTGTCCGCATCAGCGTCGAAAGATGGGGGTTGGCCGAGAGGATGCGCGCAGCGCGGCGATCGCCGGGATTGTCGGCAAAGCGCAACAACGCAGCGCCTTCCTCGCCCTCGGTCACGGCTGCAGCAGCGCGGAAGGCGCCGATGGTGGTGTCGTTCCACATCACTGGAAACTGGAAAGCGCGTAATCGCTCCAGCGCGTCGGCAAGATCGTAGATTGCGTTGTCGGCGCGCGGGGCGGAAGAATGTCCACCCGGATTGCGCGCGGTGAAGGTAAAGCTGGCGTAGGTTTTTTCCGCAGTCTGCAGGAAATAGAACATCGGCGTTCCGACCTGGCTCAATTGCCCGCCGCCCGCATCCGAGTTGAGCGCAAACTCGACGTCGCCCAGAAGTGCGCGGTGCTCCGCCAGCAATGCGCGCGTCGTCTCGCCGCTGGTTTCTTCGTCGCCGGAAAACCAGACGATCAGATCGCGCGAAGGACGGAAGCCCTCGCGCCGCAGCGTGATGAGGGTGGCGGCCACATTGGCCACGCCCGCCTTGTTATCGAGCGAACCACGACCGAAGAAGAAGCCGTTCTCTTCCACCAGCGTGAACGGGTCCCGCTGCCAGTCAGAACGATGCGCTGGCACCACATCGAGGTGTCCGAGCAAGAGTATGGGCTGCGTCCCGGCGCCGTCGCCGCGATAGCGAACGAGCAAACCCGCCGTGGCCCCATGCGGCAGCACGTGGATGTCCTCGGCGGCGATGCCGGCGGCGCGGAATTGCTCGGCCAGATAGGCCGCGGCCTCCGGCGTGCGTCCGCCCTCGGCCGAGGTGTCGAGTTCGACGAGATGGCGATAGATTTGAAGCGCTTGCGCTCGCTCGGCCGCGCTGGGCGCCTGCGCTGCTGCTGCGCCGATGCTTAATGCGAAAGCACAGGTCAGCGCTAGAACGAAACGAAACATCAAATCCCCCCAACCGGCCCGTTTATGCTGGGCGGCGGTTAGCGCTTTGGCAAGAGATTGAGCGCACGCCTTGCCGCATGTCTTCTGCGCAAGCGTCCGCACTTGCGGCAGCGCCGCTGGCGCGCGCGGCCCCGGCGCTCTGGGAGCCGCTGGCGGCTGCGCTATGTCTTGCGCAATTTTCCGAACCGCTGTTCGCCGCCATCGCGCAAAGCCAAGGCGCCACGGACCCGCCCGCGTACGCCCGTCTCTTCTTTATCCCCGTATATGCTTTTCTAGCGATCGTGCTTTGGCGCGATCGCGGGCAGCTCTGGACGTGTCTGAAGGCGATGCCGCTCATGACGGCTTTGCTTGTGCTCGCCTTCGCCTCGACGCTCTGGTCGATCGATAGCGGCGCGACAGTGCGGCGATCGGTTTGGCTCGCGCTCAGCATGAGCTTCGGCGCCTATCTGGCCTGGCGCTACGATTGGAAACAGCTGCCTGGCGTGCTCGCGGGGGGCTTCGCCGTTCTGATCGCAGGCTCGTTGCTGCTTGGGTTCGCTGCGCCGTCGATCGGGCGGATGACGGCCGAACATCCGGGGGCCTGGTCCGGGCTATGGACGCACAAGAACACGCTCGGCGGCATCATGGCGATCGGGTTCACCATCTGCTTCGCCGCCGCCATCCTCGAGCCGCGACGGCGGAAGCTGTGGTCGGCGTGCGCGATCGGCGCGTTGACGCTGGTGCTGTTTTCAACCTCGAAGACGGCCCTCATCGCCATCGCCGTCGGCGTCGCGGCCATGGCGCTCAGCGCAGCAATCCGGCGCGGCCCTGTCGCCGCAATCGTCGCCGTCGCGAGCGTTCTAGTCGCCGCCATCCTTGGCGCCAGCGTCGTGCTGCTCGCGCCTGATTTGCTCGTCGGCGCCATCGGCCGCGATCTGACCCTCACCGGCCGCACCGACATCTGGCAAGCGTCCGCACGCTTCGTTGCTGAGCGGCCGTGGCTCGGCTTTGGCTATTACGCTTTTTGGATACCGGATAACGGCCCTGCCTTCTGGGTGCGAGAGGCGGTCCAGTGGCAAGTGGCGTCAGCGCATTCAAGCTGGCTGGAGCTTGCGCTCGGTCTTGGCCGTGTCGGCATTGTGGTGTTCGCGTTGCAGCTGCTGGCGACCCTGAAGCGCGGAGCAGCCGCAATGATGCGCGCCGACGCCGGACTATGGTCGCCAGCATTTTTGGCGGCGTTCGCCCTCTACACAATGAGCGAGAGCCACGCGCTGCAAGCCAACAACCTCTTCTGGATCATCTATGTGGCGGCGGCGGCGCGACTCGCGCTTGATGCGCGTCAGCGCAGACTCGAGCAAAATCCATGAACGCCATCCTGATCCTCGGCGTCGACCCAGGACTCAACCGCTGTGGCTGGGGTCTCGTGCTCAGCGAGGGCGCGCGTCTTTCTCATGTCGCCCACGGCGTGATCACGCCGGCCCCGCAACAGCAGCTCGCCTCGCGCCTGCATCAGGTGTTCGAAGGTCTGTCGACGGTGATTGAGCGGCACCGACCGCACGAAGCGGCGGTGGAGGAAACGTTTGTCAATTCCAATGCACGCGCCGCGCTGGTGCTGGGTCAAGCCCGCGGCGTCGCGCTCGCCGCGGCCGCACGCAGCGGGCTCGAAGTCGCCGAATACGCGCCCGCCACTATCAAGAAGGCGATCGTAGGCTCGGGAGCGGCCGATAAGGCGCAGATTGCCTTCATGGTTCGCCGGCTCTTGCCCGCGGCGGGCGAAGTCAGCGCCGACGCGGCTGACGCGCTCGGCGTTGCGCTATGCCATGCCGCTCATGGCGGCTTTCGCCGCCGCACCGCAGCGATCTGAACACGTCGCCACGAATTAATCGCGCTGCCGGCGCGTCGGCCTGAAACTTGAGGCGCCCACGTGCGTTGCACGATGGAACTCGCCCGCGGGGCGGGCTCGCACGCCGCGGCCGGCGCGCGCACGCTCGTGCGCGTCATCGTCATCGGCCGTGCATGGCGCAGTCGGGGCAAGGGTGCATGCCGCCAGTCATCCGGGGCTTGTTCGTTACGTTCCAACAGAACGTCCGCAAGGCGTGGTTTCCGATCGTGATCTCGATGATCACGTTTTCTGTCTTCTCGACCTTCGGACTCGCGGCCGGCCAAGTGCAGGAAGTGCTCGCCAATTATGTCGACGCGCAAACCGGCTTCGCTTGGCTCCGCGCCTCTGTATCGTTGCTCGCGGTGCTGATCTTCGCCTGCACGCTCAGGCACTGGACGGCTTGCCTCGTGGATGTCGACATTCACGCCCCCAGCACGCGCGGCTGGAGCTTGTGGCAGCGCCTGTTTGTCGGCTTTGCTTGGTATGCGCCCTGGCTCGGCGCCGCGCTCAGCTTTGCGCAGGCGCACGTCACCACCGGCGGTTCGCTCGACTGGAACGACTTCTCTGGTCAAATCCTGACACATCCGTTTGCGTTGCTGACCGCGATTTGCGGCGTGGCGCCGGGCGTACTTTTGCTGCTGTGGTGGACGCCGCCGGCCTCGCACGTGCGGCAGAGCATGTTCAATTCGCGTAGCGCCCGGCTCGGGAGCTCATGGGTGCTGCCGACGACCTTCGTCGCGCTGGCGATCTATTTCTTCTTCATGCCGCCATCGGCGATCGTGTTCGCGCGTACGATCGGGCCGGTGCCGATCATCAGCCTCGGCCTTGCCGTTCTGACCTCGGTGGGCTCCTACCTCATCCTCGTCAGCCGGCGGCGCAGCATTCCGCTGTTCACTTTGGCGGCGCTGACGCCGATCATTCTCGGCGCGCTCGGTTACGACGACAATCATTATGTGCGCCAACTTGCGCGAGAGCGTGAACTCGAGCGCCCGCCGCTCATCGATGCATTCTATCAGTTCGCCGACGAAGCGCCGCGCGAGCCCATCGTGCTGATCAGCACGGAAGGCGGCGGTGTGCGGGCGGCGCAATTCACTGCGATGGTGCTCGCGCGCATGGCGGACCAGTGTCCGCGTCTGGCGCGCCGCATCTTCGCTATCAGCGCCGTGTCCGGAGGCGCGATTGGCGCGGCCGCATATAGCGCCAGTTTGGACGTGATGCCGCTCGAAGGCGACAAATGCGAGCTGGACGAGGATGCGCCTCCCGGTGCACGCGAGCTTGCGCTCACTGACATGCTCAGCCGTGATCACTTGTCTCCGACTTTAGCCAAGATGGCGTTTCCGGAGCTGGTGCAGACGTTCCTGCCAGCGGCCTCGCCGGACGCAGGATCAGCTTTCCTGCCGGACACCGATCGCCAGCTCGGGCTTGAACTGACATTCGAGCAGGCATTTGCCGATGCGTTCGACCTTCCTCGCGGCGCGCGTAATCCGTTCGAGCGCTCCGTGTTCGAGGCCGGCGATGGGCCTCATCTTGTCATCAACACTACGCTTGTTTCGACTGGCGGGGACTATGCGGTCAGCGATCTCGATCTATCCGGCGTGCGCGAGCAGGACCCTTGGCTGCATGACTTCCGGTGTATTTGGGCCGAACGGCGCGAGGACGGCGCAGAACGATGCGACCGCTCACCGGATTTCCGGCTGAGCACGATTGCAGCGACCTCGTCTCGCTTCCCTGTGATTTCACCGGCCGGCACTGCGGCAATCGTCGACGGCACGGCCTATCGTTTCGTGGATGGAGGCTATTTTGACAATTCCGGCATCGAGGCGATGCTGGCCATGCTCGACCATCTGCGCACCGAACGCTCGTTTGCGACCGATATCCGTCCGCGCCTCATTGTCATGCACATCGACAGCAACCCGTTCCCGGCCGAAGCCGAGCCGCCTGCGCGCCGCGGCCGACTCGACTTCGACGTTCACGAATTGCAGGCTGTGCTGGCCACCCGCGAGGAGCGCGTGCGCATGTCCTTCAATGCGCTGCGCAATCTCGAGAGCGAGCGCGCCGTATGCGGCGTGTCTCTCGTCGAGATGGACCAGGCGAGCGACGTCTCATTGCGGCTTGGCTGGATTTTGTCGAACGCAGCCGCAGCCGAGTTGCAGCGGCAAGCGGCGCGTCAGCTCGCGCTTCAGTATCGCGCGGGCGATCTGCCTCGCGGCGCCTGCCATAATCCGAGCAGACCCTCCAAGCGTACGGCTTAGATGCGTGTCACGAGGCCATAGGCGAGCAGCTGGGCCGTCATCGACGATGCGTCGCTCACGCCAAGTTCGGGCGGCTTGAACGCCTTCCCGCTCAGCGCCCGTTCCAGCGCGGCGCGCTCGGCGTGCGCAAACTTGAGTTCGCCGCCGGGCGCTACGACAACCAACACATCGCCATCCTCCGCGATGCGATAGGGTGTGAAGCGATCGGCGCGGAACGTCTCGTCTGCGCCGATGGGTTTGGCCGCATCGCGGATAGCGTAGCGATTGAAGGCGGGACGAGAGCGAATGAAATTGTCGATGGTAAGGTCGAGGGCAGGATCGAGCTGCACCTCCCTGGCGACGATCGCCGCGAGTTGCTTCAGCGTCTGCGCGGCCTTGTCGCGATCGAAACCAGCATTGGCGTAACCGGCAGGCAACGATCGGCGCAGCTCCGGCGAGCGCAGCGCCACCTCCGAAACGGCTTCCAGCATGAGATCGGCCCAGGTGCGTGTAATCAGGCCGATGGTGATGTGCAGCGAAGGCCTGTCACCTGACGTCATCGCATCGTGCATCAGTCCGCGCGGAACATAAGCGACATCGCCCGCCTTGAGCACGAATTCCTGCTTCAGCTCGCCGCTTTCATGTTTGCCCAGCTGGAAATCTTCGCCGCGATAGGGGGTATCGACCGGCTTTTCGTAGAGTCGCCACGCCTTCTCACCCTCGACCTGGATCACCAGCACATCGTGATTGTCATAATGGGTGCGGAAGCCCTGCGCATTTGGCGGCGTGAGATAGAGATTGGTCTGCACGTGGCACGAGAACACGTGTTCGAGGCCGCGGCAGAGCCGACCGAGCGAGGGCTCGAGCTGGTGCGCCTGCTGCAAGATCACGGTTGCGCCGTGCCTGTGCAATTCGGCCACTGCGCCGCGATCGACATAGCCGGCGGCATCGACATAGTCGGCGCGCCGCAATTGCTTTGAAGCGTCCGCGAGATCCAGTTGGCCTTCGCGCAGGTCGACGCTGGTGACGATGCGGTCGACCGCATCGAGTGAGAGCAGGCCCTCGAAGCGAGTCGGCTGGCCGTGCGCAACGATCAGCGCGTCGCGCTCGTAGACGCGCGCGAAGAAGTCCGCGACCCGCTCGGAACCGATCAGGTAGCCAAGCGGGTCGTCGAGCCAGGGCTCTGACATGAGCGCGCGCTACTTAGCGACCGCGGCCGTAGCCCGCGCGGTCGGCGCCCGCGCCGCTGTCGCTGTCGGTGTAGCCCGTCCGGCCGTAGCCAGCTCGGTCTGACCCGTTGCCGGAATCGGAATCGGTGCGTCCGGTGTAACGCTGACCACTGCCCCGGCCATTGCCCGCAGAGTCCGACGGATCACTGTCGGTCAAGCCGGTGCCGCTGCGGCCGCGCCCGCGGCCCGGAGGATCGGCGTAGGTGCCGCTGTCGCTGTCGCTGATGCCGGTGGTGCCGCCGCGGCCCCGCCCAGCAGGGTCGGCATAAGCGCCGCTGTCGTGATCGGTGACGCCGCTGGTGCCGCGGCCCCGCCCGGCCGGATCGGCATAAGCGCCGCTATCGTGATCGGTCACGCCTGATTGGCCGCCACGGCCGTAGCCGCCGCGGTCAGCGTAGCTGCCAGAATCGCTATCAGTGACGCCGGTGCGGCCGTAGCCGGCGCGATCCGCGCCGCTGCCGGTGTCGGAATCGGTGCGGCCGGTATAATTCTGCGCCGAAGCCTGGCCGGTCACCACCGCGGCCGCGCCGCCTGCAAGGACCGCCGCGCCCGCCACTCGGCTCATGAACGAACGCCGATTCAACCGCTTCTTTTCATCCGACATCGATTTATCCCCAAAATGTCCCCCGCGGCGCACCTCAACGGCCGCCGCGGCTCATCCCTCAAGCGAATCTCTAACACGACAAATTGTCGCTGTAAGCGTGAGAATGGTTCGCAAGTAGTGCGTTCCTGCGATCGCCGAATCCGCGCACCAAGGAGGGATGATCGGGTCATTAAACGGCGTGGTTGCAGCGGTGGGCGAAGACGCGGCGCTGATCGAAGTGGGCGGTGTCGGCTATGTTGTACAGGCCGGCGCGCGCACGTTGTCGCGCCTGGCGATTGGCGCGCCCGCTCGGCTGTTCATTGACACGCATGTGCGCGAAGACGCGATCCGCCTTTATGGCTTTGACAGCGAAGAAGAGCGGGCCTGGTTCGCCCATCTGCAAACCATCCCTGGCGTCGGCGCAAAGGTCGCGCTGGGCATCCTCGACGCGCTGCCGCCGCAAGCGCTGCTCGATGCTATTGCGCTGCAGGACAAGGCGGCGTTCGCGCGCGCCAACGGCGTAGGGCCAAAACTCGCCGGACGGCTGGCGCAGGAACTCGCCGCCAAGCAGGGACCGAAGGGCTTTGTTTCGCTCGGTGGCGTTCCGGCCATGCCGAACGCGGCCAACGGCAATGTTTCAGGGGCCCGCGCGGAAGCAGTGTCGGCCTTGGTCAATCTCGGCATCGATCAATCCAGCGCCGCGCGCGCGGTCGCTTCCGCCGCCAAACGGTTCGACGCCGACGCGCCGGCGCCCGAACTTATCCGCGCCGCGCTGAAGGAAGTCAGTCGCTAGCGATCGCCTCTATCTCGATCTCGCTGTCGCCGACCCGGACACTATCGCAGACGCTTCTGCCCAATAGCGCGCGCGCCAATGGCGAGACATGCGAGAGCGTTCCACGTTCCGGGTCGGCTTCATCTTCGCCGACGATGCGGAAGGTCTGGCGGCGTCCATCGTCGCGGACAAGCGTCACGGTCGAACCGAAATGCACGGTGTCCGCATCCGGTGGATCCGGCATCAATTGCGCGCTGGCGCGGCGCGCACTCCAATAGCGTTGGTCACGCGCGATACGCGCGCGTCCGTCGCGGTCCGCTGCGTCCAGCGCGGCCAGTTCGTCGCTGAGGCGCGCCAGTTCGGCGTCGATCGCCGCCAGCCCATGCGCGGTCACCAGATTCGGTGCGCTGGAGATCAGCCGCTCCGGGACATCTTCGGGAGCGTCATCATCCTCTTTCACAAACGCGCGGCTCATGAGTGGCGATGTAGGCCGAAGTGGCGACGTGGCCAGTCGTCGGACCGCCCACGTCATCTTCTCACGCTTGGGGCGCGGCGGCGTCCATATCGGCGGGATAGGGCATGCTTATCGCGCACACGCCTTCCCGGTGCGGCCAATGCATGCGGTGCAGCTCGATGAACTCAAGCGCCACAGGCGCAGCGCGCCGCTCGGCGGAACAATCCGGAAACCCGAATCGCGGTAGGAAAGCCCATGGCCGAAGCCGAACGTCTCGTGACCGCCGACCGCATCCCTGGGGAAGGGGCTGACCGCGCACTTCGCCCGCAGGGGTTCGACGAGTTCGTGGGCCAGCCTGCGGCCAAAGCCAATCTCAAGGTGTTCGTCGACGCCGCGCGCGCGCGCAGCGAGGCGATGGACCACACGCTCCTGTTCGGTCCGCCGGGACTGGGCAAGACGACGCTGGCGCAGATCATCGCGCGCGAGCTCGGCGTGGGTTTTCGCGCCACCAGCGGACCTGTCATCGCTCGCGCCGGCGATCTCGCCGCGCTGCTGACCAATCTCGAGCCGCGCGATGTGCTGTTCATTGACGAGATCCATCGTCTCGCGCCGGCGGTCGAAGAAATCCTCTATCCCGCGATGGAGGATTATCATCTCGACATCATCATCGGCGAGGGTCCGTCCGCCCGTAGCGTGCGCATCGATCTTGCGCCGTTCACGCTCGTCGGCGCCACCACGCGGGCAGGGCTTCTCGGTACGCCGCTGCGTGACCGCTTCGGCATTCCGGTCCGCCTCGAGTTTTATGGTCCGGATGAATTGCTCGGCATCGTCACACGTGCGTCCGGCAAGCTTGGCGCTCCGATCACCGCCGAGGGTGCGCTCGAAATCGCCAAACGCGCGCGCGGCACGCCGCGTGTCGCCGTGCGTTTGCTGCGCCGTGTGCGCGACTTCGCCGGCGAAAACACGATCGACGCAAAGGCCGCCGACGCCGCCTTGAAGCGGCTCGATGTCGATGCGGACGGCCTCGACATGCTCGACCGCCGCTATCTCCAGGCCTTGGTTGAAACCTACAGCGGCGGTCCTGTCGGGGTCGACACTTTGGCCGCAGCGCTGGCCGAAGCCCGTGACGCCATCGAGGACGTGATCGAGCCTTACCTGATGCAGCAAGGTTTCGTCATGCGCACGCCCCGCGGCCGCTGCGCTGCGCCGAAGGCCTACGAGCGGCTCGGCAAGAAACCGCCCAGCGCGCCGCCGGCGAGCGGCAGCTTGTTCGGGGAAAAATAGAGAAAGAAGCGCGGCGCTCAGTGCGCCGACAGCTCCGGGTCGGCCACCCGTATGGCGGCGCTGCGCCGGCGCGCGGCGCGGGCGAGTTGCAGCGCGCTTGTCGCTGCATCGGTGAAGAAGGTCAGCGCCATGGCGGCGATGATCGTGATGGCGGCAATTTCGAACAAGAAGCCCCCCAGATCGTGGTGATGCACAGGCAAACGGCAGCCGCCTCGCTTCGGTTCCCCTGCCTTGGCGTCAGCAATTGTCACGCGCGCCGCGAGCACGCATAGCTCGACTATGTCTTCGCTCCGCGCCGTCGTCGAACAGCTCACTGCAGAATCCGACGCTTTCACCATCGACGCGCCGCAGGATTGGGGCCAAGGCCGCACGCTCTATGGCGGCATGACCGCGGCGCTCGCTTTCGAGGCGGTCAAGCGATCCCAGACCGAGCTGCCGCCGCTTCGCTCAGCGCAGTTCAGCTTCATCGCCCCGGCGACCGGACGTCTTCGCTTCATCTCAACATTGCTGCGGCGGGGGCGGTCCTCGACCATCATCGCCGCCGATTGCTTCAATGAAGAGGGGCTGGCGGCGCGGGCGCTGTTTGCTTTCGGGGCGACGCGAGAGAGCGGAGTCTCGCATCAATTCCTAAACCGGCCGGAAACTGCCGCGCCTGATGCATGCACCCCTTTTCGCAAGGAAGGCGGATCAGCGCCGCGTGGCTTCTGGAATAATTTCGAAACGAGACTCGCTGCCGGCCACCGCCTGCTCGATGTGTCGGCGACGCGTGCAGAATTTGCGGTGTGGACCCGGTTTATCGACACGGGCGGCGCCGACCCCACTACTGCGCTGCTCGCCATCGCCGATTGCCTGCCGCCCGCGGCCATGGTCCTGTTTCCGCAGCCAGCGCCCATCAGCACGATCACCTGGAGCATCGACATCGCGCACATTCCATCGCGTGCGGAGGGCTGGCATCTTCTGTGGTCGGAAAGCGAACACGCCGGCGAAGGCTATTCGCTGCAGAATATGGCCATGTGGAGCGAGGCGGGCGAACTGATCGCGCTCGGCCGTCAGGCGGTCGCGATCTTTGCATAGGGAGCAGCGCATGTTCGAAGGCAAGGTGTGGTGGATCACAGGCGCGTCGTCGGGCATCGGCGCGGCGCTCGCCGAAGCGCTGGCGCTCAAGGGTGCGCGGCTCATTCTTTCGGGCCGCAATCGGCCGGCGTTGGATGACGTCGCGCAGCGCTGCAATACGCCGGCGCTGGTGCTTCCTTTCGAGGCGACCGAGATCACTCGGTTGCCGGAGATCGTAGAGCGCGCTGCGGCCTGGGCTGCGGCGCATGGCGGTGTCTATGGACTGGTCAATAACGCCGGCATTTCGCAGCGCTCGCTCGCGGTCGACACGGCGTTCGAGGTGTTCGAACGCATTATCGCCGTCGACCTGATGGCGCCGATCGCGCTGACGCAGCTCGTGCTGCCGCGCATGATCGCCTCTGGAGGCGGACGCATCGTGGCGATCTCGAGCGTTGCCGGCATCATTGGCGCGCCCTTGCGCGCAGCCTACAGCGCGGCCAAAGCCGGTCTTATCGCTTATCACGACAGCGTTCGCGCCGAGACAGATCACCAAGGCATTGGCGTGCTCGTGGCGGCGCCGGGCTCGGTGCGTACGAACGTCTCCAAAAATGCGCTCGACGCTAATGCGCAAGTGCGTGGTTTCAGCGACGCCGCGATCGACAACGGCATGGCGCCCGAGATAGCAGCGCAGCGCATTCTGGATGCACTGGCGGCGGGCGCGCGCGAGCTCATTTTGGCCGAGGGCGCTGAAGCCATGTCGGCGCAATTGCGGCGCAGCGACCCTGAGCGCCTGTTCGATCTGATGGCTCAGCTGGTTGCGAATGGCTACGCGCAGCAGCTCGGCGCCAAGAAATAACGCTGGCGTCGCCGCTCACGTCCAGCGCTTGCTCGTGCGCTGCTCGGCGTCGTCGGGCGCCTGTTGCTCAGCGCCCTGGTAGCCGGTGATGCGATCGGCCACGAACGGATTGCTCGCGCGTTCGCGACCGAATGTCGAGGTTGGTCCGTGTCCTGGCACGAACGTGACGTCATCGCCCAGCGGCCAGAGCTTGCCGGTGATCGAGCCGACCAGCTGCGCGTGATCACCACGCGGGAAATCGGTGCGCCCAATCGAGCCGGCGAACAGCACGTCGCCGACGAACGCGACCTTCAAGCCAGAATTGTAGATCACCACGTGTCCAGGAGTGTGACCGGGCGTGTGCAACACATCGAAGCGCGCGCCGTCGAAATCGAGCGCCTCGCCATCCGCAAAATAGCGGTCCGGCGTCACGTTGCGCAGATCTGAAATGCCGTAGCGGCGCGCGTCCTCTTCGATACGGTCGAGCCAGAACTGATCTTCCGCGTGCGGTCCCTCGATCGCGACGCCAGTGCGCTCGCGCAGCGCAGCGGCGGCGCCCGCATGGTCGAGGTGGCCATGTGTGAGCCAAATCCGCTTGAGGCGCAGGCCGAAATGATCGAGCGCGCCGAGCAGCCTGTCGGCCTCGCCGCCCGGATCGATCAAAACGGCGTTCTTGGTTTCTACATTCCAGATCAGCGAACAATTCTGCTGCAATGGCGTCACCGGCACGATGGCGATTTGCAGCTTGGAAGCGTCGGGCGTCATCGCTCTGGCATGTCGGGTTTTTTCAGTCAGAGCAAGCGCGCCTTGTTCACCAAGGCAGTGTTTCGCCCGTGCCTGCATGCACAAACATGCCGCTGCTTTGCAATGTGAGTTCGTCAATGCGCGCCAGCACGCCGCGCGCTGCTTCTTCGGGTCGAATGCCGTTGCGGCCGGTCATCTCGGTCGCAACCATACCCGGATGGATCAAAGCGACAGCAATACTGCGCCCCGCCAGGTCACGCGCCAGCGACACGCCGGCGGCGTTCACAGCCGCCTTCGACATGCGATAGCCATAATAGCCGCCGGAGCTGTTGTCGGCGATCGAGCCCATGCGGCTGGTGATGATCGCCACTTTGCTCCGTTCATGCAGCAGCGGCGCCAGCGTTGTTGTGACACGCAAGGGGCCGGTCGCATTGACCGCGAACTGCTCCGCGATTGCGGCGAAATCCATGTGCTCAAGATTGTCTCTGCGTAGAACGCCCGCATTGTTGACAAGAAGGTCGATGCTTTCGCCCTCCAGTCTCTGCGCCAGACGCATGACCGAGGCCGCCTCGCTCACATCGACGCCGCTCTCCACACGAATCCCTAACGATTGCAGCTCGGGCGAGCCGCGGCGGCAGACCGCGACCACCTCTTCACCACGCGCGGCGAGGAGGCGGCAAAGCTCAAGTCCGATGCCGCGATTGGCGCCCGTCACCACTGCCAAGCCCATCTCGTCCTCCTCAACGCGCAAGCTAGGCCTACACACAACAAAGGGCGAGCGTCTCTCGGACGCTCGCCCCTTATTTCTGTCATATCGCCTCAGCTTGCTTGCGATAGTCCTTGCGCGTCCTGCAAGTGTTGGCGAAGCGTCGGCAATGTCCGTTGCGCCCAATCGCGGACCGGACCGGCTTCGCCGTTATTGGCGAAATTCTCGAACGTCTGCACCGCCATCTGGTGCGCCTGCACCTGAGCCTGAACGTAAGCGGTATCAAACGCAGCGCCGCTTTGATTGCGCAGATTATCCAATGTCGATTGTTGCTGTGCGTTCAGGGTGGGAGAGGGGGCCGTCATGTTGTTGGCTTGCAGCAGCGACGTGAGCTCCTGGGTCGTGCCGCGGTGCGCCGTCACCATATGCTGCGCGAACGTCTTCACTTCGGCGCGCTGAGCGTGCTGACCTGCGAGTTCTGACGACTGGATTTCGAACTGATCGGACGCGGCGGCTAAGCCGGCAAATTCAGCGGCGCTCATTTGCGGAACGGCGGGCGCTGCCGGCGTTTGCGTGGCGCTGTCCGCCGTGGTGTCGGTAGTCGTTGCTTGCTGACCGCATGCGGCCAGCGCGAGCACGCTCGCCGCCAACAAAAGCTTCTTCATGTTCCTCACTCCATTGCGCCGGACCGGCTAGAGGCAGCACGGGAAACGTGTCGCAATGGCGCCACGTTCCGAACCGGCGCGCGCAAAAAGCGCGGAGCTTGCTCCGCGCTTTGCATGGGAACCTTGTCAGCGCCTAAAGGCGGGAGCCGTGGTTTTGCCTGCGCTCTTGGCGGCGCTGATGGCGGTCTCGTTCAGTTTCTCTCGTCTGCACATCGTATCCAGCTGGCAGCTCATTGAGTGCTTCGAACGTCAGTGTGGTGGTGAAGCTGCCCACCTGCGCCGGGCTGCCAACGGGAAGATCGGCGCGGTGACGCGCGGCGATCACGTACATGCCAGGCGCGTCGAGCGTGAAGGTGGCGCGTCCACTGGCGTCAGTTGCGGCGAACCGATCGAGCTTTGTATCCGGCTCTCCTTGCGCGTAGAGCACGACAGCCGAGTTGGCCAAGGGCTGACCGTCGAACAGAACCTCCACCACCATGCCCTGATCGACCAGCACTTGGTTAGGATGGGTGACCGGCCGAATGGTCAACCGGCCGCTCGGGGCTGCGGTCAGAGTCTCATTTGTAGCGCGCCCGCGGGTGACGTAGGTGTCCGCCACCGTGACGGTTTGCAGCGTCGTCACAGGCGCGCCCTCGGGCGCCGACTCGCCCTGACCGAGCTGTCGCCACTGACCATCGACGCCGACCAGCGTCGCAACCGTACCCAATTGCTCGCCCGTGGATATGCGATACGTGCCCTGCTGCGGCAGATCAGCATTCAGCGTCGCCGCTTCCGGCGCGACATCGATGTAGTCGCTCGCGAGCTGAGTTCCGTCCGGTCCGAGCAGCACAAAGCTCGATTGCGTCGCGATCTGCGGCGTGAAGAATTGGCTTGCGAACGTGCCCTGCACTTGCACGTCGGCGTCTTCGGGCCAATAGGCGTCTGGCTGGACATACGCTGTGTAGGCGTAAGCCGGCGACGCAGCCACGACCAACAATGCTGCGGCGATCAAATGCTTCTTCATGAATTCCAACCCGCGTTTTTGACGCTCGTGAGCGCGTGATCCCTGAGCCGCAACTCACACCAGGCCGACGCAGATTTCAAGGCCGTAACGAGCCTGTGATGCTTCAGCGCGCCCGCCCATCGAGCAGCGCCAGGAGCCCGAGCAAGCTGATCACGGTAAACCATACGAAAATGATCAGCCCGACGAGCGCCGCGAGCCAGATGATAGGAAAACCGATCAGCACGAACGCCAAGATCCATCCGATTCCCATCAGAATCGCTGCGCCGACGCTCCACCAGAACGCCGTCCACCAGATGCGGATTTGATGATCCAGATGTGAGCGTGCGAACGGGGCTGCTTCACCACGGCTCAAATAGGCGATAATCACGCCGATGAGCGCGAATACTGCGGCACTCGGGATCGAGAGCAAATAAAGCGCATAGACAGCAAACGCCGCTCCGCGTCCGGCTTCGGGTCTCGAATCAGCAGGCTCTGTCGTCACGATCCGGCTCCATCCGCTCGGCTTTCTAGAGCTTGCGGCGACGCGCCAGCGGATGCTTGGTTTCCACCAAAGTGCGCAAGCGCTCCTGGGCAACATGGGTGTAGATTTGCGTGGTCGCAATGTCAGCGTGCCCCAGCAGAGCCTGCACCGTGCGCAAATCGGCGCCGCCTTCCACCAGGTGTGTTGCGAAGGCGTGCCGCAGCACGTGCGGTGAGACGCGCGCCGGATCGATCCCCGCCCGCATTGCCGCTCCTTCAAGCACCTGCGCCACGCGCCTGCGTGTCAGCTTGCCGTCTGCCGCGCTGGAAGACGGAAACAGCCACCGTGACGCGCGCTCGCGCTGCACCTCATTGCTCGGCAAGGCAGCAGGCCGTGCGGCGAGATGGGCTGCGAGCGCCGCAAGGGCAGGACGCCCGAGCGCGACCAGCCGCTCTTTGCCGCCTTTGCCTTCGATGATCATGTGATCCTGTCCTGGCCGGGGCGCGGCGCGCAGCGGCAGTGAGACGAGTTCGCTCACCCTCAAACCCGCTCCGTACAGGAGTTCGATCAGCGCCTTGTCGCGTGGGCTCTCCGCTGCCTCGATCAAACGCTCGACCTCCGACACCGATAATGTCTTCGGCAGCGCCCGCGCGCGCTTAGGCGGGTCGAGACGAGAGGTGGGATCGTCGCCGCGCACGTTCTCGCTCATGAGAAAGCGATAGAATTGTTTCAGCGCCGAGATGCGACGTCGCACTGTCGCAGGCGACAGATGACGAGCGTTGAGACCGGCGACATAGGCTTCGATTGTTTCGGGGCCGGCTTGCCCCAGCGGGCCCTTGATATGGGTGCGCGCATCATCCAGGTCGCGCGCATACGCATCAAGCGTGTTTGCACGCGCGCCGCGTTCAGCGGAGAGCATCTCCAGAAAAGACTCGATCAGCGCTGAGTCGGACACCAGCGTCACTGTAGCAGCGCTATTCTGACCGAACCGTGTAAGTGATTCTCTCGGCGTTTACGTTTGCGACATCGATCACCAATGACCGAAACCGAATGACCTGCGTTCCAAGTGGATAGGACAGGTCCTGGAAGAATGCCGGTCTCGCCATGTCGTCGGCTGTGTACTCACGGTACTGGAAGCGCATTGCTTGACCATCGATGCCGTTGAACACGATCTCAAAATTCTGGCCCGTCGCCGCCCTCTGGACATCTGTGCGGGTCGATCGAATGAAGCGCGCTGAGTTGGGGGTTGCTTGGAAACGGTAGGCCATCAGCACTTGCGACGCTGTGCCAAGGCCATTGATCACACCGGGCCCGATGGTGCCGTCAGGTGCGATTTGAATTCCGTACCAGTCCTTCCGCGCCACTGTATACGTAATGCCGTCGGAGACTCGTTCTCCTACGATCGGGAGCTGCTCTCCAGCTTGGAAGTAGATGGTCACCATACCGCCTGAGAGTTGGAAGCTCTCCGATGCCTGCATGGTAGTTATAGTTGTCGTAGATTCTGTGAAGTCGCGTGCTCTGACCAGAGCTTCGCCCACAACTACACTCTGCTGAGCACCGACCTGGTAGTTTCGCTCTCTACGCTGAGCCACATCGGTCGCGCCTTTGCCATCCAAGCTTGGCGTGACAGTCGCACAAGCGCATAGACCTGCAAGCAAGAACAACGCTAGCAAGCGTTTCATTTCAGCCTCCCCCAAAGGTTGTGCTGCACAATGAAGCGCGCCTTGTTGCGATGTCAATCTACCGGGCGCGCTAACCCGGCGCGCCCGCGAGCAGTGCTTCGATAGCGATGCGGCGCGCGTCTTCCTGCAGGCCGAGACCGCGCAGCGCGCGAATGATGCGTTCGAGCGATTCGGCGTCGAGACGCGCGAAGCCGCCTTCGCCGGCCGCCGCCACGGCCAGCAGCGCGCCTTCGCCGCTCGCGCGCCGTTCTGTCGCCGCCGCGAGCGCCAACATGGCGCCGCTTTCTGCGCGCGCGCCGCCTTGGGGAGGGTGAGAAAGCAGGAATTCTTGCACCTGACCATCAACCGGCGCGCCGAGCGCGGCCATGAGCGCCACATCGCGCGCAGCGGCGCGCGCGAGGCTGGAGCCGGCTGCGTCGATGCGCCGTTTCATGGCTATCGTCGCCTGGTCGCCGCGCACGCCGCTCAGCACCGAGAGGGCGGCGTCGAGCGGCGCAAGGGCCGCTTCCTCCACCCCGCCCTGGCGTGCGCTTGCGAGCAGGCGTTGCGCCAAGGCAGCGTCGCCGGTGATCAAGGCGACTCGGGCGAACTGCAGCGCTGCAGCTTGATCGGGCGCTGATTGCAGCGCGGCGACGTCGTCTTTGAAAAAGCGCGCCGCAGCATAGAACTCAGCTGGCGCAGCAGCATTGCGCAGCACGCCCGCGATAGCGCTTGCGGCTTCGAGCGAACCGGGCGCGGCAGTGACTTGTCGCAACGCAAGGACTGCTGGCGGCAACGCCGAGGCGATCTCAGCGGGGGTCGCCGACAGAATGACGCGCGCTTCCGGGACGCTGAGAGCGCCGCGGCGCAGCGCCGCCCAGGCTGCTTGCGCCCGTTGCGGCTGGGGCGCGTTCTCCGCGCGCGCGAGCGCGAGCAGCGCCATCGTCGATGCGTTGTTCAGCGCATTGGGACCGGGCCGCAGATTGCCCGCGAGCGAGAGCTGCGCCGTCAGGCTGTTGTCGTATTTCGCAGCCGGCGGACGCGGACCGGGCGCGCCTGCTGCGGCTGCGACTGCTCCTGTGTACCAGGCGTCGTCGGCATTTTGCGCCCGCGCCAATTCGAGCGCGAGATCAGCCGCCGCGCGGTCGCCCGCACTTGCCGCGCAGAACGCGCGCAGACGCAGCAGGAAAGGCGGCGCCTGCTCGCCGACATTCGCCGCACGCCCGCGCGCGCACGCTTCTTGCCGCCGTCCTCGCGCCAATTCCGCCTGCGCCGCATACTGCGCAATGAGCGGATCGGCCAAGGCCGAGCGGCTGCCGGCAGCCATTTGGCCGAGTTCGTCCGCCGCGCCCATGCGTCCAAGCGCTTCAAAGCGCTTGCGCGCCGCCGCTTGCGCGTCGCCGCGCGGCGCATCGCCGCCGGAGAACAGCACCCGCCGCGCCAGCGCGAGCGATGCAGGCGAATCATAAGTCGCCGGCAGGCGATCGAACAGCGCGGCGAGAAAGGCCGGGTCGCTGCGGCTCCAAAGATCGGCTGGCAGAGCGCCGTTCGCACGCGACAGCGCGCTGACGCTCCAGGCATCGAGTTCCTGCAGCGCCTGACCTTCGATCGGCCTTGGCAGCGCACTCGGCTGCTGCTCTTGTGCGTGGGCCGCGAAGGGCGCGGCGGCAAGAAGCGCGGCGAGCGCGACAGCGTTTCTCTTAACCATGATGCTCACTGTTTGAAGGCGTCGGGCAATTCGACGCTAATCTCGTGCGGCGCCGGCGCGAGCAGGTCGGCCTGACGGATGAAAAAGACGAACAGGCCAAGGAACACGGCCAGGCCGACGCCGATCACGACCAACCGCGCCTGCGGCGGCGTGCGCCGGGAGAACGAGCTGCGCCGTCGTCTACGTCTGAACATAACCTCTTGCGGCCCCTGCCGTTGCGAGCGGGCGAGATTGCCCCCAAAATGTGGCGAGTTTCCAGTCCGCTCTGCCGTTAACCCTGGGGCGGCGTTTTGAGGTGATTCGTGGGCAGCCCCGAGAGCAGCGAAGCAGGCGAGCGCGAAGACGCTTACGCCGCGCTGCGCCGGCAGGCCGAGAGCCTCAAGCTTGACCGCACCATCGCTCTTGTTGGCCTGATGGGCGCCGGCAAGACTACAGTGGGACGCCGCCTTGCCCACGTGCTCCATCTGCCTTTCGTTGACGCCGACGCCGAAATCGTCGCCGCCGCAGGCGCCACGATCGACGAGATCTTCAGCGAGCACGGTGAGTGCGAGTTCCGCCGCGGCGAGCGGCAGGTCATTGCGCGCTTGCTGGCAGGCCCGGTGCATGTGCTGGCGACCGGCGGGGGCGCCTTCATCGATCCGCGCACGCGCGCGCTGATGAAGCAGCGCGCCATTACCGTTTGGCTGAAAGCGCCGATCGAGGTGTTGATGAAACGCGTCACCAAGCGCGATCATCGCCCGCTGCTGAAGGAGGACGATCCGCGCGCCGTCATGCAGCGCCTGCTCGAGGAGAGGTCGCCGATCTATGCCGAGGCTGACATCATCGTTGAGACCGGCGCCGGTCCGCACGTCGCGGCCGTGGCGGCCGTGATCGCCGCGCTGCGCGACCATTTCGCGGTGAAAGCATGAGCGAAACTGTTTCCGTCAATCTGGGCGCGCGTTCATACGATGTGCATGTCGGCGCCGGCTTGTTGGCGCAAGCTGGCGCGCTGATCGCGCCTTTCGCCAAGACCAGACGCGTCTTCATCGTCACCGACCAGAACGTCGCCAAGCTGCACCGGCCAGCGCTGATCGCCGCGCTCGATGCGGCGGGGCTCAAGAATTGGACCGTCACTTTGGCGCCCGGCGAAGCCAGCAAGAGCTTCGAAGGGCTTGAACTGCTTTGCCGCCACCTGCTGCAGGCCGGCATCAACAGGAACGATCTTGTGCTGGCGTTCGGCGGCGGCGTGATTGGCGATCTCGCCGGCCTCGCGGCCGGTCTGGTCAAACGCGGCGTCGATTTCGTGCAGATGCCGACAACGCTGCTCGCGCAAGTCGATTCCAGCGTCGGCGGCAAGACCGCGATCGACACGCCCGAGGGCAAGAACTTGGTCGGCCTGATCAACCAGCCGCGCGCCGTGATCGCCGACACTGAGGTCATCGCCACCTTGTCCGAGCGCGAGCGGCGCGCCGGATACGCCGAGATCGTCAAGGTCGGCCTGATCGCCGATCCGGCGTTCTTCCAATGGTGCGAGGTCAATGTCGCAGCGCTGCTGGCCTGCGATCCTGCAGCGCTGGCCTTCGCCATCCGCACTGCGATTGCGTTCAAGGCGCACATCGTCGAGGAGGACGAGCGCGAGGAATTCGACAAGCGCGCGCTGCTCAATCTCGGGCACACCTTTGCGCATGCGCTCGAAGCACACGGCGATTATTCGGGCGCCTTGCTGCACGGTGAAGCCGTCGCCGCCGGCATGGCGCTCGCTTTCGCGTTGTCGGCTGAACTCGGCTATTGCTCGAACAACGACGCCGCGCGCGTGCGCGCCCACCTCGATGCGGCTGGCTTCGTGACGGATCTGCGACGGCTCCCGGGCGCTCCTTTCGACGTCGATCGCCTGATGCAGCTGATGGCGCGCGATAAAAAGGCGGAGGCCGGCAGGCTCGTGCTCATTCTCGCCCGCGGCATTGGCCGGGCCTGCGTCGAGCGCGCCGCTCCATCAGATGTCGTGCGCGAATTGCTGCAACAAGAGACAACATAATGACAGCCTCGCTCCTGATTGCCGCTCTGGTGATCGCTGCGCTCATAGCGCTGAACGCATTCTTCTCCGCGGCGGAGACCGCGCTCACGGGCGCCTCTCGCGCGCGCATGGCGACGCTGGAGCGGGAAGGCGACAGACTGGCTGCGCGCGTCAACAAGCTCAACGAGAACCGCGAGCGCATGATCGGTGCGGTGCTTCTGGGCGCCAATCTTGTCCAAGTCGCCGCCTCGGCGATCTCTTCCAGCATTTTTGGCGGCCTCTATGGTGATTACGCGCCGCTCATCACCACCATCGTGCTGACGCCGCTGCTGCTCATTTTCGGGGAGGTCGGTCCTAAGACCTATGCCATCACCGCCGCCGACAAGATCGCGCGTTGGGTGGCGTTGCCGGTGCAGTGGATGGTGCGCATCCTCGCCCCGATCGTCAGTGCGGTGCAGTGGATCGTCAACCACGGGTTGCGTCTGCTCGGCGTGCGGGTGGACGAAAACCTCGATGTGCTCTCCGCCGCGCGCGCTGAGATCGCCGGCGCCGTGGAGCTGCACGCAGAGGAGGGCGCGGTCGAGCCGGAAGCGCGCCATCGCCTTCTCGGCGCGCTTGATCTCTCCGAGCTCGAAGTCGCCGACGTGATGATTCATCGCAAATCGATCCGTTCCCTCGATATCGATCTGCCCGCGCGTGAGATTATCGCCCAGGCGATGGCGAGTCCGCATACGCGGCTGCCGTTGTATCAGGACGAACCTGACAACATCGTCGGCATCCTGCACGCGCGCGATCTGTTGCGCGGCGTCTCCGAGCACGGGCGCGACGGGCTCGACGTCCGCGCCTTGATGCGCGCGCCATGGTTTACGCCTATGACGACGAGCGCAGAAGATCAGCTCGCGGAATTCTTGCGACGGCGCGAGCATTTCGCCTTGGTGGTGGACGAATACGGCGCGCTGATGGGGCTCGTCACTCTGGAAGACATTCTGGAAGAGATTGTCGGCGACATCAAAGATGAACACGATATCGCCGTGCAAGGCGTGCGGCCCCAGCCTGATGGGTCAGTCAATGTCGACGGCACAGTGCCGATCCGCGATTTGAACCGCGCGATGAATTGGGATCTGCCCGACGAAGAAGCTGTCACCGTCGCTGGACTCGTCATCCACGAAGCCCAGGCCATCCCTGATCCGGGTCAGCGCTTCGCCTTCCATGGCTATCGTTTCCAGGTGCTGCGTCGTCAACGCAACCAGCTGACCGCGCTCAGGATCGAGCGTGAAGCGGAAGAGCGGATGGAGGGAGGTTAACTTCCTTCTCCCCCGCGAGAGAGGACGCGGACCAAAAAATCTATCCGCCCCCCTCTGCGGCGCGCGTACACTCTCTCCATCGCTCCACAAGGAGAGCAGTTGGATCCCTGTTCGAACAACGTGAGAGCGATGTGATCGAGCGTGAACGTCGGCGCTCCTCCGCCAACTGGAGACAGCCTCCTCCGCCCGACGGGATCGGGCAGGGGCGTGCGGAGGCGGCGGGCGGTTGAAGGAAAGGAGCGCAGAGCGCACGCGCAAGCGTGGTCGGCTAGGCAGCGCCCCCGACACGAGCCGGCCCGTACCTCGCCGTCGTTGAAGCCCGCCGTGTGAACAACGCGCGGGAAGAAGCACGAGGGATCGTCCGCGAACACGGGCGACCTCCACGCCCCCGGCTGAGCCGCCTCCCGGAGTGAAAAACCTCCGGCGACGGCGCCGGTGAAAGAAGATCACGGGACGCGGGTGTCCGCGTCGTTCGCGCCGAACCAATCGGCGCATCTGCTAGGCGCGCACACCCGCGTCCCGCTCTCCGTTTTCCGGCCGCAAGGCCAGCAAGGATGACCCATGTCTGAAACAAACCCACGTCAAGCGGCTCAAACCGCATTGAAACAAGCAGCCCGGGCCGCCAAGCGCGGCGACCTCAGCGAAGCCGAGCGATGGAGCAAGACTGCCGATCGCCTCGCAAAGGCGGCCGAGCGGCTGGCGGCGCTGCCAGCCGAGGAGCCGGACCCTGCCGCCGAAGAGGCGCTGCGCGCCGACCTTCGAGCGCGTCTCATCCGCCTCGCCGAGGCCGAACACGGCCGGCGGTTCTTCGAAGATCCCGACGACCCCTGGGGTGACAGGTCGCCCGCTTGAGGGGGGGCGCGGGCGCGGCTAGAAGCGGCGCCCATGGCTGGTCACTCCAAATTCGCCAACATCATGCACCGCAAGGGCGCGCAGGACAAAAAGCGCGCCCAGATGTTCACCAAACTCGCACGCGAAATGCAGGCGGCCGTCAAGGTGGGCGGACCCGACCCGGAGTCCAACCCGCGGCTCTACCGCGCCATCGCAGCCGCACGCGCGCAATCGATGCCCAAGGACAACATCCAGCGCGCCATCGATCGCGGCGCTGGCGCGGGCGGTGAGAACCTGGAGGAGATCCGCTATGAAGGCTTCGGCCCCGGTGGTGTCGGCGTCATCGTAGAGTGCCTGTCCGACAACCGGAACCGCACTGCCGGCGAAGTGCGCGCCGCCTTCGCGAAAAATGGCGGCAACCTCGGCGAGACCAACTCGGTGTCTTTTGCGTGGAAGCGCGTCGGCGAGATCCGGTATCCGCTCGCGGTCGCCGGCGAAGACGCCATGCTGGAAGCGGCGATTGAAGCGGGCGCCGACGATTGCGTTGTCGAAGACGGACAGCACGTCATCACCTGCGAAATGGCCGCACTCGCCGCCGTTTCTCAACCTCTGGTCAAAAAATTCGGCGATCCCGCCTCGGCCAAGTTCGTCTGGCGCACCGACATCGCCGTTCCAATCGAAGGCGAGAACGCCGAGACGCTGATGAAGCTGCTGACCCAGCTCGACGACCTGGACGATGTGCAGGACGTCTATTCAAACGAAGACATGAGCGAAGCCGAACTCGCGCGACTGAGCGCATAAGGAGCTGGCATGAGCAAGTTGGTGGTCGTTTTTGGCGGCTCGGGCTTCATTGGCGCCCAAGTCGTGCGCGCGCTGACCAGGCGAGGCTATCGCGTACGCGTGCCGATGCGGCGCCCGCACCTGGGGGCGAGTTTGCGCGTTTCCGGCGACGTGGGGCAGGTGCAATTGGTGCAGGCGAACGTGCGCTTCCCTGAGTCCATCGATGAGGCGCTCGAGGGGGCCGATGCGGTGGTGAACCTCGTCGCCGTGCTGCACGACAAGGGCAAGCAGGGGTTCGAAGCGCTGCACGTCGAGGCGGCGCGCACGATCGCGGAAGCCGCCAAACGACGAGGCGTTACGCGCTTGGTGCATGTCTCCGCGCTCGGGGCTGCGCCGACGGGGTCGAAATACGCGCGTACGAAGTACCGCGGCGAGCAGGCTGTTCGCGAGGCGCTGCCGAGCGCGACGGTGCTGCGTCCCTCGATCGTGTTTGGGCCGGGCGATCATTTCTTCAACCGCTTTGGCCAGATGGCGGCGACCGCAGCGGCGCTGCGCCCCTTCGGCGCACTCCCGCTGATCGGCGGCGGCAAGACGCGCTTCCAGCCCATCTTCGTCGGTGATGTCGCCGACGCGGTCTGCGCTGCGCTCGTGCGCGAGGGTGCGATCGGCAGGACCTACGAACTGGGGGGGCCGGCTACCTACAGCTTCAAACAGCTGATGCAATTCATCGTGCGCGAAACCGATCGCAAAGTGCCGCTGCTGCCTTTGCCGTTCTTTATCGCGCAGCCGATGGGATTGTTGCTTGGTTGGCTGTTTGCTTTGATCCCGTTCGCCGACCCGCCAATCACCAGCGACCAGGTGACGTTGTTGAAGCGCGACAATGTCGTTGGTTCGGAGGCCGGAATCGGCACGATTGAGGATCTCGGCGTCACTCAACTCGAAAGCATCGAGGCGATCGTGCCGAGCTACATCTGGCGCTTCCGCCCTTATGGGCAATTTCAGACGCGGCAGAACCCAGCGTGAAGAGCCGTCCCTGGCCGCTCGCGACTTTGGTGTTTGGCCTCGCCACGCTGGTTGTGTTCGTTGCGTTCGGCATGCTGCCGCAAGTGCAGGGCGTCTATGACCCAGGCGCTGTCGGCGCTGAAGTCAGCGCGTTCCAGCGCGCCGAGACGGCGGTTGATCTCGCGCGCGTGTTTGGCGATCCCGCCGATCCCGCTCGGCTGGCGGCGATGACGGCGATCAACCGGCTCGATCTTTATGCATTCATCCCTGCCTATACGCTCTTTCTGGTGTTCGCCTCGATCATGCTGGCTACCGGAACCCGGTCATTGATCGCCTGGGCGGCCATTCTGTTCGCATTGATCGGCGCGGGCGCCGACGCCATCGAAACCACCGCGCAGCTGCGTGTCACGCAAGACTACGCCAACGCCGCTGCTCAGCTGCCGATCGCGCCGTGGCATTGGACAAAGTATTTCAGTCTGGCTTTGCACGGAGCGATGCTCGGCGTTTTTTGCTGCGTATCACGCAAGCGTTGGATCATTGCCGCGCTCGCCGTTCTGCCCTTGCTCTGCGTCAGCGCCGCTGCGGCGGAGATAGCGCCGCCTTCCCTTTATAGCGCCGCGTTCGGCCTGTTTTGGATCGCGCTGCTGGTCGCCGCCTCTATGGAGCTGGTTCGGGCGCGAGGTGAACCGGCTTGAGCCCATAAGCGCCGAGATGGCGGGCGACGATGGCGCGATGGCAATCGCGCCAATCGTGTTCCAGGCACATCAGGCATGCACGACCAGACTTGGCGAGATCGGCGGCTTCGGCGAGCGCGAGCTGACTTTCCGGTTCGACCAGCTTGGCCTCGAAGATGCGCTGCATGGTGCTGACATCGCCCTTGCGCGCGGCTTCTCGCCCCGCTTTTGGCGTGCCGAGCGGCTTCAAGTGGATGTAGGCGATGCCCGCCGCATCGAGGCTGGCGGCGAGCGCCTTCTTGGAGAACCCGGCGCGGCGGGAATTCGCCACTTCGCGCACATCGATCAGCGTCTTGATCTTCGCTGCTTTGAGCGCGGCGACGAAGTCTGGCGCGCCAACGCGCTCATAGCCGATGGTCCAAATCTGCTTGTTCACAACCATCCCATGGTCAGGGCGGCCAAAAGGCCGGCGCCGATGACAATTCGATACCAGGCAAATGGGCCAAAACCCACGCGCGTGACGTAGTTCAGGAATGGCTTGACGACGAGGAGGGCTGACAGAAACGCAAAAACAACGCCGACGCTGATCTCGGCTATGCGATCAGAGGCGATGTTATCCTTCACCTCGAGGAAGTCATAGACGAACGCGGCCACCATTGTCGGCATGGCCAAAAAGAAAGAGAACTCGGCGGCCGCGCGCCGGTCGAGACCGAGGATGAGGCCGCCATAGATGGTGGCGCCGGAACGAGAGACGCCAGGGATCATCGCAACGCATTGCGCAAAGCCCACAGCCACCGCGCGCCAGATCGGGGTGTGCGCCGCGTCCTCCACTACGGGCGCTGGTCGGAAGCGCTCGAGCAGCAGCATGGCGACGCCGCCCAGCAACAGCGCCCACGCGATCACGCCGAGGCTCTCTTGCAGCACGCTCTTGACGTAATCCGCCGCGAAGAAGCCGATCACCACGGCCGGCAGAAAGGCGAGAAAAAGCATCAGCGCGAAACGGCGCGCTTCCGGCTTGGTCGGCAAGCCGGTGATCACATCGAAAATGCGCTGCCGGTAGAGCCACATCACCGCAAGGATCGAGCCGAGCTGAATCATGATCGCGAACGCGTTGTTCGGATCGTCATAGCCGATCAGGTCTTCAGCGATCAGGAGGTGCGCGGTTGATGAGACAGGCAGAAATTCCGTCAACCCCTGCAAGATGCCGAGCAGCGCGGCGCGGGCAAGATCGATGAGATCCAAGAGGTCCCCCAAGAGCGTTGGCGCGCGGACATTGGCGTGCGTCGCGCCAGCGGGAAAGCGTGATTCTCACTTCGAAGGCGCTCGCGCAGAAACTCAGGCCGGTTCGCGGCCTTTGCGGAACGCGTTGCGCAAGCCAAACCAGGCGCCGACCAGAACTGCGAGCGCGGTCAAGACGCCGGCGAGCAGACGCAACCAGGTCGGCGCTGCAGTGAGGACGTCCTGCACTTTGCCGAGCAGGCCGACTGTCACCTGAACATCGTAATTCTGGCTGGTCGAGCGGAGCGGGTAACACTGGCCGTCCGCAGTGCAGCCCTCCACCACGGTGCGTAGCGTCAGGACGCGCTGACCGCCTTCCTGCGCCACGACACGCCAGCTCCACGTGGTCACGCTATCGCGCAGCACTTCCTGGGAGGTCGGCGTCAGCGGCGTGATCTCGAATCCCGTTCCGATCAGTTCGGCCCGCATGAAGCGGCCGACAAGGGGGGTAAATTGCACGGTTTCGCCTTGCAGTGGGTCGACCACCTCTTCAGGCGTGGCAGGATTCGGCGCCGGCGATGCTCTGCCTGCATCGACGGAAAGTGCATCGGCAGGGCCAGTCCGCTCCTCTGGAGGCGATTCGGCATCCTCCGCCGCTTCACCTTCGGGCGCTTGGTTGGCCGCCGGCGCGTAACTGATGGCAAGTTGCAACGTGTGCGTTTCGCCGCGGCGCATGGGGTCGGGGGCGTTGAAGGCTGCCGCGCCAGCTTCGGCGGTATCGGCGAGCTGGCGCAGATCGGCGCAGTCCGCGGGCGCAAGCCTGCGGCCGACTTCAGCGCAGAATTCGTTCCCGCCGGCAGCGCTCTCTTCGGTAGCGGGCGCTGGCGCTTCTGTCGCATATTCTGTGCCTTGCCCGCACCCGACGAGAGTCAGCGCCAGAGCGGCGATGACGTGGCGGATGAAGCTGTTCGAGCGGTGCATTCTGTCCCCCTCCGCGGCGGCGCCACCTTATAGCGCCGATCGGTTCTGCGTCGAGGCGGCGCCGGGTGATCGACGGGAGGAGATCGGTCGTTCATAGGGAGGCCGTGGCCTCACCGCGCATCACCGACCTCAAAGCCGCCTTGCGGGCGCAGGCTGACGCACTTGGCTTTGACGCCGTCGGCGTCGCGTCGGCGCGTGAGCCTTGGCCGGCGGAGGCAAGGTTGCAACACGTCCTTTCGCTTGGACGGCACGGCGACATGACATGGATGGAGAGCGAACGCCGCGGTCATCCGCTTGCGCTTTGGCCTGAAACCAGGAGCGCGATACTCGTTGGCCAATCCTATGCGCCCGGAGATGATGCGATGGCTATGCTCCAGCGCAGGCGCGAGGGGATAGTTTCCGCCTATGCGGCGCGGCGTGACTATCACGAAGTGATCAAGGGCAAGCTGAAGACTTTGGCGCATTGGCTGGCGCGCGCCAGCGAGGCGGACGTGAAGGTGTTTGTCGACACCGCGCCGCTGATGGAGAAGCCGCTGGCGCAGCGCGCCGGCTTGGGCTGGCAAGGCAAGCACACCAATCTTGTTTCGCGCGAGCACGGCTCGTGGCTCTTCCTCGGCGCTATCTTGAGTGCGGCGGAGATTGAACCGGACCCGGCCCATGACGAACATTGCGGCTCATGCCGCGCCTGTCTCGATGTTTGCCCGACCAATGCGTTTCCGGCGCCGTTTCAGCTCGATGCGAGACGGTGCCTCGCCTATCTAACCATCGAACACAAAGGGCAGATTCCGCGTGAGTTTCGGGCCGCGCTCGGCAACCGCGTGTTCGGCTGCGACGATTGCCTTGCCGTATGCCCGTGGAACAAGTTCGCTCAAGGCGCGAGGGAGGTGCGGATTGGCATGCGCGAAGACTTGCGCGTTGCGCCGCTTGGAGAGCTTGCGCAGCTGAATGATGCGCAGTTCCGCGCGCAGTTCGCTGGCACGCCGGTGAAGCGAACCGGCCGCGACAGGTTCGTGCGCAACGTGCTGTGCGCGATCGGCAACAGCGGCGAGCCGGCCTTGGCGCAGCATGCCGAGGCGCTGCTTGGCGACGATTCTCCCTTGGTGCGCGGCATGGCCGTTTGGGCCCTCAAGCGATTGCTTGACGTCAACGCAATAGCGGCCCTCAGATTGCGCTGGGCGCCGCGAGAGGCCGATGTGGCCGTGGCTGAGGAATGGGACGTATGAACTCTGACGGCGAGCCAGGCGATAATGAACCCGATATTCCGCTGCCGCAGCCGCCCGCATCGCGGCAGCGCGCGCGCAGTGCGCGGGCGACGCTGGATGTCGATCTCAACCGGATCAAACGTCGCAAGCGTTTCGGATTTCTTTTCACCGCGTTGACCGTGTTGTTCGTCGCGCTGGTGCTCGCGCCGGTGACGTGGGTGGTCGCCTATCGTTTCTTCGACCCGCCTGCCACGGTTTTGATGATGCAGCGCGCAGCCGAAGGCCAAACGATCCGGCATTATCCAGTGCCGATCAATCGGATGTCGCCGCACATCGTCCGGGCGGTGATTGCAGCGGAAGACAACAATTTCTGCAATCATGATGGCTTCGACGTGGAAGCCATCCAGGATGCGATGCGTCGCAACGCGCAAGGCGGGCGCACGCGCGGCGCCTCGACCATCAGCCAGCAGACCGCGAAGAACCTCTTTCTCTGGCCGGATAGATCATGGCTGCGCAAGGGCTTCGAGACCTATTTCACGGCGCTGACGGAATTCATCTGGCCGAAACGCCGGATCATGGAGGCTTACCTCAACGCTGCCGAATGGGGCGACGGCAATTTCGGCGTCGAGGCGGCGTCGCGCTCTTATTTCGGTGTCTCGGCTGCTGACCTGACGCCACTACAGGCGGCGCGTCTTGCAGCCGTGCTGCCCAACCCCAATCGTTGGCATGCCGATCGTCCGGGGCCTTATGTACGCCGCCGCGCCGCGACCCTGGTGAGCCGCGCGAGGGTGGTGCGCAATGATGGCCTAGCGGCGTGCGTGTTGTTTCTCGATCGGCGCGAGTAACCCTGGTCACTCGATATCGGCTGCGCTTTCGTTCCATGTGCGGTATGCTCGTCCGCAAGGTGGGAGGAAGCAATGAGCTTGGCGTTGATAGTGGCACTCGGCGCGCTGGTCGGCGTCTTGGCGCTGGCTGTGCTGTTCTATGTGTTCACACGCTATTTCGAGGCGCGTTACGATCGTACCTACATGACCCAGGATGAGCGCGGGTTTCGCCGCGCGCTCGAAGGCAAGACCGTGCTCTGGGATTTTGAAGAGCAGGTCGTGCGCGGTTCATCGGCGCCGAATATCGAATTCGTAGCGGTCGATCCCGCGAGCGGCGGGCGGCGTACAGTTCGATTGCTGGATCAGCGCAGCGGGGCGGTGAACCTACGCCCGCACTATTGCTCGCCGTTGCCGTTCGAAGCGATGACCGCCGACTCCCACAAGGTCGTCGTCGATGCTCGCGTGCAGTTTAGCTTGAACCGCAAGCTCTTGAAGCACGTCTACGAATTGCAGGAGTTCAGTCTGGCTCTGGAGACGCGAATCCAGAGCGCGTTCCGGTCCGAGATCGGCAAACGCAACGACGAGGTGTTGCGAACAGCACTGCACGAAGTCGAGCGTGCGGTGATCGAGGTGCTGCGGCGACAGGAAGAAGAAGGCGACGAAAGCGGCGAGCCAGGCATGGCGATCGGCGTGAATTTCCACACTGCAAGCTTCACCTACGCCCAGCGAGACGAGTTCGCCGCTCCGACCGCCATGCCGGTGATCAATGCAAGCGCCGCCGGCGCCTCCGCGCCAGCGCAGATCGAAGCAGTGCGCGCCGCAATGCGGGCGCATGGAGTGCTTTCCTTGCGCCCGCAGCAGCTCGACCAACTTGCGGATGTGTTCGCAGGCCGCGACCCCGCTTCCACCGCGGCGATGCTGTCGATGCTGGAGATGCAAACGCGGCAGAATATCGCCGAAGCGCTCGCCAGCTCGGGGCAGTTGATTGTGGTGACGCCGCAAGACCTCGGTCTGGTCAGCGCCGCTGCAATTCAGGCTGGACGCCGCGCCACAGAGGGACCGGCGCCGCAGCTGAGCAACGGCGCCAGCCGTCACCCGCCGGCCTGAGACCCGCCGTCCTGTCGGGGCCGCTTGCGCCCTGGCCGGACGCTCGCCATGACAAGCAAGCAATCGCCCGACCGGGCAGGGGACAAGTGAGGCTGGCTTGGACGGTTTGAGGCTGCTGCTCTCCACCGCAGCGTTTCTCGGCATGATCGCGCTTTGCGTGCTGGGCTGGGATTATGGCGGCGCGGGCGGGCTGATCGGCGGCGCCATCGGCTTTCTGCTGCGCCTTGGCGGACGCGGGTTGGATTGGGGAGAGCGGCTCGGCAACGGATATGTCGGCGCTCTTATGGGCATGCCTGTGGGGCTGCTCGCCGGCGGGATGTACGCCGTCGGAGTCCCTTACATGTTGAACCTCATCCGCAACGGCGGATGAAAGTTGAGACGCCAAAGGGGGGGAGCAATGCACAGGAGAACGTTCATGCTCGCGGCCGTGGCGGCCGCGTGCTCGCGCGAAAGCGCGAAGGCGCCGCCAGATCCCGCGCCCGCGACAAGGCCCGATCCCGCCGCTGTGATCCGCCCGCTCTATGGTCGCTACATGACGCCAGACGCAACCTTTCCACCGCTCGAAGACCAGGCGCCGTGGTCGGCGTCGCTGCGGACGCGCCTGCTGGCGATGATGGCGCGCTCCGAGTTGATCAACGAACCGATCCTCGATTTCGACCCGCTCATTGGCGCACAGGATTATGAGCTCACTGATCTGGCTGTGAGCACCGATGGCGTCGTCTATGGCAGCTACGCGGTCGTGCGTGCGGGTTTCACAAACCTCGGCGTGCAGCAAAACATTCTCTACGATCTGGTCTGGGAGAACGGAGAATGGCGCGTGGATAATGTCCGCGGCGCAGATTTCGATCTGCGCCAGATCGCAGAAAGCGGAGTCGCCAGTTCGGCAGCGCCCTGAGGAGCGCTGCCGATAACACGGCCTATTCGCCGAGCAACCGCACCGTCGCGTGCGCGTGCCGGCGGAAGCTGGTTTCTTCGTACAGCATCGAGACCGTCGTGATGTCCCGGTCGTGACCGTTAAGATCGATCGCGCGGGTGCATTCGCCTGGATTGATGCGGGCCCGGATGCTGACATCCTGATGGCCGCCGTTCCGGTAACGGACGTCGAGGTCGTAGAAGTGCACTGGATTGCGGAACACGCAAAGCTTGATCCGGTTAAAATCGCGATGTCCTTCGACGACGATGGTGTCGCGTTCGGTACGGTCGCGCACATCGCGCACGCCGATTACATCCCAGGCGAACGCCGGCGCAGCGCCAGATGCGGCGAGCGCCGCGGCCAGCAAGCAAGCTTTGAGGTTCACGTCTTCCTCCGTTCGAGTTCGTCGTCCCTAGACACTCTAACGGGTCAGTCTAGCCCCTCCGTCGGCGTAGCGATGATTATCATTGCTCGTCGACCGGTTCGCCGGTGCGCATGCTTTCGCGCACGTGGCCGAGGATCAGGTAATTGTCGACGTTGGCGGGCTCGATCCGCGCGGCGGCGAGCGCGTCTGCCTCGGCCAATTCGAACGAGCGCTGGTGCATCCGCGCGGATGCCCGCAACCTCAGGGCGAGCGCGTCATCAGGACGAGTATCGAGCGCGCGGGAGAGATCCTCTTCCGCGTGCCGCCAATCGTCTTCCATCGCGTAGGCTCGTGCGCGATCGATCAGAACATCCGGGAGCTGCGAAGGATCGCTCTGCAAGGTCGTGATTGCGCGCGTGAAAGAGCTGCGCGCGCGAGAAGGCTCGCGGGCCAGTAACCAAGCATTGCCGGCTTGGCTGAACAGTTCGGCGCGAAGGGCGGTCTCCGCCGGATTGACGGCGGAGCCGAGCGAGTCCAGCCGACGCGCGCCCTCGGCATGGCGGTTCTGCGCGATCAGCGCCATGGCGGCGCAGCGATAGGCATTGACGGACTGCGCTTCGCCCGCCCAGGCCATTGCGGTCTCGTATGCGGCTGCCGCATCCGCGTCGATGGCGGCTATGCAGGCCTGGAACCGCGCTTCGGTGTTGCCCGTCAGCTGTGCTGTCTGCGACGCCGGCGCGGCTTCAGCCTGGACTAGAGCAATCGGCAGCAGCAGGGCGGCGAGGGCGTTAAGCATCAGATTTGGTCTCCGCAGCGCCTGAGCGATGCCTGAAGCGCGGGATTTTTCCAAGCTCTTCTGTCAGGGGGGCAGCAGCGCTGGCGACTGCGCTCGAGCCTCGACGGCGGCCGGGAAGTTCGCGTTATCCTAGCCCCGCATCACGCAAAACGCGCGCCCGGCAAGAATCCTCGCGCAGTTCGCGCTAATATCAGTATTTACACGGCGTTAGGTTGCGGCGGCGGAGGGTCGAGCCTCGCGGGTGGCATTGCAAGAAGGTCACATGCTCTCGGTGTTGCAGGTTACGCCTGAGCTAAATGCTGGCGGGGTCGAGCGGACCACGCTTGAAATGGCGGAGGCGATCAGCCGCGCCGGGGGGCTCGCTTTGGTCGCCAGCGCCGGCGGCCGCCTCGAGCCGGACCTCGAGGCGGCCGGCGGCGAGCTGGTGAAGCTCCCTGTTCAAACCAAGAACCCTATCGAAGCGCTCGCCAACGCTTTTTCCTTAGCGTCTGTCGTGCGCAAGCGCAGCGTACGGCTCGTGCATGCCCGTTCTCGCGCTCCAGCCTGGAGCGCCTGGCTCGCGGCACGCATGGCCGGTGTGCGGTTCGTCACAACCTTTCACGGCATCTACAACGCTCGTTCACCGCTGAAGCGGTTCTACAATTCGATCATGGCGCGCGGCGACGCGGTGATCGCCAATTCCGAATACACGCGCGAACACATTCTGTCGCACTACGACGTCAACCCTGAGCGCGTTGTCACCATACCGCGCGGCGTCGATCTCGGCGTGTTCAACTACGATGTTGTGAAGTCGGATGATATTGCGGCGGTCCGCGCGCTCTGGGGGCTGGCTTCAGATGATGCGCGCTGCGTTCTGATCGCGCCAGCGCGCATGACGCGCTGGAAGGGGCAACTCGTTCTCATCGAAGCGGTTGCGCAAATCGAAAAGCGCCGTCCTGGCGGCCTCAAAGTTATTCTAGCGGGCGATCCGCAGGGCCGCCGCGCTTATATGGAAGAAATCGAGACTGCTATTGAACGCGCTGGACTGCGTGAAGTGGTGGCGGTTGTCGGCCATGTCAGTCAAATGCCGGTGGCGTTCGCCGCTTCCGATCTGGCTGTGTTCCCGGTTACTGAACCAGAAGCCTTTGGACGCGGTGCAGTGGAGGCGCAGGCGATGGGCGTACCGGTGATCGCCAGCAATTTAGGCGGCTACACCGAAACCGTGGTCGAAGGTGAAACCGGGCTGCTGGTTCCCCCCGGCGCCGCTGCCCCGCTCGCGAACGCCATTGAGCACATGATCGACCTCGGCGGGCAAGCGCGCAAAGCCATGGGTCGCCGCGGGCGCGATCGTGCGCGCAAGCTTTATTCGAAAGAAGCGCTGCAGACCGCCACATTAGCGGTTTACCAACGGCTCTTGAGCAATTCGCAGGAAACCAAGTCCACGCGCAGTGAAACAGTGTTATGAATCGTCTCGCGGCAGGAGAACCATAATGATCTGGCGCAGAGCGCCTTCCGGCAACGAAACGAAAGAAGCCAGGACAGTGCTGGTGATCCAGCTTGGCGGCCTCGGCGCGTTCGTGCTTTCGCTCGCCGCCGCCAAACGGATTCGCGAGGCGCATGTCGGGGCGCGCATCACCTTGCTGACGACTGAAGGCAACAAGGAATTGGCTGAGAAGGCGCCGTACTTCGACACGGTGGAAGCCGACGGCAAGCCGACAGAACCACAGGCTATCACCAAACTCATCGCCCGCATCAGAGCCGCGAAGTACGACATGGTGTACGATCTCGAAGGCTCAAACCGAACCAACAATTATTTCCAGGGCATGCGGCCCTGGCCGCCGAAATGGTCCGGCCCGATTGCGGGCGCGAGCCACGCCTACCTCGACCCACATCGAGGCAGCCTGCACCCGCTTGATCGCTATGAGGCTCAACTCAACATCGCGGGCGTCCCCGCCGGCGCGACGATGCCGGAGCTGCGCTGGGTGCGCCAGGTTCTGCGGGATCCGCCGCGCCTTCAGCCGGACTATTTCGGCATCAGAGGCGATTATGTCGTGCTGTTGCCGCGTGGCTCCAAGGCCGAGCCCAATCGGCAATGGTCGGAGGCGGCGTACGTTGAGCTGGCCAAGCGCCTGGTGGGTCACGGCGTGACACCCGTCGTGCTCGGCGGTGTCGACGAGCGCAACGTCGGCGCCGCTGTGGCGAAGGCCGAGCCGCGGGCGAAGAACCTAGTCACTCGCCCCGACCTCTTCCAAACAATCGGCCTGTTCGAACGGGCCGCGTTCACGTTGGGCGACGATGTTGAGTTGATGCATGTCGCCGCTGCCGCAGGCTCGCCCTGTTTGGTATTTCTAGCTGCAGGCACGGACGCCGAGCGGAATGCCCCCCGCGGCCGTTCTGGGGTGATCGCCTTCACTGCTACCGTCATCGCCGACTTGCCGGTCGAGCAGGTAGAGCGGCAATTGCGCAATTGCGGCGTTTTCCGCCATCGCGCGACGGCTTGATGCCGGGGCTGCCAGAGGCAATATTGGCGCGTGAGTCTGCGGCCGGGAGGACGCGGGCTCGCAATCGTATGCAACAGCTACAGGAGAAGGCCCGATAGCCAGACGACCGTATGCCGCGCCGCCGCCTCAAAAGGACGGCCCGCGAGTGAATGAGGAGATCCGCGGCGTGCCGCGCGTGCTCCTTATCGATGCAGAAGGGGAAAAGCAGGGGGAAATGCCGATCTCTGCAGCGCTCGAAGCAGCGCGCGAGGCAGGCCTCGATCTCGTCGAGGTGGCGCCCAATTCAAACCCGCCCGTCTGCAAGATCCTTGATTACGGCAAGTTCCGCTTCGAGGAGCAGAAGAAGAAGGCCGAAACGCGCAAAAAGGCCAAGCGGATCGAACTCAAGGAAATCAAGGTTCGTCCGAACATCGACGACCACGATTACGAAGTGAAGATGAAGGCCATTCACCGCTTCTTCGAAGAGGGAGACAAGGTGAAGGTCACGCTCCGCTTCAGGGGCCGAGAGATGGCGCACACTCACCTTGGCATGGAATTGCTCGAACGCATGCGAACAGAGCTGGATTCGATCGCCAAGGTCGAGCACGAGCCCCGCTTTGAGGGACGCCAGGTGGTGATGGTGATGGCGCCGCGAGCGTAGCCCTCTCCTGGATTCGGTGAACGCGCCGGCTCACGGGCTGGCGCGTTTTTCGTTCATAAGCTGGCGTTCAGCCACGCCGCGCTTATCTCGCGCCATCGCCATGGAGTTATCCTGATGCGTATCTCTGCATTTGCAGTTCTGGCCCTGGCCGCGTGTGCTTCATCGCCTGGCGGCGCAGGCGCGCCTGCGCCGTCATTGCCCCAACATATCCAGCAGGATCTGGCCCAGCGCGATGAGGCGCTTTCCGCGCCCGGCGTTGTCGCCGCACGCCTCAACGAAACAGCCGATCTTGGTGACGGGTTGCGCGTACGGCCTCTGGAAGTGCTGGAAGACAGCCGTTGTCCACAGAACGCACGCTGCGTATGGGCGGGGCGACTGCGCTTGCGTATCGGGGTCGAGGGCGAAGGTGAACGCGAGATCAGCGACGCGGGCCAGGCGGTGCAGACCGCACGCGGCGCCTTCTCGCTCGTCGCCGTGTTACCTGGGCCTTGGACCGACTGGCCCGAAGGCGCGCGCCCCCCTTACCGTTTTGGCTTCCGTCGCAGCTAACCGCTGAGATAGCGCCGGCGGGTTGTCATCACCGCCATGTTGCCAAGCAGCAGAAGCACGCTGGCGCCGAGGCCAAGGCCATTGAGTGCGGGTACGAGCGACCTGTTTGCCGCCAAGAAGCTGTCGACCTGACTGGATGCGCCGTTCGCCTGGGCGGCTGCACGCGCTTGGCGAGCGAGTTCGCCAGCGTAGCCGAAATCGAGCGACGGGGGCAGGCCGATGGCTGTAACGGAAAGGCCGCCAACATCCGGTAGGCGATCCGGCGCGTAGAGCAGGTTCACCCCGAACGCGATGACGAACGTCGCCAAAATAGCGGTCAGCCAACGCGAGCCTGCGAGCGCCGACAAAGCTGCTCTCAGCTTGGACCTCTCGTTAAGGAAGATCCGCTTGGCGTCTTCGAGCGATCTCAGCTGGCGCGCCATGGGCCCTCTTTCTTGGGCCAGTTTAGCCGTCAAAGGCGGCAGCGGGTAGCTTGAGGTTCGGGGTTCCTCATGCTACAGGCGCGCCCTTTCGTGGGCGGCCCGGCTAAACGGCATGCCGTGGCGGCCCCCTTGGCGTCTCCGGACGCTCCAATCCCACTGGAGGATGAAATGCCGAAACTGAAGACCAAGAGCGGCGTCAAAAAACGCTTCAAGCTCACGGCCTCGGGTAAGGTGAAGGCCGGCGCTGTCGGCAAACGCCACCGCCTGATCAGCCACAAGGGCAAGTACATCCGCCAAAACCGCGGCACCGACACCATCGCAGATGCTGACGCCAAGCGCGTGAAGCTCTGGATCCCGTACGGCCTCGATTGAGCGGAGACTGACCCATGGCACGCGTCAAAGGGGGCGTCACCGCGCACGCCCGTCACAAGAAAGTTCTGAAGAAGGCGAAAGGCTATTACGGCCGCCGCAAGAACACCTTCCGCGCCGCGAATGCGGCGGTGGAGAAGGCTGGCCTCTACGCCTATCGCGATCGCAAGACCAAGAAGCGGGTGTTCCGCGCCCTTTGGATTCAGCGCATCAACGCCGCTGTTCGGGAAGAGGGGCTCACCTATTCGCGATTTATCAGCGGGCTCGCCAAGGCGGGTATCGAGCTGGACCGCAAGGTCATGGCCGACATCGCCATGAACGAGCCCGCGGCTTTCAAGGGTCTTGTTGCGCAAGCCCAAGCCGCACTGAAATAAGCCGCCGTCGCAAGCGCAGCTTCATCCCTCCCTTCGATGGGCAGGGTGTCGCCGCGAAGCGGCGACGGGTGGGGTGGAAGCGCAACGACGCAGAACAGGTGGCTCATCGGCGCCGTTGAGGATCCACCCCCGCAGTCAGCGCTTCGTGCTGACAGCTCCCCCATCGCGGGGGAGCAGGGGAGCGGAAATGGAAGCGAATACCGATCTCGAGAAACTCGAACGCGATCTCATCGCCCGGCTCAACGCGGCTAATGATGAGGCCTCAATAGAGGCCCTGCGGGTTGATGCGCTTGGCAAGCAGGGCTCTATTCCGGCGCTGATGCGCAACCTTGGCGCAATGAGCCCCGATGAACGCAAAACTTTCGGCGCTCAGCTCAATCAACTTAAAGACGCGATCAGCGAAGCGATCCTAGCCAAGAAGGCGACGCTTGCTGAAGCCGAACTTGATCGCCAACTGCAGGCCGAAGCGGTGGATGTCACGCTGCCGCCGGTGCGTCCGCGCCTCGGCGCCATCCACCCGGTTTCACACGTGATGGAAGAACTCGCGCGCATCTTCGGCGAGATGGGCTTTTCGGTTGAAGAGGGCCCCGACATCGAGACCGACTTCAACAACTTCACCGCGCTCAACTTCCCGCCGAACCACCCGGCGCGCGAAACCCACGACACGTTCTTCCTCAACGCTAGAGGCGAGGACGGCGCGCGCAAAGTGCTGCGCACGCACACGAGCCCCGTGCAAGTGCGCACGATGCTGAAGCAGAAGCCGCCGATCCGCATGATCTGCATGGGGCGCACCTTCCGCAAGGATTCCGACGCCACCCACACGCCAATGTTCCACCAGATCGAAGGTCTTGTGATCGACGAGACCACGAGCATGGCGGATCTCAAAAGCGTGCTGATCGCCGCGATCAAAGCGTTCTTCGAAGTCGACGAAGTCAGGCTGCGCTTCCGCCCGCATCATTTCCCGTTCACCGAACCGAGCGCGGAAGTCGATGTCGGCTGCGATCGCTCCGGCGGCGCGATCAGGATCGGCGCCGGCAATGATTGGCTGGAAATACTGGGCTCCGGCATGGTCCACCCGAATGTCTTGAAGAATTGCGGCATCGATCCCGGCAAATACCAAGGCTACGCCTTCGGCATGGGCATCGATCGCCTCGCCATGCTCAAGTACGGCATGCCCGATCTCCGCGACTTCTTCGCGGCCGATTCACGCTGGCTGAAACATTACGGCTTCAGCCCCTACCTATTGCCCGGCCTTGCGCAAGGCGTCGGGTGATGCTGCCGGGTCAAACCAAACTCCGTTATTGCTGGGCTCGCGAAGCGAGAACCCCAAACCCGGAAGCAAACGCACGGCTCGCGGCGCCTGGGTTCCGGATTGCGGTCCGCGCGTCCGGAACGACGAAGCACGCGGTTGCTCCCGCGCAACGCGCTGCGCTTCGACAAGCTCAGCGTGACGCGAAGGCAAGTGTCCAGCTTGTGGCAAGACCCACTCTTTCCAGCGTCAGCCTGAACCTGTCGAAGGCCGACGCCGCACAACATCCGCCCCAAGGCGAAAAGCAATGAAATTCACGCTCTCCTGGCTCAAAGAGCATCTCGCCACCGACGCGAGCATCGATGCCATTGTCGAGACCATGACCATGGCCGGTCTCGAAGTAGAATCCGTCGAGAACGTCGGCGAGAAGCTCGCGCCGTTCACCGTCGCGCGCATCATCAGCGCTGCGAAGCACCCGAACGCCGATAAGCTGCAGGTGTGCCAAGTCGAAACCGCGCAAGGGCAGCTCGAGATTGTCTGCGGCGCGCCGAACGCACGTGCGGGCCTCGTCACCGCCTTCGCGCCGACGGGTACGTACATCCCGGGCAGCGGCATCACGCTGGAAGCCAAGCCCGTGCGCGGCGTCGTTTCCAACGGCATGCTCTGCTCCGGCGCCGAGCTTGAGCTCGATACGGACGCCGACGGCATCCTGGAGCTCGATACCGATCTTAAAGTCGGCGCGCCGCTCGCTGAAGCGCTCGGCCTCAATGACCCGGTGATTGACATCGAAGTGACGCCGAACCGCGCCGATTGGCTGGGCGTCGCCGGCATCGCCCGCGATCTCGCCGCCGCCGGCATCGGCAAGCAGATCACGAAGCCGATTTTGCCCATGCCAGGGCGCTACAAGTCTCCGCAGCGGGTCACGACGGAAGACGCGCACGCGTGCCCGCTGTTCGCGGGCCGTTTCATTCGCGGCGTCAAGAATGGACCGTCGCCGGCTTGGCTGCAGCAGCGCCTGCGCGCCATCGGGCAAAAGCCAATCAGTGCGCTGGTCGACATAACCAATTTGATCATGCATGATCGCGCTAGGCCCCTGCACGTCTATGATGCGAGCAAGCTCAGTGGCGTTGTCCGCGCGCGCATGGGCCGTCTTGGCGAAAGCTTCAAAGCGCTCAACGGCAATGTCTACAATGTGACGCCTGCAATGTGCGTGATCGCCGACGATGAGCGGGTCTTGGGTCTGGGCGGCGTCATCGGCGGGGAGTATTCGGGCGTTTCTGAAGCAACGACGGACATTCTGGTCGAATCCGCGCTGTTCGATCCGGCGTTGACCCACCAGACCGGACGCGCCCTCGCCTTGACGACGGATGCGCAATATCGCTTCGCACGCGGCATCGACCCGGGCTTCGTCGTTCCCGGACTTGAACTCGCGACAAGGCTCATTCTCGAACTGTGCGGTGGAGAGCCCAGCGAGATCATGATCGCCGGCGAACAACCTGCGCCGCCCGAGCCTATTAGGTTTGATCCCGATCGCGTGCGCCAGCTCGCTGGCATTGACGTGAAGCCGACTCGTGTGCGCGCGGTGCTGAAGGATCTTGGCTTTGACGTCAGTGGCGAAGGGCAGAGTTCGAAAAACTTCATCGTTCAGCCGCCGACCTGGCGGCGCGATGTCGAAGGCGCAGCCGATCTCGTGGAAGAAGTCGCGCGCATCGAGGGCTATGATAAACTGCCGCTGGTCGATCCGCCGCGCGCCTCGGGCTTCCGCTCGCCTGCAGCCAGCGTGGGCGAAAGCCAATCGCGGCTGGCCAAGCGCGTCGCAGCTTCGCTCGGCTACAACGAAGCCGTCACCTGGAGCTTCTGCTCGCGCGCCCAAGCGCAAGCCTTCGGCGGCGGAAGCGAGGACATGCTCGTCGCCAACCCGATCGCATCCGATCTCGATTGCATGCGGCCCAGTGCGCTGCCGCAATTGCTGGTCGCAGCACAGCGCAATGCCGACCGCGGCTTCGATGATGCCCGTCTGTTCGAGGCCGGCCCCGCTTACGCGAACACGAGCGACGCCGGTCAACAGCGCACGATCGCCGCTGTCTGGCGCGCGCGTCCGCCGCGGCACTGGCGCGCCGCGCCGCAGCCGGACATTTTTGACGTGAAGCGCGACGCGCTCTTCATCCTGGAAGCGCTTGGCGCGCCTACCGCTTCCATGCAAACAGGGAGCGATGCACCCGCGCACTGGCGTCCTGGCCGCGCTGGCGTGTTGAAGCTCGGGCCCAAAGTAGTCGCCCATTTCGGGGAAATTCACCCGCGCGCACTCAGGGCCATCGATGTGGAAGCGCCGGTGCTGGCGTTCGAAATCTTCCTCGACGCGCTGCCAACGCCGCGGCCAAAAAAAGATGGAGCAGGCCGCACGAAAGCGCCGCTGGAGAAGCTCGACTTGCAGCCGCTGACGCGCGATTTCGCCTTCATCGTCAATGACGACACACCGGCGGCCGACGTCGTGCGCGCTGCGTTCGGCGCTGACAAGCAACTAATTGTCGACGTTTCGCTGTTCGACGTTTATCGCGGCGAGCGCATGCAGCCGGGCAAGAAGAGTCTCGCCATTGAGGTGACGCTGCAACCGCGCGATAGAACGCTCACTGACGCCGACATCGAAGCGGTGAGCGGCAAGATCGTCAGTGCCGTGATGAAGGCGACAGGGGGCGTGCTGCGGGGGTAGGTTCACCGCAAGGCGGGAACGTCTCGGCGCACGAGACGTTGCGGGCGTGAGGGCCCGCTCATGTCGCTTGAAAATCCCCGCTCCACCGCGAAAATCGCTGGCCATCCGCTGCACCCGATGCTGATCGTGTTCCCGATCGCCTTCTGGCTCGGCGCGTTGCTCGCCGATATCGTCTATTGGATCGGTGCTGAGCCAGGGTGGGCGAGGGCCTCGATGTGGCTGGTCGGCGCTGGGGTCGTCGGGGCTTTGGCGGCCGCGCTCGCCGGTTTCGTGGATTTCCTCGGCGATGCGGAGATCCGGCGGCTGCACCATGCTTGGCAGCACATGATCGGCAACGTGATCGCGCTGGTTCTGTCGGCATTGAGCCTCAGTCTGCGGCTGGCCGAAGGCGCCGCCGAGGCCGTCCTTCCTTGGGGACTGGCTTTGTCTGCGATCGTCGGGATCGTTCTTGCTTTTACTGGCTGGCTCGGCGGCGAACTCGTCTATCGCCATCGCATCGGCGTTCACAACCGGGGCGCAGCGTCTTCGCGGCGGCCTCGCGCGGCGCACGAGGAAACCACACATCACTTGCACTGAGCGATGCGCTGGCTGAAGTAGCGCGCATGCACCCTTGGCTTCTGCTCGCACTCGCCGGTGTTCTCGAGATCGTTTGGGCCATCGGGCTCAAATATGCGGACGGATTTTCCAAAGCGACGCCGAGCGCTATCACAATCGCGGCGATGATCGCCTCGATGTGGCTGCTCGCTCAGGCGGCGCGCGCGCTGCCGATCGGCACCGCTTACGCTGTCTGGACCGGCATCGGGGCCGTTGGGGCCGCGCTGCTCGGCATTCTGCTCTTCGCCGAAAGCGCGAACCCTGTGCGCGTAGGCTGCATCGTTCTGATCGTGATCGGCATCGTCGGCCTCAAACTCTCTTCGCCATCCTAAGGGCCTTTGCTAGGTTTGGCGTGAGGGAGGGGCTCGCGCATGGCTCTGATCAAGCGCAAGCACGCAACGGCGAAAGCATACATCCACGATTGGCTTGAGCCGGATCAGCCGGGCGGCATAAACTTCTTCGCCGCATTCATCATCTCTCTTGTGATGGTCAGCCTCGCCTCGTTGGCGTTGGAAACAGAAGCGCTGCGCAACGACACGCCGTTTCCGCATTGGGCGCGGCCATTGCTTGGCTGGATAAACGCTGCAGTGCTGTGGGCATTTGCCGCCGAGTTCGCACTGCGCTTCTGGTCAGAAGGCGAGAACCCGCGCCACAAAGGCGTGATCGGACGGGTGCGCTTCCTGGCGCAGCCCATCACCATCGCCGACGTGCTCGCGTTTCTGCCGGAGTTGATCGTCTTCCTCTTTATGCCCGGTCTGCACGGCGGCTGGCTCGCTGCGCTACGCGCTCTGAGGTTATTCCGGCTGGCCAAGCTCGCGCGTTATGTCCCAGCCTTTGCCATCGTCGGGGCAGCGGTGAAGCGCGCATGGGCGCCCCTGATGGCTGCGCTCGCCGTCGCAGCAGCCCAACTCTATGTCGCTGCGATGCTGCTCTATTTCATCGAAGGCGAGGCCAAGCCGCAGGCGTTTGGCTCGATCACGCGCTCTTTGTGGTGGGCGATCGTGACCTTGACGACTGTCGGCTACGGCGATGTCTATCCAGAAACAGTGCTCGGCCGTATCGCCGCGGGTCTGGTAGCCTTAGCCGGGGTAGGAATCGTCGCCATGCCGACTGGGATTCTCGCTTCCTCCTTCGCCGAAGAATTCCGCGAACGGCACGAGGCACGCCAGCGCATGCTGACGGCGGGACAGAAGCAAGCCGCTGAATAGCGACGACTAGAACGGATTAATGCGGCGGCGGCGCGAATAGGCGAGATAGCCGATATTGGCGCCCAGCCGGAATCCGACGCCGGCGCGGATCGGCGCCAACGTGATGTGATCGCGGCGCTGATAATTCACGCCGACTCCGCCGACGAAATACGCCGACCCGTCCACACCAGGAAATCGTTCGAAGATCTGGTCCGGATTTCTCATGTTGTACACCAGGGTGAACACACGGGATGCGTTGCCGCCAGTGTCAAAGCCCAGCGATGGCCCTTGCCAATAGACGCGTGTTGCGCCGCTGCGGCCTTTGAGGCGCAGGCGTCCGTCGCCGTATCGCAACCCGACACCAAGAGCGCCCGATCCTTCGTTGCCTTCAATATAGCCGTTCGGGCGTCCGAGGTCGGCGAACACATGGTCGATCACGGTGGCGAGCCCCTCAGCGCCTGCGCCCAAGAAGCGCTGCGCTGCGGCGAGTATCTCGTCTTGAGAATATGTCTGCTCGGCTTGTCCGAAAGCAGTCGCTGGCACGAGTGCTGAAGCAGCGAGCCCGAGTGCAAGCGTGCGGCGCGAGAGATCGTCAGCCATGAAGTACCCTCCGGTGAGAACATAAGCGCGTCGGGCTTATAATACCAACGCAGCTGACCTGAGCCGGCGCTGAACGATCAGGCGGACGGGCTGTCGTTTTCGAGCCGGCCGATGGCAAGGAAACGCTCGCGGCGGTGCGCGCGCACTTCAGATTCCGTTTGCGGCGTCAGCTGGTCGAGCGCTTGCGCCACCGCGGCGCCGACGGCGGCGATGGCCGCTGCCGGTTCGCGATGCGCGCCGCCGACGGGTTCTTTGATGATCGCGTCGATCACCTTGAGTTCAAACAGGTCCTGAGCAGTGATCTTCAGCGACGCAGCCACTTCCTTCACCCGATCTGAGCGCGGCTCTTCATCGCCTTTCTTTTTGTAAAGGATCGAGGCCGCGCCCTCAGGGCTGATCACCGAATAGATCGAGTGTTCGAGCATCAGCACGGTGTTGGCAGCGGCAATGGCGATGGCGCCGCCTGAGCCGCCTTCGCCGGCGATCACCGCCACCATCGGCACCCCGAGCGTCAAGCACCTCTCGGTCGAGCGCGCGATTGCCTCGCCTTGGCCGCGTTCTTCGGCGCCAATGCCGGGGTAGGCCCCCGCCGTGTCGACGAAACTGACCACAGGCAACGAAAATCGCTCGGCCAAATCCATTAGCCGCACGGCTTTGCGATACCCCTCAGGACGCGCCATGCCGAAATTGTGCTTAAGGCGCTCCTGTGTCGTGCGACCTTTCTCATGGCCGATGACCAGCACCGGCCGGCCCAGAAACGCGCCCGTGCCGCCGAGGATGGCGGCGTCTTCGCCGTAGTTTCTGTCGCCCGAGAGTTCCGTGAAATCAGTGACCAGAGCACCGACATAGTCACGGAAACGGGGACGCTCCGGGTGCCGGGCGACCTGCGTCTTCTGCCAGGGGTCCAGGCGGGCGTAGATCGAAGCCAGCTGGCTCTCGGCTTTGGCCTTCAGCCGCGAGAGTTCGACGCCCTGTGAAATGGCGTCGGCCCCAGAAGCCTCAGCCAAGGCGGCGAGTTCTTCGATCTTCGCCTCGATCTCGGCGACGGGTTTTTCGAAGTCGAGATAGGTGCGCAAATCGGGGGCCCAGCCGGGGCGGTCGCCCCTCATGAATCGGCGCGGACATTACCCATCCGGCCCATTGCTTCAAGGCAAAGCGCCTTCGGGGCGGCGCCGATTGCATGCGCGCGCCCCCGGCCCCATGCTGCACCAGCGAACAGAACAGGATCAAGCTGGCGGATGCGGCGCTTACCCTTCTGACCGGATGCTGCGGACGCTGAACGATCCAGATTCGGGGATAAACTAAGATGAGACCGCCTCGCCATTTCTTCTCGCCGCTGGCCACCGGCGCGCCCGCGCCTTTGACCGAACTGCCGGTCAAACTCGAGCGCATGATTCATTTCGTGCCGCCGCACCTGGAGAAGATGCGCGCCAAGATCGCTGAGATCGCCGGGCAGGTCGATGTCGTGCTCGCCAACCTTGAGGATGCAATCCCCGCAGACGCCAAGGACGCCGCCCGCGCGGGCGCTGTCACGATGGGCAGAAGCTTTGATTTTCAGAAAGCGGGTGTCGGCTATTGGAGTCGCATCAATGCGCTCAACTCGCCATGGCATCTCGATGACGTCACAACCCTGGTCGCTGAACTGGGCGACAGGCTGGATGTGATCATGGTGCCCAAAGTCGAAGGACCGTGGGACATCCACTACATGGATCAGCTGTTGGCGCTGCTCGAAGCCAAGCACGGCGTGAAAAAGCCGATCCTGTTGCATGCAATTCTGGAGACTGCACAGGGCGTGGCCAATGTCGAAGCGATCGCTGGCGCAAGCCCGCGCATGCACGGCATCTGCCTAGGACCCGCTGACCTCGCCGCCTCACGCAAGATGAAGACAACCCGGGTCGGCGGCGGCCATCCCGGCTATCGCGTCATTTCTGATCCACAGCCGGAGGGCGCCCAGCGCGACAGCGCACAGCAGGATTTGTGGCACTACACCTTCGCTAAAATGGTGGATGCTTGCGTCATGCACGGGCTGAAGCCGATGTACGGACCGTTCGGCGATTTCGCCGACGAGGCTGCGTGTGAGCAGCAATTCCGCAACGCGTACCTGATGGGCTGCGTCGGCGCATGGACCTTGCACCCCAGTCAGATCGCCATCGCCAAGCGCGTATTCACACCCGAGGTCGAGGAAGTCCGGCTGGCCAAGCGCATGATCGAGGCGATGCCGGACGGGACGGGAGTCGCCCTGGTCGACGGCAAGATGCTGGACGATGCGACATGGAAGCAGGCGAAAGTCATCGTCGATCTCGCGCGACTGGTGGCTGCAAAGGACCCGGATATGGCGGCCGCTTATGGCCTTTGAACCGTAGCCCAGGTCACGGCGCAGGGCGGAACGATCGGGCAGCGTGGCCGTTCAAGCCCACGCTGCTGTCTATGAAGAAAACTCATTTACTCGCCCTGCTGGCCGCTTCGGCCTTGTATTTCGGCGCTCATCTCGTCGCTGCCGCGCCGATTTGGGCGCACTGAATGCGCGAATGACCTCACCTCGCCGGTTAAAGCGGTAAGCTATGCACTGCCGCTAGGGCACAACTAGGGCGCGCAGAGCTGGATGCACGCGGAGCAGCATAATGCGGGGTCACAGCCCGAACGGACAAACGTCGTGAAGCGAAAGCGGGTCGCCATTGTTGGCGCCGGCTTCAGCGGCGTTGCTCTCGCGGTCCATTTGGCGCGCCGCGGGCGCGGCGCGCCGCGGGTCATTCTGATCGATAAGAATCAGTTCGGCCGCGGCCTTGCCTACGGCACGGAAGACAGAGCGCACCTTCTCAATGTGCGCGCCTCCAACATGAGCCTGTTCGCCGACAAGCCTGACCATTTCTCAGCATGGTTGGTGCGTCGCGGAGAGAGCGAGGGCGAATTCGCGGCGCGCGCTCTTTATGGCCGCTACATACAAAATGCGCTCGCTCGCACGACGGGTTTGTTCTCGCCGGTGATGTGCCGGCGAGGCGAGGTCGTCTCCTGCGGGCGCTCGGCAAACGGTTGGCGACTAGGGGTAGGCGACGCCGAGATCGAAGCGGATGTCGTAGTGCTTGCAATGGGCAACAGGAACCCGGCGCCTCTACCGGCGCTTGAAGCCGCGGGCATTGACGCCGTCGATCCTTGGGATGCGTCGGAGCTGAGGCGAATTCCACAAGGCGACGTGTTGCTGCTGGGGACGGGCCTCACCATGGTGGATGCGGCGTTGTCCCTGAGCAGCAAACGCGGAAGCGGTGTAATTTACGCGCTTTCACGGCGCGGCCTGTTGCCGCGCGCACATGCAGCACAAGCGCCGCCGTCATCTCCTGCACCGGTGCAGTTGCCGGACTCGCTGAGCGGCGCGCTGGCGGCGTTTCGCGCAGAGGTACAAGCCGCCGCCGCGCGCGGCGAACCCTGGCAATTCGTGATGGACCGATTGCGCCCGCAGACCACAATGATCTGGCGCCGCCTGCCGGCCGAGTCGCAGCGACGATTTCTGCGCCATCTGCGTCCTTGGTGGGACACGCACCGTCACCGCATGGCGCCGGCAGCGGCAAAGCAGATCGAGGCATTGCAGAGGCAGGGGCGCTTGCGCGTCCTCGCGGGCGAGTTGGTTTCAGCCGAACCGCGCGGCCGCAGCATCCTCATCCTGCATCGTCAGCGCGGCAGCCTCGTGCGCCATCGCCTTCAGGTCGCGGGCGTTGTCAATTGCACTGGGAGCGTCAACGATCCTCGCGGCGCGGACGACCCACTGATTCAGCAGATGCTGACGGATGGATTGGCGCGGCCGCATGCCACCGGGATTGGCCTCGATGTGGATGCAGACGGGCGGGTGATAGACGCCACAGGCGCGGCGCATGCCGATCTGTTTACCATTGGACCACCGACGCAAGGGGCATTCTGGGAATCGACCGCAGTGCCGAATATCCGCGTCAGCGCCGCGCATTTGGCGCAGCTCCTCTAGAGAAGCCGCTGGTTGGCGACATTCTGGCATGCTCTATGCGCGCCATTCGCCACTAGGGCGCGGGAGAACCAACTTGGCGCAGATTGAGGTTAAGAGCCGAGAGGGCGGCGTGCGCGCTAGCGTACTCGACATCGGCCGCGGCCTCGCCATCGTCAGCGTCATCTACGGTCATGCGCTGGCACCATGGTTCATGAGCGCTGGCGAACACTTCAGCCAAGGCGCCTTCCTGCAATGGAAGTTCGGCGCCTCGTTCATGATGGTGTTCTTCTTTTTCCTGTCCGGCGTGAGTTGGAGGGACGAAAAATCGCTCTTGGCGACCTTGCGCCAGTCCTTGTCGTTGCTCGCGATCGCTTGGCTGGCCAGCGCCGCTTTCGACCTGTGCCGGCTCGCTCTCGGCTTCCTTCCCCTTGCGAGCATCGGCATTCCGCCGCTCGAACCGATCGCCTTCGTGCGCGACCTCGCGCGCATGGCGGTATTTGGCGACGCCTACTCGTTATCAGCCTTGTGGTTCTTGGCTGCGCTCGCAGTGGTGCGTTTGATTGCGGCGGCAGCGTCCCGGCTTCACGGCGCGGTGCTCGCGCTAACGACGATATCGCTCCTGTTGCTGACGCTGTTCGCCACTGACCACGCTTGGCGCAACATCTACCAGATCTCTCTGATTGGAGTGGCGTTCGCTGCGTTCGCGGCAGGGCATGTGGCGCGGACCTGGGTTGCAGAGCTCATACGCAACCGCAGCGCCACTTTCGGACTTTTCGTCGTCGCTGGCGCTCTCGTGTTTGCGACGTTCGATCTGAACCAGGGGTGTCGGTGGGATGTGACGGCAAATTGCGGTCAGGCGTGGTTGAATGGCGGCTTCGGCGTGTCGATGGTGATCGGCCAGTTCGGCAACCTGCCGCTCTTCCTTTTCACCGGCGTTGCCGGCGTTGGCTTCGCGCTCTCGCTATCGATCCTGCTCGCTCATGCCGGCGGGCCCGTGGCCCGCAAGCTCCAGGCGTGGGGCGCGAACTCCCTCAACCTGCTGATCGTCAACTCAGTTTTCTTGCATACCGTGGTTCCGCTGCTCATGATTTTCGCGGCGCCGCAGATAGCAGCGGATAATGCCGTGTTTTTTGCGGGGCTGTTCGCGGGCACCATGGCGGTCAACCTCTGGGCTACCCACGCGCTTGCTCGGCCACTCCGTCTGCTGACCCGGATCGCGAACCGGCTGGCAAGTTTCGCGATCGCAATCGGCCGCTTTGCTCTGGAGGCGATTTTGGTCCGCCGTCGGGTTCGTGTATCGCAGCGTTCATGATCACAGACGAGCCGAGCGCCGGGCGCTTTGACGGCCGCACTCACTGTTTACCGGTGCGGATTTATTACGAAGACACTGACTTCACTGGTGTTGTCTATCACGCCAATTATCTGCGCTATTTTGAGCGCGGAAGGAGCGATTTTCTTCGGCTCGCCGGCGTCCGCCACAGCGATCTGTTGGAGGCGCCTGAGCCTATCGGTTTTGCGGTCAACCGCATCGCGCTGGAATTCCAGCGTCCCGCCCGGATCGATGACGCGCTGACGGTCAGGACCGTTTTCCAAACGATACGCGGACCTCGCATTTTCATCGCGCAGAGGCTGCTGCGGGCCGAGGAGCTGCTGGTCGAAGCCCAGGTCGAGGTCTGTTGCATCAGCCTCACAGGTCGGCCGCGGCGGCCCCCGCCCGTGCTTTTAGAGCGCCTTAAACCATTTCTGGCGCCTTCCACGTCCAGCTTTTGACAAACTCATCCGGCTCTAACCCAGGGTGGGGCGCGGCTGAGCACAAGCGGCCGTGGAAGCGGGAGCGAATATGGAATCCGGCGCCGAGCAAATTACTGTCCTGACCCTGTTCTTGCAGGCTGACCCGGTCGTGAAAGGGGTCATGCTGATCCTCGCCGTGATGTCGGTGTGGTCCTGGGCCATCGCCGTGGACAAATGGCTTTCATTCGGAGATCTCGAGGCCCAAGCGCGCAGGTTTGAACGCGAGTTCTGGTCCGGCCGCAGCATGGATGAGAGCGACGATCGCGGCGACCGCCCGCGCGATGCTCTGGCGCGCGTCTACGCAGCCGCCTCGCGGGAGTTCCGGGATGCGCGCCGCGCGGGCGGTACGGCCGGAGAGGGCGGCCAGCAAATGCTCGACCGTATCGATCGGCTGATGCAAGCGCAGGTCGCGCGCGAAATGCAACGGGCTTCGCGGCGCTTAGGCTTTCTGGCGACGGTCGGCGCATCAGCCCCTTTCATCGGTCTGTTCGGAACCGTGTGGGGCATCATGAACGCCTTCACCAATATCGCTGTGCAGCAGCAGACCAATCTGGCCGTTGTCGCACCCGGCATCGCGGAAGCCCTGTTCGCCACGGCCATGGGCCTGATTGCCGCTATTCCAGCGGTTATTTTCTACAACAAGTTCACCGGCGATCTGGATCGCTTCGGCGATCGTCTCGACACGTTCAGCGATGAAGTCGCTGCGCGCATGTCGCGGCGGCTGAGCGAGCGCGGCTGATGGCTGGCGGGCTTGCCGCCTCTTCGCGCCGTGGGCGCGGGCGACGCCGATCTGCGCGTCAGGGCCGTCTCAGTGAAATCAACGTCACGCCTTTTGTCGACGTGATGCTGGTGCTGCTGATCGTATTCATGGTCACGGCGCCGCTGCTCACCGTGTCTATTCCGATCGAGCTGCCGCGCACAGAAGCCAAGCAATCCGCCGCCGAAACCGAGCCACTGGCGATCACCATTCGTAACGATGGCGCGATTTTCCTGCAGGAAACGCAGGTGACGCTGGACGAATTGGTGCCGCGTCTGCGCGCAATCTCGAATGAGGGTTATGACCGCGCCATCTACATCCGCGGCGACGCGCGTACGCAGTGGGATACCATGGCGCAGGTGTTGGCGAACACCAGCTCCGCCGGCTTCCGCAAATTGCAATTGGTGACTGATACGCGCGATGCGCCGGCGCGGCCCGCGGAAAGCGACCGGTGACGCGATGCGAGCCGGGCTGGTCGTCTCCATTATCGGCCATGTGGGGGCGGTGTTGATGACGATGCTGGCGTGGGAGGCGCGCACAACGCTGCCGCCGCAGGGGGCGGCGATCGTTCCGGTCGAGATTGTCGACATTGCACCGGAAACCAATGTGCGCGCACTTGCGATCGAGACGCCTGAAGATGAAGTCTCGGCCCAGGAGGAGGAATCGCTGCCGGACGAGCCGCAGCCCGCGCCATCGCCGACGCCGACTCCGCGCCGGCAACAGCCGCAGCCGCGCAACGACGAGTTCAATCTCGCCGACATCTCCGGCTTGATCGACCGCGAGCGCGACAACGGCCGCCGTCAGCAACAAGGCGAACGCGCCGACCGCAACCAACGGGGAGCGGGCCTCGGCACCGCGGAGCGCGCATCGATGGAAAGTCGCGTCGCCTCACTGATGGATCGCCACCTGCGGCGCTGCTGGCGCTCCAACGAAGACATGCCCGATCCCGAGCGGCTGATCGTGACAGTCGCCTTCCAACTCGATCGCAACGGCGCCCTCAGTGGACAGCCGCGCGTGGTCAGCCCGCGCAATTACACTTTCGATCAATACATGAACGAGGCGGTGAACCGCGCGCTGCGCGCCGTGCGCACCTGCGACCCTTACGATTTTCTCACCACCGACCCTGTTGTCGGGCCGCATTTCGAAGTGTGGCGCGAGCAGGAAGTGACATTTGGGCGGCAACAGCGATGACACGAGCAAAAGACATGTTCCGCAAGATCTTCTTCGCCTTCGCGCTTGCTTTGGTGATGATGTCGTCCTCAGCCCCGGCGCCGGCTGAAGCCCAGGTCCACGTCAATGTGGAGGAGGGCCATCTCAATCCCATGCCGATCGCCATTGTTGATTTCATCGGCGCCAACCCGGCCGCTCAGCAAGTCGGCGCCGACGTCGCCTCGGTGATCCGCGCCAATCTCGAGCGTTCGGCGCTGTTCAGGCCTATTCCGTCCAACGCCTTCATTGAGCGCATTACCGCGCTCGAGGTGCCGCCGCGGTTCGCCGATTGGAAAATCATTCAGGCGCAGGGCCTCGTCGTCGGGCAAGTCACGCCGCTGCCCGATGGCCGCGTTCGCATCGATTTCCGCCTGTACGACGTGTTCGCCGAGCAGCAGATGACCGGCTTCAGCTACACAACGACGCCCGACAATTGGCGCCGCATTGCTCATCGCATCTCAGATCAGATTTATGAGCAGCTCACGGGCGAGCGCGGCTATTTCGACACGCGCATCGTCTTCGTATCCGAGAGCGGGCCGCGGACGCGGCGGATCAAGCGGCTGATGATTATGGATCAGGATGGCGCCAATCCCTTCTTCCTGACCGGGCCGAACGCGATGGTACTGACACCACGCTTCTCGCCCTCGACGCAGCTCATCACATACATGTCCTTCGAAACCGGCGCTCCGCGGGTATTCCTCTACAACCTCGAGACCAATCGCCGAGAAGTACTGGGTGATTTCCCGGGAATGACATTCTCCCCGCGGTTCTCGCCGAACGGACAGCGCGTCGTGTTCACGCTCGATATGAACGGCAATTCCGAGATCTACACGATGGATCTCGCCAGTCGCGCCCGTGCGCGGCTGACCAATCATCCAGCCATCGACACTTCGCCCTCCTATTCGCCCGATGGCTCGCAAATCGTATTCAACTCCGACCGAGGCGGCTCACCGCAGCTTTATGTGATGAACGCCGACGGTTCGAATCAGCGGCGGATATCGTTTGGCGACGGCCGCTATTCGACGCCAGTCTGGTCCCCGCGCGGCGACTTGATCGCGTTCACCAAACAGAACGGCGGCCGCTTCGCCATCGGGGTAATGCGGCCCGATGGATCGGGCGAACGCATTTTAACTGAGAGTTTCCTCGACGAAGCGCCGACCTGGTCGCCCAACGGACGCGTGATCATGTTCTTCCGCGAGGGACGCGGCGAGGGCGCTCGTTTGTGGTCCGTTGACCTTACCGGACGGAATTTACGACAAATTCCCACGCAGACCGACGCGTCAGACCCTGCCTGGTCGCCGCTTTTGCCGTGATCGGAACAAGATTTTGTACTAGGAACGAGTCCGTAAGGTTGGCATTAGCACATCGGGGGAACGCGGAGCCGAATGCGACGCGCCACTGATAGGGGAGAATTGACCTGATGCGTAAAGTCCTGATCGCTCTTTCCGCTGTGGCTGCACTCGCTGCTTGCGCGAGCCGTCCGGAGGCGACACCGACGCCGGAAACCACGACAGCGGCGCCGACAACGCCCGCGCCGTCCGGCCCGACGCCTGGCTCGGCTGAGGACTTCCGCGTCTCCGTCGGCGACCGTGTGTTCTTCGGCTACGACCGCTTCGATCTAACGCCCGAAGCGCGCTCGGTGCTCGAACGCCAGGCCGCTTGGCTGCGGCAATATCCGAACGTCCGCATCCTTGTGGCGGGCAATTGCGACGAGCGTGGCACACGTGAATACAACCTCGCCCTCGGCGCCCGCCGCGCAGCTGCCGCCCGCGACTATTTGGTGTCGCTCGGCGTCGCCGCAAACCGCGTTGAAACTGTTTCGTATGGCAAGGAGCGTCCGCTGGATCCGCGCTCGAACGAAGAGGCCTGGAGTGTGAACCGAAACGCACACTCTCAGATCGTGAGCGGCGCGGTCTCGTAAACGTCAAAATTTGGCCCGCACGAGCCGACAAGGGTTTAGCCCATGACGTATCGCCCGGCGCCTCAATTGCGCATCACCCGGCTTGCAGCGTCGATCGCTGCGGCCGGGTTTCTCTTCGTTTCGACAGCTACGGCCCAGACCACGCTGCCGCCGCCGAACTACGGCACGGCGGACGCGCGGCAGGACCGTATCCAAGAACTGGAAGATCAGTTGCGCCAGACGACCGCTGAGAATGAACGGCTGCAATACGAACTGATGCAGGCGCAGCGCGAGGTGCGCCGACTTCAAGGTCTCGTCGATCAGGTAGTCAGCGTGAACCAGCAACTGAGCGAGGGACAGACGCCCGCCGCCGGTCAAGCGCCGGGAGCTAGCGGGGCCGCGACGCCATCGACGCTGAACGATGCGCAGCGCCGCAATACCGGCACGCTCGGGACAATGCCTGCCGACGCAGCTCCGCCACCGGCGGGAGGGCGCGATCCAGCCGCCGACTACGCACGCGCTCGCCAGTTGCTTGCGGCCGGCCAATATGCGGAAGCCGAGGCCGCCCTGGGCGAGTATCTGCAGACCTATCCAAATGCAGAGAATTCCGCCGATGCTCGCTTCTGGTTCGCGTTCACGCTAGCGGCGCGCAATAATCACACCGATGCTGCGGCTAATTTCGTTCAGTACCTGCAAGCGGCCCCGAATGCGCCGCGCGCCGCCGAAGCGCAGGTGCGTCTGGGCATGGCGCTGGTCGGTATGGGCCGCACGCGTGAAGGCTGCGGCGCGTTCGCTAATTTGGCCCGCCGCTATCCGAACGCGGCGCGTAATGTGCGCGACCTCGCCGCGCGTGAGGCCCGCGCCGCCAGCTGCCCAGCCTGACTGCTCTTCGCTGACTGCGGAGCGTGCCGCGTCGCGACCCTTGGTTGGGCGGCGGGCATCTCTGCGCGCTCATGCATTTGCAACACGCCTGACACTCCGCATTCGCGCGAGAAAGGCGGCTTGGCGGGAGTGGGCAGGTGCTTGATCCGTACACGATCGAGCGCTTGGAAAAAGCCAGCGGCGGCGCGCCCATCATTGTCGCGCTCTCGGGCGGAGGCGATTCGGTGGCGTTGCTGCGCCTTTTGAAGGAGCAGTTTGGACCTACTCGTCTTCATGCTGGTATCGTCGATCACGCGCTCCGCCGCGGCTCGGCGGAAGATGCGCAGCACGCCCGCGCTTTTGCAGCCGCGCTCGGCATCGCTGCCGAGATCATCACGCTGCAGTGGCCGCCGCAGCCGCGCCCCGGGCAGCAAGCCGCGCGTCTGGCGCGCTACCGCGCGCTGTGCGGGTTAGCTCGCACGCGCGGTGCGCGCGTCATTGCACTGGGCCATACCGCAGACGATCAAGCGGAAACCGTGCTGATGAGAGCTGCCTCCGGTTCCGGTTGGCGTGGACTTTCCGGCATGTCGCCGCTCGCCCCAGCCCCGGTGTGGCCAGAGGGGCGGGGACTCTTGATCGCGCGGCCGCTGCTCGCCGCCAGGCGCGCCGCAGTGCGAAACTGGCTACGAGCGGTCTCTGCAGAGTGGATCGAAGATCCGGCCAATCAGAACGAGATCTTCGAGCGCGTCCGTGTTCGCGAACGACTCGCGCTCCTGGAGCGCGCCGGTTTCAATCCCCTCAGTGTTTGCCGGCTCGCGGTTAAACTTCGCGTCTGGAGCGATGCGGTCGATGCAGCGGCGGCTGCGCTGATCGCTGACGCAGCCGAACTCGGCGTCCGCATCAAGGTTGACATCCGCCGCTGGCATGGCCCTGACGCAGTGCGCCAACGCGCGCTGCAAGTGCTGATTGAGGCTGCCTCGGGCGGGGCGCGCCCAGGGTTGACGCACATTGCGGCGATCGAGGCGCGCGCGATGACGGCTTGTCAGCCGGGCTTCACCCACAGCGGCGTGGCGTACACCGCCCAAACAAGCGTAGTTACGCTCGCCCGCGACCCAGGGGCAGTGCTGGGGCGCACAGGAACGGAGGCGCTCGCGCCGCTGGCGTTGGAGCCCGGCGTCGAGGCGGTGTGGGACGGCCGCTTCGCGCTTACCGCCGAGGTTGAGGGTTGGGCAGCCATCGCCGCCGATAATGCTGAGCTGCTCGCCTTTACCGATGGCGCCCGCCGCTTACGTGCGAACGAAGCATCACACTTTATCCGCGTACGTCCGCTGGCCGCTGAGCGGGTGCAGCACGCCTTCATTGCGAACCGTAAATAGGCCTTAAACTCCCGCAAAATCCGTGATCGGTTCCGCCGCGCCATTCACCCAGCTTTGACCAGGGCATGGCATAGAGGGGTGTTCAGCGACCTTGGCGGTCACTATCTTGCTGAACACGCAATTGACGCTGCCCGGGAGCATGCCGGCCAGCCGCCAGAAGGTCCGTAAATGCCGATCCGATCACTGCTCATTTGGGGCGTCGTGGCGCTCGTGCTCGTCGTCCTGTTCACGGTGATGAACCCGGGCGCCAATCCGCGCGGGGCGACGGAACTCTCCTATTCGCAGCTCCTCAACCAAGTGGAGGCCGGCAATATTGAGAAGGTCGACACGCGCGGCGAAATGCTGCTGAGCACCGCTAAGGGCGGCAAGAGCTACATCACCTATCTGCCGCAAGGCACGATGGCGAACCTGGTGGAGCGCCTCGATCAGGCCAATGTCGAAGTAAAAACCGAACGCCCGGCAAACGGACCGGGCATCGGCGATATTCTGCTCGGCATCCTGCCAATGCTGCTGCTGATCGGCGCTTGGTTCTTCTTTATGCGCCAGATGCAGTCGGGCGGCCGCGGCGCCATGGGCTTCGGCCGATCCAAAGCCAGACTGCTCACGGAAGCCAAAGGTCGTGTGACGTTCGAAGACGTCGCGGGAATCGATGAAGCCAAAGAAGAGCTCGGTGAAATCGTCGAGTTCTTGAAAGATCCTGGCAAGTTCCAGCGTCTTGGCGGCAAAATTCCAAAGGGCGCGCTGCTGGTTGGCCCGCCGGGGACCGGTAAGACCCTGCTCGCGCGCGCCATCGCGGGCGAAGCTAACGTGCCCTTTTTCTCGATCTCGGGCTCGGATTTCGTGGAAATGTTCGTCGGCGTCGGCGCGAGCCGTGTGCGGGACATGTTCGAGCAGGCGAAGAAGAACGCGCCGTGCATCATCTTCATCGATGAAATCGACGCGGTCGGGCGCCATCGCGGCGCCGGCCTCGGGGGCGGCAACGACGAACGTGAACAGACGCTCAACCAGTTGCTGGTCGAGATGGACGGCTTTGAAGCCAATGAAGGCATCATTCTGATTGCAGCAACGAACCGTCCGGACGTGCTTGATCCGGCCTTGCTGCGGCCGGGCCGGTTCGATCGTCAGATCGTTGTTCCGAACCCAGACCTGATGGGGCGCGAAAAGATTTTGCGGGTGCATACCCGCAACGTGCCGGTGGCGCAGGGCGTCGACCTGAAGGTCATCGCACGCGGGACGCCGGGCTTTTCAGGCGCAGACCTCGCCAACCTGGTCAACGAGGCGGCGCTGCTTGCGGCTCGCCGCGGCAAGCGCGTCGTCACTACGCGCGAGTTCGAGGACGCCAAAGACAAGGTGATGATGGGCGCCGAGCGCCGGTCGATGGTGATGAGCGACCAGGAGAAAAAGCTTACAGCATGGCACGAAGCAGGCCACGCCATCGTTGCGCTCAACGTGCCGGAATCTGATCCGGTGCATAAAGCGACCATTATTCCGCGCGGCCGCGCGCTCGGCATGGTGATGCAGCTGCCCGAGTCGGATCGCTACTCTATGAACTACACGCAGATGACATCGCGCCTGGCCGTCATGATGGGCGGGCGCGTTGCTGAAGAATTGATCTTCGGCAAAGACAAGGTGACCTCCGGCGCAGCGTCAGACATTTCTGCAGCGACGCGCCTCGCGCGAATGATGGTGACGCGCTGGGGCTATTCGGATGAACTCGGCTTCGTCGCGTATGGCGACAACAATGACGAGGTCTTCCTCGGCATGCAGGTCAACCGGACGCAGAACGTGGCAGAAGCGACTGCGCAAAAAATCGACGCTGAAGTGAAGCGCCTAGTCGACGAAGCATACAACCGCGCCAAAGGCATTCTCACCGACAAGGCGCACGAACACAAATACCTCGCTGAAGCGCTGCTCGAGTACGAGACGCTGAACGGCGAGGAAATCGCCAAGGTGCTGAAGGGCGAAAAGCTGGACCGCCCGGAAGATACGCCGCAAACGCCTTCAGCGCCGACACCAGCGTTGCCAGTCACGGACGACGAGCCTGCACCGCAACCCGGCGGATGGGGCGGCGCGCAACCGCAAGGCGCCTAAGCAGCAGCACCAACCGCCGGCGAAGACGTCGGCGGTTTTGGTTTTCTGAGCGCTGGTTTATGCTGGGAGCGAGGAGGCGGCTCATGCTGGGATCAGCGCCCATTTCCGCGCTCATCGGCACAGTGAAGCCGGACGCGGCCAAAGCATTTTATCAGGATACGCTCGGCCTCAAGTTCGTGCGCGATGACGGCTTTGCGCTTATCTTCGAAGGCAAGAACATGCGCATTCGCGTTTCGCGTGTGCCAGCGTTGACGCCGCAGCCGCACGCTGTCCTGGCGTTCGACGTCGATGACATCGATGCGGCAGTTGAACAACTCACCGCGAAAGGGGTTGCGATGGCGCGGTTCGGTTTCATTCCGCAGGACGCCAAAGGTCTGTGGTCAGCCCCGGACGGAACCCGCGTTGCTTGGTTTTACGACCCAGACATGAACCTGCTTTCGGTCGTGCAGCACGCGTGACCGTTTAGGCCATCAAGGCGCGGCCTAGATCGTCGACGATTTTAGTCCAGCCCGCGCGCGTGCGCTCAGCATGCTCGGCCCAGTGCGGAGCCATGTAGTGCGTGAGTATGAGCACGCAGCCATCGCCTTGGGCCTCGATCTCGATGACAACGACGCTGCTGTCGCCGCTCTCCTGGTTCACACCCCAGCTGAATGCAAGGCGCTTCGGCCGCTCGATTTCTCGATAGGTCCCGGTGTGATCGAGTAAATGGCCTCCACGCTTTACCTTGTAGTGGAACTGGCCGCCAACGCGCGGCTCGTTCTGCAGGCTCACCACCGCTTCGTCGCGCAGGTGCGCGCCGAACATGAACCGTCCTATCATCGCCGGCGCGAGCCAGGCGTCGAACACTTGTTCTGGCGCGGCCGCGAAGTGGCGTTCTATTCGCACCAACGGCGCCGCACCCATCAGAGCCGCCCCTCGTAATTGAATCGGGCTTCCAGTAGGTGGCCGCACTTCTCCGCATTGACGAAATAAGACCATACCCGATCGATCGGGGCGTTGAGGCGGCGTTCGAGGCCGAATGTATCGGCTGCGATGGCGCTGCCAAATTGCATAATGCTTCCCCTTCAGTCGTCGTTTTCGGCCAGCGCCTGCTCGAGCGCATCAAGGCTGGAAGACCAGAATTGGCGCTGCTGCTCGATCCAGGCGGCGGCTTCGCCCAGCGGCTTTGGGTCGAGTGAAAGCAGGTGCTCGCGGCCGGCGCGGCGGCGGCGCACCAGGCTGGCGCGCTCCAATATGCGAATGTGCTTGGACACAGCGTTTAGCGATATCGCGAATGGCGCAGCAAGGTCGGTGACCCGCGCCTCGCCCGCTGCCAGTCGCTGCAGGATGGCGCGCCGGGTCGGGTCGGCGAGCGCCAACATCGTGTGATCCAACGTGGCGGCGGACATATTCAACCGATAGGTTGAATATCCGCATGCGTCAACCCTGCCCTGGCCCACCGCATCCGGATCGGCTACCAGCCGTCACAACTGCTTCGTGTTTTCGGGACCTTCCATGGCCGCGCTCATCGCTATTGCGCTCTTCGTCGTCGTCATCTTCGCGCTGAACGTGCTCGAGTTCGGCCGTCTCGATTAAGCGCGGCGCACCAGCGTCGTTAGGTATTGGCCGCCGCTGATCAAGGCGAGCCCTGCCGCTGCCCATACCAAGATCGTGGCCGCCCAGTTCAGGCCCAGCACAACCTCCGCCGGTGCGAACAGAATCGCCGCCGCCTGGAAGGCGAGGAACGCTCCGACACCGCCCATCTCCGCCGCGGCTTTCCATTTTCCCAACTGGCTTACCGGCAGCGACTTCCCTTGCGCGGCGATGGCCTCGCGCAGGCCCGCAACCGCAACATCGCGTCCGAGTATCAGCACGGCCGCGGCGGCCAATTGCATTGGCAACGCTGCATAGGCGAGGGCGATCAGCACACAGGTGATGAGCACTTTGTCCGCCGCGTGATCGAGCGCCGCTCCTAGGGGCGTTGTCGCGTCGAGCTTGCGCGCCAGCCAACCATCGGCCCAATCCGTGATCGCCGCGACAATGAACAGAATGACGCTGAGCACAAAAAGGGAGCCTGCGAGCAGGCGATCGCTGTAAAGCGCGCCAGCCGCCCACAATATTAGCGCGGCAATCAGCGGCCCCATCACCATCCGCGCGATGGTCAGACCGGTTGGCAACGTGCTCTTCTTCCGTGCTGTCACCTCAGCGTTTGGTATCGTGGAAGTAGTCATAGATGCGCTGTGCCAATTCTCTGCTGACGCCTTCGACCTCTTGCAATTCCGCCAACGCGGCGCGCGAAACGCCGCGCGCCGAACCGAAGCGGTCGAGCAACGCGCGTTTGCGCGCTGGACCCACGCCCTCGATCTCGTCGAGCGGGCTCTTGGCGATGCCAGCTTTACGCTTGCCGCGATGAGCGCCGATCGCGAAGCGGTGTGCTTCGTCACGGAGCCGCTGCAGGTAGTAGAGGACCGGGCTCTTTTCGTCGAGCCGGAACGGAGCGCGGCCTGGAATGAAGAAGCGCTCGCGGCCCGCGTCACGATCGACACCCTTGGCGATGCCTGCGATAACGATGCGCCGCCGCAGTCCAAGTTCCTCCAAGGCTTCAAGTGCGGCGTTCAGTTGGCCCTCGCCGCCGTCGATCAGCACGAGGTCGGGCCACGCGCCGAACTTGCTCTCACGCTCCGGTTCATCGCGCTCCTTGGAAAAGTCGACGCCGCCGTCAATGAGTTTGCCGCCATGCTCCTCCTCGATGGGAAAGCTGGCATCGCCCAGCGACGACTGAGGGGGTGAAAGCAATGCTGCGTCGAGCATGGTCTCCGAAGGCGATTTCCCCGCGTCGCCGCGGCCGCCCCCCTCGCTGCTTTGCGGCGCATCCGCCGTCGAGGGGGCGTCGAACGGCGCCTGCGCGTCTCCCCGCTCTATGAGCATCCGGGCGAATCTGCGCCGGATCATCGCTTTCATCATCGCGAAGTCGTCACCGCCGAACTCCTCGCTCTTCATGTTGAACTTGCGATACTGGTTCTTCACGAAGCCTTCCGGACCGGCCACAATCATGGCGCCGAGCGCGTTCGCGCCCTGGATATGGCTGTTGTCGTACACCTCGATACGTTCCGGCCGCTGCGGCAGACCGAACGTCTCAGCCACACCGTCAAGCAGCTTCGCAACGCTGCCGCTTTCCGCCATGCGCCGCCCGAGCGCCTCGCGCGCGTTGAGCAACGCTGCATCGACGATCTCGCGCTTTTCTCCGCGGTCGGGACGTCTAATTTCGATCCGGCAGTCGGCGCGCACGCAGAGCGCTTGCTCAAGCAGGTCCGAGTCGGTCGGTTCGACATTGACGAGGACCAACTTTGGAGGTTCACGCTCATCATAGAATTGCGCGATGAACGCGGCGAGGATGTCGGACGGTGTGTCTTCGGCGCCGTGCCGGGGAAAATAGGCGCGATTGCCCCAATTCTGCCCCGCACGAAAAAAGAACACCTGAATACAGCTTTGTCCGCCTTCGCAATGCAGCGCGAACACATCGGCTTCATCGAAGGTTGCGGGATTGATTCCTTGTGAGGCGCGGACGGCTGCGAGCGCACGGATGCGATTGCGCAAACGCGCGGCGTGCTCGAACTCCAGCTTGTCAGCGGATGCGCGCATCTCGCTCGCGAGCCGGTCCTGCAGCTGGGCCGAACGTCCTTCGAGGAAGTCTGCCGCATCCTTGACGAGCGCCGCGTACTCCCCCGCGGTAACGAGGTTTACGCACGGGCCGGAGCAGCGTTTGATTTGGTAGAGCATGCACGGGCGGGTGCGGCCGGCGAATACGCTGTCCGAGCAAGAGCGCAACAAGAACGCCTTCTGCAGCGTGTTGAGCGTGCGATTGACAGCGCCCGCGCTGGCGAAGGGACCGTAGAACTTGCCTTTGAAACTTTTGGCGCCGCGATGCTTCTGCAAGGCTGCGATCGGATGATCGGTGCGAATGGCGATGAACGGAAAGCTCTTGTCGTCCCGCATCAGCACATTGAAGCGAGGCTTGAGGCGCTTGATCAGATTGGTTTCTAGCAAGAGCGCTTCGGTTTCCGTCTGTGTGACGATCACTTCGAGCGACGCAGTTTGGTGCAGCATGCGGTACACCGCGTTCGTGTGCGCGCGCCCTTGGGCGTATTGGCCGACGCGGTTCTTCAGGCTCTTGGCCTTGCCGACATAGAGCACCTCGCCGTCAGCGCCGATCATGCGGTAGACGCCTGGTCGCGACGGCAAACGCTTCCATGCTTCACGGATAGCCTCGATCCCTTTGGCCTCGGGAGGAGGGCGGTCTTCTCGGGGCAGGCCAGCTAGCTGCGGCAGGGAGGGTTTATCGGCGCCGGACATGGAGAACGAGTGTAACCCAACATTGGGGCCACGCTCACTTGATCCCAGTCCTTGGCCGCTTTGGCCGCGCAGCTGCAGAAGGGTGCGCCGGCAAATGATCGGCCGCACTCGCCGCGTTCCTGCCTGAAGTGGCGCGGCTGCGCGACGTGCGGTTGCCCATCGCACGCCACGATGCTCTCGAAAGCACCTGTTGGTGCAGTGGCAGCCGCGACGGCATGCCTTATGGGATGGCCTCCGCCCCATGCTAAGGCTCACGACAATGGATGACATTCGTCTGCCGTTTCGCCCTCATTTCGCGGCGCCCGATCCCGACCAGTGCGAAACCATGAAGGAGGTCCGCGCCGGCGTGGACGAGATCGACCGGATGCTAGTAGCGCTCATCACGCGCCGGCAGGGCTACATGGACGCCGCCGCCCGGATCAAGCCGAGCCGTTCGGTGGTGCGGGACGAAGCGCGAATCCAGCAGGTGCTGGACAATGTGCGGGCAGAGGCCGGACGGCAGGGGCTCTCCTGGTCGATCGCCGAGCCGGTCTGGCGCGAACTGATGGAGCGCTGCATCGCCCACGAGTTCGACGTCTGGGACGCCACGCGGAAGTGACTGCGTCGACAGGCTGACGGCGCGGCTTGCCTCGTGGTAACCATAGCGCCGGCTGGGGGGCGTCGTCGAGTTGGGTGATGGCGCTCGATTTCTACTTAACGGTTCGCGTCAAGCGCGAGGCTCATGCATGCTGTGCAAGCATGCATGGCGGCGCGTGGCGCCGGGGTGTCGCCAGTGATAAGCCCGAACGCTTTCGCGCGAAGGACGGCGCATGAGGTGGTTTCTGGGCGTGGTTCTGGTCGTGGCGCTGCTGATTGGCGGCGCCTACGCAGTCGGCCGTTTCTTTCTTTCCAACACACTGGACGTGACCCGCACGATCAACATCCAGCGGCCGCGCGCGGCTATCTTCGCCATGGCGAACGATCTGCGCATCGCGCGCGAATGGTCACCCTACAACGCGCGCGATCCGGAAGCGAATTACAGCTTCTCCGATGTTCCCGGCGAGGGCCAGAGCATGCGCTGGAGCAGCAATGTGCGCGAAGTTGGCTCAGGGGTGATGCGCATCGTCAATTCGGTGGACAACGAACTCGTTGAAAGCATCATCCAGATCGGCGACCGGGCGACGCTCAGTTCGCGCCTGCGCCTAGCCCGAGCTCAGGCCGGCACAGCGGTGGCCTGGTCAGTTTCCGCATCCTGCGTGGACGGCTGGATCAACGTTCCCTGCCGCTACATGAACGTGATTATGCGCAGCACCATCGAGAAGGAGCTCGATAGCGGGCTGGCGCGCCTGAAGAATCGGGCTGAGCAATTGCCGCCTTACGACTTCGAGGGCCTCGATATCCTGGAAGTGCCCGTGCAACCGATCGATGTGATGTTCGTCGACGTGACGCTGGCCAGCGCGCGGCCCAGCTTCGCCGATCGCGACGCCGCCCAACGCCGCGGGGTCGAGGCGCTGCTGAGTTCAGTGGCGACGGCCGGCGGCCAAGCAGACACAGCCACGCTGGTACGGGTGCTGCCGCAGAACAATGGCGTAGATGGCCGCTGGCGCTTCAGCGTTGGTTATCCGTACCGCGGCCCGGCGCCGATGCTGGTGGGCTCCCGCCTGGGCCGCACGCCAGGGGGAGCGGCGCTGCGCGGCGTAATCATTGGCCCACGATCGCAGGTCCCCGCGATGTACCAACGGCTCGAGGCGTATCGCCAGGCGCATCGTATCGGGCTGCGGCAGGGTGTGGACGCCTGGGAAGTGGTCACGCAAGCCGCGCAGCCTGAAGGCGCCGACCCGGCCGACCCCGTCGAGCGTACGGAGATCTATTTCCCGATCGAGGAGCAGCGCAGCTGAGGCGCGCCATGGTGGATAAAAGAAAGCCCGCGTGATGCTCTCACGCGGGCTTTCGACATTAGGAAACTATAGTCGGAACGCTATTCGGCCACTTTCAGGTTCACCGCCTTGGGGCCTTTGCCCTTGGTGTCCGGCAGCGTCTGGAAGTTCACACGCTGGCCTTCGGTCAGTTGCGTGAGACCGGCGCGTTCAACCGCGCTCACGTGCACGAATACGTCCGCGCCGCCGCCATCCGGCGTGATGAAGCCGAAGCCGCGGGCGCCATTGAAGAACTTCACGGTGCCGTCCTGGGGGTCACCCAGTGGCTGCCGCGGCGGACGATCACCGCCGCCGAAACCGCCGCCGCCCTCACGCGGACCTCGGAACCCGCCACCGCCGCCGCCGCCGCGATAGCCTCCGCCACCACCGCCGCCGCCGCCGCGATAACCGCCACCGCCGCCGCCACCGCGCTCACCACCGAAGCCGCCGCCGCCGCCGCGATATCCGCCGCCGCCGTAACCGCCGCCTCCGCCGCCGCCGCGATAACCGCCGCCGCCACCGCCGCCGCCACGATAACCACCGCCGCCGCCGCCATAGCCGCCGCCGAAGCCGCCTCCGCCGCCAAATTCACTACCGCCGCCGAATTCCGGCGTGTCTCTCTCCCGGCCCCGTCCGCCGCGCTTTTCTTTCTTCTTGCCGTTGTCGTTGTCGTCGCCGAATTCGTCGTCGAAGCTCATTCCATTATTCCTGATTGAAGCCGTGGCGCGCGCCATCGGCCGCGTGCGCGCATGCGCAAACGCTAGTCACCGCGAATTTCTGCTTTGTTGGGGAAAATAACTCTGCCGCACGCTGCGGAACTTCGCACTCTTCACCGGGGGCCTGACCCGCCGGCACTCACGCGTTGGTTATGAGCGAGGGGCCAGCCGCAAGCAAGCGGCAATTGAACGTTTACGCCGGTTTCATCTCGTTTCGGGTTCTTCGCCGCTCCTGGACCGCGATAACCTGAGACACGACTGCAGCGCCAAGGAGTTTCGAGGCGATGCTAGTGAGAACCGTGCCCCAGGCGAAGATCCCCGGCACTACCAGCGAGGCGAGCCCGATGAAGACGACCTGATCGAGCGGCGCCGAGATCGTGCTCGAGAGCATGATGCGCTGCGAGAAGGGGCGGTGCGAGAAGGTATAGACCGCCCAATCGACGGTTTCGCTGACCAGAAACGCTAGCCCGCTCGCGACGACAACTTGAATCCACGACGTCAACGACGAAAGCACGAGGCCGATCAGCATCGCGCCCCAGATCCAATGGCCAATTTCTCGCTGAGCGAAGTCGCGCACCACCAGCACGAGGCCAGTAACGATCGCAAGCGGCTGAAATTGACCGCCGCCGAGCCAGTCCGGGATAGGCGTTGTAGGAACTGCAGCGAACGACCAGTTGATGAACGGCATCAGCCCGACATAAGCGCCCGCCCACGGCTTCTTTGCGAGTGCGAAAGTCGCCATCGCCGTGAGGACCACCGGCAACGAGACCTGCCATTGCTGCAGGAAGGCGAAGGCTGGTTCGAGACTCATTCGCAATCTCTGCCCCGGCGCGCCGGCCTCGTCCAGCGTGACGGCCGTAACGGCGTCCTGCGCCAGAACGCTTAGGGTCATGCACAACAAAGATGCGCGGAACGCTGGACGAGCGGAGGAGAGCCATGATGAAACTACTGAGCCTGGTCCTGGCGACGGTGCTGTTTGCTCCGCTTGCGATGACCGTCTTGAACCAAGCCGCGATGATGGTCGCCTGAAGGCGCGACGCTCGTGGCGAGGGGGGAAGGGCGCGGAGCAATCCGCGCCCTTTTGCTTGACGCCAATGCTCGCTACCTGGACCCCGTGTTTGACATCAATGATTTCCAGCATCGGCTGCGGGCGCGCCTGACGCCTCCCGAACTGGTCGCGCGGCCCGGCGACAAAGCACGCGGCGATGCCGACCTGAACCCGGTCTGGCCCGATCGGCCGGTTACATTCCGGCCGGCTGCGGTGCTGGCGCCAATCGTCAAGCGTCCGGAGGGCTGGACGATGCTGTTCACGCAGCGCACCGAAGAAACCCCTGCGCACCCGGGGCAAATATCCTTTCCTGGCGGGCGGGTGCAGGACAGCGACGCCAACGCAATCGCGACCGCGCTGCGTGAGACGCATGAAGAGATCGGCTTGGCCCCAAGCTGCATCGAGCCGCTCGGCGCCTGGGACCTGTACGAGACCGGCACCGGCTTTCGCATCACGCCGATCGTCGGCCTAATTGAACCGGAGTTCGATCTGACGCTCGATCCACGCGAGGTGGCGAGTGTGTTCGAGGCGCCGCTTTCATTCCTTTTCGACCCCGCCAACCACGAGCGGCGCGAAGGCGAGTGGCGCGGCGTCAAGCGGGCCTATTATGCCATGCCCTACGGCGACCGCTTCATTTGGGGCGCGACTGCAGGCATGATCCGGGCGCTGTGGGAGAGGTTATATTCTTGAGCGCCACGATCGCCACTGCATCTTGGCTCAAAGCCCAAGAAACCCAGGCGCTGATCACCACGCTTGAAGCTGCGCGCGCAGGCGGATCGCGCTTTGTCGGGGGCTGCGTGCGCAATACGGTTATGGGGCGCGAGGTCGATGATATCGATATCGCCACGCAGCTGACGCCGGATCGAGTCACTGAAATCTGCAGCAAGGCCGGTTTCGCGGCGCACCCAACCGGTATCGAGCACGGCACTGTCACCGTGGTGGTCAATCACAAGCCGTTCGAAGTCACGACGCTGCGCCGCGACGTCACCACCGATGGCCGACGAGCCACCGTCGCGTTTACGGACGATTGGGGAGAAGACGCGGCGCGCCGCGATTTTCGCATGAATGCGCTATATGCTGACGTGGCGGGCGCCATCCATGATCCGACTGGGGGCGGTCTCGACGATGCGCGCGCGGGCCGTGTCATCTTTATCGGCGATGCGCACACGCGCTTGCGTGAAGATTATCTTCGCATCCTTCGTTTCTTCCGCTTCAACGCCTGGTACGCGAGAACCCCGGTTGACCCGCAAGGCTTGCAGGCCTGCGCGGACCTCATCGGCGGGCTCGATCAACTCTCTGTCGAACGCATCTGGAAGGAAGTGAAAAAGCTGTTGGCTGCGCCCGATCCGCGCGCGGCATGGGAAGGCATGACGGCGATTGAAGTGCGCGCGCGGGCGCTGCCAGAATTGGCGAACGAGCAGCGCTTGGATGCGCTCTGCACGCTCGAAGCCGATCTCATGCTGCCGGTCGATGCTATGACGCGCGTGGCCGCAGCGCTCACGGATCAGGAGAGCGCCAAAGCGCTTGCGCGGCGGTTGAAGCTTTCCAACGAAGAACGCGACCGGCTCGTCGCCGCGCTGGGCGATGACGTGAAGCTCACCTCGTATATGTCGCTGCGCGAAATGCGCCGCGCAATTTACAGTCTCGGAAACGAGGCCTTCCGCGATCGCGTGATGTTGGCGTGGGCAGACGCCGGGGGCGAAAAGGCGCAGCAATGGCGCGCGCTTCTGGCGCACGGCCAAATGTGGACCCCCCCCAGGCTGCCGCTAACTGGTGATGAAGTCATGGCTGCGGGCGTGCCCGCGGGGCCGAAAGTCGGCGTCGTGCTGCGTGAAGTCGAAGCCTGGTGGATCGACTCCGATTTTCCTGACGATAAGCTCTCGATCATCGAAAGGCTGAAAGCCGTCGCTCAAGGCTTGAGCTAACTTCGTCATCGCTGACACGCGAAGCGTGATCCGGGGCTCAGGGGAAAACGGTGTGCTCTACGATCCGCTGGACGCCGGGTTCGCGTTGCGCGCGTTCCGGAATGACGGAAGAGAGAAGTCGCACCTGCGAATGAACTTCCGCGCCGGCTCCTCGATCCAGAGATACGCAAGCGCCGAACTTGCAATGCACGTGATGAAGACGCCGACGACGGCGCCGACGCGCACAAGAATATCGGAGGTTTCGGTCACACCGAACGCCTCCAAAGCGTGAAACCAGACGATGTCGATCGGCAGATGGATCATGTAGAGTGCATAGCTCGCCACGCCGAGGAATACGAAGATGCGCCCGCCCATCGGCGCATCCACACCATGGCGCGAGGTCTCGGCGAGGCCATAGAGCAACCCAGCAAGCCCGAACCACGCCAAGCCTTCCCACAAATTGAGCATTGTCACAGCGACAATCCAACCGGCGGAGACAGCAACGATCGGCCAGGCCCAGCTTTTTGGCGCGGCGTGATTTCGGCCGAAGGCATAGAGCGCAACGCCGAGCAGGAATGACGGCATGATTCTCAACGCGCCGATTTGCGCCGTCATTTGACTGAAGTCGCGCCCGACCCAAGGCAGCAAGGCGTGCAGGTTCGAGAGCGCCCAGAACGAGATGATGCACAGCGCCAGCATCCAGACCAACAGGGCGCCGGACCAGCGCTGCGCCTTCAGCACGAGCGTGGCGATCAGCGGGAAGAGAAGATAGGCGGCCCATTCCGCGCTGATCGACCAGCTCGGGAAGTTCCAGCCGACGCTTGGCGTGGCGCCCCAGGCATGGATCATCAGCAGGTGCGCCGGCAAATCGGTGAGGCGGAAGGCGTCTGGACTGCTTTCGCCAACCCCTAACAGGCTCGCACCGGCGAAGAGCATGACCATTGCCGCCAAGGCCGCAAGGTGCATCGGGTAAACCCGCGCGATCCGGTTTTTCAGGAAGCCGCCATACCCAAAGGCGCCGCTCTCCAGGCTGCTCAGGTAAACGTGCGCCAGGATGAACCCGGATAGCGTGAAGAAGAGATCGACCCCGAGGTAGCCGTCCGCCACCAAGCCCCAGCGTCCCAAATCGAGGCCAAGATGGTCCTTGAAATGGTACAAAAGCACCCAGAACGCCGCGATAAAACGCAGCGAAGTCAGCGGCTTAAGCTCTTGCGGATAGGCGAGTCGGGTCATGGTCTTTCGCGCCACGCAAGAAAAGGGCCGCACCAGCGCGCTTCTTAGCGCGCGTTAAAACTCAGAGTGCCCATGACCGACCTGGTTTTGAAAAATCGGCCTGGTTGCCGAAGGTCGCCGGGCTAGGGCCATTTCACCACGGGGGGCATGCTTGAAAGGATGCTCTCAACATTCCCGCCGGTCTTCAGTCCGAATGTCGTGCCGCGGTCGTAGAGCAAATTGAACTCCACATAGCGCCCGCGCTGCACGAGCTGTTCTTCGCGATCCGCCTCGCTCCAGGCCTTGTGCATGTATTTGCGCAGCAGCGGCAGATAGGCGCTTAAGAACGCGCGCCCCACGTCCTGCGTGAACGCGAAGTCGCGGTCCCAGTCGCCGCTATTGTGGTGATCGTAGAAGATGCCGCCGACACCGCGGGGCTCGCAGCGATGCGGCAGCCAGAAATACTCGTCCGCCCATTTCTTGTACCTGGCATAGAGGCCCGGCTCGTGTTTCTCACACGCGTCGCGATAGGGCGCGTGGAAGGCCCGGGCGTCCTCGCTGGCTTCATCACGTTGGTACTCCTGGGTGGGATTGAGATCGCCGCCACCCCCGAACCACCACTCCGTCGTGGTGATGTGGCGCGTGTTCATGTGCGCGGCGGGGCAGTGCGGGTTGCGCATGTGGGCGATGAGCGAGATGCCCGAAGCCCAGAAACGCGGATCGTCGCCCGCGCCCCGCACGTTCTTCGCGAACTCCGGCGAGAACTCGCCGTAAACAGTGCTCACATGCACGCCGACTTTTTCGAAGAAGCGTCCGCGCATCATGCTGGCGACGCCGCCGCCGTGATCCGACGAGCCGTCGCCGCGTTTCCATGGCGTCTTTTCAAAGCGGCCCGGAAGGCCAGGATAGAGTGCGGCGGGCGCCTCGTCTTCCAGCAACTCGAACGCCGCGCAGATTTGGTCGCGCAGCTCTTCAAACCAAGCCTTCGCCCGCGCTCTACGCTCTTCACTCAACCCAATTTCTCCCATCCGCCGATTTGCCGCATGGCCTCCGTCAGCACGACCGACGCGGCTGTGACCACGTTGAGCGAGCGGAGTGAGCGCGCCATCGGTATGCGCACGCTGGCTTGAGCAGCCGCGTACAGTTCGCCCGGCGAGCCGGCGCTCTCGCGCCCCAGAACAAGCGTGTCGCCTGTGGAGAAGGCGAAGTCTTGAAAGCTCAAGGCGCCGTCCGTCTCCACCAGCACCAGCCGGCCACCCTCCCGTTGCGGCGCCTCGCGGAATGCCGCGAGGCTGGCGTGGCGTAGCATCTCGACCTTGTCGCCATAATCGAGCGCTGCGCGCTTCATCGCGGCGTCGGTCAGTGGAAAACCGCAGGGCTCGATCACGTCGAGCGGGACGCCCAAACAGGCGCAGAGGCGAATGGCCGCGCCCAAATTTTGGGGGATGTCCGGTTGATAGAGAGCAAGCCGCACGTTATGGCCTCCAACGCCGGAGAATCGGGGCGGAATCAGGGGCATTAGTGCGGCGGCGCGCCGCGCGGCTTGCCTGCTGAATGTGTCCAGCTTCGCCGGCGGACCTGGCCGGGAGATAGAACGCGGTGGCTGACGCAGCAAGCAGCGCGCACGAGGAGACTGAAACTCGGCGCGACTTCATCTTCATCGCTGGTGGTGCGGTCGCCGCCGTAGGCGCCGCCGCAACGATCTGGCCTTTCATCGATCAGATGAACCCCGCCGCCGACACGCGCGCCCTTTCCACCACTGAAGTGGACCTCAGTGCAATTCCGCCGGGCCAGCAGATCAAAGTGATGTGGCAAGGCAAGCCGGTATTCGTGCGCCACCGCACGCCGACAGAGATCGCCGACGCCCAGCGCGACGATTACGCAAATCTGAAGGATCCGCAGATCGATGCAGAGCGCATCCAGCAAGAGGATGGCCAGGCCGGCCGTCCTGAATGGTTGATCCTGCAAGCGAGCTGCACGCACCTTGGCTGCATCCCGACCTTTGCTGAAGGGGCTTATCACGGCTGGTTCTGCCCCTGCCACGGGTCGGTGTACGACACCTCCGGGCGCATCCGCAGCGGACCAGCGCCAAAAAACCTCTATCCTGCGCCGTACGTTTTCACCGGCGCCAACGCAATCCGTATCGGCTAAGGAGCGCGAACTCGTGAGCGGACCTTCGACCTATGAGCCGAAATCGGGCTTCACACGCTGGCTCGACAAACGCTTGCCGATCATGCGGCTGACCTACGACAGCTTCGTCGCATATCCAACGCCGCGCAATCTGAACTATTGGTGGACCTTCGGCGCCATGTTGTCGCTCTGCCTCGTGGTGCAGATCGTCACCGGCGTCGTGCTGGCCATGCACTACGTGCCCCACATCAATATGGCGTTCGCCAGCGTGCAGCGCATCGACCGCGACGTCCCGTTCGGCTGGCTGATCCAGAACATCCATTCTGTCGGCGCCTCGATGTTCTTTCTGGCCGTGTACATCCACATGTTCCGCGGCCTCTATTACGGCTCCTACAAGGCGCCGCGGGAGTTGCTCTGGATTCTCGGATGCGTGATCTACCTGTTGATGGTTGGCACCGCCTTCCTCGGCTACACCCTGCCTTGGGGGCAGATGTCGTTCTGGGGCGCGACTGTCATCACCAACTTGCTCGGCGCCTTGCCAATTGTCGGCGAGAGCATTCGCAACTGGCTTATGGGCGGCTTTTCGGTCGATCAGCCCACTATCAACCGCTTCTTCTCGCTACACTATCTGTTGCCGTTCGTGATCGCCGGCGTGGTTGCGCTGCACGTCTGGGCTCTGCACGAGAGCGGCCAAAACAATCCAACCGGCGTCGACGTGAAGACGAAGGCGGATACGGTCCCATTCACACCGCATGCGACGATGAAGGATCTGTTCGCAACGACCTTGTTCATCATGCTCTTCGCGGTGTTCGTGTTCTACATGCCGGACGCGCTCGGCCACGCCGATAATTACATTCCAGCCAATCCGCTGCAGACGCCGCCAGAAATCGTGCCGGAATGGTATTTGCTGCCATTCTACGCGATCCTGCGGGCGTTCGATTTCAATATCGGTCCGATCGATTCAAAGCTCGCGGGCGTGCTCGCGATGTTCGCAGCGATTGGCATTCTCTTCGTGCTGCCATGGCTGGACACGTCGCGAGTGCGCTCGATGCGCTACCGTCCAGTCGCGCGTCAATTCTTCCTGCTGTTCGTTGTGGTCTGCCTCATCCTGGGTTGGTGCGGCGGTCAGAACCCGGGCAACATCCTCGCCAAGTCAGGCGACTTCACGGCGACCCTGAGCTGGGTCCAAGGCGGACAAGTTACCGAGCGCGCGATACAGGCGCAGAGCGCAGAGCAGTGGGACGAGGCCGCGCGCGCGGCGCAGGCGGGCGATCAGGGCGTTATGAGCGCTGTGAACCGCTCCAGCGCCACCGAAGGCACATTGAGGGTCATCACCGGCGGCTCGGTACAGACACGCCAAGTGCGCGCCGCAACGACGGACGAACTGGAAACCGAAATAAGCGCCGTGAAGACGGAAGTCGGCGCCGCCGCTCCATTCTTCACCGTGGAACGCCACACCCCATTCACCTTCACCGTGACGCGTCTATCGCAACTGGCGACGCTTTATTACTTCCTCTTCTTCCTCATCATACTGCCAGTGCTGGGTTTGCGTGAAACGCCCGGTCGTGTGCCGGACACCATCGCCAAGCCGATCGGCGACGGCCAGACGCAAGGGGTTGCCTGATGTTGCGTGCGCTTTCTGCTGCCGCGATCGCGGCAATTGCTGTTGCAGGCGTGGCATTCGCCGCCGCTGAGGCGCAGCATCCGCGCGATGGAAATTTCAGCTTCGACAGCCCCCTCGGCGGCTATGATATGGCCGCTGTGCAACGCGGCTTTCAAGTTTACAGCCAAGTCTGTTCGACCTGCCATTCAATGGATCATTTGGCTTATCGCCATCTTGGCGAACGCGGCGCTCCGTTTGCGCTCTACATGGTGCGTAACGAAGAGACCGGACAACTTGAACCCCACGTGGGCGAGCCAGAGCACGGCGGCCGCTTCGTGGACGTTACCGAAAACCCTTACGTACGTGCGATCGCTCAATCGGTGACGATTAGCGACACCGACCCAAACAGCGGTCAGCCCGCCGACCGCCCAGGCCGAATCTCGGATCATTTCCGCAGACCTTTCCCGAATGAGATCGCTGCCCGCGCCGCGAATGGTGGCGGCTATCCGCCCGATCTATCGGTGATCACTTCGGCGCGGCACGGCGGCGCCGATTACGTTTATTCGCTGCTCACGGGCTATTCAGGCGCCAGCGAAGGCACGTTGTACGAGAACCATTATTTCCCCGGGGGGCGCATCGCCATGCCTCCGCCGCTCGCCGATGGCGCAGTGCCGTATGCGGATGGATCACCGACAACAACCGATCAGTACGCTCACGACGTGGCGACCTTCCTGCAATGGGCCGCTGACCCCCACATGGTCGCCCGCAAGCAGATGGGGATCGTCGTGCTGGCCTTCCTGCTGGTGCTCGCGAGCTTGTTGTACCTCGGGTACAAGCAGGTGTGGCGCAACGAGAGCCACTGAGCAACGCATCCAAGAAGCGGACCGGGTGCATCTCCTGCGCTGACACAGGAGATCTCATGGCTGCGGCAAGCGCGGGAAGGGGCGCGGCGTTCATCGCCGTCGCTGGTTATGCACTGCTTTGGATTGGGTCGGTCGGCTATCTTGCGCTGAGCGACGCTGATTTCATGACGCCGATCTTCGTCATGGGCATCTTCGGACTCGCGCTGTCGCTGCTTGCTTGGATGCTGACGCGCGGCGCTGATGCGCCTGCAATAGAGGTTCGGCGCCCTTCCCTCGAGAGCGGAGCAGTTGTTCTCTATCTCGCGCTCTATGCGGTCGGCTTTCTCGGTTTTGGCATGAGCGCCGCACGCTCTGCGTTGCCTGCGGGGCCGCAGCAGGAAGTGCTGGTGATGGCTTTGAAGCTCGTCGCCCATGTGATCGCGCCGGCGCTGCTGCTCGTCATGCTCGGCGCTAGGTTGACACCTTTGTTTCAGAGCGGCCTCAAAGGGCGGAAGTTCTGGCGCACGCTTGTCGTGCTTGGCGCAATCATACTGGCCCTATTGTGCGTGATCAGCCCAAGCGTACGCGACATCAGCAACACCAACGCCGGCATTGCAACGCTAGCCTGGGCAGCTCCTGCGAGCTTTCTCTGGATCGCTGTGGAGGCGGGGCTCAACGAGGAGTTTCTCTATCGCGCCGTGCTTCAAACCAGACTCAGCGCTCTTTTTCGATCGCCTTGGATTGGGGTATTCTTGACCGCAATCCTGTTCGGTCTGGCGCATGCGCCTGGCCTGTTTTTGCGTGGGGGCCCCGGTGTTGACGGCTGGTCGGCCGATCCGTGGCAAGTGATTGCCCATACCATCGCCACGCTTTCGCCGATGGGCCTGCTGTTCGGCTTGATCTATGCGCGGACCAAGTCGCTGTTGCTGGTTGTGTTGCTGCACGCCATGGTCGACGTGCTGCCCAACATGGATGAGTTCATCGGCATCTGGACATGAACGAGAATATGCCGCGAGGGCCTGTCGCCATCGGCAGCGTTCTGTGGACCCAATGGGCAGAAGGCGGCCGCTTCGGTTCTCCCATCGCGTGCTCTCCGACGAAGTGAAGGCAAGCGCAAGATAGGCGTCAGCTACGAAGGGCTGCCGCCCGGCAAGCCAAGCGTGCCGTTCCGCTATCGCATGGTGGAAGAGGAGCACATCGTGGCGCTGGAAGGTGAAGCGATCTTGCAGCTGAGTGAGGAGCGCTACGCGCTAACGCGGTCCGCAACTTAGGGCGCGTGATGCTGCGGGAGGGCAACGCCTCTATTATCGGGAGGGAAAAACAAACGAGCCGCTCTGGGAGCGGCTCGCGAGTTTGTTCGTGTCGGGGGCTCTTCTTATTGTTGGCCAGAGGCGCGAAGCTGCGTGATCGGCACGCCGTTGATGGTCGGCGTCGCCGCTGCGTCGGCATCGCGCGCAGTTTCGGTGGGCAGTTGCCGGCGCGCTGCTGAAGCCGGCGCGTGCTGAATGACTCCGTTGACGCGTCCCGCGCGGGGACCTTGCGCCGCCGGCCCGTCAATGGGAATTGGCCGATCGAAAGTCTGCGCCACTTGTGTCACGCGTGCACGGCGCGAACCGCGGTCGGGCACGTCAGCGTAGAATACGTGCGCGCCGATCACCTGCCGGCCTTGGCCGTAGCGCGCCCAGTACGGACGAATGGCCGTGGTGTGGTAAAACATTGCGCCGCCGGTGGGATCGACCGACCGGCCCGAGAGCACTTCGTGCGCGATCCGCTGGGCGGTCTGCCAGGTTTCGAGATTAGCGCCGCTTGTTGCGTATCGTTCAGGATGCATAGCCAGCGGCCGGTTGGGGTCGCCTCGATTCCAGGCCGAGAACTGATAGGGCGACAGCACCACGGATTCGATGCTGTAGCCGAAGCGCTCTCCCCGGCGATTGGCGATCACGTGCGCGACGGCGCGCATGCCTTCTTCGCCTTCCGAGCGTGCTTCGGCCCAGATGGTTGCAGCCAGATAACGCGCTTCCTGCTCGTCGACCGCGACGGTCTTCTCCACCGCATCGATCTGCGGTGTTTGCTGTTGTTCGTTTGGAACGAAACTGATGATTCCGGGTTGGCCGTCAACAACCGCCGCGAGTGCGTCCGGATAGATGGCGAAGTTCATTAATGCCGCCATCGCCAGCACGCCCGAGGCGCCGACGGCTTGCATGGTGCGATGAACAGATTGCGCCAAGCTGCGCTTGACGGCTTTCACTTTGTTCGGAGCGTATCCGAGCAAGCGAGGGGCCATGATTTGGTCTCTCTACGTTGCGCGCGAACGCCGTCAGCGCCCACGACTGTTGGAACAAATTGAAAGCACCCGCTCCGCAGCGCGCCGCGAGTGCGTGACCCCGTTTCTATTTTTCCACAGGGCGATAATGGGGCGATGGGGCGGCGGCCTAGCCCCTATGCAATTACGCTTCAGTCATTGTTCCGAAATGCATGGGGCGCGTGGCGGCTCATACCGCATGGGAGGCGATTTTCTCGCGGCAAGCTGTAAAGACGGTAAGGAAAAGCCCCGGCGGAAGGCCGGGGCTCTGTGGGTACACTGCAATTCTAAGCTGCTTAGCGCAGCTCGCTCTGGCTTTTCACGATACGGCCGACCAGACCGTAGGCCTTCGCCTCGTCCGCAAGCATCCAGTAATCGCGATCGATGTCCTTCTTGATCTTCTCGATGGGCTGACCCGTCGCATCGGCGAAGATCTTGTTGAGGCGTTCGCGCATGCGAAGGATTTCGCGCGCTTGAATCTCGACATCACTTGCCATGCCGCCGACGCCGCCGCGCGGCTCGTGCAGGAGAAAGCGCGTGTTGGGCAGGCAGAAGCGGCGTTCGCGCGGGGCAGCGCAATAGATGAGCGCGCCGGCGCTGGCTACCCATCCGGTGCCGAGCATTTGCACTGGCGCGTCGATGAACTTCACAGCGTCATGAATCATGTCGCCGCTTTCGACATGTCCCCCAGGCGAGGAGATGACAAACGTGATCGGCTTAGAACTGTCGCTTGCGAGTGCAAACAAACGTTCGGTCACCCGCCGCGCCTGGATATCGTTGACCTCACCCGTCAGCATGACGATCCGCGCCTGGAACAAAGCCTTTTCGATCACGTCGGGGGCATTGCGGCCGTCGGCCGGGTTCTTGACGTCGTCTTCGTCGTCGAGGCGGAAATTCATCAATAGGGCTCCAGAGGCTCTGAGGCGAACCGCAAATCCAAGGTCATCACGTAGGCGGGTTCGACGCGATTTCCTAGCCCGCTCCAGCGGTGGCGGCGGCCGTAGGGGCAGCCTAGGATAGTGCTCACGGGGGCTACCCCGCCGAGCGGGGGGAAACAGTGCGTGCTTCCGAACTGACCATTCGCGGCCTTGTCCTGGGCGCAGTCATCGCCATCGTCTTCACCGCAGCCAACATTTATTTGGGTCTCAGGGTGGGCATCACCATCGCCTCGTCGATCCCGGCGGCGGTGATCTCGATGGGCGTCTTCCGCCTCCTTCGCACCGGCTCGGTTCGCGAGAACAACATCGTCCAGACCGTCGCCTCGGCTGGCGGCACTCTCTCGGCGATCATCTTTGTGCTGCCGGGGCTGGTCATGATCGGCTGGTGGCAAGGCTTCCCGTTCTGGCTGACTTTCCTCATTTGCGCGCTCGGCGGAACGCTGGGAGTGTTGTTCTCGATCCCGTTGCGGCGCGCGTTGGTGGTGAACTCGACGCTCCCATTTCCGGAGGGGGTTGCGGCCGCAGAGGTGCTAAAGGTTGGCGCGACCGGTGATGAAGCGCCGCAGGACGCGCTCGAGCGCACGCGTGGACCATTCATTGTCCTTTTCGGCGCGCTCACCGCCGCCGCGGCGCAGGTCATCAGCTTCATGGGACTGGCGGCGGCAACGGTGCAGAGCGTCTTCCGCGTCGGCTCTGGCGTCAGCGGCGTCACCATCGGCTTCTCTCTGGCGCTCGTCGGAGCAGGGCACCTGGTCGGAATCTCCGTGGGCGCGGCGATGCTGATCGGTTTGCTGATCTCGTGGGCAGGCCTGATGCCGATGCTGACTGCCGGCATGAGCGGCGAGATCGGTGAGATAGCGGAAACGGTTTTCCGCAACGAGGTTCGGTTCATTGGTGCGGGCGCCATCGGCGTCGCGGCAATCTGGAGCCTCGTGAGGCTCGTTGGACCTGTGGCGAAAGGCATGGCGGACACGATCCGCGCGGGCGCTGGCGCGCAGTCGAGAGCGCATGACGATCGTGACCTGCCCATGGGCGTAATCGGAGCTCTGAGCTTCGTTTGCCTTCTCGCCATTGGCGCGTTGCTCTACGACTTCATCGCTCCAGGACCACTGCGAGCGTTGATCTGGCCGCTTGTAATCGGCGGCGTTCTCTTCGCGCTTATCGTCGGCGCCTTCATCGCTACCGTTGCCGGCTACATGGCGGGCCTAATCGGCGCATCAAACAGTCCAGTGTCCGGGATCGGCATTCTCGCCATCGTCGCCGGCTCGCTGCTGCTCGCTTTGTTCGTGCAGCCCAGTCTAGGCGCCGGCGCGACCAATGCCCTCGTGGCGTTGGCGCTGTTTACTGTCGCCGTCGTTTTTTCGATCGCCACTATATCCAACGACAACTTGCAAGACCTGAAAACAGGACAATTGGTCGGCGCCTCCCCGTGGCGCCAGCAAATCGCCCTTATTGCGGGCGTGCTGGCGGGCGCTGCAGTCATTGGTCCCGTACTCGATCTGTTGAACCACGCTTACGGATTTCCCGGCGACCCGAACCGCGCGGCCATCGCCGCCGAACCACTTGGCGCTCCGCAGGCCGCGCTGATTTCGACGCTCGCGCGCGGCGTATTGAACGCAGAACTCGACTGGAATCTAATCGGCACGGGAGCAGCTATCGGCGTTGTGATGATCATCGTCGACGAGATGCTCGGCCTGGCCAAGCTGATGCGCATATCGCCCCTCGCGGTTGGAATTGGCATGTATCTGCCGATGGACGCCACGGAGCCCGTCATCGTGGGGGCAATTATTGGTTGGTTCTATAATCGTGCTGTGGAAAAGCGCGAAAACGCGGAAATGGCGAAACGCTTCGGCGTCCTGCTCGCCTCCGGCCTGATCGTCGGCGAGAGTCTGCTCGGCATTTTGAATGCGGGTCTTATCGTCGGAACTGGCAGCCCAACGCCGATTGCAATCGTCGGCGAAGACTTCGCGGCAATGTCGCGTTGGACCGGCGCGGCGATCTTCGCTGTATTGTTGGCGATAAGTTATGCTTGGGTCTCGCGCCAGTCACGACGCAAGGCATGAAGCTGCGAATGCAATGCAGCCGGCGACCATTTCCGTGCTCCATTTCCGATTTTTGTCGCAATCACACTGCAGTTTCTCACGCCGAGGAGGAGCGTGATGCATTTGTGGCTCGTTCTGGCCGCGTTCGCACTTGCGGCCGTCACGCCTTTCATCGGCGCGCTACCGCGCGACAGCGGCGACTTCATACAAGCTCTCGAAGACAGCAGCGACTCCGTGGCGCCGGACGAGCGCCAGGATGGTTAGCTTTCTTTCGCTTCCAGAAGCCGCGTTAATCGTTCCACCGAAGCAGTGAGCGCCGCAATTTCCTGCTCGCGTAGCAGGTCAATCTTTTGGTGCAGGGTTTCGATTTCGAGTTCCGCTTTGCGGTTGATCTCGTAATCTTCGATGCTGCGCCGTCGGTCGATATCGGCCTGACGATTCTGGCTCATCATGATGATCGGCGCAGTGTAGGCGGCTTGGAAGGACAACATTAGATTCAGGAGAATGAACGGGTAGGGGTCAACGCGACCCGGGCTGGCTGCATTGAAAACGATCCAGGCCGCGAGCAACGCCGTTTGAATGAGTATAAAACGCCACGAGCCGACTACGTTCGCTACTGTATCGGCTGCGCGTTCGGCGAAGGATTTCGGCGCCTCCGCGTCGCTGGGCTCGCGCTGGCGCGCCTGCTCGCGCAATTGGCTCAGAAGATCGAACGCATTGGACATGAGGGCACAGGCTCCGGCGCAATGGGGCCTGCACTCTAGACTGCTTCGTGCGCGGGGCGAGTCTCAGTGCTGGCGGCTCTCAGAAGCCCGGTCGTGGTTCTTACCAGCGCCGTTTTGACGGCCGTCCGCGAACTCCTCGATCATTTTCACACAAAAGGCGGGAAGGTCGCCGGGCTTGCGAGAGGTCACGAGACTCTGATCGACAACGACTTCTTCATCCAGCCATTCGGCGCCGGCGTTCTCGAGATCTCGCTTCAGCGACGGCCATGACGTGACGCGCTTGCCCTCGACGCCGCCGGCGTCGATCAGCGTCCATGGCCCGTGGCAAATTGCAGCGACTGGTTTGTGGTTTTCGACAAAGCTGCGGATGAACTGAATCGCACGATGCTCAAGTCGCAGCTTGTCAGGGTTGGCGACGCCGCCGGGCAGCACCAGCGCATCGAAGTCATCGGGATTGGCGTCGCCGAGAGTCAGATCAACCTTGACCTTCTCGCCTCTATCGTCGTGCTGCATGCCTTGAATCTCTCCGCTTTTCGGAGCGATTATGGCGACCTCGGCCCCGGCTTCTTGCAGCGCCTGCAACGGCACGATGAGTTCCGACTGTTCGAAACCGTCGGTGGCGACAATGGCCACCTTCTTTCCCTTCAGCCTTTGCGCCATCCCGTTCTCCTCGATTGGCGCGAGAAGAACGGAGGCGTGCGGCGCCTGTTCCGGCGACTTATGCAGCACGCCTCTCGAACAAAGCGTTGAATTCAGCGACAGCGGCGCGCGGACCGTGCGCGTGCCGCCAGATTCCGGCGGAGACTGCGAGAAAATCCGCCCCGGCGGTGACGAGCGGGTCGGCGTTGGCGATGGTGATGCCGCCGATGGCGACGCATGGCGTTTCCATCGTTTCCTGCCAGATTTCGAGGATGTCCGGGGTCGCCTGCGACTTCGCCTGCTTGGTTTCAGTGGCGTAAAACGCGCCGAAGGCCACATAGTCCGCACCGGCCTCGGCTGCTTCCATCGCAAGGTGGCGCGAATTGTGGCAGGTGACGCCGACGATCCGATCGGCCGCCATCGCCGCGCGCGCGGCCGCATAGCTCGCATCGGCCTGTCCAATATGCACGCCGTCGGCGTCCAGTTTGGCGGCAAGATCGGGCCGGTCGTTCACGATGAAAGCCGCGCCAGCGTTCTGGACAATGGGCTTCAGCACCGCTCCGGCGCGCAGGATTTCTGCGTCGTTGGCCTCCTTCAGTCGCAACTGCACCGCTGCGACGTCGCCTCCGTCCAACGCCTCCTCCAGCGCGCGCGAGAAATCTTCTGTTTCGAAGCGGGGCGGGCTAATCAGGTAAAGGCGGCAGCGGCGGCTCATCGGGTGAGTCATACGTTAGGGCCGAGGCTAAGGGGAGAGCCGATGAAGTACATGCTGCTGGCCGCGTTGGCGCTCGTGTTCGGCTTTGCGCTGGCTGGATGCGAGACCATGAGCGCGGAAGAATGCGCGGCGGCGGATTGGCGCGCTATCGGCTTCAGCGACGCAGCGAGCGCCGGCGCCAATCGCTTTCGCGACAGGGCTGAAAGCTGCGCCGACAAGGGCTTCATCGCTGAGGGTCAATTGTACGCAGCTGGTTTCGCAGACGGGATGGTGCAATTCTGTCAGCCGCCAAACGCGTTCAATTTTGCCCGCCGCGGCGGCACGTTCAACGGCTCGTGTCCGGCGGAGTTGCAATATGATTTCTATGCGGCGTTCGAGGATGGCCGGCGTGTGCATGAAGCGGAGGCCGATGTGGACGCAGCGCGAAGCGACATCTCAAACATTCAATCGCGTCGCGATAGCATTGACCGTGACATCCGCGACCGCGAGCACGAACTCGCGTCTGCGCCGAACGATGAGGAGCGCAACCGCTTGCGCGGTGAAATAGACCGTCTGCGCCGGGAGCGCCGCGATCTCGGCGATGACCTGCGCAGCGCGGAGCAACATCTCTATTACGCGCAGCGCCGTATCGACGATCTGCGTCGTGAGATCGGTGCGCGCTGGAGCGCCTGGTGAAAGTGGTTCTCCAATTAGACTGAAGGCCAAAGGCAGCTGCCTTCGACCTTCAATCAATGCCGGTGGAGCGCTTTACGCGGCTTCTTTTTCCAAGTCCGGCTTGTACTTGCCTAAGCTGGCGAGCCCGTTCATGCGCGCGCGGTGCAGGAACGCACGCTGAGCGGCGGCGACATTCTCGCTCTTGCCGCCCCACGCCTTCTGCGGCGCCGCTTGCAGCGCACGGCCATAGGAGAAAGTGAGCTTCCACGGCAGCGGACCCATCTGGTTCATTCGGGACAAATGCGCAGTCGCTTCTTCGTCGCTCTGCCCGCCTGAGAGGAAGGCGATTCCGGGCACGGCGCTTGGAACGCACGCTTTCAGCACCTTCAGCGTCTTTTCCGCAACGCGGTCAACATTAGCTTTCGCCGACGCCTTCTTGCCGCAGATCACCATGTTCGGCTTCAGCACGATGCCTTCGAGCTTCACATTCATGTAATAGAGCTGCTGGAAAACCTCCTTCAGCACCCATTCGGTGACGGCGTAGCAGGCATCAATGTCGTTATCGCCGTCCATGAGCACTTCCGGTTCGACGATCGGAACGATGTCGAACTCCTGGCACAGATTTGCGTACCGGGCGAGAGCGTGCGCGTTGGCGAGAAGGCCGGCGTAGGAGATGTTGGTCGGATCGATCACCGCACGCCATTTTGCAAAACGCGCGCCTTGCTCGTAATATTTCGGCAGCCGCTTATCGAGACCATCGAGGCCTTTCGTGATCAATTCGCCCGCTTTTGCGCCGGCGAGCACACGCGTGCCTTCGTCGACCTTGATCCCGGGAATGGCGCCTGCATCTTGGATCAGTTTGACCAGCGGCGTGCCGTCTTTCGCGTTCTGCCAGATCGTTTCATCATAAAGGATAACGCCGGAGACGTACGACATCGCCTCTTTGGCGCGGAACATCAATTCGCGATAATCACGCCGATTGTCCTCGGTGTTTTCCACTCCGATCGCATCCATGCGCTTCTTCATGGTGCCGGTGGATTCGTCGGCCGCCAGAATGCCTTTGCCCGGCTCCACCATGGCGTTGGCGACTTTGTTTAATGCCTCGAGATTCACGTGTCCGCGCCCTGTCCTGGCGGGGTTAGCCCCGCGATTGATTGGATGGCCGGGTTTAGCCCAGGTGAACGAGAAAGGCCACGTCAGGCGGAGTTGTGGGGAAAAGTCCCCCAGCCAGTAGCCTCGGCGGCCGATGTTTACCGCTTCAGCGCCTCGACCCCTGGCAACGCTTTGCCCTCCATCCACTCCAGAAATGCTCCTCCTGCGGTCGATACGAAGGTCATCTCGTCAGCGACGCCTGCGTGGTGCAGTGCGGCGACTGTGTCGCCGCCTCCAGCGACCGCGATCAACTTGCCAGCCTTGACCAGACGAGCGGCTTCCTGAGCGGCAATGACCGTGCCTTGATCGAAAGGCGGCACTTCGAAGACGCCGAGCGGACCGTTCCAGATCAAGGTATGCGAGTGTTCCATTGCGGTGCGGAGATGCCGAATGGTCTTTTCGCCGACATCGAGAATTTTCTCGTCCTCTGCGATCTGGTCGAGCCCGCACATGCGCGCTTCGGCGTGCGCCTTCACCTCCTTCGCGACAACGACGTCGAGCGGCAGCAGTAATTCGCATCTGCCTTTCGCCGCGGCGATGATCTCGCGCGCCTTGTCCGCCATATCCTTTTCCGCCAGCGATCCGCCGATCTCGACTCCTTGCGCATAGAGGAAGGTATTGGCCATGCCTCCGCCGATCGCCAGCCTGTCGAGCTTGGCAATCAGGTTCTGCAATAGATCGAGCTTGGTCGATACTTTGGCGCCGCCGACAATTCCGAGCACCGGCCGCTTCGGATTGCCCAACGCCGCATCGAGCGCATCCAGTTCGCGCTCCATCTGTTTGCCTGCGTATGCCGGCAAGAGGTGAGCAACGCCCTCGGTGGATGCATGCGCGCGATGGGCTGCGGAGAAGGCGTCGTTCACGTAGAAATCGCCAAGCGCTGCGATCTCCTTGGCGAGTTCGGGGTCGTTCTTCTCTTCACCAGCGTGAAAACGCGTGTTCTCCAAGAGAATGACGCCGCCGGCCGGCGCTGCGTCGATCGCCACTCTTGCCGCTTCGCCAACGCAGTCGTCGGCGAATGCTACTGGCGCGCCAAGCAGCGCCTCCAGCGCGGGCGTCACTGGCTTCAACGACATCTCGGGCGTCCGCTTGCCCTTGGGGCGATCGAAATGCGCCAGCAACGCAACCTTGCAACCTTTGGCCGTGAGCGCCTGGATCGTCGGCAGCGCAGCGCGCAAACGCGTATCGTCGCTGACCTGGCCTCCGGCCATCGGCACATTGAAGTCGACCCGCACCAAGGCGGTTTTGTTCGGGGGCGCGTCTTCGATGCGACGAAAGCTCACGTGTGTCCTCCAACGAGAAGGCCGATCCAATAGGCGAGGCCGAGCACGGCGGCAATCATCCCAACAGCAAGCAGGCCCTGCGAAAACCGCCGCGCAGGGGCCATTGCCGCGAGCGTATGCCGGCGTGTCCACCACCACGCAATAATGGCCCCGGCGCCGAGCACAAACGCGATCGCCGCCGGGGCGCCAACCCAACCGGCCGCGAAGGCGGCGCCCGCAAAGACAAAGTCGCTCAACGCCGCGGAGGGATTGGGGCGGCGCTGCATGGCGTTCAGCCCATCAAGAAGTCCGACTTGCCGAGCTCGATATTGTTGTGCCGCAGGATCGCGTATGCGGCGGTGATGTGGAAATACAAATTCGGCATCACCCAATGGTTCACGTAATCAATGCCGCTGAATTTAAGTTCCGCATTGGGAATCTTGACGCTCACTTCGCGCGTTTCGGAGCCGTCTATTTGCTCCGGCTTATAGCTTTCAACGATGCCAAGCACTTTCTTGATGCGCGCCTGCAATTGCGCAAACGTGGTTTCAGTGTCCTCGATCGCCTCCGGCGTATGGCCGGCGAGACGGGCGACGCAGCCCTTGGCCTGATCGGTGGCGATCTGCACCTGCCGCAGCAGCGGGAACATGTCGGGCGCCAAGCGAGCATTCAGCAGCACGCTCGCGTCGTAGCCTTTGGCCTTCGCCTGCTGCTCGGCTTTCGTCAGTATCGAGGAAAGATTATTCAGCATGCGTACGAGCACCGGCGCGCTGATCGCGTACATCGACAGCTTGGTCATGATAGAACGTCCCTTAGATTGTTCCGCCGACGCCCAGGCCGAGCCAGTACGCGCCAGCCAAGATGGCGAGCAGAACGGTAATCGCAAGTCCGGTCTGGCTCGCCCACGCTGCGCCGCGCAGGCGGTTCAGCACCGCGCGTCGCGTCCAGCTCCAATAGGCGAGCATGCCAATAGCCGCCAGTCCGGCCAGCCACAGCGGCGCATCGAAAAGTCCGCAGCCGAATGTTGCGGTCGCGAATGCGAGATCGCCGAGAGCGGTGCTGAGATGGTTGTGGCGACTACGCGCGGGCATGAGCACAGTGTGAGGTTGCCGCCGCATTAACGCTGCACAACTCAACCCGCCGGCGTAGCTTTCGCCATGCCAGCTAAGGCCGCATCATCAGCAACAGCCACGCCGCCGCCACGCCCGCCCAGGGGAACAGAAAACCGCTCAACACGCCGATGGCGATTGCACGCTGGTCGCTGCGCCCGGTGAGCCGCTTGGCGAGAAACGGCTCGCTCGCCGCCCAAGCGGCGAGAAAGCCGATCACAAAAATCGGGTAGCTCAGATCTAGCCGCTCGCACGCCAGCAGTGCCAGCGCAAAGCCGACGGCCATTCCGAAAAGCTGCGCCTTGGCGATCGCGGAGAGGTCCGGGAGTCTCAAGCCGTCTTCCCGCAACGGAAGAGTTTGCCCGCCCTTAGATCAGCTTTGCCAGAGCAATCGCGGTGTCCGCCATGCGGTTGGAGAAACCCCACTCGTTATCATACCAGGACAGCACCGACACGAATTTGCCCTCCATCACCTTGGTCTGATCCATGTGAAAGACCGACGAGCGGGGATCGTGGTTAAAATCCATCGAGACGTTCGGCGCGTTGGTGAAGCCGAGCACGCCTTTGAGCGCGCCTTCGGCGGCAGCCTTGATCGCGGCGTTCACTTCTTCCTTCGTCGTCGCCTTCTTGGCCACGAACTTGAAATCCACGACGGAGACATTTGGCGTCGGCACACGGATCGAGATGCCGTCGAGCTTGCCCTTGAGATCGGGGATAACGAGGCCGATCGCCTTCGCTGCGCCGGTTGAGGTCGGGATCATGTTTAACGCCGCGGCGCGCGCCCGATACAAATCCTTGTGCAGCGTATCGAGGGTCGGTTGATCGCCGGTATAGGAGTGAATCGTCGTCATCATGCCGTGATCGATGCCGATCGCGTCGTGCAGCACCTTCACCACAGGCGCGAGGCAGTTGGTGGTGCATGATGCGTTGGATATGACGATGTGGTCCTTCGTCAGACCTTGATGGTTGACGCCGTAAACCACTGTGTAATCGGCGCCATCCGCCGGCGCCGACACAATCACGCGCTTGGCGCCGCCTTCGAGGTGTGCTGCGGCCTTGTCGCGGGCGGTGAAGATACCGGTGCATTCGAGCGCGATGTCGACGCCGAGTTCTTTGTGCGGCAACTCGGCAGGGTTCTTGATTGCCGTCACTTTGATCTTGCCCGCGCCGGCGTCGATCCAGTCCTCGCCCGATTTCACCTCGCCGGGGAAGCGGCCATGCACGCTGTCGAAGCGCAGCAGGTGGGCGTTGGTCTCCACGGGGCCGAGATCGTTGATCGACACCAATTCGATGTCCTTGCGGCCGTTCTCGATAATGGCCCGCAGGACATTTCGCCCGATCCGTCCGAACCCGTTGATGGCGACGCGCACGCTCATGATCTCGCTCCTGAAATGATGGTTCCGCTTAGCTGCAAAGGACGCTTGCGTCGAGCCGCGAGAGCGCAAAGCAGCTTTCAACGAATCGCGCGCTGACGTAACATTTCGTCGCAATGGAGAGCGATTCTCCCGCCTCGAACGACACGGTCGGCAGCGTCCGCCGTCTGAGCCAAGCGCTGAGCGCGGTGGAGGCCGTGCTCGACGCCCTGGAACCGGGCGTTGATCCTGATGTTCTCGTCAATGGGCTGGGTGGCCCGATCCACATGTTCAACGCTGCCGCCAGGGAGGCGCTCCGCTGATGCAAGCTTCTTTCACCGTGCTCGGGCAGGCATTCTCGGTCGAGTGTGCGGAACGTGACGCGAAGCGCGTCGCCGATCTCGCCCTGGCGCTGGATGCGCGGCTGGATGGATTTAGCGGAGATGACGAGGCGATGCGCCGGCTGGTGCTCACAGCGCTCTCGCTGCTGGACGAAGCGCAGGCTACAAGTGCGGCGCTCGCACGTGCCCGCGGCGAGATAGAGCGTCTGACCGACATGGTTGTGGAAGCCAAGTTGGAGGCGCAGATGGCCCCCGTGAACATCGAAGCGGAGGTTGCCGTGGACGAGCGCGGGCGCGTGGGCGCTTTGCGCCGTGTGGCGCATGGCGCGGCTTGAGAAGTGAGACCCGTGAGCCTAGATTCAGCCTGGGCGGTTACTGCGGCGTGCGAGAGGCGCTAGCATCCCTGGGACCGTATCATCTCTCTCGGGAGCTGGCTCTGTTCCGGACCGTGGT
>CAYODX010000009.1:0-110476 GCA_964402795.1 uncultured Terricaulis sp. | reverse complement strand
TCAGCGTGACGCTTTCATCCGCCAGCGTAAGCTCCACCGGCGTCAGCCTGAGCTTGTCGAAGGCCGGTGACGTCGCGCTTCGACAAGCTCAGCGTGACGCTTCTTTTCCCTCCCCTTAAGGGGAGGGATGGCGCCCGCGTCGCGCTTCGACAAGCTCAGCGTGACGCTTTCATCCGCCGGCGTAAGCTCCACCGGCGTCAGCCTGAGCCTGTCGAAGGCAGGCTGGTGACGTCGCGCTTCGACAAGCTCAGCGTGACGCGTTTTGATCCGCCAGCGTAAGATCCACCGGCGTCAGCCTGAGCCTGTCGAAGGCGGGCTGGAGATGTCGCGCTTCGACGGGCTCAGCGTGACGCGATTTGAGCCACTGGCGTCGTCCCTCTCCCGCATTTGCGGGAGAGGTTAGGTGAGGGTGCGGCGCGGACTTCTCACGCATCTCGCGCAACACCAACCACGCTCCGCCGGTGCTCCACCCTCACCCTGCCCTCTCCCTCCTCGCGGAGGGAGAGGGTTCGATGCCCCTGGGTTCCGGGTTCATCGCTGCGCGATGCCCCGGAATGACGATCGCAGCATGGAGAAAACAGCGTGCGTCACTTTCCGAGCACGCAGCGTAAGCTCCACCAGCGTCAGCCTGAGCCTGTCGAAGGCGGGCCGGTGACGCGTCGCGCTTCGACAGGCTCAGCGTGACGCTTTTTGTCCCTCACCGGAGATGGTTAGAGCGGACGCCAGTTGCTGCTGCTGATCTCGACGAGCTCGCCGCCTGCGTAATCGTCCTCGTCGCGCCAACGCCGCCACAGCGCGCGCGCGCCCTGAAACAGCTTCATCAGCACGATCAGAATCAAGCCGGCGAGTGCAGCGGCTGCGGTGGTCAGCGCCGCGATCAGATCCTGGTTCATCGTCAGCTGGCCACGCGCCGCATCGATCAGGCGGCCATCGCGCGGCAAGCGTTTGGCTGCTGCGGTGACGCGATCGCCGGCCGCTTGCGCCAGCAATTGCAGGCGCGGCAAGTCGCGCAGCGAAGCCGCATGCGTCAGCAGCAGAGCGGCAGTCGTGCGCGAAGTCACTTCGCTGATGGCGCCGATCTGATCGAGCATGGTGCGCACGTCTTGCGCTTTGGCGGGCGCCAGCACTTGTCGGAATGCGGCCGCCGCGCGCTCGTAATTCAATGCGCCGTCTTGGGCCTGCACTGCCTGACGGAAAGCTTCAGGCGGGGCGCTGTCGCGCAACAGACGAGAGACTTCCCCGGCCACGGCGTCAGGATAGTCATCGCGCCGGCTGGCGTCGAGCAGAGCGCGCACGCCCGCGTGCATGCGCGGGGAGAGATCGCCTGCCAGGCCGAGGCTGTAGCCTGTCAGCAGCAATTGCAGTGGATCACTCTCGGCGTCGTCGAGCAGGGCGCGCGAGAGCAGGACGAAATCATCAGGCGCGCCTAACGGCGCGGTATCGGGCGCAACCGCCGCCTGCTGCGCGGCTGCGGCCTCATAGCGTTCGCGCGTGCTTGGCGTGAGCAATTCCAGTGCCGCCGCCTCGATCTCGCTATCGCTGGCGTCTTCCTGCGTCAGCACGCTGCCAGCTCTCGAGCGCAGCATGCCGGCGCCGGAGAGCAGGAATCCGCGTGCGGCGTGGAAGTCGTTGCCGCGCAGCTCAAGCGCAACCAGGGCGTCCCACTGGTTCTGGCGGTCGAAATCGAGCTGGATCAGCTCGCCATTGAGGTTGGCCACGCGCTGCGCAATGCGCCGTGCGCCGCTTTCACTATATTCATAAGCATAGAGGTGGTCGCGGCTCACCACCAGCAGAGCGACGGCAGCTGCAAGCGCTAACAGAACGAGGCAGAGATTAAACGCAAGCGCGCTCAGCACGCCGGCGAACCGGCGACGCCATCCGTGGTGCGCCTCCTCATAGGCGCGCCAATCATAGTTGACCTGCGCGTGCTTCATCCTCGCCCACGACCGCCGCGGCTACAGAAACGGCATGGGCGGTCGCAGAGCAAGATAAATTGCAGGAAAGGCGAACTTGTCGCCGGATCAGGGTTTATCCGAGGCGCTCAGGCGCTGCGATCGATCAAGGTCGGCCGCGGCTGCGAGGGCGCATCGATGACCCCTTGTGTGTTATAGCCCCCGGCGCCGCCGCGCTGGCGCGCCACTTCCTCCGCCATCGCCTGCACGAGCCCTTCGGTGATGATCTTCACCGCGTTGAGCGCAATCTCATGCTTGGCCAGCGCTGCGTGCAGCACCTCGGTCTCACGTCGCAGGCGCTGCAGCAGGAGCGGCGACGCACCCTCGATCAGCGCGGGCTCTTGCTTAATGCGCGCAAGTTCCAGCCGGTAGGCGTTGCTCAGCCGGTTTTTCTCGTCGGCCTCGGCCCCATCGAGCGGCGGCTCGCGCGCCTCGATGCGCCGCGTTTCCTCGATTATGATCGCCGTCAGCTGTGCGCTCAGCGCCAGCAAGTGTTCCGCGCGGGCGGCGGCGTTGTCAGCGTTGAGCGACATCGCCGGGTTCCTCAGGTGGGGGAACTGCACTCTGCAGCCGCATCAGCTCGCGTATAACGCTGTCGGCAATGCCGATGCCGCCGGCGCTGGTGATCGCGCTTGCATAGCGCTCAATCAGCATGGGCCGGAACACTTCTTCGCCCATGCCGCCGCCGCCCAGTCCCTCGGTATCGATGCCCTCGAACATCGGCGCCAGCATCTCGGACAGGAAAACGGCCTCGAACTCTTCCGCCGCCCGCCGGATGTCGTCGGGGACATGCGGTTCGGCGCGCGCGGATGGCTGCGGCGCCAGCGGCAAAGGGGCGCCGGGGAGGGCGATCGGACCCGTCATCACATCACTTCGATGTCCGCCTGGATCGCGCCCGCCGCCTTCAGCGCTTGCAGGATCGAAATCATGTCGCGCGGGGTGACGCCGAGCGCGTTAAGACCGTTCACCAATTGCCGAAGCGGCACGCCGCCCGGCACCACGACGAGGCCGCCTTCCTCCTCGTCGACCTGGACGCCGCTGGAGGGAACCACCACCGTCTCGCCATTGCGGTTGAACGGCGCCGGTTGGCTGACGAACGGATCCTCCTGGATCGAGATCGTCAAATTGCCCTGCGCTATGGCGACAGTGGAAACCTTCACATTCTCGCCCATCACGACGATGCCGGAGCTTTCGTCGATAACGATGCGCGCCGGCGAATCCACCTCCACCTGCAGGTTCTCGATCTGGCCGACGAGCGCCACCATGTCGCCGGCGAAGCCCTCCGGGCGCCGCAAAGCGATGGCGCCGGGATTTGTCGCGTGCGCCGCATCAGCGCCGAGCGCGGCGTTGATAGTGGCTGCGATGCGCTGAGCGGTGGTGAAGTCCGGATTGCGCAAGGACAGCCGCAATTCCGGCTGCGCGGCGATGTCGAAATGCAATTCGCGTTCGACCAGCGCCCCTGAGGCGATGCGGCCAGCTGTCGGCACGCCCCGCGTCACCGACGAACCGGATTGGCCCGAGGCGGCAAAGCCGCCGATCGCCAGCGGCCCTTGTGCGACGGCATAGACCTGCTGGTCCGCACCCATCAGCGGCGTCACAAGCAGCTGCCCGCCGGCCAAACTGCGCGCATCGCCCAGCGCCGACACGGTGACATCGATGCGCGAGCCCTGCGCCGCGAACGGCGGCAGGTTGGCGGTCACCATGACGGCGGCGACGTTGCGCGTATTGAGGTTGCCGTTCTGCGCGTTGACGCCGAGACGCTCCAGCATTGCCGCCAGACTTTGGCGCGTGAAGGGCGAATTGCGCAGGGAATCACCTGTGCCCGCCAAACCGACGACCAGTCCGTAGCCGACCAGTTGATTTTCGCGAACGCCTTCGAAATCGGCGATGTCTTTTATGCGCGGCCCCGCCCACGCTTCAGGCGCAGCCGCCGGCAGAGCGAGCGCCGACAGCGAAGCGACGGCGAGCAGCGCCGCGCGCGACAGGCGAGACATCCGAACCATGGCGCCGATAGACCGCTGTTTCGGTTAATGAGCAGTCAAGACTCGCATCCGTTAAGCAGCTGGAAAGAGGCGCAGCCAAAAGTCCGCGCCATGAAGATCGAGAACGGTCGTGGCGTGTCCTCAGCCGGAAACGTGCGCCGCGGCGGGGCCGGGGCGGCGGCGCCGGGCTTTGCCCCTGCGGGGGCGGACGAGCCTCAGCGCATCGCCGGCGCAGCGCCAGCCGGCGCCGTCACCCCGCTCGCGGCGATCCTGGCGCTGCAGGGCGATGAGCCCGGCCAGCGCCGCGCCCGTCAGGCAAAGCGGGGTCGCGACGCCCTCGACGCCTTGGATAAACTCGCTCAGGCTTTGCTGCTGGGCATGGCGCCGGCCTCGTTGCGGGCCGAATTGGACGCGTTGCAGCGCGGCGCCGAAGCCACCGGCGAGACCGGACTCGACGGCGTGCTGCAGGAAATCGACATCCGTCTGGCGGTCGAAGCCGCCAAGCTCGACCGTATGCTGGGCGTGGCCTGAAGCTGCATATTTCGCTGGCGTCTGGCGCGGTCCTTGCTGCATGGACGGCCCATTGACCTGACGTTATAAGGCGGCGCCTTTTCGGGGGCGTAGGGAGCAGCGGACCATGGGCACTGCAAAAACCAAGGAGTATCGCCCGAGCGACGACGAGCCGTTCATGAACGAGCGGCAGCGCGAATATTTCCGCGCCAAGCTGCTCGCCTGGAAAGACGAGATCCTGGAAGAGTCCCGCACCACCATAGCCTCGCTGCAGCAGGACACGGTGGCGGAGCCCGACCTCGCCGATCGCGCCACCAGCGAAACCGATCGCGCGCTGGAGCTGCGCACGCGTGACCGCCAGCGCAAGCTGATCGCCAAAATCGACGAAGCGTTGCGTCGCATCGAGGACGGCACCTACGGCTATTGTGAGGAAACCGGCGAGCCGATCTCGCTTTCGCGCCTGGAAGCACGCCCGATTGCGACGCTGTCGCTCGAGGCCCAGGAGCGCCACGAGCGCCGCGAGCGCGTCCACCGCGACGACTGACGCCCGGGTGCGCCGAAGTAAAGCATACGACGGCTCCACAATCATCAAGGCTGAGCTAAGCTCTCGCGAAAATGCGCGGGAGGATGCTGCATGGCCGCTTCACTGAAGCCGGAAGAGTTCGACCGGATGCCGACGCTGGCCGATGTGTCGCGTCATCATGGCGGCGTCCGCGCTGATAAGGTCGCGCTCAGCTTCGAAGGCCGGCTCACCACCTATGCTGAACTCGACCGTCACGCGAGCCAGGTCGCGAACGGGCTGATCGCTGCAGGCGTGAAGCCGGGCGAGGTGATCGCCTATCTCGGCAAGAACAGCGATCATTATTTTGAACTCGTGCTCGGCGCCATCAAGGCAGGGGCCATCATAACCCCGATCGGCTGGCGGCTCGCGCCCGGCGAGGTCGCCTACATTCTCGATGACGCGGAAGCCAAGGTCCTCTTCGTCGGCGGCGAATGCGTCGAGTGCGCGCAAGCTGCGCTGCTGGAGGCGCAGCGCCAACCGCCGCTGATCGCAATGGAGCAGGGTGAGCACGCGCTGCGCACGTTCGAGTCCTGGCGCGACAGCCAGAGCGCCGACGACCCGCTCCTGCCAGTGACGCCGCACGACACCGCGCTCTTGCTCTACACCTCCGGCACGACCGGACGCCCGAAAGGCGTGATGCTGACCAGCGGCAATATCCTGCGTTCGCGCCGCGCGCTCTCGCAAATGTCGATGGGCTGGAACGAGTGGCGGGAGGACGAGGTGAGCCTCGTCGCCATGCCGGCGGCGCATATCGGAGGCACGGGATGGGGGCTCGTCGGCCTCATCAATGGCGTGAAGAATGTCGTCACGCGCGAGTTCAATCCGTTCGAAGTGCTGGAATTCATCGAGCGCGAGCGCATAGCCAAGATGTTCATGGTGCCGGCCGCGCTGCAATTCGTCATCCGCCTGCCGCGCGCGCGTGAGATCGACTATTCCAGCCTGACGCACATCTTGTATGGCGCTTCACCAATGCCGGTCGCGCTGCTGCAGGAATGCATGGAGGTTTTCGGCTGCGAATTCGTGCAGCAGTACGGAATGACGGAAACGACCGGCACGATCGTTTATCTGCCGCCGCAGGATCATGATCCGAAGGGCAACAAGCGGATGCGTTCGGCGGGGCTGCCGATGCCGGGCGTCGAAATCTGCATTCTCGATGCAGCCGGCAATCGGTTGGGGCCGAACCTGGTGGGCGAGATCGCCACCCGCAGCCAGGCCAACATGAAAGGCTATTGGAAAAAGCCCGACGCCACCGCCTCGGCGGTGGGCGCCGACGGCTGGCTGCGCACCGGCGACGCGGGATATCTCGACGAGGATGGCTATCTCTACATTCAGGATCGCATCAAAGACATGATCATCACCGGCGCCGAAAATGTGTATCCGGCCGAGGTCGAGAACGCGATCCATGGACATCCGGACGTCGCCGAGGTCGCGGTCATTGGCGTGCCTGACGATCGCTGGGGTGAGGCGGTGAAGGCGATCGTGGTTTCAAAACCGGGCGTCACGCCAGACGCCGGCAGCATCATCGCCTATGCGCGTGACCGCATCGCCCACTACAAAGCGCCGAAAAGCGTCGACTTTCGCGACTCGCCCTTGCCGCGCAACCCGTCGGGCAAAATCCTCCGCCGTGAATTGCGCGAGCCATACTGGAAGGACAAGGACCGGCGCGTGAACTAAGCGGCGCCGACGCGCGTTGAGGCCTCATGCCGAGAGGAAAACAGGACGGCCTGAAATTCGGGCCGCTCAGCGTGCGCACTGCTCATCTCTGCGTCGACATGCAGCGACTGTTCGCCGAGGACACCGCCTGGCGCACGCCGTGGATGGAGCGGGTTGCGCCTAAGGTCGAGCGCATCGTCGCCGCTCACCCGGCGCAAACCATCTTCACACGATTCATTCCGGCCGACGCGCCTGGCGAAGGCGAGGGTGTGTGGCGGCGCTATTGGCGGCGCTGGGCCGATTTGACTATCGAACGGCTCGGCGCGGAGATGGTTGAACTCATTCCCACGCTGGCGTCATTTGCGCCGCCGGCGGTCGTGATCGACAAGAGGCATTACTCGCCTTGGATCGATGCGGCGCTCGATCAGCATCTGCGCACGCGCGCAATCGACACGCTGATCGTCACCGGCGGCGAAACCGATGTGTGCGTGTTGGCGAGCGTGCTCGGCGCCGTCGATCGTGGCTATCGCATCGTCGTTGTCACCGATGCGCTGTGCAGTTCGTCCGACACGGCGCACGATGCGATGCTGACGCTTTACCACGAGCGCTATGGCCAGCAGGTCGAGACCGTGACGACGCAAACCATCGTCCACGACTGGCGGCCGGGATGACCATCACCACGGCGTGATGGCATCGCCGATGCGCTGGCCCCAATTGGGACGCTGTACCGCGCTGATCTGACCGCGCCCGCCATAGGAGATGCGTGCTTCGGCGATCTGCGTGTGGTTGATGGTGTTGTTGGCGGTGACGTCTTCTGGGCGGATGACGCCGCTTACGGTGAGTTCGCGCAGCTCGCCATTGATCCGCACTTCCTGACGCCCGGCGATGACCAGGTTGCCGTTCGGCAGGCGATCGACAATCACTGCGGCGACCGTCAGTTCGATTTTCTCTTCGCGATTGATCGCGCCGGTGCCGGTGTGATCGGAGGAGGATTCCGCTTCGATCATGTTCTCTGGATCGAAGCCGCCGGGAAGCACCCGTCCCAATGTGTTCTCGAGTCCGAAAAAATGGCTGACCCCGGCAGAGGTGGAGGCCTCGCGCGTGCGGTTGGAAGAATTGCTGAGCTCGGCCTTGTCGTCGATTTCGATGTCGACGGTGATGATGTCGCCGATGCGGGTGGCGCGCTGGTCATTGAAGAAGCTGCGCGAGCCCGCGCGCCAGAGCGAATTGGCGTGCGGCGCCTCATAGGCGGCGGGTTGCGGTTGCGGCATGGTTTGTTGTTCGCCCCTGGTAAGCGGCGCGGGGGTGCCGACCGGATGAAATTGCGGCGGTCCCATCGCGCGCCGCGCCGCGTCGTAGGCGACGCCCGGTGCTGCGAGCGCGTCCTGCGCAAAGGCATCACGATCGACGCTTGCACATCCGCTGGCGCCGGCGGCGAGAGCGGCAAGGGCGATCGCGCGCATGGATGTGTCCTTTTTCATGGATTGGCCTCAGCTGCGCCGGGACCGGTCGCGACGGCGTCGATGGTGCGATTGGAGGAGGTGTTGAGCAGGCGCACGGGCTGTCCTATGGCGGCGTCCTCCAGCGCGCGTGCGCGCATCGTCAGCGCCATGCCAGGCGCGGAATAGACCAGCGTCACGGTTTCCCCGCGGCGGATCGCAGCATCGGCGAGGCTGCGCCCGCCGTTCGCTGCGTTGCCAGAGGGCGCGAGCGTTGCGCGCATGCCCCCTGGACGCACAACTTGAACGGCGCTCACGCCGGCTGGCGGGGCAAAGTCAAGTCCCGCGGCGGACGCCGCCGCTGCAAGCACCGGCATCGAGAGCGACCCAATTTGTCCGGGCGGCGGCGCCGGCGCAATTGCGCGCGCGGCGACTTCGGCCGGCGCGCCGTCGAACACATCGCCCATGGTGACCGCCGGGCCGCTTGCTTCCACGCGCGTGCGCAGGGCGACGGTTTGCGCGCCAGCGACGCCAGCGGCGACGAGCAGATAAAGGCAAGCTGCCAAGCACAGCCAACGCAACATGGCTCACACTCCTCAGCGCAATTGCGACGTCGCTTGCAGCATTTCGTCTGCAGCGGTGATCACGCGCGCATTCATTTCGTATGCGCGTTGCGCGACGATCAGTGCGGAGATTTCTTCCACCGCGTTGACATTCGACAGTTCAAGATAGCCCTGCATGATGGTGCCAAGCCCGGGCGATCCGGGCGTCGCCGTGTTGGCCGTGCCCGAGGCGGGCGTCTCCAGATAGAGATTGTCGCCGATCGCTTCGAGACCGGCTGGATTGATGAAGCTCGCGATCTCGATCTGGCCGATCTGCTGCGGATCCGTCTGGCCGGCGATCGTCACCTCGACCACGCCGTCGCGGGTGACTTGGATTGCCGTCGCTTCCTGCGGCACGGTGATGGAGGGCTCGACAGCGTATCCGTCGGCTGTGACCAGGGCGCCGTCGGCGTTGACGGCGAAATTGCCGGCGCGCGTGTAGGCTGTTTGCCCGGAGGGCAGCGTGACCTGGAAGAAGCCGCGGCCGTTGATGGCGAAGTCGTAGGGATTTTGCGTGGCGCTGATGCCGCCTTGTTCGGTGACGCGGCCCACCGCATCGGCGCGAACGCCGACGCCGAGTTGAACGCCGAGCGGCAGGATCGCGCCGGAAGCGGAAGAGGTCGAACCCGGCCGCTCCAGGTTCTGGTACAGCATGTCCTGAAACTCGGCCCGCTGACGCTTGTACGCGGTCGTGTTCATGTTCGCGAGATTGTGCGAAATGACATCGACGTTCAGCTGCTGAGCCTGCATGCCGCTGGCGGCGATCGAAAGTGCGCGCATCTGGGACTAATCTCCTAGCGGCCTAGCCGCTCAATCGCGCTCCGACGCAGTTCGTCCGCACCCGAAACGATGCGGGCGGCCGATTGGTATGCGCGCGATATTTCGATGAGCCTTGTGAGCTCGATGACCGGGCGAACGTTCGATCCTTCCAGCGCGCCTTGCACGACCACGCCCTCGAACTCGCCCGGTGTTTGACCTTGCGCGTCCCAAAGGTTGTCCCCGACCTTCGAGAGCGCGCCGGGCGCGGCGAACCGCGCCACGCCAATGCGGCCGGCTTCGACCCCGGCCACGCGTAATGCGCCGTCGCGCCCGATCGTAGGGCTCTCGCCCTGCGGATCGATCACGATCGGCGCCCCCCCGGAGCTTAGAACGGAGCGGCCATCGCTGGTCACGAGCCGTCCTTCGCCCGTTAAACTGAACGCGCCGTCGCGCGTGTACATGGTTCGCCCGCCTGGGCCCTGAACCATGAAGAAGCCTTCGCCCTCGAGCGCGAGATCGAGCGGATTGCCTGTCATAGCGATCGGGCCCTGACTCATGTCGCGGGTCAGGCCGATGTCGCGGACAAAGCGGATCTGCGTGGGGTCGGCGTCCGCGTGCGCGCTGGTCTCGTCCGCTTCCTCCAGCAGCACGCCGTCGGCTTTGAAGCCGCTGGTGCTCAGATTGGCGAGATTGTTCGCGGCGATATCCATCCGCCGTTGCAAGACGCGTTGCGTCTGCAGGCCGAGCATCAGCGCGTTATCCATCGCCGTTAATGATGCAAAGCGCGGGCCAATGCTTAACGCGTTGATTTCCAACACGCCGCGCGCTGCCTCGTGGTGAATGCTGCTGCGCTTTCTGCCGGGCGGGCGGCAAGTTTTGCCGAGCCTCCACCAATCCTTAACCAGCCCTTGCGAGCAAGGATGCGGGTCAACGCGCGAGCGATTCCATGTTCGGCAAAGGCAAGAAGAAGAAAAAGGGCGATGCGCCGGAGGCCGAAGAGGCCGAGGGCGCGCCGCCAGCCGCGGAAACGGCCGAGGGGGCCGATGGAGAGGCGCCGGCCAAGAAGAAGATGTCTGGCAAGACGCTCGTGCTGTTCATCATCTTGCCAGCGGTCCTAGTGCTCGGCGGGGGCGGCACGGCTGCGTTCCTTTTGCTGTCCAAGCCGGGCGAGCAGCACGCGTCGGCGGAGAGCGGGGGGCACGAAAAAGCCAAGGGCGGCGGCCACGGCGAAGGCGGCGAGGCGGGCGAAGCTGTGCCGGGTCCAAATGGCACCACCATCAGCTACGGCGAAAACGTCGTGTTCGTTCAGCTGCCGGAAATGCTGGTCAACATCACGGGCCCGGATGGGCGGCCCGCCTACTTGAAGCTGAAGTTGACGCTCGAAGTGCCGGACGAGGCGACGGTGGCGACCCTCGGCGAGCACATTCCGCGCATCAGCGACCAGTTCAACGGCTTCTTGCGTGAATTGCGCACCGACGATCTTGCCGGCTCTGCGGGCGCTTACCGCCTGCGCCTTGAATTGCTGCGCCGGGCCAATCTCGTGATCGCGCCGGCTCAGGTGAACGCTGTGCTGATCGAAGAAATGCTGGTGCAGTGATGAGCGCAGACGCCGCAGAAGCCGCCGCGCCGGAGGAGAACTGGGAAGCGGCCGCCAATGACAGCGGCGGCGAGGCGCCGGAGCGCATCCTCAACCAAGACGAGATCGACAGCCTGCTCGGCTTTGGTCTGGGCGAGGACGATTCCGCCGGCCGCACAGGCGTGCGCGCTATCATCAATTCTACGCTCGTGTCCTACGAGCGCTTGCCGATGCTGGAGATCGTATTCGACCGGCTGGTGCGGTTGATGACGACCAGCTTGCGCAATTTCACGTCGGACAATGTTGAAGTCAGCCTCGACCAGATCAGTTCGATCCGCTTTGGCGATTATCTGAACTCGATCCCGCTGCCGGCGATCATTGCTGTGTTTCGCGCCGAGCAATTGGACAATTTCGGCCTCGCGACCGTCGACTCCAACTTGATCTATTCAGTGGTTGACGTGCTGTTGGGCGGGCGTCGCGGCGGCGCTGCGACACGGGTCGAAGGGCGCCCGTACACGACCATTGAGCGCATGCTGGTCACACGCATGCTGGAAGTGGTGCTGCAGGATGCGCGGCAGGCGTTCGCGCCGCTTACCGAGGTCGAGTTCAAGCTCGATCGCATCGAGACCAATCCGCGGTTTGCGGCGATCGCGCGGCCGCCGAACGCAGCGATCGTCGTCAAGCTCCGCATCGACATGGAAGACCGCGGCGGCCGGCTCGAATTGTTGTTGCCCTATGCGACGCTCGAGCCGATCCGCAAAATGCTGCTGCAGCAATTCATGGGTGAGAAGTTCGGGCGCGACAACATCTGGGAGGGCCACCTTGCCAGCGAGTTGTGGGCGACAACCTTGCCCGTGCGCGCCGTGCTCGACGAGACCAAACAGCCGCTGCGCAAAGTGCTGGAGCTGAAAGTCGGCGATACGCTGATGCTGGAGGCGGCGCCGGACGCCCCGGTGAAGCTCAAGTGCGGCGCTGTGGATCTCTCTACCGGCCGCGTCGGGCGTATGGGCCATAATTTGGCGGTGCGCGTCGAACGCGCGCTGTCCAGCTCTGTTCAAAATGCTCTGATGAAAAGAGGAGGCGGCTCATGAGCCCGATCACGCTGGTTATCGAAGCTGTGCTGGCGCTGATGCTCGGCGCGTGCCTGTATTATTTTTGGCGGCTCGACAAGAGGCTCGCGGCGCTGCGCTCGGGCCAGGACGGCGTGTTGCGTGCGGCGGCGGAGCTGGCTCAGGCCACAGCGCAGGCGGAAGCCGCCGTACGGTCGCTGCGCGCCACGGCCCAGGAGGCGGGGCGCGACCTGCAATCGCGCATCAATGACGCGCGCGCGACCGCTGATCGCCTCGGGCTGGGCGCGGGGAGAATAAGATCGAGCGCTGATGTCGGCGCCGTTCGCGGTCGCGTATGATGCTGCTCAAGCTCAAGCCGAAGATGCGCAAGGGGACCGGCGCCAATGGCGGCGTTCGCTTGATGCCGGCGGTGATGGCGACGGTGGCGGTCGTGCTTGGCCTCAAAGCGGTGGCGATGGCGGAAGTCGTCGCCGAAACCGCCGGTGAGACGCACGCCAATAACGATCACGCCGCCGCCGCGACGGCCGCCGCCGCGCCCGCGCAGCCGCCGGTCAATCAATGCGCTGCGCCGACGCTCGCGGAAATGGCGGGGCTTAGCGCCGCCGAAGTGCAGGTGCTGCAGGCGCTCTCTGCGCGGCGTCAAAGCCTTGATCAACGCGCCGAGCAGGTCGAGACCCAGGATCAATTGATGGTGGCGGCCGAGCGGCGCCTGGACGAGCGCCTGGCGGAATTGCGTCAGCTCGAAACGCACGTGAACGACTTGCTCGGCCAACTCGATGAAGCGCAGGCGCAGCGCATCGCCAGTCTCGTCGACGTTTACACGCGGATGCGGGCAAAGGACGCCGCGACCGTGTTCGACGGTCTGGACGATGATGTGTTGGTCCAAGTCGCCAGCCGCATGCGGCAGGCCAATCTGGCTGAAGTCATGGGGCGCATGGATCCTGAGCGCGCCCGTCACCTCACCGAGCTGCTCGCCGACCGTGCGCGCCCGCCAACCGGAGGAAGCGATCTGTTGGCCCGCTCGCGCGGATCTGCGCCGACGGGCGGTGCTGCACAAAGTAGCGGCGGCTAACCGCCGCTTAACGAGAGGGCGCGACAGCTGGAGAGCATGCGAGTCGGATGAGATCCAAGCGCTCCCCGTTGGCGATCGCGGCGGCGGCTGTGATAGCCGTACCGCCCGCATCCGCGCAGCCAATGCAATTGACGCCGCCTGCGGAAACACAATCGCAGGCGGCCAATGCCGAGCCGCCGTCGACGCCGCTGCCGCGCGATCTGTCTCCGGCTGCGCCAGCCTCGCTTTCCTCTCCAGCGCCTGCTTCAACAGCGGAGGCGCAAGCGCCGCCGCCGACGCCCGTTTCGCCGCCGCCCCCTGTCGCACCCCCGCCCGCGCCTCCACGCATGGCCTCGGAGCCCAACGCAACTGTGTCCGTTGGCGTGCAGGAGGAATATACGCGGCTCGCGTTTCGCTTCGCAGCGCCGACGACGGTGACGCCGCTCTTGCAGAATAATCGGCTGGAGCTGCGCTTCTCGCGCGCCGCCGATATCGACATCGCCGAACTGCGCGCAACACCGCCGCGCTATGTGCGCGAAGTGCGCCGCATCAGCGCCGCAGGCGCGCCAGTGCGGCTCGCGCTGACGTTGGACCCAGGCATTCGCCAGCGCCACTTCATCGACGGCAATCGCGTCGTCGTCGATCTCTTGGCGCCCGACGAGGCGGCGCGCGAGGTCGCGGCGGCTGCTGCGGCCAGCGGACAGGAGGCGCCGCCAGTGCCGGCGCGGCCCCCGGTCAGCGGCACAGCGCGTGTGCAACTGATCGAAGAGGCGAACACGACGCGTGTAGAGATCACGTGGAACGCGCCCGCCCGTGCAGCCGCGTTCCGGCGCGGCGAGGCGATCTGGCTGCTGTTCGATGGCGGCGGCGCGATCGATTTGCGCGGCGTTGCGCGGGCGGGGCGACGCCACCAGGACATGGAGGTGGTGCGCGGCGAGGGTGTGATCGGCCTTCGCATCCCCGCGCCGCCGGACATCGTTGTTTCGGCCGCCGCGCGTGACAATTCGTGGGTGTTCACGCTCGGCGCGCGTGCGAGCGCCGGCAGTCCCGCCGCTCTCGAGCGCATCACCGAAGCCAATGGCCAAGCACGCCTGGTGGCGCATTTCGGCCGCGAAGGCGTAGTGCGTTGGATCAGCGATCCTGAAATCGGCGATCGCATAGCAGTGGCGCTGCTCGGCGGCCCCGCGCGTGGAATCGATACGCGCCGCGCCACAGTGGAAGCGGCAGTGCTTCCTGCCGCACATGGCGCAGTGATCGAGCCCCGTGCGGACGGCGTCACGGCCACGCTTCAGAATGGTGATCTCACCGTCACGCGCGGCAATGGCCTGCTTGCGGCGCTGCCGCCGCAGAGCGCGGCCGAAGCGGCGGCCGATCCTAACGCCGCCATGCTCGCTGCGGCTTTGGCCAACAATGGCGAGGCGCCCGCGGCGGCCACGCCGGGCATGACGCTGGCGCAAGTGCGCGAGCGCATTGATGAACTCACGCGCCGCGCTGCGGCCGAGGGCGTGCAGGACGGCGCGCCCATCGAGGCACGCATGGAACTGGCGCGCTTCCTGCTGCAGAACGAACTTGCGGCGGAGGCGCTGGGCGCGCTGCGCATAGTCGCAATCAACCAGGGCGACATCGTCGAAACCGATCCAGAGTACCGCCTGATGCGCGGCGCTGCGAACGTGATGATGGGGCGCGCCAATGCGGCGCTGGCCGACCTCAACGCCTCGTCGCTCGGGAACAATCCATCAGCTGCGTTGTGGCGCGGATATGCTGCGTCTTTGCGTAATGAATGGAGCGACGCGCGGCGCGAACTCGAACGCGGCGCCTCTGCGATGGAGGAGCATCCCCCGGCTTGGCGCGCACGTTTCCAGCTGGCGCTGGCGAACGCCGCGCTCGAACTCAATGACTACGCCGCCGCTGAAGCCGCTGCTAGCGCCGCCGCGGGGCAGGCGGGCGATCAGCACCTCCGCCTCGAAGCGCAGTTGGTGCAGGCGCGTGTGGCGCAGGAACGGGGAGATGCGCAGCGCGCGCTGCAATTGCTGGATGCGCTTTCAGCAGCCCGCGACGAGGAAGTCGCGGTGCGCGCAACGTTGGAAGCAATCCGCGTGCGCCGTTCGACGGGCGTGATGCAGGCGATCAATGTGATAGAGCCACTGGAGGCGCTGCGCTTCCGCTGGCGCGGTGATGCGCTGGAATTGGCGATCGTCGGCGAATTGGGGCAAGCCTATTCTGAGCTCAATCGCTGGCGCGATGCGCTGGCGACTATGCGCATCGCCGCCGACCGCTTTCCATCCGAAGTGGCGGCTCGGCAATTGCGTGCGGACATGACGACGCTGTTCGAGCGGCTCTTCCTGGATGGCGAGGCCGACCAGCTCGAACCGATCCAGGCGCTCGGACTATTTTACGAGTTCAGTGATTTGACCCCAGTGGGGCCGAATGGCGACCGCATCGTGCGTCTCTTGGCCGGACGGCTCGTCAACGTCGATCTGCTCGAGCAGGCGGCGCAATTGCTGCAGCACCAGGTGGATGAGCGCCTGCAAGGCATGAGCAAGGCGCAGGTCGCCAGCGATCTCGCCGCCATCTATTTGATGGATCACAAGCCCGATCAAGCCTTGGTCGCGCTCTCCAGCACGCGTTTGCCAAACATGCCGCAGGCCTTGTTGGCTGATCGGCGCATCCTCGAAGCCCGGGCGCTGCTTGATCTTGGCCGCCTCGATGGCGCTGTCGAGCTGGTGGAACGTGATCGCAGCGAGGAGGCGCAAAGCGTGCGTGCGGAGGCGGCGTGGCGCTCACGCGACTGGGATCGCGCCTCGAGCGAGCTGCGCACGCTGATCGGCATGCGCAACCGCGCCCAACCGCTTGATGCGCATGGCCGACAGATCGTGCTGCGCGCCGCCATCGCCATGACCCTTGCCGGCAACGAGGACGGCGTTCGCGCGCTTTATCGCGAGTACGCGGGCGACATGGCCAACACCGACGACGCGGATTCCTTCGAGGTCGTCGCCTCAGGCGTGCAGGCGGACGGCGCTGCGATCCGCGATGTTGCACGTTCGGTGGCGCGGACGGATCTGCTCGATCGCTTCATGCAGCGCCTGCGCGCACACATGACGGCCGAAGCCAACCAGAGCGCGGCGGCTGCGCCGGGCCAGCCCAGCGCCCAGCAGACAGCGCCCAATGCGGCTGCGCCCAATGGGAGAGAACCGCAAGCAGGTGCGTGATGCATGGCGGGCGCACGTCGTTAACGCAAATTGTTGAAGCGGGCGGCTGTGCATCGGCTATAAGACGGCCGCACATGATTTCTGTGGTGATCCCCACGCTCGATGCAGCCACACACCTGCCGCGCGCGCTGGCGCCATTGGTGGACGGCGTCGCGCACGGACTGATCAAGCAGGTTATCATCGCCGATGGCGGTTCGCGGGATGAGACGCTGGAGATCGCCGACGCGGCCGGCTGTGACATCGTCAGCGCGGCGCAAGGGCGGGCCAAGCAATTGCGCGCCGGCGCTGAAGCGGCGCGCGGCAATTGGCTTTTGTTCCTGCATGCCGACACTGCGCTGTGCCAGGGTTGGATCGAAGAATGCGAGCGCTTCATCGCCGCGCCGCGCTCGCGCATGCGCGCAGCTGCGTTCCGACTGGCCTTCGATGATTACTCGCGTCCGGCGCAACGCGTCGTGTTTTGGGCGCGCTTACGTGCAAGCCTGATGAAGCTTCCGTACGGCGATCAGGGGCTGTTGATCTCGCGTCTGCTCTATGATGCGCTCGGCGGCTATCCAGATCTGCCGCTAATGGAGGATGTCGAGCTTGTCCGCAGAATTGGCGCGCGCCGGCTGGCGCTGTTCAAGACGGAAGCAGTGACAAGCGCGGAAAAATACCGTCGCGACGGGTACCAGAAGCGGGCGCTGCGCAATCTGGGGCTGATGGCGCGTTACTTGATGGGCGCTGATCCAGTCGAGCTCGCCAAAGCTTATGATTGAACGGCCGACGCTCATTGTCATGGCGAAAGCGCCGCGACTGGGGCTAGGCAAGAGCAGGCTGGCGCAGGGGGTCGGGCGCGCCGAAGCATGGCGCATCAATCGCCGGCTCAACGCGCTCACCTTGCGCGTCGCTACAGATCCGCGCTGGCGCTTGCTTTTATGTGTCACACCGGACAGGTCGGCGGCGCTGCACTTGCCGGGTGTGTGGCCCCGCGCGGTCGCGCGCTCGCGGCAGGGTCGCGGCGATCTGGGTTCGCGGATGGCGCGCGCGCTGGCCCCTCAACGCGCAGTGGCGATGATCGGAACGGATTGTCCGCAGCTCACGCGGGCTCACATCGCCGGCGCTTTCCGTGCGCTGCGGCGCCGGCGCTTCGCGATCGGTCCCAGCGAAGACGGCGGCTTCTGGATCATCGCCGCGCGCTGCGGCGGCGATGCAGCTCGGGCGATGACGCCAGTGCGTTGGTCCACTCGGTTCGCGGCGGCCGATGTGATCGCCAACCTTGGCGCGGAGAACGTTGCGCTCCTAGCGACGCTGCGCGACGTCGACAGCGCCGCTGATCTGCCAGCGCTCAGCGCGAGGCGGTGACGCCGTCCACTTGACCGCTGGCGCTGAGCTGGTCGAGCGGGGTGTAGATGGCGGGCAAGCCAGAGGCGAGCCGGTCGAGTTCAGGGGTGGGTTGGCCATAGCGCTTGCGGCAGAGCGCCATGTGCGACAGCGCGCGTTCAGCGTAGTCTCGACTCTCCGCCCGCGGCAGCAATTCCAGCAGCAGCAACGGATCCATGTCGGCGGGCTGGGTTTGCAGCCAACGCGAGAGCCAGCCCGGCCCGCCATTATAGGCGGCAAATACACGCGCGAGATCGCCGTCATTGTGAAACTCGTCCATCAGCCAACGCAGATAATCTTGGCCGAGGCGCATATTGAGACCGGGTTCGAACAGCGCCGCTGGCTGGCGGCGATAATTGGTCGAACGATCCATGTCGCGCGCGGTCGACGGCAACAATTGCATCAGTCCGCGCGCGTTCGAGACGCTGACCGCTTTCGGATTGAAATAGCTCTCTTGCCGCACGATCGCGTAGAGAACGGCGCGGTCGAGCGAGAAGCCGTCATCGGGTTCGAACGAAGTGCTGGGGCAGAAGCCAGCGGCCACGTCCGGGCCGCCATATTCCGCCGCCCGCAACTGCGCCGAGGGCGCCTGCAGCGCGACCGCGAGCGCAAGATAGCTGCGGTCATCCTGCGAGGTGAGATCGCCATGCAGCCGGCGCAGTTCGCTTTCGACCTCGGAGAGACGGCCAAGCTGCCCGAGCGCCGCCGCGCGCCGAGCCGCCGGATGGCTCTCCACGAACCGTTCGAGCGTGTCGCCATCGACCGATGGCGGTTCGAAGCTGAGCGCGCTTTCGCGGCCCAACTGCGCCTCGGCGAGTTGTCCGTAGAACGTCCAGGGGCGACGAGCGGCTTCTTCGAGGTGGTGCATCACTCCGTTCGTCTCGCCCGCGGCGAGGCGCGCCCGCGCAGCCCAATAATGCGCCGCCGCCATCGCCCAGCCGCCATGGTGCGGCCATTGCGAGGCGGCTTCGAATTCCTGGACGGCGGTTGCGTAATCATGCTGGCGATAGGCGATCAGTCCGAGCTGCCAGTGCACCTGACCCGATCGTGGCCCGTCAATCTGCGCATACGCCCGGGCACGGGCGTTCTCAATGTCGCCGGCGGCGATCAATTGTGCGACCTGCTCCAGTCCGGCGCGAGCTGCCGCGGTGTCTCCCGGGATTGGCGGCGGCGTGCCCGGCAAGATGCGTCGTCCGCTCGAATCCGGCGACGGCGCCTGCACGCCGCGGCGGCGGGCGCGGCGGGAGCGCGAATCCATGGCCCTGTCGTAAACTGCAGGCGCCATGCCGTACTCGCCATAACGGTTCAGCCAACTGGTGTACTCGCGCCAACTGGCGCGATAGGCGGGTGAGAGCAGCATGCGCCCGCGCACGGCGCCGACCAGCACGTCGTCCTCGACCCGCGACAAGGCGGCGCTGACGCCGCGCCAATTGCGCGCCTCGATGGCGGAGAAGGCGGCGCGATAAGCCGCCTCGTCATGGTCGGAGAGCGCTACGACCCGCTGTGCAAAAGCGGGCGTAGCGAAGCCGGCGAAAGCGGCGCAAAGAGCGGCGAGGGCGGAGCGAAGCGTCATCGGGGCTCGTTCTTAACTGTCAAAAACTAGAGCTGTGTGGGCCGGTCCACGCCTAGCTCCTGGAGCCAGGCGTCGACGAGCAGAAGATCGTTCCAGGCTAGCCGTTTCTGCTGCGGCTGCCTCAACAGGTATGCAGGATGAAGCATGACCATCGCGTTGATGGGGGCGGCAAGGCCCTCGCGGCTATAGCTGAGCCGTCGCCCGCGTAGCTTCATCACTCCGTCCTCGCGCTTCAGCATCGTATGGGCGGCGGCTTTGCCGGTCAGGATCAGCAGCTTCGGTCGGGACAGCTCGATCAGCCGTTCAACGAAGGGCAGACAAGCGACGATCTCTCCCTGCGTGGGGTCGCGATTGCCGGGCGGGCGCCAGTAAATCGTGTTTGATATCAGAACGTTACTGGTTCGAGCGAGCCCGATTGCAGCCAGCATCTTGTCCAGCAGCTGACCCGAGCGCCCGACGAACGGCTTGCCCTGCTCATCCTCCTCTTTTCCCGGGGCCTCGCCAAGGATCAGCACGGGGGCCCCGTCCACCCCATCCGAAAATACCGTATTCCGCGCTGTGTCCTTGAGCGCGCAGCCCTGAAAGGCGGAGACCGCGGCCCGGAGCTCGGCAAGGGTCTGCGCCGCCTGAGCTTGGGCGCGGGCATTATCCACAGGCGATTCGGCCGCCCTGCGGGGACGTGGTGCGGCGGCCCTCGTCGCTGGACGCTCCAGCGGCGGCTTGCCCGCGGGCGCAGCTGCGCTGAGCTTCGCTGGCGCTGCGGCATAAATCATCTCCGCCTCTTCCATATCGACGCCGGCGCTGCGCCAGAAAGCGAGCAGCGCGCGGGCGGCGGCCTGGGCGGGTGACGGGATCATCAGCCCCATTGTGCAGGGACTCGAACGAAACGACAAAGCGGCGCGGACAGCTTGCGCTGCACACTAACCGCTTTGATAACCGCCCCGAGCAACAGGAAAGGATGGCAATGGCCGACGAAGAGATCGCGCGTGACTCGATGGAGTATGACGTTGTGATCGTCGGCGCGGGGCCCGCCGGGCTATCCGCCGCCATCCGCCTCAAGCAGCTGGCCGCGGCAGCGGGCGGCGAAATCTCGGTGGCCGTGCTGGAGAAAGGCGCCGAAGTCGGCGCCCACATTCTTTCCGGCGCAGTCATCGATCCGATCAGCCTCGATGAACTCATTCCGGATTGGAAAGAGAAGGGCGCGCCGCTGACGACGCCCGTCACCAAAGACGAGTTCAAGATGCTCGGACCAGCCGGTTCGAGCGGCTTGCCGACCTTCATGATGCCGCCGCTGATGAGCAATCACGGCAATTATATCGGCTCATTGTCCAACCTCACGAAATGGCTGGGCGGGGAAGCGGAAGCGCTTGGCGTCGAAATCTATCCAGGCATGGCGGCGTCGGACGCCGTGTTCGACGACAACGGGGCGCTGAAAGGCGTCGTCGCCGGCGTGTTCGGCATAGCCAAGGACGGATCGAAAAAGCCGGATTATCAGCCTGGCATGGAATTGCACGGCAAGTACGTGCTGATCGCAGAAGGCGCCCGCGGTTCGCTGGCAAAAGTGCTGCAGCAGCGGCTGGGTCTTTGCGAGAACAGCGACCCGCAAAAATACGGTATCGGCATCAAGGAATTGTGGGAGGTGCCGGGCGAAAAACATCGCCCAGGATTGGTGCTGCACACCGTCGGTTGGCCGCTCGACGACAAATCAGGCGGCGGCTCGTTCCTGTACCATTGGGGCGAGCGTTATGTGTCGGTCGGCTTTGTTGTGCATCTGAACTACAAGAACCCGTACCTTTCGCCATTCGACGAATTCCAGCGCCACAAGCTGCACCCTGAAATCAGCCAACATCTGGAAGGCGGCAAGCGCCTCGCCTATGGCGCGCGCGCGATCACTGAAGGCGGGCTGCAATCGGTGCCGAAACTGGCGTTCCCTGGCGGCGCGCTCATTGGCTGCGCTGCTGGCTTTGTGAATGTCCCGCGCATCAAGGGCAGCCACAATGCGATGAAGACCGGGATGCTGGCGGCGGAGGCGGCGTTCGCGGCGATCAGCGCCGGGCGCCAGCGTGATGTGCTTGAGGAATACGAGGAAGCCTATCGCGAAAGCCGCGTGTTCAAAGACTTGAACCTCGTGCGCAATGCAAAGCCGCTGCTGTCCAAGCTGGGTACGTTCTGGGGCGGCGTTGTCGGCATGGCCGACATGTGGACGACCACTCTGCTCGGCGGCTTCTCCTTCCTCGGCACTCTCAGTCACGGCAAGTCGGATGCCGCCGCGACCGAGAAAGCGGCCAAGCACAAGCCGATCGCGTACCCCAAGCCCGATGGCGTGCTGACCTTCGACAAGCTGAGCTCGGTGTATCTCTCCAATACCAATCATGACGAGGACCAGCCCTCGCATCTGAAGCTGAAGGATCCTTCGATTCCGATCCAGGTGAATCTGCCGGAATACGCCGAGCCGGCGCAGCGCTATTGTCCCGCGGGGGTGTACGAGGTGCTGTACGACGAGGCCGGCAGGACTCCGCGCTTCCAGATCAACGCGCAAAATTGCGTCCACTGCAAAACTTGCGACATCAAGGATCCGAGCCAGAATATAGTCTGGACCACGCCAGAAGGCGGCGGCGGCCCAAACTACGCCAATCTTTAGGCGTGATGATGCAGCCCGGCCCGCTTGCGGGCGGGAGAAAGGACGAAATATGCGTTGGGCTCTTCTTGCGGCGGCGGCTCTGGCGGCAGTCGGTTCTGCGAACATCGCACAAGCGCAGTCGAAGCCGGACGAGCGCGGCGCCGAACGCGGCACGCTGCAGCGCGCCGCGCTTGCGGACGCGCCCGCGCCGCACGAATTGCTGCGCCGCACCTCGCCGCCTAACGCGCCGCTCGACCGCACGTACGAAGGCCCGGGCGACGCCCTGTTGCAGGCCGACCTCGACTATCTGATCCGCGAGGGCCGGCGTGAAATAGCCAATGGCGAGAGCAATGCGCTTTGGACCGCGTTGGTGTTCGCCGACGACATCGCCGCCAACCGCAACGAGGACGCGCGGGCGACGCTTCGCGCAGCGCCTGGCGGGTTGAATGGCGCAATCGCGGGCATGCTCGAGCCGTTCCTGCTCGCCGCCGAAGGTCATGTCGATCGCGGTGTGGAGCGCGTCGACGCAAGTTCCGACAATCTGCCTGCGCCGCTGCCGCAAGTTGCGCGCGCGCTGGTGTTCGAAAGCGCTGGCCGCTTGGAGGAAGCGGCGGCGGTTTACGCGCAAATGGCGGCCGACCTGGATACGACGCCGCCCGGCGATGCAGAACCGACGACGCCGGAAGAGTTCAACCGCACGCTCAACGCAACGCGCACCACCAACGCCATCTATCGCGCCGCACTCGTGGCGCACCGCCTCGGGCGCCGTGAGGAGGCGCGCCGCTACTACGACATCGTCTCTGGTTTTGCGCCGCGCTCGGCCGACGTGCTGGCGAACCTGGCGCGGCTCGAACGCGGCGAGCAGCCGCTCGAGGCGCCGCTCGACGCCAAAAGCGCGGTCGGCCGCTGGATGCTCTTTGTGTCCGAGTACCTGACTCAAACAGAAACGCTGGCCGCCATGATTGCCCAGCGCGAGCCGGAACCGGGGCTGGCGTCGCCCTCAGGCTCGGCCTTGCTGCAACTCGGCGTGCTGCTGGCTGCGGACGCGAACGATTGGCGCATCTATGCGGCGCAGCAAGTGTTGAACGCAGGCGGCGTCGACGGCGCCCAGCGCATCATAGACATGGTGCCCGCCGACAGCGTGTTCGCCGCCGACGCCGAGATCGTGCGCGCCTCGATCGCCATCGAGCGCAACGACGAGGCGGGCGCCATCGCCGCTGCCGAGCGCGCGTCGGCTCGTGCCGGCGATCGCTGGTCTATTATCTCATCCGTCGGCGACGTCTATCGCAGACTCGGCCACGCCGATCGCGCTATTCCGGCGTTCGATCGTGCGCTCTCGCTGGTCAGCGATCCGAAAGATCGTGCCGACGTGCTCGGTTATCGCGCCTATGCGCGCCGCTTCTCTGGCGACGTTGCAGGGGCGAGCGCCGACATGCGGGCCGCCTACGATATCGATCAGAGCGTGGACACCCGTCTGCTCTATGTTTCGATCCTGATGGATGATCCGAATGGCTGGCAGGACGGGGTGCGCGTCGCACGCGCCTTGTTCGCCGAGCAACCCGACTCAGTGCTGCGCCTCAATGCGCTTGGCTATGCGCTGATACAAAGACCGGAAGGGCTGGAGGAGGGCTATCGCCTGCTCTGGCGCGGCTTCAACAACGGTCAGATGGATTACGCGGTCGTCGACAGTCTTGGTTGGGCTTACTACCAGTACGGTCATTTCGAGCAGGCGCGGGCGCTGGTCGAGCGCGCCAATGATCTGTCGCGCAGCGAGCCCAATTACGAAGTGCTCGATCATTTGGGTGACATTTATTGGCGGCTCAACCGCCGCGATGATGCGCGCAGCGCTTGGCGCCAGGCGCTCGAGGCACGGCCTGATGCTATCCGCCGGCGCAGCCTGGAACAGAAACTGTCACGCGGCTTGACGACGCCAGCACCGCGCCAACGTGACTTGCCGCAAGTGTCGCTGCCGGAAGGACCATCGCAGCGGGAAGATCTCTGATGCGCAGCGCCGCTGCGGCGCTCATTGCGGCGCTCAGTGTTGCGGCCTGCGCAACGCCTCCAGCGCCACCCGCCGCGGAGGATTCACGCGCGTACGCGGATTACCTGATCGGCCGCGTCGCGAACGCCAGCAACGATTATTCTGCGGCTTCCGAGCGCTATTTTGCGGCGCTCGAGCGCACGCCGGATGACGCCGCCCTGCTCGAAGCGGCCGTCGTTTCCTCGCTTGCGTCGGGCGCCACAGCAGGCGCGCGGCGGGCGGCGGCGATGGCGCCGCGTCGCGGCGGGCCGGCCTACGCCAATCTGGTGCGCGCCAGCGAGGCGCTCGTTGCGGGCCGCTGGCGCAGCGCCGATGGCGCACTCGCCGGCGTTGAAGGTGAAGCGGGCCAGGAATTGCTGGCTCGCATAATGCTGATCTGGGCGCGCACGGCCGAACGGCGTGTGGACGAGGTTGTGGTTGACCTCGCCCCGCTCGCGGCTGTGCGCCCCTATGGCGGCCTTTTTTCTTATCAGCAGGCGATGGCGCTCGATTTCGCCGGACGCGGCGAGGACGCGCTGGACGCCTATGCAAACGCCGAACGGGGAGGGCTGTGGCTGCCGTCTGCAATTGAACGGCACGCGGATCTGTTGGCGCGCAGGGGCCAAGTTGATCAGGCTGAACGCCTGCTCGAAACCGAGTCGAGCAAGGCCAACCCCGCTTTGGCCGCAGCGCTGCAGCGCCTGCGCAGTGGCGGCGCTGTCGCCGCAGAGCCGCTGACGCCGGCGCGCGGCGCTGCAATAGGCGTGTATGGGCTCTCGGCTATCTATCTGCAGGAAGGCGATGTCGCGAACGGATTGGCGGCGCTGCAATTGGCGTTGCTGCTGGATCCGAATTTCGACGGCGCGCGCATCGCCTTTGCTCAGCAACACGCCCAACTCGGGCATTATGATGTGGCCCGCCGCGCCTTGGCGGACGTTCCGCAGGCATCGCCCTACGCGGACGCCGCGCGCATTAGCGACGCCATGGTGCTGTTTGAGAGCGGCGCGCGCATGGAGGCGTTAGCGTTGGCGCGTCGTAATGCGGAGAACGGCGATCCGCGCACGCGCCGCGCCCTGGCGGACATGTACCGTTCGCTCGGTCGCTACGCTGAAGCAGAGCCCATCTACGGCGATTTGCTGCAGGACACGCCGAACAATTGGCGTCTTTACTTCGCGCGCGGCGCCGCGCGCGAGCGCTTGGGTCAATTCGAGGGCGCAGCGGCCGACCTGCAGCGCGCGCTGGAGCTGGCGCCCGAGCAACCCGACGTGCTGAACTATCTCGGCTATCTATGGATCGACCGCGGCGAGCATGTGCTGGAGGGGCTGCAGCTGATCCGCCGCGCGATCGAATTGCGTCCGAACTCGGGCGCCATCGTCGATAGCCTCGGTTGGGCCTATTATCGCCTGGGCGATTACCCGTCGGCGCTTGAGCACTTGGAGCGCGCGGTCGAGCTGGCGCCAGCCGACCCGACCATCAACGATCATCTCGGCGACCTCTATTGGCGCCTGGGTCGCCGGATCGAGGCGCGTTTTCAGTGGCGGCGTGCGCTGACGCTTGAGCCAGACAATGCGAGCGCAATCGAGGTTAAGCTCGAGCACGGGTTGCCGGCGCCCGATGGCGCGCAATCAGCTCATCGATGAGCGTGCGATTCATCGCCCCGGCCAAGATCAATCTGACGCTGCGCGTTGCACCGCCGCGCGCCGACGGCTTGCACCCAATCGAGAGCGTCGTCGCCTTTGCTTCAGATGTCGGCGACTACATCGAAACCGCACCGAGCGAGCAGCTTTCACTCGAGATCGTTGGCCGGTTCGCCCCGGACTTGAGCGCAGGAGAAGACAATCTGGTCCTGCGCGCGGCTCGGGCGTTGGCGAGCGCCGCAGGCATGCCCGCACGCGCCGCGATCCGCCTGGAGAAGAACCTGCCGGTCGCCTCCGGCATTGGCGGCGGTTCGGCGGATGCCGCCGCCACGCTGCGCTCTCTTTGTGATCTGTGGCGTCTCGGATGGAGCGAGGCGCAGCTGGCGACGATCGGCGCGAACCTCGGCGCAGATGTGCCGGTGTTCTTCAGCACAGGTGCTGCGGCGTACATGACCGGCGTCGGTGAGATCTGCGCTCGTATCGAAACGCCTGTCTTCCCCGCCGTGCTGGTCAATCCGGGCGCGCCGCTCGCCACGCCAGACGTTTACCGTCGCTTCGACGCAATGCGGCTGGGCAGCCCGCTGGCTGCGACTCCGGCGCCGCACTGGCGCTCCGCGGCGCAGGCGATTGCCGAAATCTCGAGTGTCGGCAACGATCTGTTTGCGCCCGCGTGCACGCTGCTGCCGGTGCTGCAGGACGTCTTGGCTGAGCTGGAGGGCGCGCAGGGTGTGCTTCATGCCGGTCTGTCAGGCAGCGGCGCGACCATGTTTGCACTCTGCAATGATTTGGACGCGGCTGCGGCGCTGGCGTTCGATCTGCAAGTGAAACGGCCGCGTTGGTGGGTGACGCAAGCGCGCCTCGGCGGTGCTTGACCTGCGCACGCTGCGCGCGTAGCGGGAGGCGGGGCGAGGTGGCATGTGATCCCGGCTTTGTTGGGCGGAGCTGCAATCGCGGCGCTTATCAGCGCAGCCATTTGCCGCGTGCAGATGAGCAAGGGACCGCTCGATGCAGCGGATGAAGATCACAAGACGCACGTGCGCGCCACGCCGACGAGCGGCGGCATCGGCATCGCCGTCGGTTATGGGGCTGGCCTCGTTGCGATCGGGCAGATCGGCTCTCTCGCAGTGCTGGATCGTCAAGCCGCCGCGCTGGCGTCGCTGGTGTCGGTTTTCGCCTTCATCTTTCTCCTGATCGGCTTTGTCGATGACACGGTCCGGATCGGACCGCGCTTCAAATTGCTCTTGTATACGGTGCTCTCGATCAGCGCGGCGATCATGTGGATCGTCGATACGCTCCCGATCGGAGACGGCCAGGTGTTGAGGCTCGGCCTTTCCTTCGGCCTGTTCGGCACCGCGCTCTGGGTGTTCACCCTGATCAACAGCGTGAATTTCATGGACGGCGCGAACGGCCTTTCGCTCGGATCGATGGTGTTCGGCTTGCTTGCGCTCGGCGCCATCGGCGTTGTTGAGGGGTCCGCGGCGGCGGCGTCGCTGGGATTCTGCACTGCAGGCGCTGTGGCCGGTTTCCTGGTTTGGAATTATCCGAAGGGGAGCATCTTTGCCGGCGATTCCGGGGCACTCTTCACTGGGGCCGTGGCGGCGCTGACCTCTCTTATCTTGATCGCGCGGCATGATCTGTCGCCGTTCATTCCGCCACTCTTGTTTTTCCCCTTGCTTGCCGACGCGCTTCTGACTCTTGGTTGGCGCGTCGGGCGTCGCAAGCCTGTGCTGGTCGGCCATCAGGAGCACGCCTATCAGGTGGCGATCCGGTCCGGCTGGTCGGCTGCACAGGTGACGTTGATCTATTGGGCGCTGATGGCGGTGTGCGCGCTGTTGGGGTTTTACCTGTCAAGACTCGGCGACAGCAGCGCACCCTGGATCGTGCTGGCCGTGGTCGCGCTCTTGACGCTAGCGGGGTACGTGGCGATCCGTCGTTTCGCCTTGGCGCGAGGGCTCGACTGAGCATCGCCTCGCGCCACGCGTGCGGCGCTTCAGTAGGCTCGTTCGACCACAAAGCGCGGCAAGGCCTCGAGCGCTTCGCGATAGATGTTTGACGGCAGCGCCAGCAGCGCGGCCTTGGCCGCGTCGGCGTGCTCGCGCGCCGCCTCGATCGTTTTGCCGATTGCGTTATGCCGCTTCATCAAAGCGACAGCGCGATGGAAGTCGTCGTCGTTGCGATCTCCGCCCATCACCCGCCGCCAGAAAACACGCTCCGCGTCATCGCCGGCCTCACGTGCAAAGACCACCGGCAGCGTGACCTTGCCCTCGCGAAAATCATCGCCGGCGTTCTTGCCCATCGCGGCCGAAAGACCGCCATAGTCGAGCGCGTCGTCTACGAGCTGAAAAGCGAGCCCCAGCTCTCGGCCGAAAGTCTCGAGCGCGGTCGCCTCAGCGCCCGCACGACCGGCGGCGACAGCGCCGGATTTCGCCGCCGCGGCGAACAGGGCCGCTGTCTTGGCGGCAATGATCTGCATGTAACGCTCGCGCGTGGTTTCGGCGTCGTTCGCCGCGGCGAGCTGCATCACTTCGCCTTCGGCGATCACGCTGGACGCGCGGGCGAGAATGTCGAGCACCTGAATATCGCCGGTCTCGACCATCAGATTGAACGAACGGGCGAACAAGAAGTCGCCGACCAGCACGCTAGCCGAATTGCCCCAAACCAAGTTTGCGCTCTTCTTGCCGCGCCGCATCGAGGAGACGTCGACCACATCATCGTGTAGGAGCGTCGCCGAATGGATGAACTCTACAGCCGCTGCGAGTTTACGCGGTCCGTCGCCGCCGCCGCCCAGCAGGCGCGCAGCAGCCAATGTTATGAGCGGGCGAATGCGCTTGCCGCCGGCGTCGATCAAGTGCGCGGCCAGGTTCGGTATCACGCCCACCGGACTCGACATATATTGGTGAATGATGCCGTCGACGGCGGCGAGGTCTTCGGCCAATAAAGACGCGAGCCGGTCGACCGCATGCGGATCGCCCGGCGCTTTCTTGGCTGGTCCAACCGCCGGTCCCAAAGGGCCTCCGCTTGCGTCCATTAGCGCGCCGAACGATGCTCAGGCGCGCTCGACTGGTCAAGCTTGGTTCCGTCGCCAGCGCTTAAGGGTCGCATCCGTCCTTTATGGAACAAGAACTTACCGAAGACGCATTGCTCGGCGGACGCCTCGTCATCCGCCAGCCCAAACGCGGCTATCGCGTCAATATCGACACCATGCTGCTCGCTGCGGCGGTGGAGGCGCGGCCCGGCATGCACATGCTGGAAGCCGGTTGCGGGGTCGGCGCCGCGCTCATCGCCGTTGCAGCACGCACTGAGAACGCAACTTTCGTGGGACTCGAACGCGATGCGAACATGGCCGCGGTCGCGCGCGAAAATCTCGCCATGAACGGGATGTCCACAAGGGCCGAGATCGTCACAGGCGATGTGCTTGGACCTGGTGCGAATCACGCACTGCGAAACGCCACGTTCGATGGTGTCTTCTGCAACCCGCCCTTCGATGCGGAAGGTGAGGGGCGACCGCCAGCGAACGAGCGACGGCACGCGTACATTGCTGAGCAGCCGCTTGAGCGCTGGGTCATTGCTTTGGCTGATCGCCTGAAAGGCGGCGCCGCGCTCACGCTGATCCATCGCGCGCATAAGCTTTCCGAGATCCTTGCTGCTTTGGAGGGGCGGCTCGGCGGGGTGCAAGTGCTGCCGGTTCGCCCAGCGGCCGATGCGCCTGCAAAGCGCGTGCTGGTGCGGGCGCGCAAAGGCTCCCGCGCGCCACTGAAGCTCATGAGGGGGCTGGATCTACACGATGGCTCGGGGGCGAAATACACGGCGGAAACGGAAGCGCTGCTGCGCGGTGAGCAGGTGCTTGCCTGGCCCGATTGACTCTGAGCGGCCGGCCGACCAGTTTGCGCGCCAACGGAGAACCCCGACGCGAGTCGGCGCTCTTCCGGCCAGACAAGCGAACCCCGTGGGAGAGCGCGGCCAATGAAGCCGCCCCCGAAGGAGCAACCGCCCCGGAAACTCTCAGGGAACCGGACCGCGGGGGGATGAACACGCTGGATAGAGCCGCACCCTCGTGATCGGGGGATGCGGCCGCCGAAGGAGTAAATCTCTCAGGCGCCAGGACAGCGGGGGCTGCATGCGGTGCGAACCCATGCGCCGCGCAAACCTGGGAAAGACATGGCCGAAGCCGCATCACTGACGCCGCTGCCGCTCGATGCGCTTTGGCGCGCCCGCACCTCGAAGTTCGGCGCATTCGCCGGCTACGACATGCCGCTTCAGTTCGAGGGGCTCATTCCCGAACACAACTGGACGCGCACCCATGCCGGGCTGTTCGACGTCAGCCACATGGGGCCGTGCTTTCTTGCGCTGCCAAAGGGGCACGGGCTCGAAGGCGAGGAAGCGCACAGGAAGATCGCGGCTCTGATCGAGCGGCTTGTTCCGGCGGACATTCAGGGCCTGAAGCCGGGACAAGTCCGCTACACCATGATCACCAACGAAGAAGGCGGCGTGCTGGACGATTTGATGATCGCGCGCCCGGCGGAGCCCCGCGCCGCCGGCGATCTCTATGTCGTCGTCAACGCCGGCTGCAAGCATCAGGATTGGGCGTTGATCGAGGAGGCGACCAAGGGCGAAGCCAATTTGGTGCGTGCCGACGATCGCTGCCTTCTCGCGCTGCAAGGGCCAAGCGCGCACACGGTCGCGGCGGCGGTGATCGATCCGAAATTGGCGGACATGAGCTTTATGACCGTGCAGCGCTACGACCGCTTCGGCCGCATCACCGTGACGCGCTCTGGTTATACTGGGGAGGACGGATATGAAATTCTGGTTCGCGCGGAGGCTGCGAGTGAACTGGCCGAAGCGCTTCTCGCCCATCCGGAGGTGAAACCCATCGGGCTCGGCGCGCGAGATTCACTCCGCCTTGAAGCGGGGCTATGCCTTTACGGTCACGATCTCGATCCGACGACATCGCCGATCGAAGCCGATCTCGGCTGGACCATTCAAAAGCGCCGCCGCGAGAGGAAGGATTTCCCGGGCGCAAAACGCATCCTGCGCGAGTACGAACTCGGCGCCGATCGCAAGCGCGTTGGCATTCGACCGAACGATCGCGCGCCGGCGCGCGAGGGCGTGGAGATTTTCAAGGACGGCAAGCTGATCGGCGCCGTCACCAGCGGCGGCTTCTCGCCCACGCTCAACGGTCCGATCTCGATGGGATATGTCGATACCGCGCACGCCGAACCGGGCCACGTCGTCGATCTCATGATCCGCGGCGTGCCGCGCAGCGCCACGATCGTCCCGTTGCCGTTTGTTCCGCATCGCTATGTGAGGAAGAAGTGATGCGCGGACGCCGGCGCTCCACCCGCGCCCAACCCTCTCCATCCCAAGGGAGGGCGAGGGCTCTCATCGAAACCACTCCTATCGGAGCAACACCATGAGCAAGCGTTACACCAAGGATCACGAGTGGGTGGAGCTCGATGGCGACATCGCGACCGTCGGCATCAGCCAGTACGCCGCCGAACAGCTCGGCGACGTCGTCTATGCGGAACTGCCGCCCGTCGGCAAAAACTTCGCTCAGGGCGATGACATGGCTGTGGTCGAAAGCGCGAAAACCGCCTCGGACGTTTATGCGCCGATCACCGGCGAAGTTGTGGAGACCAACAGCGAGATCGCCAACGAGAACTGGCAGATCATTAACGACGAACCACAAGCCGGTGGATGGTTTGTGAAGCTGAAGGTCGCCGATGCAAGCCAGCTGGGCGCCCTGATGGATGAAGCCGCCTACGCGGATTACGTGAAGGGCCTTTGATGCGATATCTGCCGCTCACCGACGCTGATCGCCAGCAGATGCTCGGCGTCATCGGCGCCAAGCACGTCGACGAACTCTTCGTGGACGTGCCGAAGCAAGCGCTGCTGAAAGATCTCGCGCCGCTGCCGAAAGCGCAGGGCGAGCTTGAAGTACACCGCCATCTCCAGCGCCTGGCGGAAAAGAACAAGCCAGCGGGTAGAACAGCCTTTTTCCTCGGCGCTGGCGCTTATCGCCACCACGTGCCGGCAAGCGTCGATCATCTGATCCAGCGCAGCGAATTCCTTACTGCTTACACGCCTTATCAACCGGAAATCGCGCAGGGCACATTGCAGGCGCTCTACGAATTCCAGACTCAAGTCGCGATGCTGCTCGACATGGAGGTGGCCAACGCCTCCATGTATGACGGCTCCACCGCCTGCGCGGAAGCGGCGATGATGGCTGCGCGTGTGACCAAGCGGGGGAAGATCGTTTTCTCTGGCGGCGTGCACCCGCATTATGTCGAGACGGCGCGCACCGCGTGTGAAGCGCTCGGACTTGAGATCGTCGCCCTACCGGCGGCGATCGATGATGAAGCGGCGGTGACGAAAGAACTGGCGGGCGACGTGGCGGCCGTGATCGTGCAGTCGCCAAACGTGTTCGGCACAGTGACGGACCTTACCAAGATCGGCGAAGCTGCGCGTGCGCAGGGCGCGCTGATGGTGGCGACGTTCACCGAGTGCGTCTCGTTCGGTTTGATCGAACCAGCCGGCGCCTATGGCGCCGACATTGTCTGCGGCGAAGGTCAGTCGGTCGGCAATGCGCTGAATTTTGGCGGCCCCTTCGTCGGCTTGTTTGCGGTGAAAGAGAAATACATTCGCCAGATGCCTGGACGCGTCGCCGGCGAGACCATAGACGCCGATGGCAAGCGCGGTTTCGTGCTGACGCTCTCCACCCGCGAGCAGCACATTCGCCGCGAAAAAGCGACCAGCAATATCTGCACCAATTCAGGCCTGTGCCAGCTTGCCTGGACCATCCATATGACGCTGCTCGGCGAGCAGGGGCTTCGGCGCCTCGCGCAGCTCAACCACGAAAAAGCCGTCGCGCTCGCCGATGCGCTCGGCAGAGTGAAGGGCGTCGAAGTGCTGACGAAGCGCTTCTTCAACGAGATCGCCATTCGCGTGCCGGGCAGCGCGCAAAAAGCGGTCGACGCTTTGGCCGAAAAGGGCGTGATCGCCGGCGTCGCCATGAGCCGTCTCGATCCGCACGCCGGCATGGACGACGTGCTCATCACCTGCGCCACCGAAATGAACACGGGCGAAGACATCGCCGCTTATGCTGAGGCGCTGAAGAAGGTGCTGACATGATGCGCACGCAGCACGCGAGGCGCACTGCCTCCCGCATCGAGGGGGAGCGCACGCAAATTTCAAAGAGCGATACATGAAGACCGAAACAACTTCCGGCAATCGCGGGCTCCTGCAAGCTGAGCCGCTGATCTTCGAAACCGGTCACGCCACCGGCACAGGCGTCGACCTGGCTCAACCAAGAGGCGGCGCAAACAAGCTCGGGGACCTCACGCGCAAGGCGGCGCTCGATCTGCCGGGGCTCTCCGAACCGGAAACGATGCGCCATTTCGTGCGGCTTAGCCAAAAGAACTACGCCATCGATCTCGGCCTCTTCCCGCTCGGCTCGTGCACGATGAAGCACAATCCTCGCTTGAACGAGCGGGTGGCGCGCTTGGAGGGCTTCGCCGATCTCCATCCATTGCAGCCGATGTCCACGATCCAGGGCGCGCTCGAACTGATGGACGAACTCGCGCACTGGCTCTGCACCATGACCGGCATGCCGGCCGTCGCGCTTTCTCCCAAGGCTGGGGCGCACGGCGAGTTCTGCGGCATGCTCGCCATCAAGGCGGCGCTCGAAGCGCGCGGCGAAGGCGACAAGCGCAAGCGCGTGCTGGTGCCGAGCTCAGCGCACGGCACCAATCCCGCCACCGCCGCCGCCGCCGGCTTCAGCGTCGATGAAATCCCCGCGCGCGACGACGGCCGCGTCCATCTCGACGACGTCAAAGCCAAGCTTGGCCCGGACGTCGCCGCCATCATGATCACGAATCCGAACACCTGCGGTCTGTTCGAGCCGGAGATCAAGAATATCGCTGACGCCATCCATGAGGCGGGCGCGTACTTCTATTGCGATGGCGCCAACTACAACGCCATCGTCGGCAAAGTGCGGCCCGGTGATCTCGGCGTCGACGCCATGCACATCAACCTGCACAAGACGTTCTCCACCCCGCACGGGGGCGGCGGTCCCGGCGCCGGTCCGACGGTGCTCTCCGCGGCGCTCGCGCCGTTCGCGCCCGTGCCGCACATCGTGATGCAGAACGGGCAGCGTATCCTGCGCGAGCATACTGACGGCACACAAGCCTTTGGCCGTATGTGCGCGTTCCACGGCCAGATGGGCATGTTCACCAGAGCGCTGGCTTATATGATGAGTCACGGCAGCGATGGATTGCGTCAAGTCGCCGAAGACGCGGTGCTCAACGCCAATTATCTGCTCGCGCGGCTGAAGCCGCATTTCAATGCTCCATTCGGCGATGGTCCGTGCATGCACGAAGTGCTGCTCGACGATTCCAGCATCAAGCCGAAGGGAGTCGAGACCATCGACATGGCCAAGGCGCTGCTCGATGAGGGCTATCACCCGTTCACGACCTATTTTCCGCTGGTCGTGCATGGCGCGATGCTGATCGAGCCGACCGAGACAGAGCCCAAACGTGAACTCGACCGCTTCGCCGATGTGATGGTTGCACTTGCGGAGCGCGTAAACGCCGGCGACGTGCAGTTCTTCAAGCAGGCGCCGAAGCTCACGCCGATGCGCCGCTTGGACGATACTCGGGCCGCGCGTCAGCCGAAATTGCGCTGGCGCCGGGGTACCAATGAAGCGCCGGCCCAGGCGGCGGAATAGGATTAGGTCTTCTGCACGAAGATGGCGCCGGCGGAATAGCCGGCGCCGAACGAGCAGATCAGGCCACGATCGCCGCTTTTCAGGTCATCAGAGTGCAAGTGGAAGGCGATGATCGAGCCGGCGCCTGCAGTGTTGCCGTACTCGTCGAGCACGGTTGGCGCTTCGTCCTGGCTTGCTTCGTGGCCGAGCACGCGCTCCGCGATGAGCCGGTTCATGTTGGAATTAGCCTGGTGCAGCCACATGCGGCGAAGGTCGCCGGGCTTCATGCGCAGTTCGGCCAATTGCTGCAGAATCATCTCTGAAACCAGCGGCACCACTTCCTTGAAGACCTTCCGGCCCTGCTGGGTGATCAGCTTGTCGGCAGCGTCGCGGAATTGCTCGTCGCCACGATTCAGAAAACCGAAATTGTTGCGGATGTTGTTGGAAAAACGCGTCTGAAGCTTGGTGCGGAGAATCTTCCAGGCGCCGCGCGGCGCGACACCCTCCGCCTCGATCAGAATGGCGACGGCGGCGTCGCCGAAAATAAAGTGCGTTTCCCGGTCGCGGAAATTGAGGTGTCCGGTGGTAAGCTCCGGGTTCACCACCAGAACTGACCGTGCGTGGCCAGCCTCGACAATATCGGCGGCATTTTGGACCGCAAACGTCGCCGACGAACAGGCGACATTCATGTCATAACCGAAGCCGCCAGCGCCCAACGCGTTCTGCACTTCAATAGCCAACGCTGGATAGGGGCGTTGCAGTGAAGAGCACGAGCAGATGACCGCATCCACGTCTTGGGGATCGCGTCCGGCTTTCTCCAGTGCTTGCCGCGCTGCGGTGACGGAGACTTCCGCCATCAGCGAGATCTGTTCGTTGGGCCGCTCTGGTATGCGTGGAACCATCCGGTTCACGTCCAGTGAGCCCGCTTTGTCCAGCACGTAACGGTGCTTGATGCCCGACGCTTTGACGATGAAGTCAGCGCTAGAGGGCTGAAGCGGCGCGCGCGCGCCGGCGGCGATCTCAGCCGCGTGTTCTGCGTTGTGGCGCTCCACATAGGCGTTGAAGGAGGCGACCAGCTCGTCGTTGGTGATGGAGTCGGACGGATGCCAAAGGCCCGTTCCCGAAATATAGGCGGTCAAGCTCGAACATCCCCAAGCTAGGCGGCCGCGCAGCCGGCGGTCTGGCCCCTCGCGGTTAGACCGTGGGAACCGGGCGCGTCAATCAAGCTCGCCAGATGGCGCTCAGTTGGATGCTGATGGCGCGCGCTCAGCCATCGGTGGATCGTGGCAGGATCAACCAACCTGGCGGATCAAGGCGCACGGGATGACCGCCTGCCGTGAGCGAGCCGGCGGCCGTGGCGCGGTCGAGACGCACGAGCGCGATAGCGCGCCCGTCCATGCCGCTGCGGACGCTCCCTACCTCCGCCTCGCCGGCGAGCACTGGCGTTCCGTAGCTGGGCGAGGCGCCTTCGAAGTTGAGAGGGCAGAACTTCTTCCGCGTTGTGGCGCGGCGTTTCATGCGGCTGACGTTCTCCTGGCCGACAAAGCAACCCTTTTGGAAGGCCACGCCATTCAGCTCTTCGAGCAAGGCTTCCAGACCAAACACTTCCTCCGGCTCCGCATCCGCAGCGAGGTCGGGGACTCCGAGCATGAGACGCCTGGCCCTATAGAGCGCATCACCGTTCGGCGCGGCGACAGCAGCCGTAGCCGCGGGGTGGAGCGCGCGCCATCCGAGCGCGCCATCTGGAAAGCGCGGGTCGACTGCGCCATCTGCAAGCGGCTCCGGCGACCATAGCGCGGTGGCCGCGCCCGACACGTCCTCGATCGTCACGTTGGCGCGCAACTTATACATTGATAGGCGCTGGAGCAGCGCTGCGCCGCGTGATGGATCGACGTCGAGAATGACGCCTTCGCGATCCGCCCATAGAAGCATATCCGCGATGAGCTTTCCTTGCGGGCTGAGCAGAGCTGCATAAAGCACGCGCGCCGCCTCGAGGCGATCCACGTCTTGCGTCAGCAGACCTTGCAGGAAGCTATGGGAGTCTGGCCCGCCGACGCGAATAAGCTTGCGGTCGAGGCGATAGGGCGCTGGCATGTGCGAGACTTGGCCTTCACGTCGCGTCGCCGCAAGCCCCGTTCTGACGCCGTGTTGACTTCGCCTTTACCAGCGCCGCGCGTAAAGCCTCTGCAGACATGGCTTCCGTTCTCTTCATTGCGCCTGACGATCTGGCGGAAACGGTCCTGGCGACAGGCGCTCTCGCGCACGTGCTGGGCGAGCGGGATCGGCTGACGGTCGTGTGTACGCCGGCGGCGGCATCGCTGTTCCGCGCAGCGCCAGGCCTTGTGGCGCTGCACACGCTTTTGCCGGGCGCCGGTCCAGCTGCGGTGAGCGCGCTCTGGTTTGCGCTGCTACGCTCTCCGTTCGATGTCGTGCTCGATGCGCAGGCAGGAGCGCTGGGCCGCTTGCTCTTCCGGCGGCGGCGTGTGGCGTGGAGACAGGCGCGAGTCTTGCGCCATCGTGCGCTTGGCTGGGCCGACGCGGTCGGCGCCGAGGCCGTGCTGGCGCCGAGGATCTGGCTAGACGATGCTGCGCGCGCCGCCGCCGCCGAGGTCGCGCCAGCAGGCCCGCTGCTGGCGCTGGCGCCGGGCGGGGCCCAGGCCGCCAAGCGTTGGCCGCGCGAACGTTTCGCCGCTGCGGCGCGCCGACTCATAGGCGGGGCGCTCACGAACGCCACAGTCGTGGTGCTCGGCGCCGGTGAACGCGACAGCGCAATTACGGAAGCGATCGCGCGCAGTCTGGACGCCGACGGCGTGGCCGTGCGGGATCTCGGCGGCAAGCTCGATCTGCTCGCGTGCGCAGCGCTGTTGGAGAGGGCGACGCTGTGCATCGGCAACGACAATGTGTTCGCGCATCTTGCCGCCGCCTCAAGTGCGCCGACGCTGGCTCTGTTCGGTCCCACCGACGATCGGGTCCGCGCACCCTGCGGACCACGCGTACGCGTGCTCCGCGGCATGAGCTACGAAGTGCTCGCCTTGCGCCGGCTGCTGGACGATCCCGCGGCGATGGAGCATGTCAGCATCGACATGACCGAAGCAGCCGCGATCGACCTGCTGCAGGCCGGAGGATTGAGATGAACGCTTTCGACTTGATCGTGCGCGGCGGCGTCCTGGCGAACCATGCCGGCGAAGGTCATGCAGATATCGGCGTGGCGGGCGGCAAGATCGGCGCGATCGGGGATCTCTCCCGCTTCAGCGCAGAGGTCGAAATCGACGCACGCGGCTTGCATGTCTTGCCCGGCATTATCGACACTCAGGTTCACTTCCGCGAGCCCGGCAATGAGCACAAAGAAGATCTGGAAACGGGCACGCGCGCCGCCGCGCTTGGCGGCGTGACGGCTGTTTTCGAGATGCCTAACACGGCGCCGCCGACGACAACAGCCGAGGCGCTTAACGACAAGCTGCGGCGGGCAAAGGGGCGCGCACATGTCGATCACGCATTCTACGTCGGCGCGACCGCCGAAAACGCCGATCAGTTGCGTGATTTGGAGCGTCTGCCAGGCTGCGCCGGGGTCAAGACATTCATGGGCTCATCAACGGGCACGCTGCTCGTCGGTGATGACGAGGGACTGGATCGGGTTCTGCGAAACATCAATCGCCGCGGCGCCTTTCACGCGGAAGATGAAGCGCGGCTGAACGAGCGCAAGAAGCTGGCTCGGGAGGGGGATTGGACTTCCCATCCTGAGGTGCGCGATGATCAAACAGCGCTGCTCGCGGTGCGACGCCTGGTCGAGACCGCGCGGCGTCATGGCAAGCGCGTGCATATTTTACACGTCTCTTCCGCGATCGAAATGGAGTATCTTGCGACTGCAAAGGACGTCGCCACGGTCGAGACGCTGCCGCAGTTTCTCACCTTCGCCGGTCCGCAGATCTATCAGCGCCTGCACGCCCTGGCGCAGATGAACCCGCCCATCAGATATGGTGAAGATCTGGCGGCGCTTTGGACGCTCGGCATCGGCCAGGGCGTGGTCGACATCATAGCAACCGATCACGCGCCGCACACGCTCGAGGAGAAGGCGCAGCCTTATCCCAAATCTCCCTCCGGCATGCCGGGCGTGCAGACGTTAGTCCCCGTGATGCTGACGCATGTGAACGAGGGCCGACTTTCGCTGCAACGGTTCGTCGATCTCTCCAGCGCCGGTCCGCAACGTGTGTTTGGCATTGAAGGCAAGGGCCGTGTTGCGCTTGGCTATGATGCGGATTTGACGCTGATCGACATGAAGGCGCGCCGCATCATTCGCGCGGAAGATCAGGCCACGCGTGTCGGGTGGACGCCGTTCGATGGTTTCGAAGCCAAAGGCTGGCCCTTGGCCACCATCATTCGCGGCCAGCTCGTGATGAGCGATGGCGAATTGGTGACGCCGTCGCAGGGCCAACCAATACGCTTCCTTGAGACGATGCAGCCGCGCTAATCGCCGGCTAGCGCCGCGCGATAGATCCGGGCGTCGTCTTCCTTAAGGCAGCAGAAAACCACGCGTTCAATGTCGGGAGCGTTCTCCAGCGCCTGTTCGCACGCGGCGACAGCGATGGCGCAGGCGAAGCCGCGCGGCCATCCGCCCTTCCCGATACCGAGGCACGGAAAGCCAATGGTTCGCATGCCATTCTGTTGAGCAAGTTCGATCGAACGCATGTAGCAGCGCGCAAGCGCGGCGACCTTCGCGCCTTCCGCGCCTGCTTCATTCCAACGCGGAACGGCAGCGTGGATGATCGAACGCGCCGCAAGCGCAAAGCTAGGCGTCATCACAACATCGCCTTCGTCAATCGGGGTGAGGGCGTCGGTGTGGCGGGTGAGTTCTGCCCCCGCCGCCATGCGCAGCGCCGCGTCGACGCCGGTGGTCGGCTTGAGGCTGGGGCGAGCTGCGTTCACGACCGCATCGGTCGCCAGCGCCTCGATGCGGCCGACGACGATCTCGAACCTTGCGACCATGCGGTTCAGGATAAATGAACTCCGCGCTGGAAGCGATAGAGTGTCGGTGCTCAAGCTGAACGAGCATCTTTTCATTGCCTGGCTTGTGTTCATACTTGCTCGTGTGAATAGCGCGTTGATGACGGATGGCGCCAAGCGGCGCCTGACCGGCGGCGAAGTGGCGTTGGCCCGGCCGATCTTCGGCGACGAGATCGATTGGCCTCGGGTGCGCATCTTGCAGGCGCCGCGCGCGCTTGGCTTCGGCGCAATGGTTCCATTCGGCCGCACAATCGTCTTTTCGCGGTGGCGGGCGCCGAACGACTTCTCTGTGACCTCTGCAGGGGAGCAAGGCTGGTTCGTGCATGAACTCATGCATGTTTGGCAGGCCGCGCGTGGGGTAGTGCTGGCCAGCGCCAAGCTCAACGCGCTGGGCAAGCAGGCTTACGTATACGCAGCCAAGCAGGGGACGCGTTTGAAGGATTATAACATCGAGCGTCAGGCCGAGATCGCGCGGCATCTTTTTCTGGCGCGTCTTGGCGCCTTCGAACCTGGCATGCCGGATCGCACGTGGCTCGAGGCGATCTGGTTGACGCGCTGAACGGGCGCGAGTAGCTGGCGCTACTCCGGCTTCAGCGTGAATTCGCCGCTGCGGGCGCGCTCCGGCAGCGTGGCGCAGAATTCCGCCACCGCCTCTGCGCCATAGCGGTCAACCATGTCAGCGAGAGCCGCATAGATGGCCACGGAGGCGATCACCTCCGGTTCGGCGCCTTCAGCAAGAGCGTTGTCCCATGCGTCGAGGATCAGCTCGAGGGCGCGCGCCTTGCGTTCGGGATCATTGTCATTGGCCATGTCGAGCGCTTAGGGCTTGGGCGACGCGAAGGCCGCGCGCCCGCAGCTCGGCTTCTGTCTGGCGCGCGCTCTCGTCGCAAGTGGGAAAGCGCGCCTCCTGGTCGCGATAGCCGCGATTGAAGCTCTCGACCAGCTGTACGTTGTAGTCCGGCTCGCGCTCGATCACGCCGCGCATGTAATTGCGCCAGCGCTGATCGCCGCGACCCTCGCACAGGATGCGCAGATAATGCGCACCGCCGAGCACTTCAGAGAGTTCCGTGAGCTGGCCGCGATACCAATCTTCGCCGCGCAGCTGCGGCATGTCGGGTTCGTCCGGCGGCTGCACCGGCTGCGCTGTGGCGGGCGCTGCGACCTGCGCGGCGAGCGCCAGAGCGGCAATGAACTGTCGATACGCCATGCCCGATGCGGTTACTGTCTAAACCGGGCGGGAGTATGGACCGCCCATTCAGGTTGCACTCACCTGCGGCTTGCGTGACGCCCAGGGCTGAGCCTGTTCAAGTTCGTAGGCCAATTCCAAGAGACGCCGCTCCTGGCCCTTCGCCGAGGAGAAATGTGCGCCGATCGGCAGTCCGGAACGAGACCAGCCCAGCGGCAAGCTCAACGCAGGAGCGCCAGCAATGTTCTGTAGCGGCGTGTAGCCGACATAATCCGGTAGAATCTCGAAAGTCGCGATGCCGCGAGCGGGAGAGAACTCGCCGAGCGGGACAGGCGGGCGGCCGAGCACTGGCGTGAGATAAACGTCTGCGGTCTCGAACATGCTGTCGAACTGCGCCTCGATCGCGCGCAGTCGGCCGAACGCCGCCCGCAAGGTTTCCTGGCTCTGACTGCGGAAGTGCGCAGACAGGTCCAGAGTGAGCTGTTCGAATAATTGGTCTAGCGGTGCGTTTGGCTGCTGGGTTTCGACCATGCGCACGACATCGGAGGCGCCCTCGGCCCAGAGCAGGATGAAGTCGGACGAGAATTGCGCTCCGTCGACCGGCGCGCGCCCCTCGCGCACCTCGTGCCCAAGAGAGCGGCATAGTTCCGCCGCCGCCTCGGTCGCGGCGCGCACTTCAGGGTCTGGTTCATGGCCGAGCGCATTGCGAACATCGAGGATGATGCGCAGGCGTTGCGAATTGGGGCCGGTCACCAAGCCAGCTGGAGGGAACGCGGCGCCAGGGCCGCTCTGTTCTGTGGCGGCGAGCCAGGCGGCTGTATCGCGCACACTGCGACTGACGCAGCCATTCACGGAAAAATCGAGCGGCCCTTCGGGGCGCCCGCCAGAAACGCTGCGGCCGCGCGAGACTTTGAGGCCAACTAACCCATTGCAGGAAGCGGGGATGCGAATTGAACCGCCGCCGTCGCTGGCGTGGGCGATCGGGACGACGCGCGATGCAACGGCCACTGCCGCGCCGCCGGATGAACCGCCACTGGAACGGCTGGGGTCCCATGGGTTGTGCGTGTCGCCCGTGAGGGCGGATTCCGTCGTCGCCGTGAGGCCGAATTCCGGGGTTGTCGACTTGCCGAAGGGCACGAGCCCGGCGGCGAGCAATGCATCCATGTAGGGCGGCTGTTCGGCTGGAACATAAGCGGCGAAGGCGCGGCTGCCGAATTTGGTGGGCTGTCCGGTCATCGGCATCAGGTCTTTGATCAAGGTCGGCACGCCGGCGAATGGCCCGCTCAGCGTCGTCGCCGCGCGCTGGCGAGCGTAATCATAGAGCGGCGTCGCTACGAAGTTCAGCTGCGGGTTGACCTGCTCTGCGCGCGCAATGGCGGCTTCGAGCGCTTCGGTTGCGGTGATGCTGCCTGCGCGGATCTGCGCGGCGACGCCAGTTGCATCTAAATCGCCGAGCGCGTCGGAGGCTGGTTCGCCTGGCGTCTGACAGGCGCCAGCAACACTGCTCAGCGCTGCCGCTGTGGCGAGCAGCGCGCGGCGCGACATCGAATAGCCCATTGGCGTCCCTCCAGCCCGGATTCCGGGCGGCGAGACTTGCGCGCGGCGACGGCGGCGGCAAGCGGAAAGTCTTGCCTCAGGGGCAGGCGCGGGCGAGAGCTTCGCGCGATGTCTCGCATACGCGCCGATCTCTTGCTCGTGGCGCGCGGCTTTGCCGAAAGCCGCGCGAAGGCGCGCGCCATCATCGAAGCGGGCGGTTTGCGCGCCGATGGCGCTGTTGTGGATAAGCCTGCATCGCTGGTTGCGGAAGGTGCAGACCTCGAGGTGACGCCCCCGCATCCGTGGGTCTCGCGCGGGGGAGTGAAGCTGGCCGCCGCGCTCGACGCCTTTGGCATCAATCCCGCCGACCGCGTCTGCCTTGATGTCGGCGCCTCCACCGGTGGTTTCACGCATGTGCTGCTGGCGCGCGGCGCGGCGCGGGTCTACGCGGTCGACGTGGGAACCGATCAGCTGCATCCGACGCTGCGCGCAGACCAACGCGTCGTTGATCTCCAACGCGTTGATGCGCGCGCGCTGACGCGGAGGACCATTCCGCACCCTCCCAGCCTCGTTGTTTGCGACGCGAGTTTCATCGGCGTGGCCAAGGTACTCGCCGTTCCGCTTTCGCTCGCGGCGGTGAATGCCGACCTGGTCGCTCTGATAAAACCGCAGTTCGAAGCCGGCCCGGGCAAAGGCGGGGTGCTGTGCGAACACGACGCCCGCGTGGCGGCGGGAGAAGCGATTGGCGCCCTGGACGGCCTGGAAGGCTTTCGCCTCGTGTCGCAGATCGAGTCGCCGATCCGCGGCGGGGACGGCAACTTGGAATTCTTGATTCACGCACGGCGATAAAAAGAAAAGCCCCGGCGAGGCCGGGGCGAGGGTGCTCTTGCTAGGAGTTCAGGACATCACGCGGGGCGCCACGATCCATCGGCGTCGCGGCACAGCCAAGCGTCTTCGGTGTATTCGCGGCCATAGCGGTCACGGTGGACGATCTCGCCCATGCGGCACTCGCGGCCATACCGGTCATCGCCGCGGTAATAGCCTGACTCTTCATATGGGCCGCCGTAGAGGTCTTCGTCCCCGCCGCGATAATAGCCGTCTTGATAGGGGCGGCCGTAATAGGGGTCGTAGCTGCCCTGCGGCACTTGATTGCAGCGCGCCGAGCTGCGCCCGATCGCCCCGCCCGCCGCCGCGCCGACAACAGCGCCCAGCGCCGTGCCGTCGCCGCGATGTCCCCGGGCGGCGGCGTTGCTGCCGACCACTGCGCCAATGATGCCGCCGATGACGGCGCCGCCGACGGTGCGGTTATTCCGCGAGGTCTCGCATTGCTGCTGCGTCGCCACATGCGCGTCATGGTAAGAGCGATAAGTTTGCGCCGAAGCTGGCTGGACCGCACCCATCACGGTAAGGGCCATTGCGCCGGCGGCGAGGAAAGCTTGACGTCGCATGATGTCCTCCTGTCTGTCGCCGGCGAAGAAAGCAAAAGTGGCCTGAACGGCGTATGAAGCGACCACACAGATTTGCCCGTCCTGACGCCGGGCGCCAGCCGAGAGGCCGCCCGCCCGCCACGATCGAGGTGCGGGAACTCGAAGTTGTCACGATGGGGGCTCGCGGTGATGCGGTCGCGACCGGTCCGGAGGGACCGATCTATGCGCCCTATGCACTGCCCGGGGAGCGCATCCGTGGCCGGGTCGTCGATGGTCGGGCGGACCTGATCGAGGTGCTGGAATCCAACCCTGACCGGCAGGACGCTCTGTGCCGGCATTTTGGCCGTTGCGGTGGTTGTCAGCTGCAGCATTGGCGCGAACCGCCTTATCTCCGATGGAAACGTGATCAGGTGGTGCAGGCGCTGCAGAAGCGTGGTCTCGGCGGCGCCGAAGTGGAGCCGACGACGCCGGCGTGGGGGGCGGGCCGTCGTCGCGCAGCCTTCCACGCAGCGCGTCAGAACGGGCAGGTGCGGGTCGGCTTCATTGAGCGTGGCGGCGCCATGTTAACGGCGCTGGAGCAGTGTCCCGCCCTCGTTCCACAATTGGAGAGTTTAGCATTGCAGCTGGCGCCTTTGGCTGAGGCCGTGTTGCCCCAGCGGGGCGAAATCACGCTGCATGCATTGCTCACTGATGCAGGCGTCGATCTAGCGATCAAGGGGGCTGGGCGCGCGGCCTCCTTGCACCGCGCAGCGCTCGAAAGCTTGAGCGCTCACGCCAACGCGCTCGCGCTGGCGCGTCTTTCCCTCGACGGGGAGACGATCGTCGAGCGCGCAAAGCCGCGCCTGCGCATGGGAAAGGCGATGGTCTCGCCCCCGCCGGGCGCGTTCCTGCAGCCAACCGCGTTGGGCGAAGAGACGCTGGTGCGTTTGGCGCTCGATGCGCTGGAGGGCGCCGAGCGCGTGATCGATCTATTTTCTGGCATCGGCACATTCGCTCTGCGGATGGCTGAGCACGCCGAAGTTCTCGCGAGCGAAGCGGATGAAGCGATGTTGGCGGCGCTCAAGCAAGCGGCCGACGGGGCCGGCGGCGCGCTGAAGCAAGTCACAACGCTGCGTCGCGATCTCTTGCGTACGCCCGTTTCTGCGTTGGAGATGCGGAAGTTCGATGGCGCTGTCATTGATCCGCCCCGCTCAGGCGCGCGGCTGCAGGCAGAGCAAATCGCCCGCGCCCCGGTGCGCAAACTCGCTTATGTGTCCTGCGATCCGGCAAGCTTCGCGCGTGACCTCAAGGTGTTGGTCGAGTACGGCTTCACGGTGAAGAAGATCACGCCGGTCGACCAATTCCGCTGGTCGCCGCACGTCGAAATCGTTGGGGCGCTCGAGCGATGAAAAAGACAACGCTGCTGGATCGCCGCGCGGCGAAAGACGCCGATCTGCCGTTCTGGAAGACGAAAGCGCTCGCGGAGATGAGCACTGCGGAGTGGGAGAGTCTGTGCGACCGGTGCGGCCGCTGCTGTGTGATCAGCATCGAGGATGTAGACACAGGGCAATTGCATTGGACCGACGTCACCTGCAAATTATTCGACACGGACGCTTGCGGCTGCAGTGACTATCCCAACCGCAAGAAGAAAGCGCCGGATTGCGTTAAGCTCACTCCGAAGAACGTGCCGAAGCTCGATTGGCTGCCGCCGACTTGCGCCTATCGATTGGTAGCCGATGGGCGTGATCTCTATTGGTGGCATCCGCTCGTGTCAGGGAGCTTCGAGACGGTGCATATTGCGCGAGCCTCGGTGCGCGGCAAGACGCGCCCGGAGGGGCGGTTGAAGATTCCAGGGTTGCTGAAGCGCTTGACACGGTGGCCAGCTCCATTGGAGGAGCCGCCGTTGAGCATGCGCAAAAGGCAGCGAGGCAAAACACCGTCTCGACCGCCGCAAAAGTCCGACTAGTATTGCTGGCGATGAGCCTTCGCCGCGACATCGGCCGCGCACGCTACGCCGCCGCGCAAGGCGCGCGGGTGGCTTGGTACATGGGCCAATATCTGCTCGCACGCCGCATTTCGGGGCCGTTCAACCGGCCGGGCGAGCCGCAGTTCCAGCCGCAAGCGCCAGAGGGCGATCCGCAGCGCATCCGCGCCGCATTTCTTGAGTTGTTCGCCAAGGATCGCGCCAACATAGAAGCGGGCCTCTACCCAGCGCCGAGCGACGTGCGGGTAGAGCGGGCGTTGTCAGCGCTACGCAATTCCGTGCGGTTCTTTCGCGATCTGCCGCACGTGGATCGTCGGCGCTTGCAACGAAGCGGCGTCGAGGTGCGAGAAAAGGCGGGTGAGGCGCGCGAGCGCTACCCGACCTATTATCTCCAGAACTTCCATTATCAGACCGACGGTTGGCTCTCTGAAGAAAGCGCCCGCCTTTATGATACGCAGGTGGAAATATTATTTGGTGGTGCAGCTGACGCGATGCGCCGCATCGCCCTCGGCGTGCTCGCCAGGGCGATAAAAGGCGCCGACCAGCGCAAGCTGAAGCTGATTGATCTCGCGTGCGGCAATGGCCGCTTCCTGCGCCAAACGCTCGAGGCGTTCCCGCGCATGTCTGTGACGGGGCTCGATCTCTCTCCCGCATATTGCGAGGAGGCCCGTGACCGCTTGGCCCGTTGGAGCCAGGCGGAGGTCGTCAACGGGGCGGCCGAACGATCACCGTTCGAGGATGGCGCGTTCGACGTTGCGACGTGTATTTATCTCTTCCATGAATTGCCGCCGCGGGTGCGCCGCGAAGTCGCGCGAGAAATCGCCCGCATCGTCAAGCCGGGCGGCGTGCTGGTGCTCGCCGATTCAGTGCAGGCTGGCGACACACCCGATCTCGACCGCATGCTTGAATACTTTCCTGTCGGCTTCCACGAGCCCTATTTCGCCTCGTATCTGAAGGAAGACATCGAAACACTATTCACCGGCAGCGGTTTCGAGCTGCGCAAAGTCGAGCTGGCTTTCCTGACCAAGGTCTGGTGCTTCCGCCGGCTGTGACGCCTCGGTTACGTGCGGTTCTGGTCCACCGGCCATATCGTCAATTGTCAGAGCCGGCGGCTCCGGCGCTGGCGAAATCGCGCTGGTTGCAACCGCGGGCGCAGATGGCTTCTCACTCGCGCTCTCTGCGCCTGCGTCTGCATCGGCGACATGTTCAACGAGTTGCTCGCTTCGCGCGTAGAGCGCTGCGATCTCAGCATAAAGGTCATCGCCGGACTCGGCAGCGTCGTTCGCTGTATTGCCGCCGTAGAGCGCACGCTCGATTTCAGCCCGGCCTACCGGCTGCGGAGGATCCAGCGGCAATTGCTCCTGCACCCAGTGCGCGATGGGTTGCACCTGGGCTTGGGCAGACCAGTTCGAGGTATCGATCTGGGAGAAGTCCAAATACGGTTGGTGCGCACTAGCAGCGGTCGGGGCCGCAAAGCTGGGCGTCAAACCGTCGAAGCCGGCGCCGATAACCATTTCCATCCCAGAAACTCCGCCGATGGCGATGCCGGTGAACACGGCAGTAGCGGCGAGACGGTCTTTGATAGCGCGATTAAACATGACATTTCCTTTGCTGCGACAACCGCCGCCAAAAACGGCTGTTCCGCGCAGCGCGGGAACCTTCGATCAGAAAAGCTTGAGCTTGATTGCGACGGTCTTTTACCGCCGCTCCGCGTCAGCGACCGGTTTGGCCACGATGCCGCAGCATCGCATCGGCGAGCACGCACGCAACCATGGCTTCGGCGACTGGGGCGGCTCTGATGCCTACGCACGGGTCATGACGGCCGGTGGTGCTGACCTCGGCATTGGCGCCGTTCTTGTCGATGGTGCGACGCGGCGTCAGGATGGACGAGGTTGGCTTGATCGCAATCCGCGCCACAATTGGCTGGCCCGTGGAAATGCCGCCAAGCACACCGCCGGCCCTGTTGCTGAGAAACGCCGGCCTCCCGTCAGCCCCGGCGCGCATCTCATCGGCGTTCTCGACGCCGGTCAGCGCCGCTGCGGCAAAGCCCGCGCCGATCTCCACGCCTTTGACCGCGTTAATGCTCATCAGGGCGTTGGCGAGTTCTGCGTCGAGTTTGCCATAGACGGGCGCGCCCCAGCCTGCCGGGGCGCCGGTCGCCTCCACTTCGACGATGGCGCCAACCGAGTCGCCGCCCTTGCGTGTCTCTTCGAGCAGCTTTTCCCACTGCTTTGCCGCTTCTGCATCTGGCGACCAGAACGGGTTGTTCTCGACCTCATTCCAATCCCATCGTGCGCGGTCGACGGCGATGGCGCCGATCTGCACTAAGGCGGCGCGAATGACGATGTCGTCGCCCAGCACGCGGCGCGCCACTGCTCCGGCGGCGACGCGCGCGGCAGTCTCTCGGGCCGAAGCGCGACCTCCGCCCCGATAGTCGCGCACGCCGTACTTGGCGTCATAGACATAATCTGCATGCCCTGGCCGATAGAGGTCACGGATGTCGGCATAGTCTTTCGAGCGTTGGTCGACATTGTCGATCATCAGCGAAATCGGCGTGCCGGTGGTGACGGGGCCGCCGGTGCGATCGTCTTCGAACACCCCTGAGAGAATTCGCACTTCGTCGGGTTCGCGTCTCTGGGTGACGAAGCGGCTCGATCCCGGTTTGCGCCGATTGAGCCAAAATTGGATGTCGGCGACAGTCAATGGCAGGCTTGGCGGACAGCCGTCGACGACGCATCCGATCGCCGGGCCGTGACTCTCGCCCCAGGTCGTGACTCGAAAGAGATGGCCGAAGCTGTTGTGCGACATCGCGCCTTGTCAGTGGCACAAGCGCCGCGAAGCGGCAACGGCGTTAGGTAAATACGAGACGCGCAGCTGCCGCCGTCTTGTTCATCGTGCTAGAAGCACGTTCTGGAGATGCCATGTCAGGCGACGATCTGATCCCGCCCTCGCCCAAATACGATCCAGCCGCCGCGCCGCCGCCGGACGACGCCACGCTGTTCGCTGAAAGCGAGCCGTTCGCGCTGTTCGAGCACTGGTTCAAGGATGCGAAGGAAAAGGAGCCGAACGACCCAAATGCGATGGCTTTAGCCACCGCGGACAAGTCCGGTCTGCCCGACGTTCGTATGGTGCTGCTGAAGAGCTTCGATCAGCGCGGCTTTGTGTTTTACACGAACGGAGACAGCGCCAAGGGCCAGCAACTGGCCGAGAACGCGCAGGCGGCCGTCTGCTTCCATTGGAAGAGTCTGCGTCGCCAGGTGCGCGTCCGCGGCGCTGTGGAGTGGGTGTCGGACGAGGATAGCGACGCCTACTTTCGCACGCGTGACCGCGGCGCGCGGCTCGGCGCCTGGGCGAGTCTGCAATCGAGGCCGCTGCCGGACCGCATGGCCCTCGAAAAGCGCATTGCTGAGACTGCGTTGAAATACGGGCTCGGCGAGGTGCCGCGCCCGCCGTACTGGCGCGGCTATCGCCTTATCCCGTGTTCGATCGAGTTCTGGCGCGACCGTCCGTTCCGGCTGCATGACCGGCTTGTGTTTTCGCGCTCTGGGCCAGGGCAAGGCTGGGTGCGCGACCGCCTCTATCCCTGATTTGGTTGATTGAAGCACGTCGGCGGCGGTGTGCTGGCGGTTTACATCCCGCTCATTCAGCCGCTTAATTGCAGGTTGATAACGAGAAATTGGAGGCGGACAATGCTCGGACTGATGCAGGATTGGCAACTGACGGTCGACAAGGTTCTCGACCATGCCAATACGAGCTTCCCGCGGCGCGAAGTCGTCACCCGCAGCGTCGAAGGTCCGATTTCGCGCACGACCTACGGCAACATCTATCGACGAGCCAAGCAGGTCACCAACGCGCTGCGCGAGCGCGGCATCCAAGCCGGAGACCGGGTAGCGACGCTGGCGTGGAATACCGAGCGGCATCTCGAAGCCTGGTATGGCGCCATGGGAATGGGCGCAGTGCTGCACACTGTAAACCCGCGCCTCTTTCCAGATCAGATCGCTTGGATCATCAACCACGCTGAAGACAAGATACTGTTCTTCGACACGACGTTCGCACCGATCGTCGAAAAGATCGCGCCGCAGCTGAAGACGGTGCAGACCTATGTCGCGCTCACAGATCGCGACCACACGCCCAAGTCTGCAATCAGCCATTTTCTCGCGTATGAGGACTTCATCCACGGTCACGCCCAGGAGGCTGTCTGGGGCGGTTTTGACGAGAACACCGCTGCGGGCCTCTGCTACACCTCCGGCACGACCGGCGACCCCAAAGGCGTACTCTACTCACACCGCTCCAACGTCCTCCACGCCATGGCGGCCAACCAGACAGACGTGTTCGGCTGCGGGGCGAACGACGTGGTCATGCCGATCGTGCCGATGTTTCACGCCAATGCGTGGGCGATCGCCTTCGTTGGACCTATGTGCGGGGCGAAGCTCGTCATGCCGGGCGGCAAGCTCGACGGCGCCAGCGTCTTCGAATTGCTGGAGACGGAGAAGGTGACGTTCACCGCGGCAGTGCCCACAGTGTGGCTCGGCCTGCTCGGCTTCCTGCGTGAGCAGAACCTCAAGCCGACAACGCTGAAGCGGGTTGTGATTGGCGGCTCTGCGGTGCCGGAAGCGGTTTTGCGCGCGTTCGAGGAAGATTACGGCGTCGAGGTCGTGCATGGATGGGGCATGACTGAGATGAGCCCGATGGGCACCGTCGGCAAATTGCTGCCCGAGCACCTGGCCGCCGATCATGAGACCCAGATCAAGACCAAGCTCAAGCAGGGTCGTCCGCCTTTCACGGTCGAGATGAAGATCGTCGATGACGAAGGCCGGCTGAAGCCGCGCGATGGCAAGACCTTTGGGCGTCTGCTCGTGCGTGGACCCTCGATCGCCCGTGCATATTTCAAGAACGCAGGGGCGAAAAACGAGCGCGGCGAGTGCCTGGAGCCATGCGGCTTTTTCGATACCGGAGATGTCGCCACCATCGATGAATACAACATCATGCAGATTACTGATCGCGCAAAGGATGTGATCAAATCCGGGGGTGAGTGGATCAGCTCGATCGACATTGAGAACATCGCCGTCGGCGCAGAGGGCGTGGCCTGCGCAGCGGTTATCGGCGTTGTCCATCCCAAATGGGACGAACGACCGCTGCTGATCATAGAGCCGAAGCCAGGGGCCCAGCCGAATCGAGAGCAATTGTTGAAATATCTCGAAGGCAAAATCGCCAAGTGGTGGATGCCGGACGATGTGATCCTGGTCGAGAAAATTCCATTGGGGGCGACCGGCAAGATCAACAAACTCGCACTGCGAGAACAGTTCAAGGATTACAGGCTGCCGACGGTCCAGGCGGCTGAGTAGCGAAGAGCGGGGGGAACGCTATGGCGGGGGTTCGCGACGTGTGGGTGCGCGCGGCGCTTGTTTTGTCGCTGCTCGTGCTGCTCTATTTTTTCGTAGCTGCGTTCGGCACGAAGTTCGGGTTGTTCGACTGGACGATCGGTTTCGCGCAGATGACGGTCGTTTGGGGCGTGCGCGTGCTGCTAGGCGCCGCCTTGGTTGCGCTGGTTGGGGTCATACTGGCGCTGTTGGTTGCGCCCCGGCGCGGAGTGCTGACAGCCCTGGGCGCGCTGCTTATTCCGCTCCTCGGTCTCGGTTATGGCCTCTACGTTCGTCAAGCCGCGGCCGATATTCCGCCGATCCACGACATCTCGACGGATTTGGCCGATCCGCCCAGCTTCTCCGCGGACGTCGTGCGCGCGCGCGCCGCCCTCACCGCGGGCAACGATCTCGATCTTCTGAATGCGCACACGCAAGACGGCCAACGCGTTGTGGATGTTCATCGCGCCCATTACGGGGACATAGCCCCCGTGGTGACGGCGCTTGAGCCCACACGCACCTTCGATATTGCACTCGACCTCGCTCGCGAGCAGGGCTGGACCATCACGCACGCTGACCCGGCATCCGGACGGATCGAAGCCGTCGCTGAAAGCTTCTGGTTCGGCTTCAAGGACGATATTGCAATCCGCGTGCGCGCTGCAGATGGTGGTGCGCGCGTTGATATGCGTTCAGTCAGCCGCGTTGGTCGCTCCGATATGGGCGCCAACGCCGCGCGCATGCGGCCTTATCTTGCGACACTCCGGGCTCGTAGCGACGAGGCGCTGCGGGGCTGAAGTTCCCATAGCGCGAAAGTCATAGTCCGCCAGTTCGGTACAGCCCCGCCTCGCTTGGGGCTAATCTCTCCGCGACGGAGAGAAGCGCATGCGCTATCGGGTCGAGTTTCTGAGACAGATGAGTCAGGAAGGCTCCGTCTGTCACGCGCGATCAATCAAGGGCGCGGATTTGCTCCTCGTCGAGTTGCAAGCGCATGTGTGGGGCGCCAAGGCGCGCGCCAAGTACGGCGCCGGCGGCTTTCAAGTTCGCGACCTCGACGATAACGGGCGCATCGTCTCGATCGAGCGGCTGGACGAGACCGCCCCTGTCATCCATTAGCGGCGCTTCAGCCGATACTCACTGTCGACGCACGGGGGGCCCTCGCAAACGACCTGGCCCAGTTCGACCAAGCGGATCATGTGTGCGAGCACGGAATGGCAAGCGGCGGGATGCAGCCGCTTGTCGACGTCAGCGTACATCTCAACCACCATGTCCTTGATCAGGCGCTTGCCGCTTTGCAGCTGCGCAATCACCTGCGCCTCCCGCTCCATCCGGTGATCCAGATAAGCCTGAACGAATGGTCTGGGATCCGATATTGGCGGGCCGTGAGTCGGCCACAGTGTGGCGAACTCGCGGTCACGAACTTTTGCCAAACTGGCGAGATAGGCGCTCATGTCGCCGTCTGGCGGGCCGATGACCGTGGTGGACCAGCCCATGATGTGGTCGCCAGGAAAAAGGGCGTTCTCTTCTAACAAGGCATAGGCCGTGTGATTTGCCGTGTGGCCCGGCGTTGCGACCGCTTCGATGGTCCAGCCGGGGCCCTCAAAGCGATCGCCGTCTTTGACATCGCTATCGGGCTGGAAAAGCTGGTCGTCTCCGGCTTCCAGTCTGAGTTCGTCGCATTCGCTGCGTCTGGGCGGGATCATGCTGGCGTAGACTCTTGCTCCGGTCGCCTTCGCCAACGGGTGGGCGGCGGGAGAATGGTCGTTGTGGCGATGGGTGACAAAAATGTGGGTGACGCGTTCGTCTCTTACAGCATGGCGCAAAGCCTTCAGGTGCTCTGCGTTCGCCGGACCAGGGTCGATGATCGCCACCTCGCCGTGGCCGATGATGTAGACGCCGGTGCCCCTAAAAGTGAACGGTCCGGGATTGTTGGCGACTAGCCGGCGAATCAGCGGACTGACTTGTTGGGCTTCCTCGTAGGTGAAGTCCATGTCGCGTACGAACGGGATCTTCGCGGCCATTTCAGTCCCGAAGCTCAGCCGCGCGCAAAGGCGCTGAAGGCGTCGCGCAGCATGTAGGTAGCTTTGATCTTGTCCGGCAGATTGAGGCCGATAGGGGGCCCCATGTCTGTCTTGTTGGCGTCCACGATGTAGAGGTGGCCGTCATTACGGTCGCGCAGCACATCGACACCGCCCCAATCCAAGCCGATTTGGCGCGTGAACGCGCTGATCTGCTGCAATTCGGCGGTCGAAAACACTTCATCGGGCCGGCGCAGCAACACTTCGGTGTTCGTGTTGAGGAAGCGCTTGGTTACAGGGCGCCGCTTCAGGAAGACGCACACCGGCATGCCGCCGACGGTGCAAGTGCGCAGATCTTCGACGAGACCGAGGTCTGAGGACATGCGGTTGTCGACCACGCGCTGATAAACGCGTCCTGGCGCCGGAGTAACCGGACACTGGACAATGTGGCCGTCGTGCGCTGCGTTGATCTCCGATTTTTCGACGGCCGCGCCGGTGAAGCTTAACGGATCCACCGCGAGCGGGGCGCCAAAGGCGGACGCGCAGGCGCGCGCCACGTTGGTTTTCGAGACGTCACGACAGCCGAAATTCAACAAGCGTGCGCCAGGCTTCAGCTTTGTCGGCGGGTCATTGGGGCTATAGGTGGCGTCCTCGAAGTGCATCACGACGTCGGCTTGAGAAACGTCTTTCACCAACTTGCCGCCAGCAGCGCGAGCCACCGCCCAGATAAGATACCAAGGTCTTGCTCTTTCCGGTGTGAAGGCGATGGTGAAGCGCGGCGACAACGGCTGGATTGCGCGCGCCGCGAAGAAGTAACGAAACCATGCTGTCACCTGGGCCAGCACAGAGGGCGAGTAAGGAACGCGCGCGCCGGTCTTGCGCACAGTGAGACCCGTCAGCCCGAACTCGAAGTCCTTGAGCCAAACCGAACCGGATGTCTGGAAGACGCGGGGGGTGGCGTCAGTCACAGGTGGAGACCCCGTGCGGCCCGCCCTTTGCTTGGGAGCGAGGCATGGACGCAGCGTTCAGCATCTGCCTTTTTGCGTTGGATCGCGTGCGCACCGTGCTGCTCGCCCTGTCCTTTATCGTATTGCTGAAAATCGTTTGGGTTCTGGCCGCGCAAAGTTAATCGCGCGGCGCCAGCGTATCGAGCGCGGTTCGAGCGCCCGTTAAGTCGTACCCTGCCTTCCCCGCCAGTTCGATCAATTCCGCCGGGCGCCGCGCGCCGGTGAGCGCTTGGGCCATCGCCCAGGCCATAATTGAACGCCGACCGGTTCGGCAATAGGCGAGGACAGGCGCCCCGGCAGCTTCCAGGATTTCGGCGGTCTCCGCCACTACGGCGGGCGGTGGCGGACCGGTGAACGGAAGCGCAACGAACCTCAGCCCAGCAGCCTCGGCTGCGGCTGCCATTTCACCATGATCTGGCTGGCCCGGCTCTTCCTTCTCAGGGCGATTCACGATCAGAGTCCGGTAACCTTCTTCTGCAGCCCGCCGCACGTCGTCCGCGTTTATTTGTCCGGCGACCGCAAAATTAGGAACGACCTTACGAAACTCTGTCATTGCAGGGTCAAGTTGACACACGTAGCCCCGGAAGCAAGGTTTCCCGCCTGCCGTTCCGGCGCCTTTGGGAACTCGGGATGTTCGCTCAAGCCGCCCGGCGCCTGTTGCTCGCGATCCCCACGCTCCTTGCCATCGTGACGGCTGTTTTCGTCCTGATGCACGCAGCTCCCGGCGGACCGTTCACAAAAGAGCGGCAGATGCCGCCCGAGATCGAGCGGCGGCTTCAGGAAAAATACCGATTGGATCAGCCCGTCGGCCAGCAGCTGATGGGCTACCTGACGGACTTGGCTCGGGGCGATCTCGGCCCGTCCATGGCCTACAAGGACAAGGACGTCGTCGACATCATTGCCGAGGGCGCTCCCACGAGCGCGATACTTGGTCTGAGTTCGATGGTGTTGGCGTTGCTGGTTGGGGGCGCCCTCGGCGTGGCCGCGGCGCTCCGCCAGAACAAAGCGCAAGATTACATTGTCATGGCTTTGGCCATTCTCGGCGTGTGCTTGCCGCCCCTGGTGGTGGGGCCGGTCGCGCAACTGGTGTTCGGCGTTCAGCTGCAATGGCTGCCGACAGGGGGGCTGCGGCGTGACGAGTTCGATCCGCTCTATCTGCTGCTGCCAATCATGACGCTGGCGCTGCCGATGATCGCCGTGATCTCACGTCTGATGCGCGCTTCGATGATCGAGACGCTGCGGTCGAACGCCATCCGAACCGCGCGCGCCAAGGGGTTGCCTGAATGGCAGGTGATCTGGCGCCACGCGCTGCCCATCGCGATGCTTCCAATCGTGTCGTATGCAGGCCCGGCGCTCGCGGGCGTAATGTCCGGGTCGTTCGTGATCGAAACCGTTTTCCAGCTTCCTGGCATCGGCAAGCAATTCGTAATCGCGGCCACGCAGCGAGACTATACGCTCGTGATGGGGGTGGTCCTCGTCTATTCCGTCCTCATCATCTTCTTCAATCTCGCGGCCGATCTCATGTATCGGGTGCTAGACCCGAGGGCGCGGGCGGCATGAGCGATCTTTTGATGGACGAAGCTCTGCCGCAGCAGGGCGCGCGGGGCCGCTCGCTGTGGGAGGACGCTTGGCGGCGCCTGATCCGCAACCCCGCGGCGATTGTCAGTCTTTACGTCGTCGCGATTCTAGCGCTCGCGTCGATCTTCGGCCCGATGCTCTGGGTCCACCCTTATGATGCGATATTCCGCGACAGTGTCGCCATCGCGCCAACGTTGGAGAACCTGCATCTGCTCGGCACCGACACAGAGGGACGCGATCTCGTCGCGCGCACTCTGTTGGGGCTTCGCATATCACTGCTGGTCGGCGTCGCCGCAACGGCAGTGGCGCTGACGATTGGCGTGCTCTGGGGCGCGATTGCGGGGTTCATCGGCGGCTGGGTCGATGAGTTGATGATGCGGACAGTCGACGTCCTTTACGCGATACCCTTCATTTTCTTCGTCATCGTCTTGATGACGGTCGTGCAGTTCAATGATCCACTTTTGAATCTCGTCTTAATCTTCTGCGCCATCGGCGCAGTCGAGTGGCTGACAATGGCGAGGATCGTGCGTGGTCAGACAGTGGCCTTGCGCAACAAGGAATTCGTCGAGGCTGCGCGGGCGGCCGGCGCGACGCCGCTGCAGATTGTTATGCGCCACGTCATCCCCAATGTCCTCGGGCCGGTGGTCGTATTTGCGACGCTCAACATTCCAGTCATCATTCTGGCGGAGAGTTTTCTCTCCTTCATCGGCCTTGGGGTGCAGGAGCCGTTGAGTTCGCTGGGCAGTCTTTTGGCTGACGGCAAGGATCAGATGCAGGCGCCGTGGATGCTGATAACGCCCGCCCTTGTGATGCTGATCACGCTGCTTGCGTTGAACTTCCTGGGCGACGGTTTGCGCGACGCACTTGATCCTAAGGAGCGGTAATGTCTGCGTTCAGCACCAGCCGTCGATCCTTGCTTACTGGCGCGGGAGGCCTCACCGCGGCCGCTTCCCTCGGCGCGTGTGCAAGCGCCCGCATTGTCGGGCTCGATAAGCAGCGCAGGTCCCTCGACATCTGCAATCAGGGCGAGCCGCTTTCACTCGATCCGCACAAGACCATCGCCAGTTGGGAGAACAACATCGTCGGCAACATGTTCATCGGTCTGACCACCGAGAACGAACGCGCCGAGCCTGTCCCTGGCATGGCGGAGCGCTGGGAGGCCAGCGCCGACGGCCTCACGTGGACCTTCTTTCTCCGCCGCGCCGCATGGTCGGATGGTCAAGATTGTAATGCGCATGACTTCGAATTCGCATTTAAGCGAATCCTGGATCCTGTGAATCTGTCCGAGTACGCGGCCATTCTGTATCCGATCAAGAATGCCGAAGCTGTCAACAGCGGGCAGGCGCCGCCCGCCAGTGTCGGCGTGCGCGCTTTGGACGATCTGACATTGGAAATTCGCTTGGAGCATCCTGCGCCATATTTGCCGCAGCTGCTCAAGCACTACACCGCTTTTCCGGTGCCGAAGCACAAAGTTGAGCAGTACGGAGACGCGTGGGTTCACCCGGAGAACATCGTCGTCAATGGGCCTTACACGCTGGTGAAGTGGTGGTCGAACTACATCGTGCACTTACAGCGCAACGCTCACTTCTGGGATGCCGGCAACGTGGTGCTCGAGCATCTCTACTTCTACCCGTCGAACGACGTGCAGGCCGCAGCGCGCAAGGTGATGAGCGGCGAAGCAGGGTGGGCGACGCGCTTTCCGTCCAACCAGGTGAATGAGCTGCGGCGCGACTTGCCCGGCTACGCGCGCGTGGCGCCCTATCTCGCCTGCAATTACTTCTCTTTGAATTGCACGCGCCCTCCCTTCAACGACCCCCGCGTGCGCCAGGCCATCAACTTGGCTTACGACCGCGAATTCGTGGCTTCTCAGATCTACAGAACTGGCGAGCAACCGGCCTACTCGCTGGTGCCGCCCGGCATCGCCAATTATGCCGGCACTGCGCGCTTCACCTGGGCGGAGCGACCGCTCGCGGAGCGGCGTCAGGAGGCGGAGCGACTATTGCGGGCGGCGGGCTACGGGCCGAACAATCCGCTGAGCTTCGAGTTCTCGCATCGTAATACGAGCGACAACCCCCGCGTGGCGGTCGTTGCGCAGAGTGATTGGCGCCAGATCGCCCCGTGGGTCACGGTCGAATTGCGCGGCGTCGAAGCGCAGGTGCATTACGCCAATTTGCGCGCCAAGAACTTCGACATCGGCGATGGTTCATGGTCTGCTGATTTTAACGACGCGAAGAACTTCCTCTTTTTGATGGAAACGCGCACCGGCTGGCAAAATTATTGCGGCTATTCGAACCCCGCCTACGACCAATTGATGCGCCAAAGCGACTTCGAACCCGACGCGGCGCGGCGCGCCTCGATCATGCTGCGCGCTGAACAATTGATGCTGGACGAATACGGCATCTGCCCGAGCGTTTTCATGAGCTCCAACAACCTCGTTCACCCAGATCTCACGGGGTTCGAGGACAACGGCGAAGACATCCATCGCGCTCGTTGGTTCGGAATCCGCGAGGCCTAGAACGATCCGCCCGCTTCCTCAGCCCCGACAGCCTTGATCGCGAAGGCGTAATCATGCGCGAGTTCGCGCAAGAACTCGAAACGTCCAGCAGATCCTGCATGACCGGCGCCCATGTTCATCTTCATCAACACGGGGCGGTCGCTCGTGGTGTGGGGGCGCAGCTTCGCCACCCATTTCGCCGGCTCCCAGTAAGTCACGCGCGGATCGGTGAGGCCGCCGGTTGCAAGTATGGCCGGATAGTCTTTGCGTGAAATGTTTGTGTAGGGGCAATAGGAAGCAATGTAATCGTACGCTTCCTCGCTCTCGAGTGGATTGCCCCACTCGGGCCATTCGGGCGGCGTCAGCGGCAGCGTGACATCGCTCATCGTGTTGAGCACGTCGACAAATGGCACGCCGGCGATAATCCCGGCCCAAAGATCGGGGCGCATGTTGGCGACGGCGCCCATCAGCAGTCCTCCAGCCGAGCGGCCTTCGCAGACTATTCGTCCGGCGCTGGCATAGCCGCGCGCGACCAGTTCTTCCGCGCACGCGATGAAGTCGGTGAAGCTGTTCTTCTTGGCGAAGCGGCGGCCAGCCTCGAACCAGCCGAACCCCATTTCGGACCCGCCGCGCACATGCGCGATCGCGTACACCCATCCGCGGTCCACCAAGCTGAGACGTCGGATGGAGAAGTCGGCGTCGAGCGAGATGCCGTAAGAGCCATACCCGTAGAGAAACAGTGGGGCCGTACCGTCGAGCTTGGCGCCGCGCAGCATCAGCACTGTGATGGGCACTTTCGCGCCGTCGCCTGCTGTGGCGAACAGGCGCCGCGCCTCATATTTCGCAGGGTCATGGCCGGAGGGAATCTCCTGCGTCTTGCGCAAGACACGGGTGCGCCTCGTCAGGTCATAGTCGAACCACTGCATCGGCGTGGTTGGTGAATCATAGACGTAGCGCTGAGTCGACGTGTCGTACTCATAGCCAGCTGCGAGTTCGAGATTGTACGCCTCTTCGTCCATGGCGACGGCGTGCTCATCGCCGCTCTTGTGTCGAACGACTATTCGAGGCAGCGCGTTGCGGCGCTCGACCCGCACAAGGTAATCTTTCGTGGCGTGCAACCCGAGTACATAGCGTCCAGCCTCGTGCGGCAGGAAGTCTTGCCAGTGCGTGCGCGCGGTGGCGTCGAGGCGGCACGTCATCACCTTGAAGTCTGTGGCGCCGTCAACGTTGGTGAGAATGTACCAGCGCCCGTCCCAGTGTGTAGGCGCATAGAGCACGTCTTGTTCGCGCGGATGGAACAGGATGGGCGCAGCGGTGGGATCCGCCGCTGGAATGAAATGTGTCTCCGATGAGGCGTGATGGCCTGCATGGATGAGGATGAATTCGCGACTTTCGGTCGTATGCACACTGAGGAAGAAACCATCGTCCGGCTCGTCGTAGATCAGCGTGTCTTCTCCGCCGCGTGCAGGGCGTCGGAAGATTTTGGCCGGCCGGCCGTGGTCGTCCCGGAACGTCCAAAACAGAAATTGTGAGTCCGGAGACCAGCAAAAATCACCCGTGCAGTTCTGCACCGGATTGCCGAGCGTCTCGCCTGTCGCCAAGTCCTTGAGATAGACCGTGTAGATTTCGGAACCGTGCTCGTCGACAGCGTATGCGAACAAGGCGTGGTTCGGGGCGTGTTCAGCGGAAACAACCTTGTAGAAGGTCTTGCCGCGCGCCTGCGCATCGACGTCGATCAATATCTCCTCACCCCCTTCGCCGCCACGTGGACGACGTGCGTAGATCGGGTGCTGTGCGCCTGTCTCGAAGCGCCGGTAATAATCCCAAGGGCCATCCGATGTGGGCACGGTGCTGTCATCTTCTTTGATGCGCCCGCGCATCTCCTGATAAATGCGCTCCTGCAGGTCCAGCGTGGGCGCCATCACCGCTTCGCGGTAGGCGTTCTCCGCTGCAATGTATTCACGCACATCCGCCCGCAGCAGCGTGGGGTCGCGCATGACGTTCTGCCAGTTCTCGTCTTTCAACCAGGCGTATTCGTCGATGCGCAGCCGGCCGAGTTGTTCGATGCGCTTCGGTTCGCGCCGGGCGAGGGGCGGTCGAGAATGGGGCGTAGTCATGCCGCGTTCTGCCGCCGCCTTGCGCTTGCGGTCAACTCACGTCAGACGCAGCAGCAAGGCGGTGGCGTCATCGCTCGCCTTGAAGCGCGGATGCAGGGCGCCACTGGCGTCGGCTGACTCGATCGCGCGCAACTCACGCCCGAGTTCCTGCAAGCCGGCGTCGAGAGCCGCCTGCACCAGCCCGCCTGCATCGTAGGCGCGATACCGATCGACCAGGGCGGAGAAGCCATCTGTCATCAGCAAGATGTGCGCGGGACGACGGAGCGCGAAACGCCATGTCCGCGCGTGGTCCGCGCAGGCGGAATCGAGGCCGAAAGTCCAGCTTGCGCCGGGATGGTTGAGTTCGGCTCGCATGCGGCGCAGCATCTCAATCGTGGCCGTGCGACGCAGCAAAGGCTTGTCGGCGTCTGTCTGTTGCGCGGCGAGCTTCGATTCGGCGTCGGCCGCTTCTTCGGGCCCGCCGGCGGCATGCACAGCCGCGCCGGCGTCGAGAGCGAATACACGGCTGTCGCCCAGGTCCAAGCCGCACAGTCCGGCGGGCGTTTCCTCGACGATCAGCAGCGACGAAATCGGCGATTGCCAGCGCTCCAGCGGCCTGCCGTTCAAAAGGCGATGGAAGGCGTCAGCCGCGGAGGCGCTGGCGGTTCTGACCACGTCGCGCAGATCGCCTTGCAGCTGGTGCAGACACGCATTGGCGGTTTGCGCAATCCAACTCGCATCCGATGCGGCGCCGCTGAGCGGGGCTTCGTGCAGATCGGTGGCGCCGTCCAAAACCCAAGCGCGCGTCGCGCTAAGTCCGAATGCATCGTCATTCTGCTTGCGGCGATCGCCCGCAAGCGAGATCGACTCCACCAAAGTGAGCACTGTCAGGACGGATAGATCAGCGACACGATCTCGGCGACGCAGGCAGGCCGCGCTTCATTCTCGATTTCGATCGTGCACTCGTTGACGACCTGATAACCGCCGCCGCGCGGTTCGCAGGACAGCATCTTGGTGCGTAGCCGCAGGCGCGATCCGACTGGCACCATGTTGGTGAAACGCACCTTGTTGGAGCCGTAATTTATGCCGCGCGACACGCCAGTGTAGCTGATGATGTTCTTGGCTAGAAACGGGATCAGGGAAAGCACAAGGTAGCCGTGCGCGATCGGTGCGCCGAGTTCCTTGGTTGCGCGCTCGACATCCACGTGAATCCATTGGTGGTCGCCTGTGGCGTCGGCGAAACGATTGACCCTGTCCTGGGTGATTTCGAGCCAGTCGGATACGCCAAGCTCCGTGCCGACAAGGCTCTGGATGTCTGACAAAGGCACTTCACGCATGGATCGTCTCCTCGGCAATCACCCCTAAAGCCGGGGTTGCGCCTTGTCGAGTTGCCCTGACGTTCTGGCGGGGCTGGCCTGCCGCCCGTCGCATTGCCCGCCTTTGCGACACAGGCTATCTCGCGGCCCATGTCCCTCGATCCGCTCGCGCCGGGCAGCTTGGCGCTGGCCGAAGAATTCGGCCTTTCCCGTGACGAATACGACCTCGTGCTCGAAAAGCTCGGCCGCACGCCCAACGTGACCGAACTCGGCGTCTTTTCCGTGATGTGGTCGGAGCACTGCTCGTACAAATCGAGCCGCGTGCATCTGGCCAAGTTCCCCACCAAGGCGGCGCACGTCATCTACGGTCCGGGCGAAAACGCCGGCGCGATTGATATCGGCGAGGGGCTTGCCGCTATTTTCAAGATGGAAAGCCACAATCACCCCAGCTTCATCGAGCCGTTCCAGGGCGCCGCGACAGGGGTCGGCGGCATCCTGCGCGACGTCTTCACGATGGGTGCGCGGCCGGTGGCGATCATGAACGCGCTCCGCTTCGGCGAGCCCGATCACCCCAAGACCCGGAAGTTGGTCGATGGCGTTGTCAGCGGCATCAGCTTCTACGGCAATTGCGTCGGCGTGCCGACGGTCGGCGGGGAAACCAATTTCGACGCACGCTACAACGGCAACATTCTCGTCAACGTATTCTGCCTCGGCATCGCGCCGAAGGATCGCATCTTCACGGCCGCCGCGAAGGGAGCGAACAATCCGGTGGTCTATGTCGGCGCAAAGACGGGACGCGACGGCATTCACGGCGCCACAATGGCGAGCGCTGAGTTTGTGGAAGGCGAAGAGGGCCTCAGGCCGACTGTGCAGGTCGGCGATCCGTTTCTGGAAAAGCTTCTGATCGAGGCCTGCCTCGAACTCATGGCCACCGACGCGATCATCGGCATTCAGGACATGGGCGCGGCGGGACTGACATCGTCGTCCGTCGAGATGGCGTCGAAGGGCGAAGCTGGAATTGAACTCGATCTCGATAAGGTGCCCGCGCGCGAAGAGGGGATGACGCCCTACGAGTTCATGCTGAGCGAAAGCCAGGAGCGCATGCTCATGGTGCTGAAGCCTGGGCGCGAACACGAAGCGCAGCGCATTTTTGAAAAGTGGGGCCTCGACGCTGCGGTGATCGGCACGACGACAGATACAGGCAACCTCACGCTGCGGTGGCACGGCAAGATCGTATGTGACATTCCCCTCGGCCCGCTCGCGGACGAAGCGCCGAAGTACGAGCGGCCCTACGTGCAGCCGTTAAAGGCAATCCCGCTGACGGAGGGCGAGCAGAAGCGACTGGTCGACGAGTATCCGGGTTTTGCCAAATCGCTGACCACACTGCTCTCGCAGCCGGATCAGGCGTCGAAGCGATGGATTTGGGAACAATACGATCGCCATGTCATGGGCGATACGCTGGCCGATAGCGGCAGCGATGCCGCGATCGTGCGCCTCTATGGCTCGCAACGAGCCTTGGCCATGACCTGCGATGTGACGCCGCGCTATGTCGAGGCCGATGCGTACGAAGGCGGCAAGCAAGCCGTCGCCGAGGCCTGGCGCAATCTGACGGCCGTTGGCGCGCGACCGCTGGCGGTGACTGACAATCTCAATTTCGGCAATCCGCAGCGGCCGGAAATCATGGGTCAGATTGTGCATGCAATCGAAGGCATGGCTGAAGCGTGCCGTGCGCTGGCCTTCCCCGTCATCAGCGGCAACGTCAGCCTGTACAATGAGACCAATGGGCAAGCCATTCTGCCGACGCCGGCGATTGGCGGCGTGGGCATCATCGATAATCTCGAGCGCCGCGCCACTGCCGACAAGCTGCAGCAAGGCGACACGCTCGTCCTCATCGGCGAAACCACCGGTCATCTCAACCAATCGATCTATGCGCGAGATCTTTTCAGGCTCGGCGGGATAGCGCCGCCGGTGGATCTGGCGCTGGAAAAGCGCAATGGCGATCTTGTCCGCGCTCTGATCGCGGACGGTCTAGTGCGGGCCGCGCACGACCTTTCCGATGGGGGGCTCGCGCTCGCGTCGGCGGAAATGGCGCTAGGTTCGGATATCGGTGTTGCGCTCGGCTATCAGGGCGATCTGTGTGATGCCGCCTTCCTCTACGGCGAAGATCAGGCGCGCTATTTGATCGCGGTGCAGAGCAACCAGCTGGATGAACTCGAAAAACGCGCACGGGCGGCGGGCGTGAGTTACCTCATCGTGGGAGAAGTCGGCGGTCGCGATCTTTCCTATATCGGTGTGAAGGGCGTTCGCGAGCATGTCAGCATCGACGATCTTCGCACGGCTCACGAAAGCTGGCTGCCCGCTTATATGAAAGTGGCGCATTAGTGCAACGAACCCTCTCCCTCAGAGAGGGAGAGGGGAGAAGACGTGAAATACGACTACGACCTCTTTGTCATCGGCGCCGGTTCGGGCGGCGTGCGCGCGGCGAGGCTTGCGGCGAAGGCGAGCGCGAAGGTCGCCATTGCCGAGCAGGTGCAGGTCGGCGGCACTTGTGTGCTGCGCGGCTGCGTGCCGAAGAAGCTGCTCGTCTACGCCAGTGAGTATTCGCAAGCTTTTCGCGACGCCAAGGGCTTCGGCTGGACCGTCGATTGGGCGCGCTTCGATTGGGGAACGCTGCGGGATGCTGTGCAGGCGGAAGTGAACCGCCTCTCCGACCTCTATATCAAAAACCTGAACGCAGCTGGCGTCGCGATCATCGAAGACCGCGCCGCCGTCGTTGACCCCCACACGCTGCGGCTGGAACGGCAGGGAAAACTCGTCACCGCCGAGCGCATCCTCATCGCCACCGGAGGTCATACATACCGACCGATCGAAACCCGCGGTCAGGAACTCGGCATCACGTCCACTGACGCCTTTCTGCTCGCTTCACTGCCGAGCAGCATCGTCATCGCCGGCGGCGGTTACATCGCGTTGGAGTTTGCGACCATCTTCTCCGGGCTTGGCGTCGAAACGACGGTCGTCTATCGCGGCGAACGCGTTCTGCGCGGCTTCGATCACGATGTGCGCGCGCATGTGCAAGCGGAGATGCAGCGCACCGGCGTAAACATCATTTGCGGCTCGGTGATCGACGAAGTCGCGCGGCTGCCGGATGGGCGCAAACTGATCACGCTATCCAACTCGATGCGGCTTGAAGCGGACGAATTGCTGTGGGCGGTTGGGCGCGAGCCCAATACGCGCGGTTTGGGGCTCGACGCCGCCGGCGTTCGCCTGACCCAGCGCGGCGCCGTGGCGGTCGACACCCATTCCCGCTCCAGTGTCGCTTCAATCTGGGCTATCGGCGATGTTACGGATCGCATCAACCTGACGCCTGTGGCGATTCGCGAAGCGGTTGCTTTCGCCGAGACCGAATTCATGGGCAGGCCCGTTGCGTTCGATCACGCTGACGTCGCATCGGCTGTATTCTGTCGCCCGTCCGTGGGCGCCGTCGGTCTGACCGAGGAGCAGGCGCGCGAAAAATGCAAAGTGCGTGTCTTCCGCACCAGCTTTCGGCCGATGAAGAATATCCTGGCGGGCAACGGACAAAAGACGTTGATGAAATTGGTGGTGAACGCCGACAGCGATCGAATCATTGGCGTGCATATCGCCGGGCAGGAGGCGCCGGAGCTGATCCAGATGGCCGCAATCGCCGTCAAAGCGGGCCTCACCAAGGCGCAATGGGACGCGACTTGCGCTGTCCATCCAACTGCTGCGGAAGAACTCGTGCTGATGGGAGAGCCAATCTCGCACGATCCTGAGGGACCGGCTTGAAGCGTCCCGGCCAGTGGAAAGCGGTCTGGAGTTTACCTCCGATTAACCGCGCCGGCATGACCGTCTCCGGCTCGAAACTTGGGTGAAAGGGGCCAGTTGCATGCCCGCGCGCATCGTCTCGGTGATCAATATGAAAGGCGGCGTCGGCAAGTCGACGACGACCGTTTCGCTTGCCGAAACGCTGGCTTTGCACCAGCGTCGGCGCGTCCTGATCGTGGATCTCGATCCGCAGACCAACGCCTCAATCATGGTTGCCGGACCGGAGAAGTGGAACAGCCTCCGCGAAGCCGAGCGCACGCTCGATTTTTATTTCGAGAGCTACATCGTCCAGCAAAAAGCCAAGCCCTTCAAATCATTGATCGAGAAGGGCGTGAGCGATCTCAAAGGCAAACCCGATGTGGCGCTCTGTGCATCCGCTCCTGAATTCCGCATTGTCGAACGCGACATGATCGAGAATTTTGTCAAGCGCGGCTTTCACATCGACATGATCCAGAAGTGGATTTGCGAGCGGTTCGCCAACGGCATCAAGAACATCGTCAACGAATACGATTACATTCTGGTCGACTGCCCGCCTGGCATCTCGCTGTTCGCAGAAGCGGCCCTGATCGCCGCCGATGCGATCCTGGTGCCCTCGATCCCCGACTACGTCTCGCGGCTCGGTCTCATCACCTTCCGTAAGCGCGCGCTTCGCTTGATCAATGAGCGCCGCGGAGGTCCATCGCAATTGATGGTGCTGGCCACCAAATTCGAAGAGGGTTTCTCGTTGCACCGTTCAGAGGCGCAACTGCTGAAAGACAATCTCGGCGATGCGATGTTCGATGTACGCATCCCGCAGCACGTCGACATCGCCAAGGCGGCGGAATGGTCGGAAACGCAAAGGACGTTCGAGCAAAAGTACGGCGCGATGGCTAAGATCGTGAAGTCGCTCGGCGAGGAATTTCAGTCGAAGGTGGAGCTCGCGCCCGCTCTATGAGCCTCAACAAGACGCTCGACCGGCTGTTCGACGAAATTCGCCGCGAGGCGAAGCGCAATCCCGATTTCGCCGATCGGCTCGACGCCGTGTTGCGCCTGCATGAGAGCCGGCGCGATGTGCCGCCTGAAGTCCTTGATCAGCTCCGCCAGTCTGGCCCGGCAAGCTCCCGCGAAACCGCCGTCGGGGAAGGTGGAAGGTCCGCCAGCCGTCGCGCTGCGCCCTCTCGGCCGGCTGCGCCGACAAGTCCCCCGCAGGCGGGGGTGCGAGAGGCGCCGCAGATCAATCCCGCCGGTCTTTACAAACGCCAAGGCGAAGACGCACTCACGGCGGCCCTCGCCGCGCTCGACGAAGCCGCCCTTCGCGCCCTTGTCGTCGAACACAACCTGGATCCGGCCGGTGAAACCAGCGCCATGAACGAGACCGAACTCGCCGCGCACATTATCGCCCAAGCAAAGCGACGGGCCGAACGCGACGACAAGATGTTCGACTACTGATCACCAAAACTCGCTTAGGCGAGGCGCACTATCAGTCCAGCAGCGCTGCGCGCATCTGGGGCAACCATGCGCTATGCTCGCGGTTCCAGATTGGGAATGCGCCGGCGAAATCCCAGACACACCAGCCCAATCCATTGACCTCGCAGGCGTGCCTTACGGCCCCCGTCCAAAGCACACGCTGCTCTAATGGCACGGCGCGATTCACGCCGAATTCGCCCAGCTGAATCGCATAGCCATGTTCAGCTCCCCAAGTTGCTGCGCGCGCGATGTGCTCGGTCACAAGGCGGCGATCGCTTTGCCTCCCCCAGCTTCTGCCGAAACGAGGCGCGTCTGCGCCAAGCCATTCCGCGCCTTGATGAGTGAAGTTGTGCGGCTCGTAATAGTGGACGCTGACCGCCACGTTTTCTCCGAGCGGCGGTCGCCAGCGTTCAAGCGCGTCAATGTTCTGCCAATTGCCTGGACCAGCCACCACCAGACGCTGCGGATTGCTTTCGCGGATGACCGCGATCGCCGCGTCCTGCAGGTCCGGCAGCTGGGCGCCGTCCCATGCTGCTCCATTGGGCTCGTTCAGCAACTCGAACAGCAGGGATGACGGCGCATCGGCAAAGCGTTCGCTGATCTGACGCCAGAGCGTGAGGAAGCGCGGCGTCTCAACACGGGGATTGACGATCAGAGCTTGGTAATGATGGACGTCGAGCTGCGTTTTGAGACCGGCTTCGGTCGCCCAACCGATGATTTCGGCGACACGCTCCATATGCGCCGGGGCCACGCCGCCGCTGGCGTCCATGTGCTGGTCCCAGCGTACGGGCAGGCGCACGCCGTCGAAGCCCGCAGCGGCAATAGCGGCGAGGTGCTCGATTTCAATCCGATAGCCCCATTCACCTTCGCGCGGCGCCTCAAGCGCGTTGCCGAGATTGACGCCGCGTCGGATCGGAAAGGCGGCAGGGGAGCGTTGAGCCGGCGTCGGCTCACCTTGCGCCCCGCATGCAGCCAGCGCTGTCGTTCCCAGCATGAACTCACGGCGATTCATCGGTTGCAGCCTACGCTGAAAACCCCATAACTCCGCCCGCAATGTTCGATAAAATCCTGATCGCCAACCGCGGCGAGGTCGCCGTTCGCATCATCCGCACCGCCCGCCGCATGGGGATCAAGACGGCTATCGTCTATTCCGAGGCCGACCGTGACAGCCTCGCCGTCGAGATGGCGGATGAGGGCGTTTTCATTGGCCCGTCGCCCGCGGCGCAGTCCTATCTGGTGATCGACAAGATCGTCGACGCCGCCAGGCAGACCGGAGCGCAAGCAATCCACCCAGGCTTCGGCTTCCTTTCCGAAAAGGCGGAATTCGCCGATCGCCTCCTCGCGGAGGGGATCACCTTCATCGGCCCGAACCCCGGCGCCATCCGCGCCATGGGAGATAAGATCGAATCGAAGAAGACGGCGGCCGATTCGGGCGTCTCGTGCGTGCCTGGCTTCATTGGCGAGATCGAGGGCGTCGAGCATGCGGTGCAGATCAGCGAGGACATCGGCTATCCAGTAATGATCAAGGCGAGCGCAGGCGGCGGCGGCAAGGGCATCCGCGTGGCCTACAATCGCAAGGACGTTGAAGAGGGCTTTCCTGCCGTGCGCGCTGAAGCCAAGGGCGCGTTCGGCGACGACCGGATCTTCATCGAGAAGTTCGTCACCGCCCCGCGGCACATCGAGATCCAAGTGCTCGGCGACAAGCACGGCAATGTCGTGCATCTGTTCGAGCGCGAGTGCTCTATTCAGCGCCGCAACCAAAAGGTGATCGAAGAAGCGCCGTCCCCATTGCTGGATGAAAAGACGCGGATGGCCATGGGCGAACAGGCTGTCGCGTTGGCGAAGGCTGTCAATTACGACAGCGCCGGCACAGTGGAGTTCGTCGCTTCAGGCGCCGACAAGAGCTTTTATTTTCTGGAAATGAACACGCGCCTGCAGGTCGAGCATCCGGTGTCTGAAATGATCACGGGACTTGATCTGGTCGAGCAGATGATCCGCGTCGCCGCGGGCGAGAAACTGGCTTTAAAGCAGAAGGATCTGAAGATCAAAGGCTGGGCCATCGAGAGCCGCATCTACGCCGAAGACCCTTATCGCAACTTCCTGCCGTCGATTGGACGGCTGCGCACCTATCGTACGCCTGCCGAGGGCAAAGCCGGCGACGTCACTGTACGCAACGAAAGCGGGGTGCGCGAGGGCGACGAGATATCGATGTTCTACGATCCGATGATCGCCAAACTGATCACCTATGGCGCAACGCGCATCGCGGCCATCGACGGCCAAGCCGCGGCGCTCGACAATTTCTTGATCGAAGGAATCGCCGACAACATCCCGTTCCTGGGCGCGGTGATGGAAGAAAAGGATTTCCGCAAAGGCAATTTCACCACAGCCTACATCAAGGAGAAATTTCCAAACGGTTTCGAAGGCGTTGCTGCGACTCCGAAGCAGGAAAAACTTCTCATTGCCGCCGCAGCCGTCGCTCGCTCCTTCACCGCGCGCCGCGCCACCCAGACCAGCGGACGGATCAATCCCCCAAACGGCTGGCAGCGCGACTGGGTCGTCATTCTCGACAAGAAACATCACCTGACCCACGTCGATCTCGACGAGGCGGGCGCCAGTGTCGTCATCGACGGCAAGACACATCGCTTCGACACGCTGACGAGACCCGGCGCGCGCATCATCGAAGGCAAATTCGATGGCGAGCCGTTCGCAGTGAAGATCAAGACGGCGCCGGAAGGCTATACGCTGCGTCTGCGCGGGGTTACCGCCCGCGCCCTAGTGGCTACTCCGCGCGGAGCGGATCTCTACAAGAAGATTCCGGAAAAGCAGAAGGCGGACACCTCGAAATTGATCGTCTCCCCCATGCCCGGTCTGGTCGTCGCGGTTGACGCCAAGGCGGGTCAGGAAGTGAAGGCCGGCGAAGGCGTGGCGGTCGTCGAAGCGATGAAGATGCAGAACATCATCCGCGCCGAACGCGATGGGGTGGTCGCCAAAGTCAACGTCGCCGCCGGTGCAAGCGTGGCGGCGGACGAGGTGATGATCGAGTTGGCGTGAGCAGGCTTGGCGTGGCGTCATTTGATTTGCCTCAAACGCCAACAGCCGAGCTAGGATGAGCATGCACAGCGGAGCGTGCTCATGAGCGAACATTTTGACGTGCTGATCGCGGGCGCTGGCATATCGGGTGTCGGCTCGGCGTACCATCTAAAGCAGCAATGCCCCGGCAAGAGCTTTGTCGTACTTGAAGCGCTGGAAAGCTATGGCGGCACTTGGCTGATGCACACCTATCCCGGTGTGCGCTCTGACAGCGATCTCTACACCTTCGGCTATCGCCACAAGCCGTGGCTCGGCCCGCCGATCGCCAGCGCCAAGGAGATCCTGGATTACATGGGCGAGGTGATCGAGGAGAACGGCCTGGCCGAGCACATCCGCTATCGCCACAAGATAACGTCGGCCTCTTTTTCCCGTCAGACAAATTTGTGGACCGTTCACGCCGAGCAAGTGCAGACAGGCGAGCAGCGCACGTTCACGTGCAATTTTCTTTGGATGTGCCAAGGCTATTATCGCCACTCAGAGGGCTACACCCCCGATTGGCCCGGCATGCACGACTACAAGGGACGCATCATCCATCCGCAGACTTGGCCGAAGGATATCGATCTCAAAAACAAGGATGTTCTCGTCATCGGCTCCGGCGCCACCACGGCGACGGTCGTTCCCGCCATAGCCGGCGAGTGCAAACATGTCACCGTGCTGCAGCGGTCGCCCACTTATTTTATTCCAGGGCGCAACATCAACGAACTGGTCGAGATGCTGCGCCAGATCGGAGTTGATGAGAACTGGATCCACGAAATTGCGCGCAAGAAGATCCTGTACGATCAGGATCAGTTTACGCGCCGCTCGTTCGAGTAACCGGAGACTGTGAAGCAGGAATTGCTGGCCGGCGTGCGGCTCTTCCTCGGTCCCGACTACGACATGACGCATTTCACGCCGAGCTACCGTCCCTGGCGCCAGCGGATCGCGTTCGTGCCAGATGGCGACATCTTCCAGGGAATAGCCGCTGGCAAGGCCACCATGGTGACGGACGAGATCGACCGCTTCACAGAACGTGGCGTGCTGACCAAGTCGGGCAGGGAGCTGAGCGCGGACGTGATCATCACCGCTACCGGCTTTAATCTCAGTGTGCTCGGCGACATCCCCTTCAGCGTCGACGGCAAGCCGATCGATTTTGCCGAAACTGTCACTTATCGCGGCATGATGTTCACAGGCGTGCCAAACATGATCTGGGTGTTCGGCTATTTCCGCGCCAGCTGGACGCTGCGCGTCGACCTATTAGGCGACTTCGTCTGCCGGCTGCTCAAAGCAATGGACGAGAAGGGCGTCAAACGCGTCGAGGTCGAGGCGCCCGTCGGCGACGGCGGCATGGAAACCTTGCCTTGGATCGACCCGGAGAACTTCAACCCGGGCTATTTGATGCGCAGCATGCACCTATTGCCCAAGCGCGGCGCCAAGCACGAGTGGCAGCACACGCAAGACTATTGGCGCGAGAAGGAAGAACTGCCCGCCATCGATCTTGCAGGCGCCGAGTTCAAGTACGGCTGAGTTTCGCGGAGCGCTGTCCGATTATGTTCGGACCGCCACCCGGTCTGCCGGCGCCCGCGCCTGCAAGCGGGTCCTGCGCTCAAGCGTCGGTTGCTTAAACTCTATGATGTTGCTCATGTCGTAGCGCTCAAGCCACTCGCGTTGGCTCAGTCGCTTTGCGGTCTTGTCGGCGGGCGTCTGCATGGCGTCACCTGACTGATTGCACGCGAAGAAGGTGCGCCCCGCGGGCGGTTCCCGCAATTAAGACGAGCGGCATAGGACTGAAGTGCGCGCCGGCGCGGCCCCACCGGCGCGCACGCCGCCCATCAGCTGGCCTTACGTTTGCTGGCGTAGTCGAAAATGGCGAGGATGAGGAACGCCGCGCCCACTGCGCCCATGATAATCGCTGGCACCATCATGCCGTGGATGGCGTCGCCGTCGTGATCGAATGCGAAGCCATCAGCAACATAGCCAGCGCCGACAAAACCAGCCGCCAAAGCGAGCAGGATCACGCCATTGCCGAGGCTCTTGCGAGCGCGATTGCCCTCATCGAGCATGTTCTGCGTCAGCTGCGAAACGAGCGCCGGCTCAAGCGCCTGTCCCCGGGCCATGGCCTGCGAAATCAGGTCGTGAGCGGAACGTTTGGTGCGTTCCTTGGCCAGCACCGGCACCAGGATGACAGCCGCCAGAAACGCGAAAAACGTAAATGGCACAAAGATCTCGGCGTCCATTCCAAACTCCCTCTTGTCGTGCGGGGCGCTGCCCCATTGCAGACACAGATGCAGAGCTGCGGAGGTTTGGACGCAGTGGTGTTAGGCCTGCGATCGTTCTGGAACTGACAACGTAAAGACGGAGCCCTCACCGATGGCGCTGCGGCAGGTTACGTCTCCCCCCATCAGGCGGGCCAGGCGGCGCACCAAGGTCAGACCGAGCCCAGCGCCCTCATAGCGACGATCGTGGTCGCCTTCGACCTGAACGAAGGGCTCGAAGATGCGAATCTGCTGTTCCGGCGCGATGCCGATACCGGTGTCCGCGACGCTGAATTCGACAACGCGGTCACTGGCGCGCCGGGCGGAGACGCGGATCTCTCCGTCGATCGTGAACTTCGCCGCATTGTCGACCAGATGCATCAGGCATTGGTGCACCCGCAGATGGTCGAGTTCGGCTTCGCCCTCGACCGCCTCGACGATCAAGACGTTGCCATTCCGCGCCGCCAAGGGCTCGCCGGCCTGCCGCACATGCGCCATCAGCCCGGAAAGGCCCACGCGTTCACGCTCCAGGGCAATGGCGCCGGCCTCCAGCTTCGACACATCCAAAATAACGTCGATGACGCCAAGCAACTGGCGCGCGGAAGTTTTGATCTTGCCAGCATCGTCGGCAATCGCCGGGTCGTCTGTCTCTTCGCCAATCAGCTCTGCATAGCCGATCACCGAGTTGAGCGGCGTGCGGAGTTCGTGACTCATGGTCGCCAGAAATTGCGACTTCGCCTTGTCCGCATCTTCAGCCGCCGCGCGGGCAGCCGCCTGTTCGGCGAGATTCGATAACAGCACATGGCGGTCGAAACCGAACATGCCGGCGGCGAAGATCAAGGCGGCGAGCGCAATCACGCTGACCGCGGCGGTCAGATTGAACCCCTCTGCGAGGAATGGCGCGGCCAGGGAGAGTGCCGCCAGCGGCGTTATGCAGGCGGCGAGCACGAGCCGATTGGCGGAGAAGTAGACGAACAAATGATTCGCCGAACCGCATATCCAGGCCGTGGCGAGCACCATGCCAATCGAAGTATCGGTGCTCCAAAGCACGGCCGGATAGATTGAATAGGCCGTTGCTCCAAACAGGTGGATCGTCGCCAGCGCCCAAAAGCCCTCGTGTTGCGAGCGCGCGGCCAGTGGAACGGCGACCCGATCCTCGAGCGACGGACGTATCGCCACTTCCCACCCCGCCATGAAGGCGATCCAAAGCAGGGATTGCCACCACGGCACGACCGCAGCCGAAAGACCTCCCATGATCACTGCGGAGGCGACTCGCGGCCCGGTCGCCTTGCGCGCGTAGCTCACCAGCTGGGCAACGTTACGCGTCGCTCCCCATGCGGGCGCTGCAAGCGATCGGTTTGTCATCGGGCTCGCAAACTTGGCTGATTCTGCGCTCATGGAACCGCGTATTGCGGTATTTAAGCGCCTTGACAAATGTTGCGAGCAGCAGCGGCTAGAGTGGTGGCGGCGTAATTGTTGTGGCGCCGAATACATCTTCGAATGCACTGCGCAGCGCTGCGTCCGCATCGCTCATGGCCACGGGCAGTCCGAGATCGACCAAGCTGGTGACGCCGTATTGCGGGCCAGAGATGCCGCACGGCGTGATCCCGGCGAAATGTTCGAGGTCAGGCTCCACGTTGAATGCGACGCCATGAAAGCTGACCCACTTGCGCAGCCGCACGCCGATCGCCGCGATCTTGTCTTCGCGGGTCCAACCTGGGCCTTTCCGCTCGACCCAGACGCCGACGCGCCCCGGGCGGACCTCGCCTTTGATGTTGAAGCGGTCCAGCGCGCCAATCAGCCACCGCTCCAGGTCGCCGACGAACCTGGTGACGTCCCGCCCCCGCTTGCGCAAGTCCAGCATCAGGTAGGCCACGCGCTGCCCGGGGCCATGGTAGGTGAACTGACCACCGCGCCCCGTGCGAAAAACCGGAAAGCGATCGGGGTCGAGCAGGTCCTCGGGCTTGGCGCTGACGCCAGCGGTATAGAGTGGGGGATGCTCCAGCAGCCAGACGAGTTCATCGGCCTCGTCCGCCGCGATCGCCGCCGCACGGGCCTCCATCGCCGCCACTGCCGGTTCATATGCTGTAAGCCCTGGCGAAACCGCCCAGCCGATCCGCTGCTCTGCCACGTTCACCAGCCCGCAACCCTTTCCGGTTCGACTAGAGGGGAATCAGATGGGGTTGTCACGTGTCGGAGAGAAGCCAGGTCGACCGGGTCCAAATTGAATTGGCTGTGCTGCTCGGGCGCTCGAAGATGCCGATGCAGCACCTCCTGCGCATGGGGCGGGGAGCGGTGATTCCGCTCGACACCAAGGAATCGGACCAGTTGTGGATTTTGGCTGCGGGCCATCCGATCGCCCGGGGAGAGATCACCATTCAAGGCGATCGCCTGTGCATAACGGTCACAGAGCCAGCCGACGTGCACGAATTTAACGCCGCAGCCTAAATTTTCGATCTGGACGCTTCCTTGCCGGTCTGTTCATGTTCCGCTCAGGCGGTCCGCGCGAGCATTACCGCCGTGCATCAGAGTCGATGCGCTTCATCTGGGGAAACGAACATGTCGCCTATCGCACGCATTCTCGCCGCCGGCGCGGCGCTGGCTGCCGTCGCCACCGCCGGCGCGGCGCTGGCGCAGGACTACAGCGCGAATCCGACCTACGGAACGCTGAACCTATCGGCCGGCTTCCGCCCGGACCCGCAGGTCGTCAACGTGCAGTCCGGCGGCAGCATCAACGCTCAGAACCTGAGCCCGTCCTGCCGCGGCTTCATCGCCAATGCGCCTGACGTCCGTCTGAACTATCAGGCCGGCGGGTATCAGTTGATGATCTCAGCCGACTCCAGCGCCGACACCACGCTTGTCATCAACGGACCGGATGGCTCCTGGTATTGCGATGACGACGGCGGCAACAACGGTCTTAATCCGGCGCTCCAATTCGGCAGCCCGCAAAGCGGACAATACGACATTTGGATCGGCACCTATGGCAATGCGTCGCTCCAGCCGGCCCAACTCTATATTTCGGAGATCGGCGTCCGCTGAACCGGCGTAACGTACTCAAGTCTGGGGCCGGGGCGCTGCTCCGGCCCTTGTTCGTCGGAAGCGGGTCTGCTAACCCCCCGCGCTCTGATGCGCTCGTGGCGGAATTGGTAGACGCACCAGCTTGAGGTGCTGGCGAGTAACATCGTGGAGGTTCGAGTCCTCTCGAGCGCACCAGCCTTCGCGCAACGCGCTACGGCTGGCAGGCCGACGCTCCCGGGCATAAGGGAGGGCCGGGGTCACGCATCAGGCGTCGTCACCTTCGTAAAGCGCTGACGCACAAGCGCTCGGCGCCGCTCCCTCTCAGCCGACCTTCAGCCGCACGAACGCCATCGTCCCTTGCGGATCGCCCCCATAGAGCGGCTCGAGAGCGTCAGAGGCGAAGTGCTGCTGTACCAGCGCGCCGACGCCGAACAGCGTGTGGTGGTTGATCCGGAAGTCGCGGATGGCGCCGAAGCTGACGCGTGAGACGTCTTCGATCGGCCCGTGGTGGCTTGCGCCGAGTTCGTCTGTCTCGATCGCTTCGCCGCGCGCGAACACAGTCCATCGATCGTTCGGATGGAGCGCCCACTCCGCCAGCCAAGCACCGAGCGAAGCCCCATCACTGCGTTCTTTGTTGGCGAATGCGAGGGTCGCTGACCACCAGCCCCCCTGATCGCCGAATCCTCGCGTGTAGATGCCGCTGACCGACCAGCGTTCTTCGTTCTCATCGGGTTCGAGCGCTTCAGGCGAGGCGATGTCAGCCCAAGATGCCTGCAGCGCGAGGTTTTCCGTCGGATTCCAGCTTACCCGCAGCGCGGTGGAATCGAGTTCGCCGGTTTCGATGTCATAGCGGTCTTCATCCGGCTCGCGTCCGCGGAAGCGCGATGCTTCGATCTTCCAACCGTCATGCACGTAACCAAGGGTCGCCACGCCGAACGTTATGTGGGTGGAGTCGAACCAATGGTGCGAGATCGGCGCCTCCGGTGAATCCATCGCCGTCGTGCGATGCATAAAAGCGGGCGGTCCGAACGCCGGTTCGCCGGGCAGGCCGACATAAGCAAAAACGCTGTCGCCGGCGTCGAGCCTGCGCGTGAGGCTCGCCGACAATTCCATCACCAGATCGTGCGGGTGCTGGCGATCGACCAAGGGATCTGCGCCATTGGCGCTCTCGCCAGCCGCGAACAGCAGCGGATAGCCGCTCGCGCCCATGAACGGGTCTGGGGCGAACATGCCGCGCAGATTGGCTGTCCAGCCATTGTCGAAATAACCGTAGGCGGAAACCATCGCCATGCCCGAGACGAAAGCCTTGTCATCGCCGCGCGGGCCCTCTGATGAGGCATAGACGCCATTCAAATGGAGATGGGTCATCACTTCCCAGCGCTCGTTCATCAGATGGCCCATGGCTGGACTCGCGTCGGGTTGCCAGGCCGTGCCTGAGGCGTCGCGTGCGCTCGGATAGTCGCCAAGCACGCCTGGAATGGCGATGCCCTCTCCGCCGACGCTGATGCTCTCCATCGCTGCGTGGTCATGAGCTTGCGGCTGCTCAGCCGGCGCGTGCTGATGATGTTCGTCGTGTTCCTGCGCCAGGGCTGGCGATGCGAGCAGGAGCGCAGCGGAGGGAAGGGCGTAGCGCAACATGGGCGGCTCTCGGCTAGACACGTTCGGATGAATAATCTGCAGGGCAATTGCTAGCGCCAGATTGACGCTGACAGGGCTCGCCTGCCGCCGAAAGCGCAAATCTGTGCTTGACGCAGCGCCCAACGCGGCGTTTTGCAGGAGCCACGAACCCATCCTCCGACCCTCCCAGCGAAGCGGCCAGCATGAGCACCGAATCCGACCTGGCTGCCGCCGAGCAGACCCGCCGCGCACCATCTGAAGACCCCGCTTTCGTCGCGCGCGTTGTCGGCGCCGCAGGCGATCACGACGCGCTGCTGCTGCGGCGGCTGTTGGCCGAACTTGATGCGGCCGATCTTGCCGACGTGGTCGAGCATGTGCCGCTGGAAACCGCGCGCACGATCGCGCGGCTGATTGGGCGTGAACTGCCGGCCGAGTTCCTGGCCAACCTTTCGTGGGAACGTCGCGAAGAGGTGCTGCCGGAATTGCCGGCCGATTATGTCGGCAGGGCGCTGGGCGAACTCGACACCGACGACGCCGCTGCGGTCGCAGCCGATATCGACGAACGCCAGCTCGGCGCCGTTCTCGCCGAGGCGGACGAAGACACACGCCTGGCTGTGGAAGAAGCCCTCTCGTTCGACGAGGAGACGGCTGGACGCCTGATGCAGCGCGAATATGTCGCCGCACCTGAAGGCGACACGGTCGGCGGCGTCATCGACCGGCTGCGTGCGGAAGCGGCCGAGTTGCCGGACGAGTTCTTCGAAATCTATATCGTCGACGCGGCCATGCGCCCGATCGGGGCGGTGCGCGTCTCCAGCCTCATACGCGCCCGACGTGACACGCCGGTGAAAGCGATGATGCGCGCGCCGCTGATCCTGATCCGTCCGGAAATGGATCAGGAGGAGGTGGCGCAGACCTTCCAGAAATATCACATGGCCTCTGCGCCGGTCGTCGATGAGGCAGGACGCCTGACTGGCATGGTGACGATCGACGACATTGTCGACGTCATCAGCGAAGAGAGCGAAGAAGACCTGCTGCGCTTGGCGGGCGTCAGCGAAGCTGCGCAGACCGATACCGTGGTGCGTTCCGTTCGCGCTCGCGCGCCTTGGCTCCTCGTCAATCTCCTGACAGCGATCGTAGCCTCCTGGGTAATCAGTAATTTCGAAGGCTCGATCAACCAGCTCGTGGCGCTTGCCATTCTGATGCCGATCGTCGCCTCCATGGGCGGCAACGCCGGCACCCAGGCGCTCGCAGTGGCGGTGCGCGCCATCGCCTCACGCGATCTCACCGAGTCCAACGCGCCGCGCTACGTGTTGCGCGAGGCGATGACTGCAGTTTCAAATGGCTTGATCTTCGCCGTCGTGCTCGCGACCGTGGTGCTGATCTGGTTCCAGCTGCCGCTGTTGGCGTTGGCGATCGCCATGGCGGTGCTGATCAATTTCGCCGCCGCGGGCCTGGCGGGCATCATGGTTCCACTGACGCTCCGCCGTTTCGGCGCCGATCCGGCCGTCTCTTCATCGGTGTTCGTCACCTTCGTGACCGACATCGTTGGCTTCGTGGCCTTCCTCGGGCTCGCCACCATGATCCTGCTGCACGGCTGAGCCTTGGTCCGCACGCGGCCAGCGGCTACATTGACGCCATGAACAAGCACGATCCCGGCGGGCCGGAGGCCAAGGTCCATTACGGTGACAATGAAATCACGATCCTGAAGCAGGGACTGTTCGTGCGCTGCGCCGTCACTGGCGAGCGCATCCCGCTGGACGAATTGCGCTACTGGAGCGTTGACTTGCAGGAGGCGTATCGCGGCCCGCAGGAGGCGCAGCAGCGTTGGCGCGAGTTGCATGCGGAGCATGACAGATGAGATGGCTTGCGGGGGCGTTGTTCTTGCTGGCGGCGTGCGCGGCGGCTGAGCAGCCGGTGCAAGCCGAAGCGCCATCAGCCAGTCCCGAAGTCGCCGCGCCTGCGACGCAGCCATCGCCGCCGCACGCGCTGACGCTCTCGTGCGCCGGCGCATTCACGCAAGGCGGCGTCGCGCTCTGCCGAACGCTCCCAGGGGCGGCGATCTTCGTCGATGATGTCGCGAGTGGCGCGGCCGACGCGCAGGGCTGGGCGGTGATCGGCTTCAACCGCGAGCATGGCGAACGCGCCCGCGTCGAAGCGCGCGCCAACGAGACGATCGCATTCGCCGACTTCGCCATCGCCCCCCGGGCGTTCGATATTCAGCGGGTGAACGGTTTGCCGCAACAGACGGTGACGCCTACCGATCCGGCCGTGCTCGAACGCATCCGCCGCGAAGCCGCGCTCAAACAACAGGGCTTCGCCAGTCTTGCTGACATCGAAGGCTTTCTCGATGGATTCATTTTGCCAGTCGAGGGAGGCACGGTGACGGGACGCTGGGGCAATCAGCGCATCCTCAATGGCACGCCCTCAACGCCGCACTTCGGCTATGACATCGCAGCGCCCGAAGGCACGCCGATCCGCGCGCCCGCCGCCGGCGTCGTCACGCTCGCAGAGCCGGACATGCATTACGAAGGCGGCCTCATCTTCATCGATCACGGGCAGGGCCTCATCACGATGTACCTGCACATGAGCCGGCTCGACGTGCATGTCGGCGATGTGGTTGCGCAAGGCCAAGTCATTGGCGCCGTCGGCGCGCGCGGACGCGCCACCGGACCGCACCTGTGCTGGCGCATGAAATGGCGCGACCGCCAACTCGACCCGAGCGTCGCGATAGAAGGCCTGGCGCAGGCCCGCGCGCAGCTGCTTGCGGATTAGGCGACCTTAGTTCTTCGTGAGTCGCGCATTGGGTTACGCAGAGGATCTCTATTGGTGAGCGCTGGCCGTCCTGATGGCCCCAAGCGCAGGCAATCACATCACGCCAGCTTTCACCCACGCTTCTTTGGGCCAACGCCGGTGGGCCCAGAACCATTGCCCGGGCGCCTCGCGAATGCGCGCTTCCATGAACGCGTTGATGCGCTTAACGCCGTCATAGACGGTCTGCTCTGAGTCGGGATTATCGTAGTCGAGCGGGATCGGGTCATGCACGCGTGCGAGGAATCGCGTGCCTTCGATGCGCCGGCCGGAGATCGGGATCAGCGGCACTCGAAATTTTAGCGCGAGCCGCGTCGGGCCATCGGCTGTCATGCAATCATAGCCGAAAAGCGGCACGGCGAGACCTGAGTTGTATTTCTGGTCGTTCATCAGCGCGACTGAGCGATGTTTCTTCAGCGACCGTAGCAGCCCCATGCCGCCGGTCTCGCCTTTGGCGGCCTGAAGGGCGAGCCCGAAGGCGGCGCGTGTCTCGACGATATACTTATCGATGATGGGATTGTTGGCGGGGCGATAGGTGAAGTGACAGGTTGGATCGGTTTGCGCGAGGCAAAGCGATGTCACTTCCCAATTGGTGAAATGGCCGCCGATGAACACCGCCCCGGCGCCCAGCGTGGCTTCGATCTTCTCGCGCCCTTCGAACGCGACTTCGCCTCTCCTGAACTTCTCCAGGTACTTGCTCATGTGCGGAAACTCGCCGGACATGCGGCCAAGTTCGCGGAAGGATTCTAGCCGCACTGCTCGGTGCCAAGCGTCGCTTTCGTCCGGGAAACACATGCGGATGTTGCGCAGCGCAGTCGTCCAAGCGCTGGTGAGCGGCGCCACGACCGGCACGATCGCCGCGCCCCAGCGCGAGGCGCGCTCGAGCCCCAGCGCGCCCATCGTCCCGATATAGGCGTTCCAAAGGAGCGCCTCGAGACGAAAGTACAAATTGACAGGCTTAGATTTGGCCATGCGGCGCACTCATCATCGATCGAATGGGTGCAAGCAAGTTTTCCAACGCTGCTTCATCGGCAAACCGCGCCGCCACGGGCAAGACTGCAACACGCGCGCGCCATTCCGGCGAGAGCCGGGCGGCGTCCTTTTCCGTGGTGATCAACATGGCGCCATGATCAGCGGCGAGCGCGGCAAGCTGGCGCAGCTCACTGGCTGTATAGAGGTGGTGATCCTGGAATGGCACGAAATCGGCCACGTGCGCCCCCATGCCTTGCAAGGTCGCCAGGAATTTTTCCGGCCGCGCCAAGCCAGCGAACGCCACCAGCTTGCCCTCCGGCACGATGCCGGCGGGCTCAAGACGCGCCTCGAGCTTGAGTTTCGGGAATGCGCCCAGCCACGCGAGTTCGACTGACTCGCTCTCATCGACGTTGCGCAGCAGCACGACGGCGTCGGCTCTCGCCAGGCCCGCCGAGAGCGGTTCGCGCAGCGGACCGGCGGGAAAGACTTGACCATTGCCGATGCCGAAGCCGGGATCCACCACCAAGATGGAAAGGTCTTTGGCGAGGCTGGGGTTCTGAAAGCCGTCGTCCATGACGATCGCGCGCGCGCCCGCCTCCGCCGCAGCGAAGGCGCCGGCGACACGGTCTCGCGCCACCCAGGCGGCGCCATCGCGCGCATGCAAGAGCGGCTCATCACCCACTTCGCTTGCAGACATATCCGTCGTGACTCGCAAGGGACCTGGCGCGCGTCCGCCATAGCCGCGCGAGAGCGTGTGCGCGGTATGTCCCAGTCTTGCGCGCACGGCGCGCGCGAGCGGCGTCTTGCCAGCGCCGCCGACGGTGAGGTTGCCGATGCAGACGACCGGCGCGGGCGCGCGGCGCGGCTTTGTGCGGCGGATGCGTTCCGATGCGGCCCAGGCATACGCCCACGAGACAGGAGTAAGCAGGGCGCGCAACGCGACGGCGGCGTCGCGTCCGCTCGCATCGGCCTTCCAGAATTCAGGCGGACGCATGAGCGCCCCCCGGAATTGTTTGCGGCGGAAGCGCGAGCAGCCGCTCGATCGTCGCCTGCATCGCCTCCGCGCCAACATCGACCACACGCCGCGCGGCTGCCGTCTGCACCATGCGCGCATGCTGGTCGCGCCAAAGCGTCTTTACGGCGTCCGCGATCTGCAATGCATCGCCGACGATCGTCGCGCCGCCCACCTCGATGAGGGCGTCGAAGACGTCTTGAAAGCTTTCGAAGTGCGGCCCCGTCAGCACCGCCGCTCCAGCCTTCGCTGGTTCGATCGGGTTATGCCCTTTGAGAGCGGGGAACAGGCTCCCGCCGACCAAGGCGACAGGGGCGACATCGTAAAAGAGACCCAGTTCGCCCAACGTATCGGCGACATAGACAGGCGCGTTCCCTATCGGCTCAAAGCGCGCGCGGCGCGGCGCGCCACCCGCGAGGGCTGCAATCGCTTCACCGCGTTCGGGATGGCGCGGCGCAATGATCAGCAGCGCATCAGGATGCTCCATCCTCAGTTGTGCGTGCGCCGCGAGGGCCACCTCATCCTCGCCAGCATGTGTTGAGGCCGCCAGCCACAGTGGACGTGCGCCGATATCGGCTCTGAGCGCTTCGCGAGCGCTCCGGTGAATGGGCGGCACAGGCGCGGCAAGCTTCAGATTGCCGAGCGCCGGGACAGGTTCTCCGCGGACGCGGCTCAGCGCGTCGCCAGTACGCGCATCTGCAGCGGCGGCAAACGCGAAGGCTCTGAGCAGACGAGCGCCTGCTGCGTTCCAAGACTGCCAGCGCCGCAAAGATTTGGGGCTCATCCGCGCGTTGACAAGCGCCAGAGGGATGCCTCGCTTCTGCGCCGCCAGGATAAGATTGGGCCAGAGCTCACTTTCGACGAAAACGCCGAGATCGGGGCGCCAGTGCGCCAGGAAGCGCCGCACTGCGCCGCCTGTGTCAAGCGGAGCATACACGTGGAGGACGCGCTGCAATCCGCGCCGGGCGACGAGATCCGCGGACGTGCGCGTGCCTGTGCTGACCAAGAAGGAGAGCGAAGGGTCATGCGCCGCCAGCGCTTCAATGAGCGCCATCGCGACGTTGCTTTCGCCCACACTGGCGGCGTGCAGCCAGACCAAGCGTCCCGCAGGTCGCCCGCTGGCGTAGCGCCCGAAGCGTTCGCCGAGACGTGCGCGGTCCTCTTTGCCGCGTTTGGCGCGCGCGTCGAGCCAGACGCCCGCCAGCGGCGCCAACAATGGCGTCGCCAGACGATAGGTAATGAGGGCAGGCGAGAAGCTCACGCGGCCGCCGGATTTGCGGGCTCGAGTTGCGTGCGCAGCGGCGCTGGCTCTATCACCGGCACGCCGGCGATGCGGTCCGCCTCGGCGGCGATGCGGTTCATTTCATTCTCGAGCGCCATGCGCACGGCTTCGATTTCCTCATCGCTGGCATTGGGACCAGGCGGCGCGATTGGCTCTCCCCATATCAGCGCACCGTGACCGAATGGCAGGGGAAGCACGAATTGATCCCAGCTCTTCTCGAACACGATCCGGTTGGAGGTCGCCCATGTCACCGCCAGCAGTGGCGCGCCGGCCAGCTTGGCCAACTGAATCGGACCCTTCTTCACACGCATGCGCGGCCCGCGGGGACCGTCCGGCGTCAGCGCAATAACACCCCCGCCATCAATGTGGCGCGCCATAGCGCGCATCGCTTCGACCCCGCCCTTGGCCTGCTTGCCCTTGGCTGACGAGCCGCGGATCACTTCCGCGCCGACTGTCCGCGAGGTGTGTGCGACGATGCCGCCCTCACGCGATTGCGAGATCAGCATCTTGGCCTTTGGCACGCCTGGATCGAAGCACCACATCTTGTGAATGAGCGCGAAACGGCCATGCCAGATGCAGCCGATCAGTTTGCCGCCGTCGCTGCGCCAAAACGGTTCTACGGCTTCGCGGTTCACCAAGCGCCAACGCGTGGTGACGCCGACGAACAGCATATAGCCGCCAATGGCCCGGCCGATCAGGAACTGGACCCATGAATTGCCGAGAATTTTCTTCAACATCGTTCTGCTGGGGCCGGGCCTTCCTCGATCGCGCCGCCCCCCTTATAGGGGGGCCGCCCGCCCCCGCGCCAGCGACGGATTGACTGTACCATGAGCGACACCAAGGAGGCCAAGCCGTCGCGCTTCGATCTGGCCACGCCGCAGGGGCGGCGGCGCGCCAATGCCGACCTTATCTGGGGCGATCATGGTTTCTTGCGGGCGCGGTTCTCCAATTTCCACTGGATCGAGCCCGGCGTAATGGCGCGGGCGAACCAGCCTTCGCCGGAACAGGTCGCCCGCTACGCTGAACAAGGTTTCAAGACGATCCTCAATCTGCGCGGGACATCGGATACCGGCTTTTATCATCTTGAGCGCGAAGCCTGTGCGCGCCACGGCATCACTATGATCGACGCGAAGATGTACTCGCGCGAGCCTCCGGGACTGGAGGAAATTCGCCGCGCCAAGGAATTATTCGACGCCATAGAATATCCGGCCTTGATGCACTGCAAATCAGGCGCGGATCGGGCCGGCGTGATGGCGGTGCTCTACAAGCACTTCAAGATGGGCGTGCCGATCGAGGCGGCGGTCGAGCAGCTTGGGCTCAAGTACCTGCATGTGAAGCAGGGCAAGACCGGAATGATCGACTTCTTCTTCGCCACTTACATCGCGGAGACGAAGAACAGCGGAAAGTCCTTCATGGAGTGGGTGGAGCAGGACTACGACAAGGCGAAGGTTAAAGCCGCCTTCATGGGAGAATGGTGGGCGAACGTCCTGGTCGATCGAATCTTGCGTCGCGAATAGCGTTATTGCGCATGCTGGAACTGGAGGCGGCTTAAGCGAGCGTAGAGGCCGTTTTTCGCCACCAGCTCCTCGTGCTTGCCGACCTCGACGATGCGGCCCCCTTCCAGAGCCAGGATGCGGTCGGCTTCGCGCACGGTTGCGAGGCGGTGGGCGATCACCAGCACGGTGCGGCCATTCGACAGCCGTTTTAGCGCGTCCTGGACTTGCCGCTCGCTCTCCGCATCGAGCGCGCTGGTCGCTTCATCAAGCAGCAGGATCGGGGCGTCACGCAAGAACGCGCGCGCAAGGGCAATACGCTGCCGCTCGCCGCCGGAGAGTTTGCCGCCGCGCTCGCCCACCATTGTATCGTAGCCATCCGGCAGAGCGGCGATGAAGTCGTGTGCCGCCGCTGCACGCGCCGCAGCTTCGATCTCGGCGCGGCTCGCACCAGCCTTGCCGAGGGAAATGTTCGCCGCCACCGAATCGTTGAAAAGCGCCGCTTCCTGCGCAACCAACGCGATCGAAGAGCGAAGGCTGGCGAGCGTGACGTTTCGTACGTCGTGTCCGTCGATGAGCACAGCGCCGCCGGTGACATCGTAGAGTCGCGGCAACAGGTTGAAGATGGTCGACTTGCCAGCCCCCGATGGACCCACCAGCGCGACGGTTTCGCCCGGCTCGACGGTGAAGCTGACTTCGCTCAAAGCGGCATTGTCGCCATAGGAAAACGAAACGTTCTCGAACGACACCCGGCCGCGCTCGATATGCAGCGGCTTGGCGCCGGCCCTGTTGATCACGTGCGCCGGCTCGTCGAGCAGGCCGAAGATGCGCGCTAGGGCGGCGAGACCTTCGTTCAGCACCGTGTTGAAGCTGCCGATGGCGCGCGCAGCAGGCGTAGCGACGCCAATAGCGCCAATGATGGCGATGAGATCGCCGAGTGTCATCGCTCCGCTGGCGATCCGCACGCCGGCAAAGTAGAGCACCGCGGCGAGCGCAGCTCCGCCTAGCACCTCCAGCAGGGGCTCGCTGCGCGCTCGGTTGCGCGCGAGCCGCACCGCAAGCTTGCGTCGGTGTTCGAACGCTTCGTCCGCGCGGGCGATCTCGCGCGCTTCGAGGCTGTAGGTCTTCACTACCCGCGCCGAGCCGATGCTCTCCGTCAGCAGCGCAGTGAGCGCACCTATTTGCACTTGCGCAGCTTCGGTCGTGCGGCGTGCGCGCTGGGCCACCATTTGCAGCGGCTTTCCGGCTATCGCAAAGACGCCGAGCACAATTACAGTCAGCGCCCAATCATAATAGAACATCGAGCCGATCGCGCCGATCAGCGTCAGCGTGTCGCGGATCGCCACCTGGCCGCCGCGCACCAGGCCTTCACCGACCACGGTGATGTCGTTGGTAAAACGGGACACCAGCCGGCCGCCATCCTCGCGGGCGATGCGGGCGAAGTCGGCATTCGTGATCTTGGCGAACATGTCTCGTTGAAGATCGCGCAGCACTTTCAGCGCCAGCGTCTGTGACATTACAGCCTGAAGATAAATCGCCACCGCGCGTACGATGGTCGCTGCGATCACGGCGATCGGAACGAGCGTTATGGCGCGAAGGTCGCCCGCCTGTATCGAGTCGATCGTGAACTTCAGGATCGCCGCATAAGAGACAGCCGCCAGCGCAACGACGGCAAGCACTGGCGCCAGGGCCAGCATGTCGCCCAGATAGCGCGAGAGATACCCCCGCCAAAGCCGCGCGAGCAGCGCGTTTGCTGTCATGTGGCCATCACAGCTCCTGCTCGGGATCCATGCCGGGATCGAGCAGGCGGTGGGCGTGAATGATAAAATAGCGCATCCGCGCATTATCGACCGTGCGCTGCGCCGCGCCCTTCCAGGCGTCGTAGGCGAGACGATAGTTCGGGTAGGCGCCGACGAAATCGATCCTAGTGAGATCGTCGAACTCGGGCCGGTCGAGACGCTTCAGTTCGCCGCCGATGACGAGATGAAGGAGTTGGCGGTCTTCGTTCATGGCAAATCTATGAGGTGTGGCGTGGATCAGGAAAAGCCGATGTGCGCTCGATTAGCAAAGGGTGAAGCGCCGCGCCAGCGGCGGCGACGCCCGGCGTGCGCGGCAATTGTTCATTGAACCGCAATGGCGCGCCCCACAGGTCGCTAACGCGACCACCAGCCGCCTCCACCAAAGCTGCGCCTGCGGCGACATCCCAATCGTGCTTGAAGCCGAACAGCACCGTTGCATCGCCTTGGCCGGCGGCGACAAGCGCCAAGCGGTAGGCGATGGATTGGCGCTCGACGATGTCCATTCTTGGCCAGGTGACCTTTGAGCGGCGCGATGTGAAGCGGGCCATCTGGCCGATCATGCGCGCGCCTTCGAGGCTATCGCGCAGGCTCGCGCGCATGATGCGCCCGTTAAGCGTCGCGGCGACCCCGGGCGCTCCCAAGAACATTTCGTCCGTCATGGGATTGTAGACCGCTCCCGCGAACGGGCGTCCGTCTTCGACAATGCCAATGCTGATCGTCCATTGCGGCATCTTTGTCACCAAGGCGCCGGTGCCGTCGATCGGGTCGATCATGAATGTGCGCGCCGTGTTCAAGCGCTGCGCCGGATGGTCCGGCGTCTCTTCCGAAAGCCAACCATAATCAGGTCGCGCTTGCCTCAACCAGGTGCTGAGCAGCGTATCGACCGCTAAATCGACGTTTGTCACCGGTCCAGCATCGCCCTTCGAGCTCACCTCGAGCGGCTTTTGCATCAGCTCTCTGGCAAGCGCGCCTGCCTCGCGGGCGGCAGCCTCGATGAGGACGAGATCAGACGCCGCCGATTGCAAGGTCGTCCACGATGAGGCTTGGAATCTCCAGCGCGCCGCGATTGTCGAGGTCAGTGCCGCAACGCAGCCGGGCGAAGATGTCGTGCAGATTGCCAGCCACGGTGACTTCGCTGACCGGGTAAGCGATGCCGCCGTTCTCGAACCAATAACCAGCGACACCGACGGACCAGTCGCCGGTATTCATATTCAGCGAAGGCGAGAACATGTCAGTGACGAACAGACCCTTTCCTGCCGTCCGCATCAGGCCGTCCAGATCGTGCTCGCCAGCTTTTACGAACAGGTTTGACGTGCCGATGCCTGGAGGGCCGCCATGGCCCGTAGTTGCGTGGCCGTTCGGCTCAAGCCCGAGTTGCCGCGCCGCGGACGAGTTCAACAACCAGGTCGTCAACACGCCATCTTCGACGAGGGCCATCGGCCGCACCGCTCCGCCTTCGCCGTCGAACCAACGACTGCCCATGCCGCGCTCGACGAAGGGATCTTCGTAGATGCGGAAGCCTTCGGCGAATACCTGCTGGCCAAGCTTGTCCTTCAAGAACGAAACCCCACGGGCGACCGACGCGCCGGAGATGGCGGAGAACAGAGGTGAGATGATGCGACCTGCCAACCGGTTTTCGAAGATTACCGCCGCCCTCGTGCTCGCCACCTTGCGCGCGCCGAGCCTGCGTGCGGTGCGTTCGCCAGCGAGGCGACCGATTTCTTCCGGCGAGGGGAGGTCTGCGAAGAAGCGCTTGGTGCGCCACTCGTAGTCGCGCTCCATTTCATCGCCCTTCTCAGCCACTGGCTGCGTGCCAAGACTGTACGAGGTCTCGCTTTCGGACGCCTCAAAGCCTTCGGAGGTCGCGTACACGAATGCGGTGTGCTCGCTGGAGGCGCCGCCGCCGCCCGAATTGGCGATGCCGGGAATGGCCAAGGATGCGGCTTCGCAGCGTTTGGCGAGCTCGAGCAATTGTTGCGGGCACGGCCGGGCGGCATCGGCTTGCTTGAGATCCGGCGCTGGGCCGCGGGCGAGATAACGGCTTTCGAGCAGCCCGCAAAAACGGTCTTCAGGCGCCGCCTTCGCCATCGCAACGGTCCGTTCGGCCAAGGCTTGCAGACCGTTGGCGGAGAAATCGGTGGAAGAAGCGGCAGCCTGGCGTTTGCCGATGAAGGCGCGGAGCGCCACCGAGCGGCCTTCCTCCCGTTCCATGCCTTCCAGCTCGCCCATCCTGACTTCCGCCGAGATGGCTTCGCGCGTGGCCAGCGACGCCTCTGAGGCGTCTGCACCCGCCTTGCGGGCATAGTCGATCAGGGCCGCAAGCGCGGCGTGCGAATCAGCATCGAAGGCCATGGCCGCAACATGGTGAGTTTGGCCGCCGCCGGCAATCCGCCGCGCACGGTATCAAGACTGCAGTTGGCGGCAGGTGCCTACCGGATGTGTTTGTTTCAGCGGGATTTTTGGAACGCAGTCTCGCCCAGGCAGGTTCTCCACACGCCCAGAGAGGAGAATGGCATGCCAGACAATCGCCAAGACAATCAGCGCGAACGCCAAGCTGGCGGACGTGACCAACATCGGGAGCACGACCGTGATCGCAACCAGGAGCAGGATCGCGAGCGCGTAGATCGGGGCCGTGAGGACCAGCGACAGCGCGAACGTGAGTGACACAAAGGTCGCGTCGGCGCCGCCGCTCCCGGCGACGCCGGCGCGCTTACTCTCCCCCCAAATACGTATCTTCGGCGAAATCAGGGACGAGACGCTGTCGAGTTTCCTCGATCAAATCGATCGTGTGCAGGAAGATCATGTCACGGTCGAGGTTTGTACGCCCGGCGGCGACGCCGACGTGGGCCGGCGCATCAAAGAAGAAATCCGCATTTTGCGTGGCTATTGCGGCAAGACACTCTGGTTCTCGGGACGGACGATCGTTTACTCCGCCGGGGCGACGATTATGTCGGCGTTTCCCACGAGTCATCGCTTCCTCAGCCGCGACTGCATCATCCTGGTGCATGAACGCAAGCTTGATAAAGATTTGCGATTTAGCAGCGCCCTTAGCGCGAGCGAGCAGGACGTTGATCAGCTGAAGTCCGAAATCGCGATCGGCAAGGCGATCGAGCAACGTGGTTTCCGCGACCTGATCGAAGGCTCGGACGTCTCCTTCGAACAGATATGTGATCGTGCGCGCCGCAACTGGTATCTCACCGCGGATGAAGCGCTGCGGCTGAAAATGATCGCTGGCGTGTACTGAGCTAGAGGCGTTGCGCCATGGCGACGTAGATCAAGCCCGCGCCTATCAGCAGGTAGGCCATCCAAGTCAGGGTTGTGCCGAAAACGCGGCCGAAATTGAGAACGCCCGCATGCAAGCCGAACGCATGTAAAATCCTTCCAGCGGTTAACGATATTCCCCCTGCATGCAGCAGCCAGAGCGGCGTTGCAGGATCGAAAAGCGCCAGAGTGACGAGGCCCATGGCGCCCGCTGGAATATATTCTGCCGCGTTGGCATGAGCGCGCTGGGCGCGGATGAAGTCGTCGTTGCCGCCATCGCCCAACCCGATCTTGTGCCTGCGTCGGCCCGCGGACACCAGCACTGCCAGCACCAGCAGGATGAGGATGTTCACGCCTGCATAAAGAGCCGCGATTTCCAAAAGCCGCATCGTCGGTCATTCCTCCGCCCACGGAGCTTTAGCGGTTTCCCTGTCGCCTTCTCAATCTTTTGTTTTGTTTTCAGAAACCGGGCATTCACCGCACCGAGCGATAGTGCTCCATACAAGAGATGCCTCGAAGGCAACGGGATGGGTGGAGTGATGGACGCCGGACTCTGGAGCGCGGCGTGGGCGATGTTCGCGGCGGCCGCAGGCTTGGGCCTGACGGTTGCCGCGATGACGCTTGTCCGCAGGGCGGTCAACACCGATCAGCTCGAGTTCGACGGCGGCTACAACGCTCTGGCCCCCCAACTCGATCGATAAATCTCGAAAGCTGACGTGACGCTCCTGCGGCGCTAAGGTCGTCTCCTGGGAGGCGAGTGCATGAAGCTGCGAGCGTTGTTTTTAGCTGCGGCGCTGGCCGCCTGTGGACAACAGGGCGAGCAGGCCAGGGCGCCAACTCCATCTGAGCCGCCAGACGCATTCGATCTCAACATCGAAATCGGCCGCTACGGCGTCATGCTGAGCCAGGTGCATAGCCTTTCGGCCGACCGGCCTGGGACGGCGGAGACCGAGGTGACCGACCCTAAAGATCTGGCGCGACGATTGCGTGAAGTGGTCTGGGAGTACAATCTCGAACGCTCTGCGCTGTGCGCGCGCGGGCTGTTCACCGAGGTGGCGTGCGGGCCTGCATTTCAGCCCGTCTGGATCGGCGAAGGCGCGGACGCCGCGCCCACAATCGAAGATGTCGCCGCGCGCAGCCGGGCTGTCGGTGAAGAGGTGATGCGGTTCTGGAACGCCGTATGCGAAGACGCGCGCACTCGCGCGGCCAGTGATGAAGAGCGTCAGTACGTCTGCGCGATGGAGTGAAAGGCTGGCCCCACCGGGTTACTTCAATCGCCACACGGCAGCGCGTTTAAGCTCCGCGTCCTCCAAGGCCCGCGTCACCGGAATGTCATACGCTGCGATTTGCTCGAGTTGATCGCGCGGCAGATAGGTGCGGCCGGGATCGCCGATCAGGATGGTCTTGCCCTCGTGCTGCAAGCCGATCAGCCACTCGAGCACGCGCGTCGCAAGCTCGCGGTCGTAGAAGAGATCGCCGACCAGGATCGTTTCGGCCTCGGTGGGCAGTCCGATCAGGTCGGCGCAGCAGATCTGGACCTGCACGCCGTTGATCTCAGCGTTGAGCTCCGCTGCATGCGCGGCGAAGAGATCGATATCGGCTGCGAGCGCGGATGCGGCGCCGGCTTTCATGGCTGCGATGGCGACAAGACCGGAACCTGAAGCGAGGTCGAGCACGGTTTTGTTTCGCACGGTATGGGCGTGGTCGAGCACATAACGTGCTAGCGCTTGGCCCCCGGCCCAAGCGAAGGCCCAGAACGGCGGCGGCAAGCCGAGTTCGCCCAATTGTTCTTCTGTAAGTTGCCAGAGGGTCACGGCGTCATCGGCAAGGTGGAGGCTCAACTCCGGCACATAGCTCGGCTCAAGCAGGCGCGTGTTTTCGCGGATGAAGGCGCGGATATCGGAAATCATGCTTTTGCAGGGATGCGAGGTTTCGCCGCTGGCATTCTACGCTGGCGCTGCTTCCCGCAACACAGCGACGTAACCGGAAGCCATCTTGATGCGGGACCAATAGCCCTTATCCATCAACACGCGGTGCATGTGCTCCAGCCTGTAGCAGGGAACGTGCATGAAGGCGTGGTGCTCGGCGTGGAAGTGTACCCAGTAGGGAGCGATGAACAGGCGCTCGAGCGGGTTTGCGAGCGTGGTGCGCGCATGCGTGAACGGATCTTCCTGCGCTTTCACGCACGCGTGCTCGGCGATATTGCGCAGTCGTGTGACCAGCGGAAACCAACTCGCCATAGGCGCTATCCAGAGTGCGGGATAGGCCCACCAATAGCCACCCAGTGTGAGAACCGCGAACAGCAGGATATTGACGATGAAAAAGTGCGCGTTGTTGCCGCCGCGCAATTGCGCGATGCGTTGTTTCAGGAACGTTTGTCCCGTCAAATCCCGCACCACTTTGCGCAACAGCGATGTGCGCGAGATCGGGAATGGCGCTGACAGTGGAAGGTCAGGATCTTCCGGCTGCTCGGTGTAGCGGTGGTGCTTCAGATGGTACTCGCGATACGATCTCAGCCGGGCGCCAACGGGTGCAGCACATAACCATTCGCCGACCCAATCATTGATTTTGGCGTTCGAGTGCAGGGCGCCGTGCGCGGCGTCGTGCATGAGAATCGCAAGGCCAAGTTGGCGTGCGCCGATCAGCATCACCGCGGCTATGTAAGTCAGCGGGTTCGGCCACAGCACGAACATGGCCCCCGCCGCCAATATTACGCCCCAGGCGCCGGCGACGCAGACAAGGCCACGCCAGGATGAACGGCGCGAAAGAAGGGCCCACTCGGCGGGCGTGAACACCTCCTTCGGGTCGATGCGGGCAACTGCGGGCATGGCGGCATGCTAGTCGGAAACGAACCGACATGCAGCATAGTTTCTGGCGATTTCAGTGTTGCTGGTGTGGTTCAGCCATTGCGAACACGCGCCGCAAGCCAGCCTCGCCACTGCGCGTGAATTCAACTATGCGGCTGGACCCACGCTGCTGCGCCCATCCCCGTTCGAAGATGCGTTCGAGCAATGCCGCGCCCAGCGCCCCGGCGAGATGATGACGGCGCACGCTCCAATCGAGGCAGGCGCGGCAGAGTGGACGCGCGCCAGCTTCGATCTCTTCGATCTCGACGCCGAACGTCTGCACTTTGATCCGGCCCAAGCGCGTCAGCGCGTAGGTCTTTTCTGGGCCGGGCGTCATCCACTTGTTCTTCAAAAAAGCATCGAAGAGTTCGACGCCGAGTTCGCCAGCGAGATGATCGTAGCAGAGCCGCGCGCGGCGCAGCGCCGGTTCTTTGGGACCTGGGCGTGTTCGCAAGGCCTTGGCGCGCGCGGCAACCCCCATCAGCGTCTCGAGCAGACCTGCGACATCGGCGTCCGCCAACCGATAATAACGGTGACGCCCTTGGGCTTCGGCCGCGACCAATCCGGCGTCGACCAGTTTGGCCAAATGCGAACTCGCCGTCTGCTTGGTGACATTCGCCTCGAGCGCCAGTTCGCTTGGCGTCAGCGCTTCGCCATTCAACAGCGCCGTCAGCATGTTGGCGCGCGCCGGATCGCCGACCATGGCGGCGATGCGGGCGATGTTTGGACCCTCTCTCATGACACGGTTCGACCGTAATCGAACCGTCGCTTGCGTGCAATCCGCTAAGTCTGGCGCATCTGGAGGCCAGCTATGCTGACATGCTGTATTCGTTACGACATCGATCCGTACAAGCGCGAACAATATGAGCATTACGCCAGGGTATGGGGGCAGGCGATACCGCGCTGCGGCGCCGACCTGATCGGCTATTTCGCGCCGCACGAGGGCTCAGCGACCACCGCTTACGGGTTGTACAACATCGAAAGCCTTGCAGCGTATGAAGCTTACCGCGCTCGTCTTGCATCCGATCCGCTGGGGCGCGAGAACTACGAGTTCGCAAGGAAAGAACGGTTCATTCTGCGGGAAGATCGCATTTTCCTGAAGCTCGCTTCCACACCGCACGCGCCGCGGGTGAAGCCATGATCGCGGTCATTTTCGAAGTCGAGCCGGCGCAGCGCGATGAGTATTTCCGCATCGCTTCGGAGCTGCGGCCACTGCTCGATCGGGTGGAGGGCTTCATCTCGATTGAACGTTTTCAGAGCCTGGGCGATGAGCGGCGTGTTCTCTCTCTTTCGTATTGGCGGGATGAGCAGGCGGTGGCCAAGTGGCGCGCGTGCGAAGCCCATGTCGCAGCGCAGGCGCGTGGGCGCGCGCAGGTATTTCGCGACTACCGTTTACGCGTAGCGTGTGTGCTGCGCGATTACGGCATGTACGATCGGGCCCAGTCGCCTCAATCAGGAACGACGAGATTGTCCATGTAGCGCCAAAGGTGCCAGGCGGCGGCGCTCCGCCACGGTCCCCAGCGTTCGCCAAAGGAGGCAAGTTCTTTGGGCGTGAAGGCGCGCTTGTACAGTTTTTCCGCACCTTTGCGCACTGCCAGATCGTCGACTGGCAAGACGTCCGGCCGGCCGAGCGTGAAGATCAGATACATTTCCACAGTCCAGCGGCCCACGCCGCGCGCCGCGGTGAGGCGTTGGATGATCTCCTCATCGGGCATGCGCGAAAGCACGCGCGCGGGCGGAATGACGCCCTCTATGCGCTTTTGCGAAACATCCTTGATCGCAGCGATCTTTTGTCTCGAGAGACCTGCGGCTCGCAGCGTTTCCTCGGGCGTGGTGAGGACATCTTCAGGGTCGGGGTGATCCTTCTCGGGGAATAGCGCGAGCACCCGGCCATGGATGGTGGACGCGGCCTTGCCTGATAATTGCTGAAATACCACCGAGCGCACCAACGCCCGGTAGGGGTCTTTGGTCTTCTCGAACTTGACTGGAAATGGTTCATGCCCCGGCACGATGCGCGCAAAGCGTCGGCACACCTTCGCAAGATGCCTCTCAGCTTCGCCCATCATAGTCCCGTCATCGGTCGCAGCGTGCGCCAGATAGGTTCGAGCGAGAACGCCATCAAGATGGCCGCGCCGATGACCGCATTGTGCTTGAACGCGGCAAGCGCCGTTTCCGGACGCGAATCATCGATGCTCTGCAGCATCGGCCAAATCAGCCACACGCCGACGATGGAGAGTGCAGCGGCCACCAGAACGCCTGCGCCGCTCATTGCTGCTGCGCCGGTCCAGAACACCAGAGCGAGCACATAGAACCCGCCGGTCCATTGGCGCCAGTCCGAGCCAAACAGGCGCGCGGTAGAGCGCACGCCGACCAGCGCATCGTCCTCGCGATCCTGCAGCGCGTAGATGGTATCGTAGCCAATGGTCCAGGCAATGCAGCCCAGATAAAGAACGACGGACTCGATGGGCGCCACGCCGGTTGCGTAGGTTGAGGCGGCGCCGCCGACCAGCGCCCCCCAAGAAAACACAATGCCGAGCCAAGCCTGCGGCCACCAGGTAATGCGCTTCATCAGCGGATAGAGGGCGACCAGCGGCAGCGCGATCAGCGCCACGACCTCGGCCAATGGCGGCAGCATGATCAGCGCGACGAGACCCACGAGGCATTGCGCGAAAAGCCAGGCCCATGCCGCTTTCAACGAAACGGCGCCGGATGGCAGCGGGCGCAAGCGGGTGCGTTCGACCTTCGCGTCGATATCGCGATCGAGGATGTCGTTATAGGTGCAGCCTGCGCCGCGCATGGCGACCGCCCCGAGGATAAAGGCGAGCGCGTAGCGCGCATCTTCCCAATAGAAGCCGTACCCAATCCGCGCCACAGCAATGCCCATGAAGCAAGGTAGCAGCAGCAATTGCCAACCGATCGGCCTATCGAGCCGTGACAGCTGCGCGTACGGCTTCAAGGCCGCCGGCAAGGCGTCGGTCCAATGTTGCTTCAGCGCATCGGCGGGTTTCAAATCCGTCACAGAGCGGTGATGGGGCGGAGAATTGCTTTACGCAAGGGCGTCGAGGCGGTATGGGAACGTCCCTTCGACGAACCGGAGCGCGTGTCGGATGAACACCTCAAAATCATAGCACGGCGCTTCGTGACCGGTCGCCGCGGAGTCTAAAGAAGGCTCCAAATCCCTGAATTGCTGTCGGGAACCGTGTCGCTGAAGCCGTGCTGGGTGTTCCGGCGCTTCATTCTCCTTACTCGCTCAAAATTCGCCGCCGCGCGCGGCCACGATTCTGTTCGGTGCTCGCATGAGTGACGTTTACGACGACAACGATGATACGCGCCCGCTCAAGGCGCCGGTCTCTGATATCCTCGACTACATCTGGCGACGCTGGATGTCGCAGCCACGTAATTTCTTCGCGTTTATCGGGCTCTATTTGGTTGCGGTGAGTTGCGACCTGGCGCTGCCGGTCGTCTCCGGCGCGATGATCGAGACCTTATCCCGCGGGCCTGAAGCGGATGAGCAGGCGTGGGCCACGTACGCCGCTTTCGCTGCGGTTGCGTTCGGGTTCTATTTCTTCCGCAACACTTCCGTGCGGTTCTGGATTCCGCTGGCGGCGCAGAACATGCGCAACATCGTCGATGATGGCTTTCGCGATGTGCAGCGCTTCTCCGCCGATTGGCATGCCGACAATTTTGCCGGAGCAACCGTGCGGCGCGTTTCACGCGCGATGAATGCCTACGACACCATATCGGATACAATCGTTTGGCAGGTGCTGCCGGCGGCGATCGTTCTGGGCGGCGTCACCATCATGACCGCGCTGCGCTGGCCGCTCATTGGGCTTTTCGTCGGGGCCTCGATCGCGTTTCTCCTTGTCTTCAATTGGTGGATGTGGACCTTCTATCTGAAGAAGGATTTTTCGATCACCAATATCGCCGACACTAGGATCGGGGCGGCGTTGGCGGATGCGGTGGGCGCCAACGCGAGCGTCAAGTCATTTGGCGCCGAGGAGCGGGAGCAGGCGCGTCTTGGGGAAATCACCGAGGATTGGCGCAAGAAGGCGCTGAGGCTCTGGTATAAGGCCACCAATTCCTGGATCTGGCAGAACTTGACGCTGTTCGTGTTGCAAGCGGGCATGCTCGGTCTCGTCGTGCGGGAATGGAGCGCTGGGCGCGCCAGCCCAGGCGACGCGGCCTTCGCGATTACCTCGTTCTTCCTGATGTCGGGCTATCTGCGCACGCTCGGCGAAAGCATCCGCACGCTGCAGAAGGGCTTTGCCGACATCGCCGACGTGGTCGCCTATTCCAAGCAGGAAGAGGACATACAGGATAGGGCGGATGCGGCAGCGTTCGCGCCGGGCGAAGGCCACATTGTGTTCGAGAACGTGACGTTCGGCTACAAGAGCCAGCCCGAGCCGCTCTACAGCAATTTCTCGTTGCAGATCGCGCCCGGCGAGACAGTGGCGCTGGTCGGACCTACAGGCGCGGGCAAGTCCACCTTCGTCAAGTTGGTGCAGCGGCTGTATGATGTGAATGGCGGCGCCATCTGCATCGACGGGCAGGACGTGCGCACGGTGCGGCAGGGCAGTCTGCGCAGCGCGATTGCGATCGTGCCGCAAGATCCGGCGCTGTTCCATCGTTCGCTGCGCGAGAACATAGCGTACGCGCGACCTGACGCCTCGATGGAGGAGGTGATCGAGGCCGCGCGGCGCGCGCGTGCGCACGACTTCATCGCCAAGCTGCCGCTCGGCTACGCTACCGAAGTGGGCGAACGCGGCGTCAAGCTTTCAGGCGGCGAACGTCAACGGGTTGCGCTGGCCCGCGCCTTCCTAGCCGACGCTGGCATTCTAATCCTCGACGAAGCCACGTCCTCACTCGACGTGGAAACCGAGCGCGATGTGCAGGCCGCCATGGCGGAGCTCAAGAAGGGACGCACGACGATCGTGATCGCACACCGGTTGAGCACCATCCGCGAAGCCGACCGCATCCTCGTGTTCAACCGCGGGCGCATCGTCGAGCAGGGACGTCACGCTGATCTCATCAGTGCGCGGGGGCTGTACGCCAAGCTCCATGCGATGTCGCGCGGCGACATGCTGGCGGATGAGGCGGCGTAGGCCGGGCGTCTTCGGAATGGGTTTGCGGTAGATCAAACCGCTTTCGGCGCTGGTCCGGCGCAGCCCGCCGTTGCATACACGCGCCATGGCCGTCCCTCGTCTTATGATCGACCAACCCTTGGCGCCCGGCGCTGAAATCGCGCTGGATGAGGGCCAAGCGCGCCATGTCGGCACAGTGCTCCGGCTCAATCATGGTGACGAATTGCGCGTGTTCAATGCCGGCGATGGCGAGTGGCGTGCGCACGTGGCGGCCAAGTCGAAGCGGAATTTGATCGTACGCATCGATGCTTTCATCCGTGAAGCGCGCGCTGTACCGGACCTTGTGCTATTGTTTGCTCCTGTAAAACGGCACGCCACCGACCTGATCATCGAGAAGGCGACCGAACTTGGCGTCGCGCACATCCGCCCTGTCGTCACTCAACGCACGATCACCGACACAGTGCGGACTGATAGGCTGCAGGCGATCGCGCGTGAAGCGGCCGAGCAGACCGAGCGCTTCGACGCGCCGGAGGTGAGTGAGGCGCGTTCGCTGTTGCAGGCGCTCGATGGCTGGGACGCAAGTCGCCCGCTCATCTATGCGGACGAAGCCGGCGATGACGCAGCGCAACCTTGGGGCGGCGAGCATGGCCGCGCGCAGCCCGTTGCCGAAGCGCTGTCGCTGCTGAGAGCGGACAAGTTAGCGTTGCTGATCGGGCCGGAGGGCGGATTCGCCCCTGAGGAGCGGCGCATGCTGCGCGGCTTGCCATACGTCATTCCAGTTTCGCTTGGCCCGCGTATTCTCCGTGCAGAAACAGCAGTGATCGCCGCCTTGAGCGTAATCCAGTCGGCTTGGGGGGACTGGCGCTAGGATGTAACCGCTTGCGAGCGCCAAGCGGAGCCTCCACATGGCGACGAGGGAGCGCCGGAGGGACGCGTTGGCTATGGCGAAAGAGAAGTCTCCGGTGCTGACCGGCATGCGCGATCTCGTTGCGCATCTGGAGAAAGGCCCCAAGCCCGACCGCTCCACCTGGCGCATCGGCACAGAGCACGAGAAATTCCCCTTCTTCAACGACACGCTGGAACCTGTCCCCTACGAGGGCGAGCGGGGTATCGGCGCGCTGCTCGACGGCTTGGCCGATGCCTATGGTTGGGAGCGAGTCAAGGAAGGCGAGAACACGATTGCGCTGAAGCAAGGGCTCGCTTCGGTGACGCTCGAACCAGGCGGCCAGTTCGAACTCTCGGGCGCTCCGCTCGAACACATGCATCAGACCTGTTCGGAGACGGGTGAGCATCTTGCGCAATTGCGCGACGTGGCCGGCAAGCTCGGCATCTCCTTCCTCGGGCTCGGCTTCTCTCCGCTGTGGTCGCTGGAAGACACGCCCATCATGCCGAAGGGGCGTTACAAGATCATGCGCGCATACATGGCTAAGGTGGGGCGCTTGGGCCGGCAGATGATGTTCCGTTCCTGCACGGTTCAAACCAATCTCGACTTCGCGTCCGAAGCCGACATGGTGAAGAAGTTCCGCGTCGGCCTCGCATTGCAGCCGATTGCGACGGCCCTGTTTGCGAACTCGCCGTTCGCCGAAGGCCGCCTCAACGGCTTTCTTTCATATCGTGGGCACATCTGGACCGACACCGACCCTAACCGCACTGGCATGCTGCCGTTCGTTTTCGAAGACGGCATGGGCTTTGAGCGTTACGCCGCTTACGCACTCGATGTGCCGATGTATTTCGTCTATCGAGACGGCAAATACATCGATGTGGCGGGCCGGTCGTTCCGGGATTTTATGAACGGCAAGCTCCCTGAATTGCCTGGCGAACGTCCGACCGAAAAGGATTGGGAAGATCACCTGACCACGATTTTCCCAGAGGTGCGGCTCAAAACGTATCTGGAGATGCGCGGGGCAGATTCCGGACCGTGGTCGCGTCTGTGCGCATTGCCGGCGTTCTGGGCTGGCATTCTCTATGACGATGCGGCTTTGGAGGCGGCATGGTCGCTGGTGCGCAGTTGGACGGCGGAAGATCGTGAGAGCTTGCGCCGCGCTGTACCCGTGCTTGGCCTGCGCGCGCCTATCCGCGGCAACACGGCCAGAGACATCGCGCAAGCGGCGCTTGCGATCGCACGCCAGGGGCTGAAGGCGCGCGCGCGCCTCGATTCCTCGGGCCAAGATGAAACCCATTTCCTCGCTGAACTCGACGACATCGCTGCTTCAGGCGTGACGCCTGCCGAGCGGCTGATCGAACGCTACAATACCGAATGGGGCCGAGATGTGCGGCGCGTGTTCGAGGCCTGCGCTTACTAGCGTCCAATCAATAGGGGCTGCCTGAGCATACGCTGCAGCCTGGCCATGTTGCCGGTTATTCGTGGGCGCCTCATGCTCCGCCGATGCACGTGCTTGAACGTCCACTCTTCACGCCGCGTCTGCGGCTCCAACCGGTGACTGCGGAAATGGCGGCGGCGGCCCGGGCGGGACAGGCGGCTTTCGCCGATGCGATAGGCGCGGAAGCGCCGGCCGATTGGTGCGCCTCCAGCCTCGCGCTGGTCGCGCACTCTCTTGCGCATGTATGCGGACCGGACCCTGCGCCAACACGAGCGATCGCCATTCATCGTAAGGAGGATGCTGTAGTCGGCGACGTCCGCTTCGAACCGTCTCTTCGCGCCGCGCGAGAATTCGAGATCGGTTACGGTGTCGCAAGAAGCCGCAGGCGGCAAGGCTATGCCGTCGAAGCGGCGGGCGCGGTGATCGATTGGCTGTTCAAGGAGGCGGGCGCCGAGACGCTCCTGGCCGGCTGCGACCATCGCAACCTCGCGTCTGTTCGCACGCTGCGGAGGCTCGGCTTCTGGCTCGATTCGAATCCGGGCCGGACCTTGTGGTGGGTGCTGACCCCTGAACTCCGTTCGCCGACGGGCGCTTGAACCGCGGCTGGGGCGCGTGCTTGTGTTACCCCTAATTCATTGGCAGAGGTCGCACAGAGGGACACTGCCCACGGGGGAGAAACGCCAACAATGACAAACACCGATACCGCGGGCGGCAAGCCCGAGCGCTCCTGGTTCGGCCACCCGCCGCAACTGGCGCTGCTGTTCACGACCGAGGCGTGGGAGCGCTTTGGCTATTACGGCATGCGGGCGCTGCTGATCCTGTACCTGGTTCAGCACTTCGTCTTCGCCGATCGTGTAGCCAACGGCCTCTACGGCGCCTTCACGTCGCTGGTGTATCTGACGCCGTTGATCGGCGGCTTCATCGCCGATCGCTATCTCGGCAACAAGAACGCAGTGAAGCTGGGTGCGGTGCTGATGAGCGTCGGCTACCTGCTGCTCGCGTTCAGCGGCGGCGAGCGCGCGGATCCGTACGTCAACATCAACGGCCAGCGCTATGAAGTAGCGATGGTCGATGGCGCGCAATATGTAGTCGACAACGGGCGGCAATACCGAATTACCGGCAACGAAGACAGCTCGATCACGCTGGAAGGCGCCAGCGGTGCGCTTGCAGGCAACATTCCGCAAAGCGCCTATCGTTTTGACGCTGAGCGCAACCCGCTGAATGTCATCCTGCTGTTTGTGTCGCTCGGCCTTGTCATCGTCGGCAACGGCTACTTCAAGCCGAACATCTCCACCATCGTCGGCGAGCTTTATTCCGAGACGGACAGACGCCGCGACGCTGGCTTCACCATCTTCTACATGGGCATCAATCTGGGCTCGATCTTTTCGCAGCTGCTCGCGCCCTGGATCGCTGTAACGTACGGCTACCAGTGGGGTTTCGCCTTGGCTGGGTTCGGGATGCTGCTGGCGGCGCTCCGCTTCCAGATCGCTAGCGCTGCGCTCAAGGACTTCGGTAATCCGCCCGCCGACGCGCCCAAGCGGGGCGTGCTGATCTTCATCTGCTCGCTGCTGGCGGTGCCAGTAGTGTGGTTCTTGATGAACAACGCGATGGAATCGGCTGCCGCGGGCAATGCGCACGAAGCTGGTGGCGGCGTGATCGGATATATTCTCGCCCAGCCGTTGCTCGGCCAAGTGATGTTCGCGGTCTACGTCATAGCCATGCTCGGTCTGCCGATCTGGGCTATGGCCGGACTCGACAAGGACGCGCGCTCCAAGCTGATCGTGGCGGTGGTGCTGTGCTTCTTCTCGGTCGTGTTCTGGACCTTGTTCGAACAGGCGGGTTCGTCGCTGACGCTGTTCGCTGAGCGCAACACCGATCGCATGATCGGCTCCTATGAGATGCCGGCCGGGCAGGCGCAGGCGTTCAATCCTGTCTTCATTGTGCTGATGGCGCCGCTGTTCAGCCTGATGTGGAATTGGCTCGGACGCCGTAATCTCGAACCCAGCGTGCCTTTCAAGTTCGTCATCGGATTGGCGCTTGTGGGCCTTGGCTTCTTGGCCCTGGTGTTCGGCGCCCAATTCCATGACGCCAACTTCAAGGTGGCGCTGTTCTGGCTCGCGCTCACCTATTTCATCCACTCCGTTGGCGAACTCTGCCTGTCGCCGGTGGGGCTCTCCATGATCACCAAGCTCTCGCCGGCTAAGATGGTGGGTCTGATGATGGGTGTATGGTTCATGTCCTCCGCCATGGCGCAGTATGCGGGCGGCATCGTCGCCCAATTCGCGTCAACGGAAACGGTGGCCGGCCAAGTGCTGAATCCCGAGGTTTCCCTGAATACCTATCTCGGCGTCTTTCAGACGATCGGCATCGCCGGACTGGCGTCGGCGGTCGTCTTGCTTGTTCTTGCCCCGTTCCTGCAGAAAGGCATGGGCGGCGTAAAATAAGGAAAAGTCGCAGCTTTCCGCGGCGCCAGAACCAAGCTCTGGCGCCGCGTATCGCTGAAGAGACAATCTTTTCAACACTTTAAGTCGCCGGTTGGCGTGCAGGGGCCTCGGGGGAATCTTTTCCCTCTCGTGCCGCTCCCCATTGCGCTCGGCCCCTTTTCCCGCTGATCTAGCACCGAGGGACGCGGCGGGCTCGCCACGGACCGGCCGCCCCGAATTGGACGCTTCCGCCTCAATCCGGAGCGGGTCCGGCCTCACTCGATGGTTACGACGGATTCACGTGCCGATTCGCCCGTGACGGAGGTGCTGATGTCCAGGCCGCGCACGACCCGCTCCAAGAAGAAGCCATCGGAGGCTTCGGGGCAGGGGCTGCGCCCGGAGATCACCGATCTTCTGCTTGGTTGGCAGCTCGACGATCGCCGCGATCCGATCGGCTTCGCCGCGCCGCGTGCGCCGGAAGCAATGATCCAGGGCGAAACGCCGATCCTCTATAACGAAGACCGGCACTTGCTCACCATCGCTCCGACCGGCGCTGGCAAAGGGCGCGGGGTCATCATCCCAAATCTGCTGCGCTTCGAAGGCTCAGTGATCGTCATCGACCCAAAGGGCGAGACTTGGCACGTCACCCATCGCCGCCGGAAGGAGATGGGCCAGGAGGTGCGCCTGCTCGACCCGTTCGGGGCAGTCTCACGCAAGACCGACGCGCTCAATCCGTTTGATCTGTTTGATCGGCCGGGCGCGCTGCTCGACGCCGACGCCGAAATGCTCGCCTCGCTGCTCGCCGGCGATGTCGGCTTCCACAAGGAACCGTTCTGGGACAATTGGGGCCGCTCGCTGATGGCCGGCGTCATTGCCGCTGTGGCGGAGACGGCAAGCAAGAGCGAGCGTCATTTCGGGCGCGTGCGCGAAATCCTGATGAGCGACGACGCGGTCTATAATCTGGCCGCCCTTATCGAGGGGCACGAAAACCTCAATCGCTTGTCGAAGCAGAACATCTCGAGCTTCCTGCCGATCACGGATCAGACCCGCTCCGGCATCCTTTCCACTGCGCAGAGCTATCTCAAAGTCGTCAATTCCGATTCTGCCCTGCGCTCCTTATCGAAATCGACCATTAGCCTCGACGCTGTGCGCCGCGGCGATCCGATGACGATCTACATCGTCATCCCGCCTGACAAGCTTGAAAGCCACGGCGGCCTGTTGCGGCTCTGGGTTGGCGCGCTGATGCTGACGGTGATGGGGCGCAAGCGCCGCCCAAAGCGTTCGACCCTGTTTCTTCTGGACGAATGCGCCCAGCTCGGCGAGTTTGGACCGCTGCGCCAATCGATGACGTTGCTGCGCGGCTATGGTTTGCAGGTGTGGCCGTTCTTCCAGGATTTGTCGCAGCTGCAGCGACTTTACCCGAAGGACTGGCGCACGATCTTCAACAACGCCGGCGTGTTCCAACTGTTTGGCGTCGCCAATCATTTGATGGCGAAGGAAAGTTCCGATCTCATCGGCGACATCAGCGCAGACATGCTGCGGGCGATGGCGAAGGACCGGCAGATCATTGCTGTCTCAAATGAGAAGGCGCAGAGCGCGCGTCTGCCCGACTACCTGCAGGATGCGCCGTTCCAAGGCCATTACGACGCGAATCCGATGTTCGACACCGACGGCCCGGCGCCGACTTCCCGTCGCCGGACGTCGCGCAGTCGCTGACGAGTTGAGCCGCCGGCCGTAAGCCGGTTCTGATAGCCATGCCCGGCGTCGCCGCAGAAGCGGCGGCGGAAACCGCTGCTCCGGGCCGGCGGCTCTCCCTCTCCGATTGTGCGCTGCGGCGAGGACCAAACCCCGCGTCAGATTGAGCTTCTTTTCCCTCCCCCGGCGGGGGAGGGTGTCACGAAGCTCGCTTCGCGACGGGTGGGGAAGCTTTGCGCCGTCACCCCACCCGTCAGCTTTCGCTGCGCGCAAGCTGACACCCTCCCCTCAAAAGGGGAGGGAGGCTGATCCACTTGTGACGCTTCTTCATCCGCTAGCGTCAACTCCACCAGCGTCAGCCTGAGCTCGTCGAAGGCCGGGGGTGACGTCGCGCTTCGACTTAGCGTGGCGCTCCACGTGATCAGAACGTGCCGCTCAGCTCCAGGATGAACCACGGTCCGGCGCGGAAGAAGCGCTCGCGCAAATCGCGTCGTTCGAACGCGCCCGTGCGATCCGGCGCATAGAACAAGCGGTCACGGTGGATATCGCCGTTGAACATGTTCGCGGCCGTCAAGCGCAGCTTGGCGCCGTGGGGCAGCGCGCTCGTCTCCACGAACGCATCGATCCAGGGACCTTCCTCGCTGGTATCGATTTCGTTGAACCGATAGGCCTGGACCTCGCCTTGTTTGAAGGCGCTGACGCCCCAGGCTAGCCTGCGTTCGGACAAGTCTTGGCGGAAACTGATCTCGATCTGCGATTCCGGACGGTTCGAGAAAATACGTGTTTGGCCGGTGAGCGGGTCGACCACTTCGGTGTCCCAATAATAGCCCTCGATGGTCAGGCGCCCGCCGGGTATGAAGCCGATCGGCGTCGAGAAGTTGAGGTCGAGGCTGTTGGCCGTGCCTTCGCCGAGATTTCCCGGCGCATCGAAAATGATGTCGTCGCTGGTGCTGACCGTGCCCCGATCGTCGGTCAGCGTCACCAGATCGGCCACGTCATCGTATTCGTGGTGGGTAAGGGTGAGGCTGAGCGCGGCCTGGCCGAAGCGCAGGTCTGCGCCGAGTTCGGCGCGCCAATCGGTCTGTGGACGCAAGTCCGTGTTGCCGCCGCTGATCAGGTTGTCGGCCACGGCCGCATTGGAGACGAAATCACCGAAATCGAGCTGACCGACGTCACGATAGATCCGCAGGCGCAGCTGGTTGTTTTCGCCGATCGTGCGCGTGATCTGCAGCGATGGCTTCCAGAACGCGAGATCGACGCTTTGATTGTCGTCGCCGCTGAATGTGAGCGTGGAAGTCTCCCAGGCGAGCCGGGTCTCCAGTGACCAGCGTTCGGCCGGACGCCAGGTATGCGACGCGAAGAATTCGGCGCGATCCTCCTCGACGAGCACGTTCGCGTTCGGGATTGCAGCAGGCACAGGACCGCCGCCGGCGTCTTCGACGAAGGATAGGTGCTGGTCGAGGGAGTTGTAGGCGGCTTCGCCGCCGAATTCGATGCGCTGGGCAGAGCCGAAATTGCGCGCCAGCGAAAACCTGCCGATAGTCTCGCCGGTGTCCTGCTCGATATTTTGCGCGTAGGTAGAGGTGGTGGCGCCAAAGCCATCCTCGAAGCGGCCCTCTTCGGTGCTTTCATAATAGCCGCGATTGACCAGTGCGATCAGTTGCAGCGCCCACGGGCCCAGATCGCGGTCATATGTGAGCCCCACTTCGAAATTGGGCTTGCGTTCTTCGAACACGCTGAGCAGGTCGAAGTCCGGAGTGTCCGCAGCGTCGAAAAAGAAATAATCGTTGTCGGCGTGGAAGCGCCACCAATCGGCCTGTCCAGTTGCGCTGAGTCGGCCGCCAAGCAGCGGGAACGCAATATTGCCATTCAACGCGACCTCGCGGAAATCGCGCGGCGACGGGGTTAGAGCCCGACCGAGATAAACGTTGTTTGCATCATAAAACTGGCGCCAGCCGGGGAGGTCGCGGTACTGGCTGAAGATCGACCCGCCGAGGCCCCATTCGACATTTCCATTGCGGCCGCTGTACGAAATCTCCCCCCGCGGCGCGAGCACTTGCCTTGACGTATATTCTGCGCCGATCGAGTAAACGCCGCTTCCAGCCGTCGGCGTGCGCACGACATTGAGCAGCACGGCTTGTCCAGATGCATCGCCAGCGACTTCGGCGCCGCGCAGAACTTCCACGCGCACGATCTGATTGGCGGGTATCCGCGATAGAATACCGTCCAATGACTGACTCTTGCTGCTCGGGCGCACGCCGTCGATCAGCAGATTGCCGACTGCGCCTGAGAAGCCGCGGCGATCATCGCCGCCGTCCAACGAGAAGCCAGGCGTCTGGCGCACCATGTCGAGCGCGGTCTGCGGATTGTATTGCGCAAAAAACGCCGCGTCATAACTCACGCGGTCGGAATTGGCGCGTGGCGGCGTCACCGCGCAGGTCGGCGTCGGCGCGCAATCTGGTGCGGCGATGCCGCTCTGCGGCTGCGTTTCTTGCGCGTATGCGGCGCCGGTCAGCGCCAGCGCCGAAACCATCATGCGCCCGATCATCGTGTCCTCCCCATCGCCGCCTGCCTGCGGTCTTATCGGCGCCTCACCAAGCGCCGCTGCATGTTTCAGGATGATTGCAGCGTCCGCGTTGGATGCCGACCTGATGACGAATTGTGGGCGGTGCGCATGGCGTTGCGACGAGCGGGCGTCCTTCCGCGACGGTTAAACCGCGCAAAGAAAAACGCCGCCGGGGCTGGCGAGCCGCGGCGGCGTTTCGATTGGAGTTCGAAGAAGCTTACTTCTTCTTCGCTTTCTTGGCCGTGGTCTTCTTGCCAGCAGCCTTGGTCGCAGTCTTTTTCTTCGCAGCCATTTTCAGCACCTCCCCAGACATTGGGATGTGAAAAGCTTCTGCGTCGATTCTCTAAATTGTAAATGATCCCTCTGGCCTACATCCCGCCGACAGTGAGACCCGTGATGTAAAGGGTGGGTTGTCCGACCCCGACCGGAACGCTCTGCCCGCCTTTGCCGCAGGTGCCGACACCCTCATCCAGCTTCAGATCGTTGCCGACCATTTTCACGCGCGTCAGCGCAGATGGACCATCGCCGATGAGCGTGGCGCCTTTGATGGGCGCTTTGATCTTGCCGTCCTCCACCATGTAGGCCTCGGTGCACTGGAAGACGAACTTGCCGGAGGTGATATCGACTTGTCCGCCTCCGAAATTAACCGCGTAAACGCCGCGCCGGAGGCTGGACAGGATCTCCGCCGGGTCGTGTTCTCCCGCAGTCATGAACGTATTCGTCATGCGCGGCATCGGTCGGTGCGCATAGCTTTCGCGCCGACCATTGCCGGTGGCGGGCACGCCGGTGAGCCGTGCGTTCATGCGGTCCTGCAAATAGCCTTTGAGGATGCCGTCCTCGATCAGCACCGTGCGCTGCGTCGGCGTCCCTTCATCGTCGATGGTCAGTGAACCGCGCCGATTTTCCATCGTGCCGTCGTCCACAACCGTAACGCCCGGCGCAGCCACGCGCTGGCCGACCATGCCAGAAAATGCGCTCGTGCCTTTGCGGTTGAAGTCGCCTTCGAGCCCGTGCCCGACGGCTTCGTGCAACAAAACTCCGGGCCAGCCGGGGCCGAGCACGACGTCCATCTCCCCAGCTGGCGCGGGCACAGCATCCAAATTGACCAAGGCAATGCGCAGAGCCTCGTCAGCCAGAGCCTTCCAACGATCCGGCGCGATGAACACCTCGTAGGGTTGACGTCCGCCCGCGCCGGCCGAACCGCTCTCGCGCCGGCCATCGCGCTCGACGGTGACGGAGATGTTGATGCGCACCAACGGCCGGTGGTCGTTGAGCTTCACTCCGTCCGGCCGCAAGATTGTGAGCCCTCGCCGCGCCCCAGCCAGCGTCGCCGCCACCTGCACCACGCGCGGATCCTTGGCCCGGCAGTAAGCATCGATCTCCGCCAACAATCCTGTCTTGTCGGTGAAGCCCGGCGCCTCGATTGGATCGAAGTCGGCATAAAGTTGGCGGTTCACGCGCTGCGGGCTGACATCGAGTTGACCGTCGTGACCGAGCTTTGCCGCCGCGGCCGCTTCCGCGGCGCGCGCGACGGCCTCGGTCTCCAGTACGCTGGCGTGCCCATAGCCGGCGCGTTCGCCGGCGACGACCCGCAGACCGAAGCCCTTGGTTGCGTCAAAGGACGCAGACTTCAAGCGGCCGTCATCCCAGTAGAAGCTTTCCGATCGGCTGTCCTCGACGAACACCTCGCCGTCGTCTGCGCCTCGGGCGGCTTCCGCCAAAATGCGTTCGGCGGCATGCCAGTCCATTTCGGCGGCTTCGGTGGGAAGATCGGGGCGCAGGCCGTCGGCCATGAGTTCTCCTCGGGAGCAGGGGTGAGCCGACTATATAGGAGTCGAGTCTGGCGACATCGCGCCGGAACTGAGCGCGCCGCTAATTCGAGCCCGGCTCAGCCAAAGCATTGGCCAGGTGTTCCCGCCGCGCCCTCGCGAACCGGGCAAGTTCCGCGTTGGCGGGACCCCAATCAGGCTGGATATCCAATGCCGTGCTGTAGTCCTCGTAGGCCCCGCGCAGGTCGCCCAGCCTTTCCCTAGCGGCGCCTCGATTGAAATAAGCCTTGTGCGGTTCACTGACACCGAGCCCCAGCGCCTCGGTGATGGCCGCCACCGCGGGGCCCGGCTGGCCCATCTGCACCAGCGCCGCGCCTCTGTTGAGGAAAGCTTCGCCGTTACGCCGGTCCAATGCGATGGCGGCGTCGAAGTCCGCCAGCGCGGCCGCGTTCTCCTGCCGGCGCATGTAGGTGACGCCGCGGTTGATCAGCACTTGGATGTTGGCTTCGCGAGTGATGCGGCGATAGCCGAGCGCCCGCGTGCATGTCTCGACGGTCCGATCGGAGGTATCGCCTTGACTGACCAGCGCGCCGCACAGCCTCGCGTGCGCGTCTGAACCGATCACCTGCAGCGCGCGCGCCTCAGCATTAGGGTCCTGCGCCCAAGCTGCGCCAGCCCACGAGAGGCTCGCGAGCACCGCGCCACAAATCCAAATCCGCCTTGGATGCATAGCGGCCATCATGCTAGCACCCGACCCCGCAAGACTGCTTACAAAGAGGTTAGGCGCGGTTGTATGCCGCGCCCAAAAACTATAGGCGGGCTGCGCAGACCGCGCCATACCGCTTGATGATTCTTAAGGAGGCGATTGCTTGAAGCGAGGGGCTTTGATCGCAACGGCTGCTGCGACAGCGGCATTCGCCGGCGGTTCGGCTTGGGCGGCGGTTGGTCAACCGGTGGACGGCGGCATCGATCTGCAGCCGGCTGCAACCAGCATCGCGCATCAGATTCACGATTTTCACGGCTTCCTGCTGTCGATCATCGTCGCGATCTCGCTGCTGGTGCTGGCGCTGCTGTTGTGGGTGATCGTCCGCTACAATCGCCGCGCGAACGCCACGCCGCGCAAATTCACTCATAATATCTTGGTGGAGGTGATCTGGACCGTTTTGCCGGTGCTGATCCTGGTGGCGATCGCGTGGAAGTCGTTCCCGCTGCTCTACCTGCAAGAGCGGGTGCCCCCGGCGGAGCTGACGCTGAAAGTCACCGGCAATTCCTGGTTCTGGAATTACGAATATCCTGATCTGGGCGTCACCATCGCGTCTAACCTGATGCCGGAAGAGGACGCGCGCGCACAAGGTCGCCCATATCTGTTGGCGACGACCGAGCCGCTGGTTGTCCCGGTGAACACCAACGTGCGGATTCTGGTCACCTCGAACGACGTGATTCATTCCTTCGCCATGCCGGCTTTCGGCATCAAGGAAGATGCGATCCAGGGGCGGGTGAACGACGCGTGGTTCAACGTCGAACGGCCCGGCACGTATTACGGGCAGTGCTCCGAGCTGTGCGGCATCAACCACGCTTACATGCCAATAGAAATTCGCGCGGTGAGCCGCGAAGAATTCAACGCCTGGGTGCTCGCCCAGGGCGGCTCGTTTGCGTCGGCTGAGCAGCCGGCGGCTGGCGCGACCACGCCAACGGAGTCGCCCGCGCCGACTGGTGAAGCGCCAGCTGCGCCCGCCACCCAACAAGAGCCGGCCGCGCCAGCCGCTACGCCGACGCGCTGAGGATAGAGAGAGCATACGCCGATGACGCACGAAGCCGCTCACGCTGGTGATCATCATGACGCCGATCACCGCCCCAGCCTTTGGGACTGGAAGCGCTGGGTCTATTCCACGAACCACAAGGACATCGGCACGATGTACCTGGTGTTCGCGATCGTTGCGGGCATTGTCGGGTTCGCGCTGTCTGGCCTGATCCGCTGGGAATTGGCCGAACCCGGTGTCGGCGTGCTGACGCAATTGCCCTGGATTCACGACGTCGACGCCGCCAAGCACTATTACAATTCGATTGTCACCTATCACGGGCTGATCATGATCTTCTTCATGGTCATGCCGGCCATGATCGGCGGCTTCGGCAACTGGATCGTGCCGCTGATGATCGGCGCGCCGGACATGGCCTTCCCGCGCATGAACAACATCTCGTTCTGGCTGCTGCCGGCCTCGTTCACGCTGCTGTGCATCTCACTGTTCGTCGAAGGCGAACCGGGCTCGCCCGGCGTCGGCGGTGGCTGGACGCTGTATGCGCCGCTCTCGACCTCGGGCCATCCCGGGCCGGCGGTCGATTTCGCGATCCTGTCGCTGCATATCGCGGGCGCCTCCTCGATCCTCGGCGCCATCAACTTCATCACCACGATCTTCAACATGCGCGCCCCGGGCATGACCCTGCACAAGATGCCGCTGTTCGTGTGGTCGATCCTGGTGACGGTGTTCCTGCTGCTGCTGTCGCTGCCGGTGCTCGCCGGGGCGATCACGATGCTGCTCACCGACCGCAATTTCGGCACCACCTTCTTCGCCCCGGACGGCGGCGGCGACCCGATCCTGTTCCAGCACCTGTTCTGGTTCTTCGGCCATCCCGAGGTCTACATCCTGATCC
>CAYODX010000008.1:0-142922 GCA_964402795.1 uncultured Terricaulis sp. | reverse complement strand
GATGTCGCCCCTGCGCACTGTCGCGAGCGCTCCGCCTTCAGCAGCCTCGGGCGTCCCGTGTCTCGCAGCCAAGACCTTGCCGCTTGCGCCCGACATCCGTCCGTCGGTGACGAGCGCCACCTTGAAGCCGCGATCCTGCAAGGCGCCGAGCAGCGGCATCAGCTTGTGCAATTCAGGCATGCCGTTCGCGCGCGGTCCTTGCCCGCGCACCACGATCACGCAATCGCGGTCGAGCATGCCCTTGCGAAAGGCCGCCTGCACTTCATGTTGGCTGTCGAACACCAGCGCGCGCGCTTCCACGACCAGAAATTTCGCGCCGACCGCGGAGGTCTTCGCGCAGGCGCGGCCAAGACCTCCCGTCATCACTACGAGCCCGCCGTGCGCCTGAAACGGATTTGCCCCGGGCCGCACGATCGCCTCATCGCGGCTGAGCGCCGGCGCATCCCGCCACACAACGCTTTCGCCTTCCAGCCAGGGCTCGCGCGTATAAGGCTCAAGCCCCGCGCCAACGACTGTCTCAATATCATTATGCAGGAGCCCGAGGCCGACCAGTTCGCTCGTGACAAACGCCATGCCGCCCGCATCACGGAAGTTGTTCACGTCCGCGGACCCATTAGGATAGATCTTGGCAAGCAGAGGCGTGACTTTCGCGATCTCGCCGAAATCATCCCAATTGATGTCAATGCCCGCCGCGCGTGCGATAGCGGGCAGATGGATGAAATGGTTGGTCGATCCACCGGTCGCCATCAGGCCGACCATCGCATTGACGATGGATCTTTCGTCGACGACTCGGCCGATCGGTCGATAATCCGGACCCATCCCGGTGATTTCCGCAGCGCGCTGGGTCGCTGCAATGGTGAGCGCATCGCGCAGCGCCGTGTTCGGATTGACGAACGCAGCGTTTGGCATATGCAGGCCCATCAACTCCATCATCATCTGATTGGAATTGGCAGTGCCGTAGAACGTGCAAGTGCCAGGTGAATGATAGCTCTCTGCTTCAGCCTGCAACAATTCCTCGCGTCCGATTTTTCCTTCTGCGAAGAGCTGCCGGCGCGCCGCCTTCTCCTTGTTCGGCAGACCAGACGGCATTGGTCCGCCGGGTACAAGGATCACCGGCAGCCAAGGAAATCGCAGCGCGCCGATGAGCAGGCCTGGCACGATCTTGTCGCAAATGCCGAGCAGGAGTGCGGCGTCGAAGGTAAGATGCGACAGCGACACCGCCGTTGAAAGCGCGATCACATCACGCGAGAACAGCGACAGCTCCATGCCCGCAAAGCCTTGCGTAATCCCGTCACACATCGCCGGCACGCCGCCGGCGACCTGGGCGATGGCGCCCCGCGCACGCGCCGCCTTGCGAATAATCTCCGGGAAACGCTCATAAGGCGCGTGCGCCGAGAGCATGTCATTATACGCCGTGACGATGCCGATCGATGGCCACTTGCCGCCCAGCAATTCGATTTTGTCCTGCGCCGCACACCCCGCCGCGCCATGCGCGCGATTGGCTTCGGCGATCTTCACGCGCGCCGGCCTGCCTGCATCGTAGTCCTCGATCATATCAAGGTAGCGGCGCCGACGCGCAGCGCTGCGTGCGCGGATGCGCTCGGTGACGGCTGCTACGGTCGGGTTCAGATCGGTCATCATTCAGGATCCCACCAGGCTCGCCCATCGCGGTCGAGCAACAATGCCGATTGCGTCGGACCGTTCGATCCTGCGGCGTAAAGATGGGGCTCGGCGCCCTTTGCATCCCAGGCTGCGAGCAATTCGTCCGCCCAGGCCCACGCCGCGTCGACCTCGTCGCGACGCATGAACAGCGAGAGATTGCCGCGCACGACGTCCATCAACAGGCGTTCATAGGCGTCCGGATAGCGCAGCGTGAAGGCGTCCGCGAAGGAGAGATTGAGCGGCACCGCGCGCACGCGCAGGCCTCCAGGCCCCGGCTCCTTCACATTAAGCCAAAGGCGCACGCCCTCGTCCGGCTGCAAGCGCAGGACGAGTCGGTCCGGCGCCCCTGCCTGCGGCCCGAACATCTGCACCGGCGTATCCTTGAACTGGACAACGATCTCCGAACGTCGCGCGCCCATGCGTTTCCCGGTGCGCAGGTAAAATGGCACGCCGGCCCAGCGCCAATTGTCGACCTCCGCTTTCAGCGCGACGAAAGTCTCTGTGTTCGAACTCCGGCCGATCTCCTCCACATAGCTGGGAACGGCTTGCCCGTTGATCAGGCCTGCCTTGTACTGCCCGCGCACCGTCTTCGCGGCTGCATCGACGACGCCGATCCGGCGCAAGGCCGATAATACCTTGAGTTTCTCAGTGCGGATCGCATCCGCTTCCATCGAGTTCGGACAGTCGAGAGCCACCAGGCACAAAAGCTGCAATAGGTGGTTCTGCACCATATCGCGCAAAGCGCCCGACTTGTCGTAATAGTCTCCGCGGCCCTCCACCCCGATCTCTTCAGCGACTGTGACCTGCACGTGATCGATAGCAGCACGCGACCAAATTGGCTCGATCAGCATATTGGCGAAGCGCAAGACCAGCAGGTTCTGCACCGTCTCCTTGCCGAGATAATGGTCGATGCGGAAGGTGTTCTGCTCCGCGAATACAGCACCCACGCCATCATTGATCGCGCGCGACGACGCCAGGTCGCGCCCAATCGGCTTCTCCAAGACAATGCGACTGCCTGGAATCGCCAGGCCTGAGGCGGCCAAACGCTCGGCTATCGTCACGAAAAGCTGCGGCATGGTCGACAGATAGAAGATGCGTATATTGTCGCCGCGGCCGGCAAGCGCCTGTTGGAGCCTCGACCACTGGTCCGCGTCGGCGCTGACGTCGAGGCGCACATAATCGATGTGCTGCAGGAAGTCTTCGCACTTGGTCTCATCGACGCAGGCGCCGGGCGCGAACTTGCCGCGGCTCTGCCGCACCAAGGCTTGAAAGGCGTTTGTGTCCAACTCGGACCGGGCGACTCCGATGATGCGCGAGCGCGGCGGAATTTGTCCGTCCAAATACCGGTGCAGCAGCGCTGGGAACAGCTTGCGCAGCGACAGATCGCCGGTAGCGCCAAACACCACCAGGTCGAACGAAGGAACAGGAATGAACTCGGCCATACGCCAGTAGAACTAGAGTTTGCGGCGCGCTGCAAACAGGGCCGCCTGGACGTCACCCGCATTGGCTCTATGATCGTGAATATGAGCGATAAAATGACAGCTGAGGCGGTGCTGGCCATAGCTCCGGTCATTCCGGTGGTCACCATCGCCGACGCAGGACACGCCGAACCACTCGCGCACGCTCTCCTGGCTGGCGGCGTGCGCACCGTCGAAATCACGCTGCGAACTCCGGCGGCGCTGCAAGCCATACGCATTCTAGCCGAAACGAAGCCTGACATCGTTGTTGGCGCTGGCACGGTCCTGACCCGCGACGACTTGGCCGCAGCGATCGACGCCGGCGCGCGCTACGCGCTCTCGCCGGGCGGCACGCCCAAGCTGATGAAGGCTGCGCGCAAGTCCGAGATACCGTTCATTCCAGGCGTCGCCACTGCGAGCGAGATCATGCGAGGACTTGCGCTTGGCTACACATGCTTCAAGTTCTTTCCAGCCGAGCAGCTCGGCGGTGTCGCAGCGCTGAAAGCGCTGGCTGGGCCCTTGCCCGCTGCGCGCTTCTGCCCGACCGGTTCAATCACGCCGGCCAAGGCGGCCGAGTATCTGGCGCTGGCGAATGTCGCCTGTGTAGGCGGATCGTGGATCGCCTCAGCCGAAAAGATCGAGGCTGGTGACTGGACCGCGATCGAAGCCGCCGCCAAGCAGGCGGCGGCGCTAAAGCCGGTCGCGTAGAGCGTACCAAAGCATCCCCAGCACGTAGAGCGGCGTGCGCAGCGCCGCGCCGCCAGGAAATTCAGGCGGCGCAAGACCCACGAGCACGTCGAAACGTTCAGCAGTTCCGGTCATGGCTTCGGCGAGAACCTTGCCGACGAGCGCGGGCAGCAGGACACCTTGACCTGAATATCCATGTGCAAAGAAGAGATCGCCGATGCGGCCGACGTGCGGCAACCGCGACATGCTGATCGATACCAAGCCACCCCAGGCATAGTCGATCCTAACTCCCGCCAGCTGCGGAAAGATTTGCAGCATGTGACGGCGCACGAACGAGTCGATATCTGCGGGCGGCGCTGGTGAATACCGTTCGCCGCCGCCAAAGATAAGTCGGCCGTCATCGCTGATGCGGAAATAATTCACTACAAAGCGGCTGTCGCTGACCGCGATGTGACCGGCGACGAGCCGTTCAGGCTGATCCAACGGTTCTGTGGCTATAAGATAGTTGGCGACCGGCATGATCCGTCCGGCTATGCGCGGCTCAAGTCCATCCAGCAGTGCGTCACACGCCAGCACGCCATATCGGGCCCGCACAATGCCCCGCTCGCAGTGCGCAACCACGCCTTTGCTTGTTTCCATGCGCACCACACGTGAATGCTCGCACAGTCGCACGCCAGCAGAGCGCGCCGCTTCGGCAAGGCCGAGCGCATAATTGAGCGGATGCAGCTGTCCGCCCTTTTCGTCCAACAACCCTCCGTGAAAGCGCGCGCTGCCGACCTTCGCGCGAGCTTCCTCGGCGCTAAGCACGCGCGCATGCGGATAGTCGAACTCTTCAGCAAGGGCGCCGGCTTCCGCACTCATCCAGGAGAGATCGGCGGATTTCGACGCCAAGGTCAGGTGGCCGTCGAAGTGCTGATCACAGCGTATGGCATGCCTGGTAATGCGTTCACGTGTGAGGGTGTGCGCCTCGAGCGCCAAGTCGAACAAGTGCCTTGCGCGCTGTTTGCCGAAGCGGGCGATCAGTTCCCGCGTCCCCTTGCGCCAGCCTGGAATTGCTTGGCCGCCGTTGCGCCCCGACGCCCCCCAGCCAATCTTACCCGCTTCGAGCAGGACCACTGAAAAGCCTTTGTCCGCTGCATTCAACGCTGCATGCAACCCAGTGTAACCGCCGCCAATCACCACCACGTCCGCGTTGACCTCGCCCTCCAATTGCGGCGCGGGCGTAAACCGATTGGCGGTCGCCACGTAATACGACCGCTCCATGCCGAGCCCGGAATTGAAAGCCACGCTCACACCTTGAGCAGCAAATGGTCCCGCTCCCACGAACTGATCACGCCTTCAAAATTGGCGAGTTCGTGGTTTTTGATCTGTTGGAATGCGTTGCAGAAATGCCCGCCGAGAAGCTCTATCACCGGCTCGCATTCCTTGAAGCGGTCCAACGCTTCGCGCAGCGTGCGGGGCAGCGTGCGCGCCCACTTGTAGGCGCTGCCCTGCACCATCTCGCTGGGCGCGATTTTATCGCGCATGCCGATGAAGCCGCAAATCAGCACGGCCGCTATGGCGAGATACGGATTGGCGTCGGCGCCGGGCAGGCGATTTTCGATCCGCCGGTTTTCCGGCTGTGAGATCGGCACGCGCAAACCGCACGAGCGGTTATCGTAACCCCATTGCAAATTGATCGGCGCGGAGAAGTCCGGCCGCATGCGGCGGAAGGAATTGACGTTGGGCGCGAACAACGGCGTCACATCGCCGAGATATTTCTGCAGGCCGCCGACGAAGTGCCTGAACATCTCGGTGTTGCCATCGCCATCTTCGCCGCGCTGGGCGCCAAATAAATTAGCACCCTTCTTTCCGTCGACGACGGAGACATGCAAATGCATCGCGCTTCCCGGCTGGTTTTCCATCGGCTTGGCCATGAAGGTGGCGTATACGCCGTGCTTCAGCGCCACCTGTCGCACGATGCGCTTGAACACCAGCACCTGATCCGACACATGCACCGGATCGCCGTGGTTGAAATTGATCTCGAGCTGCGCTGTGCCGCTCTCGTGGATCATGGTGTCGAGATGTAACGATGCGGCTTCGGCGTGCTCGTAAATGGTCTCGATCAAATCCTCGTATTCGGTGATCGCTTCGAGCCCGTAAGGCTGAGGTGACGTTTCCGACCGTCCGGATCGGCCGGCGGGAGGGGCCAACGGCAAATCAGGGTCTGTGTTCACTTGCGTCAGATAAAATTCGAGCTCCGGCGCAACCACGGGCTTCAGCCCAGCGTCCTCGTAAAGCTTGAGCACGCGACGCAGCACATAGCGCGGCGCGATGTCATACGGCTCGCCGCTGGTGAGATAGGCATCGGCGAATACGAAGGCAGTCGGCGTCTTGTAGCCAGGAGCGACACAGATGGTTTCGAAATCCGGCCTGAGCACCACGTCCGGATCTTGGCTCGATGTCGCCTCGTCTGCTTCGTCGGCGTACTCGCCCGTCACCGTGAGCGAGTAGATGCTCGACGGAATGCGCAGCGAACCGTCGCGCTCACTTTGCAGAAACTTCTGCGCGGGGAACACTTTGCCGCGGATAACTCCATTCAGGTCGGGCACCAGGCATTCGATCTCGCCGATGCCGCGTTCCTTGATCCAACTTGCGAAGCTCATGACACACACGGGTTCGTGCGCACGCGAGGAGGCGTTGCGCCGTGAAAGCGCGCCGACACCGCAACGGATAGTCTTACAAATGAGCGCGGCGCGACCCTTAGGGTACAGCTGCAAGCAGCAGCTCGCGAACCGCGCTCATCGCCCTTCTGAGAAAGGCCGCGGGAGCGCATAGATCACCTGATACCGCAGTATCAGTGAGCCCAGCCGGGCAAGTCAAGCGCGCCCGCTTGCGTTTACCACGCGCTCGCCTGTTTTCGCTTACTCGGAAGGCGGCAATGCACGTAGCGCCGCTTCAGATTCACGGAGGGACCGGCCAATGATGTCGATCATGCGATCGATTTCCGCGTGGGTAATGATCAGGGGCGGACACATAACGATCGAATCGCGGATGCCCCGAACCATCAGCCCATTCCGGATACACGCATCGCGCACGATTGGGCCTGCTTTGCCTTCCTTGCCCGTGAAGCGCTCGTTTGTGCCTTTTTTAGAAACGATCTCGACGGCGCCGATCAACCCCAACGAGCGCGTCTCGCCGACAAGCGGATCATTATCGAGGCGCTTGAGGGCCTCGGCGAAATACGCGCCGACGTCGTCGCGCACCCTTTCGACCAAACCCTCGCGCTCGATGATCTCGAGATTCTTCAGCGCGACAGCGGCGGCTACTGGGTGGCCAGAATAAGTGTAGCCGTGCACGAACTCGCCGCCTTTCTCACGCAGCAGCGCAACGATGTCTTCCGAGACTCCGACAGCGGAAATCGGCAGGTATCCCGACGAAAGTCCCTTCGCCATCGAGACGATGTCCGGCGTGACTCCAAAATGCTGGAAGCCGAACCAGCTACCTAGTCTGCCGAAGCCGCAAATCACTTCGTCGGAAATCAGCAGGATTCCGTGCTTCTTGCAGATCGCATCGACGCGCTGCCAATAGCCTTGCGGAGGGATGATCACGCCGCCGGCGCCCTGCACCGGCTCACCGATAAAGGCGGCGACATTCTTCGGTCCCACGTGCAGGATGCGGTCCTCGATCTCCTGCGCGGCGCGGGCGGCGAAAGCTTCCTCGTCCTCGCCGAATCCTTCGTTGAAGCGATACGGCTGCATGACGTGTTCAACGCCGGAAATGGGCAGCCCCCCGATCGCATGCATGTGCTTCATGCCGCCAAGGCTGGCGCCCGCCACCGTCGAACCATGATAGGCGTTCCACCGACTGATGAAAACGGTGCGCTGCGGCTCGCCCTTCTGCGCCCAATAATGACGCACCAAGCGAAAGACCGTGTCGTTCGCTTCCGAGCCTGACGAATTGAAGAACACGTGCTTGAGTTTGCCGCCGAGCAACTCGGCGAGCTTAGCCGCGAGCATCACCGTCGGCGGCGTCGCCGTCTTGAAGAACGTGTTGTAAAATGGAAGCTCCTGCATCTGCTCGGCCGCGGCTTTCACCAACTCCTCACGGCCATAGCCGACATTCACGCACCAGAGCCCCGCCATGCCGTCCAGCATGGCGTTGCCATCGCCATCATAGATGGTTGACCCTTCCGCGCGCGTTATGATGCGGCTGCCGCCGAGAGATTGAATCTCGGCATAACTCGCCTGAGCCGGCAGGTGGTGCGCCACGTCGAGACGACGAAGTTCGGGAATATTGTAATTGCGGGCGGCCATGATGGTCCTCTTTTACGCTCGACTGGAGCGCCACACACGCGCTCGCTGCGTCTCTACTCTGTTCGTCGGCGCCGAATGCGTGTGTGTCACTCCACAAGCGGCTCGCGCCGCAGCGCGCGGCCGAGCAACTTGAAAAACGTTTGGCTCTGCGGGTTTTCGTGCGCCTTCCATTCGGGATGCCATTGCACCGCCAGCACCGGCGCACCGTTCACCTGCGCCGAAACGGCTTCAATCACCCCATCTGGGGCCACTGCTTCGATCGCCAGCCCTTCACCCAGCTTGTCGACGCCTTGATAATGGACGCTCACCACATCGAGTTCGTCGCGTTGGTAGGCAGCGCTGAGAACGCCACCCCTCCGCAATGCAACCGGATGCACGTGCTCGAAATATTCCGAGAAGCTCTTTTCGCTCGGAGCATGGTGCGCGATGAGTTCTGGATGCTCGGCCATATCTCGCCGCAGCGTGCCGCCGAAGGCGACATTGAGTTCCTGAAAACCGCGGCAAATCCCGAACACCGGCTTGCCGATGTCGAGCATCGCATCGATCAGGCGAGCGGTCATCTCGTCGCGATCAGGGTCAAACGGGCCCGGCGCATCATCGACGAGTTCTCCGTATCGCTTCGGATCGAGGTTCGACGGCGTGCCAGTAAGCAGCAAACCGTCCAGCCGCGGCGCGACCTCGCGCGCGTGCATCAATCCCGGCATGGCAGGCACAAGCAGCCCCGCGGCATCGGCATAGGTGAGCGCCGAGTTCAGATAGCGCGTCATGACGACTTGCGCGGCCTGGTGCTCCACCGAGCGGTTGCAGCTGATGACGCCCAGCACCGGGCGATGTTGGTCCGCCTTCATGATAACAGCACCGCCGGCGAGCATGCGTGCCAAGCCAGCCAAACCGGCTCGTCCCATGTGAAGTCTTCCTGATCGTAGCGCGTGAGGTTGGATCGAAAGGTCTTCACGCGTCGGCCGTTCTCGAGTTCCACGTCGTAATTGGTTTCGCTGCCCAGATAGACGATGTCGCGGATAATTCCGGCGACCACATTGGCGCCTGGCGGCGCGTCCTCCATCTTTGGCGGCTCGCCGCCATTGCGCTTGTGCATTTCGATCTTTTCCGGCCGCAGCGCCACCCACACGGTCGACCCGCGTGCGCCGGTGACGCCATGATCAAGATAAACCGGGGCGCTGAGCTCGGGCGCGCGCACAACGGCGTGATCTTGTTCATCGTCCGTCAGCACGCCCTCGAACATGTTCACACTGCCGACGAAATCGGCGACGAAGCGCGAGTTGGGAAATTCGTAGAGGTCGGCGGGCGTCGCTACTTGCGCCAGCACGCCTCTGTTCATCACCGCGCAGCGTGAAGCGATTGCCAACGCCTCATCCTGGTCGTGCGTCACCATGATGAAAGTGATGCCGACCTTCTCCTGCAGCGAAGTCAGCTCCGAACGCATCTGATCGCGCAGCTTGGCGTCCAACGCAGACAATGGCTCGTCGAGCAGCAGCACGCGCGGTCGCTTCACCAAAGCGCGAGCGAGCGCAACACGTTGCCTTTGGCCGCCGGAGAGCTGGTCAGGCATGCGCTGGTCATAACCACCGAGCTTCACCAGATCGAGCGCCTCCTCCACGCGCTTCTTGATCTCACCGGCTTCAACGCCCTCCATCTTCAGGCCATAAGCGACATTGTCAGCCACCTTCATGTGCGGAAACACGGCGTAGGACTGGAACACCATGTTCACCGGCCGCTTGTTCGGCGGCAGCGGGGCGATGTCCTTGCCATCTATGAGGATGCGCCCCTCGGTCGGCGTTTCGAAGCCCGCCAGCATGCGCAGCAGCGTCGTCTTCCCGCACCCCGATGGCCCCAGCAGCGCGAAGAATTCGCCCTCCCGAATCTGCAAATTCACAGCATCGACGGCCGTGACCGCGCCGAAACGTTTCGTCACGTTCTCGAACGTGATGATCACGTTGGAACTCGTCTGGTTTGACGGCTTGTCAGCGCCGGAATGAACAGGGGCGGCCTGGGTCATGGGCGTTCTGCAGCCTTTTTGCCCGACGGAGCTTGGTTTTGCATGTTGAGGCCGATCGCGGTGAGAATGACTGTAACGACGATAAGCACCGTCGATGCGGCGTTGACCTCTGGCGTCACCGAAAAGCGCAACATCGAATAGACCTTCACAGGGAATGTGACCGTGTCCGGACCTGCTGTGAAGAAGGTGATGACGAAATCGTCGAGAGACAAGGTGAACGCCAGCAAGGCGCCGGCAATGAGACCAGGCTGCATGTGCGGAACGAGGACGTCCCAGAACGTACGCCATTCGCTGGCGCCCAGATCCTTGGCCGCCTCCTCCAACTCGCGATTGAACGAGGCGAGACGCGCCCGCACCACCGTGGCTACGAATGGGAAAGCGAACGAAATATGCGCGATCGTAATAGCGCCGAGGTTAAGCGGCCAGGGCAACCCTGTCGGCCACGGCAACACGCGCGCGAAAAACACGAGCATGGCGACGCCCATGCAGATTTCCGGCACCACAATCGGCAGGGCGAGCGATCCTTCCACAGCGGTTTTACCAGGAAAGCGGAAGCGCCAGAGCATGACCGCGGCGAGAGCGCCGAGCACCACCGAGACCAGCGTGCAGAAGAAGGCGATGGTCAGTGAATTGACGAAGGCCTGCAACAGCGATTCATTGTTGAAGGCGCGGACGTACCAGTCGGTCGTGAACCCCTGCCACACGACGTTGCGGCGGCTGGTGTTGAAGCTGAACGCCATGAGCGTGATCAGCGGCAGGTAGAGAAACAGCAGCGTGGCGCCGACAATCAGGCGCAGGGGCCAGCGTCGCATATAATCGAGCGGGCCAGGTTTCTCGCGCCTCAGCAGCGGTGAGCGCGTCGCCGCAGCGGCGGATAAGGGGAGCACCTCCTTCGCCATCAGCCCCGCCTCTCGCTGCGCCGCTGCACCAGCGCCTGCAAGGCCACGGCGATGAAGGTCAAGTACATGAGCAGAAAGGAAAGCGCAGCGCCGAACGGCCAATCATTGGCGCGCTTGAACTGCCGCTCGATGACGTTGGCGATCATCTGGCTGTCGGTTCCGCCGAGCAGGTCGGGCGTGAGATAGGCGCCAAGCGCAGGAATGAATGTGATCAGCACTCCCGAGGCAATCCCCGGCGCCGCCAGTGGCGCCACGACCGACCAGATCGTGCGCAGATGCCCGGCGCCCAAATCGAGACTCGCTTCCATCAAGGAGCGGTCCATCCTGTCCAACGCAGAGTAGAGCGGAAGCACCATGAAAGGCAGGTGCACATAAACCAGCCCGATCACCACCGCGGTGTTGTTGTAGAGCAATGTGAGGGGCTCGAACTCGCCGAGCGGCTGGAGTCCGACGAGCGCCATCGCTCCGCTCGCGTTACTCCACAGCCAACCCAAGACAGCGTTGATATAGCCATTCTCGCGCAGCACAGCGATCAAGGCGAACGTGCGTATCAGCAGATTGGTCCAGAACGGCAGCATGATCAGCAAGAGCAGCCAGGACTTCGCCTTCGGGCTGGAAAACGCAATGCCGAGCGCGACCGGAAAACCTATCAGCAGGCAAAGCAGCGTCGTCAAGCCCGCAACGACGAGGCTTTTCCAGAAGATGCCCAGATAGAGCGGCTCGAGGGCGCGCGTGTAGTTTGCAAACGTGCCTGTGAAATCGATTGTCACAGGCCCCGAGTTCTCGCCGAAAGAATAGGCCCAGATCACGGCGAGCGGAATGAGAAAGAAGAGCAGCAGCCAGAACACCGGCGGCGCAGACACTGCTGCGAACGCCGACTTCGCCTGACGCCAAGTCTGCTCCATGGGCTCCTCTCGACCGCCGCCGCGTCTGCGTCTTTGATTGTTAAGCCGCGCTGACGCGGGTGAAAATCTCCTCGTATTGGCGGGCCTTGTCATCACCTTCGAACGCGCCGTACTCGCTGCGCGCCATCAGGTCGGCGGGCGGGAAGATGACCGGGTTGTTCTTGTACGATTCCGGCATCAGATCACGGGCCGCTGCGTTCGGGGTCGGGAATAGGATTTCTTCGGTGATCTTTTTCCCGGCCTCGGCGTCCAAAAGATAATTGATGAAAGCATGCGCATCATCGACATGAGGCGCCCCTGTCGGGATGCAGAGACAATCGGAGTTGATCAGGGTGCCCTCCTGCGGCACTAGGAAATCGAAAGCATCGCCGCCTTCAGCCGCCATCAACTGCGCGATATCGCCATTGTATTCCAGGACGATGTCCACTTCGCCGGACGCCAGCAAGTCTTGCCCGTTATCCTGATGGAACTGCTTCACGTGCGGCTTCTGCCGGATCAACATCTGCTCGATCCGCGTCAACATTTCATCGGGGATGTTGTTGACCGAATGACCCAGGTATTTCGCGCACAGGCGAATGAGGTCGGCGCTCTCGGAAAGAAGAGAGAGCTTTTGCGAGAATTGCGGCGAGTCGAACAACCAGCGCCACGAATTCGGCGTCATGCCGTTCGGCATCGCCGCCTTGCGATAAGCGATGCCGAGCACGAGCCAGGTGTAGGGCATCGAATAGCGGCGACCTGGATCGAACGCGGCGTCTTGAAACTCGGGCAACAGATTCGCCTTATTCGGGATTTTCGAATGGTCCAGCTCCTGAATCATCTGCGCCTGACTCATGCGCGTGACGAATTCATTCGAGGGCACGATCACGTCGAAACCAGGATTGCCGGCGCGCAGTCGCGCGAACAATTCATCATTGGTGGCGAATAGGCTCATTTCCACGCGAGCGCCGGTGGCTGCTTGGAAGTCGTCGAGCGTAGTCGGTCCGATATAGGTGTCCCAGTTGTAGAAATTGACGACGCGTCCGCCGCCGTTTCCGCCGCCGCAGGCGGCTAGACCGCCCGCGAGGGAAATGCCGACCGCAGCCGCACCAGTCTGCTGCAACAACGATCGCCGCGATAAGCCGCGCCCCAATTTGTTCGTGACCATGATCCGCCCTCCTCCCGTCGCGCCGCCGCCGGCCGACGCTGCTGAACCGAGCGCCTAAGAGCGCGCAAATCGGGCCGCGGATCAATACCTTCCGTGCGGGACAGCGGGCCGTTCCGCTTTCGTGCCCAATCAGCGCTGATTGTGCTCCTCATCTAGGCGGCGAACGATCCGGTTTGCGTCATCCAACAGCACCATGCGCGGCTGGACGACGGTGTCAGCGAGTTCAAAGCCCATGACAATCACCTGCTCGCCGGCTTTGATCAGATGTGCAGCCGCGCCATTGATGGAAATCATGCCCGAGCCGCGCTCTCCGGCGATGATATAGGTTTCAAGCCTGGCGCCGGAGGTATTGGAGACAACCAACACCTTCTCTCCCACCATTAAGCCGACAGCGTCGACCAGATCTTCATCGATCTCGATCGATCCCACATAGGAGAGATTGGCATCGGTGACGCGTCCGTTGTGGAGCTTGGACCGCAACAACCAGCGCATTTCGCCTCCCGCAAGAAGCGCCCGTGCGCCTCAGCACGTGCGCAGATACCAGTCGAAATCCACGTTGGGAATGACGGTCATGTAGCGTTTCTGTTCGGTGCGCTTCACTGTCGCGTACATGCGCACGAAGCGCTCGCCGAGATAGTCCTTGAGGATCGCTGAGTCGGCGAAGCGATCGACGGCGGCGAACCAATTGGTCGGGATCCGCTCGCCTGACGCCTCCGCTTGGGCGTAGCCGTCGCCGACCACCGGCGGGCCCGGATCGATCCTGTTGCGGATGCCGTGGTGAACGGCGGCAAGCAGAGCCGCGAGCGCCAGAGAGGGATGCGCATCAGCCCCGGCGACGCGGTGCTCGATGTGGCGTGTGTGCGGTGCGCCGGCTGGCACGCGGAAGGAAACCGTGCGGTTGTTCACACCCCAGGTCGGCGCCACTGGCGCATACGAGTTCGGCTTGAAGCGGCGATAGGAATTCGCATTGGGCGCGAAGATCGCGACCGAATCGCCGAGCAGCGCTTTCATGCCGCCGATCGCGTGCGCAAGCACCGGTTCGCCCTCCGGCTTGTCGGAGGCGAAGATGTTTGTGCCGCCTTTGTCATTCACGCTGACATGCAAGTGCATGCCTGAACCCGCGAGGTCCGCGAACGGCTTTGCCATGAAGCACGCCTCGTAGCCGTGCCGCAGCGCAACCCCTTTGGCGGCGCGCTTGTAAAGCACTGCGTCGTCCGCCGCACGCAGAGCGTCGGCATGGTGCTTCAACGTCAGCTCAAGTTGACCCGGCGCGTATTCGCTGATTGCGCCTTCAAGCGGAACGTTCATGGCGTCGGCCGTAGCCCAAAGGTCACGCAGAAAGGCGCTCGCCTCCTCCACTTCGCGCAAGCCATAAACCTGATGCTGGCTGGCGCGCTCACCAGTGAGCGGAGAACGCGGCGGCTGCACGCCGCCGGCCTCCGTCCGATGGGCGTCAACCAGGTAATATTCCAGCTCGCAGGCGACCACCGGGACGAGCCCATCTCCGGCAAAGCGATCGATGACCCGCTTGAGCACGTGCCTGGGGTCAAGATCGTGCGGCCGGCCGTCGAGCTCGTACATCGACACGGCGACTTGCGCCACATCTGCGCCGAGCCATGGCGCCGGAGTGAGGCGACCTGCGACAGGACGCGCGATACGATCAGCGTCACCGTCTTCCCAGACGAGTCCGGTCGCTTCAACGTCCTGGCCGGTGATGTCGTTGACCAAAATCGAGCCCGGCAGAAAGCGGCCCTGTTCGTACACGGCGGCGATCTCATGCCGGCGCAGGCGCTTGCCACGCGGCACGCCAGCCAGATTGGTAAAGACGATCTCGAAGAATTCTATCTCGGGATGCTTGTCGAGGAAGGTTTTCACTTCCTTCGGATCGGCGATGCTCATGCTGCGCTTTCTCGGCGATATTCAGCTGCGAAGCTATCGACTGCCGCGGCGAGCCGGTCAATCTGCTGCGGCGTCGTGACCGGCGAGACCAGCATCATCGTATGGAAGGGGGCGATCAGCACGCCTCGGTTGATGAGGTAGAGGTGAAGGGCGTGGTTCAGCTCCTTCTGCTCCGAGGCCGCCTTCATTTCCGCAGCGTCGCGCGGCGGCGCTGGCGCAAAGATAATCTCTGCCCTGGCGCCGACATGGACAACGCACCAGGGCAATGCATGGCGCGCAATCACTGCGCGCAGTTTCGTCACCAGCGCTTCGGCGCCTGATAACATGGCGGCGTAGGCTGCCGGCGTCGCCAGTTCCCGCAATGTCGCGCCGATCGCGGCAATGCCCATGGCGTTGCCTGCGAGAGTTGTCCCGATGCCTGATCGTCCCGCGGCCGCAACGCTGCTGCGCGCTTCGATTTGCGCGCCAAACTCGGCGCTGACGCCCCACACCGCGGCGGGAAACCCGCCGGCGATAGCCTTGCCGATCACCATCGCGTCCGGTGACAAACCCCAGGCTCGCGTCGCTCCGCCGACGCCGGTCGAGAGCGTGTGGGTCTCGTCCAATATCAGTAGAGCGCCGGAGCGCTTCGCCAGAGCTTGGGCGCGCGTCCAGAAATGCTCGTCCGGCAGGATCATGCCGCAATTGGTCATGGCCGGTTCGGCTAGGATGGCGGCGACATCGCCGAGCGAAAATGCCGCTTCCAGCGCGCCGATGTCATTGAACGGCACTGCACGCGTGGTGCGCGTCATGTCGAATACTTGACCGACGAGACCGGGATCAGGCCGCGTGCGGCCGTGCCGCAATTCGACGAAGCAATCTTCGACCATGCCATGATAGCAACCGTCGAACACAACGATTACGGGTTTGCCGGTGACGGCCCGGGCCCAGCGAAGCAACGCGCGGTTCGCGTCGCTGGCGGAGAGCGTCGCCTGCCACAATGGCAGGCCAAAGCGGTCCGCCAGCAACGCGCCGACCTGGGCTGCTTCTTCGGTCGGAAGCATGAATGTGGCGCCCCGCCGGGCCTGCTCCGCCACCGCCCGAGCGACCTCAAGGCGCGCGTGTCCGAACATGCCCGGGGTGTCGCCAAGGCAGAAGTCGTCATACGTGTTGTCATCGATGTCGGTCAGCACTGCGCCCTCGCCATCTTCGGCGATAAGGGCTGCCGGACCCGCCCAATCATTCATCCAATGAAAGGGTGCGCCGAACAACCAATGCTGCTTCAACGCTGCTGATTGGGCGACGCACTTCGGATGCGTCTGCAAGAACCGGCGAGTCTCGCGTTCGATGATGATCCCAATGCTCAACAGATCGTCCTCTTCGGGGCGCCGCAATCCCCTCGGGCTCTAGCCCAGTCCCGCCCGCTGTTGAAGCGCGGTGTCTTGCTCTGGCTCAATATCGACCATACAGCCGCCGCCTAATGTCGCCCCAACAGGGAGACGTCATGATCGCAGAACACCTCGACACCGCCTTGGCCGAAGAATTCGCAGGCCACGGCGAGGCCATTCACCGCTTGAAGACGACCGACCCGCACTTCAAGTCGCTGATGGAACGGAATCACGCCCTCTGGGTGGAGATTCATAAACTCGCCACTGGCGAGGCTGCCGCATCCGACGAGTATGCCGAGTCATTACGCAAGCAGCGTCTCCACCTCCTCGACGAAATCGCCGCGGCCATCGCCAAGGTGGAAAACACCGGCTGAACGCTTGCAGCGCGTACGTAGGCGGTCGCACAATGGCGCATGCCTGACACTGCCCGCGCCAATTCGCTCGACGTCTTCTGGATGCCGTTTACACCCAATCGGGCGTTCAAGGCCGATCCCCGCATGGTGGTCCGTGCGGAAGGCATGTACTATTATACGCCAGACGGTCGCGCCGTGCTTGACGGCACCGCAGGCCTGTGGTGCTGCGCCGCCGGCCATGGCCGCAAGCCGATTGTTGAAGCCATTCAGCGCGCCGCGGCTGAACTCGACTATGCAACCAACTTCAATCTCGGGCATCCGAGCGCATTCGAGTTCGCCAATAGACTTGGCGCGATCCTTCCCGCCGGACTTGACCGGATTTTCTTCACCAATAGCGGCAGTGAGAGCGCTGACACGGCGCTCAAGATCGCGCTTGCTTACCAGAAGGCGCGCGGCAAAGCTGGCAAGTATCGCCTGATCGGACGCGAGCGAGGCTATCACGGCACGAATTTCGGCGGCATCAGCGTCGGCGGCATCGTCCGCAATCGCATGACGTACGGCCCGATGGTGGCCGGCGTCGATCACCTGCCACACACGCTCGACATCGCCCGCAACGCATTCTCGCGCGGCGAGCCGCACTACGGCGCCGAATTCGCCGACGCCCTCGAGCGCATCGTGCAATTGCATGATGCAAGCACGATCGCCGCCGTGATCATCGAACCTGTGGCGGGATCGACGGGCGTCATCATGCCCCCCAGAGGCTATCTGAAGCGGCTGCGAGAACTCTGCACTAAGTACGACATTCTCTTGATCTTCGATGAAGTGATCACCGGCTTTGGCCGCCTCGGGGCGCCATTCGCGGCGCAGTATTTCGACATTAAGCCTGACATTCTCACTATGGCCAAGGCGATCACCAACGCCGCAGTGCCGATGGGCGCCGTGGCATGTTCACGGGAGATCTACGACACCATCCTCGCCAATAGCGACACGCCAATCGAACTCTTCCACGGCTACACGACCAGCGGCCACCCGCTCGCCTGCGCCGCCGGCATCGCCACGCTCGACGTCTATCGTAACGAGGACCTGTTCACGCGCGCCGCCGAGCTCGCGCCCTATTGGGAAGAAGGGATGCATTCCTTGGGCGACGCGCCGCATGTCATCGACATCCGTAATCTCGGCCTCATCGGCGGCATCGAACTCGAGCCACGCGCCGGCGCGGCGACGCAGCGAGCACTGGAAGCATTCCGGAAATGTTTCGACGCCGGCGTGCTGATCCGAGTCACCGGCGACATCCTTGCCTTCTCGCCGCCGCTGATCATCGAAAAACGCCAGATCGATCAAATAGTCGAGACAGTCCGCGCGACGCTGAAGCAGATCGCCTGATTTTCAGCTCGCAGCGGGGCTCTCCGCTCCCGCCTCTGCGCCTTTGAGCGCGCCGCGGCGCGCCAGCAGGGTCGCAAGACTCCAGCACAACAGCGCCCAAGCTGCGCCGAGACACCAACCAGCGAGCACATCCGTTGGCCAGTGGACGCCCAGATAGATGCGGCTTGCGCCGATGATGAGCGTGAGCAGGATTGCAGCGCCCATTGTGTATGCGCGCAAGCGTCGTCGTTCTTGCGCGCGCGCGATCAAAGCGCCGAGCGTCAAATACGTCACCGCCGAAAGCATGGCATGCCCGCTGGGAAAACTTGCGCTGGTGACATCCACGACGTGCGCGACCAGATCGGGCCTGGGCCGTGCAAAGCCGACTTTCAAGCCCTCGCTGATCGCCGTGCCGCCGATCGTGGCGGCGAGAAGCAGCAGCGCGTTGCGCCATTTCTGCTGCATGAGCAGATAGCCGAGCGCGAGCAGCGTCACCAATGCAAGCACGCCGAAGCCGCCAAGAGCGGTGATCTCGACAACGATCTCCTCGAGCCATTTTGGTCCGATCGGATCGGCGGGGTCCGCAGTGCGCAGCGCCAGCATCAACGTCTGATCGAAGCCGCGCGTCTCGCCCTCGCCGACTTCCTCTGCGATCTCGGCGAAAGCGAGCAGCGCCAGCGTGACGCCAAACAAGGCCGCGAGCGCGCCGATTTCGCGTCGCGCAAAGGCGAGAAGAGAGCTGAACTTGAAGTCGATGGGCATGGCGCAGCCTCGCTCGGCAACGCCACGCCGCGGCTTCGAGTTCCTCAGCCGCCAGCCGCCTCCTTCTGCTTCAGCGCCGCCATCGCCTGACTGATGAAGGCGAAGTGCCGCCCACCCATTGGCCTGTTTGGCCGAAGCTCTGGATCGGCCAACGCCTCCGTGTTCATTTTCGCTGCAGCTTGAAACAGCGCGGGATCGCCCCGCGTGAACTCGTCGATCAGCGCCTTGGCGCGACGCGCGATCTCGAGTGCGGGCTCGCTTTCGGGATCCGGCTCAGGCCCCAGGGAATCTATATCGGAAAACACCTGAGACCATGCTGCGCCAACGCGCTCTTGATCCTGCGGTGTGAACGGACGCGCTCGTAATTCCTGCAACTGTTCTGGCGTATAATGTTTCTGGGCCAAAGCATCCATCTTTGGCGACCACTTCATTTCTGTCATTGCCGTGCTCCTGACGAGTGTGCTGAGTTCGTCCGCAGAGAGGGCGCCGTTGTTGGCAAGCTTGCGACGGGCTGCACGCACCAGCATGAGAGCGCGCTCCGTCTCGCCGCGCGCCTCTTCAAGCGCCGCTTCCTGCAACGCCAGGGCCGCGGCGAGATCGCCCCGGCCCTTTAGCAATTCGCCGATGCGTTTCAGCGGCATGCCGAGTTGCTTCAGCGCTATGATGGCGCCGAGCCGCTCGATCTCCGCTGCGCCATAGATGCGCCAACCGCTTGCGGTCCGGGGCGGCTTGATCAGGCCGGCGCGCTCATAGACGCGCAGCGCCTTGACGCTGACCCCTAATCGGTCAGCGATCGCCTTCGGCGATTCGTCGAACGTGTTGGCCCTCAAGCGACGTCCTCCTTCGAACGGCGCCAGAGAACACCCGGCCCCAGGGTCCAGCTCAAGCTAAAAGCGGGCGCCTTTGGGAACCGATGCGCGCTCTGCGCGCTATGCACCCCGCGCGCCGAGGCGCCCGTAGCTGCAATGCTCCGCCGGGCGCCCTTATCGCCGTCCCGCGCGTTAACCCCCGCCACGTCAAGGAGAAAATCTGATGAGACTGTACCTCGTTGCCTTCGCCGCCCTGGGCCTCGCCGCTTGCGGCCAGCAAGCCACCACCGCCGACAACGCCGGCGAAAACGCGCGAGACAGCGCGAGCTATGCGGCCAATCAAACCGACCAGCGCCTCGATGCCGCCGGCAACGCCGCAGAGAATGCCGCGCGAGATGCGGGCAACGCGGCTCAGAACGCGGGCGAAGCAGTAGAAGACACGGTCACCCGCGGCGCGACTGAAGTCGAACACGCCACCGACGATAACCCAACCACGAACTAAGCGCCGCTTTCCCATCCCTTTTCAGGAGGGGCGTCAGCTCATGCCCAGCATGAGCTGACGACGGGAAAGCGCCATCGCACGCGTGCGCCATCAGGCTGCCGCCTTCGCGCTTCCGCCATTGAACAGGAAGTCGTTCCCGTCGAAGCTCACCCGCGCGCTGTCGCCGTCTTTGATGCGGCCCTCCAGAATGAGACGCGCGAGCGGATCCTGCACGTCCTTCTGGATCACGCGCTTGAGCGGGCGGGCGCCGTAGGCCGGGTCGTACCCACGCCTAGCCAGTTCGCTCTTCGCACGCGTATCGAGTTCAAGCGTGATGTTGCGCGTCGCCAGAAGCTTCTCCAAGCGCTTCAGTTGGATGTCGACAATCGCGCCCATCTGCGCCCGCTCCAGGCGCTTGAACAGGATGATCTCGTCGATTCGGTTCAGGAATTCCGGCCGGAAGCGCGCGCGCACCTCCGTCATTACAAGATCGCGCACATCTTCGACGTCAGCGCCCTCCGGCTGCTCGGCGAGGAACTGCGCGCCGGCATTGGAGGTCATGATAAGGATCGTGTTCTTGAAATCGACAGTGCGGCCCTGGCCGTCGGTCAGGCGACCGTCGTCCAGCACTTGCAGCAGGACGTTGAAGACGTCCGGGTGCGCCTTCTCGATTTCGTCGAACAGGATGACCTGATAGGGGCGGCGCCGCACGGCCTCGGTGAGCGCGCCTCCCTCTTCATAGCCGACATAGCCAGGAGGCGCCCCGATCAAGCGCGCAACCGAGTGCTTCTCCATGTACTCCGACATGTCCACGCGCGTCATGGCGTGCTCGTCATCGAACAGGAATTCTGCCAGTGCTTTGGTCAGTTCGGTTTTGCCCACCCCCGTCGGACCCAAGAACATGAACGAACCAATTGGTCGATTAGGGTCCTGCAGCCCGGCGCGCGCCCGGCGCACGGCGTCGGAGACAGCGCGCAGCGCCGGTTCTTGACCGACCACGCGGCGGCGCAATTGATCCTCCATCGCCAGCAGCTTCGCCTTCTCGCCTTCCAGCATTTTCTCCACGGGCACGCCGGTCCAGCGCGAAACCACGGCGGCGATGGCCTCCGCATCCACGACCTCCTGTACGAGGCCGCCCTTGCTGTCGCCCTTGGCTTCGAGATCGGCCAATTGCTTTTCAACCTGCGGGATTCGGCCGTATTTCAGCTCGGACGCACGCGAGAGATCGCCGCGCCGCACCGCATCGTCATATTCGTTCTGCAGCCGATCGAGTTCTTCCTTCGCCTTGGATGCTGTCTGCAGCTTCTGCTTTTCCGCACTCCAAGCAGCGGTTAGCTCACCGGAGCGAGTTTCCAGGTCGCGTATTTCGACTTCGAGCTTCTGCGAGCGATCCTTCGAAGCAGGATCCTTTTCCTTCTTTAAGGCCTCAAGCTCGATTTTTAGCTGCACAAGGCGGCGATCGAGTTCGTCCAATTCTTCGGGTTTGGAATCCACCGCCATTCGCAGACGGGCAGACGCCTCGTCGACAAGATCGATCGCCTTGTCCGGCAAGAACCGATCGGTGATATAGCGATGCGAGAGTTGCGCTGCGGCGACGATTGCAGCGTCGGAGATCCGTACGCCGTGGTGCTGCTCGTAACGGTCTTTCAGACCGCGCAATATCGAAATTGTGTCTTCAACGCTTGGTTCTTCGACAAACACCGGCTGGAAACGGCGCGCCAAGGCAGCGTCCTTCTCCACATGCTTGCGATACTCGTCGAGTGTGGTCGCGCCGACGCAGTGCAGTTCGCCACGCGCTAGCGCCGGTTTCAACAGGTTCGAGGCGTCCATCGCGCCATCGGCTTTGCCAGCCCCGACCAAAGTGTGCATTTCGTCGATGAACAGGATGATGCCGCCCTCGGCTGCAGTGACTTCGTTCAGAACCGCCTTCAGGCGCTCTTCGAATTCGCCGCGAAATTTCGCCCCGGCGATCAGGGCGCCCATATCGAGCGCCAGCAGCTTCTTGTGCTTTAAACTCTCTGGCACGTCGCCATTGACGATGCGCAGAGCCAAACCCTCTGCGATCGCTGTCTTGCCGACGCCAGGTTCGCCAATCAGCACTGGATTGTTCTTTGTCCGCCGTGAGAGCACCTGAATGGTGCGCCGGATTTCCTCGTCCCGGCCGATCACCGGGTCGAGCTTGCCCTTGCGCGCATCTTCGGTCAGGTCGCGTGCGTATTTCTTCAGCGCGTCGTACTGGTCTTCTGCGGATGAAGATTGCGCCGTGCGTCCTTTACGCAGCTCAGCGATCGCCGCTTCCAGCTTTTGCGGCGTGAGACCCGCCTTTTTCAGGATGTCCGCGGCTGTCCCAGGCGAGATGGCGAGACCAAACAGCAAGCGCTCAGCGGTTACATAGGAATCTCCGGCCTTGGTCGCCGCCTGCTCGGCCGCGTCCAATGCGCGCGAGAACGACGACGCCGCGTACATGCGATCGTTGCCGCCTTGCACTTTCGGCAGAGCCTGAACCGCCTTGTCGGCTTCGTCCGCAGCCTGACGCGCATTGGCGCCGGCACTCGCCAGCAGCTGCGCGGCGAGTCCCTCACGGTCATCCAGCAGCGCTTTCAGCAAGTGCTGGGTTTCGAGCTGTTGGTTCTGTTCGCGCAACGCAATGGTTTGCGCAGCTTGTACGAATCCGCGTGCGCGCTCGGTGAGCTTTTCCATATCCATGAGCGACCCCTAAGGCGTCCCGCGTTCACCCCCATTGCGGCGGGTCAACGTCGGCATGAGATTACGCCCATGACTTAGTGTGGCGAGGGCGCCACACAAGGGTCCGCGACCTAAAGTCTGAGATCTGTCTGGGCGGCCGGCGACGGATCGCGGCTGAGAAAATCATTCCAGTGCATGCCGAAAAATACCGTGCCGATCAGCACCAGCGCTATGAGCGCCAGGATCAGGCGTTTCATCAGCTTCAGCCCAGCCCAAATGACGACGATCACCAGCAGAATGCCAAGACCGCCGTCCCATGCTGACCAGTCGATGTTCATACAGCTGCCTTAATGCGCCATCAGCAGAGGAACGCTGGCGCTGCGGATTAGCTCCCGTGTGGCTCCGCCGAACACCAGTTCCCGCAAACGCGAATGCGCATAGCCGCCCATCACGACAAGATCGGCGTTGAGCGTCTCAGCTTCCTCCATGATCGCGAGCGAGGCGGCCCGGCCCATGCTGTCGACATTGCGTACTTCGGCCGGCAAGCCGCGCCGAGACAAGTGGCCGGCAATATTGGCGCCGGGTTGATCGCCGTGGCCGAACATCTTCGGCTTGGCGTCGACGGTCACTACCGTGACCGTTTCCGCAAACTCCAGCAGATCGTCCGCCTCAGAGAGCGCGCGCGTCGCCTCGCGGCTGGCGTCCCAGGCCACCACGACGCGCTTGCCAATCGTCGGGCCTTTCCAGTTCGGCGGCGCAATCAAGGCCGGACGGCCGGAGTGAAACAGAACACCTTCGATGATTTCTTCGCGCAAGTCGGCCCCTGGTCCTTCGCTCGGGCGCACCATGACGGCGACGTCTGCATAACGGGCGTGCACGGCGGCTACCCTGCCTAGGTCGCGGGAAAGCGCCTCGGCCGTGCGCAATTCACAGGCGCGCTCGAACTGCATCAGCCGCGTCTCGACCTTCCTGCGCTCGATCTCCGCCTCCTGCCGCGCCCGGCCGAGCAACTCCGCCCAAACTCCAGCCACCACAGTGGGTTCGTACGCCAGCGGCTCGTCCGGCAGCGGCGTCAGGAAAGCGGCGGCGAGATGAGCCTGCGCGCTCTGCCGCGCCAGCGCTTCGCCGAGAGCCAGCGCCGGCTCATCGACCGCCGCTTCGGTGACGAGGACAAGAATGTCTTTCCAGCTCATGGCAACCTCTTTGACTTTACGTGTCGGACATCAGCTATCAGGTGTCAAAGGCGCCGGCCCTTGACGCCGCTCAAACAGACGGTTCCGGCCGCCCTATTCTGAAAGGACCCTCATGCCCCCCTCGTTCCGTGCAGACGCTTACATCGACGGGCGCTGGCGCGAGGGTTCGCGCCGGTTTCCAGTGTACAACCCTGCGAGCCAGGACGTCATCGCCGAAGTCGCCGATCTTGGCGCCAGCGATGCTGAGGAAGCGATTGCCGCTGCGCACGCCGCTTTCCCCGCGTGGGCGGCGAAGCCTGCCAAAGAGCGGGCGGCGATCCTTCGCGCCTGGTTCGACTTGATGCTCGCCGATCTCGATCAACTCGGACGATTGATCTCGCTCGAAGGCGGCAAGCCGCTCGCCGAAGCCAAGGGCGAAGCCGCTTACGGGGCGGCCTTTGTGGAATGGTTCAGCGAGGAAGCCAAACGCGCTTACGGCCGCGTCATTCCCACCACGACCGCAGCCCGGCGCTATGTGACCATCAAGCAGCCGATCGGCGTGTGCGCCGCCATCACGCCGTGGAATTTTCCCATGGCGATGATCACGCGCAAGGCAGGACCTGCGCTGGCGGCCGGCAACACCATCGTGCTGAAGCCGCCGCAGCAGACGCCGTTGACGGCGCTGGCGTTGGCCGAGCTTGCACAGAGAGCCGGCGTGCCGAACGGCGTGTTCAACGTAGTGACGACCACCAGTGCTGAAGCTGTCGGCAAAGTGCTGTGCGAAAGTCCTTTGGTGCGGAAGTTTTCGTTCACCGGCTCCACGGCGGTCGGCAAGAAACTGGGCGCGCTGTGCGTAGGATCGACCGTCAAGCGGATTTCACTCGAACTCGGCGGCAACGCGCCGCTGCTGGTGTTCGCCGACGCCGATCTCGATCTCGCCGTGAAAGGTGCGATTGCCTCTAAATTCCGCAACGCCGGCCAGACGTGCGTGTGCGCAAACCGGATCTTGGTTGAGGACGCCATTTACGACGCGTTCGCGAAAAGACTTGCCGACGCGGTCGCGCAGCTCAAGGTTGGACCGGGCGATCAAGAAGGCGTCGCCGTCGGGCCGTTGATTGACCAGAAAGCAATCGAGAAGGTCGAGCGCATGGTGGCCGAGGCGCTCGCCTCCGGCGCGACTGCACTGACCGGCGGCAAAAAGCATCCGGCCGGAGCGCAGTTCTACACGCCCACGGTACTCGCGAACGTCACCCGCGACATGCGCGTCAACAGCGAAGAGATTTTCGGGCCTGTCGCCCCGCTGATCCGCTTCAAGGATGAGGATGAAGCGGTCTCGATCGCCAACGCGACCGAATTCGGCCTCGCAGCCTACTTCTTCACCAAGGACGTCCATCGCGCCTGGCGTGTGGCCGAGCGTATTGAGAGCGGCATGGTCTCAATCAATGACGGCATTTTTTCCAACGAGGTGATCCCGTTTGGCGGCGTCAAAGAATCCGGACTCGGTCGCGAGGGCGGCGTAGAGGGGTTGGAGGAATATCTGGAAACCAAGTTCATAAACTTCGGAGGATTTTAGCCGAGCGAGCGAAACGGCGCGCGACCCTTTGGCGCTTGCGAACCCGGACTCCAAGGCGCAGCCTCATCGCATGCTCGCCTTTCGCGCCTTCCTCAGCCGCCACCCGCTCGTGCGCCTGCTTCTGGTCAACACGGGGACCGGTTTCGCTCTCGCCGCACTGGTGGTTGGCGCCCTTGCCGGGTTCGATATCGGCGGATTTCGCACCATGACGCTCGATCACGGCCACGCCTGGGTCATCGTGCTCCTGTGGTTCTTCGTAGGCCTCACCTTCGCAAGCGTGCAGATGGGAATGGCGGTGATGAGCCTGATCGATGACGGCGGGCCCGGCGGCGGCAAGCGGGCGCGTGTCGGCGGCAAGCTCGCCCCAGTGACGTTGATGCGGGGCCGCTAGCCTCCCGGTGCGGGACTTCGCTACAAGGCCGCCCATGATCGAGTTGCGCTTCGCCACGTATGACGTGTTCACCGAAACCCGCTTCGGCGGCAATCCGCTGGCGGTCGTGTTCGATGCCGACGCGCTGAATGACTCGCAGATGCAGACCCTCGCCCGTGAGTTCAACCTTTCCGAGACCATCTTCGTGCGCCGGCCGCAAAACCCGCAGCACGAAGCCTCGGTTCGTATCTTTACGCCGACTAAAGAGCTGCCGTTCGCCGGCCATCCCACCATCGGTTGCGCAATCGCCCTCGCCGAGCGCCGCCACGCCGGCGCTGAGCCGAGCGACAAAATCCTTGTCCTGGAAGAAAAGATCGGCGCTGTCCGCTGCGTCGTCTCGCTGGAGTCTGGACAATCAACGTTCGCGGAATTCAGCGTGCCGAAGCTTTCTGAGCCGGCCGGCCCTGATCCAAGCATCGCAAGCGCGGCAAAGGCCCTGGGCCTTAACGAAGCTGACATCGGCTTCGGCGCTTATGTGCCGGCAGTGTTCTCTGCAGGCGTGCCCTTCGCCATGATCCCCGTTGCCAGCACCGATGCGCTCGTGCGCGCCAAACCCACCGTCGCTTCGCTATCGGCGAGCGTGGGCGCCACCGAAGTTTTTGTGTTCACCCGCGCGGAACGGGAGGCCCCTTATTCCTTCAACGCGCGCATGTTCGCGCCCGAGATTGGCATCGTCGAAGACCCCGCCACCGGCAGCGCCGCGGCCGCTTTCGCAGGCATGCTGGCTCGTTTCGAGGACCTGCCCGACGGTTGGCACACGTTACCGATTTTGCAGGGCGTCGAAATGGGGCGCCCTTCTCTGATCGGTCTGGAAGTCGAAATCGTGGGAACCAAACTCGCCGGCGCACGCATCGCCGGCAGGGCGGTGAAAGTCAGCGAAGGCGTTCTATTTTGCTGACGGTGGAAACCCTGCTGGTGCAAACGGGACAGGCGTTCTGGTCCGCCCTGACCGGCCTCATCTGGCCGGCGCTCGCATTCGGGTTGGTCGCCTTCGTCGTGCGCGGCGCCGAGGCTTTCCGTATCGCCCGCAAGGCGCTGCCGCAAGTGCGTACCAATCTGTTGCTGCTGGCGTTCGATGTCGCCTTCATTGCGCCGCTTCTGCTCATGGCGCTGACCTCTGTCGGCGCCTTGATCGAGCAGACCGGCGTGCGCCTGTTCGCGTCTGAACGTTGGTTGATTGTTCCCGATTGGGCCGTGCTCCTTCTCGCCGTGTTCGCCGGCGATTTCGTCGCCTATTGGCGCCACCGTCTCGAACACACGGCCTTTCTCTGGCCAGCGCATGCGATCCATCACAGTGACGACGCGATGACCTGGACCACAGGCGTGCGGTTTCATCCGATCAACCGCTTCACGACCGCGCTGATCGATACGAGCTTCCTGGCGCTGCTAGGGCTGCCGCTCTGGGCGCTGATGGCGAATAACCTGATCCGCCACTTCTATGGCCTCTTTATTCATATGGACTTGCCGTGGACCTATGGTCCGTTTGGGCGCGTGTTCATTTCACCGGCCGCGCACCGTTGGCACCATATCCGCGATGCGGATGGCGCCGGAGTGAACTTCGCCACGCTCTTCTCGGTATTCGACCGAGCCTTCCGCACTTATCATATGCCGGGGCCGTGCACCGCGCCGCTGGGGGTGCGTGACGAGATCGGCGCCGGCGCCTTGGCACAGCTGATATGGCCGGCGCGCACCTTCCTCGCCTGGGCCGGCCGCATCGCTCCGCGCCGAGGCGTTCGTCAGATCTCGGCGTAAATCTCTAACAGGTTGCCGTCAGGATCCCGGAAGAACAGCGTTCGGTGTCCCCAAGCTTGATCCGTGGTGCGCTGCACGATGGCGACGCCTGCACTCTCCAAAGCTCCGGCGCAAGCGTCGACATCAGCTGGGGCCACCCGAAACGCGAGCTGCAGCCCCGCCGAGCCCTCAGGCAGCGGCGGATCGCTCTCATTCACGGTTCTGTACGCCAGCGCCAGGGTATTTGAGCCGACGCGGTACTCCACCCATCCTCCGTACAGCACCTTCTCCACTGGGAAGCGCATCACCTCCTCGTAGAAACGGCGCATCGCGGGCATGTCACGTGCGAAGATCACGGAATAGTCGATCGCGCGGATGCGTGAGAACGGCGAAGCGTCGGCCATGGAATCCCCTTTTTTTAAGCAGCGCACATGGGGCGGGCCGCAAGCTACCGCAACCCGCCACCCTTCAAGCGAACCAAAGCCGCTCTGGCCACGTTGGGCTCGGAAGGGAGATTTTTCATGCCGACGCCAAACGACCCGGGCTTCAGCCGCGACAAAGAAATGGAACGGTTTCGCGGCACGCGCAGGCCGGCAGACGCTGAACTGGACGCAACCGACAGGCGCGCCGACCGCCGCTCGGACGAGCACATCGACTATCCAGCCGACGTGGACGAAGACGAACAGGGCGAACCCGATCGCGATACGCTCAGCCGATCGGGTCAATAAAACGGATCAGGTCGCAGCGAAGTCGGGCGAGCCAAAGCCGAGCCCGATCTCCTCCTCTTCACGCGCGATCTCGAACGAAGAGCAACAGCGCGCGCAATAAGCGACATCACCGACGACAGTGCGAAAGGTCGAGCGGCGCCGCTGCAGCGGCGTTGTGCATGTCGGACAAGGCTCGCCGATCTTCTTCTCGAGCATCTCGAATTCTCCGAACCTCTCAACCTTGCGCGTTAATGCTGAACAGAACCTTTCACAGGCATGCAACGTAATAGATGCACGCAAGCTCCGTTCCGGACGCGCGGCGCACAGGCTTGTGATCGATAAGATGAATGAGGCGGCCCGGCAGAAAAACCCCGCCAAAAGGACTAGCCGTCTTTCCGCCTCGCAGTTTTCTTGGCTTTTGGCGCAGCAAGCGCATGCGCGGCCTTAAGAGCGGAAAGCAAGGTCTTTTCATCAACCAGCTTCAGGTCGAAGCGGGTTGCGCCCATGCGACCCCAGCCGCCGGGCGCCGGCGCCGCGGCCTTGGGCGCGTGCTCGCAGAAGAAAGTTTGCGTATCTGCGTCAAACATGAGGTTCATGTCCGTCCCATTGGCCGCCAGCGTCGCAAAGATCTTGCGCGGCGTCCGGAAGGCTGTGCGATCGAAATGCGCGCACTCGCTCGTGTCCGGCAGAGAGAGCGCCAGGGTGCGTGCGCGCGCTTTGCTGATAGGCATCGCTTGGCTCTAAGCCGCCTGCGCCTCTGCCGGCAAGACCGCCTCGATGATGCAACGCAAGCCCTCGGGCTCGAACAGCAGTCTGGCCGTGCCGCCGAGTTCCTGCGCCAAGCCCCGCTCAATCAATCTCGATCCGAAGCCGCGCCGGGCAGGCGGACGCACTTGCGGCCCGCCGAGTTCGCGCCAAACCATCCGAAGGCGCTGACCATCCGCTTCGGCGGCGACGCTCCAGGACAAGTCCACCCTTCCCGTGGGACGAGAGAGAGCGCCGTGCCGAGCGGCGTTCGTCGCCAGTTCATGCAACACCATCGCCAGCGCCAAGGCCTGAGCAGGCGGCAACCAAAGCACTGGTCCGCTGATGCTGATCCGGCCGGCGTCGTCGACGCCGTGCGGCTCCAACTCGCGCCGAACCAGATCATGCAGGCTGGCGCCGCGCCAGTTGCTGGTCGCGAGCAGATTGTGCGCCTTGCTGAGCGCCACCAGGCGCTTCTCGAAGGCTTCACGGAAGGCGTCCGGCTCAGGCGAGGTGCGTAGGGTCTGCGCCGCAATCGATTGCACCGTCGCGAGCGTGTTCTTCACCCGGTGATTGAGCTCGTGCAGCAACAGTTTCTGCTGCTCCTCAACAGCGGCGCGGCGGGCAATTTCATCCTGTGCTGCGGCGAAGAGAGATGCATTCTCCAGTGCTATGGCGGCATGCGCTGCGAGCGCCTGCAGGAAGTGCTCCGAGGCGGAGTCGAACATCCCAACTTGCGAATGGCCATAGAAGAGTCCGCCGAGGACTTCGCCGCGCCCAGATATCACGGGCACTGCCAAATAGCTGCGCACCGGCCAATGTCCGGACGGGAAGCCGTGATGCGGCGGGTTCTTGCCGAACCTCGGATCGAGTTTGATGTCGTCAGCACGAACCACGCCTTCGCCTTTGAAGGTCGGACCAAAGATTGCGGTGTTGCGCGGCATGCCAAGCTTGGAGAACGCCTCTCGCGGCGCGCCCGCCAGGGTGAAGAGCTGATAACTCTCTCCCTGATCGTTGACGACATTATAGAAGAAGGCGCCGATTTCGGCGCCGGTAAGGCTTCGCCCCGCATCGGTGATGGCCTGCAAGAGCGCCTCGCGATCGAGTTCACTGGCTAGGCGGGCAGCGGAGGCGTTGAGCACTTCAAGTCGTAGCGCGCTGCTTTGCGCTTGTGCAGCCGACCGTTCGGCTTGTCTGCGCGCCACACCTTGCCGCCACACCAGGAATACCAACAAGGCCGTCGCCATCAGACCAGCGAGCAGAGCTATCGGCGCAAAGCCGCGGCTCGAGGCTTGACTGAATTCGGGCCGCGTCTCGTAAACGACGGTCCAGGTGCGGCCCGCTACATCCATCGTCCGCGTTGTCCGCATCGGGTGCTGAGCGCGCGCGCCGGGAGAAACGTGGAGCAGATTTTCCGGCCGCGGTTCGCCATCGTAGATCGCGAAATGCAGCCTGGGTCGGGGCGCCGAGCCGAGAATGCCTTGCATCAAGTCATCGGCGCGAAACGGGCTATAAACAAAACCCTGCAGACGCGCCCGCCTCTCCGCCACATCGCGTGGCGGATCGGCGCCGCTATAAACCGGCAGATAGATCAGAAATCCCGCCTGCTTGTGCTCGTCGATTTCCTGAACGAGTTCGACTCGCCCGGAAACGGCCGGCGCGCCGGTATCGCGAGCCCGCTGCATCGCCTGACGGCGCACCGGTTCACTGAACATGTCGAAACCGAGGGCCGCCTGGTTCCGCTCATCCAAGGGCTCAAGGTGGACAATCGCGTGGTACTCTTCGCGCGGCGAAGCGGGATAGACGTGCAGTCCCGCCGCTCCGTAGGCGCGCAAGCCGCGCTCCGCTTCATTCACCGTACGCCCTGGTAGGAGCACGCTGTAACCAATGCCCTGAATGCCGGGGTAATGCCGCTGCAATTGCAGCGGTTGCACAAAACGCCTGAAGGTTTCTCCGTCGATATAGCCGCCTGAGGCTTTCACCATCCCCACACCGGCGCGCAGCATGGCGATGTAGGTGTCAATTCGCGACTCGATGCTGTCTTCGGTCTGCGCCACAGCATGCCCGAAGCGTTCATGATCCTTGACGTCAGCGATGCTCGCGACCTGGGCGGCGATCGTAATTGAACTCAGCACGCCGACCAGCGCCACCAATGCGGGAGCAAACCAGTCGCGCACAGCGAGGGTGGAGAAAAAGCCTAGCGTCGCGCGCAACGCCGAGCGCCACGCCAGCGGGCCGCGTCGCGCTCGCACCTCACTGGGCTGATCCCCCATCGCCGCCGCTAATCCCTGACCGCTCCTCGAATCGGCCGATAACGCTTGGGCGCGGCAGCTTGTTCCCGGCTGCGCTAGGGCCTTCGCCAACCATGCGTGGCCATGCACGCTTCGAAGGCCGGCCCGCCATCGTCGCCAGCTTGCTCCTCGCACTGGGTGCGCGCCTGGTCGAACGGAGTCGCGCCTGCGCCGGTCCAACCTGGGTCACTGGCGGTCGCGCATGCCGACAAGAGCACCGGCGCAACCAGGGCGCAGATGCGCAGCATCAGAACCAACCCTTTTTCTTCTTTTTTTCCGGCTCCGGCGCCGGCTGCGCTTTGCTGGGAGCAGCAGCTTTCGGCTGTTGCTGCGTCGCCGCCGCCGCCTGCCGTTGCGGCGCCGCCGGGGCAGCCGGTGGTCTTTGCTGACGGGCAGGCGTGCGCGGCGCTGGACCCAATTTATCTGCAAACCAATTCGACATTTCCCCTCCCGGCGCATGGCTGCGCGCTTATTACGGCGGCAACCTAATCGAAGATGCAATGGCCGTGAAGTCGCCGACGCAACGGGCGCTGCACTATCGCTCCTTCTGCGGCGCCCCGTCTGCGAGATCCAACGCGGCTCAGCTGAGCCAACCGGGGCGCTTGAATGGCTTGCCCAAATCGCGAGCCACAGCCTCGTGCGCGATTGCGCCCTCGTAAACGTTGAGACCATCAGCCAAGTGCGGATCGTCTTTCAGCGCCTGCTTGTAGCCTTTGTTGGCCAGCGCAAGCGTAAACGGCAACGTGGCGTTGTTGAGCGCGAACGCGCTCGTTCGCGACACCGCTCCTGGCATGTTGGCTACGCAATAATGGATGACGCCGTCCACATTGAAAACCGGGTCGGCATGCGTGGTCGCATGCGAAGTCTCAAAACAGCCGCCTTGGTCGATTGAGATGTCGACCAGCACCGAGCCAGGACGCATCGTCTTCAGCATCGGCCGCGTGATCAGTTTCGGCGCGGCTGCGCCGGCCACCAGCACCGCGCCGACGACGACATCAGCGTCCTTGATCGCCTCTTCGACTGCGGCTTTGGTCGAGTAGATCGTCTCCAGGCGTCCGTTGAATTCACGGTCGAGTTCTTCCAAGCGCGCCGGGTTCTTATCGAATACAGTGACCCGCGCGCGCATGCCGACCGCGATTTGCGCGGCGTTGTAACCGGCGACGCCCGCGCCGAGGATCACAATATGCGCAGGCTGCACACCGGGCACGCCGCCGAGAAGCACGCCGCGCCCGCCATTGGCTTTTTCCAGATAATGGGCGCCGACCTGGATCGACATACGTCCGGCGACCTCGCTCATCGGCTTGAGCAGCGGCAGTCGCCCGCCACGATCGGTGACCGTCTCATAGGCGATGCACGTGGCGCCGGATTTCATCAAGCCTTCGGCTTGCTCAGGATCCGGGGCGAGATGCAGATACGTGAAAAGGATGTGACGAGGCTTCAGCCGCGCGATCTCGACCGGTTGCGGCTCCTTCACCTTCACAATCATGTCGGCGGCTTCGAACACAGCGCCGGCATCCGGCAGAACCTTCACGCCGACTCTTTGATAGACGTCATCCGGTGCGCCGATGCCCTCGCCCGCTTTGGTCTCCAACAGCACCTCGTGTCCGGCGCGCACCAGCTCGGCAGCGCTTTCCGGTGTTAGACCGACCCGGTATTCGTGGTTCTTGATTTCCTTCGGACAACCAACGCGCATGGGAAAATCTCCTGACGCGGCGGAAATATCGCAAATTCGCTGCACTTTCTTCGATAATTTGTTATAGGGAGCAGGATTGCAGCTCATTAACAGGCGTGTTTGCTGTCTTGGCGCATAATTTTCCCGTCCCGCTTGACGCGTTCGACCATAAAATCCTGCAGGAATTAGAGCGCGATGGCGTGCTGACGGCTGCGGCTTTGTCCGGCCGGGTCGGCCTTTCGCCCTCGGCCTGCCACCGACGCGTGAAGGCGCTCGAGGCGGCGGGCGTGATCGAGGGATACGCGGCGATCATCTCGGAAAAAGCGCTTGGCCGCAGCGCCACCATTTTCGTGGCGGTGACGCTGGAAAATCAGCGCAGCGACACGATGGCGGCGTTCGAGCGCGCTGTCGCACGCTGCCGTGAAGTGCAAGACTGCCACCTGATGACAGGCGAAAGCGATTACCTGCTGCGCATCGTCATCGCCGACGACGACCGCTACGAGCGCGTGCACCAGGAAACGCTGTCGAAGTTGCCAGGCGTGCGCCGCCTTGTCTCCAATTTCACGATCCGGACTGTGTTCAGACGCACCGCGAGCGTGGCGCATTAATCATCATCGTGCTCGCTCCACGATGCGCCGTGTTCGTCGTTCTCCTGCAGAGCTGCGGCCTTGCCTGCCAGATCAAGCGGCCCCCACAGGTAGAACACGCTTGCCGCCGCGAGCGCTGCTCCCACCGCCAACCCGGCAGCGCCGCGGCCGCCGCCTTCCGAGACCTTCCCGGTCGCGCCGAACAAGGTGATGCTGACCAAGTCGTAGCGCATCAGCAGCGCAAACAGCAGCACCGCAGCGGCATGCGCCGCAGCCAGCATCACGATCATCGTCCCGGCTGCTTCATGCGCCTCCAACAGCGCAGAATCTTCCCCCTGGCCAACGCCGATCACCGCCAACGCCACGGCTGCGACGATTGCAAGCATCAGCGCAAATCCCAGCAAGCGCGCGCTCTGCAGCAGAAGAGGTGCGAACGCGCGCGGGCCTCGGCTCGGGTCTGGCAATCGCAGCCGCAACGCGTCGCTGAGCGCAGGCTTGAGCGCGCCGATCACGCGCCAGCCGACGCGAACCAGCACAAGCGCAAGCGCCAACGTCCCGGCGACGATGTGAATCAAGCCCTCGCCGTGCCCCGGTTTCGGCGCCAACCAAGCCACGACGACCGCCGCGGCGATGCCCCAATGGAATAGACGCTTCAACAGCGCCCAGTTCGAAGCCGGATTGGCTGGTGCGGTCATGGCTTCAATGTGCGCAGGCTTGCGGCGTTCGCCATGCGTCTCGGCGTCGCTGTTTTTTGCAATTGATTCTGATATTTAAGCGAGCGCGGCGCGGTTTCCCGCCGGGCGTCGGCCACATCTGCGACGGCCAAACGCGCACACCAAACGCGCACAAGGGTGAGGTGAGCCGCTTTCCCCGCCGCCCGCGCCTATGCTTCAGTCCGGCGCCAACGGAGGAACATGCCATGTCCGATCCAGTCGTCATTCCTGTGCCGGAGGAGTGGGCAAGGCGCGCCTATGTGGACGACGTGAAGTATCGCGCCATGCACGCGAGCGCCTTGGCCGATCCCGAAGCGTTCTGGGGCGTGCATGGCCAGCGACTCGACTGGATGAAGCTCTACACAAAGGTGAAAGACACAAGCTTCGCGGAAGCCGACTTCCATATCCGTTGGTACGAAGACGGCGTCCTCAACGTCTCCGCCAATTGTATCGACCGCCACCTCGAAAAGCGCGGCGATCAAGTCGCCATCATTTGGGAAGGCGACGAGCCGGATCAATCACGTACTGTCACTTATCGAGAGCTGCACGCTGAAGTCTGCCGCTTCGCCAATGTGCTGAAGGCGCAAGGCGTCAAGAAGGGCGAGCGCGTCACCATCTATTTGCCGATGATACCGGAGGCGGCGTTTGCGATGCTCGCCTGCGCGCGCATCGGCGCCATTCACTCGGTCGTATTCGGCGGCTTCGCCCCCGAGAGCCTCGCCAACCGCATCAATGATTGCGGTTCCAAGATCGTGATCACAGCCGATGAAGGTCGGCGCGGCGGCAAAATCGTGCCGCTGAAGCGCAATGTCGACGAAGCGCTGGGGCATGCCCAGGGCGTCGAGCGCGTCCTGGTGATCCGGCATACGGGCCGCGATCCGGAATTGGTCTCCGATGCGGGCGTTGACGTTTGGTATGACGAAGCGGCGGCAAATGTCTCAGCCGAGTGCGCGCCTGAGCCAATGGGAGCAGAAGATCCGCTGTTCATCCTCTACACCTCCGGCTCGACAGGAAAACCGAAAGGCGTGCTGCATACGAGCGGCGGCTACCTCGTCTATTCGGCAATGACGCATCAATACGTGTTCGACTACCGCGACGGAGACATCTTCTGGTGCACTGCCGATGTGGGTTGGGTCACTGGTCACACCTACATCGTCTATGGTCCGCTTGCGAACGGCGCCACGACCTTGATGTTCGAAGGCGTTCCCAATTATCCGAGCGTGTCGCGCTTCTGGGAAGTCATCGACAAGCACCAGGTCAACACCTTCTACACTGCGCCGACGGCCATACGCGCGCTGATGCGCGACGGCGAAGAGCCGGTGAAGCGCACCTCGCGTGCGAGCCTGCGCCTGATCGGCACGGTTGGCGAACCAATCAACCCCGAAGCTTGGCTCTGGTACTATCGGACGGTCGGCGACAGCCGCTGTCCCGTTGTCGACACATGGTGGCAGACCGAGACTGGCGCTGCGCTGATCACCAATTTGCCGGGGGCCACGGCCATGAAACCCGGCTCCGCGACTCGCCCCTTCTTCGGCGTCAAGCCGGCATTGGTCGACGAACAAGGCCAATGCATCGAAGGCGCGGGCAGCGGCAACCTTGTCCTGCTGGATTCGTGGCCCGGGCAGATGCGCACTGTCTACGGCGATCACCAGCGCTTTTTCGACACCTATTTCCGCACCTATCCGGGCATGTACTTCACCGGCGACGGCTGCCGACGCGATGAAGATGGCTATTACTGGATCACCGGCCGGGTCGATGACGTGCTCAACGTGTCTGGTCACCGCATCGGCACCGCGGAGATCGAGAGCGCGCTGGTCGCCGACACCAAGGTCGCCGAAGCCGCCGTCGTCGGCTACCCGCACGACATAAAGGGCCAAGGCATCTATTGTTACGTCACGCTGAAGCAGGGTGTGGAGCCGAGCGACGATCTGAAGCGCGAGCTTGTCCAATACGTGCGCCACGAAATCGGCCCCACGGCGACACCCGACATCATCCAGTTCGCACCGGCCCTGCCGAAGACGCGATCCGGCAAGATCATGCGGCGTATTCTCAGGAAAATCGCCGAGAATGAACTCGGCAATCTCGGCGATACCAGCACGCTGGCTGACCCGAGCGTCGTGGAGGACTTGGTCGCCAACCGCGCGGAGCGCTAGCGCGCGCGGTGCATGGTCGATCCCCTCGCCTCTGCTGTCGGCAGAGCGTATGCGATCAGCGCATCGCCGCGGGGCGTCTCCATGAAATGATGGCCGCCAGCCATGATGACGAGATATTCGCGCCCGCCGACGGCGTAGATCATCGGAGTCGCTTGTCCTCCAGCGGGCAGCACGTCGCGCCACATGGTGCGACCGCTGCGCAGATCGATAGCGCGGATCAAATTGTCGGTCGTCGCAGCGATGAACACGAGCCCGCTCGCCGTCACCACCGGCCCGCCATTGTTCGGCGTGCCGATGCGAATGGGCAGCATGGAAGGAATGCCCCACGGCCCGTTGCGTCGCGCCTGACCGAGCGGGCGGTCCCAGATCGTGCGCCCGGTGCGAAGGTCGATGGCTCGGATGCCGCCATAAGGAGGCGCCTTGCACAAGAGCCCAGTCGCCGGCAGTCGCCAGCCTGCGTTGACATTGATGGCGAAGGGCGTGCCGGCCTGCGGGTCGCCCGCACCCTCTTGGCCGCCGCCCATGCTGCCTCCGCGCGCCTCATCGCGCGGCGTCCAGCCGAGACGCGCCGCTTCGTCGCGCGGAACGAGACGATTGTAGTTCGGCATGTCGTTGTAATTTGCGATGATGACGCCGTGCTGCGGATCGACGGCGACGCTGCCCCAATCCGAGCCGCCATTGTAGCTCGGATATTCGATCCAATGCCGCGCTGTGGTTGGCGGCGTGTACATGCCTTGGTACGACGCCTGCCTGAACTGAATGCGGCAGATCATCTGATCGATCAACGACATGCCCCACATGTCGCGCTCGGTCAGGTCGCGCTTGGCGAGCGTATGGAAGAGTGAGAACGGCTGCGTTGGCGAACGGCGCTGCGGCTCGAGGCCGCCTTGCGGCACGCGTCGCTCCTCGACGCCGGTGAGCGGCCGTCCAGTGCGGCGATCGAGAATGTAGATGTCGCCCTGTTTGCTCGGCAACACCAGAGCCGGCGCCGGTCCGGCATCGGTCGGGTAATCGATCAATGTCGCCTGCGAGCCGAGATCGTAATCCCAGACGTCGATATGCGTGGTCTGAAAATTCCATACCGGCCTGCCGCTGCGCGCATCGAGCGCAACCAGCGACGTCGCGTATCGGTCTTCTGGATGGCGCCGGCTGGAACTCCAATAATCGGCCGCCGAATTGCCCATGGGCAAGTAGACATAGCCGAGCTGTTCGTCGGCGGTGGCCATCGTCCACATGTTCGGCGTGCCGCGCGTGTAGGTCTCGCCCGCCGCCGGCGCTCCGGGCAGATCGGGGCGCATCATGTCCCATGCCCACCTTAGCGCCCCGCTCTGCACATCGAAGCCCTGGATCACGCCGGATGGCGCCCATCGGCGCTGTCCATCGAGCACTTGATGACCAGTGACGATCACCCCGCGCACGATCACCGGCGGCGATGTGATCGACACATAGCCAGGCGGGGTCTCACCCATCCCGACGGTGATGTCGACCGCCCCGCCGCGCCCGAAATCGGCGCAAGGCTGACCGTTGCGTGCATCCACGGCGATCAGCCGCGCATCGAGCGTGCCTTCTATGATCCGCGTGGCGCAGGGCGTGCGCGGGTCGGCGCCCGGAATGGCATAATACGTCACGCCCCGACAGGCGGCCGTGTACGGAATGTTTTCGTCCGGCACGCGCGGGTCATAGCGCCAGCGCTCGCGACCATTTGCGGCATCGAGAGCGATCACGATGTTGCGCGCCGTGCAGAGAAACAGCGCATCGCCGACCTTGATCGGCGTTGTCTCCGCGCCCCAGCGCTCGTGCGGCAGGTCGCCAGTATGGAACAGCCAGGCGCGCTCGAGCTGGCCGACATTGTCGGGCGTGATCTGCGTCAAAGGCGAGAAACGGTGCGCGCTCGCCGTGCCCCCATAGACCGGCCAATCATCGCCCACCTGCCACGGCGAAGGATCGCTCATGGCGACCGCCAAGGGCTGCGGCAGCGGGCCCGCTGGATCGCCCTTGTTGGCCTCAGCGACGGCGACGCCGCCGATCAGAACGAGCGCAGCGAACGCACCCAGCCCCCAAAGGCGCCATCGCGCGGCACTCCCTAAAGTCGGCAATGCAAGGATCACCAGCAACAATAACACCAGCGGCCCGAGCAGGCGCGGCACGAGTGGCCAGCCTTGCAGCCCCACTTCCCACAACGCCCAAATCAGCGTCAGCGCGAAGACGGCGATGTAAATCCAGGCGCCGATGATGAGCCGCTGCATCATCGGCGCCCCAGCTGCAATCAAACCCAATCCAGCGAGCGCGTAATACCATGAGCCTCCCGATGCGATCAGGATGACGCCGCCGACGGCGAGGACGACGCCTATAAGCAACAGAACGGCGCCCAGGACGAACACGGCCCATTGGCCCCAAGTGTCGGGTCGCCGCCACCTGCGAAACCAGATGACGTCGGCGAAGCGCGTATTCATGGCTCACCGCTTGCGTGATGGTGTACGGGCCATACGCAGGCGCGCCGATTTCGTTCCGCGCGGCGCAGCGACGCGGCGCCGGCGCTCCATACCGGGAGGTGTGTCGCGGCAAGAACCAAAGCGGCGATCACGTGTTCCTTCCAACACGTCATTTGCTTGGAAATCCATGTCCGCCGAGCGTCCATTTGCCTTCACGATCCGGCGCGCCGCGGCGAAGCTCACTCGGTTGGGCCGGCTGATCGTATTCGGTTTCGAGCAGATCGTGCTGACCCGCTTGTTCGAGCAGCATCAGCCCGGGCCGATTACGGCGGCCCTGCTCAGCACCAAGGGTGTCGACGCCCCACCGCCCCAACTCCTCGTGCGCGGCCGCGACGGACAAGCGATAGAAGCGTGGATCGATGGCTTCGCGGCGGCGAACGCCGCGCTATTCCTGAACTTGCGCATGCCCAGTGCGATCTCGCCTGTGCGCTATGCATTGCCAGCGCCCGCTTTCCGCGCGGTCTATCTGTGGGATTCAGCGTTCATCGCGCAAATCTGGAAATGGTGGTCGCCTGAGACGGGCTGGGACATCCTCAATGCGGTGTTGCGCTGCCGGGATGGCGACCGGCTCCAGCACTTCGTCTCCGAGTTTGCGCGATCGAGTTTCACTCAACCGCCTCTGATCGCCTGGTCCTTGCATGGCCTGGCTGAAGCGGTCGAGCCGGAAACCTACCGCGCTTGGAGCGCGCAGGCGTTCTGGCCGCTGCTCTCCTACCAACGTTGGCTGGATGCTCACCGGCGCTTGCCGAACGGGCTTTACGCCTGGGCGCACGCTTACGAATCGGGAGTTGAGAACGCACCGCGTTTTGGCGATCGCGAGGAGCGGCGATTGCGGGATACTCGTGGGATCGCCGCCCCTGATTTCTCCGCTTATGTCGTGCTGCAACTCGATGCGCTCGCTGCGATGGCGCAAACACTCGGTTATTGCCGCGAAGCTTCGGTGCTCGCACGCGATGCCGACACCTTACGCGCGCGTGTAAATGCGGAATTATGGGATGAAGCGGATGGGCTATATTATGACCGTGACACGCGCAGCGGCGCTTTCATCCGCTCGCAGAGCATCGCTTGCCTCATGCCGCTGTGGGCCGGCATCCCCGACGCGCGCCGCGCTGAGCGCTTGCTCGAGCACATCCTCGATCCGGCAGGCTTCAACACTCTGATCCCACTGCCGTCGATGGCGATCGGCGACCCTGCCTTCGAACGCGATATGTGGCGGGGACCAGTGTGGGTGAACATGGCCTTTGCTGTCATTGACGGCATGCGCCGCTATGGTTTCGACGAAGCGGCGGCGGATTTCGCGTATCGGCTCTGCGACGGCGTCTATCGTACGCATGCCCGCACCGGCCGCTTCTTCGAGTTTTACGATCCGACCGCCTACACGGTCCGCGATCTGGAAAGAAAACGGGGCAATCAGTGGAAAGCTCTGACGCTCGGCACAAAGCCGGTCTCCAACTTCGTCGGCTGGACCGGGCTTGTGAATACGCTGGTGATCGAGGCTTTGTTCGGGCTTCACCTTACAAGTCAGGGGCCGGCGCTGCAGCCGCGCTTTCCGCGCCGTGCGGAAGGGCGGCGCTTCTGTTTGTCGTTGCCCGGCCGACGCTTGGAAGTTGAACTGGACGTGTTGGCTGGCGGTGAAACGCGCGGCGAGATTCGAACCGACTCCGGCACACAGAGCTTTCGCGCCCGCTTCGGTCAGCGTGTTGGTTTCGACGCGCCACAGCTCTTGTCGCAGGGCGCGGCGTCATGAAGTTCTGCGACCTCACCATGGCCTACAACGCCAAGAGCGGCGGCATCCGTACCTATATCGATGAGAAGCGCCGGTTCCTGCGCGAGAATACCGACCACGAGCACCTGCTCATCATTCCAGGCAAGCGCGACCGCGTGCGTCGGTCTGGACGCAGCACCACCATCACCATTCGCGCCCCCTTGCTTCCTGGCCAGGACGATTACCGGTTCTTTCTGACACCGATCAAGATTCGCCAAGCTCTGCTGCAGGAGACGCCGGACATTGTCGAGCTCGGCTCCTACTACACTGAGCCGTGGGCCGCCTTCGCCTATCGGCGCCGCATGCGCGAGGCCGGTCGTCGCTGTGTGCTCGGCGCCTACTTTCATACCGACGTGGCGGAGGCCTATGTCGCCGCTCCGTTGCGTGCGGCCGCCAGTTCCTGGTTTGACGACGTCAGCGAAGCGCTCGCCACCAGCATGGAAAAGATCGCTGACATCGCCGCCGCCGGGGCCGAGAAATACATCCGCTACGTGTTCAGTCACTGCGATCTTTCCATGGCCGCCAGTTCGATGCAGGCGGAGCGCCTGCGCGATTATGGGGTGGAAGATGTGGAAACCGTTCCGCTCGGCGTTGACTTGAAGCTCTTCCATCCGCGTCGTCGTTCAGAGACGCTGCGCGCAGAACATGGAGCGTCGGCGGGCGATACAGTGCTGCTCTATGCCGGCAGGCTCTGTGCGGAAAAGCGCGTGCTCACGGTGATTGAGGCATTCCAGCGCTTGCCCGCGGATTTCTCCGGCCAGCTCTGGATACTTGGAGATGGACCGCAGAGGGAAGAGGTAGAAACGTTCGCCGCACGCGACCCGCGCCTGCGGCTCCTGCCGTATGAAAGCGAGCGCACGCGTTTTGCCCAGGTGTTGGCGTCCGCGGATATCTACGTGACCGCCGGCCCATTCGAAACGTTCGCGCTCTCGGTGATAGAGGCGCAGGCAGCGGGCCTGCCCGTTGTCGGCGTGGACTCAGGCGCGCTGCGCGAGCGGGTTACAGAGGGCCTCGGCTATCTCGGCCCCGCCGACGACGCCGGAGCAATGGCGGAGAACATTCGTCGCGCCGCACTCAAGCGCCACATACTAGGCGCACGCGCGCGCACGCACGCTGTGGAGAATTTCAGCTGGTCCAGCGCCTTCACTAAGCTGCTGCAATGCTACGCCATGTACGACAAACGCGTGCTGGCGCCCACGCCATCTTCCTCTGGCCACACTCCGGATTTCACGAAGAGCCGGCGCAACGCTTGAGCTTCAGCTGCTCGCTTGATCGAGTTCGGCTATGTCCTCGGCGCTGAGATCGATGCGCAGAGCGCCCATTAGCTCCGTCACCTGCGCCACGCTGGTGGCGCTGGCGATCGGCGCAGCGATCGCTGGCTTCGCCATAATCCAGGCCAGCGCCACTTGCGCTGGAGTCGCGCGGCGCCGCGCGCTGACTGCATCCAGCGCATCCAGCACCAACGGCCCTTTCCCCTCCATGTACTTGTCCATCCGTGTGCCGCGCACGCTTTTTATTTTGTCGGCCTCGGTACGGTACTTACCAGTCAAATAGCCGCTGGCGAGCCCATAATAGGGAATGAGCGAGACTCCTTCACGCACGCACAGCGGCATCAGATCCGCCTCTATGGCGCGATTCATCAAATTGTATTCCGGCTGCAATGTATCGAATCGCACCCGCGCCGACGCTGCACTTTCGGCCAGCGAAGCTGCAAAACGCGGCATCTTGAAATTCGAGGCGCCGACCGCACGCACCTTGCCGGAGCGCACCAAATCATCAAGCGCCGCTATGTATTCGTCAGGCGGCGTGGCCTCGTCGTCGCGATGCAGTTGATAGAGATCGATCACTTCCACGCCCAGACGCGCCAGTGAATCTTCGCAGGCGGCAATGATGTTGTCGCGACGAATGCCGACTCGCCTGGGCCACATGCCGACTTTGGTAGCGACCACCACTTTGTCGCGCTTGCCGCTGCGTTTGAGCCAGGCGCCGATCACCCGCTCGCTCTCACCGCCTTCATGCCCGGAAACCCAGCTCGAATAGACATCCGCCGTGTCGATTGCATTGCCGCCTTGGTCCACGAACGCATCCAGCACCGCGAATGAGGTCGCCTCGTCCGCTGTCCAGCCAAACACATTGCCGCCAAGCACAAGCGGCGTGACGGCGATTCCACTTCGACCCAACTCGCGCTTCTGTTGCATTTCGCCGCTCCTGCCTTCGCGCTTGTGGACGCCGTGCGCCGACTTGCCGACAATAGGACATTGTCAGGAGTCTGCATGCGTCTCGTCAATGTCTTTGCCGCGATCTCTGGCGCTCTGGCGCTGTTCATGCTGGTTGTCGCCGCCCATGTCTTGAGCCTCGCGCCAGCAGATTCCGAACGCCTGCATCTCGCCGCCTTCCTGCAATTGAGCGCCGCCATAACCGGCCTTGCCCTGTCCGGACGCAGCGGCCGGCTCAACGCCATCGCGGCGACAATGATTCTGGCCGGCGCCGCGCTTTTCTCGGGAACATTGTACGCGCTTGCGATTGCGCACGCGCGAAGCTTCGTCATGCTTGCGCCAATTGGGGGAACGACGCTGATCCTCGGCTGGCTCCTCCTCGCTGCTGCGAAACCTGAGCGCAATGCAGTGGTTTGACAAAGCCGGCGTATTAAGTTCGGAACACGATGACTCTTAGTCCCCAACCATCTGCTGATCCCGCCGGACCTGTGTTTCAGCCCATCGTCACTGTCGATGCGCTCACGGCTGAAGCCCAGCGCTTCTTCGCCCAGCTGGCGCTGTTGACGCCGGAGCAGGTCGCCAATCGCGCAGGCTGGACACTCGGCATCATACTCGGCGCCTTTGCGCTGCTGTGGCTGTTGCGGTTCTCAATACGCCTAGTCGCACGCTGGCTGTCGCCGAGGCACGACAAGGACGATGAGCGCGGCAAGGAGGCGCGCAGACAGATCGGCAGCTGGACCATGGGCGCGGCGCGCTTTGTCATTGGCATGTTCGCGCTGGGCTGGGTCTTGTTCGTTTGGGGATTCGATGTGCGCGCCGGTGCGCTCGGGCAAGTGCTGGCCGTGATATGGCGTGCGGGGATCATCGTTATCATCGCCGTCGCGGCGCTGGAGATATCAACCTTCCTGATCACCCGCATCCTGCACCGCGGCGCCCGTCATGCCCGCGACGTGCGCCGCGCCGCCCAGTTGCGCACGCTGGCGCCGGTGTTGAAAGCGGTCGCGCATTCTCTGATCATTCTCGTCGGCACGATGATGGCGCTGTCCCAGTTCGGGGTCGAAATCGCGCCTTTGATCGCAGGGGCTGGCATCATCGGCCTCGCCATCGGCTTCGGCGCGCAGACGCTGGTGAAGGACTTCCTCACCGGCATCTTCATGATCTTGGAAGACACTGTCTCGATCGGCGACGTCGTCACCATCGGCAATTTCGGAGGCGTCGTCGAAGACATGTCGCTGCGGACGATAAAGCTGCGCGATTTCGACGGCACGCTGCACATTTTTCCGTTCAGCGAAGCGCAGGTGATCCACAACAAGACCAAGAGCTTCAGCTACGCCGTATTCGATCTCCAGGTCGCCTACTCCGCCGATCTCGGCCGCGCTCTCGAAGTGATGCGCGAAACCGGCGATCGACTAGCCAGCGAGGAGACGTACCGCAGTGCGATTCTCGCGCCGATCGAGATCGTCGGCGTCGATCGCCTCGCCGATTCCGGAGTGATGCTGAAGGGACGCTTCAAAACAATGCCCGGCCAGCAATGGACGGTGCAGCGCGAGTATCTGCGCCGGATCAAGTTGGCGTTCGACGCCAACGGCATCGAGATCCCATTCCCACAGGTGAAACTGGTCTCGCCCGACAATCCCATTCCGCTCGGGCTGCGCGCGCCGCCGCCGAATGGCGCGGAACAGGAGGACCTTCAGGGCTGATCCCCATTCCCGTCCAGCTTGCGCTTTACAGCGTCGAGATCGCGTTGAAGCGCGCCTAGACGGTCCCACATCGACCAGACGATGACCCCGATCGCCACCAGCATGACGATGATCGTGTAATCGGCGGGCGAACCCATGTGCTGCTCCTCGGCGAAACACATGCCGCGCCCGCGAGCGCGAAGCAACGGCGCCGCCGCAGATGATCCGGCTAGCCAGCCACACCCCTGCTGCTAAAGCTCCCCGGCATGCAGCAGAAAACCGTCACCATCGCGGCGCGCTTCAATGGGCCGCCCACCTCAGGCAATGGCGGCTACACGTGCGGCCTGCTGGCGCAGCACATAGAAGGACCCTCCGAGGTGACGCTGCGCGCGCCGCCGCCGCTGGAAACGCCGCTCGCGCTTACACAGCATCAAGACGCAGTGCGCCTCCTGCACGGTGAGGCGCTGGTGGCCGAAGCGCGCCCAGCCCAACTACACTTGCAGCCGCCGCCGGCGCCGTCACTTGAACAAGCTGCTGCTGCGCGAGCCCGCTATCGCGGCCTCCTCACGCATCGCTATGGGACGTGCTTCGTCTGTGGCCCCGGGCGGCCCGCACATGACGGGCTGGATATCTTCACTGGCCCGGTCGACGGACGTGACATGGTCGCTTGCGCGTGGACGCCTGGACACGCGTTCGCCACCGCCGATGGGCGCCTCGATCCACTGTTCATCCACGCCGCGCTCGATTGCCCGAGCTATTGGGCGTTGCCGCGCGCAGGCGAGATGATGAGCCTGCTCGCTCGCCTCACCGCCAGCATCGATGCCGAGCCGCCCTGCGTCGGCGAGCCGCTGATTGTCGCCGCCTGGGCGCTTGGTTCCAGCGGTCGCAAGCATCGCGGCGCCAGCGCGCTCTACGGCGCAGACGGTCGTGTCATCGCGCGCAGCGAAGCGCTCTGGATCGAACCGCGCGCGTGATTGCTTTGGACGCACGGGCCTTCTACGCTCGCGCGGGCCGTGGTGGAGAAACGATGTGACAGAACCTCAAGCCGCCACCACCCGCTTTTGTGCGCGCGTGATCGGGCCTTTGATGCTGATCATGGGCGCCGTTGTCATCGCGCGCTTCGATGACATCGCTCTCGTCCTGCCTGCCTTCTTTCACGACGCCCCGCTGGTGTTCGTCGTCGGCGCCGTCACCTTGATCGCCGGCCTTGTGCTGCTCGCCGCTCACCATCATTGGAGCAATGCCACGGCTGTCCTCATCACGTTTTTCGGTGTTCTCACGACACTGCGCGGGATCGTGTTGCTTGTTGCGCCGGGCTTCATCGCCGCCTTCGCCGCGAACGCCATGCGCGCAACGCCCGTGGCGTTCATCGCCGGCGCGATAGCGCTGCTGCTGGGGCTCTGGCTCACCTATGCGGGCTGGCTCGCCCGGCCGAAAGCCTGAGCCGATGCGCATTGACTCCACCTTCGCCGCCGCGCGCATTATTGGTCCCATACTGATCGCGGCGGGTGTCACGTTAATCTCGCACCCGGGCCTCATCATCGCTGCGCTGCAGGACTTCGCCGGATCACCCTCGCTGTTCGTGTTCGCCTCGCTGTGTTGGCTCGCGGCAGGGCTTACGCTCATTACGTTGCATCGTCGCTGGGACGGCGCCAGCGCGGCGCTTATCTCCCTGGCCGGCTACGCCGCCGCAGCCAATGGCGCGCTGTGCCTTGTCGCGCCCGACCAGGCGCGCGTGTTGATCCTCACTTTGGCGGCGCGCAACGCGTTCGTGCCCATTGCCGGCTGCGTATTCGCCTTGATCGGCGCCTGGCTCTCCTATGCCGGCTATGTCGCGGGCATCTTCCGCGTCGATCACGAATGAGGCGCGCGCGTTGACTGACGCGCCGACGCGACTAGGTTCACGCGCACCATAACCCGGGGGGCCGCGCCAGAGCGGCTGAGAGGCGGCTGAAGCCGCGACCCGTCGAACCTGAACCGGTTAGCACCGGCGGAGGGAGGAGCGCTTCATGAACAAGCCCGAAAACCAAGCCGCATTCGCGGGTGACACACACGCATTGTCCGCCGCTCCAGAACACGGCGCGAGCGTTGCGGATGCGTGTGTGTCACCCAAGGTCACCACCGGACCTTTGATCGGCTCGCGCAAGGTTTACGCCAGCGGCTGCGCGCATCCCGATCTGCGCGTCCCGTTCCGCGAAGTGGCGCTGCACCCCACCGCCAACGAACCGCCGCTGACGATCTACGACCCCTCCGGCCCCTACACCGATCCAGCTGCAAAGATCGACATCAACGCGGGCCTCGCCCGCACGCGCGAAGCCTGGGTGAAAGCGCGGGGCGATGTCGAAGAGATCGACGGCCGCGCCGTGAGGCCGGAAGACAACGGCAATGTCAGCACCGAAAAACTCACCCCGCCCTTTCCGCAGCAGCCGCGCGTCCTGCGCGCCAAAGCCGGTGCGTGCGTGACTCAGCTTGAATACGCCCGCCGCGGCATCATCACGCCGGAAATGGAGTTTGTGGCGATCCGCGAGAACATGCGCAGAGGCGCCGTGGGTGACACACACGCACGGCCAATCGCGGCAGGAAAAGATGCAAGTCCGCTGGGTGCGTGTGTGTCACCCAGACACGGCGACTCCTTCGGCGCCGCCATCCCCGATTTCGTCACCCCCGAATTCGTCCGCAGCGAGATCGCGCGCGGCCGCGCCATCATCCCGGCCAACATCAATCACGCCGAACTCGAGCCGATGATCATCGGCCGCAACTTCCTCGTGAAGATCAACGCCAATATCGGCAACAGCGCCGTCACTTCTTCCATGGCCGAGGAAGTCGACAAAATGGTCTGGGCCATCCGCCACGGCGCCGACACGGTGATGGACCTCTCCACCGGCCGCAACATCCACAACATCCGCGACTGGATCATCCGCAACGCGCCGGTGCCCATCGGCACCGTCCCGCTCTATCAGGCGCTGGAAAAAGTCGGCGGCGTCGCCGAAGACCTCACCTGGGAAATCTATCGCGACACGCTGATCGAGCAGGCCGAACAAGGCGTCGACTATTTCACCGTCCACGCCGGCGTGCGCCTGCCGTTCATCCATCTCACCGCAAATCGCGTCACCGGCATCGTCAGCCGCGGCGGCTCGATCATGGCCAAGTGGTGCCTCTCCCACCACAAGGAGAGCTTCCTCTACACCCACTTCGCCGAGATCTGCGAGATCATGCGCGCCTACGACGTCTCCTTCTCGCTCGGCGACGGCCTGCGCCCCGGCTCGATCGCCGACGCCAACGACGCCGCGCAATTCGCCGAGCTCGAAACCCTGGGCGAACTCACCAGAATCGCCTGGGCGCACGGCGTGCAAACCATGATCGAAGGCCCCGGCCACGTGCCGATGCACAAGATCAAGGAGAATATGGACAAGCAGCTCAGCGTCTGCGGCGAGGCGCCCTTCTACACGCTCGGCCCTCTCACCACTGACATCGCGCCCGGCTACGACCACATCACCTCAGCCATCGGCGCTGCGATGATCGGCTGGTTCGGCACCGCAATGCTCTGCTACGTCACGCCGAAAGAGCACTTGGGGCTCCCCGACCGCGACGACGTCAAAACCGGCGTCATCACCTACAAGCTCGCCGCGCACGCCGCCGACCTCGCCAAAGGCCACCCCGCTGCGCGCCTCCGCGACGACGCCCTCTCCCGCGCAAGATTCGAATTTCGCTGGGAAGATCAGTTCAACTTGGGGCTCGATCCCGACACCGCCCGCGCCTACCACGACGAAACCCTGCCCAAAGACGCGCACAAAACCGCGCACTTCTGCAGCATGTGCGGCCCGAAATTCTGCAGCATGAAGATCACGCAGGAGATTCGCCAGGCCGCGGGGTCGGCGAAGCCGATCGATCGCACTGCGATCGAACCAGCGGCCGACACGAATCTGCGCGACTTGACGCCCGAAGAGATCGAAGCCGGCATGGCGGAGATGAGCGCGAAGTTCAAAGACATTGGAAGCGAAATTTACGTGCATCCGACCGGCGAGAAGCGCGCGCCGATCGACTGACGCCACCGACCAAGAACCCTCTCCCGCAGTGCGGGGTTCGACGCGGCGCCGCGAAGCGGCGGCGACTGCACTGCAAAAGCAGCGTCGGACGGCAGGGTGAGGGGCCGGCGCCGACGGTTAGAGATCGAGGCGTCCAGTCGTTCGCTCGCGCGCACCTACTTCTGCCTCCGCGGGCGGAGCGCCTTGTTCTCCTATACGTGCTGCGGTAGCAGCACACACAGGCACGCCTTCGGTGCTGGGCCGGGGAGGGCCACGTGACGCGACACACGATTGAAGCGGCGGAAAAGCCGCTGCTCGACATCTTCTGCGACAAGTACCTATTTTCGATCCCCTCTTATCAGCGCCCTTACGCCTGGACGACAGAAGAAGCCGGCGAGCTCTTGTCAGATATTGCCGGCGCGTGCGGACCGAGCGGCGAGGTCAAAGACTTAAGCCCGTACTTTCTAGGCAGCGTCGTTCTAATCAAAGACCCTCAGAGCCGCGAGGCGGAAGTCGTCGATGGGCAGCAACGCCTCACGACCTTGACTATTCTGCTTTGCACGCTGCGCGACCTTGCCGATGCCGATACGTCAGGCGACATCCACCGCTACGTTTGTCAGATAGGCAATCGTATCGAGGAAACCAGCGACGAGTTTCGTTTGACTCCCCGGCAGCGCGATGCAGCATTTTTCCGCAAACACATTCAGACGAAGGGTGCGACAGCGGCCCTGCCCGAGCCAGTCAATCTACCGGACGCGCAAATGCGCATGATCGAGAATGCACTATACTTGCGAACAGCGCTGCAAGCGAAAAGTGCCGGAGAGCGTGAGCGACTAACCCAATACATCGCCAAGCGGTGTTATCTCGTTGTTGTCGCCGCGTCCGATCAAGCTTCGGCCTTTCGCATCTTCTCCGTCCTCAATTCGCGTGGTCTCGACCTCTCACCTGCGGATGTTTTGAAAGCAGACATCATCGGCGCTGTACCGAGCGGAGAGCAAGACAAGTACACCGAGATCTGGGAAGATACCGAGGATGAGCTTGGTCGCGAACGCTTCGGCGAATTGTTCGCTCACATTCGCATGGTTCACCGCAAACAGAAGATGCGCGGCAATCTCATAGGTGAGTTCCGCGAGTACGTACCTGAGGCGCGCACCGACGCCCGCAAGTTTATTGCCGAAGAACTGACGCCGTTCGCCGACGCCTTTCGCGAGATCACCGACTGGGATTTTGTTAGCTCCAAGAATGCGGAGCCGATCAACCGTCGCCTGCGGCAGCTTGCGCGCCTCGACAATTTTGATTGGCAGCCGCCCGCAATCTACGCGCTCGCAAAGCGCCGCGGCGACCCGGACTTTCTGCTGAGGTTTTTCGATGATCTCGACCGTTTAGCCTACGGCCTCTTCTTTACGCGAGCCGATCCCAACGATCGTGCAACGCGATACGGCAGGGTCCTAGGTGCGTTGGAAGACAAGGCTGATTTGTTCAATCCGAACTCGACGCTTCAACTGACGCCAGCGGAATGCAATGACGTCAAAAAGTTTCTGGATGGCGATATATACCTTTGGACACGCGTGCGGCTGCCAGTCCTGCTGCGCTTGGACGAGCTACTTTCGGCGGGCGGCGCGACCTATGACCACAAGATCACGACGGTTGAACACGTCCTGCCGCGAAACCCGCGCGCGGACAGCCAATGGGTGAAGGATTTCCCGACCGCTGAAGCGCGGCTCGCCTGGGTGCATAAGTTGGGCAACCTATTACTGCTGACCAACAAGAAGAATCCCCAAGCAAGCAATTTTGACTTCGCTGAAAAGAAGGAAAAGTATTTTACAGCGAAGGCGGGTGTCAGCTGCTACGCCGTCACGACTCAAGTCCTAACTGAGCCCGTCTGGACAGAAGATACCATTAAGAGGCGGCAATCGGAGATACTCACGTTGCTCAGCGAGCATTGGCGCTTGAATGAGACGGGATGACAGCCGTCACGCACCAATCACGAGCGGACCACAAGCCCGCGGCGCCGGCCAAGCTCTGGCGCAACTGGTATCGCGTGCATGAGCGCATGCGCGTGAACAAGCGCGTCTGCGTCTGGCGTCCGGGCATCACGCGCGGCGCGGACCTCTTCCCCTCCAAGAAAATCGCCGAACAACCCCGCTCGACTGCATCGCATGGTGCGCGCCCGAATGCCGGACCTGGTTCGACTACATCGGCGCATTCCCCGACGGCAAAGCGCGGGGCGCACCCCCCGCCTCCTCGTGGGTGGTGGGGTTGGGGGTGGAGGTGATGGCCGCATCGCACTGGCGACCGCGTAAATTCACCCTCCCCCTTACCCCCTCCCCTCCAGGGAGGGGGCGCGTATCCACGCCCTCGCGACAGAAATTCGTACGAGATCAACGCGCGCAAAAAAATCTATCCAACCCCCTCCGCACCACCCCTAAACTCCCCTCACCGCAGCGCGACGAGGGCCAGTCGGATCCACTGTTCAGCCGATGCGTTGCGGGGTGATCGAGCGTGATCTGTTGTCCGCATTCGCGCGCGCAGCGGAGAAGCCCGCCGAACATGAAAAGGCGGGAGAGCACGAGAACCTTAAGCGCCCTGAACAGCGCGAAGGTCTCCACGCCAGCGGCGTAGCCGCCTCCGAGAGTGAAAAACCTCCCGCGACGGCGCCGTTGTTCGAACGATCACGGGGACGCGGATTTCTCGCGTCGATAAACGCCGAGCCAACGGCGTCTTTCTTTGGCGCGGCAATTCCGCGTCCCCTTGGCCCTTTGTTGGGCGCGTACTACGTTGGTTTGAGATGCTTGAGCTCAAAGAAAAGCCGCGCACGCATGCGCCGCCAGCGACGCGCTGGCGCAATTATTATCGCGTCTATCGCGTGCTCACTCTGGCGCGGCTCGGCACGATCTTCCCTGGCGTCCATGCGGGGCCGGACTGGTTTGCATCCAAGGAGATCGCTGAACAGCACGCGCGCGAATTGCTGGCTATGCTGAACCCGCCAGGGCGCTGGCTGATGGACCACGCCGGCGCCTTCCCGGAAGGTGACGCGGCGAACTGATCCGGTTCCGCAAAGCGGCGAACACAGCTAAGCACGGGCGATGGGCATTCTAGAGCGGATTGCGCGCGAGCTGCGCTATATCGACGGCGTCACCCGCACGCTCTGGGCTGTGCGCAAGATCGACCCGGACGCGCCGGTGCTGATCTGCGACGATTTCGAAGCGGCGGTCGACAGGTACGCCGAGCACACCGCCCTCATCTGCGATGGCGAGCGCTACACCTATCTTCAACTCGATGCGCTGGCGAACCGGTTTGCAGCCTGGGCTGAGGCCCAAGGATTGAAGGCCGGCGATCAGGTCGCCTTGCTGTTGCCAAATCGCGCCGAGTACGTGCCGGCGTGGATCGGCATGAGCAAGCTCGGCATCGAGACGGCGCTGATCAACAATCATCTGACCGGTGCGGCGCTCGCTCACTGCCTCTCCATTTCCGGCGCGACCCACGTGCTGACGGATGCCGAGAGCCTGTCGGCGGTGGACTCCATCCGCGCGGGCCTTGCTCGGCCGCTCACCTACTGGCTGATCGATGCCGCGGGCGAACTCGGCGAAAACCGCAAGGCGCTCGATCTGAAGACGCCGCGTCTTGCGCCAGAACGGCCGAACCCCGCGAAGCGCGCCGGCCTCAAGTCGCGCGATGTCGCACTCTACATCTATACCTCCGGCACGACTGGGCTGCCGAAGGCGGCGAAGATCACGCACATGCGCGCCCAGCTCTATATGCGCAGCTTCGCCGGCGCCACTAAGCTCGACGCTGAAGACAAGCTCTATTGCGTCCTGCCGCTCTATCACGCCACGGGCGGCCTCTGCGGTGTCGGTTCAGCGCTGCTCAATGGCGGCACGCTCGTGCTGCGGCGCCGGTTTTCAGCGAGCCACTTCTGGCCCGATGTGGCGGAACACGGTTGCACCGCCTTCGTCTATATCGGCGAACTCTGCCGCTATCTGGTGAACCAGCCCTCACGGCCGGAGGAGACGCAACAACACCTGCGTCTCGCCTTCGGCAACGGCCTCAGGCCAGAAGTCTGGGAGGAATTCCAGTCGCGCTTCCGCGTCGAACGCATTCTCGAATTCTACGGCTCCACCGAAGGCAACGTGTCGATGTTCAATTTCGACGGCAAGCCCGGCGCAATTGGTCGCGTGCCTCCCTATCTGCAGCGAAATTTCGCCGTCAAGCTGGCGAAGTTCGACGTCGAGACCGAGCAGGTCGTGCGCGGCGAGGACGGCCTGTGCAAACTCGCCGAGAGTGGCGAAATCGGTGAAGCCATTGGCCTCATCAAGGACGACGCAAGGCATAATTACACCGGCTATGCCGACAAGAGCGCTTCGGAGAAAAAGATCCTCCGCGATGTGGTCGAGCGCGGCGACGCTTGGTTTCGCACCGGCGACCTCATGCGTCAGGATGACGAGGGCTATTTCTACTTCGTGGATCGCATCGGCGACACCTTCCGCTGGAAGGGAGAAAACGTCTCCACTACGGAAGTGCAGCAGGCCATAGCAAGCTATCCGGGCGTGGAAGAAGCGATCGTGTACGGCGTGAAGATCGCCGCGTTCGACGGCCGCGCAGGCATGGCGGCGATCACGCCAGGCCCGGCCTTCAGGCTCGCCGGCTTGCGTGAATACCTGCAAGAACACTTGCCCGCTTATGCGCGTCCGCTCTTCATCCGCATTCAGCCCGCGGCAGAGACTACTGGAACGTTCAAGTACAAGAAAACCGATCTTGTGCGCGATGGCTTCGATCCATCGCGCATCGAGCACGACCTTTTCTTCGATCAGCCCGGCGAAGAGGCGTATGTCCGCATCAGTCCTGAACTCTTTGCGACGATACAAAGGGGCGCGTTCAAACTTTGAGCATTATTCGAACACGGCTGCATAAACATCCCCTACGCGCGCAAGGCGCGCTGAGCGGCCATAGGCCTCGCGCAAAGCATCAGGCGTCAGCGCCTCTCCGGGCGTTCCTCGAGCGATGACGGCGCCCGCACGCATCAGCAGCACCCGACTGGCTGTCCGTGCAGCGAGCGCGACATCGTGGGTGGAGAACAACACCGCGCCCTGTCGCGCGGCATGGCGTGACAGGATGTCAGCGAACGCAAGCGCCTGGGCTGGGTCGAGACCAGCCGTGGGCTCATCCAGCACCAGCAACGGCGCCTGCTGCGCGAGCGCCCGCGCCAAATGGGCGCGCGCTTTTTCGCCCCCAGACAGTTCGTCCATGCGCCGACGGCGCAAAGCGCTCAACCCGCACGCTTCAAGAGCTGCATCCACCGCTTCTTGGTCGCGCGCGGACAAGCGCTCCGGCGCTGCGCCATGCGCGTAACGTCCAAGCGCCACGAGGGCCTCGGCGCTGACCGGCCATATCGATTGCGGCCGTTGCGGCAGATAGGCCGCGCGGAGCGCCCGTTGGCGCGGGCTCAGCTTGCGCGGATCGATGTCGCCGAGACGAGCAGTTCCGGAAAATCCGACAAGACCCATGGCCGCGCGCATCAAAGTCGTCTTGCCAGCTCCATTTGGGCCAAGCAGCGCGATCACGTCACCGGCGTTGACGTGCATCGACACATCGCTCACGACCCGTCGCCCGTTCAGGGTCACGGCCAACGCGTCGAGCTGAAGCAAAGGGCTCATGCGTCGCCTCCCCGCGAGGCCAAACGTGCGGCGATGACCGCGAAGACGGGGCCGCCAATCAAGGCGGCCGCCACACCGAGTTTGAGTTCGGCGTCTGTCGGCATGAGGCGCACCGCGATGTCAGCGAGCACAAGCATGGCGCCGCCAGCGAAGGCGCTCGGCGCGAGTATGCGTGCGGGGTCGTATCCAGCAACAGCGCGCACGAGATGCGGCGCAGCAATGCCGACAAACCCAATCACGCCGGCGACTGCGGTCGCCCCTCCGGTGCAAGCAGCCGCGCCAAGCACCACCAGCGTCCGTGTCCGTGACAAGTCGGCGCCGACAGCGGCGGCGGCTTCTTCGCCTAGCGTGAGCGCCTGCAAGCCGCGCCCAGCGGCGATGATCATTGCGCCGCCCAGCAGCAACAGCGCGCCAACCAGTCCCACGTGCTCAAACGAACGTCCTTCCACAGAGCCCAGCGTCCAGTTGATCAGGTCTGCAAGCGCGCCCGGGTTCGGCGCCAGATTCAGCGTCAGAGCAATGAGGCCGCTGGCGAAGCTCGACAGTCCCACCCCGATCAGCACAAGACTGGCGGGGCCACGCGAACGCCAGCCGAATGTGGTGACGGCGATGGCCGCCAGGGATGCGAAGGCAATGGAAGCGAACGGCGCGAGCATTGCGGCGCCGAAGGCGAATGTCAGAACCGCGCCGAGCGCTGCAAACCCTGAAAGCCCGAGCACCCCCGAATCTGCGAGCGGATTGCGCAGCAGGCCCTGCAGCGCGGCGCCGGACAGACCAAGAGCAGCACCCACCAACCAAGCCGCCAGTGCGCGGGGCAAGCGGATTTCCCAAACGATGGTTCGCGCGGCTGGGTCCGACGCGAGCGGCCAGGCAAGCGGTGTCGGGCCGAGCCACAGCGCCGCCGCCATGGCCGCCGCGCTCAGGGCGAGCAGAACAAGCGATGTCTTCAATGCTGCACTCATGGTTGATGCAGCGCCGCTGCAATTTGCTCGGCAGCGTCTATGGCGTACCAGGATTCACACGAAATCGCAGCAGGCGACAGCCGCACGGTCCGGGCACGCGCAAGCGCACGCCGCAAGGCCGGATGGCGCGCGGGAGACCATGCATTCATGCGCTCGCGGCCAGTGTCGAAGAAGCCAAGCGCAACCAGCGCCGGTGGCATCTCGATCAGGCGCTCGAGCGGCAAGACCGACCAACTCTCGTCAGTGCGCACGTTGCGTCCGCCTGCAGCCTCTATCACTGCATCCATCATTACGCCGCGGCCAGCGACACCGCCGCCGGCCGAAAGATACATCACCGGGGGCGACGTCGGCATCCGTCGCTCAGCAAGGCTCGCGAGGCGTAGGTCGAGATCGCGAACAATCGCCTCACCGCGCGCGCGATGGCCCAGTATTTGCGCCGCTTCGAGCACATCGGCGCGCGCGGCGGTGAAGTCGACCGCGTCGCCGACCTGCAGCACGGGGACGCCAAAGCGCGCGTAAACACTTTCTGCGTCCCACGGCCCGCCCCAGTTACGGACAACCAGATCCGGCCTCAGCGCCAGCACCTCTTCGAGCGTGCCGCGCGTTTGCCTGATGCCGAGCGCCCGCTCGCGAAAATACGAATCCTCGCGCTGCGAACCCCGCGAGAGTGCGGTGATCTGGTTGCGATCGGCCAATGCGAGCACGAACTGATCGGCGCAATAGTCGAGACTAACGACACGCTGCGGCAAGGCGCTGGCGGGCAGCGCGAAAGCAAGCGTGACAACGCACAGAAACCAACGCACGCACCCCTCCATTGAGGCCCCATCCCGGACCCAAGGCGTTGCAGCGTCGGCAGGTCTTCTGGCTTGCGGGTCGAAGCGCGACGTCGCCTTCCCGGATCACTCCAGTGGCTCAATGACCTCGCACTCGCCGCTTACAGCTGCGGGCGCAGCCGCGGATTCTCACCGCGTTCCCTCTTCCTCTCCGGATGGAGAACCGACGCCGGTGGTGTACGCCGCCCAGACAGGACGTCAATGACTGCGCCAGACTTCTTCCACCCGCTGGTCGCGCCCACAACGCCAGCGATAAAAACGGTATTGCACTGGGTTCTTCTGATAATAGTCCTGATGATACGTCTCCGCGGGCCAAAAGCGCGTCGCCGGCAGGATAGACGTCGCAATCGGCTGGCCAAGGATACGCCGCGTGTCTGCAAGCGACCTTTCTGCGGCAGGCCGCTGCTCGGGCGTCACGAAAATGGCGGCGCGGTAGGTCGCCCCCCGGTCACAAAACTGCCCGCCTGAATCAAGGGGATCATGGTGGCGCCAAAAGTGATGCAACAGCTGAGCATAGGAGACGCGCGCCGGGTCATAGATGACGCGCACGGCCTCGACATGCCCCTCGTGGTTCTCATAAGTTGGATTTTGCAGCGCGCCGCCGGTGTAGCCTGAGATTGCCTCTAGGACGCCGTAGACGTGCTCGAAATCACTCTCCACGCACCAGAAGCATCCTCCGGCGAAAATGGCCTCTGCTTGCGACGAATGGTTCTGGGCGTAGGCCTGTCCAAAGAAGGTCAGCGCGAACATCAACCCGATCAGGCAGCGCATTATCTTTCTCCTCGCCCAGGACTTACGTGCATTCGGCCTGAACGGTTTCACTTGTAACGTGACGGCAACTGGGGTCGAACTCGCATTAAATGACCGCGCAACCAGCTCGAAAACACCTCGCCCGCTTCCTCCCCATCCTCCTCGTGCTCGCGGCGCTCGCGCTGGCTCTGGTTTTTCGAGCGCAGGACCGGCTTTCGCTCGAAGCCCTCTACGCGCGAAGCAGCGCGCTCGATGCCTTTGTTGCGCGACATTATCTCCAGGCGATCGCACTCTTCATGCTGATCTACGGCTTGGCAGTCGCTAGTTCGATTCCCGGCGCCAGCTTCCTGACGCTCAGCGGAGGATTCTTGTTCGGCACATGGGTGGGTGGAGCGGCTGCATGGATCGCCGCCACGCTCGGCGCGACGCTGATCTTCCTGGCGGCGCGGACAGCGTTTGCTGACATGCTGCGCTCGCGTACAAGCGGTTGGCTCGCGCGCCTGCGTGATGGCTTTCGACAAAATGCATTCAACTACCTTCTGGTGCTGCGGCTGACCCCCATCGCTCCGTTCTTCGTCGTCAACTTGGCGCCCGCCTTCTTCGACGTGAAGCTGCGGGATTATGTGCTGGCCACCCTGATTGGCATGATACCCGGCGCTTTCGTTTACGCCTCGGTCGGCGCCGGACTGCGCGCCGCCTTGGCAACAGGCGCCGCAGCCAATCCGAATGAGGCGGCCCGCGCCATACTTTTTTCGCCTGCTGTATTCGGCCCAATCCTGGCGCTAATCACACTCGCCCTGTTGCCGCTGCTCATTCGCGCCATGCGTGGGAAAGGCGCAAGGAGCGCCGCGTGAGAGAACTGAAAGCTGACATATGCGTCATTGGCGCTGGCGCTGCAGGACTCTCGGTCGCTGCCGGCGCCGCGCAACTCGGTCTTAAGGTCGTGCTGTTCGAAGCCGGCGAGATGGGTGGAGACTGCTTGAACTATGGCTGCGTGCCATCGAAGGCGCTCATTGCCGCAGCCGATCTCGTACACAGGGCTCGAACTGGCGCGGCGCTCGGACTGGAGACTTCCGCTGTTTCGGCTGATTGGCAGCGCGTAAAAGCGCATGTGCGGCGTGCGATCGATGCAATTGCCCCCCACGACAGCCCAGAGCGGTTCGAACAGCTCGGCGTTACCGTCGTGCGTGAGCGCGCGAAATTCGAGGACCAACGCACCGTCGTTTCCAGCACGGTTAGAGTGCGGCCTCGGCGGATCGTGCTCGCCACAGGATCCCGTCCAGTGCTGCCGCCGATCATGGGACTCGATACTGTCGCCCCTCTTACGAACGAGACCATATTTGCGCTCGAAGCGCTACCACGGAAGCTCATCGTGGTTGGCGGCGGCGCCATCGGGATAGAGCTGGGGCAAGCGTTTCAGCGCCTTGGTAGCGAAGTGGTCATTATCGACTCAGCGCGCGCGCTTGCGGAAGCTGATGAAGAGGCGCGCGCCCTGGTGCTCGGCCGGCTTCGCCGTGAGGGCGTCAATGTGCTGGAAGGAACGCGCGTGAGCCGAGCGGAACGGAGCGAAGCCGGCGTCTTGCTGAACGTGGAGGGTGGCGACGGCTCTAGCAAGAATATAGAGGGATCGCGCCTGCTCGTCGCCGCCGGTCGTGCGCCAGCGCTCGAAGATCTCGATCTCGAGGCGGGCGGCGTGAAGTTCACCAAGACAGGCATAACGACGTCCCCGACGCTCCGGAGCGTCAGCAATCCACGGGTCTGGACGGTTGGCGACGCAGCTGGACGAGGCCTTCACACGCATATCGCTGGCTGGCACGCCGGCGTCTTCCTACGCAACGTGTTGTTCAAGGCCAGAACGCGCGCCGATTCCGCGGCGACGCCGAGCGTTGTGTTCAGCGACCCGGAGTTAGCGCAAATAGGCCTCACCGAATGCGCTGCGCGCGCCGTTCATGGCCCTATAGTCTCGGTTGCGCGCTGGGACTTTCATGACAATGATCGCGCGCAAGCAGGCGCAGATACGGAGGGCTTCTGCAAGCTGGTGCTCGGCAGGAGTGGCGCCCTCTTGGGAGCGACGATCGTCGGCGCAGGCGCTGGCGAATTATTGGCGCCGATCGCGCAGGTCATGGCGCAGAAGCGCGGCGTTCGCGCGCTCGCGGAACCGGTGCTCCCCTACCCCACCCGTAGCGAAATAGTAAAACGCGCCGCCGGCGCTTATTTCACGCCGATGCTGTTCTCCCCCAGGACGCGATTCGTCGTGAAATTGCTGCAGAACATCCCCTGATCCGCGCCCTCGCATTGACCCGTTTGCGATCGTCCTCGAAATGGCCCAGACAGATTAGGGATCGGCATGAGCAGGACATTCTGGCGCGCAGCGGCCTTGGCGACTGCGTTGGCGTTTAATTCGGCCGCAAGCGCCGAGCCGAGCGGCGCTCCAATGCCGCCTCCAATCGCAGCGCCGCAGGATGTCGCCTATGTCGGCGTGATCACTCTGGAGATCGATGCCACCGACACACGACGCGGCATTTTCCGCGGGCGCGAAGTGATTCCGGTTTCCGGCCCTGGGCCGATCACACTGCTTTACCCGCAATGGTTGCCCGGCAACCATGCTCCGCGCGGTCCGATCAACCTGTTCGCGGGACTTGAGATTCGCGCCGATGGCGAGCGGCTGGCTTGGCGACGCGATCCGGTGAACGTCTACGCATTCCACGTCGAAGCGCCGGCCGGGGCAACCTCCCTCGAACTCACCTACCAATTCCTGTCCCCGACACAACCGAGCCAGGGACGGGTTGTCATGACCCCGGAAATGCTGAACCTGCAGTGGAACGCGATGCTGCTCTACCCAGCAGGGCACTACGCCACACAGATCCGTTTCCGGCCGAGCGTGACGCTGCCGGAGGGCTGGGCGTTCGCCACCGCCCTTGACGGCGCTCAGACGAACGGGCGAACGACGCAATTCGCGGAGACTGATCTCGAGACGCTCGTGGATTCGCCTATGTTCGCGGGTCGCTACAACCGCATCGTCGAACTCGACCAAAGCGGCCGCTCGCGCGTAACGCTGAACATCTTCGCGGAGCGCCCAGACCAACTCGAAGCAAGCGAAGCGCAGATCCGCGCGCACCGCAATCTGGTCGTGCAAGCCGATCGCTTGTTCGGCTCACGCCATTACGATCATTACGATCTGCTATTTGCGCTCGGCGAACGCTTAGGCGGCATCGGACTCGAGCATCATCGCTCCAGTGAGAACAAGGTGAGCGGCGGTTATTTTACGGATTGGGACAGCGCCGCCGATGACCGCGACCTGCTCCCGCACGAATACGCGCATTCCTGGATCGGCAAGTTCCGTCGCCCTGCCGATCTCTGGACTCCCAGTTACGATGTCCCAATGCGCGGTGAATTGTTGTGGGCCTATGAAGGCTCTGATCAATACTGGGGCCACATCCTGACCGCGCGCTCTGGGCTATGGTCTCGGCAGCAAGCGCTCGATTCACTCGCGTTGACAGCAGCAACTTATCAATACCGCAGTGGACGCGACTGGCGCTCGGTAACCGACACCGGCAACGACCCCATCATAGCCGCGCGCCGACCGACGCCCTGGGTGAGCTGGTCGCGAAGCGAAGATTATTATTCGGAAGGCCTGTTGGTCTGGCTCGACGCCGATACGTTGATCCGAGAACGCACGGGAAATCGGCGCTCATTAGACGATTTCGCCCGCCGCTTCTACGGAGCGGGTCAGGATGGCTCGTGGCAGGTCGAGACCTTCACATTCGAAGACGTGGTTGCGAACCTCAATGCAGTGATGCCGTACGATTGGGCGTCCTTCTTGCGCGCGCGCTTCGACGCCCCAGGGACAGACCCGCCGCTCGATGGCCTGACGCGCGGCGGTTATCGGCTCGTCTACACGGACGAACGTAGCGATTATCAGCGCGACGCGGAGAGCTACGGCAAGAGCGCGAGCTTCGCCTATTCGATCGGCCTCGTGTTCGGCGATGGCAACACCGTCACGCAAGTGCAGTGGGATAGCCCGGCCTTTAATGCCGGCATCGCCAACGGGTCGCAAATCATTGCGGTGAATGGCATGAGCTACAGCGCAGAGACGCTGCGGCGCGCCATTAGCACAGCGGTGGATTCAGCTGACCCTATCGCGCTCTTGGTAAAGTCCGGCGATGAGTATCGGACGGTCGAAATCGACTATCATGGCGGGCTCCGCTATCCGCACTTGGAGCGAATTCCTGGCGCGCCGGACAGGTTGGGCGCGATCTTGCGCCCGCGGGCGCGCTAGAGCAGGTCCTGCACCGTTTCCTTCGGGCGGCAGAGGCGCGCGCCGTTGCGCGTGACGACGAACGGGCGCTCCACCAGCACCGGATGTTCGATCATTGCATCGAGCAACTTGGCGTCACTCACCTTCGGATCGAGCAGGCCGAGCGCTTCTGCTTCCGGCGCCCTGGCGCGCAGCGCCTGCCGAGGCGTGAGGCCGGCTGCGGCGAACAACTCCTTCAGCTGAGTCTTGGTCCAGCCGGTCTTCAGGTACTCGATCACGTTAGGTCTCAAACCTTTCGCCTCGATCATCTCGAGCACTTGGCGCGACGTGGAGCACTTCGGATTATGATAAATCGTGATGGGAAAGGTCTTGGCCATCGCTAATCCTCATCTTCGCCTTCTTCGCTCATCGGGAAGAAGGAAAACCCGTCATTGATGTCGAGCGGACCGGCCACCTGCTCGACCTCCTCGAACATGATGCGTGGCTGCAGCTCGCTCCAATCACCGGGGGGCGGTTGCAGGTCAATATCATCGAACAGCAAATCCGAGGCGATCGCCTCTGCCTCCCCTGACGTCGCCGCTTCTACATAACGTGTCGTGTAGAACCCAACGATCTCCACGTTGTTGTCGATGATCACCGGAAAATCATCACCGCATACGAACAAGCGAAACCACGGCATCGGACTAACCCCAAGATGCTGCGACGATACGGCCGACATCAGCGACCGCGGCATTGCGGGCGGTCAAGTCGACAGCGGAATCGCTGAGGAAACACGCGATGACGATTGGCGAGCGGTCCGGCGGCCAAGCGATTGCGGCATCGGTGGTCGCGTTGTGTTCCCCGATAGACGTGCCAGTCTTGTCACCCGCGCTCCACTCATTCGGCAGCCCAGCACGCAAGCGAGCGAGGCCCGTTTGACACTCTACTAACCATCGCGTCAGTGTCTCGCGCGAATGCCGGTTCAGCACCTGATCGGTGGCGAGGAACCGGGTCATCGTACGCGCCATCGCGTCAGGCGTCGTAGTGTCGCGCTCGTCTCCCGGAAGGTTTTCGTTGAGCGCAGGTTCGATGCGATCCAATCGCGTCACGCTATCGCCGTGGGAACGCAGGAAAGCGGTGAAGCCTTCAGGACCCATAGCAGCGCTTTCGAGCAACAGATTTGCCGCACCATTGTCGCTCTGAACGACTGTCGCTTGCGCCAATTCCTCAACGGTCATCCAGCCGCGCGCCAGATTGGCGCGAGTCACCGGCGTGTGGCCGAGCGGCGCCAAATAGGCTTCATCGAAACGCACCTGTTGCGCGCGGAAGCCCGGTGTGCGCTCGTCAATCCAGAGCATCTGGGCTGCAAGCAGCCATTTGAACATGGAGCACATCGCGAAGCGTTCGTGGGCCCTATGGACGATCCAAACGTCTATCGCAGTGTTCCAGGCGGCGACGCCAAGGCGGCCGCCGACGCGCTGCTCTATAGCGGCGAAACGCCGGTCAACCGCTGCAGGGGGCGCAAGGCGGGCGCGCGACCCCGTTGCTCGCGGCGCGCAGGCGCCGAGCGCCGCAGCGCCAAGCACCATGCCGCGTCGCGTCAGCATCAATCCTTCGCGCGCTCGACGTACGAGCCATCTTCGGTCGAGATGACAACACGGGTGCCGGCTTCAATGTGCGGCGGCACCATGGTGCGGACGCCGATGTCGAGCATGGCGGGCTTGTAGGATGAGGACGCAGTCTGCCCCTTCACCACGGGTTCGGTTGATTCGATCGTCGCAGTGATGCGCGGCGGCAGTTCGATCGAAAGCGCCTGCCCATCGTGCATGGTCAGATGCACTTCCATTTCCGGCTGCAGATACGCCGCCTGATCGCCAACCATATCGCGGGAGAGATGGACCTGCTCGTAGGTGACCGGGTTCATGAACACGAGCCCTGCGTCGCCGTCGTCGTAAAGATACGTGTGCTTCACTTCCTCCACGAACGCCTTTTCCAACGCGTCCGTGGTTTTGTAGGTCTCGGTTGTCTTCACGCCATCGACGATGCGGCGCATGACGATGGTCGTTGTTGGCGTACCCTTGCCGGGACGGAAGGTTTCGTGGCTCATGACCACGTAGAGCTTGCCGTCCTCGTGCTCGAGCACGTTGCCTTTGCGGACGTCGCTGGCGATGACTTTGACCACTGTGACCTCACTCCGCGCCGGCCCGCCGGCGCGCCCCAATATCGATCGAAAGGACCGGGATTTGGCCGCCTCTCTAGCCGGGTTCGCTGTGCGGGAAAAGCCGAACGGCTGGCCCAAAAGCGCAGATCAGGCAGTTGAACGCCCGCCCGAGCGGCGCCTCCAGTCATCGGGGAGGCGACAATGAGCCCGTTCTGGTCCACCTCCCGCCACCGCGACCGGCGGGCCTTTCTGCATGGCCGCGCCCTGATCGCCAAGGCGGTGCGGCAGTGGTTCTGGACTCAGGGATTTGTCGAAGCCGAGCCCGACGGGCTGGTCTTTTCGCCGGGCGCAGAGGTGCATGTCGACGCTTTTGAAAGCGATGGCCGCTACCTGCACACGAGTCCGGAGCTGGCGATGAAAAAGCTGCTCGCGGCGGGCGAAGAAAGAATTTTTTTTCTCGGCAAGTGCTGGCGACGCGGCGAGACAGGGCCGCTGCATGCCGAAGAGTTCACGATGCTGGAATGGTATCGCGCCGGCGCGCCTTACACACAGATCATGGATGACTGCATCGCCTTGGTGCGGATCGCGGCGCGTGTAACCGGGATTGATGTATTCAGATGGAAAGATCGCGTCTGCGATCCGTCAGCAGATCCACAATTGACCACCGTGCGCGAGGCGTTCCTGCGTCACGCGGCGGTCCTGCCGGCCACTTCGGATGAATTCAGCAAGGCCTTGGTGAAGGATATTGAGCCAAATCTGGGCGCCCCTGCTCTCACGCTGCTGCACGAGTACCCGCTGCGCGAAGCTGCTCTCGCCCAGCGCACGCAGCACGACCCCAGCCTGGCGGAGCGCTTTGAGCTTTACGCCTGCGGCGTCGAGTTGGCGAACGGGTTCGGCGAGCTCACCGATCCGGTGGAGCAGCGCGCGCGGCTGATCGAAGCAATGGACGAGAAAGAACGGCGCTACGGCAAGCGTTGGCCCATCGACGAGGATTTCCTGGAGGCTCTTGCCCACCTGCCGCCGTGCAGCGGCGTGGCGCTCGGGTTTGACCGGCTCGCGATGCTCGCGACCGGCGCGCGGCACATCAATGACGTGTTGTGGACGCCGCCATGATCCGCGACGCCACGCCCGCCGACTATCCGGCTATTCGAGCCATCCTTCGACATGCCTTTCCAACCGCCAGCGAAGCGAACCTGGTCGAGCAATTGCGCGGAGACGGCGATGTCTTGCTTGAACTGGTGGCGGCGAACGATAGTGCGATCCGAGGGCACATTCTTTATTCGCTCCTGACGATTGAGCGGGAGGAAACGGCGCTGACCGCCGGCGCACTCGCCCCAGTCTCAGTGTTGCCTGCATTTCAGAACCGCGGCATCGGCGGCGAACTCATCCGAGCGGGCAACGCGCGCTGCACTGAACTGGGGCTGGACGCTATCGTTGTGCTGGGGCACGCCGCCTATTATCCCCGTTTCGGTTTTTCGGCGCGAACGGCGGAATCGTTGCAGGCTCCATTCTCCGGGCCGCACTTCATGGCGTTGGAGTTGAAGCCGGGCGTGCTGAAGGACGGCGGCAAGGTGCGATACGCGAAGGCGTTTGGGGTCTGAAGTGAGTGCGAAGGCAAAGCCCGATCCGTTGGCGGAAGTCGCCGCGCGTTATGCGGTGGCGATCACGCCGGCGATGGAAGCGCTGACGGATCCGAGCGATGCAGCCGATCCGATCGCGGCGCAATTTCGACCCGATCCGCGCGAGTTGAATATCACGCCCGACGAGTTGAACGACCCAATTGGCGACGCGGCGCATACGCCTGTGAAAGGCCTGGTGCACCGTTATCGCGACCGCTGCCTGCTCAAGCTCGTTCACGTTTGCCCGGTCTATTGCCGCTTCTGCTTCCGGCGCGAAATGGTGGGGCCGGATGGCGACGGCACGCTAACGGCGGCGGAGCTGGAGAGAGCGGCGGCTTATATCGCGGCGCACGAAGAGATCTGGGAAGTCATTCTCACAGGCGGCGATCCATTTCTGATTTCATCGCGCCGCGCGCGGGAAATCACGACCAGCCTTGCAAAAATCCCTCACGTGAAGATCATCCGCTGGCACACGCGCGTGCCGGTGGTCGATCCACTGCGCGTGACGCCAGCTCTGGTGCAAGCGCTACGCGCGGATGGCGCGACGACGTATGTGGTGCTGCACACCAATCATCCGCGCGAACTGACTGAGCAGGCGCGAGCAGCAATCGCGCGCATCGTCGACGCCGGCGTTCCGATGCTGTCGCAAACTGTGCTGCTAAAGGGCGTCAATGATAATGCAGATACTCTGGAAGCGCTGATGCGCGGCCTCGTGGAGGCGCGGGTGAAGCCGTATTATCTGCATCATCTCGATAAAGCTCCGGGCACATCGCACTTCCGCTGCACTATCGCGGAGGGCCAACAGCTCATCCAGGCATTGCACGATCGAGCGTCCGGGCTCGCACAACCGAGCTACGTGCTCGACATCCCCGGCGGACATGGAAAGGCGCCGCTGACGCCGCCGAGCGTGCGTGCGGACGGCGGCGGCTATGTGGTGCGTGACCGCCATGGGGTTTGGCGCAAATACGAAGGCTAATCCGTAGCCTGAGCGGTCTCCAGTTGCGCCGGTTCACTCAATGCCACGAACAACGCAGCCAAAATGAGCAGCGCGGCGCCGACGAAAGGCGCGGCATGATGAAAAAAATCGAACAATGCGCCTGCGCCGAGGGGGCCCGCTACACGTCCGAAGGCTGCAGCCGATTGGGAAAGCCCCATCACCGCACCACGCTCGTGCTCGTTTGCTTGCGCGGCAATCAGAGCGTTGAGCGCTGGCGTGGCGAGCCCGACGCCAAGCGTCAACGCGATCAGCGCCGCCGCTAGCGTGCCAATTTCGTGCGTGACGGCAAGGCCGCCGAAGCCGGCCGCGAACAAGGCCAGCCCGATCAGCAATGTCATACGCTCGCCGAGGACACGCGCTGCTCGGCCAGCGCCGCCGCCCTGCAACAGCACTGCGCCAACGCCGAGCGCCGCTAGCGTCCAACCGACTTCACGCGGCCCCCACTCCAGCTCAACATCGGCCCAAAGTCCGAACGTGGTTTCCATCAGCGCTTGGGCCGCGATCATCAGGAACATGACGCCGATGAATCTCGCCAATACCGGGCGCGAGGTCAGCAGCGCGAGCCGGCGCGGGCGCGCTTCGCCGCGCTTGCGCCGCGCTTCGACCGCCAAGCTCTCGCGAAAGAGCACCAAAGCAGTCAGCGCGGCTGCGCCGGCAAGGGCGGCTGACGCCAGGCAAACCCGCACGAAGCCCTCGTGATCAGGCGCTTGCCCGATTAGCAGTGCGCCGAGCGCCGGGCCTGCGATAAAGCCGAAGCCGACGGCGGCGCCGAGAAGGCCCATGTTGCGTGCGCGCGTGTTGTCGTCGGCAAGGTCCGCGGCCGCCGCGAAAGCCGCGCCGACATTGCCGGCCATCAAGCCGCCGAACAGGCGCGCTGCGCCGAGTTCCTCAACGCTCCCTGCACGTGCGATCCAAAGATACGATATGACGCTTCCAACCAGGCCGATGACGAGGATCGGCTTGCGGCCAACCCGATCACTGAGGCGTCCCCAAAAAGGCGAGGCGATCAATTGTCCGAGCGAATAGGCGCCCATCGCGATCGTCGTCGCCGTGGGTGTTGCGTCGACATCGAGGGCGAGGAAAGGAAAAATCGGCAGGAACACGCCGAAACCGGTCATGCCAATCAGCACGACGCCCACGAGAGCGGCCAGCGATGCAAAGCGAGAGGACATCGGGGAAGGGCAGTAAGGCAAGGATGCAGCGGGGCAATAGGCCATCGGCGCGACCTACCGCCCTAGTGCTCAGGCGCTAGGCCGGATCGGCGCAGGCGCTCCTGGGTTGAGGTAAGGCCGCAGATCGCGCCACGGGATCGTCACTTCCGCATTGCCCATCGCGTAAGGAGCGCCGAACGAATAGGGCGGGAAAAGGATGGTCAGGCCGCGCTCGGTGATCAGCCACAAATGCGGCTTGGTGGCGCTCTCGCGAACGTCGCGCTCCGGCGGCACGAATCCATCTTCCCGAAACTGGCGCGAGATCTCCGCCACCGAACGCTGGGTGAGGAAATCCTGCCAACCGGAATCGGCGCGGAAGACATCCGACTCAGCCAAGGCTCTACCCTGCTCCATCAGCACATTGACGGCTTTTGACGTCGTATTCGGGTGCGCCGCGCCGAGCGTATCGGAAGACATGTCGAAGCGCACGGAGATCAGTTCTGGCCCTGCGAACGCGATGCGATAATCCACATCCTCGTTGGTCGCTTCTTCCAGCCGGAATTGCGGGGATTGTGCAACCAGCTCGTTGAAGCGTTGAATCGCCGGCGTCTGCGGCCCGTCGATGCGCGGGAACCGGATATCGCGCAAGATCGCGCGCGGCGCCGCCTCTCCGAGCCCTGACGCGGAGGCGATTTCCGCCGTCACTGGCGCCGCGTCAACCAGCTCCATGCGTTGGAATGTATAGCCGCCGACATCCTGCACAGCCGTCCGCACTTGCTCGGCCCGAGCCCGGAATTGCTGTTCGAGGCAGGTCTGCTGTTCAGGCGTGGGGGTCGTCGATTCATCGACGATGCCGCACATGATCGCCGCCGCCTGGCGCCAACGGTGCTGATTCTGCACCAGCATCTGCGCGCCGGCGTCGGAGATCTCCTGCGACGCCGCGACCAGAGTCTGACGCACGGCGGTGTCGAGATTGACCAGCGCGCTGTTGTGGCAAAGGCTCTGCGAAACTGCGTCGGCCTGGGGACTGGCGCACACGTCGAGCGCCGCCGTGATATTTTCCGGCGAACTCTCTTCCGTCTTCTCACCACTGCCACGATTGCCACAGCCAGCAAGCCCGAGCACGAGTATGGATGCTGCGGCAATCATGGCTCCGCGCATCGACATCCCGGCTTGCCTCCTCGTCATAAACCTGTTGCCACATAACATTGGCTGCGTCACCGCCTGTCGCGTGCGACGGCCGCATAGCTCCGGGGGCTCGCGCACTTAGATAGCCCGCATGCCTTACTCATCTAACTACCGGCCTGATCCTTTGTTCGCCAAACTCGGGCGGGATTTTGCCGATCCGGTGACCGCCGCGCGATTTCCCAAACACATCTTGCGGAGGCGCAACCAAGCGTGGGCCGAACGGGTGGGGCTCGGCGCCCTTTCGGCGCAGGAATGGGCGGCGCATTTTGCCGGTTTCGAGCCACTGGCCGGGAATATGCCCGAGGCGATGGCGATGCGCTATCACGGCCACCAGTTCCGCGTGTACAACCCAGAGCTGGGCGACGGGCGCGGCTTTCTGTTCGCCCAGCTGAGGGACGATCGCGGCCGGCTGCTGGACCTCGCCACCAAAGGCTCGGGCCAGACACCGTATTCGCGCTTCGGTGACGGACGCCTGACACTGAAGGGCGGCGTGCGGGAGGTGCTGGCGGCGGAGATGCTGGAGGCGCTCGGCGTGTCCACGTCCAAGGCTTTCTCACTGTTCGAAACGGGAGAGGCGCTGGTGCGTGGCGACGAGCCGTCGCCCACCCGCTCTTCTGTCCTGGTGCGACTCTCGCACAGTCACATTCGCTTCGGCACGTTTCAGCGCCTCGCATTCATCGAGCGGCCAGACCTCATCAAGATTCTGATCGATCATTGCGTGGCGGTCTATCATCCGGCGCTTGCGGACACGGAGGGTGAAGCTCGCGTTGCCGCCGTCTTTGGCGCTGTCGTCGAAGCATCGGCGCGTCTCGCCGCGAGCTGGATGGTGTCGGGCTTCGTTCATGGCGTCTTGAATACGGACAACCTGAACATCACCGGCGAGAGCTTCGATTATGGTCCGTGGCGATTCCTGAAAACCAGCGATCCGAGCTTCACCGCCGCCTATTTCGACGAGACGGGCCTTTACGCATTCGGACGCCAGCCAGAGGCGGTGTCGTGGGCGCTCGCGCAGTTGGGCGGCGCGCTGACGCCAGTGTGCCCGCCCACGCTGCTGGAGCCAGAATTGCAGCGCTTTGCGCCTGCCTACCAGGATGCGCTCCGCGCCCACATCTTCAGCCGGATCGGCCTGGTGCAGACAGCGTTGGAGGCCGACCTGCGCTTCTTGAGCGATCTCTTCGCTTGGCTCACCGAAAGCCAAGCAGGGTGGGACCAGTTTTTCCACGATTGGCGGGGCGGCGCCGCGAGCGCCGACCGGGCGGCGGCGAGCCCGCAGGGGGCGCTTTACCAGGACGGCGCGTTTGCCCCAGTCCGAACAGGCATCGAGGCACGCACGGGCCAAGACTCCGCGGTCGCGCTCAGACACCCCTATTTCCAGCGAACGACGCCGCACACACTGCATATCGATGACGTTGAAGCATTGTGGGCGCCGATCGCCGAACATGACGACTGGTCCTTGTTCGAGCAGAAACTGGCCGACATCGCCGAATTACGCGCCGCGCTTGCGCTCTCCGCCTGAACGGCAAAGCAGTTGCAGCGCGCTCAGCTTTTGCCTAGCTCTGCGCGGCATAAGGCCCCGTAGCTCAGCTGGATAGAGCAGGTCCGTCCTAAGGACACGGTCGGGAGTTCGAATCTCTCCGGGGTCGCCACTCACGTCTGAGTGCAGGAACCCAAGTGTGACTCACTCGTTCGCTGACGTGCACAGTGCCGCATGCCGCGTTCGAACCCTTCACCCAAGCCCATGGCGCGCTATTTCGAGCAGGTCACGGGCGGACGAGTGTATCAGCTCCTCGGTGGTTTTGCGTTTGTCTCGGCCATAGCGTTCATCGCCTGCGACGTGATCCTCTGGGGCTTGGCGCCCGGATACGATCCAGTGTCTGATACGATCAGCAGGCTCGCCGCCGGACCGTTCAGTTGGGTGATGGATGGCGCCATGATCATCTTCGCGCTCGGCGTGCTCGCGCTCACCATAGGCTTCGTGTTCTGCGACGACGACGACGCAAAGTCTTGGGTGATGCGCGCCTGCCTTGTGCTGCTGGCGAGCACGATGCTGCCGCTGGCGCTGCTCAACAACTACAGCAAGCACGGTTACCAGGGCATCGTGCTTCACCCCTATCTCGTCACGTTGCTCGGCGTGCTGGTGGCGGTTCTGTTGTGGTTCGCGCCCACAAAGGCAGCGCGCAGGAGCCTGCCGGTCGACCCCCGCGTCATGGCGGCGCTCTGGGTGCTGACAGCTCCGCTGCTGGATTTCGTGCCCGACGACATGGAGGGCGCGTATGAACGCATGCTGATGTGGATGCTGATGGCGGCGGTGGCGACGGCGGCGTTTCGGCTATTTCAGGAAAAACCGAGCCGCATCATTCCGACGCTCTGAACACCATCGGCATGTTCACTTGCGCGCCCACCGTGCTGCGGCCGTCCGGGAACTGACGCTCAGCGCGGAAGCGGCGGGCGATGCGTAGCGCCGCATCGCCGAACCCCTGACCAGGCGGATTTTCCTCGGCGACGCTGCACTGCAGGCGCAGGCTGCGTTGGACCACGCACGACAACACCACCCGACCATCGATACCGTTGTACCGGGCGCGGCGCGGATAATAGCGGCTGTAATCGCTCGCATTTGGCCGCTGTGAAAACGGCACGTCAGCGTATGAGATCGCCGGACCCCGCGGCGCCGTCTCATCCGCGTTCGCCGCGGCGACGACTTCAAAGCGGATGACAAGCTGCGTCTGATATCCGGTCGCGCTGGGCGGATAGCGCGCGCCTAGAGCGACACGCATGGCCTCGGCCGCGGCGGCGCTGCTGTCGACATCCTGGTCGATGACGCGCGCGCTGTCGACAAGACCGTCAGCCGTGACGTGCAGGAGCAATGTCACCGCCACATCACGCCGCAGCGCCAGGATGTCCGGAGTGAGGTTGGGGCGCCCGATCGAAAGCGGCGCAATAGCGCTGGGACCGCGCCCGGGCGGAAAGACTACACGGTATGCTGCATGATAAGGCGCGACGCGGCCGCGCCAGTCAGTCGGCCACTCGGCGGCGGCGATCATGCGGCGGGCTTCAGCGCCATAACCAATATCGGACGTGCTCTCGCGCACGATACGGATATCAGTGGCTTTGCCGTCAGCGCCAACGGTGAATTCGGCGTCGGCATAGCCCGACAGGATCGCTGTCAACATTCCCGGCGTCGGACGCGGCCTAGGGATCGAAACCGGGCGCACGTGCAAACGGTCCTGGTCTGATAAGCCTGGCCATTCCTCATCCGCGGGCGCTGTCGCGTTCGGCGTATTAGCGCCAGCGCGGTCACGCTCGAGGCGTGTGTTGAGATAGAGAAACGCGAGCGTCGCCAGCATGACAATGGCAAGACCAACGAGGCCGCCGAGCAGCACCCGCTTGTCGAGCAGTTTGCGCGTGCTGACCGCCGGCCCTGGCGCGGCAGGCGCGACGCCGGGATCTCGCGGTGGTTCGTTTGCGTCCATGCCGCTTCGCCTACACCAGCCATCGCGGCGCCGGAAGCGGCAGCCCTCAGCCGGCCTTCCTCTTCACCCCCCTTTCTTGGCAGGCTTTTTGGCTGCCGCCTTGCGCCGCGCCTTTGCTGGCCATTCGATCTCGATCCAGGTCGGGGCGTGATCGCTCGTCTTCTCCCAGCCGCGCACTTCGCAATCCACTCCGCCGCGTTTAAGCGCCGGCGCCAGGCCGGGACTCAGCAGCAGATGATCGATCCGCAGCCCGGCGTTGCGTGCATAGGCGTTGCGAAAATAATCCCAGAACGTGTAGACGCGCTGATCCGGGTAAAGCGTGCGAATGGCGTCGATCCAACCTTGCGCGACCAGCTTGGCGTAAGCGTCGCGCACTTCGACGCGAAACAGCGCATCATCGATCCAGCGCTCCGGCTTATAGACATCAAGATCGGTCGGCATGACGTTGTAATCGCCCGCGAGGATCGTTGGGGCGCCAGCGCCGAGTAAGTGGCTGGCGTGCTTCTGCAGGCGCTGAAACCAAGTGAGTTTGTAGTCGAACTTCGGGCCTGGATATGGGTTGCCGTTCGGCAGGTAGAGGCAGCCGACGACAAGGCCGCGGATCTCGGCCTCAATATAGCGACTTTGTGCGTCCGCCTCACCGCCGGGCAATGCTCGACGCCGCTCCAAAGCTGGCGCGCCGCGCGACAGAATGGCGACGCCATTCCAGCTCTTCTGTCCATGCCAGATCGCGTAGTAGCCCGCCTTGAGGAGAGCCGCTTCCGGGAACTTTTCCTGCGGCGCCTTCAGTTCCTGCAGGCACACGATGTCAGGCTTGGCTGCTTCGAGCCAGCGCAGTAGCACATTGAGACGCCCGTTGACGCCGTTCACGTTGTAGGTCGCGACAATCATCGGCGCGACTGTCGCAGCTCGGCGGCGCCTTGACCACCGCCGCAGCTTCACGACGAAAACAAGCTTGGCCGGAGCGCTGTCTCCTGGTTGATTACATCCACGTTGGGAGGGCCTTCAGATGCGTATCGTCACGAGCCTTGTCGCGGTGCTCGGCGCGCTCGCACTTGCGGCAAGCGCCGCAGCGCAGGACAATTCTGCGCGCGACCCGAATTTCGGCCGCGGTGAGCGGGTTTCGGGCGAGAGCTTCGCAACGCGCTCGCCTGTATTGGCGCCCCATGGCGCTGCAGCGACGGCGCACCCGCTGGCGACGCAAACAGCTCTTGACATCTTGCGCAGCGGCGGCACGGCGGTCGACGCAGCCATTGCAGCGAATGCCATGCTCGGCCTCGTCGAGCCGACCGGAAGCGGCGTCGGCGGGGACCTCTTCGTCATCATCTGGGATCCGCGCTCACAGCGCCTCTACGGCTACAATAGTTCGGGCCGCAGCCCGCGCGGACTCTCGCTCGGCACCTTGCGAGCAGTTGCGCGGCGGCGCGGCGACGCCGAGCATATTCCCAGCTTCGGCGCTGCACCGGTCACCGTGCCGGGCACTGTCGATGGCTGGTTCGCCATGCACGAACGGTTCGGCCGGAAATCGATGGCGGAGCTGCTGGCGCCCGCGATCGAGTACGCGCGTGAAGGCGCCCCGATTCCGCAGACGATCGCCATGTATTGGAACGCTAATGCGCGACGGCTGGAGGCCGAGCACGATGCGGGGCGGCTCGAGGAATTCGCCAACGCCCGCGCCCTCTACTTTTGCCGGCAGGATTGCGCACCAAACCGGCGTATCCCGGATGGTCACTCGCTGTTCGCAAATCCTGACCTCGCCAACACCTACGAGACAATCGCCGAAGGCGGACGCGATGCATTCTATCGCGGCCCGATCGCGCACACGATCGATCATTACATGCGCCGTATAGGGGGCTGGCTGCGCTACGAAGATCTTGCAGCACATCATGGCGAATGGATCGATCCCATCTGCGCGCCATATCGCGATGTTCAAGTCTGCGAGTTGCCGCCCAACAGCCAAGGCGTGGTGGCGCTGCAGACGCTGCGCATTCTTGAGGGCTTCAACCTGCGAGAAATGGGATTTCTCTCCGCCGATTCGCTGCACACCCAGATCGAAGCGACTCGCCTTGCCTTCGCCGACCGCGCCCAGTTCTACGGCGATCCAGCATTCACGCATTTCGACGTGCGCCGCCTGCTGACTGACGACTATACCCAAACCCGCCGCGCAATGATCGAGCGAGAGCGAGCGATGGCGCCGCCGCCGCATGCAGAACTGCGTCTCGAGGGCGACACCACCTACCTCACCACCGCCGATTCCGAGGGCATGATGGTGTCGTTGATACAATCGAATTATCGCGGCATGGGCTCGGGCCTCGTTCCAGACGCGCTCGGCTTCATGCTGCAGGATCGCGGCGAACTGTTCTCATTGCAGCGTGGCCATCCCAATCAGTACATGCCAGGGCGGCGGCCGTTCCACACGATCATTCCGGCATTCGCGCTTCGCGACGGCCAACCCTGGCTGTCATTCGGCGTCATGGGCGGCGACATGCAACCCCAAGGGCACGTACAGATCATCGTCAACCTCGTCGATTATGGCCTCGACTTACAGGCTGCTGGGGACGCCGCGCGCTATCGCTTCTATGGCGGTATCGAGCCAACCGGCGACCAGCCGGACGGCAATGGCTATGTGGCGATGGAAAATGGCGTGCCGCCGGAAGTGCGCGAAGAACTCGAGCGCCGCGGCCACCGCATTCGACCGGCCGATGGCTCGTTTGGCGGCTATCAAGCAATCATGCGCAATCCGAGCGGCGGCTACGAGGCAGCGACGGAGATGCGCAAGGACGGCGCCGCAGGCGGCTATTGATGCGGCGTGCTTGGGTCGCGGGGCTTCTGCTTCTCGCCGCTGCCTGCAGTCCGCAGATCGGCGAATTGGAGCGCGGCGAGAGCGGCCGCGTCGTTCGCGTCTATGGCGGCGATACGCTCGAACTCGATTCTGGCTTGCGCGTCTTCTTGGCCGAAGTCGACGGACCGATACGCGATGCGCCGTACGCGAACCAAGCCTACGGCGAACTGGAAGCGCTGGCGCTGCACAGAGAGGTGCAGCTGGCATATGGAGGGACGCGGCGCTGGGTAGGCCGCCCCCGCGATGGTGAGCAGCCGCCGCGAGAAGCCGCCCTTGCGCACGTATTCGTCCGGAGCGAGGGCGGACGCTGGTTTTGGCTGCAGCACGAACTGGTCACCCGTGGCGCGGTATTCGTACGACCGCGCGTGGATAACCATGCGCGCAGCCAACGTCTGCTAGCGATCGAACAGCAGGCGCGAGCGGCGGAGCGCGGCCTCTGGGGCGAGCGCGCCTACAGGACGCTGAGCGCGCGCGCGGCGGCGCGGGCTGCCGCCCGCGCCGGCGAGGATTGCTTGAGCGGGCGGGCGCCGTTCCGGATCGTCGAGGCCGATATCGCGGAAGTTCGCAGCAACGAGGATCGAACCGCGCTGCGCGCGCAAGGCGCATCCGAGCGCACGCCGTTCTCGATCGTGGTGTTCGGCGACGCGCTCTCCCAATGGGATGGAGCGGATCTCAACAGCCTCGAAGGCGCGCGCGTTCGCGCCCGCGGCCCACTCGGCGTTATAGCAGGCGAAGCACAGCTGTGTGTCGAATACGGCGGCAATCTAGAAGTAGTTAGTCCAGGATCGCGCCGGACTGCGCCGGCGGCGCGCTAGTCCACGTAGCCGGCAGCCACCGGATCGCCGACACGGGCGATCAAGGCGCGGCGCAACTTCTCCAGCGCGTTCCCTTCAATTTGGCGCACGCGCTCCTTGGAGATGCCAAGGCGCTCGCCGAGAGCCTCGAGCGTCACCGCCTCTTCCTCCAGCTTGCGTTCGCGGATGATCAAGCGCTCGCGCTCGGAAAGGTCGTCGAGCGCCGCCCAGACCAGGTCGACGCGCGCAGCGCCATCGTGCGCCGCCATAACGCGTTGCTCGGGATCGGCGCTCTCATCGGCAATCATGTCCTGCCATTCGCCATCGCCGTCTTCGGTGAGCGGAGCGTTCAGCGAACGGTCCGGTGCGGACAGCCGCGCCGCCATCGCTTCGACTTCGCGCGCGGGCACACGCAGCGCCTTAGCGACTCGTGACGAGGCCTCAGCGCTCATGACTGCGTCGCCAACGTCTCCTATGCGCGCGCGCAGACGGCGCAAATTGAAGAACAAGGCTTTCTGCGCCGACGTAGTTCCCGTGCGCACGATCGACCAATTACGCAGGACAAAATCCTGCATCGCCGAGCGTATCCACCACGAGGCGTAAGTGGAGAACCGCACTTCGCGCTCCGGCTCGAACCGAGCCGCCGCTTGCATCAACCCGACATTGCCCTCCTGAACGAGGTCTGAAAGCGGTAGACCATAATGGCGAAAGCGAGCCGCCATCGCCACGACCAGGCGAAGATAGGCTGTGATCAATTCGTGCAAGGCGCGTTCATCGCCGAGGTCGCGCCAGCGCCGCGCCAGTTCGCGCTCGTGTTCGGCTTGGAGCAAAGGCGCGCGCATAGCTGTGCGCAGATAGGCCTGCGCGCCGCGACGCAACTCTGAAGTCTCGGTGAGCGCCATAACACCTGCCCTACGTCTTCAACGTGCCTGCGGTTCATGCGCTGCTGCACGTTGAGCGCACACACCCTGTCACGAACGCGTGACGGCGGGTTTTGGCGCCGCGGCCAAATGAAAAAGGGCCAGGCTCAGGCCCGGCCCTTCTGCCTTCGCAGCGAGCAAACTTAAGCGGCGGCGGCGGCCTGCTTCTTCGAAGCCAGCGATGCTGTCAGCTTCTGCACGGCGTCGTCGCGGCTGACTTTTTCCACAGCCGCCAGTTCCCGGGCCATGCGGTCGAGGGCGCTCTCATACAGCTGACGTTCGGAATAGGATTGCTCCGGCTGGTCCGAGGCGCGGTGGAGATCGCGCACGACCTCGGCAATTGAAACCAAATCCCCGGAATTGATCTTCGCTTCATATTCCTGCGCGCGCCGGCTCCACATTGTCCGCTTGATGCGGGCGCGCCCTTGCAGCGTCTTCATTGCTTCGTTGACGACCTCGACCGACGCCAACGCCCGCATGCCACACGATTTCGCCTTCGTTGTGGGCACCCGCAGCGTCATCTTGTCCTGCTCGAACGAGATCACGAACACATCCAAATCAATGCCGGCGACAGATTGCTTTTCTACGCCCATGACACGACCGACGCCGTGCGCGGGATAGACAATGTGATCTCCCGGACGGAACGCGATCGGCGTGGCATTGGAAGATTGCATACGTGGCGCTCCTTCACTTTCTCCAGAGCAGCCGGTCATGACGCAGCGTCAGACGAGCTAGCGCAAAGGGTACGTGTCGGACCGGGCACACCGTTCCGCTATCATCCCCTGGCGCAGCTCGTGGCGCGTCTATCTGATCCGACTGCCGGGCGGCTTCGCGCACGCCCTCAATTGAAGGTTCCTTGTATCACAAAATTAAGCCGTGCGGAAGCCGGGCTGCTGAAGCAAAATCAATCCCCGGTTCCGGGCTTGGGGCTAAAGTATTTCTCAAACTTGCCTTTTTGATCGCGAAAAACTTCCGCGTCGTTTGGCGGCGTGCCCTTTGTGGTAATATTTGGCCACACGCGAGCGAATTCGGTATTAACCTTCAGCCATTTGCCGTCTGGCTCGTCCTGGCTGTCGGGCTTGATGGCGTCAACCGGGCATTCCGGTTCACAGACACCGCAGTCGATGCACTCGTCCGGGTGGATGACCAAGAAATTTTCGCCCTCATAGAAGCAATCGACCGGACAGACCTCAACGCAGTCCATGTATTTGCAGCGCACGCAGGCGTCAGTGACGATGTAGGTCATGTCTGTTTTGGTCCGCTCCGCGAAGTTCAGATGACGAGCAGGACAGCGAGCGTCAAGCGAGTGGCTCTGCGTCAAGTTCGTCGTAGAGCAGTCGCGCCTCCGCCGGCGGCCCGCGGCGCATGCCTAGCGCGGCAATGTGGAAACTGCGTAGCCTGCCACGCAGGGCCAGCACCAGGGTGTCGCCCGCGACCACCTCAGCGGATGGCTTTTCCAGTCGCCGTGAGGCCCCGTTATGCACAAGGCGGACGCCGCCTTCGCTGATCAAACGGGCGGCCGCCGCCCTCGTCTTCACCAAACGGGCGCGGAACAACCACAGATCCACGCGCTGGCGCGCTTCGTTCACTGCGTCGCGCTCCTACGCCGGCGACGCGATCGCTGCTCGGGGGGCAAGAGTTCGGCCAGAGCGGAAAACGCGTTGACAGCCGATGCGCGGCGCGGGCGGCTCTGCCGACGCGCCGCACCTCTTCGCCAATGCGCAGGCGCATCCTCGCTGTCCTCCACACGCCGATAACCGAGACTCGTGAGGACGGCGCCGACATCTCGTGCAGGGCGGCCGATCAAGCGCGCCAGATGGGCATCGGAGGGCTGCGGCTGACTTTCGAGCGCCTCCGCCAGCCGTTCGACCAGATCGAATCGCACTGCGATGCGCCCGCATGTGCGATAGCCGGCTGCCGCGCACTCGGCCCACGAGCGCCGTTCAATCAGCGGCAGCGACAGAGCGCCGGGGCGCGCCACGAACACTGTATGGTGCGGCCGATCCATGTGCGCGGCGTGCCAGAGCAGGGCAAGCGTGTGCGCGGCGCGCGGTTTGATCAGAGCCGGCATATAGATGCTGTGTCGGCCGATGCGCACGCCGTGTCGCGCCAGCGCTGCCCGCCCCGCCGGTGTGATGTGGTCGATATCCTCATGCGCGCAGTCGAGAGCGCCGGCATTTTCAATCAACCGAAAAGCGAGCCCCCGGGCGTCCGGCGGCAATTTGTTGTCGCGCCAAGCCGACTCCAGCGCGACCAGCGGACGTAAATCATGCGCCACCATTTGCGCCAACCACCGCTCCAAACGCTCGCGCGCAGCGTTGCGTTCTGACTCTGAGGCGTAATCGGCGCCGATCAATTGCAGACGAGGCTTCAGCGGCGGCGCACCCTGCGCCAGCTTCGCCACCGGCGCGCCGTCGACACGTAGACGACCGTCCTTTCCGAGTTCGATGACTTGATCGTCAGCTGCCGCAATGCGCATGAGCCGACGCGACAGCTCGGGCCTCAACGCGCGAAGCGCCGCGTTGCGCACCGCCCGGCCTTCAAGGCCCGACGTCGTGCGCGGATCCGGTCTGAACTCAAGGCCTTCGATGCGGCCGACGAAATGGCCCTCAACTGTAACTTCGCCGTCTCCGGAGATGCCGGTCAGCAGCGTGTCTTCGCGCTTCAGGCTCTTCAGCAGGGCGCTGGTGCGGCGATCGATGAAGCGCTGCGTGAGCGCGTCGTGCAGCGCGTCGGACAAACGGTCCTCGACATCTCGCGTGCGAGTCCGCCATTCGCCCGCGTCTTCCAGCCAATCCGGGCGGCTTGCCGCATATGTCCAAGTGCGGATATTCGCCAGCCGCGCGTGAAGCGCGTCGAGATCGCCTTCTGTGCGGTCGAGCTTCTCCACTTCGGCGGCCACCCACAGGCTAGGCACGCGTCCACCAGGCGACAGAAGGTAGCCAGCGATACGGCCAACAAGGCGCGCATGCTCGTCCTGCGTGAGCTTGCGAAAATCCGGCAGCTGACAGGCTTCCCAGAGGCGACGCACCTGCTCAGGACCACGCACCCGCTCCATAAGATCATCGTCGGCAGTGATCGCGCGCAGGACGGCTTCGTCATCGGCCCCGCGCACACGCATCAATCCGGGCCGTCCGGGGGGCATTTCGAGCGATGCGATCAGAGCCTCCACGCTGCCGAACTTCAGCGCCTCATTGCGCCATTGCACTGCCTCGACGCTCTCGAACTCGTGCGCCTCAACGCGTTCGACAATCTCTTGCTCGAACGGCTCGCACTCCCCGGTTTCGCCAAAAGAACCGTCGCGCGTAAAGCGTCCCGCGCGGCCCGCTATCTGTGCAATCTCGTCCGCGCGCAGGTCCCGCCACGTGCGACCGTCGAACTTGCGACGGGAGGCAAAAGCGACGTGATCGACATCCATGTTCAGTCCCATGCCGATCGCGTCAGTAGCGACCAGGAAGTCGACTTCACCATCCTGATAGAGCTTTACCTGTGCGTTACGGGTGCGCGGGCTGAGCGCGCCCATGACAACCGCAGCCCCGCCGCGGTGACGGCGCAGCAATTCGGCGATCGCGTAAACCTCTTCGGCTGAGAACGCGACAACGGCCGAGCGCTTCGGCAGCTTCGTGATCTTCTTCGGTCCAGCATAAGAGAGCGTCGACAAGCGCTCGCGACGGATGATTTCCGCGTCCGGCAGCAACTTCCGGATCATCGGACGCATCGTGTCGGAGCCGAGCAACATCGTTTCGCCGAAGCCGCGTGCGTTCAAAATTCGGTCGGTAAATACGTGGCCGCGGTCGAGATCGCGCGCGACTTGGATTTCGTCGACCGCGAGAAACTCCACCGCCCGGTCCAGCGGCATCGCCTCTACAGTGCAAATGAAATAACGGGCGCTCTCCGGTGCGATTTTCTCTTCGCCCGTGATCAGCGCGGCGGCCGCTTCGCCTTTCGCTGCGATGACACGGTCGTAAACCTCCCGCGCCAGCAGCCGCAGCGGCAGCCCAATCATGCCGCTGGCGTGGCCCAGCATACGCTCAATAGCGAGGTGGGTTTTGCCGGTATTGGTTGGCCCCAACACCGCCTTGGTGACCGCCCTGGACCGGGCGCGCGCAGTCATGCCGGAACGATGGGTCCGGGTTGCGGCCTTTTCAAGCCAAACAGAGAAACGACTCCGAAAAGGGATTCGGCCGCCGCACAGGCGGAAAATAACAAGAACGAATCAAATTCGAATCATCTTCTTTGATTCGTTCCTTGGCCGTTCACGCACTACATCTTGCGGTTAATACTTAAGTAACACACAAGACTGGAGCGGTGTGACGCAACCCTCCACCACATCTTGGCTGTCAGGCGCCGCTCACCGCAAACGCTGGCCATTGAATGACAGGCGGCGCGCCTCCAGGCGGACCACTCCGACCCCATCGGTCGGCATCTCGATGGTGATTGGCGCCCACATGCCGCTCGGTGTCTGCGCAAACACAAAGTTCAGCGTCGACGCTTCCTGCGGGTCACTAAATCCAGCGATGGGATTGAACTGGACGCGGCAGCGTACGCCCGGCCCCTGATAAGCGCGCGAGTCGATGGTCACCCGCCCGTTGGGTTGCATCACGAAGTCAAAGCGGGAGCGGCCATCCATGTAGATGCGTAGCGTGCGCGAGCACGGATCGCCGGTGGCGGTGACCATCGCGGCGATAGCAGTGATCTGGTCGATCACGCCGCGACGCTGGGCGGCGGTAGCCGGGGGGTCTCCCATACCCATGCCAGCCGGCACCGAAGAGGTGACGACGTCTGCGCCCGTAAAGTTCGCCCGCACCAGGCGGCCGTTCGGCCTGTCATCGCGGCGCCGACCGCCCTGATGCTGGTAGGCGCTCGGCCGCAAAGCGCCATCCTCGGCCACAGCGCCCCGAACAGAATAGGTATAATCCTGGCTCCGGCGCAGGGCGGCGCCGACCCACCCCTTCATTTCCCGACTGGCCGTCGCCTCATAAGAGGATCCGGACTGATGAAAACGGTAGTTGAAATCGCCGGCCTCGATGCCCCTGGCGATGACGGCATAGGAGCCCTCGAACGTGCGTTCCACCGGCTGAGCCTGTGCTGCGCCGGAGGCCGTCAGGGCCAACCCCAGCGCAGCCAGGGCGCCCACGAAGCTTCGCTTTGACTGTTTCATCGTCTCACTCGTCTGGCGCTGATATAGGGATGCCGGTGTGATCCCGGCATGAACCAAATCAGGCGCTTTGAAGGAAGCATTCCGCCTCCGCCTCGATCCTTGACCGGCCTGGGCCCTTCGCGTATGCGTCCGCGCTTCAATTTTCCTCATCCAGAGAGTCACGTCCCATGTCCCGCCGCTGCGAGCTGACCGGCGTCAATCGCCAAATCGGCCACAAGGTCAGCCACTCGAACATCAAGACCAAGCGGGAGTTCAAGCCGAACCTCGTCGACGTGACGCTGACCAGCGATGCGCTAGGTCAATCCTACCGGCTCCGCATTACTGCGGCCGCCCTCCGGTCTGTCGATCACCGCGGCGGCCTCGACCAATTCCTGCTGAAGGCGCGCGAGGAGGAACTCTCCGACCGCGCCGCCAAGATCCGCCGCGAATTGAAGAAGAAGCTCGGCGAAGCCGCGGCAGCCTGATCTCGGCTAATCGACCATATCGAACGCCAGCAGCAGCGTGCGTTGGCGATCGCTGAAATTATCGTCCGAAACAATGTAGAGCCGCACAGCGCCATTGGCCAAGCGCACCGCGGATACGCCTTCAAAATTGTCGACCGGCAGTGGCGGCGCCAGCATCGCCAATTCCTCGACATGCTCGAGCACGCCTCCCGCCGCCAACGCGGCGGCCGGGAAAATGGCGATGCGCGCGCGCGCGCCGATCACAGGCGCATAGAAGCGCTCCAGCGCCACAAAGTCTCCGTTCGGCAACCGGTCGAGGCTGGTCAGCGAGAAGCCGCCGTCGAGCGGATAACGCGAGTGCGAGCGCACCTGGTCCTGCGCATCGAGCGAGGCTAGCCAAAGCGGCGTGCTGCGATGTCCCTCACCTTCAGCGCCAACGAGCAACGCGCCATCGGTCGTAGATGCAATCGCTTCGAGTCCGGCATTGCGCGGCAGGCGGCGCACATTGTCCAGCCGCGGTCCGCGCTGCGCAGCTCCGAATGGGCCATCGCGGTTCAAATCATAAATTCGGATCGACTGCGTCTGCTCGAAGCTGACGGCAAAACGCCCATCGGGCAGCTGCGTCAAGTCTTCTGAATCCCCGGCGCGCTTGCTTTCGAATGGCTCGCCGGTCTCATCGCGCATCAATGCGGAACGCGTGTCCGCCAAACCAACCAGTTGGCCTTCGCGGTCGAGCACAAGCCGCGCCTCGAACCATTCACCGTCATCACTGACCGCAACGATGCGGCCATCGTCGAGCACCTCGAGGCCGGAGAGACCGCCGAATGCCTGGTGGGTAGGCCCCGCCAAATGCAGGCCGCCGCGAAAACGCAAGCGCCCGATCTGTTGTTCAGGAAACGAGACCGGCTCTGCGCGTATCTCGAGCGCGCGCCATTGATCGGTGATCGGCGGCGGATCGGCTGACGACGGAGAACACGCCGCCAGCAGCGCAAAACCAAGAACGGCGAGCAAGGCCTTCATCATGCGGCTCGCGCTCGGCGCCGCGGCGGCGGCTGCGCTTCGATTGGCCCAGGTTCGTCGAACAATTCCGCCAACTTTTCTGTCATCGCTCCGCCAAGCTGCTCGGCGTCGGTGATCGTCACTGCACGCCGATAATAGCGCGTGACGTCGTGGCCGATGCCGATTGCGATCAACTCAACGGGCGAACGTTGCTCGATCCAATGGATCACCGTGCGCAGATGCCGTTCAAGATAATTGCCGGGGTTGGCTGAGAGCGTCGAATCGTCCACAGGCGCGCCGTCCGAGATCACCATCAGGATGCGGCGCTGCTCTGAGCGAGCGAGCAGGCGATCGTGCGCCCACATCAGCGCCTCGCCATCGATGTTTTCTTTCAGCAGGCCTTCGCGCATCATCAGCCCGAGATTGCGCCGGGCGCGCCGCCATGGCGCGTCTGCAGCCTTGTAGACCACGTGGCGCAGATCGTTGAGCCGCCCAGGTTGAGGCGGGCGGCCCGCTTCCTGCCAGCGCTGCTTGGATTCCCCGCCCTTCCAGGCGCGCGTGGTAAAGCCCAGGATTTCCACTTTGACGCCGCATCGCTCCAGCGTGCGCGCCAGAATGTCGGCGCACAGCGCCGCCACCATGATCGGGCGCCCACGCATCGAGCCGGAATTGTCCAACAGGAGCGTGACCACCGTGTCCCGAAACGGCATGTCCTCTTCCTGCTTGAACGACAGCGCAGCGAGCGGATCGGTAATGACGCGCGTCAGGCGGGCGGTATCGAGGATGCCTTCTTCGAGATCGAAACTCCACGCCCGGTTCTGCTTGGCCAACAGGCGGCGCTGCAGGCGGTTGGCCAAGCGACCTACGACGCTCTGCAGCGGCTTCAGCTGCGCGTCGAGATACGCCCTGAGGCGCGCGAGTTCTTCTCCGTCGCAGAGTTCCTCGGCCCCGATAATCTCGTCGTAAGCGCGGGTGAAGACCTTGTAGTTTTGGTTGGGATCCTCCGCCCCGTCGCGCACTTTCGGTCGAATCGGCTTCTCGCCCGGCTCTTCCTGCTCGGATTCTTCCTGCTCTTCTGTATCGACGTCGGTTTCGATGGAGACGGTGCGATCGCTGTCGTCGACGTCGCTATCGGCTCTCTCCATTTCAGCAGGCATTTGTTCCTGCTCGTCATCCTCGCCCTCGCTGGGATCCGGCTGCGGAGGCGGGTTTTCGTCGGCCTGTGCTTGGTTCTCTTCGTCCTCTCGCTCAGCCGGCGTCATTTCATCGCCGATGCCAAGGTCGGTGAGCACGTCGCGCATCACCTTCGCGAATGTTTCCTGATCGCTCTGCGCATCGGCAAGACGATCGAGATCCTTGCCCGCACTCTGTTCAATGTCTCTGCGCCAGACGTCCACCATCGCCTGCGCATTGGCCGGCGGCCTCTGGCCCGTCAGCCGCTCGCGCACCAGCAGCGACAGCGCTTCGGCCAGGGGGGCCGAGGCGCGGTTGGTCATGCGTGCGACGCCCTTGCGCTCAAGCTGATCAGTCAGCGCGGCGGAGAGGTTGTTTGACACGCCTTTCAACGCATTCGCGCCCAGCGCCTGCAGCCGCATCTCCTCCACGGCGTCGAACGCCGCGCGAGCCTCGGCGCTCTGCGGCCGCATCTTCGCATGTGCGCGCTCGTCATGGTGCGCAAGCCGCAGCGCAAGCGCATCAGCCTGACCACGAAGACGCTCGGCGTCAGTGTCTGAAATCGTGCGCGGCGGATGCGGCAGTACGATCTTGCCAGGCGATAGCCGCGGACCTTCCGCGCCGAAGGTCACATCCAGTTCGCCCTCCTGACCGGCGAGCGCCCGGGTCGACTGCGCTAGCGCGCGCTTGAAGATTTCGCTTGGAGTTTCGCGTTGGGGCATTACCTGCGCCCCATCTCAAGCCACCTTCACCCGCGTCGCCGCTTCGGGCAAATCCGCTCCGAACGCACGCTGGTAGAACTCCGCCACCGTCGGCCGTTCCAGCTCGTCGCACTTGTTCAGGAACGTCATCCGAAACGCCAGCCCGACGTCGCCGAAAATCTCGGCGTTCTGGGCCCACGTTATGACAGTACGCGGGCTCATCACTGTCGATATGTCGCCATTGATGAACGCGTTTCGGGTCATATCGGCGACGCGCACCATGGCCATGATTTGGCGCTTCCCTTCAGCGCTGTTGTAGCTCGGCGCCTTGGCGAGCACGATGTCGGCCTCGACGTCGTGATCGAGATAATTGAGCGTCGTCACGATCGACCAGCGGTCCATCTGCGCCTGATTGATCTGCTGCGTGCCATGATAAAGTCCGCTCGTATCGCCGAGACCGATCGTGTTCGTCGTCGAGAACAAACGGAAAAACGGATTGGCGGTGATGACGCGGTTCTGGTCCAGAAGCGTCAGCTTGCCCGAAGCCTCGAGCACACGCTGGATCACGAACATCACGTCTGGTCGGCCGGCATCGTATTCGTCGAAGCAAATCGCCACCGGCCGTTGCAAAGCCCACGGCAACATGCCTTCGCGGAACTCAGTGACCTGTTTGCCGTCCTTCAGCACGATCGCGTCCTTGCCGACGAGATCGATGCGCGAGACGTGGCTATCGAGGTTGATCCGGACGAGCGGCCAATTCAGGCGCGCGGCCACCTGCTCGATGTGGGTGGATTTGCCAGTACCGTGATAGCCTTGGACCATCACGCGGCGGTTGAAGGCAAAGCCAGCCAGGATCGCCAGGGTAGTCTGCGGATCAAACCGGTAGGCCTCATCTATTTCTGGCACATACTCAGTGCGCTGGGAGAACGCAGGAACCTTCATGTCGCTCTCCACCCCGAACGAGCGGGCGGAGACCTGTTTGTCCGGCTTCAGGGAGAGGAGTTCGTCGGCAGTGGTCATCGCTTCTCTTTATGGCCCTCGCTTGAGGTAAGCCAAGGCGAATTGTGCGGGTGCTCAGTGACGCAGTCGCCTGCAGCGCCGGCCTTGCCCTAGACGAGCCCGCCGGCCTTCAGCGTCTGATAGGCCTTGAGCACGCGCTGGAGGTTGCCTTCCGCGCTGCGATCACCGGCATTGCTGTCGGGGTGCCATCGCTTGACCAACTCGGCGTAACGGGTGCGGATGTCGGCGGCGCTGGCGTTCTCCTCGAGCGACATAGCTTCAAGCGCCATTACTTGCAGCCGGGACATGCGACGACGCGGGGCCGCGACGTGCGGAGAGGCCCCTTCACCAGCGCCGAACACACTGAACGGATCGTTCGCCTGTCCAGTTCTGAAGGCCCGGTTGGCCGCGGAATAGCGGTCGAGCCGGCCGGTGCGGAAATTCCAGGTGGGGCGGTGGCCGGTCTCTTCGCGCTTCTGCCAGCTGGCTAACTCGGTGTCAGACATGCCTGAGAAATAGTCCCAGCGCCGGTTGTATTCGGCCGCATGCTCGGAACAGAAATGCCAATAATCCCCGATCCGATCGCGCGCCTTCGGGGCCCGGTGGAGGCCGGCGCGCTGGCACCCTATGTGATCACAGGCGCGCTCATTTGGCGCGCGCGCGGCCTGCGCCGCGTCTGGCTTCTTGACGCGGATGTCGACAAACTTGGGCCTATATTGGAAGGCGCTCGACATGGGCTGGTGAGTATGGGCGCCAGAGGTTAAGCGGACAAGGAATTGACAACCGACAAAACGCATCTTTCCCGCGCCGAACGCATCAAATCGACGCTCGTGGAACAGTTCGCTCCTTCAGCGATCACTCTCGACGACGAATCCGGCAAACACATCGGGCATGCTGGCGCGCGCCCCAAGGGCGAGACCCATTACCGCCTGTGCATGGTGGCCCCGGTGTTCGATGGTTTGTCGCGCGTGGCGCGTCAACGCTTGGTTTACGCTGCACTTCGTGAAGAATTCGACACGGGCTTGCATGCGCTTTCGCTCGATCTCAAAACGCCACAAGAGGCGCGTAGCTGAGCAGGACGCGCCGCGGGGGACATGATGCTGCGGCGGGCGGCGGCTTGGGCATTAACCGTTCTAATCGGCGTGGCGCTCGGCGCGCTCTCGCTGTGGGCGACGCTGGAAATCGGCGCTGCCGGATTCGGGGCGCATTATGGCCTTTGGTCCCATAACCGCGCCGCTGGTTCTGCCGCCGCAGGGCCGTACACGCGGGCGATCATTGCGCGCGAAGGTCTGCTGGCGCTCAGCGCGCGGGAGGCGCTTTACTTCAATCTGGATTCAGACGCTGACGGGCGCCCGCTCGACGAGAGTTGCGTCTATGAATTGCGCGGCGCGCCGATGGCTGCGCGCTGGTGGTCGGTGACGCTCTACGGTGATGACGCGTTCCTGATCGACAACGGCGACAATGCCTACTCGGTCGACGCCTCCGACATTGGCGCCGGCCCCTGGTCGATCCGCATTGCGCCGGTGCAAGGAAGCGCGCCGTACTGGCTCTCCTCGCGGAGCGCCGGACGCGGCTTTGCGCTGACACTGCGCGTGTATAACCCTCAGGATAGCTTCCGGGCCAGCGGCGACACTCTGCCCACTCTGTCGCGAATTTCGTGCGCGGAGGAGCGCTGATGGGCAAATACGTGCAGACCGCGCTTCTCATTGCGATCATTACACACGTCGTTCTCCTGCTCGCTGTGCCGCGCGTGCTCATGCAGGGGGCGATGAACCGGCTCGGAGCTGCGGGAGAGAATGCCTGGCATAGCGGCGAGCGCGTGACGGCGCGCTCACGGCAAATCGTTCGCCCATCCCCGGACTTCGCCTACTCGGCCTGCGTTTATGATTTGCGCCGCGGCCCCGTGCGCATCGCGGTAACGCCCTGGCCCAGCTATTGGTCGCTCTCGTTCTATGGCGCAAACAGCGACAATTTTTTCGTCGTGGACGACCGTGAAATGCGGCGCGGCGCAACTATCCTGCTTATTCGCGCAGGTAGGCGTCGCCCCGAGACCAACGACGTTGTTGTGGAAAGTCCAAGCGCTCGCGGCGTCGCACTCATCCGCAGACTCGCGCCATCTCCCGACACTCATGCCGCCGCAGTCGCAACGGCCGAGGGTGATGCCTGCGCCCCCGCTCAGGAATAAGACAGGCGCAGCGCGGCCAATCGCGCAAAGGATAACGTCACAGCTTTGCGGCGAGCGGCGTTGAGCGGCCGCGTCGGCGCGGCGCGCAAAATGGCGCCGCCGAAACCATCAGCTACGATCAGGCCAACCTCCGCCGGGATAAGTTCGCGCGGAAAGTGTTCCGTAACGGCGAAAAAGAAGCGGTCGCAATAATCAAGGTAATCGGGCCATTTGGCATCCACGGCGTAGTCCTCGAAACAAGATTTCGTCTCGACGATCCAAATTTCGCCCTGTTGGCTTAAGCCCATCACATCGGCGCGACGCCCATTGGCGAGCGGGACCTCGAGCAGCGCCGCCAGTCCATGCTCGATCAGCATGCGCGTGACGCCGCGCGCCAGAGCTGCGGTGATGTCCGGCCGAGAATGGATTTCTTCAGGCACGCACGCGCCCCGTGGCTCAGCTGGAAAGACTGCGCCAGAGCATATAGGCCGCGACTACAAACACCACGCCTGCGAACACCCGCTGCAGCGCGCCCCGCTGCCTCGACAATTGGCTCGCGAAGGACGCGCCCACAAGGCCGCCCGCAATGCCGCCGGCGATGAACAGCAAAGCAACTCGCCAGTCGATCAATCCGTCAAGCGCATAGCTCGCGGCCGTGGTGGCGCCGAAGCTGCCGACAGAAAAGAGCGAAGAACCCACCGCCTGCAGCATGGTCATGCCGGTAGCGGCGATCAGGCCCGGGACGATCAAGAAACCGCCGCCAATGCCAAAGAAGCCGGATAGCGCTCCCACCCCCATCCCATAAGCGACGAGCTTCGGGGCGTTGCGGGCATCGAGCACGACCTCGCCGTCGCCCTCGTGTTTGCGCGGCCGTAACATGGCGGCGCCGACGACGATCATCAGCAATGCAAACAAGGGCAGCAGCACATGCGGGTTTGTCGCTTTTCCAACCGCAGCGCCGATGCTTGCGCCGAGCACGCCAGCCGCGCCGAACACGACTGCACAACGCCACTTCACGTTGCCCCGCCGCGCGTGATTGATCAGGTTGGCGAAGGCGTTGACCGAGACTGCCAACGCACTGGTGCCGATAGCGACATGCGGATTCGCCACGCCCACGACATAGAGCAGCGCAGGCGTCGCCAAAATGGATCCGCCGCCGCCGATTAGCGCCAGCACCAAGCCGACGGCAGCGCCACTCAAAATGGCGAGAAGGTCAGGTGCGCTCAGCACTGCGGCCACGCTTGCGCTGATTCAGCTAGCGTTGCACGGGAAATCCGGCGCGCTTCCAGGCCTCGATCCCACCGGCAAGGTAGAACGCTTCGCCGCAAGCGCAGGCGGCCAGCCGGGCGGCGTTCGTCTGCGTCCGCATCCCGGATTTGCAATGAAACACGACGATCTTACCGCTCGCTCCTGCAACGGCGTCTGCCTGCAAGCAGGATAAGGGAGCAAGGGTCGCCCCCTCTATGCGTTCAGCCGCATGCTCGCCAGGCTCCCGCACGTCGACGAGCACGGCCTCACCAGCGTCGATCCAAAGCTTGGCCTGTTTAGCGTCGACAGGTTTGAGTGTAGTCAAGCAATTGCTCCTTAGTCAGCCCGCACACATATATTAGTGATAGCGCATATATCAAGGATCCGGAGAACGCACAGATGTCAGCAAAGCCGCAGGTCCGCGCCTTCTTCCACGAGCCGACCTTCACGGTCAGCTATCTTCTCTGGGATCCTGGGACGAAGCGCGCGGCGATCATCGATAGCGCACTTGATTTTGACCAGAAATCAGGCCGCACCGGCGTCCATTCCGCGCAAGCGATTCTTGACGCGGCGGCTGCTGAAGGCCTCAGGGTCGACTATCTGCTGGAGACACATGCCCACGCTGATCATCTTTCCGCGGCGCCATTTCTGAAACAAGTCACGAACGCGCCAATCATAATCGGCGAGCACGTGACCAAGGTGCAGAAAGTATTCAAGGATGTGTTCAATCTTGAACACGTCAGCGCGGACGGGCGTCCATTCGACCGGCTGGTGAAGGACGGCGAGACCTTGGCGCTCGGTGATCTCACCATAACCGTCATGCACACGCCCGGGCATACGCCGGCTTGTGTCAGTTATTCAATCGGGGACGCGCTTTTTGTCGGCGACACGCTGTTCATGCCCGATTACGGCACCGCCCGTTGCGACTTCCCTGGCGGCGACGCCCGCACTCTCTACCGTTCGATCCGAAAGCTGCTTTCGCTGCCGTCGGAAACGCGCATTTTCCTGTGCCATGACTACAAGGCGCCCGGCCGCGACAGCTTTCAATGGGAAACCACCGTGGCTGAGCAACGCGCTAAAAACGTGCATATCCACGAGGGCGTTAGCGAAGACGACTTCGTCGCCATGCGCGAAGCGCGCGACAAGACCTTGGAAATGCCGGTGCTGATCTTGCCGTCGATCCAGGTCAACATCCAAGCGGGACACCTTCCGCCGCCCGAAAGCAACGGGGTGCGCTACCTGAAGCTGCCGCTGGACGCGCTTTAACGGCGTTGCAGGATCGCTGGGCGCTCGGCCCCTCGCCTAAATCCGCCGCTTCTGACGGCAGACTTGCTGCGAGCATCCCGCCTTGGTCGCTCCGCTTGATTCAGATCAATGAAGCGCTTGACGAAACGCAACGCTGGAGGAATTGTCCGCGCCGGGGAGATTTCATTATGCGCAGGTTCGAATCAGCGGTGCTCGGCGTGGCGGCCTTGCTTGCGGCGTGCAGTCAGCCCGAGACGGCTGAATTGACAAGCGCGCAGCTGGTCGAGCGCGGCGACTATCTCGTCAATAGCGTTGTGCTCTGTGGCGACTGCCACACCCCGCGGCTCCAGAACATGCAAACGGACGAGACGCGCAAGCTGCAGGGCGGGCACACTGGAGCGCCGCCGCCGCTCGCCGACGTCGCTCCGGCGATAGCTGGTATTCCCGCGAATTTCACACAGGAGCAATTCGTCACGTTCTTGCAGACAGGCGTGCGTCCCGATGGGTCCCATCCGCGCCCGCCGATGCCGCCGTATCGTTTGAACGAGGCCGATGCGCGCGCGGTCGCCGCCTACATCGCTACTCTGCCGCGCGCCGACGCCGGAGCAACTCAGCCGAACTGAGAGCGCTCTATAATCGCGTTCACATTTTGCTGTTCCGTGTTGACGCGCGAGCGCGTTGGGTGTTCGATTCGCCGGTCGGAAGAGATCGGCGCGCGTTTGTAGCTCACGACGCTTGAGGCTTCGCAGCTTACGACACCAGAGCCGCGGCGCACGCAAGGATCGCTCTTCCCGTTTGACGAACAATGCCGCGCAGCCAGGGATGCTGCAGAGTGCGGCCATTCGACCAACGGCCGGCGTCGGGCGACGTTTCAGCGCATGGTGATGTATCGTCGAACAAATCGGCAACGAAGCGCTTCTATCGGCGACGATATCATTGCAAGCTAGGCGATCACGGGCAATTCAACGCGTTTGAATGGCTTTGCGTAGAAATAGGAGCGGTTGCCCAGGATGTTGCCCGGGCTCTCTCCTGGATGCGGCTTGGTCGAAACCAGTTCGACGCTTCGAAATCCGGCGCTGACCAACATTCCGTCGAACGCAGCTTCTGTCGGCTCCCAGCTAGCCGAAAAGCCGCTGCGCTGCGAACCTCGGCTCGTCAACGTCAACGCACTCCCCTCCGTCGTCTGCGTCGAAACGATCAGGTGGCTCTTGGTGACGTAGGCGAGTTGATCGAGCAGCAACTGCGGATGACGGAGGTGATAAACAAGTCCAACGCAGGCAACGATATCGAACTGGCCGAAACGCAGCATTTCATGCGCGTCGGCCTTATGAATGGATACCTTCTCGGCGAGGTTGAAATAATCGACCACGAAGCGCGCCTGAGCCAGATATTGGTCCGCCCGCTCAATCGCCGTCACCCGCGCGCCGCGCTTGGCGAACTCGATGGAGAGCCCACATGCATTGGCGCCAAGATCAAGTACGGTCAGGCCGGTGAGGTCGCGCGGAAGGAAGCGCTCATAGAGAGCGTAAGTGAGCGCTTGATTGCGGTCGCCCGGCGTGACGACGCCGCCACCGAGATCGATACGGTGGTACCACTCGCCCAGGGAGGCAATGCGCTCCCGTAGCTCGAGTCCAGTCAGCTGAGCATGCATTGTCGGCTTCTCCGCGGATTTCGCAACAACCTAGACGGGCCAACCGCTCGGACGCCAGTCCAAACAGGCGGAGGACGAAAACGCGCTCTCGCGTGTGGAAGGTCATGGACCCTATTGCTTTGCCGCCTCGTTCGCCTAGTGGCTTGTCTGATGTCTATTCGTCTGTTCGCCGCCATAGCGTTGCCGGAACACATCGCCGAGCGTCTGCTGGCGTTGATGAAGGGCGTGCCAGGCGCCAGCTGGCGGCCGCGCGAGAATCTACATCTGACGCTGCGGTTTTTCGGTGAAGTAACCGAGCCTGTGGCGGACGACATCGATGCCGCTTTGAGCGACGTTGCAGAACACAACACCCCCTTTGAGTTGTCACTGAAAGCCGCAGGCGCTTTCGGCGGCGCCGATCCGCACAGCTTGTGGGTCGGCGTCGCCGCGAGCGAAGAGCTGAAGAAGCTCGCCGCCGATTGTGAGCGCGCAGCCCGGCGAGCGGGTCTTAAGCCCGAGAACCGCAAGTTCGTCCCACACGTCACGCTTGCCTATCTCGGCGGCGCGCCGCTCGAGCGGGTGCATGCTTTTGAGTCGCGGCTCGGACTTTTTCAGACCCCAGCCTTCCCAGTCCGAAGTTTCGGGCTCTATTCGAGCCAGGTGCGCAGATCCGCTCCGAGCCTCTACAGACTCGAAGCGCAATACGTGCTGCACGGGCGCTGCGGCGCCTAGGAACTCGCCGCGGCGACGCGATCTGCCGCGTTAGCAGCCCCTATCACGCGCAGTCATCGATGGCGCCGCGGGCGGGTCAAGCCTTGTCTCGGTTTTTGTACGATCTACATGCGCCCGCTGGCGGAGGTTCCTACATGTATCCAAGACATGTTTTCGTGCTGACAGGCGCCGGCGTCTCAGCGGAATCCGGGCTGTCCACCTTCCGCGACAAAGGCGGATTGTGGGCGCAATATCGCGTCGAGGATGTCGCCTCGCTTGACGGCTACCTGCGCGACCCCGAGCGCGTGCTCGCCTTCTATAACCTGCGTCGCGGTATTCATGCCGACATTAAGCCAAACCCGGCGCATGTCGCTCTGGCTGACCTGCAAAGGGAATGGAAGCGGCTCGGCGGCAGCGTCACCATCTGCACGCAAAACATCGACCCCTTGCACGAGCTCGGCGGCGCTGCGGCTGTGATCCACATGCACGGTGAGATCGGCAAGGTGCGCTGCCACGAATGCGGCGATCTCACGCCCGCGGATGGAGAGCTTTCCCTTGCGCTCGGCTGCGCCGCTTGCGGCCGCATGGGCACGCTGCGCCCGCACGTGGTGTGGTTCGGAGAAACGCCACTGCACATGGATGAGATTTATGAGGCGCTCGCGCGCGCTGATCTATTCGTCTCGATCGGAACCTCCGGCGCGGTTTATCCAGCGGCAGGCTTTGTCGCTGCAGCGCGACGCGGCGGCATTGGCACCATGGAGATCAATTTGGAACCGTCGGAAAATGCAGCGATGTTCGGCGCCGCACGGTACGGCAAGGCCAGCGAGATAGTCCCCGCCTGGGTGCGAGAAATGCTGAGCGCGCAGGAGCCGGGCTAGGCCGCGGACGTTTTCTCTTTATGGTGCTTGAGGAAGCATCGAAGGAGCGGCGCATGATTAGATATTTGGCGGCGGCGGCCGCCCTGGCGGCGTTGACAGGGTGCGCCGGGATGCAGCCGGCCGGCCGCAATGCAGCCGAGCGCGCGCCCCCGCCTCCGAGTCCGGCGGCGGTAGCGGCTCTGCCCTCCGCTGCGCCGGCGCCTCAGGTCCAGCCTGCGCCGGTGCAGGCGGCCACATCGGCTCAGCCCGAACAGGCAACCCCCGCTACAGGCGACGAACAAGTGATCGTGCCGGGTCAGCGCGAACAGCAGGTGCGGCCGCCGAATGGCGACCCGCGTTCAGTGGCGCAGCGTCGGGAAGACGTTCGCAACTGGGATTCGTGCGTATTGGAAGCGCAAGCTGACCGCGAGAACGATCCGACCCGCCCAGACCTCACTTCTCCGGAGGATTATTGTTCGCGTTCACTGGGCATGGCGGACCGCAGTGCCGTGCCGCAATGGCGGCTGGAAGGAAGGCGGCGGCCTTAACAGGAGAAACGGCGGAGCTCGGGCTCCGCCGTTCTGCATTCCCACACATTCAGCGGCACAGACGGCGCGCCAAGAGCGGACTGATGCGCCGCGTTGTTCCGGGCGTGGCGATGATGTTCGTGGTCTCGCCGCCATTCTGCTCGATAGTAGTGGTTACCCCATTCCCAGCCTGCACCAAACAGGCGTTGTTGCCCGTGTTCGTTTGCGTGATCGTGCCAGAAAGGTTGTTGCCAACCTGGCGGATCCGGCCAGTGTTGAAATCGCCGCTCTGCTGCACAACCCCAATGTTTTCGCTGCCGCGCTGATTGACGGCGCCATCGTTACCGCGCCCGCTTTGCGCCACAGCCGCGCCGTTGCGATGACCGTTCTGCGTGACCGACACGCTGTTTTCGTAACGCTCGCGCAGGTAGGCGCCGAAGCCTTGCGCAGACGCCGGCGATGCATTCAGGGCCATGGCGATTGCGAGCGCTCCCGCGACATTCATTGCGTGTTTCATGTGCTTCTCTCCGCTTCGCAGGCGAGGCTATCGGCATCGGTGATCACAAGACGTGCGTGGTACGAGCCGCCGCGCTCAATGCTGATTTCAGCGCTGCCGAGCGAAGCGCGCTCGCCTGGACGCAACGCGAAGGCGCCGCCTTGGACGATATCGGACGAGCCGCCGCGATCATTCTTGGTGATGGTGAAGTCATATTCGCCCGCGGCGCCATCAGGGCTCGCGGCAAAAGCGCGTAACTCGACGCCATGAGCGGTCGCAGTGGCCACCACATCGCAGCTCATGCGCCCGACCGCCGTCAGCGTCTCCGCGGGTGCGGGCGCCAGAGCGGGCGCCGGCTCGGCGAAGGATGCTTGCGGGCTTGCGTCAGCTGCGCAGGCAGCGAGCGCGCCCAGCGCGGACATCAGTAGAAATCTCATGGCTTTGCTCCCTTGGGCTGGGGAAGAGCGCCCTCAAGGACGCCCCTCCGAGCCATTCGGCATGCACCGGTGAATTATTGACCGCCTTGGATGACGACGCTGATGTTGCCGGTGCCCGTCTGCGTCACGTGCGCATCCTGGTTGTTGCCGACCTGAATGACGCCGACGGTGTTGTTGCGTCCCGCTTGATCGGTGACAGCGTGGCTGCCATTGCCGATCTGCGCGATACCGGAAATGTTGCCGCTGCCGCTCTGGTAGGTTTCACCGCGCAGGCGGCGACCTTCCTGGCCGGTCACTGCGAGATTGTCACGGCCGCGCTGCTCGGTGATCGCCTCGTTGCGCGATCCGCCTTGCTGCATGCGCAGGAAGTTGTTGTAGCCGTCCTGGACGGCGCGGCTGTAGTTCACGCGTCCGCGCTGATCGATGTTGGCGCGGTTGCGGTTACCCTGCTGCGCCACGGCCGAACCATTATCGCGGCCCCATTGCGCCACAACAGTACGGTTTTGTGCGGCGGCCGGCATCACGGTCATCGAAGACAGCACGGCCGCAGCAGCGACGGCGGAAAGAAGACGTTTCATTGTGTAAACTCCCGAGACGTCGAACCGCGCTCCCTCGTGCGCTTCGAACGAGACGGACCATAAGAGCCGCTGCCTGAGCGGCGCTTGAACGGGAAATTCAACTGCAGCACTCAGCCCGCGCCGACAGTCCCGCGCACGTAGTCGGCCAGAAACTCGGTGAACGCGCGCACGTGCGGCTGCGCCTTCACCTGTTCGCGCACAATTAACCACATTTCCGCGCGCAGCTCGGCCGGAGGCTCGAAGCAACGCATGAGTTCGGGCTCTGAATCGCCAATTATCACCGGCAGCGCTCCCAATCCCATGCCGGCTTTTAGATTGGCGACCAAGTTGATCAGGCTGTTGCTTCGGAACCGAATGATCGCGTCCGGCGCAGACTCGGCCAGCCAGCGCCAACCGGACACTTGCGCCATGCGGCCATCCATGCCCACGATTTCGTGCCCCGCAATTTCCGCCCGCGTGCGCGGCGGAGCGCGTTCAGCGGCGTAAGCGCGGCTGCAATAGATGGTCCAGTAGGTATCGGGCATGCGCCGCGCGACAATGCCCGCGCCTTCCGGACTTGACCCTGCCCGCAACGCCACATCGGCTTCCCCGCCAGCGATGTCCAGGCGCTCGTCCGATGTGATCAGCTCGACGAGTATACTGGGGTAGCGCGCATGAAAGGCGCGCAGGCAAGGACTGATCAGGCGCACCGCCAGCACTTCGCTTGTGGTCAGTCGAACCGAGCCGGAGAGCGTGCGCTGCTCTGCCGCCAGCACGGTCCTCAGCGCTTGGATTTCGTGCTCAATCCGCTCTGCCGCCTCGACCACACGCCGCCCTGCTGGGCTCAACGCGAGCCCCGATTTGCGCCGATCAAAGAGGCATGCGCCAAGCCGACCTTCGAGTGCGTCGAGCCTTCGCAGCACGGTGCTCTGATTGACGCCGAGCGCCTCGGCCGCGCGCAGCGCCGATCCGCCGCGCGCCACCGCCAGCACATAGCGGAGATCATCCCAGTGCACGCGCTATACTGCATATGCGCAGCACACAAACGCAAGCGTGCGCATTCCGCGTTCTTAAGTCAGGCGTTACGCCGCGGCCCGTCCAGTTCAGCGCCGCCGATGGCGCTGAGCGTGCTGCCATCCATGAGATTTGAAATGAAATCCACCTTACACTTGTACGTTAGCGCGATTCTTGTCGCGCTGATCGCCGCATGCACGTCCGTGCAAACAGCTTCTCATCCGGGCCCCGGTGAGCCGACACTTCAAGAGGTTCGCCGGCTCACCCAACGCTTTCAGAACGTCGAAACCGCCTTGGCTGAAGGCTATGTTCGCGACCCGGGCAATGTTTGCGATACAGCGGAGATGATGGGACGGCCAGCCTCCGATGGAGCCATGGGCGTCCACTATTTTCGGCCAGACTTGCTCGGCATCACGGCGCCGCCGAACCCGCGCGTGAACGGCAACGGCACACACACCGATTTTCGCAATCCAGCCATTCTGATCTATGAGCCCCAGGCCGATGGCTCGATGCGCCTCGTCGCGGTCGAGAATTTGGTGTTTGCGCAGGCGTGGTCCGCGGCTGGACACAATGCTCCGCCAACGTTCCATGGCGTCGTGTACGACACCATGCGTGATGACCCGAGCACGTCGATTGACGAAGCGCACATGTTCGAACCCCACTATGATCGCCACATCTGGATTTATCGCGACAACCCGAATGGCGTCTTTGCGCCGTTCAATCCGGCTGTGAGCTGCGCACATCACACTGGAAACCAGATGACTCACGCGGCGCACGCCGAGCACTAGTCGGCGCGGGCAGGCGCGCACCAACGGGCGCAGCGCAGTCTGCGCTCGCGTGGCGCGTCTCCCCTCACGCCTCCTCTAAAAGCGCATCCATCGCTTCGTCGCTGAGACCGAAATGGTGCCCGACTTCATGGACGAGAACGTGCGCTACGAGATCCTCGATGCTGACGTCGTCGTGCGAGACCCATTCATCCAAGATCGGCCGCCGATACAGAAAGACTATGGACGCCTCCGGCGCGGGGTCGGCGATGGAACGCTGAGTGAGATCGACCCCCTGATAAAGCCCCGTCAACTCGAACGGATCCTCGATGCCGAGATCGGCGAGGGTCGTATCGTCAGCAAATTCCTCAATCCGGACGATGACATTCCCCGCCATGGTCCGGAACGCCTGCGGAAGCGCATTCCAGGCGTCCCGGGCCATTTGTTCGAGCTCGTCGAGGGAAGGGGGAAGCGTCGCCATCAGTCGGGCTTATCGCGGCCGCTGCCGCGACCCAAGGGGCGCAGCTAGCAACGGCTGACAGGCCCGTTAAGTTGACGGCTGCGTCATTTTCGTTGATCTGCGTCAATCCAGCGGCTATCATCCGTCATCCGCAATAGCGCCGCGCCCCGCGGCCCCTCGGGAGAGACGACGCGATGGCCGATTCCGCCGCTCCGATCCGCCAGATCACTAAGGACGAAGTCTACGACGCCGTCCCGCCGACCGACTTCAGTCAGATGCTGGACATGAACCGGCACCTCAATCGCTCGTCGGCCTTCGACAAGATTATTTCGGCCACGCACGACCACTTTTGGGATCCCCTGGACAAGAAATACATCGATTTCGCCGACGACTTCGATCCGGACACCACCGACTTCGTGCCGGACCACATGATCCCGGCGCTGCAGACCGACTACGTTCAGAACCACTTCGCCGACAAGCCGGCGGAACGGCTGCGTTTCAAGAGCCAGATGGCGCGATGGCAGATGTCCGCAATCCTGCATGGCGAACAAGGGGCACTAAATCTCTCCGCGTCGCTCTGCCATGTGTTGCGCGACCCCGGCGCGCAAGAATACGCGGCGAACCAGACGCGCGAAGAGGGCCGCCACGTCACGGCGTTTGCGAAATATATCATCAAGCGCTGGGGCTCGCCCTTGCCCTGTGGAGCGGTGCTGGCGGGTCTGTTACAGGAGATCGTCCACGCGCCGGAGGTGTACAAGAAGATCATCGGCATGCAGATGCTGGTCGAAGGCCTGGCAATGGGCGCCTTCGCGTCGATCTTCAAGGAATGGAATGATCCGCTTGCCAAGAAGCTGACGCAGCTGGTGATGACGGACGAAGCCTTCCATCACAAGTTCGGGAAGATCTGGGCCGATCGCACCATTCCGAAGCTTTCGAAGGAAGAACACGAAATCGTCGAGAACTGGGCGGCGCACTGCTTCCAGACGCTGCTGTTCAACCTCGTCGCACCGCACCAGATGACGGCGATTTACGAGCAATTCGGCCTAGATCCCGACAAGGTGATGCAGGGCTTCCAAGAAGTGGCGACGGACGAAGCACGTCGCGAGCACATGAAGGAAGCCACGAACATTTTCCGCGTGCTGGTGAAGACATTGTGGAACGCCGGCATCATCACCGAACGGACGGCGCCGTTCTACGCGACGTATGTGAACTTCGAGGAGTTCAAGGCGGAAGGTGAAGAGATGGTTGGCGACGCCATTGCCGATGAGGGAATCCAATACCTCAAAACGATCAATTTCGGAGTCAATACTGGCGCATTGAATGAGGTCAAGGCCGCAGCAGTGGCCGCCGAGTAATCCTGATTGCCGGCAAGATTGAGCGCCCCGCTTGCGAGAGCGGGGCGTTTCGTTTGCGGCGCATGCTCCGGAATGCGAGGCTGGACGCAAGGCGGCAAAACATGCAGCAGCGGCTTAATCGCGGTGACTTGCTCGACCAGCGCGGGCGCTTGATCGAACGAGGCTGGTCGACCGAAGAAGCGCGGCGTTATCGCCGCAGAGCCATCAAGGCCGCGCCTCTGCGCATCAAGGAATGGGATTATTATTGCATCCTCACCGACGCCTATGGCCTCGCCGTCACAGTCGCGGACAATGATTATGTCGGCTTCGTCGGCGTCACTTGGCTCGATTTCGCGGCCAAGACCTTCGCCAGCGAAGATGTTGTTGTTCCGCTGCCCCTCGGAAAGCTGGGCATGCCGGAAAGCGCAGACGTGGGTGATGTCTCATTCGCCCATCCGAAGCTGAGCATCATCTATGCGCACGAACCGTCAGCTCGGCGCGTCCGCGTGAACGCGCCGCACTTTGCTAACGGCCGGGGCCTGGAGGCGGACATTCTGCTGGCGCAGCCAGCGATGGATCGCATGACCATCGCAACGCCGTTCACCGCTCCCACTGCTTTCTATTACAACCAAAAGATCAATTGCCTCCGCGCCGAGGGCGCCGTGCGCATCGGCGAGGAGCGCTTCATTTTCGCGCCGGAAACCGCGTTTGGCGTGCTCGATTGGGGGCGCGGCTTCTGGAGTTACGACAACACCTGGTATTGGGGCTCAGCTTCGGGCCTCGTTGGCGGTCATGTGTTCGGCTTCAATATCGGCTGTGGCTTCGGTGATACGTCCGCTGCAAGCGAGAACGTGCTTTTCGTCGACGGCCGCGCGCACAAGCTCGATCAGGTCGCCTTCCACTTGCCGAGCGGCGCGCTGGATTCCGGACCCTGGCGCTTCAGCAGCAACGACATGCGTTTTGAACTCGGCTTCGAACCGATCCTCGACCGCGCCGCCAGGATCGACCTTGCGCTCATCCTTACCGACCAGCACCAAGTGTTCGGCCGCTTCAGCGGCGCAGTCGTGCTGGACGACGGCTCAAGTCTGAAGGTCGAGAACCTGCTCGGTTTCGCAGAGAGAGTTCACAATCGCTGGTGATCCGCCCGAGAGGCGGCTCTGTGTGTTCTCTCATGGCGAAGCGCTGTCGCGTTAGGCGTCCACATCCGCCTCGAGTGCGAACTCCTGGATGAACTCCCGCCGTGGCTCGACCACGTCGCCCATCAGCTTCGAGAACATTTCGTCTGCATCGTCGGCGTGCGCCACCTTGACCTGCAGGAGAGTGCGGACTTCGGGATCAAGCGTAGTCTCCCAGAGTTGCTCCGCGTTCATTTCACCAAGGCCCTTGTAGCGCTGAATCGACACGCCCTTGCGGCCTGCGTCCTCAATCGCCTTAAGCAGCGATAATGGTCCATGCACAATCATCGTCTCGCCGCCGCGGCGCAGCGTGGCAGGACCGCCGTACGTCTCACGCAAGCTCGCGGCGCGATCGGCGAGGCGTCGTGCGTCGGCAGAGTGCAAGAACAGCTTATCGAGCACCCACCTTTCTGCGACGCCCCGCACCGTACGTTCGAGCACAAGCGCGCCATCCGGATCGAAGCGGCCTTCCCAGGTCGCCTCACCCTCTTCAGCAATCACGTTGAGACGACGGGCGGCCTCCTGCGCTTCCGCATCGCCGGCGCCTGGCGCAAATGCGCCTGCGAGGACGGCATGACCGATGACTGCATCGGGGGCGCGCCCGTGCAGTCGGCGCACCAACGTCTCAACCGCCGAGGCTTCGCGCGCGAGACGCTTTAAGTCGTCACCTGCGATCTGCACGCCTGTGGATGTCTCCAGCACTGCGCCCGCCGAACCCTCCTCGATCAGGAAACTTTCGAACTCCGACTGGTCCTTCAGATATCGCCCGCTCTTGCCTTTGCTGGCTTTGTAGAGCGGGGGCTGAGCGATGTAGATGTAGCCGCCATCGATCAGTTCCGGCATCTGCCGATAGAAGAAAGTCAGCAGCAGTGTGCGGATGTGTGCGCCATCGACGTCCGCGTCCGTCATGATGATGATCTTGTGGTAGCGCAGCTTGTTGAGGTCGAAATCGCCTTCGCCGCGGCCGATGCCGGTGCCGAGAGCAGTAATCAACGTGCCTACCTGCTCAGAGGAGAGCATCTTGTCGAAGCGGGCGCGTTCGACGTTCAGAATCTTTCCACGCAGCGGCAACACCGCTTGCGTTTCCCGCGAACGACCCTGCTTGGCGGAGCCGCCCGCCGAGTCGCCCTCGACGATAAACAACTCAGATTTTGCAGGATCCTTTTCCTGGCAATCGGCGAGCTTTCCAGGCAGCGAAGCGACATCGAGCGCGGATTTGCGCCGCATCTCACGCGCTTTGCGAGCCGCCTCCCGCGCCGCCGCGGCCTGCACGATCTTGCCCATCACGGTTTTGGCGTGCGCCGGGTTCTCTTCGAACCATTGATTGAGCGCATCGCCGACGAGGCCTTCGACTACGGGCCTCACCTCTGAGGAAACCAGTTTTTCCTTGGTTTGCGACGAGAATTTCGGATCCGGGACCTTGACCGAGAGCACGCAAGTGAGCCCCTCGCGCGCATCATCGCCGGTGATCTCGACCTTCTCTTTTTTGGCGATGCCGGAGGTCTGCATGTAATTATTGACGACGCGCGTCAACGCACCGCGAAAGCCGGCGAGGTGGGTGCCGCCATCCTTCTGCGGGATGTTATTGGTGAAGCAGAGCGTATTCTCGTGGTAGCCGTCATTCCATTGTAGCGCCGCTTCCACAGATATGCCGTCACGTTCGCCGACCACGTAGATAGTGTCGGGAATAAGCGGCGTGCGGGAACGATCGAGATGGGCGACGTACGCCTTGACTCCGCCCTCATAAAACAAGGTTTCTTCGAACGGCTCGGCCCCACGCAGATCCTTGAATGTGATCCGAACGCCTGAGTTGAGGAACGCCAACTCACGCAAGCGATGCTCGATCGTTTTGCGGTCGTATTCCGTCATCGTGAACGTGCGCGGCGAGGCTAGAAAACGCACTGAGGTGCCGCGTTTGGCTGCTCCATCGACCATCGCGGCGTCACCGACGATCCTCAGCGGCGCTTCGGCGTCGCCGTTCAAGAAGCGCATGTAATGCTCTTTGCCGTCACGCCAGATGCGCAGGTCGAGCCATTCGCTCAGTGCGTTGACTACCGAAACCCCGACGCCGTGCAGCCCGCCGGAGACTTTGTAAGAATTCTGGTCGAATTTACCCCCTGCGTGCAGTTGGGTCATGATGACCTCGGCCGCCGAGACGCCCTCGCCTGGGTGAATATCGGTGGGGATGCCGCGGCCGTCGTCAGTGATTTCGGCGCTTCCGTCGGGGTGCAAAATGACCTCGACATTCCTGGCGTGTCCCGCCAGCGCTTCGTCAATCGCGTTGTCGACCACCTCATAGATCATGTGATGCAAGCCGGAGCCGTCGTCGGTGTCTCCGATGTACATCCCCGGACGCTTGCGAACCGCATCTAAGCCTTTGAGAACCTTGATGGATTCAGCGCCATAGGCGGGCGGTGGCTGAGGAGTTTCGTCGCGCACGATGTTGGCGGCCTCTTGAGGGGCGGTCATGGGTTTCGATTCGGTCCGGAATTCACACGCCAATATAGGATTTCGCGCGCACAATGTCTTGGATTTGAGCGCGATTTACCGCCGCGCCACGCCGCTAGAGCAGCGCCAAGACGAGTGGCCGCGCCAACCAGAAAGCCGCCGCCAGTACGGCCACGCCGAGGCTGAGCCAGAGACCATCTCGTCCCAATAGCCCCAGACCGAAGAACACCACCGCGGCGCCGGGAATGAGAGGCGCCAGCGGGATCAAGCCCAACGGAAAGGTGACCAGTGCCGCGAGAATGCAGAATACGGCGATGATGTTCACGAACGGGGGCTTCGCCATGAAGGTGAGCCGCGGGCGCAGCAGCGTATCCACCACCCTCGCCCAGCCGCGGCTCTTGTCGACGCCTTCACGCACCGCGCGCCGCGGCAGGCGCATGCGCAATGCCCAGGACGGCAACCATATCCGCGGCGACCCCAGCGCCATCTGACCGGCGACAACAAGGGTCAAAGCGGCGGCAAACCAGGTCATGCCGGGCAGCACCGTCGCCGGCGAAATCGCAAATAGCCCGATCGCCAACAAGAGTGGTCCGTACGAACGTCGCCCCACCGTTTCCAACATTGCACCGAGCGTCATCGGAGCTGACGCACCCGCTGGCGAGGCCTCGCTCGAGTGCTCGATCTCGTCGAGGACGCCGTTCACCGTTGCAGGCGCTTCTTCTTCCATCCGCCAAATATAGGCGGGCGGCGCAGCTTAGAACAGCAACGGCAGCGTCAGGGCTGCGGCGCCTGCGGTCAGCGCTACGCCGGCGCCGAGCAGCAGACCGTCCTGAGTGGTCATGCCGAGGCCAAAAAGCAGAACAGCAGCGCTTGGCGCGATTGGCGCGAACGGAATGAGCGAGAGCGGCAGCGTAATCAGCGCCGCCGCGGCCACGCAAACGGCGATCAGCAACGCGCAGGGCCTATTACACAAGAACGTAAGTCGCGGGCGCAGCACGTCGTCGATGCGCTCTGCATTCGGCCGCGCCCTGTCGACGAAGGCGAACAACTGGCGGCGCGGCAATTTGATCTCGAGCAGCTTTCGCGGAAGCCATGGCCGGCTGGCGCCGAGCGCCATTTGCGCTGCGACAACCAAGATCACAATTGCGGTAAGGCACGTCAGCCCCGGCACGATTGTCAGTGGCGACAAAGCGAACAATCCCAGCATCAATAGCAGGGGCCCATAAGAGCGGCGTCCAACCGCACTTATTACCACGCCAAAACGCACACTGCTGACGGCGCTGTCACGGCTGATCGTATCCTCAATCTCGTCGAGCAGGTCGCACAGCCCAACCGGCTGCGCAGTCGGACGGCCTGAGGCGGCGCTGGTGAAAGACGTGAGCGTCATTGGACACCGGCAACGCCGGCTCAAACACGCTGTTCCGCGACGCTCATGTATCGGCTGCGCGCCTCGCGCAGGCGTGATGAAAACGGCGCTGCCGGCTGAATCCCAGCTGAACGAAGCCTACTTCATGTCGCTTACGTAATACGCCTAAGCGGCGATGCGCACCGGGAGGTATTCGTAACCCTTCACGAAGGAGGAATAGACGCGTCGTGGCTCATCCATGACTTCGATGCGATCGAAGCGCTTCAGGATCTCTTCCCAAACGATGCGCAACTGCATTTCGCCGAGGCGATTGCCAACGCACCGGTGGATGCCGAAGCCGAACGACAGGTGGTGACGCACGTTGGGCCGCTCGATGTCGAACGCGTTCGCGTTTGCGATCACTTCTTCGTCGCGGTTTCCCGAGACGTACCACATGACCACTTTGTCGCCCTTCTTGATCTTCTTGCCGCCGAGTTCGACGTCCTGCAACGCAGTGCGCCGCATATAGGCGAGCGGCGTCTGCCAGCGGATCGTCTCGGATACGAGCGAAGGAATAAGCGCGGGGTTGGATTTGAGCTTCGCGAACTGCTCCGGATATTTGTTCAGCGCATAAACACTGCCCGAGATGGAATTGCGCGTGGTGTCGTTGCCACCAACGATCAGCAGAACGAGATTTCCGAGAAACTCCTGCGACGGCATGTTCTTGGTGCTCTCGCCGTGCGCCAGCATAGACATCAGATCATGCCGAGGCGGTGCAGCGGCGCGCTCCTGCCACAGATTCATGAAGTATTGCAGGCACTCCATCAGCTCGGCGCGGCGCTGTTCATCGCTCTCGACCACGCCCTGCCCAGGCGCGGCAGTCGCTACGTCCGACCAGCGCGTGAGCTTGCGGCGATCCTCCCACGGGAAATCGAACAAAGTCGCCAACATCTGCGTGGTGAGCTCGATCGAAATCTTGTCCACCCAGTTGAATACCTCCCCGCGCGGGACGTCGTCCAACAGCTTGCCGGCGCGTTCGCGGATGATCGGCTCGAGGTGCGCCAGATGGTTCGGCGCCACGATCGGCGAGACTGTCTTGCGCTGCACGTCATGCTTGGGCGGATCCATGGCGATGAACATCGGCAGCGGAAAATCTTCGTCCGGATCGAACAGCACGATCGACGGTTCGGACGAAAACACCTGGTGATTGGTGTCCACGGCCATGATGTCGTTGAACTTCGTGATCGACCAGTAAGGGCCGTTGAGACTGTCCGGGCAGTAATGCACCGGGTCTTCTTTGCGTAGCCGCTCGAAGAACGGCCAGATCTTGTCATCGCGGAAACGCTCGCCTCGGCTCATATCCAGCGTCGACAAGTCCGTCGTCCACGCATCCTCGTTCGGATCGTAGTCAAACACAAAATCCGGATTTTGCCGGCCGACGTAATCTGGGTTCGCCATCGCAGCTTCCTCCTCCGCTACGTCAGCAAATTTGTCGGCTTCTGTCACGCGTCACTCTGCGGCAACGGCGTTAGGACGGGGCTTGGACATGGCCATCGCGCACTTCGAACATCTGCGCGCGCGCGCCGAACGCCTCGAATAAGCCCGCATCGGTGCCGGTGAGCCAGGACTGGCCCGGATTCGCAAGCAATTCATCGAACAGCGCGGCTCGGCGCACAGCATCGAGGTGCGCCGCCGCCTCGTCGATCAGGATCAGCGACGCGCCTGCGCCAGGATCGTCCGCCAGCGCGCGCGCTTGCGCGAGACACAGGCCAAGCAGCAGCGCCTTCTGCTCTCCGGTCGAGCACTGGTCGGCGTCCATGTTTTTGGCCGCGTGACGCGCCTTCAGGTCGCTGCGGTGCGGACCATCAAGCGCACGCCCCGCGCCGGCGTCACGCCCGCGCATGTCGCGCAGCAATTGCGCGAACTCCTCCTCGACATCGGCGCTCTTGGCGCCGTGTTCAAAGCGCGCCTCCAGCACGCCATCGAGCGACAGCACGGCTTTCGGAAAAGCGCCGGTCGGCCGTGCGTCGATGGCGTCCTGCAGCCTGTGCAGCGTCTCTACGCGCGCCGCCGCAACCGCTGCGCCATGTGCGGACATTTCATGCTCCAGACCACGGAGCCAAGCATCGTCGAACACACGATCTGCGAGCAACCTTTGTCGCTCGCGCATTGCGCGCTCGTAAGCGGCGGCGGCGTGGCCGTGCTCTGCTGCGCGCGCCAGCGTCAGCCGGTCGAAGAAGCGGCGGCGGTCGCCAGCGGGTCCGGACCATAATCGGTCCATCGCTGGGGTGAGCCACGTCATGCGCGCTGCCGCGGCGAGTTCCGAGGCCGTGGCTGGCATGCCGTTGCAACGAGCCAAGCGCTTGATTCCGCCTTCCGGGGTGCGTTCTGCGCCGGCGCCCAGGATCGTGTCCTCTCCGTCCTGGACCACCCGTGCCGATACGGCCCAAGGCTGCGCCCGATCCTGGCCGCCGCCACGAGCGAGTTCGATCAAAGACGCGCCGCGCAAGCCGCGCCCAGGCGCAAGCATCGTCAGCGCTTCAAGGACGTTGGTCTTACCGGCGCCATTGGGTCCAAATAGGCACACCGGACGGGCGTCAAGCGACAGATCGAGCGCCGCGTGATTGCGGAATTGGGTCAGCGCAAGGCGTGCAACGAAGAGGGAGTGAGTCATGTTTCTCCCCCGAAAGCGGGGGATGAACGCATCACACCCTCAACGGCATCAACACGTAGAGTGCTTCAGTGTCGGCCTCGTCGCGTACGAGTGTGGGCGAACCGGAATCGGCCAGTTCGAACACCGCCTCCTCGCCTTCGATTTGGCCCGCGACATCGAGCAGGTAGCGAGCGTTGAAACCGATCTCCATCGGCTCCTGCGCGTAGGACGCTGGCAGGTCCTCGGTGGCCACCCCTGCGTCCGGGTTGTTCACGGTTAGGGTGACCTTGTCGTTCTCCAGCGCCAGGCGCACCGAACGTGAGCGTTCCGCCGACACCGTGGCGACGCGATCCACCGCTTCTGCGAACGCCTTGTTGTCGATCTTCAGCGTTTTGGCGTTATTCTTCGGAATAACGCGCGCATATTCTGGGAATGAACCGTCGATCAGTTTGGATGTCAGCACGGCGTCGCCCAGCTGGAAGCGGATCTTCTGCGGCGAGACCGCGATCTCGACCATGTCGGCGGCGTCATCGAGCAGACGCTTCAATTCGTTGATGGTCTTACGCGGCACGATCACCCCGGGCATGCCCTGCGCGCCTTTCGGCGCGTTTGCATCAGCCAGCGCCAGACGGTGACCGTCGGTGGCGACAGCGCGCAGCTTGGCGCCGTTGTTCTCGACCGTGTGGAAGAAAATGCCATTGAGGTAATAGCGCGTTTCCTCGGTCGAGATGGCGAAGCGTGTCTTGTCGATCAGACGCGCGAGTTCAATCGGCTCGATCTCGAAGCGCGTTTCGAAACCGTCAGATGGCATCGACGGGAAATCGCCCGCCGGGAGGATCGGAAGGTGCAGGCGCGCCTTTCCCGCCGAAATGAACAAGCGCGGATCGTCGCCAGAGACATCGAGCTTGATTGCCGCGCCATCCGGCAATTTGCGCACGAAGTCATAGAGATAGTTCGCTGGCGCGGTGGTCTGCCCAGCCCGCTCCACTTCGGCCGGCGCTGCCTCCGAGATTTCGATATCCAGGTCGGTGGCGGTAAGCCGTAGACTGTCGCCTTGCGCCGACACCAGGACGTTGGACAAAATCGGAATGGTGTTGCGCCGCTCGACGACGCTCTGCACATGGTTGAGCGCCTTCAAAAGCGCCGAGCGTTCGATCGTCAGACGCATGAATTTTTCATCCCGATGCCGCGGCCCGCTAGTGCTGGGGCCAGTACCAATTCACCCCCCGCGGCGCCGTTGAGTCGGCTCCCGCAGGGGGTGAGAAACTAGCAGAAGCCGCGCCGCGCTCTAGCCCCAAAAGCAAGCCCTTGGGGTATTTGGCTTTACCGCTACAGCATCAAGGTTCGCGACGGATTGCGCGGGCGAGGCCTTCGATCTCGGCCTTCAGGTTGACATCTGTTTTCGCCAGCTCGCCGATGCGGTCGCGGGCGTACATGATGGTGGTGTGATCAAAGCCGCCGAAGCGCTGGCCTATATCCGGCAGCGAGGCGTGCGTCATGGTGCAGGCAAGGTACATCGCGATCTGGCGGGGCCGCGCGATGGTGTGGCGGCGCGTGCGCTCGAGCAATTGCTGCACCGTCATGCCAAAATGGCGCGCCACGACTTTCTGCACGAGTTGTACCGTTATGCGGCGCTCCGCCGTGTCGGAGAGTTTGGCTTGCAGGGCGTTAGCAGCGGAGTCGAAGCTCACTTCATTCCCTCCCGAGATCTTCCATTCGATCAGCAATTGGCAGACAGCGCCATCAAGTTCGCGGCCGGTGACATGCATCCGCTGCGCGATCATGTCCAGCGCAGAAGGCGCGACACTGAAGCCCGGCGAAGAGCGTGCGTGATGCGCAACACGCGTTTCGAGAATACGGCGTCGTAATGTTACATCTGGTTCAGTGATTTCAGTCGCAGCTGCGCCCTTTAATTTTGCGCGCAGCGTCTCGTCGAGTCCCTCAAGACCCTCGGCGCCGTGATTAGCGGCGAGCACAACTTGCCCGCCGCGCCGAGTCAAATCGTACATCGTGTCGAAGGCCTCTTCTTCCGTCGCCTTCTTGCCGCAGATACGATGGAAATCGTCGATGATCAGCAAGTCTGGCGCGCGCACCATCTCCTTGAACACGGAAGAGTCCCGCTTCTTGTGCAGCGCCGACTGGAATGCTTCCAAAAACTCCTGCCCGGTGAGCATCAGCACTTTGCGTTCCGGGCTCATGCGTTGCGCGTGACGCGCCAGCGCCGTCAGCAGGTGCGTCTTGCCGCAGCCGGGCGGCGAGTGCAGCAGCCAAACCGGAAACGTGACGTCGCTCGACGAGGCGATCATTTGCGCGACCGCGACGGCGCGCTCATTGGAGCGGTCGACGCAGAAAGTGTCGAAAGTATAGGAATCACCATAGCGAACCGAAGCAGGCGCCGCTGCGGTCACTCGCGGCGGGGCGATGCGCGCATCGGCGAGCGCCCGCACATCCTCCGGAATCTCGTGCTCCAGGAGAATCTGGGTTGCTCCGAGCGCGGGGGCATAGACCCGCATACGCGCCTCTAGCCGGTGCTGCACCTGCTGGCGCAGTCGCTCTTGAGCAATGCGGCTGCCGGCTCGGAAGAGCAACACGCCGTCAAGCTCGGCCACCAGAAGGAGAGGATCGATATAGGAGCGGAAGAAATCGGCCCCGAACTCTGATTGCAGTTCCTTGCGCACGAGCTCGTACGCTCGCGCCGCTCCTATGCCCGCCCCATCTCGGCGGACGCCGTCGTCTTGATGCATGCCAACCCCCGCATGTCTTATGTGACTTCAGCTGCCCCTGTCCGCCGGGCACACCTCCCCCGTTCGAGCCGAATGACCCTTTCGGCCCGATGCTAATGCATCGGTGACAGTGAGGCGTCGAAACAGCGATGTACTCGCCGGACAAGCGAACGATGCGCCGTTCCTGGATGGAGGTCAATAACGAAATCTTTACGGATTTGACATTCTCCACAGAAGCAGTTCGACGGCATAAGCCATTGAAAGTACGCGGAGAAAAGGAGTGCTCAGCCAAACGGAATAGAACCGTGTACTGAACAAAAGCGGTCGCGATCAACGTAACTCGTTACGCCGATGGAACAGCAGGATTCGAGGAAAAGCAAGGCGCCGCGAGGCGCCTCTTTCGGCCTATGCCGAGCGCCCAGAGAGCGCCGCCACGCGCTTCGTCAGGCGCGAGACTTTGCGGCTGCCGAGATTCTTATGGACCACACCCTTGGTAACCGCGCGCATGGTTTCGGATTCCGCAGCGCGAAGGGCCTCGGCGGCCTTCGCAGCATCCCCGGCCGCGAGCGCCTCTTCCACGTCGCGCCAGGAGGTCCGCATGCGAGAGCGCCGCGCCTTGTTCACCGCTGTGCGGCGCTCAATGACGCGTGTGGCCTTCTTTGCGGATTTTGTATTCGCCATGGGTATTCGGTTCCGGTATGGAGATTTCGGCAGCGGAAGCGCGGGGCTATAGCCTCGCCTCGCTCTCGCGTCAAATGCTACCGGTGCTTAAATTCGGGCGCCCGCTTTGCAATGAAGGCCGCCATGCCTTCCTTCTGATCGTCGGTCGCAAAGAGGCTGTAAAACAGCCGTCTTTCGAGGCGCAGCCCCTCATTTAGCGGCGTTTCGAATGCGGCGTTTACGGCTTCCTTGTTGGCGATCGAGGCGAGACGGCCCATCGCCGCGATCTTCTTTGCCGCCGCAAGCGTCTCCTCCATCAGCTTGTCCGCGGCGACGACGCGGGCGACGAGACCCGAGCGCTCGGCTTCATCGGCGTCCATCGTGCGGCCAGTGAGGCAAAGATCCATCGCTTTGGCTTTGCCGACGGCGCGCGTCAGGCGCTGTGAGCCGCCCCAGGCCGGCATCACGCCGAGTGTGATCTCGGGCTGGCCGAATTTCGCCGTGTCAGCTGCAATAATGAAATCACACATCATCGCCAGTTCGCAGCCGCCGCCGAGTGCATAGCCGGCGACGGCGGCGATCAACGGTTTGCGCGTGCGTTGAACGCGCTCCAGATTCGAGAACGGATCGCGCGTGTAGAAATCGCTGAACTGACCGTCGGCCATCTGCTTGATGTCAGCGCCCGCGGCGAACGCTTTCTCAGAGCCGGTGATGACGATACAGCCGATCGCCGCATCTGCTTCGAATGCATCAAGCGCCGTGGACACTTCTGCAATCAAAGCGTCATTCAGTGCGTTGAGCGCTTTGGGGCGGTTGAGGCGGATCACGCCGACAGCGGCGTCTGTTTCGACAATGATGTTTTCGTAGGTCATGTCGCGCCTTATGGACCCGCCGCGCCGCGGCGGCAATCACCAGGCAGGCGGCCCGGCGATTTGGCTGTCAGCGCTGGCAGCGCGGGCACCAGAAGCTCGAGCGCCCCCCATGCAGCGCGCGAACGACAGTTCCTCCGCACTGCGGGCTCACACATCTTTCTCCTTCGCGATCATAGACACGGAAGCTATGTTGGAAGCCGCCCTGCGCGCCATTGACTTGCGCGTAATCGGAGAGCGTCGATCCACCGGCCTCGATCGCCTCTTCGAGCACGGCGCGAATGGCGTGATAGAGCCGCTCGAGACGCGCCGCACCTATGCGGCCGGCAGCACACATGGGCGCGATATGCGCGCGATGCAGCGCTTCGAGGACGTAAATATTACCCAGTCCGGCGACGACGCGCTGATCCAAAAGCGCCGCTTTTATGCTGGTCTTCTTGCCGCCGAGCGCGCGCTTCAAATACGGCAAGTGAAACTCGTTTCCGAGCGGCTCAGGCCCCATGCCACGAAAGAAAGGATGTTGATCGAGCTCATTGGCGGCGATCAGCTCCATGTACCCGAAGCGACGGGGGTCGTTGAACTCGAGGCGCGCGCCCTCGTCGGTCTCCAATACGACATGCGTGTGTTTCCGATCCGGCGGATCGGAATGATAGAAATCACCGGGCTGACGGGCGGCGCCGAGAATGGACCACCGCCCTGTCATGCCGAGGTGCGTGACCCAGACGTTTCCGTCGTCGAGATGCGCGAGGAGATATTTCGCGCGCCGCTCCAGTGCGTCAACGCGGCGCCCCGAGAGCCGCGCTGCGAAGCGCTCCGGAAACGGAAAGCGCAAGTCGCCTCGCTTCGTGCGAGCGCGCTTGATGCGACGTCCAACGAGGGCCGGGGCTAGTCCGCGCCGCACCGTCTCGACTTCAGGCAACTCAGGCATGCGGCGAAATGTCGGAAAGCAAAGGCAAAACCATCAGCCGCGGATATAGCTCCGCCTCGACACGGCGGCTATGGTCCGCCGATGACCGACTCCCTTTCAAACGACACCGCTTCGTTCGGCTTCAAGGATGTACCGAAAGCCGAGAAGGCGGGCCGGGTCCGCGCTGTGTTCGACAGCGTCGCGTCCAAGTACGACCTGATGAACGATGCTATGTCAGGCGGCATGCATCGGCTGTGGAAGGATGCGGCCGCCGCAAAGTTCAACCCGCAACCCGGCGAACTCATCCTGGATGTTGCGGGCGGCACCGGTGATATCGCGCGGCGACTGAAGAAACTCGGCGACCGCGCCGCCAAGCGGCGGGGGCTGGAGCCCCCGGAGATCCACGTGATTGACATCAACGCCGAGATGCTGGCCGCGGGGCGTGCGCGCGGGGAGGACGGTCTCTTCTGGCATGAAGGCGACGCCGAAAATCTGCCCGTCGATGATGCGGCGGCGGACGCCTACATCATCAGCTTCGGCATACGCAACTGCACCGACATTGCGAAGGTGCTGCGCGAGGCGCGCCGCGTGCTCAAACCCGGTGGGCGGTTCTTTTGCCTGGAGTTCTCACGTCTCGCCGTGGGCGGGCTCGAGCCAGTTTATGATTTCTATTCCTTTAACGCGATCCCGGCGCTGGGGAAATTGCTCGCGAATGACGCCGATTCCTACAGATATCTGGTCGAATCTATCCGCCGGTTTCCGGATCAGGAAACATTCTTGGGCATGATCCGCGACGCTGGTTTCAAGCGCGCGGGCTACCGGAACATGGCCGGCGGCGTGTGCGCGTTGCATTGGGGTTGGGCGGTTTAGTGCTTTCGTGGATCGGTCACAGCTGGCGGCTCTTGCGCGTGGCCTGGACGCTTGCGCGCTTCGACGTGCTGCTGCCCGGTGAATACTACGACCGCTATCCTGTCTCGCTGCAGGCGGCGCACACCGTCCTCAGCGTCGTCGCCAAGCGCCGCCGCGGCCGCTCGGTTGGCGAACGGCTGGCGAAGGCGCTGGAGCGTTTGGGGCCGGCTTATGTGAAGGTCGGCCAATTTCTGGCGACCCGCCCAGACATGATCGGCGTCACCGTCGCGCAGGAGCTTGGGCGGCTCAAAGACCGGTTGCCGCCATTCTCACGGACTGTGGCGCTCGACACAATCAACGCCGAACTGGGCGCCACCGAGGACTTGTTCTCCGGCATCTCGGAAGCGATGGCGGCAGCTTCGATCGCGCAAGTCCACCAGGCGATCGTGCCGCGTCAGGGCGTCGTCGCGATCAAGGTGCTGCGTCCGCGTATCGAGAAGAAGCTGGCCAAGGAAATGGCCGCGCTGCGCTTCTTGGCTCAGGCCATCGAGTTCTTCTCGCCGCGTTCGCGCCGGCTCGAACCCGTGCAATTCATCGACACCGTCGCCAGCGCCACGGGGCGCGAGCTCGATCTGCGTCTTGAAGCCGGCGCCGCTGCCGAGTTCCGCGAAGTGGCGGAGAAGGACGGCTATCTCGCTGTGCCGGAGATCGACTGGTCGCGCTCGTCTAAACGGGTGATGACGCTCGACTGGATCGATGGCGTGCCTCTGACCGATACACGCGCGCTCGATCGCGCCGGGGCGGATCGCAGCGAGCTGGCGATCAAGATTACGCGCGGCTTCCTCGCCGCCGCACTGGACTACGGCTTCTTCCACGCCGACATGCACGAGGGCAACCTGCTCTTTGGCAAGGATGGCAAGCTGTGGATCGTCGATTTCGGCATCATGGGCCGCATCGGCCACAAGGAGCGGCGCTACCTCGCAGAAATTCTCTATGGCTTCCTCCGGCGTGATTATCGACGTGTCGCCGAGGTCCACCAGGAGGCGGGTTATGTGCCCGGCCGCTTTACCGTCGACGAGTTCGCGCAGGCGCTGCGCGCAATCGGCGAGCCGATCTTCGGCAAGACGGCGGACGGCATCTCAATGAGTCGTCTGCTGCTGCAGCTGTTCGACGTGACCCACATGTTCGGCATGCATCTGAGGCCGGAGCTGGTGCTGCTGCAGAAGACGATGGTGCAGGTCGAGGGCGTGGCGCGCGCGCTCGATCCCCGCCACGATATGTGGACGGCTTCGCGTCCAATCGTGGAGCGATGGGTGCAACGCGAGCTCGGCCCCGAAGCCGTCACCAAAAGGGCCATAGACGAGGCTGGCGCAGCATTCGCCGCGATGCGTCGCCTGCCGCAGACGTTGGCGATGGTCGAGGCGGCCGCGCGCAAGGTCAGCATCGAGGCGCCGCGCGAGGAGCGGCACTGGTATCAAATGCCGGTGTTCTGGATCGGTATGCTGGCCGGCGGCGTGCTGGCGCTGGTGCTCAACGCGGGAGAACAGCGGCTCGAGCAGCGGGCCGCGCCGCAGTCGTCCACACCAGCGAGAATCGAGGTGGCGCCGACTAATCCGCCGCTCACGCGCGGCGGCGAGCCGCCCGCCATCGTGGATGCGCCGGCCGACGCCGTAGGTGAGGTCGCTGCACCGAGCGAGGACCCGGCGAACCCATGAACAAGCGTGTCCTTCTCATCATCGGCGGCGGTATCGCGGCCTATAAGAGCCTCGACCTCATTCGCCGCCTCAAAGAGCGCGGCGTCGCCGTCCGCGTCATCATGACAGAAGCAGCGCAACGCTTTGTGACGACGCTCGCCGCCGGCGCCCTCGCCGGTGAGCGCGTGTTCACCGATTTATTCGACCACGCCCAAGAATTCGACATCGGTCATATCCGTCTCGCCCGCGAGTGCGACCTCGTCATCGTTGCGCCCGCGACTGCAGACTTGATGGCGAAAGCCGCCCATGGTCTCGCCAACGATCTCGCTTCCGCGGTTTTGCTGGCAACCGACAAGCCGGTGCTGCTAGCGCCGGCGATGAATCCGCAAATGTGGGCGAACCCGGCAACGCAGCGCAATTTTGCGACACTGCAGACGCAAGGCCTGCGCGTGATCGGGCCCAATGAAGGCGAAATGGCCGAGCGTGGCGAGCGCGGCCTAGGCCGCATGGCCGAACCGGAGCAGATTCGCGACGCCGCGCTGGCGCTACTCAGCGACGGACCGCTCAAAGGCAGACGCGCGCTGGTCACTGCAGGACCGACTATCGAAGCAATCGACCCCGTGAGATTCCTCTCCAATCGCTCCAGCGGCAAGCAAGGCTATGCAATCGCCGCCGCTCTGGCGGACTTGGGCGCCGAGGTGTCATTGGTCTCGGGTCCTACCGCCCTTCCAGCGCCGCCGGGGGTCAAACGCATCGAGGTCGAAAGTGCGCGGCAAATGCTTGAGGCGTGTCAGGCGGCGCTGCCTGCGGACGTGGCGGTGATGGTCGCCGCCGTCGCCGACTGGCGCCCCGCCGAGCCGGCCAGCCGGAAACTGAAGAAAGAAAAGGCGAGCCCGTCAGCGATCACGCTTCGCGAAAACCCCGACATCCTTGCGACAATTTCCAGGCTGCCCAAGAAGCGCCCGAAGTTGGTGGTCGGCTTCGCCGCCGAGACCAACAATCTTGAGGAGCACGCCCGGGCCAAGATCGCCAAGAAGGGTTGCGACTGGATCGTCGCCAATGACGTGTCCGGCGACGTGATGGGCGGGGCGGAGAATCAGGTGCTGCTCATCACCAAGACGCAGACCCACGCTTGGCCGCGTATGCCGAAAGAGGCCGTGGCGCGGAGGCTTGCCGCCGAAATCGCGGCCAAACTCGATGGCAAGACTCGGACCCGGAAGTAGAGCGCAGCCCGCCCTTGCGGAAACGCGGCGCCTTGCCTCTTGAGCCTTGCGTTTTGCGCGCTATGTAAGACGCCTCAATCCCAGTTTCCGAATTCCGCAATTGAGCGCGCCAGACGCGCCCGAGGACGCCGACTGCATGAGCTTTCAAAACCACAACGACCGTCGTGAGGCCGCCCTCGCCGCCAAGAAAGCGATGCTGGAGAAGTTCAAGAAGAAGACCGAGGAACAGACGCCGCTCGACCCGAAAATAATCGAGGAGCGCGCTGCAGCCGCGCGCGCCCGTGAAGAGAAGCGGGCCGAGGCCGAGAAACGCCGGCGGGAGCGCGTGGAACTGGAGAAGCTGGAGCGCAAGCTCGCGGCCGAAGCCGCCGCAAAGGCGGAGCGCGAGCGCGTCGCGCGCGAGGCGATCGAAACTGCCAAACGACGCAAGCGCGAAGCCGAAGAAGCCGAGATGCGCCGCTTCGAGGAAGAAGCACGCCGCGATCTCATGAACGCGGCGCGGAAGGTGGCGAAGGGCGGCAAACGCTAGAGCCTTGGCTGGCGGATCAAAGGCGCAGCAGCGAGCATCAACAGCGTGCGATCGGCTTCATCGCCCAGTCCGGTCGGCAAGTCGCGAGTGCGTTCGCATCGGCTCCAGCTGCCGAAAAGTCGGTCCCAAAGCGTAAGCACCGCGCCATAATTGGAATTGGTGTCCGCCTCGGCTGTGTGATGGTGCACCCAATGATGCGAGGGCGTGACGATTGCTACCCGCAAAGCCCGTTCGAGCACGCGCGGCAATCGCACATTCGAGTGATGAAACAGCGCGCTGGCCAGCACCAGCGTGTCGAACATCACAACTGAAACGAGCGGCATATCCAGCGCCACAATGAGCGGCGTGCGCGCGAGCGCCGAGAGCAATACTTCGCCCGGATGGAAGCGCACGGCCGAGGTCGTATCGAGGAAACGATCCAGATGATGCACGCGGTGGAAACGCCAGAGCGGGGGCCATTCATGGTTGGCGCGGTGCCACGCGTAGGTCCACAGGTCGAGCGCGACAAGATCGAGTGCAAACCCAGCCCATCCCCAATCGGGTCGAGTCCAGAGCTGCAGCGAAACAGCCGCGGCGCCAATGGGCACGGTAATGAACGGACTCATCAGCGTATTCGCACCCCATAGCCCGAGGTTGCGCAGCGTGCGTGCTTCGCCGCTTGGCCGCCGCGCCATTGGCGCGAGTCGCTCGCCCACAGCCAGAACCACGAACCACGCTGCGGTCAGAGCCGCCTTGTAAGAGAGAAGCGCCGCAATCACGCTCTTGCCGCGCCGCAGGACGCGCCGCCGAGCACGCAGAAACTCGAACAGTATGGATGGTTGAGCGGCACTGGTTTAGCCGCTTCAGCCAGGTTGGCGCCAAGCTCGAACTGCTCGTCATAGGGCAGCAACGTGCAGGCAAGCACCGCCGGACGCGCCGCGCCTTTGCGCTTCACCACCATGCGGGCCGAGGCGCACATCACGTCGCGCGGAGTCTTGTTCAGGGCGCCCCAGCACGCTGTCGTGATTTCCGGGGGCTCGGCTGCCATGTCCATTTCCGGGAAGATCACCAGCGCCCTGGGGTCGAACGCATCGAGCGTTATCCCTATGCCATCGAACAGAGTCTGGAAACGCGCGCGCAGCGCCGGCTCCGGCTCATGCGAGAAGCGGCGACCCGCCACCTCGATGCTGAACGTGTTGGCCGCGAGCCAGCGCAAGCCCTCGAGCGTCTTGTCGTATGCGCCTTCGCCGCGCTCAGCGTCGTGTATCGACGCATCTGGGTCGTCGAGCGACACACGCAGTCGTAAACGCGCGCCATGGCGGGCTTTCAATTCAAGCAGCGCCGCCTTGTGCCGCTGCATCGGCCTCATCGCATTCGTCAGCACCAGCGCTTCCAGGCCTCGGCCCAGCGTTTCCGCAAGCATCGATGGAAGCGCCTTGTTCATGAACGGCTCACCACCGGTGAAACCGATCAGCTTCGTGCCGAGGCCTTCCCTTTCGATCTCTTCCAAATAGGCGCGCACCTCATCGAGGCTGAGATAGGCGAGCCGATCATTTGTCGGACTCGACTCGATATAACAGTGCATGCACGCGATGTTGCAGAGGGCGCCTGTGTTGAACCAGAGCGTTTCCAGCCCGTAGAGCGGCACGACCGCGCGCTCCTCGCCCTTGGCGGTACGCCGAGGGTGGTTGAACCTCTTGTCTGGAATTGCACCGTCCGCCATCGCCATCCCGGTTTTGCACGCGCGGGCGAATCCAGTCTATGCCCGTACCATGGATACGCGCCTGCTAACGATCGAGGTTACGCCTCTGCCGCATTTCGAAGGGCTGGCCTTGCCTGCCTACGAGACGCCCTTGTCCGCCGGTATGGACCTGCGCGCCGCCGTACCGGAGGGCGCGGCAATGACGCTGAAGCCCGGTGAACGGGCGCTTGTGCCGACCGGCCTCACTATCGCGCTCCCTGCAGGCTTCGAGGCGCAAATCCGCCCTCGCTCCGGGCTGGCGTTCAAGCACGGCGTCACCTGCCTCAACACGCCAGGCACGATCGACGCCGACTATCGCGGCGAGGTGAAGGTGCTGCTGATCAATCTCGGCCCAGAGGCGTTCGCCATCAGCCGCGGTGAACGCATCGCACAAATGGTCATCGCTCCGGTAACTCGAGCGGGGTGGACCGTGGTCGCCTCGCTCTCTGACACAGCACGCGGCGCCGGCGGCTTCGGCTCGACAGGACGCAGCTGACGCCCAAGACCTGTCTCCGCTTTTGCGTTAGAAGCGCGCCATGGCTTTCACTCCTGATGAACGCGAACGCTACGCGCGCCACATCCTGCTCCGGGAGATTGGCGGCCCGGGTCAGCAGCGGTTGAAAGCTGCGACTGTTGCGTTGGTTGGCGCCGGCGGCCTCGGCGCGCCTGCCGCTCTTTATCTTGCCGCCGCCGGTGTCGGACGTTTGCGGCTCATCGACCACGACACAGTGGCGCTTTCGAATCTGCAGCGGCAGATCATTTTTCGCTCCAGCGATGCGGGCGCGGCGAAGGTAGAACAAGCGGGCGCGGCGCTACATGCGCTTAACCCGAACGTCGTGATTGAATCGCGGCGCGAGCGTCTCAGCGATGCGAATGCGGCAGCTCTGCTCGACGGCGCCGATGTAGTGCTCGACGGTGCCGACGATTTCTCCACGCGCTTTGCAACAAACGCAGCCTGTCATGCGCTGGGGCTTACGCTGACCTCTGGCGCTGTCGGCCGCTGGGATGGGCAAGTGGCGGTTTTCAAATCCGGCCGCACCAAGCATCTTCCGCCCGCGCAACGCCTGCCCTGCTATCGCTGCCTTGTCCCTGTTGCGCCGCCCGGCCTCGAAACCTGCGCCGAGGTCGGCATTGTCGGCGCGCTGACCGGCGTGATCGGTTCTATGATGGCGCTGGAAACGATCAAGGAAATCACCGAAGCGGGCCAAACCCTCGCGGGTCGACTGTTCATCTTCGATGGCTTGGGCGCGACGGCACGGACGATCGCTTTGAAACGGGATCCCTCCTGTTCGGTGTGCGGCGATGCCTGACACTTGGCGCGAACACCTGATCGAGGCGGCGCGCCGTGATGTGCAGACGCGTGCGCGCCTGGCGCAGAGCGGGGCGCTTTTGGACGGCTATCATCCCGAGATGGAGGCCGTGCATCTCGAGAACGCGCGCCTGCTCGAGCAGGTGTTTGAAGAGATTGGCTGGCCGCATCACCAGGTGCTGGGCGAGGATGGCGCGGCGGCGGCGTTCCTTATCCTGCAGCACGCGATCTCGCGGCCCGAGCTTCAGCGGCGCGGCCTTGAACTGATGCTGGAGGCGATACCGCATGGGCGGGCCAACATGCTGGACGCCGCCTATTTGAGCGATCGTATCGCCGTGTTCGAGGGTCGGCCGCAGACCTTCGGCACGCAGTTCGACTGGGACAAGCAAGGGCAGCTCTCGCCCTCGCCGGTCCGCGACGAAGCCGAGCTCGACGAGCGCCGCGCCAGCGTAGGGCTGCCGCCAATGGCCGAGACCATCGCTCACATGCGCGCTCAAGCGGCCGCAGAAGGCGAAAGCGCCCCGCCGGATCGCGCTCGGCGCCAAGCCGAGTTCGCAAGCTGGGCCCGCAAGGTCGGTTGGCGCGCTTGAACCGCGCTGCGCATCGCGCCACTCTGGGCTACCGGAGGGCGACATGCGGTGGGTGATCGGCGGAATCTTGACGATAGTGGGCGTGTTGGCGCTGCTGGCGGCGGGAAGCTACTTCGCCTTGCGCCGCGGCGACCTTCCCTACGAGACCCTGGCGACTGAATACGCGACGCCCTCTTCGCGCTATGCCGATCTGCCCGGCGGCATTCATATGCATTATCGCGATGAAGGCCAGCGCCCGCCGGCGCATACGCTGCTGCTCATCCATGGGTTCTCGGCTTCGCTGCAAACATGGGAGCCGTGGGTGCAGCGCCTCGGCAATGAGTATCGCCTCGTCTCCTTGGATTTGCCTGGGCATGGCCTCACGCAATCACCAGCCGGTTATCAGGCCTCGATCGAGGCCCTGCGCGATGCTGTGTTCGCCTTCACCGAGCAACAGCAGCTTTCCCGCTTCACGATCGTTGGCAGCTCGATGGGCGGCAATGTCGCGTGGGAGTACGCGCTCGCGCATCCCGAGCAGGTCGAGGCGCTTGTGCTGGTCGACGCCTCTGGCTGGCCCGAGACCCGTGCAGGGCTCGACCAGGACCCCCCGATTTTCAAGCTGCTGCGCAACCCAGTGCTTGGCCCGTTGCTGCGCGACCTCGACAATACCCGGCTTATCCGGCAGGGCCTCGAAGCGGCGTTCTATGATCCCACTCTCGTCGATGACGTCATGGTGCGTCGATATACGCAGCTCGCGCGCGCGCCGGGGCACCGCGATATTCTGCTGCAGATGACGCTCGGCTTTCGCGAGCGCCACTACGCGACACCCGAGCGGCTGGCGGCGCTCCGCATGCCGGTGCTGATCCTCAGCGGCGATACCGATCGGCTCGTGCCGGTGGAGCACGCCCGCCAGTTCAACAGCGCCATCGCTGGTTCGCAACTCGTCGTATTTGAACAGACCGGCCACGTCCCCCAAGAAGAGCGGCCTGACGAATCTGCTGCGGCGACGCGCGAATTCTTGGCGCGCGTGTATTCGGGCGCAACGCCCACGGCCACAGCGCAGTAGCCCACATGGGAGCTGACTGGCTACGCGGCGCGGTGATTTATCAGATTTATCCGCGTTCCTTCCGCGACTCCAATAGTGACGGCGTCGGCGACCTCGGCGGCGTGATCGAAAAGCTCGAACACGTCGCCAAACTGGGTTGCGATGCGGTCTGGTTGTCGCCGTTCTTTCGCTCTCCCATGAAGGATTACGGCTATGACGTCAGCGATTATCGCGACGTCGACCCTTTGTTCGGTACGCTGGCCAACGCCGATGCCCTGATCGCCCGCGCTCACGCGCTGGGTTTGAAAGTCATCATCGATCAGGTCTGGTCGCATTCATCCGACCAACATCCTTGGTTCATCGAAAGTCGCGCCAGCCGGGATAATCCCCGCCAAGACTGGTATGTCTGGGCCGACGCCAAGCCCGATGGTTCTCCGCCGAACAACTGGCAGGCGATGTTCGGCGGTTGCGCCTGGACCTGGGATGCGCGCCGCCGGCAATATTACCTGCACAACTTCTTGCCGGAACAGCCTGACCTCAACGTGCGCAATCCAGCGGTTCAGGATGCGCTGTTGGATGTTGCCCGCTACTGGCTCGATCGAGGCGTGGACGGGTTCCGGCTCGATGTGGTGAACTTCTTCGTCCACGATGCGCTGCTGCGCGACAATCCGCCGATCGCGTTGAAGCGTCCAGCCGCCCGCCCGCACCAGTTCCAACGTCACCTTTACGATCGCACGCAGCCCGAGACCCTCGACTTCATCGCCAAGCTGCGCGCGCTGCTTGATCGCTACGGCGCGATGGCGGTTGGCGAAATCGAAGACGAAGAGCCGCTCAAGGTTCAACGCCAGTACACCGAGGGCGTTGATCGCCTGCACACCGCCTATTCTTTCTTCCTGCTGCGCACGCGGACGATGCTGCCGGCGGTGATCAAGGACGCCATGGCGCAATGGGAAGGCGCACAAGGTTGGCCCTCCTGGAGTCTTTCGAACCACGATGTCGTTCGCTTTCCCACGCGCCTCTGCGACAACGATCCTCAGCGTACGCGGCAGATGATGGCGTTGTTGCTCGCGCTGCGCGGCACGGCCTTTCTCTACCAAGGCGATGAGCTCGGCTTGCCGCATGCGGATGTGCCGTTCGAGCGCTTGCGCGATCCAGAAGCGATCGCCTTCTGGCCATCCGGCATCGGACGCGACGGCGCGCGCACGCCAATGCCATGGTCGCAGACCGCCTCGGTGGCTGGTTTCACCGAGGCGGAGGACGCATGGCTGCCGCTCGATCCACGCCACCGCACGCTTGCCGTGGACGCCCAAGAGGGGGTTGCGGGTTCGATGCTGGAGTTTACGCGCGCGATGATCGCGCTGCGCCGATCGAGCTCCGCTCTGCGCGAGGGCCGCTTCCTGCCGCAACAAACCGCAGAACCGCTGCTGGTGTTCGAGCGTGCTGTCGAGGGCGGCGAACGGATGCTCTGCCTATTCAATCTCGGACCAAGCCCCGCCGCGTTCCCGCTATCGTCCGGCGCTGTGCGTTTGGCGCTCGGCGATGCGACGCTGCAAAGCGGACGCGCCGACCTCGGAAGCTATTCTGCGATGTTCGTCGAACTCTAGGACAAACATTTTTCTCGCCGTTCGAGTCTGCAGTGCAGTCTGGCCGCGGCAAAATGAATGAACTTGACCGGCGCCATCATATGCCGTCTGGTTCGCCACAAGTGAGCCTAGGGAAACACATGCCGCTTAAAGCGGGCGCTTTGGCAGGTCGTGGGGTCTGGGCGGTGCGCGCGATGGTGGCGGCCGCTTTCGTATTGCTGCTCGGCGCCATGGTCGGGGTGCTGGTGGCGAGCGAGCGGGCCGCCCGCGCGCAAGGCTGGATCAGTCACACCATAGAAGTTCGCCGTGACATCGAACGGCTGAAAGGCGCGCTGGTCGACATGGAAACCAGCCAACGCGGGTTCTTGCTTACTCGCCAGGAATCGTTGCTCGCACCGTACGAGACAGCGCGAGACGACGTGCAAGTGCTGATGACGCGGCTTCGGCAAAGCACCGCCGACAATCCGCATCATCGCGCAGTTCTGGATCGGCTCGAAATCCTGATCGTCCGGCGCTTATCGATCATCCGCCAGACTATCGACGCGGCTCGCCACGGCAATCGGGCCACCGCCATCAGACGCGTTTCCACGGGTGAAGGCCCGACGCTGATGGCGGCGATCCGCACCGAACTGGCGGCGATGGACGCGGAGGAATCGCGCCTGTTCAGCGAACGCACGCGCGCAGCGGCCAGGGAACGATCGCTGTTGCTGGTGCTGACCGTTGCGGCGCTCCTGCTCGTGATCGGCGTTGGCGCGGCGCTCTTCTATATTTCCGGCCGCTACATCCGCACGCTCGAGGAGCGCACCACAGCCCTCAAGAATGAAATCATGGCGCGCGAGCGATCCGAAGCGATGCTGCGGCAGGCCCAAAAGATGGATGCGCTCGGGCGGCTCACAGGCGGCATCGCTCACGACTTCAACAACATGCTGCAGATCATCACCGGCTCGCTGCAGCTGTTGTCGAGGCGCATGGCTGATGCGGATGACCGGGCGACGAAACTCACGGCAAATGCTCTCGAGGCGGCGGAACGGGCGGGTGCGCTGACAAGCCGTCTGCTTGCATTCTCACGGCAACAACCACTCGAACCAAAGCCGCTCGACGTGAACCGGCTCGTTTCGAGCGCGTCGCAGATGCTCGGCCGCACTCTGGGCGGAGAAGTAAAGGTCGAGACCGTTCTGGCTGGCGGATTGTGGAACGCGCTCGTCGACGCGCCGCAACTGGAAAGCGCGATCGTGAACCTCGCTGTCAATGCCCGAGACGCGATGAACGGCAAAGGCAAGATCACCATCGAGACCGCGAATACGTATCTCGATCAACACTACGCCTCGGACCATCCGGAGGTCGCGCCCGGCCAATACGGATTGATCGGGGTCAGCGACAACGGCTCAGGCATGCCCCCCGAAGTGATTGAACAGGCTTTCGAACCATTCTTCACCACCAAACCGCGTGGCGCCGGCACTGGGCTCGGTCTCAGCCAGGTGCATGGCTTCATCAAGCAGTCCGGCGGTCACGTCAAAATCTATTCCGAACTCGGCGCCGGCACGACGGTGAAGCTTTATCTGCCGAGGCATGTCGGCGAGGCCGAGCGCCAGGAACACAGGTCCGTTGCGCATGACGCGTCGATTGGCTGCTCAGTGCTTCTCGTCGAGGACGACGCAGGAGTTCGCGCCTTCGCCAGTGAAGCGCTTCACGAATTAGGCTGCCGCGTCGTGGAGGCTGAGAACGGGGAGGAAGCGCTCCTGCGTCTTCAATCGGGCGAACGCGTCGGCGTCATGCTCACGGACGTCGTCATGCCTGGCATGACTGGCCGCCAACTCGCCGACCGCGTGCTTGAACTGCGGCCGGAGATCAAGATCATATATATGACCGGGTTCACGCAAAACGCCATTGTACATAACGGCGTCGTCGATCCCGGTACGCGGCTCTTGACCAAGCCCTTCACGCTCAGTCAATTGCAGGGCGCTTTGACTGCAGCGCTCGATGAGGCCAAAGCGGGCGAACGGGCCGATGAGGCTACAGCATCGAGGGAATGACGCGATCCGGCGGCTTGTGCCCATCGGCGAAGGTCTTGATGTTGATGATGACCTTCTCGCCCATGTCGATGCGGCCCTCCAGCGTGGCCGAACCCATATGCGGCATCAGCACGACGTTCTTCAGCTTCTTCAGCTTCGGATTGATCGCCGGTTCGTTTTCGAACACGTCAAGGCCGGCGCCCGCAAGCTCGCCTTTGTCCAGCATGCGCGCGAGCGCAGCTTCGTCGATCACCTCGCCGCGCGCTGTGTTGACGATGTAGGCGTGCGGCTTCAACAGAGCGAGGCGCCGCGCAGAAAGCAGATGGTACGTGGCCGGCGTGTGCGGGCAGTTCACCGAAACGATATCCATGCGCGACAACATCTGGTCGAGACTGTCCCAGTATGTCGCTTCCAACTCGGCCTCGATATGCGGCGCCGCCCGGCGCCGATTGTGATAATGGATCTGCAGGCCGAACGCTTTGGCGCGGCGCGCAACCGCCTGACCGATGCGGCCCATGCCGATGATGCCAAGCCGTTTGCCCCAGATGCGTCGGCCCATCATCCATGTCGGCGACCAGCCCGTGAACTCGTCGCGCTCAATGATCTTCACGCCTTCGATGAGGCGGCGCGGCACGGCCAGGATCAGCGCCATCGTCATGTCGGCGGTGTCTTCGGTGAGCACGCCCGGCGTATTGGTCACGGTGATGCCGCGCTGCACCGCCGTCTGCACGTCGATATTGTCCACCCCCGCACCGAACTGAGCGATCAGCCGCAGCTGCTCACCGGCCCTCGAGAGCACCCGCGCGTCGAGCCGGTCGGTCACCGTGGGCACCAGCACTTCGGCGCGCCCAACCGCGGCGACGAGTTCGTCGGCGCTGAAAGGTTTGTCCTCGTGGTTGAGTTCGGCGTCGAAAAGCTCGCGAAGGCGCGTCTCCACCGGATCGGGCAGGCGGCGCGTGACAATGATCTTGAGCTTCTTGGTCGGCATTCAGCCTCCATAAACCACGCTTTCGCCGGCTCCAAGAAGAGCCCCGACGTTAAACCCGCTTTCACGCGGCGGGCGCATCTTGAGGCGCCCTCCGCATCAGACGGAGGCGGACGAGAGTTGGGTCATGCGCCGTGGGTTTCTAGCCGCGCTCATTGCGGCCTTGTCCAGCATTGCCGTTGCGTCGGCGGAAGCGCCGAGCGTCGGCGCTGATTCCAATCTGCCCGTTCCGCGTTTCGTCAGCCTCGCCACATCAGGCGCCAATGGCCGCCATGGGCCAGGGCTGGATCATCCGGTCGATTGGATCTACGAGCGGGCCGGCTTGCCTCTGCAGGTGACTGGAGAAAGTGGTCCGTGGCGTCGCGTGCGCGATCCTGACGGGGCGGAGGTGTGGATGCATGCCCAAAACCTAGCCTCCCGCCGCACCGTGTACGTCAAGACGCCCGCAGTCCTGCGCCGCACAGCCCGGCAGGGCGCGGGAGCGGTGGCCTATCTCGCACCGGGCGTGGTCGCCGCCATCACCGGCTGCGAGGGCGAGTGGCGGCGTGTGGCGGTTGGCGGTCGGGTCGGTTGGGTCGAAAACACCGCCTTGTGGGGCGGCGACTGCGCCGGCCTCTGAGGGATATCCTCTCAGCACTCGCGGCGCCGCTCGGCGGCTCGCCTTGCCCCTGCCACCCTGCCCCTGTAAGCGGAGGCGGTAGATTTCCCTTTCTCCGCAGAGACAAAGATGGCGACGACCGAAGCCAGCCGCCCTTCTAGCTTATCCTACGAAGACCTCATCGCATCCGGCGAAGGCAAGATGTTCGGCCCGGGCAATGCGCAATTGCCATTGCCGCCGATGCTGATGTTCGACCGCATAAAGCACATTTCCAGCGATGGCGGCCCGCACGGGAAGGGCCAGGTGATCGCTGAATACGACATCAACCCCGACCGCTGGTTCTTCGAGTGCCATTTCCGCGGCGACCCCGTCATGCCTGGTTGCCTCGGTCTAGACGCGATGTGGCAGCTGGTGGGCTTCTTCATGTGCTGGTCGGGCTCGCCGGGACGCGGCCGCGCGCTCGGCGTCGGGGAAGTCACCTTCCGCGGCCAGATCACCCCCAAGACCAAACTCGTCACCTACGAGATCGACATGACTCGCGTGATCCGCCGCTCGCTGCACATGGGCATCGGCGATGGCGTCGTCAAAGCGGACGGCGTCACCATCTATATGGCCAAGGACCTCAAGGTCGGCCTGTTCAGCCCCGAGCAGCTCGAAACCCAGTTGAAGTAAGGAGAGCGCGCCATGCGTCGCGTCGTCGTCACCGGCATGGGGATCGTTTCCTCGCTCGGCAACAATACGCAGGAAGTGCTGACGAGCCTTCGCGAAGCCAAGAGCGGCATCGTCGCCGCCCCAGAGTACGCCGATAAGGGCATGCGCTGCCAGGTGCATGGAGCGCCGCACGTCAAGCCTGAGGACGTCGTCGACAAGCGCGTGATGCGATTCATGGGAGAGGGATCGGGGTGGAACTACATCGCCATGCAGGAGGCGATCGCCGACGCCGGCCTAAGCCACGATGAGATTTCCAATCCGAGAACCGGCATCATCATGGGTTCCGGCGGCCCCTCCGCACACGCCATTGTCGCCGCTGCCGACACTGCGCGTGAAAGAGGCGCCAAACGCGTTGGTCCATTCGCCGTCCCGAAGGCAATGAGCTCAACGGCGAGCGCCACGTTGGCGACGCCATTCGAAATCAAAGGCGTCAACTATTCCATCAGCTCAGCTTGCGCCACCAGCGCCCACTGCATCGGCGATGCCTACGAACACATCCAAAGCGGCAAGCAAGACATCATGTTCGCCGGCGGCAGCGAAGAACTGGACTGGACGCTTTCGGTGCTGTTCGATGCAATGGGCGCGATGAGTTCGAAGTACAATGACACGCCGGAGCGCGCCTCGCGCGCCTATGACAAGGACCGCGACGGCTTTGTCATTGCCGGCGGCGCAGGCGTGCTTGTGTTGGAAGAATATCAACGCGCCAGGAAGCGCGGTGCGAAGATCTACGGCGAAGTCGCTGGCTATGGCGCAAACAGCGACGGCCACGACATGGTCGCGCCCTCTGGCGAAGGCGCGGCGCGCTGCATGAAGATGGCCATGCGCTACCTAGATCGCCCTGTCGATTATCTGAATACGCATGGCACCTCGACGCCTGTAGGCGATCTCAAAGAGATGGAGGCTGTGCGCGCCGTCTTCGGCGCCAAGCCGCCGCTGATCTCGAGCACCAAATCCTTGAGCGGCCACTCGCTCGGCGCCGCCGGAGTGCAGGAGGCGATCTACTCGCTGCTCATGCTGAACAACGACTTTGCGTGCGAGAGCGCCAACATCGAGGAACTCGACCCTGCGTTCGAAGATTTGCCGATCCTGCGCAAGCGCGAAGACCGTGCGCTGAATTGCGTGCTCTCCAATTCGTTCGGCTTCGGCGGCACCAACGCCGCCTTGGCGTTCACGCGCGTCGCCGCATAGAGGCGGCCCGACGCGCCCACGGAGCCCTGCATACGGAAAACGCCGGTCCGCACAGGGGACGGACCGGCGTTCCAAGCGATTCCCGTTGAGACGAGGGGTTAGTTCGTCGCGGTTTCGCTCGTTTCGTTCGCGGCTTGCGTCGTTGTGTCCGCCGTGCGGTCCACAGCCGCGCCAGTGCTGTCGATTGCCTGTTCTGTCTGTTCTTGAATCTGCGCGGTCGCCTGGTCAGCCTCGCGCCCTGCCTGCTGGAAGCCGCCTTGACTATAGGCGTAGGCGAGGATGGCCCCAGCGATCAGCAGAATGCCGATCAGCAGACCAATGCCGAAACCGCCGCCGCGCTTCGTCTTTCTCGCCTGATGGTGGTCGTCCGGCACCTTCTCGACCCGCACCACCGTGTCGATGACGCGGCCCTGCGCGTCGCGCTCGACATGGGTTTCTCTGATTTCGGCCATTACGTGAACTCCGTATGTGCGGGTCCAAACGCCGGATTTTTGCGAGGGTTCCTGTTTGTCGTGAGACCGGCTAAAGCATCAGCCACAGGAAAAAGCCAAGCAGGATCGGGAGTTGCCGGAATGGCCGACGAGTGGGTGTTTCCGAAGGGCGAGCTGATGAAGGGCCGTCGCGGACTTGTGATGGGCGTGGCCAACGACAAATCGATCGCTTGGGGAATTGCCAGCCAGCTCGCCGCGCAGGGGGCGGAACTCGCTTTCACTTATCAGGGCGAAGCGCTGGAAAAGCGGGTGCGGCCGCTGGTCGAAAGCATCGGCGCGAACATCATGCTGGAATGCGACGCCACCAATGACGCCCATCTCGACACGGCGTTCGGCGAACTGGAAAAGCGCTGGGGCAAGCTCGATTTCCTCGTCCATTCGATCGCCTTCTCCGACAAGAACGAACTCAAGGGCTCGTTCATCGAAAACACGACGCGTGAAAACTTCCTTCGCTCAATGGATATCTCCGCCTTTTCGTTCGTCGCCGCCGGCAAGCGCGCGGCGAAGCTGATGGGCCGGGGCGGCTCGATGCTGACGCTGACTTATCTCGGCGCCGAGCGCGTGCTGCCGAGCTACAATGTCATGGGTGTGGCAAAGGCGGCATTGGAAGCTTGCACCCGCTACATGGCCCGCGACCTTGGTCCCGAGGGCATCCGCGTCAACGCCATCAGCGCGGGCGCGATGCGCACGCTCGCCATCGCTGGCATCCAGGGTGGTCGCGGCCTCATCTCGACTGGACGTGAATGGTCCGTCATGAAGGAAGACACTTCAATGGAAGGTATCGCCGGCTGCGCCCTGTGGCTGTTGTCCGAGCTCGGCCGCTCGACCACCGGCGAAGTTGTTCACGTCGACGCCGGCTTCCACATTGTCGGCGTGCCAAGCACCGACGGAGAGTGACGCCGCCTCAAGGACACGGAAGCATGAATCTTGGCGTCTGGATCGCGATCGGCATCGCTATTGGCGTCGCTATCGGCATGGCGATGCACAATGTGGCCGCGGGCATCGTTATCGGCGTAGCGATCGGCGCGGCAATCGGCTTCGGCCAGAGCCGCGCCAAGAAGCCGCCGAACGAGCCGCCGCAAAGCTAGCTAGAGTTGCGCCTCAAATAACAGGTTGCGCGCCTTATCGGCGTCTTCGGCGAGCCCCATCAGCCGCCAACCGTGCTCCATCATAGACGGGTCCATCTCCGCCATGAGGACGTTGAACTCGGGCATCAGCGTCTCGACGCCCTCGGCGCGCAACAGCGACTGAGCCACTAGCGCTTCAGAGCGCGAGGCGAAGCGCGCGATGACTACCAAGCCAGACACGCACGCACTCTAACGCTGCGCTTCGCATACGCCAGCTAGATGCGCTGTCTGCCGGGCTTGGGGCCCTGCGGCCGCTCGTATGCATTATCGATTTCAATTCCGGCCTCGTTCTCTCGGCCGGGCTTGACCGCTTCGCTCTCACCCCGGTCCGGCCTCACCACGCCGGGGCGCAAAAGATCAGGGCGCGGCCGCGCCATTGGCGCCGGGCGCTCGCGCTGCTTGCCTTGTTCGTTCTTGGCCACAGCTCTCTCCTCGTCGAGCAACAGCCGAGGCAGGGGCCGCGTTCCGCGCCGCCGGCCTATTTCCGCTTTGAGGACCAGCGCCGGTTCCGCTAAGCGGGGAACATGCAACGCCATCTGACCCTGCTCGTCCTCCTCGGCCTGATCATCGGCGTAGCCGTTGGTTACGTGCTGCACGAGCAGCAGCCTTCCGAGAATTGGGGCGAGATCGCCTCAAACCTCAAGCTGATCACCGACATCTTCCTGCGCCTGATCAAGATGATCATCGCCCCGCTCGTGTTCTCGACGCTTGTCGTAGGCATCGCGCACATGGGCGGCACCGGATCGCTGGGCCGCGTTGGCGTGCGCACCATGCTGTGGTTCATCACCGCGTCGATCATTTCGCTGTTGCTCGGCCTCTTCATGGTGCACCTGTTGCAGCCGGGCGTCGGTCTTTCGCTGCCGATCCCCGAGGGGGAGACCGCGCCGCAGGCTTCCGCGCTCAATCTTCGCGACTTCATCACCCATTTGGTGCCGACATCGATCTTTGATGCGATGGCGACCAATTCGATCCTGCAGATCGTGGTGTTCTCGCTCTTCTTCGGCGTCGGCCTCGCCGCACTTGGCGAAGAGGTGCGCCCGGTCATCGATCTGGCGGAGCGTGTTTCACACGTGATGCTGCGCGTGACGGGTTATGTGATGAACTTCGCCCCGATCGCCGTATTCGCGGCGGTGGCCGCCACCATAACGGAGAACGGGCTCGACATCATCGGCACCTATATGCGCTTCATCGGCGGCTTCTACCTGTCGCTCGGCATCCTCTGGGTAATCCTCATCGCGGCGGCGCTACTCATCGTCGGCGCACGGACGCTGGTGTTGCTTGGCATGATCCGCGACCCGATCGTATTGGCGTTTTCGACCGCCAGCTCTGAAGCGGCTTACCCGCGCACGTTCGAAGAGCTGCAGAAGTTCGGCATTTCCAAGCGCATAGCCGGTTTCGTGCTGCCGCTCGGCTATTCGTTCAATCTCGACGGCTCGATGATGTACTGCACGTTCGCCGTGCTGTTCATCGCGCAGGTTTACAACATCGATCTGACGATCACTCAGCAGGTCACCATGCTGCTGCTGCTGATGGTCACCTCAAAGGGCATGGCCGGCGTGCCGCGCGCCTCGCTCGTCGTCATCGCCGCGACATTGGCCCAGTTCAACATGCCTGAAGCGGGGCTGCTGCTCATCCTCGGCGTTGATCATTTCCTCGACATGGGCCGCAGCGCCACCAATGTGGTCGGCAACTCGATCGCTACGGCTGTTGTGGCGAAGTGGGAAAAAGAACTCGGTCCGCGCCGTCCCGAAGCGCCGATACCCGGCGAGCTCGCGCCGCCGCTCGAGGACGAAGGCGACATCGAGATCGGCCGCTAAGAGGAAAGCCCGCCGCTTGCGCGACGGGCTTTCCATGCTTCTCTGACGGCTTAGCTTATTCGCCGCCGGACTCGCGCTTTTCGCGGCGCTCGCCGCGATCACGCCCGCCCCGCCGCGGGCCGCGGTCGCCCCGGTCGCCGCGCGGGCCGCGATCCTCGGCCTCCTCACCCATCTCTGCCGATAGATCGGCGCCGGTGGCCTGGTCGACCACCTTCATGGAGAGGCGCACCTTGCCGCGATCGTCGAAGCCCAAGAGCTTCACCTTCACGACGTCGCCTTCCTTGACCACGTCTTGCGGCTTTTCAACGCGTTCGCGTGCGAGCTGCGAGACGTGTACGAGGCCGTCCTTGGCGCCGAAGAAGTTCACGAAGGCGCCGAACTCCATCACCTTCACGACTTTGCCTTCGTAGATTTGGCCGACTTCCGGCTCGCTGGTCAGCGACTTGATCCACTTCACCGCCGCTTCGATCGAATCAGCATTGGCGGAAGCGACCTTCACGGTGCCGTCGTCCTCGACATTGATCTTGGCGCCGGTCTTCTCGACGATCTCGCGGATCACCTTGCCGCCGGTGCCGATCACATCCCGGATCTTATCGACCGGGATATTGATCTGAACAATGCGCGGCGCGTTTGCGCCCACGCTCTCACGCGGCGCGTTGAGCGCCTTGTTCATCTCGCCGAGGATGTGCATGCGGCCATGATAGGCGCGCTCGAGCGCCACCTTCATGATCTCCTCGGTGATGCCCGCGACCTTGATGTCCATCTGCAGCGAAGTGATGCCCTTCTCGGTGCCGGCGACCTTGAAGTCCATGTCGCCCAGGTGGTCCTCGTCGCCAAGGATGTCGGTCAGCACCTCGAAGCCGTAGTCTTCTAGGATGAGGCCCATGGCGACACCCGCGACCGGCGCTGCAATCGGCACGCCCGCATCCATCAGGGCCAGCGAAGACCCGCACACTGTCGCCATTGAGGACGAGCCGTTCGACTCGGTGATCTCGGAAACGATGCGCACCGTGTACGGGAATTGCTCGGCGCTCGGGAGCACCGCTTTCATTGCCCGCCACGCCAGCTTGCCGTGGCCGATTTCACGACGCCCGGCGCCGCCCATGCGGCCGGTTTCACCGACGCTGTAGGGGGGAAAGTTGTAGTGGAGCAGGAAGCGCTCCTTCGACGTGCCGGAGAGCGCGTCGATGAATTGCTCATCCTCGGCAGTGCCGAGCGTCGCAACCACGATTGCTTGCGTTTCGCCGCGCGTGAACAGCGCCGAACCGTGCGTCCTCGGCAGGAACCCGACTTCGGCCGTGATCGGGCGCACTTTATCGACAGGACGGCCGTCGATGCGGCCCTTCTCCTTGACGATACGCGTGCGCACCACGTCGCTTTCGACTTCTTTGAATACTTCCTTGAACGCGTTTGCGTCGGCGCCATCCGGATTCGCGTCGCTTTTCACCAGCGCAGCCTTGGCTTCGTCGCGCAGCGCGCCAACGGCGTCATGACGTTGCGCCTTGTTGGTCACCTTGTAGGCGTCGCCGAGACGCGGACCGATCAGGTCGACGATCTTCTGCTTCAGCGCACTGTTGTCGGCAGGCTCGAATTCGAACGGCTCTTTGCCGGCCTTCTCGGCGAGTTCGATGATCGCGTCGATCACCGGCTGCATGCCCTTGTGCGCCATGTTCAGCGCCTGAAGCATCTGCTCCTCGGTGAGCTCCTTCACTTCGGACTCCACCATCATGATCGCATTCGCCGTCCCGGCGACGACCAGATCGAGGTCGCTCGTTTTCATCTGCTCGATGGTCGGATTCAGAACCGGCTTGCCGTCGATCCATCCGATGCGTGACGCGCCGATCGGACCCAGGAAGGGAACGCCCGAGATCGTCAACGCCGCAGAGGCGGCCACCATGGCGAGGATGTCGCTTTCATTCTCATTGTCCCAGCTCAGCACCGTGACGATGACTTGCACTTCGTTCTTGAAACCTTCGACGAAGAGCGGGCGGATCGGCCGGTCGATGAGCCGCGAGAGCAGCGTCTCGCGCTCGGTCGGTCGGCCTTCGCGCTTGAAATAACCGCCGGGAATGCGCCCCGACGCAAAATACTTTTCTTGGTAATTCACCGTGAGCGGGAAGAAGTCCTGCCCCGGCTTCGCTTCCTTCGCATAAACAACGGTGGCCAAAAGAGCGGTCTCGCCCCAGGTGGCGAACACGGCGCCATCGGCTTGGCGCGCAACTTTGCCGGTTTCGAGCGTGAGCTTGCGCCCCGCCCAATCGATGGAAACGGATTTGCTATCGAACATACATCGTACTCCAGGCAGCGAGGCCCCTGCCTCACTGCCGCATGCAGGCGCAACGGCGGATTCCGTTGCGCGTCGTCTTTCCCCGCCCCGCAAGGGGAGAGTGGAAGGTGAGGTGAAACGATCTCAGGGAAGAGCGCGAAGTATGCGCAAGCATTCGCCGGAGGAGGTTCACCCCGCCCCCCGGCCCCTCTTCGACGAACGAGTTCTGGAAGAGGGGAGTCGCGCCACTTAGCGGCGCAGCTTCAGGCGCTCGATCAGCGCAGTGTAGCGCGCCGTATCGCGATCCTTGAGGTAGTCCAGAAGGCGGCGACGCTGCGACACGAGCTTCAGCAGCCCGCGGCGCGAGTGGTTATCTTTCTTGTGCGTCTTGAAGTGCTCGGTGAGGTTGGCGATGCGCTCGGAAAGGATCGCCACCTGAACTTCGGGCGAACCAGTGTCATTGGCGCCCTTGGCGTGCTCACGGATGAGCGCTTGCTTGCGCTCTGCAGTAATCGACATCGGAACTCCTCTATTCGTTAGCGATGTGGAACACGCGGGTTGGCGAAAACCGCCCTGCCCGCACGTCGCCCAAAGCCACCGCCTTGCCCTGAAACAGGGCCAACGCCGCGCGGGAACAATCCTGCCCGGCGATGGTGCGGCTGCGGAACTTGGGCTTCAGCGCCTCCATCACATGCGGAAGGAGAACGATCGGCCGTCCCTGCTTGAGCTTGAACGCGTCCTCGCCGTTGATGGCCAGCGCCGGGATGTCGGCCAGCGCGGTCTCAACGGGCTTCAGGCGTTCTGACGCGGCGTCCTTATGGCGCAATTCCTCGAGCGCGTCGAGAGTGACTGATTCCCCTTCGGTGAACGGCCCGACCGCGACCCGGCGCAGCCGCCAGACATGCCCCTCCGCCCCGAGCTTGGCCGCCAGATCCCGCACTAGGGCTCTGATGTAAAACCCTTTCCCGGACCTGACGCGGAGCGTGGCGAGATCGTCACCTTCAGTCCCGACAAGTTCAGCCTCGTGGACAACGACCAGCCGCGGCTGCAACGCCACGCTCTCGCCCGAGCGTGCAATGTCGTACGCGCGCTCACCATCCACCTTAACGGCGCTGAACTGAGGAGGAATCTGCTCGATCTCGCCGATGAAGGCCGGCAGCGCAGCGCGGATGGCCTCCGCGGTAGGACGCACATCAGAGATAGCGATGCTGCTGCCTTCGCGATCCTGGCTATCGGTTGAGACGCCCCACTTGATGGTGAAGAGGTAAGTCTTCTCCGCTTCCATCAACCAAGGCACGGTTTTGGTGGCTTCCCCCAACGCGATCGGCAGGATGCCCGAGGCGAGCGGATCCAGCGTACCGGCGTGCCCCGCCTTCTGCGCGTTGAAAATTCGGCGCACTGCGGAAACCGCATGCGTGGAGGTCATGTCTTCCGGCTTGTCGAGCACGACCCAGCCGGAAACGTCTTCGCCTTTTTTTCTTCGGCCCATTTCAGAGTCCGCCAACAACACAACCGTCATTCCGGGGCTCAGCGAAGCTGAGAACCCGGAACCCAGGGGCAACCAGCGCATCGCTTGCCCCTGGGTTCCGGATCGCGCTCCGCGCGTCCGGAATGACGAAGAAATAGAGTCGGCTCACTCCTCTTCCCCCCGTTTCAAATCGCGCGCGACGTCAGGGCTGGCGAGCAATTCGTCGATGTGGCGCGCCTCGTCGTAGGAGACGTCCGGCTCGAAGTGGAGCTCGGGCGTGAAACGCAGCTCCACCATCCGCGCAAGGCGCCCGCGCAGAAAACCGGCGCAGCGGGTGAGCGCGCGCGCGATCACGCGCGGATCGCCAGGTCCGAGCGCGGACACGAACGCCGTCATATGCTTCAAATCGGGCGAGGCGCGCACTTCACCGATGGTAATCGATGCGCCGCGCAGATCAGGATCGCGCAAGTCTTCTCGCGCTACGATTTCTACCAGCGCATGCCGCACCAATTCGGCCGCGCGCAACTGGCGCTGCGATGGGCCTGCGCCCTCGGGACCGCGAGATTTGCGTCTCATCTCACTGCGCCTGGTAGGCGAAGGCGCCACAGAGTTCGGGATCGACGCTCGATGGCGGCTGCGCCTCGCCGCGGAACGCAGCGATCTTGAACACCCAGCGGCCGCTGCCGTCGACGAACTCGCTGACGGCAAGGTGGCGCGTCGGGTTGGCGCCGCAGAGTCCGCCTTGCGCCCGGCGGCCGGGGATCAGGTTCTCTTCGATCACGCGGTAAAGATGCGCGTTCACCCGCGGATCGCCATTCAGCACTGCCGCAAAGCTCTGACCGCCCGAGCCTGACCGAGAGTCCGCCGGAACAACATTGTAGGACTGGGCGCGCACTGTGATGCCGTTGGCGAATGCGAACACGACGGGCCCGCCGCGGCGCCCTTCAAGGCTGACACGCAGATTGCCGGTGACAGACCGCGCCTGCTCGGTGGTCGCGCGCCATTGCGACCGCGCCACCGCCGGCTCCTCCTCCGGCACCGCATCGACTCGCGTTTCCGGCTCGACGATCGTCGACGGACGATCGAGCTGCGTTTCAGCCTGGTTCCGCTGGCGCTGGCAGGCGCCGGCCGCGAGCGCCGCCGCAATCATCGCCGCCACAACAAATCCGCGCATGTGTGACGCCTTAGAGAGAGCGTTGCACCACTTCGACGTTGAAGCACTCGATGACGTCGCCCTGCTTGATGTCTTGGAATGGGCCGAAACTCATACCGCATTCCTGACCAGCGACGACTTCGTTCACTTCGTCCTTGAAGCGCTTCAGCGTCGTCAAGACGCCCATTTCCTGAATGACGACATTGTCGCGCAGAATCCGGACTTTAGCGCCCTTGCGCACCACGCCCTCGGTTACCCGGCAACCAGCGACCTTGCCCACCTTCGAAATATTGAAGACCTCCAACACCTGGGCGTTGCCAAGGAACGTCTCGCGGGTCTGCGGCGCGAGCATTCCGGACATGACGCCTTTGATGTCGTCGATCAGGTCGTAGATGATGGCGTAATAGCGGATCTCCACCCCTTCCCGCTCGGCAAGGTCGCGCGCTTCCTTCGAGGCGCGGACATTGAAGCCGATCAGGGGCGCGCCGGAGGTCTTGGCCAACTGCACGTCCGATTCGTTGATCGCCCCAACGCCGGAAAGCACCACGCGCGCGCGCACCTCCTCGTGCGCCAGCTTATCGAGCGAGCCCACGATCGCTTCGGCGGAGCCCTGCACGTCGGCCTTGATCAAGATCGGCAACTCCTTCGCCGTGGAGTCCTTGAACTTCGCCATCATGCTTTCGAGCGAAGTGCCGGTGCGCGAGGCGCCCGGGGCGCTCTTCTGCCTCTTGGTGCGAGCACGATAATTCGCGACTTCACGGGCGCGGTTCTCGTTCTCGACCACATTCAGCGTATCACCGGGATCGGGCACGCCTTCCAGGCCCATGATCTCTACCGGCTCCGATGGGCCGGCGGACGGCAGCTGCTGACCCCGCTCGTTGGTCAACGCACGGATACGACCCATTTGGGCGCCGACGACGACGATGTCGCCGCGCTTCAGCGTGCCCTTCTGCACCAGAACTGTCGCAACCGTGCCGCGTCCGCGATCGAGCTTTGATTCGATCACGGTGGCCTCTGCTGGGCGATCCGGGTTCGCCTTCAGATCCATCACTTCCGCCTGCAACAGGATGGTTTCAACCAGCTTTTCCAGTCCGATCTTCTTGGTCGCCGACACCTCGACCGCGAGCGTGTCGCCGCCATGCGCTTCGGTGACGATCTCTTGCTGCAACAGGTCGGTGAGCACGCGCGTCGGGTTCGCATCCTCTTTGTCGATCTTGTTGATCGCGACAATGATGGGAGCGCCCGCGGCGCGCGCATGATTGATGGCTTCCACCGTCTGCGGCATCACCCCGTCATCGGCCGCGACGACCAGCACGACGATGTCGGTCACTTGCGCGCCGCGCGCGCGCATCGAGGTGAACGCGGCGTGACCCGGCGTGTCGATGAAGGTGACGCGTTGGCCGTCCGCCAGACGAACCTGATAGGCGCCGATATGCTGCGTTATGCCGCCCGCTTCGCCCGCAGCGACGTCGGTCCGCCGCAACGCGTCAAGCAGTGAGGTCTTGCCGTGATCGACGTGCCCCATCACCGTCACCACGGGTGGCCGCGGCTTCAGATTTTCTTCGGTGTCGAGCGTGTCGCCAGCAAGGCCCTCTTCGACGTCGGATTCGGCCACGCGCTTGACCGCGTGACCGAACTCGGTGGCGATCAGCTCAGCGGTATCTGCGTCGAGCTCATCGGCCTGCTTCACCATCTGGCCTTGCCGCATCATGAACTTGATGATGTCGGCGACGCGCACGGCCATCCGGTTGGACAATTCCTGCACGGTGATCGATTCCGGAATCACCACCTCGCGCTTGATCTGTTCGCGCTCGCCGCTGCCGCCCATCAGCTTGGCGCGACGCTCCTTTTCCTTTTGCTGCGCCCGGCGATACGCGGCCAGCGAGCGAACCCGATCGTCGTCGCCCTCAGTGATGCGCTCGACCATGTCGAGCGTCAGCTTGCCCTTGCGCCGCTCCGGCTCGCCCTTCTTGGCTGGCTTGACGGGCGCAGCCGGCATCGGCTTGCGCGCCGTCTTGATGCGGCCGCCCAATTCATCGAGCAGACCAGCCGATTCGTTGCGCTGTTGCGGCTGCGCGGGCGGATTGGCGGCGCGCGGCGCCTGCGCGGCAGGTGCTGGCGTACGCGGCTGTTCGGCCGGCTGCGGCGCGGCTGCGCGCTCTTCTTCTTCAGCTTCGGCGCGGCGGCGCGCCTCGGCTTCCGCCTCGATCGCGGCTTGTTCGGCGGCCTTGCGGCGCTGCGCATCCTCGAGCGCGCGGCGCTGCTCATCCTCTGCACGTTGACGTTCTTCACGCGCCTGGCGCTCGGCCAGCGCCCGACGCACGGCTTCGTCACGACGCCGCGCTTCCTCGTCGCTAATGCCGCCTTTGCTGGCCGGGGTCTGTGGTTTCGGCGGCTCAGGCTGAGCTGCAGGCGCAGCGGTCGTGCGGCGCAGCGGCGGCGGCACGCCCGGCCCTGGCGCTGCGGGCGCAGCAGCGCCGCCGGCGCCGGGCCGATTGAGCGTGCGCTTCTCGCGCACCTCGACCGCGACCTGTTTGGTGCGGCCATGGCTGAAGCTTTGCCGCACGGTGCCCGTCGCGGTAGTGCGGGAAAGCGTCAGCTGCGGCTTACGGCCGGCGGGCGCATCTTTCTGTTCGTTGCCGTCAGACATGCAGTCGAGTTGCCAATCCTAAATTCGTCTTCACGCCGAAGCGCATTCACTCAGTTCGCTCAACGCCGCTTTGCTCGCCGCGTCCCTGGTCTTCGCCAGAGGCCGCGCCGCCCAGTTTCCACGACACAGAGCGCCAGGAAGCGGGCCAAGAGGCTGGAACGACGGGGCGAAAGCCAGCCAAGCGGCGAATTTCCGCCACCCAGCCCGAAGCCAAGCGCTCTTGAAGCAGGCTAGCGTGTATCACACGTTCCCGGCCCAGCGCCACGCCCAAATCCGTCGCGCTGAAGCAGGCAACCACAAGTGGCGGCTGGCCCCAGCGCCCTATATGGAGGCTCATCAGCTTTTCGCGACCCTCGGCGGCGCCATCTTCAGCTTCGATCAGCACCAGAGCAGGGTTGGCGCGAATCGCCGCTTCCACTTGCGTGGCGCCAATGGCCACTGCGCCGGCGCGCCGCATCAGTCCCAGCAGATCGAGACACCGCCGCGATAACAACGCCTCGACCTGATCAGCCAAGGCTTCGGGAACTTTGACCGGCGCTTTGAAGCTGCGGGCGAACCCCCCCTTTTTGGCGGCCTGATCGACACTGCGGCGCTCCGCGCGCACCCAAACGCCACGTCCCGGCAGCTTGGCCGCCACATCAGGCACGACCGCGCCGTCGTCAGCGCGGGCGAAGCGGATCAGCTCCGCTTCTGCGTGGCTCTCACCGCTTGCGATGCAGCGCCGCTCTCGGCCGCGGCGCGCGCCGTCATGTGCGCTCTGGGAAGACGCTGGAAAGTTCATCCGCGTCTCCTTGTTGTTCGTTCTGCGCTTCTTCTTCGGGCGGCGCCTCGATCCAGCCCGCTGCTATACGCGCGTTCAGCACCAAGCCGTCGGCCTGCTCCTGGGGGAGCTGGTACTCTTCAAGCAAACCCGGTTCGCGCACGCGCTCGCCATTTTTGGTCTCGAACCAGCCGCGCAGATCCTCTCCGGTCATGCCGGCGAAATCGTCCAGCGTCTTCACGCCCTTCTGTCCCAGCGTCACCAGCATTTGGCCGGTCAACCCGGGCACGCCTTTCAGCGCGTCCTCAACGCCAAGTTCGACCCGCTTGGCTTCCAGTTCGGCCGCCTGCTTATCGATGTACTCGGCCGCACGGGCCTGCAATTCTTCGGCGATCTCGTCGTTGAGACCCTCGATCGAGGCGAGCTCGATCGGCTCGACATAGGCGATTTCTTCGACCGTTTCGAAACCTTCCGACGCCAGCAGCTGGGCGAACATTTCGTCCACTTCCAGCGCCTTGATGAAGAGGTCGGTGCGCGCCGCAAATTCCTTCTGCCGGCGCTCGGATTCTTCGGCTTCAGTCAGGATGTCGATCGACCAGCCGGTGAGCTGGCTGGCCAGACGCACATTTTGCCCGCGGCGCCCGATCGCCAGCGAGAGCTGGGATTCGGCGACCACCACTTCGACGCGGCCCTCCTCCGGATCGAGCACGACCTTTGAGACTTCCGCCGGTTGCAGCGCATTGACGATGAATGTAGCAGGGTCCGGCGACCATGGAATGATGTCGATCTTTTCGCCCTGCAATTCGCCGACAACCGCCTGCACGCGGGCGCCGCGCATGCCGACGCAGGCGCCGACCGGGTCGATCGAGCTGTCGTGGCTCAGCACCGCGATTTTCGCGCGCGAGCCAGGATCGCGCGCCGCCGCCTTGATCTCGATCACGCCTTCATAAACTTCCGGCACTTCCTGAGCGAAGAGCCGCGCCATGAATTCCGGCTTGGCGCGCGATAGGAAGATTTGCGGCCCCTTGGTCTCGCGGCGCACATCATAGATATACGCGCGCGTGCGATCGCCGACGCGGAGGTTCTCGCGCGGGATGCTCTCGCTCTTGCGGATGACGCCCTCAGCACGGCCGAGATCCACGATCACATTGTAGAATTCGACGCGCTTGACCACGCCGTTGATGATCTCGCCGACGCGGTCCTTGTATTCGCCGTACTGGCGCTCACGCTCGGCTTCGCGCACTTCGTGGTTGATCACCTGCTTGGCGGTCTGCGCGGCGACACGGCCAAACTCGATCGGCGGCAGGCCTTCGACATATTCCTTGCCGACAAAAGCGTCCGGATCGGTCTTCTTGGCGACATCGATCATGACGTCGGTCGAGGGATTGAACGGGCGCGTCTCTGGATCGAGCATGCTTTCATCCACAACCGTCATCACCCGCTTCAGCTCCATCTCGCCCGTTTTCGGATCGATGGTGGCGCGGATGTCATGCTCGGCGCCGTAGCGCGAGCGCGCCGCCTTTTGCAGCGCGTGCTCCATGGCCTGAATCACGATCTCTTTCTCGATCGACTTCTCGCGCGCGACAGCGTCGGCGATCTGCATGATTTCCAGCCGGTTTGCGGAAATGCCCGTGCTCATGGCTGCTCTTTCCCTTCAATAACCTGTTGCTCGGCGGCCTCAGCCGCCTTGGCGCGTCGCAAATCTTCTTCGATCAGCTTGTCAGTCAGCACGAGGCGCGCGTCGGAGAGCTGCGCCAACGTGAAGCGCGCTTCGCCGCCTTCCGCGCCAAGCACGATCACATCGCCCTCGACCGCTCTGATCACGCCCTTCCAGCGACGGCGGCCATCGATCATCGCCGCGGTTTCGAGCTTGGCTTCATGGCCGATAAAGCGCACGAAGTCCTCCAGCCGCATCAGCGGCCGGTCGATGCCGGGCGATGAGATTTCAAGATCGTACTCACCCTGGATCGGGTCCTCGAGATCGAATACGGGCGACAGCGCGCGCGACAGCCGCCCGCAATCGTCTATGCCCATCTGCCCGTCGCTGACGCGCTCGGCCATGATCTGCAGGCGCTTGCGCCGGTTCCCGGAGAGGCGCACGCGCACGATACGGTAACCGAGATTGGCCGCCGTGGGCTCGATCAGCGCGATCACGCGCTCTTCGACTGGGTTGGTGGCGCGCAGAGGCGGCTCCCCAAAAACGAACCAAGCTAAACAAAAAGCGGCGGCCCCGGGGCCGCCGCTCACACCCCCATCGGAGGCATCAGCGATGCAGGAGGGGATATAGCGGGTTCAGAACCCGCCGCCAAGTCCCTTCGGCCGATGTCGGCTTCTCCGCTCCGTCATTCCGGGGCTCCGCGAAGCGAAGAACCCGGAACCCAGGGGCCACACGCAGCACTCTGTCACTCTCCTCGGTTCCGGGCCCGCGCTACGCGCGTCCCGGAAGGACGGAAGAAGGAAATCGACGACAAAGTTTACTAGCGTCACCGCCGCACAAACCGCAGCCATATCGGCGCGCAGTCGCCCAGCTTTTTCGCTTCATACCGCGTCATCACATGCGCAGGCCAGGGTTTGCGCCAATCCTCCGCGCGCTCGGCCAGCCAGGCGAAGCGCGCATCGCGCGTGACGTGCTCCAGCGTCCAGGCGGCGTAGTTGGCCCAGTCGGTGGCGAAGCGCAGTTCGGCGCCGGGCTTCATCACCCGCGCCAGCGCATCGAGAAAATCAGGCTGGATCAGGCGGCGCTTGTGATGGCGCACCTTCGGCCAGGGATCGGGAAAAAGGATGTAGACGCGGTCGAGGCAGGCGTCCGGCAGCCGCGCGATCACCTCGCGTGCGTCGCCCTGATGCAAACGCACATTGGTGACGCCGCTTCCCTCAATATGCCGCAAACACGAAGCGACGCCGTTCAGGAAGGGCTCGACGCCGATGAAGCGCTGCTCGGGATGCGCGCCAGCCTGCGCCACCAAGTGCTCCCCGCCGCCAAAGCCGATCTCGAGGACGACTCCCCCTCCCCTAGAGGGGGAGGGGGTCGGGGGGTGGGGTGATGGATCAACATCCGGAGCGCGGGCCCCCCCCCCCCCCCCCCCAACCCCCCCCGGGGGGGGGGGACACCCCCCCCCCCCCCAAAACCCCCCCCCCCCCCCGGCCCCGGTGGGGGGCCCAG
>CAYODX010000007.1:0-150700 GCA_964402795.1 uncultured Terricaulis sp. | reverse complement strand
AAATGTGGTGAGGGCTATCGCCGTCGTCGGTCCGACCGGGGCGGGCAAGACGGCGCTGACGCAAGCATTGGCTTCGGCCGCCTCGGGCGGTTCGGGCGCGATCCCGAACGCCGCCGGCCAATCCACCGACACGCAATTCACTGCCATTGATTTCATGGGCGACCACTACGCGTTGATCGATGCGCCCGGCGCGGTCGACTTCCTGGCCGATGCAGATTGCGCGCTGCCGGCGGCCGATCTCGCTGTGGTGGTCGCCGATCCCGATCCTGAAAAGGCGGTGCTGCTGCAGCCCTTTCTCAAATGTGTTGAGCAGCACCAGATTCCGCACGTTTTGTTCATCAACAAGATTGATCAGGCCCGAGGACGCCTACGAGACCTCTTGGACGCACTGCAGCAAGTAAGTGCGCTGCCGTTGGTGGCGCGGCAGATCCCAATTTGGGAAGACGAGAAGGTCGCTGGCTTCGTCGATCTGGCGCTTGAACGCGCTTACCATTACGAGCCGGGGAAGCCTTCGCGGATCATTGACATCCCGAAGGACGTCGCTGAGCGCGAACACGAAGCGCGCTTTCACATGCTCGAGCAACTCGCCGACTTTGACGACACGCTGATGGAGCAATTGCTCTCCGACGTCACGCCGGATCGAGACACGGTCTTTGCTGATCTCGTGCGCGAGACCTGCGAAGGCTTGATCGCGCCTGTGTTCTTCGGCTCGACCGCGCAAGGACATGGCGTGCGTCGGCTACTGAAAGCCCTGCGCCACGACACGCCCCAGCCGAAGGTCGCAGCCGAACGCTTGGGGCTGGAGGGCGCCGGCGCCTACGTGATGAAGATCTCGCACGCCGGGCAAGCCGGCAAGCTCGCCTATGCCCGCGTGTTCGGCGGCAAGCTGCAGGACAGTGATACGCTGACCCTGAGCGATGGCTCGACGCAGCGGCCCGGGGCGCTGTTTGCCGTGCAAGGGGGCCAAACCAAGAAGGTGTCGTCGGCGCCGGAAGGGGATGTGGTCGCGATCGGCAAGCTCGATCCGGTGGCGGCGGGCGATCTGCTTTCACGCAATGGCGTGCAAAAGGCGAAGACGTCGCCAGCGAAGCGCTTCCCCGTATTTGCGCTCGCGATCGCCACAAAAGACAGGAAGGACGATGTGCGTCTTTCCGGTGCGCTGCAGAAGTTGGTTGAAGAGGATTGCGGCCTATCGGTGCTGCATGATCAAGGCACGCATGAAATCCTGCTGCAGGGCCAAGGCGAGCCGCACCTGCGCAATGTGCTGGAGAAATTGAGAGCGCGTTTTGGCGTGGATGTTACCTCAACTAGGCCCTCGACCCCGTACAAGGAGACGATCCGCAAGAGTGTCGAAAAGCGCGGCAGGCATAAGAAGCAGACTGGCGGCCATGGTCAGTTTGGCGATTGTGTCATCCAGGTAAAGCCATTGGCGCGGGGCGAGGGATTTGAGTTCATAGACAAGATCACGGGCGGCGCCATCCCGCGGCAGTGGATTCCGGCCGTGGAGGCCGGTGTGAAAGACGCGATGCAAAAGGGGCCAAAAGGTTTCCCCGTTGTCGATGTTTCCGTCACGCTGATCGACGGCTCATTCCACGCCGTCGATTCATCAGAGCACTCGTTTCAAATGGCCGGGCGGATCGGCATGCATGACGCGCTCGCGGAATGCGACGGCGTGATCCTGGAGCCGATCGAGAAGCTGACCATCTACACGCCCAGCTGGGGCACGCCGAAGATCAACTCTGCTGTCTCCGGGCGCAATGGCCAGATCCTCGGCTTCGAAGGTCGCGAGGGCTGGTCCGGTTGGGACAAGGTGGAAGCCTATTTGCCGCATGCGGAGCGACAAAACTTCATCATCGAGTTGCGCTCACTGACGCAAGGCCTCGCCACTTTTGAAGCCGAATTCGATCACATGGTTGAACTCACCGGAAGGCGCGCTGACGAAGCCGCGAAGCGCGCTCAGCCGAATGCCGCCTGATGCGCTGGGGCCTGCCGGTCGGAGTCGGCGGGCCCCCTCAGCTCAGCACCAACTGAGTTTGGATCACCAAAGCGACCGGCTTGCCGTCTTCAGCGCTGATCTCGGTCTGCCATACGCTGGTGCGTTTGCCCTGATGAACAGGCGTGGACCGCCCGATGACGGTTGCTCCAAGCTTGGCGGCCCCAAGAAAGTTTGTCTTGCTCTCGAGCGTCGTCGTGCCCTTGGCGCCCGCCGGCAATGACAAGAACGCGCCCACAGCTCCCAAAGTATCTGCGAACGCCATGACCGCGCCGCCGTGCAGCGTGCCGCCCAGCGTGCACAGCTCGGATCGCACCAGCAGGCGGCCGACCACACACTCTGTCGAAGCTTCTATGATGTCTACGCCCATGGTGTTGGCGAATGGGACCATGTCGGCGCTCACCTTGGTCATGTCGAAGCTTCCTTGGGCCGGAGCAGAAGCTTGCGTTCCTCATAGGCGACGAACAGGCAGGCCGTGATAATCAGAGCTGCTCCGAGATAGAGTTCTGGCCTCGGCGCTTCTCGAAATATGACATATCCGATGATGCTGGCCCAGAGCAGCTCCGTATAATGAATGGGCGCGAGCCGTTGCGTCTCGGCTTTTGCGTACGCATGCGCCATGAAATACATGAAAACCGCGGCGAGCGCTCCGAGCTGAAGGAATCCAAGCCAGTCTTCCAGGTGCGGCGGCGATGCGAATGCCAAAGTGGGGCCAGCGATGATTACCCCTGGGACGAGGCTGGTCATCAGGCCGACAATGGGTGCGCCATCCGTTTGCGCGCGCGCCCGCAGCAGCACCATCGAGAACGAGAACAGCGAGGCGGAAACAAGCACCGCAGCGACACCCAGCGCGTATTGGGGCGAGCGCGCCTGTTCACCTGCGCCTTGAGTGGCCAAAAGGACGCCGACAAAGCCTAGTGCAGCAGCCAGCATGCTCGGCGCGCGCACCCGTTCGCCGAGCATGAACCAAGCAACGAACGGCACGATCAACGGGTAGATGAACGACAGGGTGACTGCCTGCGCCAGGGGCAGGACTGTCAGCGCCCAAAAGAAGGTCACAGCGCAAGCGGCGATGATGAAGCCACGTAGGCCGTGCGCGCGCCACATATCGATGGTGATGCGGGGCCGGCCGGCATGAAACCAAATCAACAGAGAGAACAGCGTGCCGAACAAATAGCGGCCGAACGTCACCACCAGCACGTGATTGTTCTGCGCGAGATGCTTGATGGTGGCGTCCATCGCCGACCCGGCGGCAATCGCCAGTACCAGCAACAGCGCCGGCGGCAGCGGCGGCATGAATTAAATCTCCCCCCGCGCTTGTGGCGCGAGGGGAGCTTGGCCGCAATCGCGTTCTGATGCTTACGGCGTCGTCGTAGCCGGCGGCGTGGTGGTGGTTGCGCCGGTCGTGTCTGTCGTGGTCGCCCCGCCGGTGGCGGCGTCAGCTTGCTCGCCCGCTTCTTCCATTGGGCCTTGGCCCATGTCCGTTGAGCCAGTCGTAGATTGCTCGTATGCGGTGTCGGCCTTTTCGCCCGCTTCTTCGTTCGGACCTTGGCTGCAGGCGGCGACGCCAATCAAGCTCATGGCGGCGGCCGCGGCCAGCAATGACTTCATCATCGGGTTACTCCTTTGTGGCCCCAGTTAGACGGCTTGGCGCCGCCGGCGGGGTGAACGTCCGCTAAGGTGTGTGGTTCCGGCCATGACCGTGCATCGGGATCACGGCTTCGTGGCGGTTGTTCCGTTCGGCTCCATTGACCCCATTCGCCGCATGGAATGGGGCAAGCCCCGGTTCCCGCAGACTGAACCGGCACTCCCCGCATATGTCGCGGCGGCGACTGCGCGATGTGCGACCTTCCGCTTTTCCGATTGTTGCCAGTGAAGCGCTGGCGGAGGCGGCGAGGCGAGCTATAAGGCGCCGCAAAGAGGGAACAATGAGCGCCGAGCTGACCGAAGACCAGGTGATGATCGCCGAGACCGCGCGCGCTTTCGCTTACGACCGGCTCCGCCCGAACGCCTCGCGCTGGGAACAGGAAGGCCTTGATCGGCATGTGCTGGAGGAACTCGCCGGCCTTGGTTTCGCCGGCATCTATGTGAGCGAGGAACACGGTGGTTCCGGGCTGACGCGGCTGGACGCGGCGCTGATCTTCGAAGAGCTCTCACGCGGCGACATCGCTACAGCCGCGTTTCTTTCGATCCACAACATGTGCTCGTGGATGATCGACAGCTTCGCAAGCAACGAGCAGCGCGCGCGCTGGCTGCCGAGGCTCACGTCGATGCAGACGATCGCCTCGTACTGTCTCACCGAGCCGGGCTCGGGCTCGGATGCCGCCGCGCTGCGCACCACAGCACGACCAGATGGCAACGCGCATTACGTGATCAATGGTTCGAAGGCTTTCATCTCTGGTGCGGGCTTTTCTGACCTCTATGTCTTGATGTGCAGGACTGGCGATGAAGGCGCCAAAGGCATTTCCACCGTTCTCGTTGAAAACGAGACTGATGGCCTCTCGTTCGGCAAGCAAGAAAACAAGATGGGCTGGCGTGCGCAGCCCACTGCCATTGTCAATTTCGAGAACTGTCGGGTGCCGGTGGAGAACCGTGTCGGGCCGGAGGGTGAAGGATTCAAATACGCGATGCGCGGTTTAGACGGCGGCCGGCTTAACATCGCTGCCTGTGCGCTTGGCGGCGCACAAGACGCGCTGGATCGCGCACTGGCTTACGTCAAGGAGCGCAGGCAGTTCGGCAAGGCTCTTTCCGACTTCCAGAACACCCAGTTCGCGCTGGCTGATATGGAAACCGAACTCGCCGCCTCACGCGCGCTGCTCCACGCCGCCGCTCGCAAGCTCGACGCCAAAGCTGCCGACGCCACGAAATATTGCGCGATGGCCAAGCGCTTCGTCACCGATGCAGCGTTCAAGGTGGCCGACCAGGCGCTGCAATTGCATGGGGGCTATGGCTATCTTGCCGATTACGAAGTGGAGCGCATCGTGCGTGATCTGCGCGTGCACCGCATCCTAGAAGGCACCAACGAGATAATGCGCGTAATCGTGTCTCGTGAGATGTTGAAGGCGTGAATCGGGACACCAAGGCCGAAACGCGCGCGATCAGTCAGATCCTCTGGCGCGACTGGGACCCGATAGGCTGCGGCGTGCCGGAGGATGAGTACGATCTCTTTGTCTGGCCTGTTTACAAGCTCTTGATTGAAGGCGCCGCGCGCGACGAAGTGGCGGCCTATTTGCGCTGGGCGGCGGAGACGCAGATCGAGATCAAAGCGCCCGAAGAGCGCCTTGCCATAGTCGTCGACAAATTGCTGGCGCTGAAGCTGGCCAAGAGCGAGGAGAAATACGCATGATCGTGCGGGCGATGGGGCTGGGCTTTCTGCTCTGGCTGGCGAATTTCGCGATCTTCCGCTTCTTCGGGCAGAGCTTTTTTCTGCCCGGCGTGGCCCCGCCTTTGCTGCTGATGGCGGCGGTCGCTGTGGTGGGCGTTGTGTTCACTTTCCTGTCACTGAAGCTACTGGGCGAAGCCCGCGGCGATGAAGCGGAAGCCGCGCTTGGCGTCGCGCTTCCCAGCATGTTGCTGAATGCGCTGCTGGTACACGAGTTTGCAATGATTTTTCCCAATCTCGACGCCGCGCTCGACGGCGTTTATGGCGCTATGGCTTTGATCTATGCATCGGCCATGGCGCTGACAGGGCTCATGATGACTCAGCTTGCGCCTCAGGATGAGCGTGTTTGAGGCGCCGTGATGTGATCGCAGGCGCTGCCGCGCTCGGCGGCTGTGCGAGCATGGGAGTGCGCGCGATGAACCGCCCGATCGTCATTGCCCACCGCGGCGCCAGTGGCGAGCGTCCCGAGCACACGCTGGCGAGTTACCGCCTCGCCATAGAACAGGGCGCCGACTTCATCGAACCTGACCTGGTAGTGACGCGCGATGGTGTTCTGGTGTGCCGGCACGAGAACGAGATTTCGGGCACGACCGATGTCGCGGAGCGTGCGCAATTCGCGAGCCGTCGGGCGAGTAAGATCGTCGATGGCGTGCGTGCTGAAGGGTGGTGGGTCGAGGATTTCACGCTAGCTGAACTCAAGACGTTGCGCTGCAAGGAGCGTCTGCCGCAATTACGCCCGGCGAATACCGCCTTCGATGGGCAGGAGCAGATCCCGACCTTCGCGGAGGTGCTCGCGCTGGCCCGCGACGCTGGCGTTGGCGTTTATCCTGAGCTGAAGCATCCGTCCTTCCTGCGTGAAATAGGTCTCGATCCCTTACCGATATTTGTAGCCGCCGTGCGTGAGGCTGGCGGGCAGGCGATCGCCGATCGATTGTACGTACAATGTTTCGAGATCGGGCCGCTTAAGACTTTAGCGCAGATGTCCTCCATCCGCTGGCAATGTGTGCAGTTGCTGGCGGCGTCGGGTGGTCCATGGGACAGGCGTGAGCTGAGCTATGCCGATATGCTGAGCGATGCAGGTCTAGCCGAAATCGCTACCTATGCGCGCGGCATCGGCCCCGAGAAGTCGTTGGTGGCGCCCCGCGACGACATCGGGCGCTCCTCGGCCCCGACGGGGCTGGTTCAGCGCGCACATGCCGCGCACCTCCTCGTGCATCCCTGGACCTTTCGAGCGGAGAACTATTTCTTGCCCGCCGACTTGCGTCGCGGCGACGCGGGCGCGCCAGATTACATGCGCCGGCATGGTGATCTCGAGAGCGAACTGCGCGCGTTCTACGCAGCTGGTGTCGATGGCGTATTCAGCGATTTCCCCGCAGCCGCTGTGGGGCGCGCAGATGAATGCCTAAGCCACGCGGCGCAGCATATTGCGATTGAGGATCGGCTGCTGTGCGTCCAGGATGTCCTTCACCACGCGCGCGCGCGTTTGGTCATCCTTGATCACCAGCAGATGGATCTCGCGAGCGCCCAGGTTCTCTGCAGCCTGCCACATGTTATGGCGCGTAAGCGTCGTCGAGAAATCTGCCGTTTCGGCTGCGAACAGACAGATTGGGCCGCCCCAATCTAAGGAAGGTTGTTCCGGCGGTTTCACGAACATGTAGAGCCCGCCCACTGGCTCCCATTGGCGTTGCGCGCGCGCGATGTCGAACTCGTACCAGCGCCCGCTGGCGCCCTGCCAATTATACGTGTTCAATGCGAAATCTCCGACCGTTAGTCGGGGATTCTAAGCTGAGTCGGGCGCGCGCGAAGCGGATGTTACGGCGCGGGGTCGATACTCACTGCAGCGACATCAGATGCGTCAAAGAAGGCAGGCCAGAAGGTCTCCAACGCCGCAACTTGGCGTTGGCTCTGGTCGGGTCGATCGATGGGAACCACGCGAAGTTCGACGCGCGCGAAGTCGGGAGCGCCTTGCGGCGCCTGCTGGCGCCATAGTGCATAGTCCGCATTCGGAACGTACAGCGAAAAACCTCTCGGATCATGCTCAAGCAAGTCCGAGATAAGGACGAGGCGGCGGCGCGGAATATTGGCGTCGAACTCCGGATCGGCGGCGATCGCGCGAAGGCCGGCGATGATGGGAGAGGCGCGCTGTGGTCCGCCCGCGCTGGCGCTGCGCAGTGCGCGGTCGAGCACCGCGGCGAAATCTTCATCCCAACGCGCCTGCGTCATGCGGGCATTCTCGAACAGCGGGTTGGTTTGTTCGGGCGGCCGAGGCAAGCAGCGTGAAAAGAGGACGCTCGGCTCCTGGGGTCTGCGCACGTTGAGGCGCATGATGGTCAGCCGATCGTATTGCGACAGCCGGGCCCGCTCCTGGGCCAGGACCGCGCGCAGCTTGCGCCGGTGGCGTGGTTCGAGTCGGTCTGTGGAGTCCACCAGCACAATGGTGTGGGCGGCAAGTGGCGCATCGGTCCGGCACAAAGTCTCCGGATCGATCGGCGGCGCCCGCAGTACAAAGCTTGCAGCACCCAGCCCGCCAAGCACCAGCATCGCCAGGGCTATCAGCATGATCCCGGCGATGCCGCTGCCAGCGCCGCCGCGCCGCCCTCGCCTCATGGCTCGGACTCGGGCTCGGCGTCGAGACGGGCGGTGATCGCATCGAGTTCGGCCAGTAGCTCTTCCTGCGAACGCGCCGATTGAGCCTGAGCGCCTGTGAGCAGCGCCCGAGCGGTGTCGATCATGGCCGCCGCCGCGGCGAGCGCATCCAGGGGCGGGCCCGCGGCAGGCGGCGGCGCGCCGAAATAGCTGGGAGCCGGCGCAGTGCGCGCGGCAAGATTCTCTTGCCGGTAAAGGTGAATGGCGCTTGCGGCGGCATCGTCGAGTGCGCGCGCCTTGGCGTCGAGCACCTCCATCTTTGCCGCTGCCGCATCGAACGCCTTGCTCATCGCCTCGTACTCTGCGCGCATTTTCTCCAAGCGGCTGGCGAGAGCGGCCTTCGCAGTGTCGATCGGCGCCTCCAATTCCGCGCGCGCTTCGGTGCGCAAGTCGGAGAACGCCTCGACTGCATCCTCGGCTGCACGCGCCATCTTGCCGTAGTCGGGATAGGGGTCGTCGAAACCGGAATATCCCTTCAACGCGGCAAACACCCATACGCCAGCGCCAAGCATCAGCAGAATGATTGCCTGCGGCGATTCGAGCTGCAACAGCGACCACAAATGAAAGGTCGCATCAGCTCCCAGATCTACCTGCTGATGAGCCATTGCGGCGAGCCGGTCGCGCCAGTCGGCAGCGAACAGGTTCAGCATCAGCGCGAGGACACCGAGCACCGCGAAGCCAAGCGCGCCGAGCGTCCGCAGCGGCAGGCGCACATGCTGCAGATAACGCAGGCCCAAGAATCCGGCCAGAAAGCCCAGTGTGACGTTCGCGCCCGATAGCCCGATGGCGGTGATAGCGCCGCCAAGCAGACCACGCGCATCGTCCTCCGCAAACAAGGCCGCGCTGAACAGGGCCTCGAATGTTGCTGCGCACAGCAGCAGTCCCGCCTGTAGTAGGCCAGAGCGAGGGTAGATAGCGGCGCGCCGCAAGCGATGTGTCTGCTTGAAGGCGCTGAGTTCGGCTCTCCTTTGGCGCGCACGCTCCAGAACGGTTGCCCAATCGTGGCTGACCCGCCCTGCCGCCTGCTTAAGGGCGAGCCTGGCTTCGAGCGCGGGGCCAGAGAGATCCTGCGGCGCTGGCGCGAGCGCACGTAAACGCCGCTCCGCCTCGAGTTTGGCCTCATTGCGCTGCTCGTCCACGCGAGCGCGCTCTGCGGCGACGATCTCGACGATAGCCGTCTCAGTCGGCGAGAGTTCGCTGCTGTCGTGGCGCGGCAGGTTGCGTGCAGCGTCCTCACGCGCGCACCGCCTGATGCCCAGCTTTCGGTCAAGCGCGGCCGTGCTCATACTTTGCGGCAGCTTTGCCGCCGTGCGCGCCTGGAGCGCTTTGGCTTGCCCCCCGTCCATGCACCAGCTCCCGGCGGCACTTAAGCGCGGATAACGCGCTTCTCCAAGAGGAGGCGCGCGGCTATCACGTTTCCAGGAGCCTTGCCTTGAGCGAACTGGAGGACTTGCTGGTGATCGCGGACCGTGTCGCGGCGGAGGCGAGCACGGCCCTGATTGCCCACAGACGCGACTGGGGTGTGATCGCGGCGGAGCAGGGGCGTGAAGTCAAGATCGACGCCGACAAGCGCGCTGAAGAAATCATCCTGAGCCGGCTGGAGGCGGCGGCGCCGTTCCCAGTGATCTCGGAAGAGGCCGGCTGGGTGCGCGCCGTGAAGAAAGGCGAGCGCTATGTTTGGGCTGTCGATCCGCTCGATGGCAGCGTGAACTATCTCCGTCATTATCCGCACTGCGCCGTCTCGATCGCGCTGCTGGACGATGGTCAACCGGTGCTTGGCGTCGTTGACTGCTTTGCCTTGAATGAGCGCTTCACCGGCATAGTCGGCGCTGGCGCCTGGCTAAACAGCCAGCCGATGCGGGTCTCAGATATTCACTCCCCAGCAAGCGGCATTCTGCAGACGGGGGTGCCTTCTCGCGCGAGCCAGCATTCGATGCGCTTGTTCGAGGCGCGGCTGCAGACGTGGCGCAAAGTGCGTATGATAGGTTCTGCAGCCAGCGCGCTCGCCTATGTCGCAGCCGGGCGCGCTGAAGCATATCGCGAGAGCGGCTCTATGATCTGGGACGTCGCCGCGGGGTGCGCACTGGTCAAGGCGGCAGGTGGAGAATTCTACATTAGCGCTGCAAGTCTCGACCAGCCGCTTGAAGTTGCGGCCGGCAACGGTCGCGTCGCTCTGCCGGATTAGTCCAGCGTGCGGCGGAAGCGCAGCAGCGCCAGTCCGGCGAGAACCAGCAGGATCAGCGTCAGTGGCGCCATGTCATCGGCGATATCGGCAAAACCGGCGCCCTTGAGGACGACTTCACGCACGATACGCAGAAAATGCGTGATTGGCAGAGCTTCGCCGATCATTTGCGCCCAGCCCGGCATGGCGCGGAAGGGGAACATGAATCCCGACAGCAGAATCGACGGCAGAAAGATAAAAAACGTCATCTGCATAGCCTGCATCTGGGTCCGCGCGACCGTGGAGATCAGGTAACCGAGCATCAAGTTGGCGAGAATGAAGATCGTGACCGCCAACAAGAATGCCGCGAGGGATCCGGCAAACGGGATCTGGAAGAGCAAAGTCGCCACGATCAACACGATCGCTACCTGAATAGCGCCGACAAACACATAAGGCGTGGTCTTGCCGATCATCACTTCGAGCGGTCGCACAGGTGTGGCCAACAGATTTTCCATCGTACCGCGCTCGATTTCGCGCGTGAGCGCGATCGAGGTGATCATCACCATGGTCATGGTGAGGATGACACCGAGCAGCGCCGGCACGATGTTGAACGACGTCACGCCAGCCGGATTGTAGCGCCGGTGCACCACAATCTCGTAAGGCGGAGGCGGTCGGGCGAGAAACGAAAGCGCGCCGTCGAACTCCGGTGCGAACGCCTGCTGCGCCACCTGACTAATTGCTGTGATGGCCCCGCCTGCCGCAACCGGATCGCTGGCGTCGGCGGCAATGAGGATTTGCGGACGCTCCCCGCGCACCATGCGACGCTCGAAGCCCTCTGGAATGGAAATGAGGAAACTTGCATCGCCAGATCGCAGCATGGCTTCGCCTTCCTCGGAGGAACGAGCGATGGCGACGATATCCACGTATGTGGAAGCTCGCAGTGAGGCGAGAAACGCGCGTGTCAGCGCCCCATCTTCGCGCAACTCGATCACCGCAGGTAAATGACGCGGATCAGTGTTGATAGCATAGCCGAACAGGATGAGCTGCATGATCGGCATCATGATCATGATTGCGAATGTCGGCCGGTCGCGCCGCATCTGCACCAACTCTTTCAGGAAGACGGCGAAAACGCGTGACCATGAAAGGTCAAGAAGCGCGCGTGCGACTGGGAAACGCACGCCGTTCATTGGAAGTTATCGATGCTGCCGGACATGAGGTAGATGAAAATCTCTTCGAATCCCGCCTCGATCGGTTCAACCTCGACATAGGAGTGCGCTGACTTCACACCCATCACCGCGCGTTCGAGCGCGGCGGCGTTCCTACCGCAAACGTGTATCTCAGTGCCGAAGCGCGCCACGAGATCAACGCCGGCTGCATCTTTCAGTGCGAGTTCGATCGGATGCAGGGGATGGCCGGTGATGCGCCAGGCGAATAACCCAATTTGCTTTGGGATTTCGTCCGTGCGGGAATCGAGCAGTTTCTTGCCATAGGCGATGTAGGCGATGGAATCGCACTGAACCGCCTCGTCCATGTAATGGGTGGAAACGAGCGTGGTCACGCCCTGAGCGGAGTAGCGCCTGATCTGGTCCCAGAAATCGCGCCGCGCTTTTGGATCGACGCCAGCAGTGGGCTCATCGAGCAGCAGCAATTCAGGCTCGTGGATCATGCACGCGGCGAGTGCGAGCCGCTGCTTCCATCCACCCGACAGTTTGCCGGCGAGCTGGGTCTGCCGCTCGACCAGGCCAAGATCGTGCAAAGCGCGATCCACACGCTCGTTGCGCTGGTCGAGGCCGTAGAGGCGGGCGATGAATTCCAGATTCTCGCGGATCGAGAGATCCTCATAGAGAGAGAATCTCTGCGTCATGTAGCCGACGCGTTCTTTAATTCTGAGGCTATCGCGAAGCACGTCGAAGCCGAGCACTTCGCCCGCGCCGCTTTCCGGTTTCAGCAGCCCACACACCATGCGGATGGTCGTGGTCTTGCCGGAGCCGTTCGGCCCCAAGAAGCCGTAGATGGCGCCACGCGGCACCCTAAGGTCGAAGTTGTCGACCACGGTGCGGTCACCGAAGCGTTTGGTGAGGCCGCGCACGTCGATGACGACGTCGTCGCTCATCGGCCGAGTCGCACGTCGACCGGCATGCCGGGCCGTATCGGGCCCGGCGCATCGAGCCGCGCCTCGACGAGAAAGACGAGCTTTTCGCGCTGATCCAGCGAGTAGATCACCGGCGGCGTGAATTGCGGTTCGCGCGCAATGAAGCTGATGCGGGCGGAGAGCGGGGCCGAGCAGCCGTCGCAGCTCACCGTAACCGGCGCGCCGACCGCAAGTTGCGCCAGCATCTCTTCTGGCGCGAAGAAGCGCACCTTCATGTTCTGCGGCGGCAAGAGGGCGACGACAGGTTGACCAGCAGTGACCACCTCACCTGGGCGGCGATAGATTTCTTCGATCGTCCCAGCGGCGGGTGCGACGCCGTCGAGGTCGCTTAGCCGCTCCTCAGCAAGGCCGGTGGCGGCGCTGGCGGCGCCCGCTTCCCGGCGGGCTTGTGCAAGCTGCGCTACGGCCGCGTCGCGTGCGGCGCGGTCCGCATCGAGGCGGGCGCGCGGATAGAATCCACGCTCGAACAATTCCAGGCCACGCGCATAGTTGCGTTCCGCCAGCGTCGCCTGTGCTTGTGCTGTGCGCACCGCCTGTGCGGCGGCGGCGCCTTGCGCGCTAGCTGACTGCGCATTGTAGGCAAGACGCTCGGGATCGAGCGAAAAGATTCGTGCTCCGGACTCCACGTGATCGCCTTCGCGTACGTTGAGCTCCCGCAAGACGCCGCTTTCTTGGCTGGCGATGTAGACATAGTCCGCTTCGCCATACCCTTGTAACAACCCGCTCGCAGCTGGTGAGCAGGCGGCCAGTGCGAACATGAGCGGGAGGTGCAAGATCCGCTTCATGAGCGCTGCTCCAATCCCTGCATCAACAAGTCGACCTGATGTTCAATCAGCTTTTCCGGCTGAGCGAGAGCGCTTTCGCCGTTCAGCACGTGCGTCCAAAGCGCTTCAAAGAGGATCGGGCCTATGAACGCGCGCGCGACAGCGTCCTTGTCGGCGCGCCGAAATACGCCTTGAGCCATGCCTGCTTCGATCAAGTCCTCGAGGGCTGCGCGCGCCTTCTCGACAACCTGCGTGCGATAATATTCCGCGATCTCTGGAAATCGGCCCGAAAGGCCGATCACCAGGCGCGGGACGGCGAATATGGCCGGATCGGCGAGACGATGAGCGGCGGCAGTCGCCAGCATCCGCAGCGCTGTGGCCGGATCGGGTCTGCCTGCCTGCGCCAGCGTCGCTGCCTGCTTGGCCAGCGGCGACACCTTTGCCTCAATGAGAGCTTCGAGCAGCGCTGCTTTAGAGGGGAAGTAGAGATAGATCGCCGCCTTCGACAAGCCGGCGCGTCCGGCAATGTCCTCCATCCTCGCCGCGTCGAAGCCGCGCTCCGTAAATTCCGCCAGGGCCGCGTCGAGAATTTCCTCCGGACGCGCTTCGGCTCGGCGGCGCCAGCGGGGGGAAGGTCTGACCATGTTCCCTTGTAACTGACCAGTCAGTTAGTTGCAACAAAAAAAGTGATCGCCTTCCCGGCCGCTGGTCGCTCGTCGCGTGTCTGCGGTCATAGCGCGGCTGCCACCAACCACGCGGCGGGCGCGCTGCTCAGGTCGAATTCATGTACGCGGCTCAGAGGATGGCTTTGCGGCGGCGAAACGCTATCTTGTGCCGCCGCGCGTGGGGAATGGCCGTGTCAGAACATCAAAGCGAAGACCGTACAATTCGGCTGGCCTCGATCGTATCGATCGACATCGTCGGCTTCTCCACCATGTCAGAACGTGATCAACGCAACGCGGCGCGCAAGGTCGAGGGCTTGCGGTCGCGCATTCAAAGCGTCGCGGCGAAGCATGGCGGACGCCTGTTCAATACTGCTGGCGATGGATTCATGCTGGAGTTTGCTTCAGCTGGATCGGCGCTCGGCGCTATCCAGGACATTCTAGACAAGCGCGCCAAGGGCGAACCGCCGATCCGGGTCGGGGCCCATGTTGGCGACGTCGTGGTCACCGCAACGGAAGATCTGCTCGGCCATGGCGTGAACGTGGCGGCGCGATTGCAGGAATTGGCCGAACCGGGAACGGCGTTGGTGTCAGCTGAATTCCGTTCGATGGCGCGGTCGAGTCCCACCGCTGCGTTTCAGGCAAAAGGACAAAAGCCGCTGGAGAACATCGACCAGCGCGTGCAGACCTTTGAAATCCTGTCGCGCCGTCAAAAATTCGCACGCAGCACGCGACGCATCGGCGGAATGACAATGGCGCTCGCGGTTCTGGGCGTGGGCGCCTACTTCAGTCCTGTCATCTGGCGTTTCGCGCAACCCTTCATTGAGGCGCGCCCAACGCAAGAGGCAGCAGCCGCAGCGACGACAGCAGCGCCGACTGAAATTGTTGGCGAAGAAGTCGGACCAATCCCAGTTGCGTACCGTACTGGCGACACGTTCTCGGATTGCTCGGCGTGTCCGCAAATGGTCGCCTTGCCAGCCGGCGCCTTCATGATGGGCTCGCCCGCGTCCGAAGCAGGACGTGGGCGCGACGAAGGCCCTCAGCGGCAGGTCACGATCTCGGCCTTCGCGCTCAGCAAGACGGAAATCACGTTCGCGCAATGGGACGCTTGTCTCGCTGGTGGCGGCTGCAATGGTTATTCGCCAAACGACGGCGGGTGGGGCCGCGGCAGCCGCCCAGTCAGCAATGTTTCGTGGAACGACATACAAGCCTATATTGCCTGGCTGAACAGCCAAGCTGCCGGAGCGCGCTATCGGTTGGCGACCGAAGCGGAATGGGAGTACGCCGCTCGCGCCGGCGCCACGGACGCTTATGCCTTTGGCCCGCGGGTGACAGCGACGCAGGCCACGTTTCGCGCAAACGAAACGTCTCCGGTAGGCGAGCACGAAGCGAACGCCTGGGGACTGTTCGACATGCACGGCAATGTCGGCGAGTGGGTCGAGGATTGCTATGCGGCGTCCTACGAGAACGCGCCCACTGACGGCGCAGCTATGGAGAGTGAAACCTGCGCACGCCGCGTCTATCGGGGCGGCGGGTTCTCCGATCAACCGATGCTGTTGCGGGCCGCGGCACGACAATGGGCCGCGCCTGATCGCCGCATGCCTGGAGTCGGGTTTCGTCTCGTGCGCGAGCTCGACTGATTTTCCGTGACCGAGGGCACAGACAAAGCGTCGCTCGCGCGCCATGTTGGCTGTTTCGGGGCTAGGCAGCTGGGGCGCGCATGAACGGCAAGTTCGTACTTGCACAGGTTTCCGACACGCACGTCCGGACTGATGATGGCGCCGCCGCTGTCCGCCAGTTGCGTCGCGCGTTGGATCAAGTGCGCGCATACGAAGCCGACGTGATTTGGATGACCGGCGATCTCGCTAACGACGCACGGGCGGAGGAGTACGCCGCCCTAAAGCAGGCATTGGCCGATTCGCCGGCGCCGGTGTTTTTGATGCCGGGCAACCACGATGATTGCGATCTCGTTCGCAGCACGTTTCCCGAGCACGTCTATTTACCGCGCGTGGGGCCACTTTCCTACGCGCTCGACCAGTTTGATCTCCGCCTCGTCGCGCTGGATCAGACGGCGCCGGGCGAAACGCACGGCCTGCTTACGAACGCCCAAGCAGACTGGCTCGATCATACGCTCGCCGCCAGCCCGGATCGTCCGACGGTGCTGGCTTTGCATCACCCTCCGTTTCTCACACATGACATGTTGTTCGACCGCATCGGCCTCTTGAACTCGGACCTACTCGAGGCGGTGGTGGCCAAGCACCGTCAGGTGCTGCGGGTCATCTGCGGGCATCATCACAGAGTGGCCCTGGGGCAGATCGCGCACGCGCCCGTCGTCGTCGCACCATCCACGTCATGGGTGTACGGGCTCGCGCTCACCGACGGCCAGCCGATCGCGCCCAAAACCACGGAACAGCCAGGTTGGATGTTGCACGTGTGGACGCCGAACGGCGGCTTCGCCAGCCATTTCATGGGTATCTGAGGTGCGAAAGACAGCAGGTGGGCCGGATCTTGCGATCCGGCCCGTGCTGCGGTGGCGCCTTGGGCGGGGGGAGTAGGTAGGCGCCGCGGATAAAACGTTGGGCCTGCCAAGCTGTTCCGGCGAACAGAGAGAAATTTTCATGTCGGCCGAGTCCGGTGCAGACGGCGTCATGGCTGTGCATGCCGCGGTCTCGCAGCCAGCGGCCGCTGGCGGACCACTCCGCTAAAACCCGGTCCGTCCCCTCTGTGAGCGAGTGGCGGTAGAAAGCGCGGGCAGCGGTAAATGCGGCTTCGTGATGTACAAACCCCATTCAGAGCTGTCTGGGGGCGTGCCGTGAATCAGAAAAAGGTACCTGGCGCTCAAGCGTGATGATGGCGTAGCCGCTGCGGATTGTACAGCGCTGCTGCCAGGGCGCCTCAGCAGGGGTTTACACAACCAGCAGTCGCGCGCCGAAAGAGCGCATGCCGGGGTGTGGGCGGCGGGGCTATGATTGCACTATCAACCGCACCGGCGCGGTTGGCGCTGCGGAATGCGATCGCAGAACTGCACGCGGTAGCGTAGACGAGGCTTGTCCTTTGCCAGGCGAACGTCCGCCACGCTTAAAAGACGTGTTCTGTTGAGTCGCGATGGAGCCTTGGTCTTTGTGGCGCGTTGCCGGAGATTAAAGCGGATGAATGGGATGGCCGGAAGAACAGCAAAGCGTGCGACGCAGAGTGCAGTGTCTTTTTCTACTTCTGAAGGCCGCGCCAATTTCGCGTTAGCGCTGGAGACGGCGGGGAAAGAGAAGACCGTGGTTGGCTTTGATCGCTACGGACAGCCCATCGCGGCGCTGGTTCCCATTGAAGCCGTGCAAATGCTCGCCGGCCAAGCAGATGTGGATGCGGCGGCGCGCGCCAAAATCACCCGCATGGCGAAAGCATTCCTGAGCGGGGGAGCGACCCCGAAGAAGGCTGAGCCGAAGACTGCAGCCAAGCACTCGTCGAAGAAGGCCGCAAAGGCGGCAAAAGCAGTTAAGAAAACGCGCGGTCGCCGTTAGGCGCCGCGACAGCCGCCGCCGCACTGTTTATAACCGCTCGCATTCTGGAGCGAGCGCAATGAAGACACGTGCGGCGGTGGCGTTTGAAGCCAAGCGGCCTCTCGAAATCGTCGAGGTCGATCTTGATGGACCGCGATCTGGCGAAGTGCTGGTCGAGGTGAAGGCCACGGGCATTTGTCACACCGACGCTTACACGCTCGGCGGGCTCGACAGCGAAGGTATTTTTCCCAGCATCCTCGGCCATGAAGGCGCCGGGATCGTGCGGGAAGTCGGGGTCGGCGTGACAAGCGTCGCGCCCGGGGATCACGTTATCCCGCTGTACACGCCGGAGTGTCGGCAGTGCAAAAGTTGCCTTTCCCGCAAGACCAATCTCTGCACAGCCATCCGCGCAACCCAAGGCAAGGGGCTCATGCCCGATGGTTCGTCGCGCTTCTCTTATAAGGGCCAGGCGATCGCGCACTACATGGGCTGCTCGACATTCTCGAATTTCACCGTGCTGCCAGAGATCGCGGTGGCGAAGATTCGCGCGGACGCGCCGTTCGACAAGGCCTGCTATATCGGCTGCGGCGTAACCACCGGCGTCGGTGCAGTCGTGAACACCGCGAAGGTGGAGCCGGGCGCGAATGTTATTGTCTTCGGCCTAGGCGGCATTGGTCTCAATGTGGTCCAAGGCGCAAAGCTCGTAGGCGCCAACATGGTCATTGGCGTCGACATCAATCCTGCTCGGGAGGAGTGGGGCCGCCGCTTCGGCGCGACTCACTTCGTGAATCCGAACGACGTTAAAGGCGATCTCGTCGCGCACTTGGTTGAGCTTACTGGCGGCGGCGCCGACTACACCTTCGACTGCACCGGCAATACGCAGGTCATGCGCACAGCGCTCGAAGCGTGCCACCGTGGCTGGGGCGAGAGCATCATCATCGGCGTCGCTGAAGCCGGCAGGGAAATCGCCACCAGGCCATTTCAACTCGTGACAGGGCGGGTTTGGCGCGGCACTGCCTTCGGCGGGGCGCGCGGGCGCACCGATGTGCCCAAGATTGTCGATTGGTACATGGACGGCAAAATCGAAATCGATCCGATGATCACGCACGTGATGCCGCTCGAACGCATCAACGACGCATTCGACCTCATGCATCGGGGCGAGAGCATCCGCAGTGTTGTGATTTACTAAAGAGCGATCCCGATCACGGTGTGGGCGCTGGTTGCGCTGGCGGCTCAGCCTGTTTTTCCTGACCCTGCACCGCGCGGCGTAGGATGTCTTCGAGCGGATTGCGTGGGCGCTGCTCTTGTTGTTGCTGGGGGGCAGGCGCTTCGCTCGCGTTCTCTGTTTCAGAGCCCGGCGCAGGCGTTTGCGTCGCCGCCGGCGAAGCGGCCGGGGCGCGCCCAAACAACGCTTCGCCCAGGCGCGCCAGGGGGCTGCCTTCCTGTTGACGCGAAAGGATCGAGCGGAGCTGGCTTTGCGCCACCTCCTCCAGCGCTGGGCGGAAGCTCACGTGCGACCAAGGGCCTGATACCCGGAAGGGGATGCCGAGACCCGCCAGTGCGGCGTCGCCGCCCTGGCCTTCAATCGATCGCACGGCGCGCGGCGCGATCCGCATGTCGATGGTCTGGGCGCCGATATTGATAAGCCCAGCGCCTTCCAAGCGCACGAATGGGTTCAGCAGGCGGAGATTGTCGGTGGCGGCGACGCCGTCGGCGATCGTGAACGTTGATGAAAGCTCAGCGAAATCGGTCGCTCCTCCCCCGCTTTGCGTCTGGCCGGTCAGCGCCGACTGCACCGTGCGTGCAATCTGTGCGAGATTGACGCCTTTCCATTGGCCGTCGTTGAAGCTGAAGGAAGCGCTGCCATTGAGGTTGCGCATCACGGCCGCCTGGGAAGGGCCCTGGCCGACCAGCGAGGCGCGAAGGCGGCCTCGCCCGGTGATCCTGTCGAAGCCGATAGCGTCGCGCAGCAGCGGTTCGGCGGCAATGTTCTGAACATCGAGTTCCACGGCAAGGCGCGGTGTCGCGCCAGAGCCATCTGCGATGAGGCGCGCCACGCCAACGCCGCCATAGAGCGAAATGCGAGAGAGCCGCGCGTCTGCTGCGCCGTTCGCAACCCGCAGGTTCATGGTTGCGTCCGAAAAATTCATGCGCTGGAAGCGCAGCGCGCCAATGGTCAGGTCGATGTTGGCGTCAAGTGCGCGCAGGCCGCTGAAATCGAGCGGAGCTTGGCTCCAAGCCGTCTCGACTTGCACGCCTGCAGCCTCGGCGCCTTGTGCGGGCGGCGGCAGATAGGTGTTGAGGTCAACGTTCGGCGCCGCCAGCGCGCCGGTGATCAACAGGCGCCCGTCAGCCTGACTTGTCAGGTTCACGTTGCCGCGCGCTGCAATATCATCGAGCCGCAAAGTTGCGTCGGTCAGTTGCGTCGTCTGAGCTTCGTGTACAAAGGCGCCGGCGACGCTGAAGGCGTTGAATCCGCCGCCATCGGCCATGGGCGATCCGACCCACGCGAGCACGCTGCGCACGCTGTCGCCGCGCGCGTCGATCTGGCCGGAGAGCGCGCCGTTGCTGGCGTCGAAGGCGCCTTCCAGCGTTGCACTGAGCGCGTCGGAGGCCACGCGCATGCTGATCGGGGTTCGGCTCTTTTCCAGCACCGCGCGCGGTAGGCCGATATCGCCTTCGATTTCGACGCGGCGATCGCGATAATCGAACGCCGCTGCGACACGCGCCGGTTGATCCAGCGACTGCAGCGCGAGACTGGCGTCGACATGTTGCAGCACGAGCGGCGCCTGATCGGCGCCGCCCTGGAACGACACCATGCTGTCGACTAGGCGGACGTCATCGAGGCGCAGGTCTTCGATCGTGGTTTCGGCTTCCGATGTATTTTCGGTCGGGAAGGCCCAATTGGCGGCGCCGTCCTCTTTCGCTTCGAGCCGTATCTGCGCGCCTTCGAAGATCAATTGTTTCACTTGGATGGCGCCGCGCAGCAACGGCGCGAGCGCCACCGCAAAAACGATGCGATCGGCCGCGATGAACGGGTGTTCGGCGCTGAAGCCGTCGGGGTTCGAGAGCGAGGCGCTATCGGCAGAAAATCCCAACGCCGGCCAGAGTGATATTTCTATCCGACCGAGCGTCAGATCGCGACCGGTGGCGGCCTCTATACGGCGCTCTGCTTCGCGCGCGGCCAAGTCCTTCGGGAAGAAGACGACGAACAGGATGGCGGCGAGTACGAGCGTGCCCACAACCGCGCCAACGCCGATGCCGATCTTCTTCCAGTTGAGCTTCATCTGCGCCCCTCGCATCAGAAGCGTATTTAGGCGCCCCCTCCGGCGAAAGCGAGGCGCTTTGCTCGCTTCGACGGGTGCGGTATCTCGCCCTCATGAACACCTTTTTTTCCGCTATGTTCGCCGAGATGGGCGCGCGCCGACGTCGACTGCGCGCCAGCCTTGGCGACAGAGGGCAGGCAATCGTCGAATTCCTGGTGCTGGGCGGGCTGGTGGTCGGGTCGCTCGGCCTGTTCATGAAGGCCTGGATGCCGGAGGCGGCGCCATGGGGCTTCTGGCTGCCGCTGGTGTTCGTCCTTGGTTTCTTGTTGATCGAAGCGCGCCGCCAAGCGGCCGCGGCGCGTGTCGAGGCGCCCGCAGGGCTAAGCGCCGCCTATGATTGGTATGTGCTTCTCTGGTCATTTGCCTGCGCATTGTCAGGCGCAGCCGCGTTTGTGATCGCCTATACCGCAGAGCCCCCACAGCCCGAAGAAGCTCCAGGGTGGATGCCTCCCGAAAGTGCGGTAACGGTCGACATCTCGCCCTGATCGCAGATTATTTGCGAACGCGTCGCGCCTGGGGGAGGAAAGTATGGCGAACAATTCAATCTCGTCTTTGATCCCGCGCGGCTCGCTGGGGCTCAAACTGCTGCTGGTCTGCCTGCTCGTGCTATTGATGGGCGTTCCCCTGATCATGGTAGCCGGGCTCGTCGCCCAGCGTGAAATGCGCGCTGCCAGCGTCACTGCTGAAATCGGTGCGCGCGCAGGCGGCGCGCAGGTGGTCGGCGGCCCCATGCTGTTGGTGCCGTATCAGCGCGTGGTCGAAAGTTCGGACTCGGAAGGGCGCGTGCAGCGACGTACCGAGCGCGGCTCGTTCGTCGTTTTTGCTGAGACTGGCAGCGCTGACGCGACGCTTGTTGTGGAGGAGCGTCGGCGCGGCATTTATCGCGCGGCGATTTACCGGGCCGACGCCGAATTCGATGCGCACTTCCGCCCCGCCGTTGCAATGGACGGTGTCGATCCATCCTATCGGTTCGACTGGTCTGGTGCGCGGGTTGTGATGTTCGTCTCGGACAGCAGGGCGATCCAGAACGCCGCACAATTGCGCTTTGAGAACGGGCAAACCGCGACCTTCGAGCCAGTGACCGATCTCAGTGTCGCTGCTCCGCCCCCTGATTATTCGAGCAATGATGTCAGCAGCCGCGCGATGGCCCAGCCAGCTTTGGGAGGTTTGCAGGCGTTCGCAGCAAAGACGCCCTTTCCTGGCGCGCCAGCGGATTTCAGAGTCGAAACGCGACTCGAGCTCACGGGCGCGCAGCGTTTTGCTCTCGCCGCCTTCGCGCAAGACACTACCACCAGCGTCCGTGGTAATCGTCACGACGCGCGCGCAGAAGGTTATTTTCAATCGGCGGAGGCGATGCGCCCCTCGGAGGACGGCTTCGCTGTCTCTTGGCGTGTGCCATTCGTGGCGCGGGGCGTGGAGAAAGCGGCTGACCTCAACAGCTTCAATCTTGGGCTTGCGGCGCAGCGGGACATGGCCGTCAGCTTCGTCTCGTCCGATGATGTTTATCGTGGCGTGATGCGCGCGGTGGCGTACGGCATCATGTTCGTCGGCATCGTGTTCCTCGCGACGCTGATCTTCGAAGTCATCAGCGGCAAGAAGGCTCACCCTGCTCAGTATGTCTTGGTCGGCCTTGCACAGTGCGTATTCTACCTGCTGCTTCTCTCGGTCACCGAGATCATAGATTTTACGCCTGCCTTCCTGATCGCCGCGGCCGCGACGGTGTTGCTGCTGTCGTTCTATGCGGGAGCTTCCTTCCGCTCGCGGGCGGTGGGAGTGCGGGCGCTGGCTGGGCTGGCGCTGCTCTATTGTGCGATGTACGTGCTGATGACGCTTGAGGACTTTGCACTGCTGGCAGGGTCCATCGTCGCGTTCCTGGTGATCGCCGCGACCATGGTCGCCACGCGCAGGATCGACTGGTATGGGCGCAACGCGCCCGCCGCCGGGGCGGATTAGCGGCCGAGCCGATGAGCTGGACACGCAACGTCGCCCGTGCGTTGTTGCGCGAAACCATGGAGAGCGTGCGATGGATGCCTCAAAGCTCATGTTCAAGGATGGGCTGATGGCTGGCGAGCGCATCCTCGTCACCGGTGGTGGGTCTGGTCTAGGCAAGGAGATGACCGAAGCTTTCCTGAAGCTCGGCGCCGAGGTCTATATCTGTGGTCGGCGTGGTGAAGTGCTGCGAGAAGCGGCTGAAGAGCTGATGAGCAGGCACGGCGGCAGAGTGTGGCCAATCGCATGCGACATTCGCAGTGCTGAAGCGGTCCGCGATATGATGGATCAGGTCTGGGCTACGGGCGGCGCTCTGACGGGCTTGATGAATAACGCCGCCGGCAACTTCATCGCGCGTACGGAGGATCTTTCGCCGCGCGCGTTTGACGCTATCGCCAATATCGTTTTCCGCGGTTCGTTCTATGTGACGCTGGAGACTGGCAAGCGTTGGATCGCCGAGAACAAGCGCGGCAACGTCTGTTCAATTCTCACCACGTGGGTTTGGAATGGCGGTCCGTTCACGGTGCCTTCGGCCATGTCGAAGGCGGGACTTCACGCAATGACCCAGTCGTTGGCGGTGGAGTGGGGTCGCTACGGCATTCGCCTCAATGCGATCGCACCGGGTCCTTTTCCCACGAAAGGCGCCTGGGATCGGCTGGCGCCCGGCCAAGCCCTGGATGGCGCCGAGGACTCCGACGGTTGTTCGATCCTGGCGCGCGTCGGTCAGATGCACGAACTCTGTAATTTGGCCGTTCTCCTGATGGGGCCGGGGGCCGAGTACATCAATGGCCAGACCATCGCCATCGACGGCGGGCGCTATCTCGCGGGCGAGGGCGGCTTCAATCGATTGGCGGCCTGGGGAGACGCCGAATGGGCGGCGGCTCGGCAGGCGATTCAAGGCGCCAACGAAAAGGACCGGGCGCAGCGCACTACCTGAGCCTGGTTGGCCAGATTGTCGTCTTGACGAGCCGTCCGGCGCTCTTAATCAGCATGGCATGGTCGAACTCACGCTGCCGAAGAATTCCCAAGTCAGAAAAGGGCGCCGCTACAAGGCGGCCAAGGGCGCCAAGCGTGTGCGCACGTTTCAAATCTACCGCTACGATCCGGAGGCCGGCGAAAACCCGCGCTGGGACACCTATGAGGTCGACCTCTCCACTTGCGGCCCCATGGTCCTGGATGCGCTGATCGCGATTAAGAATGATATCGATTCCACGCTGACGTTTCGGCGCTCATGTCGCGAAGGCGTCTGCGGCTCCTGCGCCATGAACATAGCCGGCCGAAACACGCTGGCATGCACCAAGGGCATGGACGAACTGCCCGCGGGGCCGATCACTATCGCGCCCCTGCCGCACCAGCCGGTGGTGAAGGATCTGGTGCCGGACCTCACCAATTTCATGGCGCAATATGCTGCGATACAACCCTATCTGCAGACCGTAACGCCGGAACCTGACGCGGAATGGCGCCAGAGCCCGGAAGAGCGGGCAAAGCTCGATGGTCTATACGAGTGCATCCTTTGCGCCTGCTGTTCGACATCGTGTCCCTCGTACTGGTGGAACTCGGACCGCTTCTTCGGTCCCGCCGCGTTGCTTCAGGCATACCGGTGGATTTCCGATAGCCGCGATGAAAACCAGGGCGAGCGGCTCGATGCGCTCGAGGATCCCTTCAAACTATATCGTTGTCATACGATCATGAATTGCGCTCAGGTGTGTCCGAAGGGGCTAAACCCGGCGAAAGCGATAGCCGAGATCAAGAAGGCCATGGTCGAGCGCAGGCTTTGATGCCCCGGGAGTGAGCAAACGGGCGACAGCCGCGTTGTGGGCTTGTTAGAGTGTTGGTGGCCGCGCGACTGGGGCAGTGAGCGAAGATGAGCAGTGTAGGCGCAACGCGGAAGGTGCTTATCGTAGAGGATGAGTCGCTTGTGGCGATGCTCATAGAGGATTTGCTCTCGGAACTAGGGCACGAAGTGGCCGCCATCTGCAGCCGGCTCGATCACGCCGAGCGCGCGGCGCGCGATCTTGAAGCGGACTTCGCCGTTGTCGATCTCAATCTGAATGGCGAGCGCACCTTCTCGGTCGCCGATATTCTCGAGCAGCGCGGCATTCCTTTTGTCTTTGCCACTGGTTATGGCGCGGCGGGGCTTGAAGGACGATGGTCGCAGGTGCCCGTTCTGCAAAAGCCTTTCCAGCTTCATGACCTTGAGGCTGCGATCAGCCGGATTGCGGCGCGCTAAGCCAGGGGGTGCGACGCAGTCCCGGCGTCCAATCGTAGAGCGGGCGCGTGCTCCCGTCATCGAACCGGACCCCGTCCGGCGCTGTGATCAGGCCGGGCTGCGCCTGCGCTCCGCTCACCGAGAGCGCCATGATGCCGTGTACAGGGACGGGAATGACTTCACCGGGTTCGCTGACGCCATTGCCGTTTTCGTCACGCCACAGCGACAAACCGACGAGTTCCTCGCCCGTGAGTTCACCGTCGCGATTATCGTCCAGCGCGCGCAACGCTTGGAAGCCATCGCGCCAGAAAACGGCCCAGCTGCGCTGACCGAGCATATCGAAGCCCGACCTTACCTGCCCGCGCCATTCGGGATCCCACACGAGCCACGCCGCATCCGGTGTGAGCCAACCTTGCGCGCGGCTGTCGCCGGTGCCTGCAAAGTCAAAGCGTACGTTTGTGGCGCTCTGGGCGAGGCGATCGAACGGCGCGTCCGTGAACGGCACAACAATTGGAGTGACGTAGATCAACGGCTGGCTCGCCTGTAGGCGATCGCGCAATTGCTGCACCTTCGCGCGGTCGCGAGGGGAAGCGGCAAGGTGCGCAAGATGCGCGGCAGCTTCGGTCAAAACAGCATGATCCTCCCACTCGGACTGCTCGCCGGCCAGACGAGGCAGGCCGAGACGCAGGATGTTGCGCAATTCGGCGCGGGCGCTGCGCACATCGCCAAGCCGATCGAGCACGTAGGCATAGCCGAGGCGGGCGCGCAGATTGGCGCCGTCCAACGCCAGCGCACGCCGGTAATGCGTTCTCGCTGCTTCGAGGCGGTTTTGCGCGCCTAGTGTCAAGTGAGTTGGAGGCGAATTATCGGGGAGTTCCAGTTGAGGTCCGAGTGCGAACGTCCAGCGCGCGCAGCGTTCGCCAGGATCGAATTTGCGCGGCTGCTGTTCGGCGCGCGGCATGGCCGCTGGCGCTTCGTTGCATGGTATGCTGCCGCCTTCATTGAGGCGGTTGTTCTCGCGCAGATAAGCGAAAGCAGCGTCATTGCGCGCATAGGCGAGCAGGTTGAGTCGCCCAAGCAATTGCTCGCGTTGCGCCGGCGCGACATCCGTCATCTCGGTGACGTTGGCGAGGGCGCGATCGATCGGCGCCTCGAAGACCGGTTGCGGCGGCGGAATGTACGGAATTGCCTGTGCGGTCGCGCCAAAAATGGCGGACACGGCACACAATATAGCAGCACGGGCGCGCATGGTCCTACTCCACACCGAACCCGCCCCTCGCACATTATCCTGCGCTGCGTTGTGACCGAAGTCTATGGTGATTTTGGCGGCGACGGCTTTGGCGGATCGCGCCACTGGCATTCTGGCCCACTTGCATCGAAAGCTGCATCACGATCCTGGGGCAGCACGCGTTCGATGTAGTGCTTGAGCTTGCGCGTCGTCGTGACCACATCGCCGCACGCTTGCTCGTGCGGGATGAGGGGACCGAACGTTAACCGGTAGGTCTTGCCTTGCTTGTTCAACAGCTCGTGAAACAGCGTGATGTCGCGCAATTCGCCGGAAATCTTCGAAAACGTGTGAAACCAAAACGAGTAAGGGCCGGCTACATGCACGGGCAGGATCGGCAATTCATATTTGCGCGCGAGACTTGCAGCTGTTGGCATCCACTCCGGGTCAGTGAGTGCGCCATTGCGAACCCGAGCAAGGCGGCCTGCGGGGAAGATTGCCAGCGGCCGGTGCTCTGCGAACGCTTGGTCGGTCATTTTCAGTGTGAGGCGCGTGCGGTCGCGCGTGCGCTTCGCTAAAACCCATTCCACAGGGATCAGGACTTCGTCGAATCGGGGGCACACCCTTAGCGCATCGGAGTTCGCGTAGAACAGCGTGTCCGGCCGCGCACGTTTGAGCGCGTCGTAGAGAGCGATGCCATCAGTGATGCCAGTAGGGTGGTTGGCCAAAATCAGAAACGAGCCGCGCGATGGAATGCGCTCGGCCCCGGTCACTTCGAGTTTCACCGAAAGGAGATCTGAAATCGACTCCAGCGCGTCTCGCCCGCCCATCGCCGCCACCTGGTCCGCCATCGAGACCGCGCGGTCGTAATTGAGGATTCGATAAAGGGCAGGGCGCAAAATCGGCCAAAGCGTTCCGCTGGAGAGCTTTGGCGCGCGCTCTTCGATCAGCACGTCGACTATGTGTTTGGCGCGCGTGCGCGGCCTTGTCGTTTCAGCGATGGCGTCGGCGGGCGTCATCAAGGGGTCTCGCGAGTCGTAAACCAGGGAAGCACGCCACAGGGTTCCCGCCTAGTGCTTGCCTTCGTCGCCGGTTCAGGGTTTGTGCCGCCCCAGATCACCGAGATAATGATGACCTCGCCCCTAGCGGCATACCGCAGCCGCATCGAACGCGGCGACCTGACCGCCGACCCCAATCAGGCCCGAGCCGCCGAGCGATTGGACGCTTTGGCTGAAGCGCTACGGCGCTGGCGCCCTGGCGGCTGGTTCAGCAAGAATGCGCCGCCGAAGGGCCTTTACATCTGGGGACCGGTCGGACGCGGCAAGTCGATGCTGATGGACCTTTTCTTTGAGGCTGCGCCCGTGCAGCAGCGATGGCGCGTCCATTTTCACGAGTTCATGCTGGCCCAGCACGCCTTTCTCCGCCAGGCGCGAGAAAAAGGCGCGGGGCAGGATCAATTGATTGCGCAGGCGGCGGAAAAGATCTCCGCCCAGGTGCGCCTGCTGTGCTTCGATGAAGTGCAGGTGACCGACATCGCCGACGCGATGATCCTGGGTCGGCTGTTCGAACGCCTCCTGGAATCGGGTGTCGTCATCGTCGCCACTTCGAACCGACCGCCTGACGAACTCTACAAGAATGGGCTGAACCGGCAGCTTTTTCTGCCTTTCATTTCGCTTATCAAAGAACGGCTGGAGCTGATCGAGTTGACGGGGCCGCGCGATTATCGGCTCGAGCGGCTGATGGCGGCGCCTGTCTATTATGCGCCGTTGGGACCCGCGGCGGACGAGGCGATGCAGAATGCGTGGGAGCGCATCACCTCAGGAGCCCATCCTCACCCGATCACGCTCGATGTCGGCGGGCGCGCGCTGAGGGCCGCCCGCACCGCCGGCGGCGTGGCGCGCTTCACCTTCGATGAGTTGTGCGCGCGTCCGCTCGGGCCGGCCGATTACATCGAGATCGCCGAGGTCTTCCATACCGTGCTGCTTGAGCACATCCCGAAGCTCACGCCCTCCATGCGCGAAGAGGCGGCGCGCTTTCGCACGCTCGTCGATGCGCTCTACGAGGCGAAGGTGAAGTTGATCGCTTCCGCCGACGCCCAGCCTGACGCCCTGTATCCCGCTGGCGACCAGAGCTTCGAGTTCGAGCGCACTGCCTCCCGGCTCATGGAAATGCGCAGCGAAGCCTATCTCGCCATGCCGCGCCGGGACGCCGAATGGCGGCAGGGCATCGTCGATTAGGTCAACTCATCGGATTGGGCGGTGGCGGCGGGTCGGGTAGCGGAATGAATTCCTGATTGTCGGCGTCCGGCAGCTTCATGCGGCCGGCGCGCCAATCGGCTTTGGCTTGCTCGATCCGCTCCTTTGACGAGGACACGAAGTTCCACTCGATGAAGCGCGGGCCGAGCGGCTCGCCGCCGAGCAACATGAGTGTCGCCGGCGTCCGCGCGCAGATGGGCGAGGGTGCATGGTCTGCAAACACGAGCATTTGTCCGGCCTGGTAGGCCGCGCCGTCGCATTCGACCTCGCCCTCGGCGACGTACGCTGCGCTCTCCGTATACTCCCCCGGCGCCTCGATGCGCGCGCGTTCGGCGAGCTCGCAGTGCAGATAGAACATTGGCGAGAACTTCTTCACAGCCGCGCGCGCGCCAAAGGCTTCGCCCGCGATCAGACGCCATTTCAGGCCGGCCTCATCGCCGCTGGGAAGATCACCGCCGTCATGGTGCGCAAACGCGGGATCGACTTCTTCAAACTCTTGCGGCAACGCGATCCACGACTGAATGCCGTCGAACTTGCCGCCCTCTTGGCGCAGACGTTCGAAGCGTTCGGAGTGTGTGATTCCGCGCCCGGCGGTCATCCAATTCACTTCGCCTGGCCGGATCGCCTGGGTCACGCCTAAGCTGTCGCGGTGCGTGATCTCGCCGTTGAACAGATAGGTGATGGTGGCAAGGCCGATGTGGGGGTGCGGGCGCACGTCTGCGGTGCGCGGGAAGCTCGGCTGGAACGTAGCCGGCCCCATGTGATCGAAGAACACGAACGGGCCGACCATCCGCCGTTGCGCGAACGGCAGCACACGGCCAACCTCAAAGCCGCCGAGATCCTTGCGCCGTTGGTCGATGACAAGCGAGAGCATGCCGGCAATGTAGTCCGCCCCGGGCAGCCCAGCCAATGCAATGAAGCTTTCTTTCGCGCCAGTCGTTGCTCCCAATACGCGGGTGCTGGTGCTCGGTTCCTTGCCGGGCGAGCAGTCGCTCGCGGCGCAGCGTTATTACGCCAATCCGCGCAATCAGTTCTGGCGCATGATCGGAGCTGTGACGGGTCAGGAGCTTGAAACGCTCGAGTATTCGGCGCGTTTGCAGGCGTTGCTCGCGGTCGGAATCGGTCTGTGGGACGTGTTCGCCGCAGGCGAGCGCACCGGCAGTCTCGACGCCGCCATCCGGAGCGGGCGCACCAACGACCTTGTCGGGCTGGCCAGTTCGCTTCCGCGGCTGCGGCTGATAGCTTTCAACGGTGCGAAAGCGGCGTCGGTCGGCGCGCGCGTACTGGGTGTGCGCAGCGCTTGGCCGACGATCGTGCTACCCTCGACCAGCCCGGCGCGGACCACGCCATTCGAACACAAGCGTGCCGCCTGGCTGTCGCTGCGTCCGTATTTGGTCGATCACTAGCGCCGGCGTCCGCGGCTTGGCGTCCCGAGGATGCCCCGCATCAGTTCGCGGACAATCGTATTCATCACGCCCGATGCGACACGTCCGCCTTGGCGCTCTATCGCCGTGGTGCGTGAGCCGCCGCCGCTGCTTCGGCGCGTCCCGTTCGCGCGCGCCCCGCTCGAGCGGCCGCCGGCGCGAGAGGCGCGAGCTTCTTCTTTCTCGCGCGCCGCGCGCTCTTCCTCGCGCGCCTCCGCTGCGGCGAGCTGCGCGGCGCGGCGGCTGAGGATTTCGTGCGCGCTTTCACGATCAGTGGCCTTCTCATAGGCGCGCCCAGCCGTGTTGGCGCGCATCAGCGCCTGACGTTCGGCTAAAAGAATAGGTCCGACATGGCTGTTCGGCGCTCGGATTTTGGTGCGCGCCACAGGCGTCGGCGCGCCCTTTTCGTCGAGAGTCGACACCAATGCTTCGCCGACATTCAGTTCCTGGATTTCCTTGGCGACGTCGACATTGGCGTTGGCGCGGAAGCTCTGTGCTGCGGCCCGCACTGCCTTCTGGTCGGTTGGCGTGTAGGCGCGCAGTGCGTGCTGGAAGCGATTGCCGAGCTGGCTGAGGATGAGCTCGGGAATGTCGGTGGGCGATTGCGTGACAAAATAGATTCCCACCCCCTTGGAGCGGATCAGCCGCACGACTTGCTCGACCTTGTTGACCAGTTCCTTTGGCGCATCGCGGAAGAGGAGGTGCGCCTCGTCGAAGAAGAAAACGAGCTTTGGCTTGTCTAGATCACCCACCTCGGGCAATTCTTCCCATAATTCGCTCATGAGCCAAAGCAGGAAAGCCGAATAAAGCCGCGGACTCTGCACCAGCCGCTCCGACGCCAGCACGTTGATCGTTCCCTTTCCGTCGGCGCGCATGCGCGTGAGCTCTTCGAGCTTGAACGCAGGCTCGCCGAAGAAACGATCAGCACCATCCATCTCCAACTGCAGCAATTTGCGCTGCAACGCGGCGATAGATTGCGGCGTGACCAGGCCATACTGCTTGCCCACGGCTTCCGAATTTTCGGAGATGTAGGTGAGCAATGCCCGAAGATCGTTGAGATCGAGCAGCAGGCCTTCGTTCTTGCCCGCCTTGTACCAATCATCCGCCAAGCGAAAGGCGATGGTGAGCGCGCCCTCTTGTGCGTCAGTGGCCTCGAGCACGCGGCCCATCAGCACTGGACCCATTTCAGTCACTGTCGTGCGCACCGGATGACCGAGGTCTCCATAGACGTCCCAAAATACGACTGGCTGTGCTTCCGGGGTGATCGGCGCCCCGATCTCCGCAGCGCGGGCGCTGGCCCAGGATGGCGGCGCGGCGTCTACCGTCGCGCAGCCAGAGAGATCGCCCTTAATGTCGGCGGCGAAAACGTTCACCCCCTCCCGGGCGAATGCCTCCGCTAGCACTTGCAGTGTTACGGTCTTGCCTGTTCCGGTGGCGCCGGCAATCAGGCCGTGCCGGTTGGCGCGCTTCAAAGCCATGCTCTGAACCCCTTCTGGGGATGCGCCGATCTCGATGTTCGCCGCCATTCACCGGCCTCCTTGCTTCGGCCAACAGCTTGGCGCATCGGGTGTTTCCGGCGCAAGCGAGGGGAGCGCAATGGAATTGTCGCAACGTGGGGCGCTGTGGATAATTGCCGCCGGCGTCATCGCCGCGGCGCTTTATTTCCTGCGCGAACCGCTTTCGCAGTTCGCCCTGGCTGTTCTCTTTTGGCTAGTCATCCACAGTCTGGCCGAAGCGCTGGACAGACGGCTGCCTTTAATGCCGCGCTGGCTGGCGCTGCCGATCGCTATCGTGTTCGTGCTAGGGCTGACCGCTCTGGTGGGCTTCGTCATCGTCAGCAACATTAGCGTCATTTTAGGCGATCTTGGCCGCTACGAGTTGCGGCTCAATCAGGTGCTGGCGCAGGCGCATGCAAGCCTCGCAGCGCCTGGGCAAGCGCCGGTGGTACGCGACTTGATCGCTCATCTCGATCCTGCTCGCATCGCCGCGGAGATTGGCCGAAGCCTGCAGAACCTATTCTCCTCGGCGATCTTTACTCTGATTTTTCTCGGTTTCCTGTTTTCCGCGGCGGCGCTGATGCCGGCCAAACTCGACCTCATCTTCACCGACCCAATGCGGCGCGAAATCGCCCGGGATGTCGGCGCGCGCATCCGTATTTCCATGGAACGATATCTCTGGGTGCAGACGGCGACGAGTCTCGTCATCACCGCCTTGACGTTCGTAACGCTGTCGCTGATCGGACTCGACAATGCGCTGTTCTGGTCATTCCTGATCTTCTTCCTGAACTACATTCCAACCATTGGCTCGCTCGCCGCAGTAGTGCTGACGACGGCTGTGGCGTTGGTGCAGTTTCCGACGCTGGGGCCAGTGCTCGCGGTGTTCATGGGCGTCAGCGCCTGGCAATTCCTGATCGGCAACTTCGTGCAGCCGCGCATGACAGGAGATTCATTGAACTTGTCGGCTGTGGTCGTGCTGCTCGCACTGTCCATTTGGGGCGCCATGTGGGGCATTGTCGGCGCGTTCTTGTCGGCGCCATTGACCGTGATGTTGATGATTGTATTGGCGCAATTCCGGTCGACCCGATGGATCGCGATTTTGCTTTCGGAAGACGGCAAACCGACGCCCGATTCCAAGCCTGTACAAAAGTCCGACGCCGGAATGATTTGAGTATTGCGAATCGGTCCGTCTCATGTATCGCTTGTGAAGAACGTCGCCGGGGCTTGGGGCGTTTTCGGCAACGCATCCGCACCTTCTCGGCGCGCGCTCGAACGAAAGTTTCGGCGCAGCTTCCGCATTGCTTCGTGGATGATGCGTCTCAATCGACCAGGCCTCCGCGTGCGTCCCCCACCCAGCCTGCTGTGAGGCCTGCAGGCGCCGCCGGGCAGCTTGTCCCCGCTCGGCGGCGCCGACAATTTGCGGTGAAGCATTTCTTGCCTGTCCAAGCGGGCGCCCTCGCCAGATCGCGCCTGTTTGCGCGGGGCGCCATGCAATGTCGCAGGGCTGTGGCGTCCCTGCAGGGCTGTTCCGCCCCCTCGACGGTTGCGCCTGCCGTTGGGGAGGCTAGGTTCGCGGCACGTTAGGAACGCCCCCAAAGGACTCTCGTTGATGGACGCCGCTGCGCGTGCGGAAGCCACTTCCGCTGATCAATTCGTTGCAACTGCAGCCAAAGGGCCATGGCCCGCCTTCCGCTCCAATGGTGTGATCGACGCCGCTGCTGAAGCATTTCTGCGAGGCATGTTCGACGACGCCTCTGAGGACGAAATGGTCGATCTGTCGACCGCCGATCTCGCGGCCTTGGCGCATGACTTTTGGATATGGCGCAGCGAACGGCGTGGTGACGAACAGGTCGTGCGCATTCGTCCCGGCGTCGGCGCCGGCGGGCGCACGCTGGAGCGCGACATTCTCGAGGTCGCGGGTCCCGACATGCCATTTCTGGTCGATTCCGTGATGGGCGAAATCGCCGATCAAGGCGTCGCTTCGCTGGCGATGTTCCACCCACTGGCGCCGTCGGTTTCGGGGCAGGGACGCGATTCCCTGATCCAAATCCATCTGCCGCGCCTTTCCGCCCAGCGCGCAAAGGCGTTGCTCGAAGGGGTGCGTGCGAGTCTCGCGGATGTCCGCGCCGCGGTTGCCGATTTCCACGCCATGCGCACGCGCATGCTTGATGCGGCCGCTGAACTTCATCAGGCGAACACGAACGCGCCGGCTGAAGAGGTCGCGGAAGCAGTCGCGTTGTTGCGATGGCTGGCCGCAGACAAGTTCACCTTTCTCGGTGCGCGGGATTACGAGTACCTGCGCAATGCCGATGGAGGCTACAAAGCCGACGAGCCGGAAATCCTCGCCGACACCTGTTTGGGCGTGCTGCGCGACCTAAATGTCTACGTTCTGCGCTCTTCGGCGGAACCGATGGTGCTGACGCCAGAGTTGAAGCGGCTGGTGCAAGAACCGGCGCCGCTGATCGTCGCCAAGTCCACTATCCGCGCGCGCGTTCACCGCCGAACCGCTGCCGACTATATCAGCGTCAAGCGCTATAACAGCCAGGGCGAAGCGATCGGTGAAACGCGTTTTGTCGGGTTGTTCACGAGCGAGAGCTTTACCGAGCCGACGCGCAACATCCCCGTGCTGCGCAGGCGCGCTGATTGGGTGATGAACGAAGCCGGTTTCGCCGCCGGCGGTCACAGCGCCAAGACCCTGCGCAAGATCATCGAATATTATCCGCGCGAAGAGCTGTGGCAGATGTCGCGCGAAGAGCTGCTGTCGATTGCGCGCGGCATATTGCACTTGCTCGATCGCCCTCGGCCCCGCGTATTCACGCGACGTGACCGGTTCAACCGCTTCGTCACTGCACTCGTCTACATCCCGAAGGATCGCTACGACACCACCGCGCGCGAGCGGGCTGGCCGCGTGGTCGCTGAAGCTTATGGGGGCCAGGTCGAGAGCTTCACGCCACAACTGGGCGAGGGACAGCTGGCGCGCGTGCTGTTCGTGATCGGCGACATCGACAAGACCAGGCCCGAGCCGGATGCGCGCGCGCTCGATCGGGCGATCGCTGAGATCGCGCACACTTGGGAAGATGCTTGTCGCGAAGCGCTGATGCGCTCGGAACGCTTCGACACGGCAACGCGCGAGACCGCGCTGAATCGCTTCGACGGCGCATTCACAGCCGCGTACCGGGAAAACAACAGTGTCGATGAGGCGCTGACCGATATCGCCCAGATCCTGAGCGCCCGCGATGATGAGATCATCCGAGCGCGCGCTTATCGCCTGGATGGCGACGCCGAGAATGTCATGCGCTGCAAGTTCTATGCGCGGGGCGATGTCTTGGCCCTTTCCGCGACGGTGCCGATCCTCGAGAACATGGGTTTGTTCGTCGATTCCGAAGTGAATTACGAACTCAATCTCAGAGCTGGTCCGGTAAATCCGGCGCAACGTATCTTCATTCACGACATCGAAACGCGCTCGGCGGACGGAAAGCCGATCAACCTCGACAGCGCCGGCCGCAACTTCGAGCAGGCGTTCGCGGCAGTGTGGACCGGCAAAGCCGAGAGCGATGGTTTTAACCGCCTGATCCTGACACTGCCCTGCACGTGGCGCGAAGCTGCGCTCGTTCGCGCGCTTGCACGATATCGGCAACAGACAGGACTCGATCCCGCGCAATCGCTGCAAGAGCAGGCGCTTGCCAACAATCCGAAGCTTGCCGAGCTTATTTTGGCGCTCTTCAAGGCCCGCTTCGATCCGAGCTTGCCGGAGCAACTGGAGACGCGCCGGAGCCGCTCATCCAGACTCGAGTTCATGATCGAGGCGGCGCTGAGCCAAGTCGTCAGCCTCGACGAAGACCGCGCACTGCGCCGCATCGCCGACCTCGTGAAGGCGATCCGCCGCACCAATTATTATCAGCTCGGCGCGGACGGCGCGCCGAAGCCGTACATGTCGTTCAAAATCGACAGCCACGCTGTGGCGGATTTGCCTGCGCCCAAACCTTATCGCGAAATCTGGGTTGCTGGCCCGCAAGTGGAGGGCGTGCATCTGCGTTTTGGACCCGTCGCGCGCGGCGGGCTGCGCTGGTCCGATCGGCGCGATGATTTCCGCACTGAAGTGCTCGATCTGGTTAAGGCGCAGCAGGTGAAAAACGCCATTATTGTGCCGGTTGGCGCAAAAGGCGGGTTCTTTCCCAAGCGGCTGCCGCCGCGCGGGGCGCCCGGCTTCCAGGAAGCAGGCGTCGAGGCGTACAAGACCTTTCTTCGTGGTTTGTTGGATATCACCGACAACATCGTCGATGATGTCATCAAAGCACCGCGAGATGTGGTGCGGTGGGATAATGACGATCCTTATCTTGTGGTCGCGGCCGACAAAGGCACGGCGACTTTTTCCGACATCGCCAACGGCATTTCGGCGGAATACGGACACTGGCTTGGTGATGCGTTCGCGTCGGGCGGATCGGTCGGATACGACCATAAGGCGATGGGCATCACTGCCCGCGGCGCATGGGAAGCGGTCAAACGCCACTTCCGCGAGATCGGCAAGAACATTCAGGAGGAGGAATTCACGGTCATCGGCGTCGGCGATATGTCCGGCGATGTGTTCGGAAATGGCATGTTGCTGTCGCGCAAGATCAGGCTGCTGGCGGCCTTCGACCATAGAGACATCTTCATTGATCCTAACCCGAACGATGTCGAAGCATGTTGGAAGGAGCGCAAGCGCCTCTTCGATACGCCACGGTCAAGCTGGCAGGACTATGACAAGAAGCTGATCTCGAAGGGCGGCGGGGTCTTCTCGCGTACGCTGAAGACCATAGCCATAAGCGCCGAGATGAAAGCGATCACCGGTATCGACAAGGCCGAGGCGACTCCGTCCGAACTGATGTGTGCATTGCTCAAAGCCCCGTGCGAGTTGCTTTGGTTCGGAGGCATCGGCACCTACATCAAGAGCAAGTCGGAAACCAACGCGGATGTTGGCGACAAGGCCAACGATGCGCTTCGCGTGGATGCAGAAGATCTGCGCGCGCAGGTGGTCGGCGAGGGCGCCAACCTCGGCGTGACGCAAAAGGGACGCATCGCCGCCGCGCGGCATGGAGTCCGGATCAATACGGACGCCATAGACAATTCCGCCGGAGTGGACACTTCCGACCACGAGGTCAACATCAAGATTTTGCTCGGCGATGCGATTCGCGCGGGCGCGCTGAAAGCTGACGAACGCGACCGGCTGCTGGCCGAGATGACCGATGATGTCGCTCACCTGGTCCTGCAGGATAACTACGACCAGACGCTCGCGCTCTCGTTGGCGCAAGCCAGCGCGGCGGCCGATCTCGACAGCCATGAGCGCTTCATGCAAAGGCTGGAGGCGGCCGGGAAATTGTCGCGCCGAGTGGAGGGGCTGCCGCTGACGGGTGAGATCGCCTCGCTTCGTGCGGCCGGGCAGGGGATGACGCGCCCGGAGCTGGCGAAGCTGATCGCCTACGCCAAGATCGACCTGTTCGACGCGCTGACCGCAAGCAACGCCCCCGACGATTTTGCTTTCGCAGAAACACTGAAACAATACTTCCCGCAAGCGACTTGGAAGTTCGAGCCGCAGATGGGCATGCACCGCCTGCGGCGCGAGATCATCGCCACGTCCTTGGCCGATGACGTCGTCAATCGCTGCGGCCCATCCTTCGTGGATCGGGTGCGCGAGGTTTCGCGCGCCGAGGCCGTGACTGTAGCTTTGGCCTTCGACGCAGCGCGACGCATCTTTGATCTCGATGCGTTGGCGGACGCGATCAACGCTCTCGACAACAAGGCCCCCGCGGCCGCGCAAATAGCAATGCACCAAATCGTGGCCGCGGCGATGCGCCGGCTGGCCACGTACCTGTCGCGTCGCGCCGGCTTCGAGAACGATCCGCGCCCGTCGGTGCTCGAGGTGGTCAAGCTCTATCGTCAGCCCGTGTTGGAGCAGCGCGCGCGCATCTGGGAAGAGATGAGCGAAACCGAGCGCAACCGAGCGGTGGCGCGACAGAACGCTTTGGTCGAACTGGGAGCGCCGGCCGACCTGGCTCGGGAGGTCGCGGTCTTGCGGCCGTTAACGAGCGCGCTCGATGTCGCGGATCTGGCGCGGCGCGGCAAGTGGCCGGTGAACGCGGCGGCGGTGCTGCACTGGGTGATTGGCGGGGAGTTCGGCATCGACGTCGTACGCGAGGCTGCGGCGGGGCTGGCGCTGCAGCAGCACTGGGATCGGCTGGTCGTCCGCCGCGCCAGCGAAGACTTAGCGGAAATGCAGCTGCGACTCTCCAAAGCGGCGGCGGCGGCGATCGGCGCCCCGAACACCGGAGTCAACAATCGTGACATCGCAGCTTCCGCGCGCGATTGGGTCGGCACGCTCGGCGCGCCGGCGCAGCGGGCGCGGGCCGCGTTCGAGGAGCTGAACGCGCAGGGCCCCTGGACCTTTGCGAAGCTGATGTTGATCTCCGCGGAGTTGAACGCGCTGGTGGGCACGCTGCGCTAGAGCACCCCCACCATCTCTTTAAGCATCGCGTGCTCGCGCGCAGTCGCGAGCGGATTGAAGCGCACGCGCGGATCTTCAGCATGCTCGTCTTCGAACGCATGCGTGGTGTTCTCCAGGGTGACGACATTCATGCCGCAGCGAGCAGCCTGGCGTTCAAGAGTCTTGCGTGTTGGTCCGACGATATAGTCATGCTCGGCGATAATGACGGTGGAGTCTGGTCGAAAGCGCCAGTCGCGGCGGCCGCAATAGCTGCCGACGCTCGCATAAGGATAAACGAACAACGCGGCCTTGAGGCCGTCCAGCGGTTCGTGCGGCAGCGCTGAGAGCTTGGTGATCCGCTCCATCTCTGGGCCGCTGCGAAGCGCAAGCGCGTCCATGACGGTCCAGCCGCCGTGGCTCCAGCCGACCGCGCCGACACGGTCCGCCGCAGCCCAGCTCTGCCCTCGCAGCCAAGCCATAGCAGCGAACAGATCGCCGGCGCGCTCGGCGCCGCGTAAGCGCATGCCGGTGCATACGGTGGCGAACGCGACCGTGCGGCTGATCCGGCGCGGTGCGTAGGAATCGATCGCCACCGCCGCGGCGCCAGCGCCCACGGCGACTTCGGCCATGCCGCCCTGGAATGGACGCACGCCGCCGCAACCATGCAGCATCAGCAGCACCGGGAAAGGCCCGGCTCCATCTGGCAGCGTCACCTCGAAATGCGGCGCGAGCCGCTCAGCGTGCTGCTGCAGCGTCGTCATCTTTAGTGACGGAAGTGGCGCATGCCGGTGAACACCATGGCGACTCCCGCTTCATCAGCGGCTCGGATGACCTCGTCATCACGGATGGAGCCGCCCGGTTGAATCACAGAAGTCGCGCCTGCTTCGATCGCCTGGAGCAGGCCATCCGCGAACGGAAAGAATGCATCAGATGCGCAGGCCGAGCCGTGTGTCAGCGGCGTGGCGAGCTGGGCGCCTTCGGATGCCTCTTTGGCGCGAATCGCGGCGATACGCGCAGAATCGCGCCGATTCATTTGGCCCGCGCCTATGCCGGCCGTCTGGCCGTTCTTGGCATAGACGATCGCGTTCGATTTGACGTGCTTACATACGGTGAAAGCGAACAAGAGATCTGTGATCTGTTGGTCGCTTGGCGCCAGTTTGGTGACCACCTTCAAATTTTCGCGCCGCACATGGCCTGTGTCGCGGTCCTGCACCAGAAAGCCGCTCGCGAGCGTCTTGTAGGAGAGGCCGGGCTGACGCGGATCGGGCAGCCCGCCCGCCACCAGCAGACGCAAGTTCTTTTTCTTGGCGAAGATGGCGATGGCGTCTTCGTCGGCGTCAGGTGCGATCACCACTTCGGTGAAGATATCGACAATGCGTTCCGCCGCCGCTTTGTCCAGCGTGCGGTTGACGGCGACGATGCCGCCGAATGCCGACACTGGATCGCATTCGAGCGCGCGCACGTAGGCCTCCGCAAGATCGGCCCCGATTGCAACGCCGCACGGATTGGCGTGTTTGATGATGGCGACGGCAGCGCTTTGCTGCGGATCGAATTCCGCGACCAGTTCGTAGGCGGCGTCGGTGTCGTTGAGATTGTTGTAGCTCAGTTCCTTGCCTTGCAGCTGTTTGGCTGTCGAAACGCCGGGCCGCTTTTCGCCATTCACGTAGAATGCAGCGCTTTGATGAGCATTTTCGCCATAGCGCAAGGTCTGGCGCAGCTTGCCGCCGAGCGCCCGCCAGGTCGGCGCTTGCTCCCCTAGCTGTCCGGCGTACCAGGAGGAAATCGCTGCGTCATAGGCCGCCGTGCGCGAGAATGCTTTGGCCGCGAGTTTTTTGCGCAGCGCCAGAGTCGTGCCGCCATGCGCTCGCGCCTCTTCGAGGATCGCAGCCATGTCGTCGGCGTCGGTGGCGACGGCGATGAAGCCATAATTCTTCGCCGCGGCGCGGATCATAGCGGGGCCGCCAATGTCGATATTCTCTATACAGGTTTCGAAGTCTGCGCCGCGCGCGACGGTCGCTTCGAATGGATAGAGATTGACATAGAGCACATCGAAAGCGGCGATGCCGTGCTCTTGCATCGCCCGCGCGTGCTCTGCGTTGTCGCGCAAGGCCAATAGACCGCCATGCACTTTCGGGTGCAGTGTTTTCACCCGCCCATCCATCATCTCGGGGAAACCCGTGAGGCTGGAAACGTCCTCGACCGCGAGCCCGGCGTCGGCGATCGCCTTGTACGTGCCGCCAGTGGAAACGAGGCTCGCCCCAAGCGCCGAGAGCGCTTTGGCGTGATCGATCAGGCCGGTCTTGTCGGAAACCGAAATGAGTGCGCGCTTGATGGGGAGGATGTCAGTCATCGGTGTCTTCATGGGCTGGGAAGGGATCGGATTTCAATGCGCCTTATGGACCGCCGGCGCCCCCGACCGCCAGCGCCGGCGGCCCCTATTTGCGGCGGACATGCGTCATCGGCTGCGCTTCAGTCGTGGAAGCGCGTGAAAAGTGGGAGCCGGGGCGCGCAGGATGCGCCGAGGCAATATCTAGTGCCGCTCTTGCGAGCAGCCGCGCGTCGCACGCGCCCCGTTGCGCTCGTTGTTTCGCCGGCTCCGTCGCGGGAGGTTTTTCACTCCCGGAGGCGGTTACGCCGGCGGCGTGCATGGCGCCGCCTTGTGCGCCTGGTCCCGGAGCTTTTTCACCGCTCCGGCCATGAGGCGCCGACAGTCTTCACAGACTGGCGGCTCCTCCACGCTCGACCGCGTCTCTCACGTTCAACAAGGCTCGGCATGCTTCGAGAACCTCCCGTGTGAGAGATGTGGGCGATCATAATGCATGAGCGGACGGCGTCGGATTGATTTTGTCCTCGGCCCTGGCGCGGAAGGGAAATTTCACGCAAGCGCAGGGATAGAGCGCAGCCTCACGCCCGCGCGAGGGCCCAGCGGATGCGGTTGGGGGGCGCGAGGCCATGGCCCATCGGATCGGCCATGCCCGAGAGCGTGATTTGCAGGCTCTCACGCGGGGCTTTGCCGCCCCAGTAAATCGAAGGCTCGACCGCGATATTGGGCGCATCGGTGCGTAGCCGCCAGCGCAGGCCGCTCGCCGTTTCGAGCAACGCCATCTGGTGCTCAATCAACTTGGCGCTGACGTTCGGATGCAGATGGAAACGCACCACGTATGGCGCTTCTGTTTTGCGCGGCGCGCCCTTCATCTTGATTGGTCGCGCGAGTTCATCGATGCCGCGCAAGTTCTTGCCATCGTTGTCGATGAACAAATAGCGCCGATGCAGCAGGCCATAGGCGGCGCGATAGCCATCATGGCGGCCTTGCACGGTGACGCCGCTTTCATCTGCGGCGCGGCGCACTTCATCGAGCGCGGGACCGCTCAGGCGCCCTGCGCCTCTGCCGCGGCGCGGCTCTTCCAGCGTGGCCGAGAGCGCATCGTCGAGCACCAGCGTTGAGTGCGCGTTGGTGGCGCGCGCAGCTTGGCGCGCGTCCGGCTCGAGGTCGCGCCCGGCGCCGATATTGACGATCAGCCGTTCCTGTCCGTCGGAGAGTTCGAACGCCAGGGCGCTTGCATGCGCGCGCTCGGCGTAGGAGGGCGGCGGGGCGCCGCCGACATCGAAAAGCACCCGCATAGCGCCGGACTCAAGACGCTGAAACGCAGTGTGGTTGGCGAACTGGAACGCGCGTACTGGACCGGGCACGCGCGCCAAGGCTTCATCGAGTGCCGCAGCGTCGCCCTCCGAGCCGCCGTGGAAACATGCCAGGCCGCCATCGCCGAGGCGCAGCATGCGCAGCATGTTGGCGAGCCGCGGCAATGTCTCGCGAATGATTTGCGGCGGCTCCTCCATCGCATCGAGCGCGGTGACGAGATCGCACAGCGCTTGCGCCAGTGCTTCGGGCGAGCGCGAGAGGTGGCCGCCGTCGGCGTAAAACTGCTTGGCGCAGGCTTCGATCAACAGCTCCTCGCCCTGCTCGGCGAGGCGGTTGGCTTCAGGAAAACCGGCTGCGGCAGCGAGCACGAGGGCTGCACCGGCCTTGATGGCGGCGAGATGACGGTCGCTCACATCGTTTTGGGCGATGAGCAACAGACGCGCTTGCCGCGCGGCTGAGCGGAGCAGCGCCAAACGTTTGTCGGGCGAGCCGACCTCGAACGCGGAACGGCCCCAGGTAAGCCAAGCGAACAGGCGCTCAGCGGTGAGCTCGACATCCCAGGCGAAATCGTCCCATTCGCCGAACTCTTCGACCCAAGCGTCGGTGAGTTGCGCCATGCGTGCGTGCGCATGCGCCGCCGCGAGATCGGCGAGCCAGCCAAAGGCGTGCAGCCGAGCGCTGAAATGGCGCGAGGGGTGTTGCGCGCGCCAGGGGCTCGGCGCCGACAGCCGCTCGGCGCCAATGCGCCAAATGCCGCGCTCGATCTCACGGCCGCGCGCGGCCTCGCCTTTGCGCGGATCGTCGCCGTAATAGCCGACGCGGTCAGGGGCGGCTTCGCCGAGCCGCATGCGATGGAATGGATTAGCGCGCCAGGGATCACTCACCGGCGCAACGCGCGGCGGCCGGCGGGGAGGTGAGGCCGGCGCATTCACGGACTCAGTCTGGCTTTCTGAGGCGCGCGATGTTGGCCGCGTAGGCGCCGGCATCGCCCCCATAAACAGCCGTCCCCGCAACCAGCGCGGTCGCACCGGCGGCAAGAACACGCGGCGCCGTCTTCGCGTTCACGCCGCCGTCCACTTCGAGGATGATGTCGCGTCCGGCGGCGTCGATCTTGTTTCTGACGGCCTCGATTTTCGGCAGCGCACTGTCGATGAAGCTTTGTCCGCCGAAGCCCGGATTGACGCTCATCACCAGCACCAGATCGAGCAGGTCGATGACCGGATCGATCACCTCTGCGGGCGTGCCAGGATTGAGCGAGAGTCCGGCCTTGGCGCCGGTCGCCCGGATCGCCTGCAACGTGCGATGCACGTGCGGTCCAGCTTCTGGATGCACGGTGATGATGTCGGCCCCAGCGTCGCGGAACGCCTGGATGAACGGATCGACCGGTGCGATCATCAGATGCACGTCGAAGGGCAGCTTCGAGTGGGGCCGGATCGATCGGATCACCGCCGGCCCGATCGAAATGTTCGGCACGAAATGGCCATCCATCACATCGACATGGATCATGTCGGCGCCGGCGGCCTGGACCGCACGCACTTCCTCGCCGAGCTTGGAGAAATCGGCAGCGAGGACAGACGGGGCGATGAGGGTGCGCGCCATGGCGTTTTCGTTACCTGCGGGGCGCTGGGGGCGCAAGCTGCGCGGCTGCGGCGGCTAAATCCGCTGCAATCTTGCAGCATAGAAGCCATCCAAGCCGCCGCGTTCGGGCCAGTAGCCTGGGTGCGTCCGCAAATCGCCTTCGGCGGTGATGAACGGTTCGACGCCGGGGATTGCAGCAGCATCGATCGGCGTGCGTCGCCACTCGTTTCGCAGCGCTGCGGCGACAATGTCCGGGCCCTCTTCGGGTTCAAGCGAGCACACCGCGTACACCAGCGTCCCGCCCGGTTTCAGGAGTGTAGCGGCCGCCGCCAGCAGGCGCGTCTGCACCTCTGCCAGCGCGCGGATGTCGGCTGGGCGGCGGAGCCAGGCAACATCTGGGTGGCGGCGCAGCGTGCCGGTCGAGGTGCACGGCGCATCGAGCAACACAGCGTCGAACCGCGCATCGGGGCGATAGGCGAGCGCGTCGGCGCATATGACTTCGGCGCTGAGGCGCGTGCGCTCCAGGTTTTCACGCAGACGCCGGAGGCGGGGTTGCGACTTGTCAACGGCCGTGACCTGCGCGCCCGCGGCCGCGAGCTGCAGCGTCTTGCCGCCGGGGGCTGCGCAAAGATCGAGGATACGCAGGCCGTCGACCGCGCCGAGCAGACGCGCCGGCAGGGCGGCGGCGGCGTCCTGCACCCACCAGGCGCCGTCTGCGAAACCAGGCAACGCCTCGATGGGCGCCGCTTCTGCGAGTCGAATGCTTCCGGTCGGCGTGAGCGTTCCGCCCAGCTTAACCGCCCAAGCGTCGGCGGCGCTCTTTGCGCTGAGATCGAGCGGCGGCTCATGCAGCAGCGCGGCGGCAATGCGATCGGCGTCCGCGCCGTAACAGGCGCGCCAGCGCGTAAACAGCCATGCGGGCAGGTCAGCGCCCGCCGGCAGCGCCTCCATCGCGGCGGCGCCTTCGCGTGCGACGCGGCGCAGCACCGCGTTCATCAGGTTGGCGAAGCCGCGTGTTTCCCGCAATTGCTTGGCGGTTTCCACGGTTTCGACCACAGCCGCGTGCGCCGGCGTGCCTAATACTAGCAATTGCGCAGCGCCGACGTGCAGCAGCGCCCGCGCGAGCGTGGCGCTCTCGGGCAGTGGTTTTTGCAGAAAACGCGAGAGCACTGCGTTGATGCCGCCGAGGCGCCGTAGCGAAGCGGCGGCCAGCGCGCGCGCGAAGGCGCGATCGCGGCCCTCGAGTTGATCAAATCGCGGCGTTTCGTTCAGAGCGTCATCGAGCGAGCGACCGCCATCCATCACTGCAACCAGCAGATCGGCCGCGGCGATGCGCGCGTTCATGGGCTCGGCGAGGAGGTCAGCTGCACCTCCACGCGCACGCGCCGGAAGCTCGCCAGCCTGATCACCGCGCCGCCAGCGGAGAGCGGTGTCGATATCCGCACCGGCGGGGCGAAAGTGGTGTCTGGCATCAGCGCGAACCAGACCTCGCCGTGCGGGATGCGTCGCCGTCCAGCGTCGCGGCGCTCAAAGCCGGAGACGGCGATGTAGGCGAGCGAGCACTTCAGCACTTCCCCCTCGTATCCGGCGTCGCGGAAGCGTTCGATCTCTCCGCCAGCCAACTCGAGCAGATAATGGAAGCGGCCGTCGAACGTCGGATAGAAGCCGGAGCAGCGCCGAGACTGGCCGACATCGACCGCCATCGCCACCATCGAGGACAGCGGGTCGCGCGAACGCCGGCGCTGTTCTTCGCTGGCCGGGGGGTCGCCCCAGATGCGGTAGTTCGGCTCGATGGCGGCGACAGGCAGGCCTGTTTCGTCAGCCGCCATCGCGATCGTGCGGCGCTTGCGGCTGTAGCGATGATCGAGATCATAGCGGCGCCAGAGCACGGCGCCATTCTGGATCAGACCGGAAGAGCGCGCCTGGATGTTGGTGCGCTCGAACAGATTGAGCAGACCGCCGGAATGGAGACTGGCGCTGATTTCATAATAGTCTTCGCCCACATCGGCGTCGACGCTGACGCCGCCCAGCGGCACAAAGCCCAGCCCCATGCCGTCATAGGTGAGCGAGAAGCGATCAGCCGCCGCGGGCGCGGCGCTGACGAGCATGGCCGCGAGTGCAATCAGGAGCGCGCGCATCGGCGCGATCTTAGTCGTCGACCATCACGAGTCCATACGGCCGCTCAAGCGCGAAACAGCGGCGCCGCACGCCTTCAGAGCGGACGCACGTTGATTTCGCTGTTCGCCAGCGGCAACTCGACCAGCATGCCGATGCGGCCGGCGACGACGTCATCGAAACCCGCAGCGCGGGCTTCAGCAACCTGCATTCGAGCGGCCATTTCATTTTCGGCGCCGGTGAGGACGACCATGCCGGCATTGGCGGCGCGTGCTTGCGCCGCGACTTCGCCGGCGCTGGCGCGGTCGCTTGCATGCAATTGCGCGAGTGATTGTGTCTGCGCGCCTTGCAGTACGACATCGGCGTCGCGCGCCGCGGAGGCGCCGACCACTCGCCCGTCACCGCCGACGACGATGGACCGGCCGCGATAATCGAAGCGATAGCCGACGCGGCCGGCGAAGGCGTCTTCCTGCGTGGTGAAGGCGGAGACTATGAGCCCGTCTGCCTCGAATACGATGACGGAGCGGCCCGGCTCCGGCGATGGGCCCCACGCCTGCAGCCCGCGCGCTGCGCCGTCCACGCCGGCCGCTTGGTTCAAACCATCGACCAAACGCTGCGTGTCGGCAGGCCCATAGACCGGCAACAGCGCGCCGTCAGCGCCACGTGAGCTTTCGTTGAAGAGCGCGCTGAGATCGGCTGTTTGAGTAAGGCCGGCATTGGTCAACAGCACGGCGTTGAGACGCTGAAGCGGAATGCCGTGGCCGGCGAGCGAAGCGGCGGCGCCGGCCCCAGCGTCGACGATGAACAGCCGTCCGGCCGCGACCACTGCAAGACACGGCTTCTGTTCGGTGAATTCGCCGCTGCCGCACACGATCGCGCGCAGCGCGGTCGAATCGAAAAGATTTTCATTGGCCGCCGCCTGTTGCTCAGTATAGGCGGCGTAGGCGCGCGCGAGCGCCTCCTGGCCCTCGGGTGTCTGCGAGCCGACAACCCAGCCGCCCCAGAACAAACCCGACAGCGTCACGAAGACGACGGATGATTTGCCGATGGCGTTCATATTCCGACCCCGATCAAGTCCGCGCTCCGCGGCGCGTTGACGTTAACCCCACCCTAGTGACTAACCGAGCGCATGATTCCCGCAAACTCGGTTAAGGACTGGTTTCCACAACTATCTGCTGCGTGTGTTCGCGGGCCGGGGCAAGGGAGAAAAGGGTGCCAAAATCAGCGATTTGGTTAATGACCAACGAATGCGCTAGGGTGCCCAAATGGTTAACGCGATGACGCGCGTGCTGGTGTTCGATTCGGGCGTCGGCGGCCTTTCGGTATTCGACGCGATCACGGCGTCGCGACATGCGTTGAGTCTCGATTACGTCGCTGACAATGCATGGCTGCCCTACGGGCTGAAGTCCGACGCTGATTTGCGCGCGCGGCTGCCCGCGTTGCTCGCGAGCCTCGTCGAACAATGGTCGCCAGAGGCGATCGTCATCGCCTGCAACACGGCTTCGACCATCGCTCTCGATGCGGCGCGCGCGGTTGTGAATATCCCGATTGTGGGGGTCGTGCCGCCGATCAAGCCGGCGGCCGCTGCGACGCAGACGGGCGTCATCGGCCTTCTGGCCACCCCGGCCACCGTTCGTCGCGCCTACACAGATGATTTGATTGCCGAGTTCGCTGGCGACAAGCGCGTGGTTCGATTTGGTTCGGCGGCGCTTGTGGAAGCAGCGGAGCGCAAGCTGCGTGGCGAAATGGACACCGGGGAAGCAGTCCGCGAGGCGATCGATGGATTGTTTGGCGCGCCAGGCGGCGACGCGATCGATGTCGTCGCGCTCGCCTGCACCCATTTTCCGCTGTTGACGCGGGAACTAGCGGCTGCTGCCCCACGGCCTGTGCAATGGCTCGATTCCGGCGCCGCAATCGCGCGCCGCTTGGCGCAGGTGACGGGGGCGGCGGCAGGAGAGGCGCGCCCGCGCCGCGCCGGCTTCACCGACGCCGACGCCGCGCGTGCTCTGTTCCCCGCCTTTGAGGTACGCGGCTTCCATTCGTTCGCGCGAATTGACGCCAACGCGCCATACGAGGCCGCCCCGATCCTCGACCAGGCGTCGGCTTGATTGCGTGTCGTTTCGGGAACGCCGCGCAAGTCCCGCTGTGCAGAACTGCCGCCGGCGTTGCACGATCATGTCGAGAGGCTAACGATCTTGCCGAGTTGAAAATTCGGAGGGAGCGATGGCGGCAACGTTCGGCGAAACCCCGCTTGGACTGAGTTCGCAAATCCTCAATCTCGGCGGCGTCCTGACGCGCAAAGCCGCGCTGAAAGTACCGCGTTATCAGCGGGCCTATACCTGGAGCGATCGCGAGGTGCGACAGCTGATCCAGGATTTGTGGCGGGCCTATAAACGCGGCGCGACATTCTATTTCATCGGCCAGATCGTGCTGGTGAAGAACCACGGCAAGCTGGAGATTTCGGACGGTCAGCAGCGCCTGGCCACGCTGACCATGATTCTCGCTTACGTGCGCGATCGCTTGCCGGGGCGAGCCAAGCAATACCAGGCGCTGCTTCTTGAGGGAGACCATCCACGGCTGATTTTGCGCGATGAAGACGCAAGCTTCTATCGCGGCTACGTGCAAGAGCCGGGGCAAATGGCGGCGATGGCGCAGCTGCCGGACATCGGCGTCGACTCCAAGGATTTGCTCTGCGCTGCGGCCCGTTGCATCGCCGCTGAACTGGGCGCGATGGACGATCGCGAACTCGATACGTTTGTTTCCTATGTGGTGCGCTGCTGCACTTTGAATGTCGTGGACGCCGACGAGCGCGGTTGCGCGCAGACTGTGTTCGCGACGCTCAACAAACGCGGTTCGCCGCTCTCGGGCGCGGACATCATCAAAAGCGACCTGATCGAAAACTCGAACTTGCCTAACACGGAAGCCGATGCCGCGGCGCGCAAGTGGGAGCAGATCGAAGATCTTTTCGAGCGCGAGAACTTCGCCAAGCTGCTCTACATGATGCCTTTTCTGCTTACTGGTGAGCAGCTGTTGTCGCCTGGCGACCTGGCCGCCTTCCGCGCGGCAGTGGACCGCGCCGGCGGCGTTCGAACATTCCTGTTCGATAAACTGCCCCGTTACGCGCACGCGCTGCGCGCCATCTTCGCCGGCAATGTCGATGTTGGACCTGCCAGCGCCGATGTGAATCGTCGCATCAAGATGATGAAGCAGGTGGAGGAATGGGATTGGGCGCCCGCGGCCATCGCGTTCCTGGCGGAGCACGCGCACGAATCTGAGCGCGCGCGCCGCTTCTTCCAGGCGCTCGATCGCTTTGCCTTCGCCTGCGAACTGTCGGTCATCGATAATCGCCTGCAGGAAGGGCGCTATGCGCGCGCGGTGAAGTATTGCGGTGACGACAAGCTGCTCTACGGGCCAAAGGGCGCGCTTGAGCTCACGGACAACGAACACATGAAGATGATTGCGACGCTCAATCGTTCGCGAAAGCGCGATCGTCAGCGTCGTTTGCTGCTGATCCGGCTAGAGGCGGCGATGCCGAACGGCCACCTGCTCGAAATGACCGACGACGTCACGGTCGAGCATGTGCTGCCGCGCGCCGGCGGAGCCTGGTGGAATGAACGCTTCCCTGACGCCGGGTTGCGCAACGACGCCGCCAACCTCCTCGGCAACCTGATCCTGATAACGTACGCCCAGAATTCGCAAGCGGACACCAAGCCCTACCTGGACAAGCGCAAGATTTTCTTCAACACGCCCGGCGCGCCGATCTTCGCGCTGACGCGCGATCTTGGAGGAATCGAAGAATGGACCTACCAGGCGATCGAGAAACGTCACGAGCGCCTCGTGCGCATCCTGTGCGAAGATTGGGGCCTAATCCCTGGCGGCGAGGGCCAAGCGTGATTACAGCGCTAATCAGTGCGCGTCCCGCGCCGCGTTGCGAATAGTGAAGCCCGCCGCCTGGGCTACACTGTCGAAGCATTCATGCACTATGGCCGCTGAGTGGTGGCGCAGCTGATCGCCCGAGCCGAGCGTCTCCAGAGCGGCGATGGCGCCGAGCGCTCCTTCGCGCAGGGTGTTGAGGCGCTCAGCGCCGGTCTCGCGCGCGACTTCGAGCAGCAGGTTCTGCAGGATGGTGCGGAAGGCGGTGAGCTCGGCCCGTTGCTCGGCCAGCGCGCGCGTGAGCGCATCCCCCTCAGAAGGCGTGGTCATGGACTCTACTCCCGGCCCGGCAGCAAGCGGGCTGGCCTAGTATGAGCAGAGTCGAGGAACTTTCCGGCGGTAACGCGCAGCGCACAGCTGCGTTGCCGCCTTCGGCGTTGCATTAACGTCTCGCTAACGGATTCACCGCACCCCTCTTCATCACTGGGGCGAGGAGATGTCGCTGCTCTACGCGGTCGTGTTTGCGAGCCGGTGCCGGTCCACCCATCACCGCTTGGCGCTGGATGCGCTGCGGCGCCTGACGTGCGCCGACGCCGAGGCATGGCGGGACTTCTTCCTCGCCAATCACGCTGAATATCTTCGCGGCGCCAAGGCGCCCGACGACGAGTTCAAGGATTTCAAGAATCACGTCCTGCACGTGCGCGAAAAGGATTGGGGCGGCGCCATCGAGGCGTGCGAGGAATGGTATCGCCGCACGGTGCGCGCGCTTGCCGCCAAGGACTGGAGACTGGCGGCATGGTCGGCGGGCGTGCTCAGCCATTATTTCGTCGATCCGCAGCAACCGTTCCACACGCATCAGACCGAAGAGGAAAACGTAATCCACCGCGCTGTCGAATGGAGCATCTTCAAGTCGTACAAGGATTTTCAGGCGATCCTCGAACACGACCTGGGCGGCTATCCTGATCCAGCCGTTCCGAGCGGGGACAAATGGCTCGCCGACATGGTCAAGTCCGGCGCCAAAGCGGCGACAGCGCATTACGAGTTGATCGTCGATCATTATAATTTCGCAGCGGGCGTGAAGAACCCGCCTGCCGGTCTCGACCAGGAGCTGAAGGACACGATCGCCAGGCTGGTCGGTCAAGCGGCGGCAGGGTTCGCGCGCGTGCTTGAGCGGGCGATCGAGGAAGCTGCGGTGAAAGCCCCGAAAAGCGCCCCCAGCTTGCAGGCCTTTTTCCTCGCGCTCGACGCGCCGATTCAAAGCGTGCTGAAGTTGCTCGACGATGCCGCCGCACGCAAGGAGGTCGAGGCGCAGTACGAGGAATTCCGTCGCACAGGAAAAGTACGGGCGACGCTGGGCGAGGACGATCGGGCCGTGCGCGAGCTTTATGCGCTTGAGGTGCTGAAAAAGCCGCTGTCGACGCTCGACGCCAAATGGCCGCGCGAAATCGGCGCCGCGTACGGAGAAGGAGCTCCGGCCCGAACGACGACGAGAAAGCGAGCTGGTTCCGCGAAGAAGGCGCCAAAGACCATCGAACTGACGCCGCCGACCGCCGCCCGGACCCAGGCTGCGCCCAAGGCTACGACAGCGAAGGCAGCCGAGGCGCCGCCCGTCGAGTCGAGCGCGGATGCGCCAATGCGTAAACCGGCGAAGGAAAAGCAGCCCCCGCGCGAGTTGCCCGTCGGCGCTCCGCAAGCCAAGCGCGAGAAGACCCTGCCGCGCTTCACGCTGAAGCAGAATGCACCGGTCGTGCAGGCGCCGTCGATCGGACCGAAGACCGCAAAGCGGCTTGAACAGGTTGGCGTCAGGACCATCGCCGACCTGCTTCAACTCGAACCGGAGCAAGGCGAAAGCGTGATCGACGCGCGCCACATCTCGGCGCAGGTGATCCGCGATTGGCAGGCGCAGGCGCTGCTCGCATGCACTGTGCCCGGTCTCAAATCGCGGGAGGCGCAGGCGCTGGTGGCATGCGGCGTGCGCGACGCCCAAGCGCTGATCGGGAGTGATCCGGAGGCGCTCTGCGATGCGGTCGCGCACTGGGGCTTGAGCGATGAGGGCCAGCGCGCCTGGGGCTCGGCGCCCGCGCCCAACGAAGACGACATCGCCACCTGGATGGAGCGTGCGCGTCGCGCGCTCAGCGAAGGCGTCAGCGAAGCCGCCTAGATTCGCATCATCGTCAACACGATAGATGCAATCAGCACCGGCATGATGAAGGCGGTGAGACCGGAGGCGACGATGCGCGCGGTCTTGACCACGCGATGGCCGCGGATCGGCTTGTCATCACGCGGCGCGAGCGCAAATCGGCACATGAACGCGAACACGCCGCCAACAGCAGCGACTGCGGCGCCCGCATAGGCGCCGGACATCAACGCGGCGAAGGCGGAGGCGAGCGCAATCAGGCCGAGTATGCCGTGGCCGGCGTTCATCACGTGTTTGACCAGGCGCTCGGCGCGGCCGGCGTCAAATTGCTTGAATGCGACCGGCGACAGCACGAACGAAAACAGCATGATCCAGCCGAGCGAGGCGCCGGCAAGGACGATGGCGGTAGCTTGGGCGGCAGTTTGCATGCACGCGCGCTTAGCATGAGTCGCGCGCAACGCGCCGTCTCGCTGCCGGAATGTCTCTGGGCCGGCGTTGGCGCGTGACTCGCGCTCTTGCCGCCGCTAACCAAGGGACGCCGGAGCGCGGGAGGTGATGATGATGCGGATGGTTGTGGCGGCAATGGCCGCCTTCGCGTTGTGCGGGTGCGATCAACTCAGTCAGCTGACAGGCGGCGGCAGCGGCCCTCCTTTGCCTCCTGTACGTGAGGGCGCTCAAGCGCCGATGACGCAGACGCGTTCGGGTCAGGTGCAGCAGGCCAACATATCGCCGGAGGTGCGCCAGCAGTTGATCACCAATATCGGGCAGCAGCTCGACGCATTGGCTCAGCAATTCGCCTCCGGCATGGCGCCCCCGCAAGGCTTCACCGATCAGATCGCGCCGATGCAACCGGCCACGGACCATCGTTTCCAGATCGATCTCACAGCGGGCGTTCCCTATGTTTTCGTTGGCGCCTGCGACGGCGATTGCACCAATGTCGATATCGAATTGATCGACGCCTCTACCGGCGGCGTCGTCGCCAGCGATGTGCTGCCGGACGACTATCCGGTGGTGCAGTATCAAGCTCAGGCCAATGGTCGATACATCGTGCGGCTGCTGATGCAAACCTGCGCGGTGGCGCCGTGTTACGCCGGCGCGCGCGTGTTGACGCAAGCGCCCAGCGGCGGCGGAGGCAAATAATCAGGCATAGGGGAAGCACTCGCTGCGCGGCAGTCCATAGCCGACATGCCGCGCCAACGCTTCGATCGCCTTGCCGTGCGCTGGATACGGGTCGGTATTGTCGGCCCCGACGATGATGATGCGGAAGCCGGCTTGGTTTCGGCCTTGCGGCGGCAGCATCGCCGTCGCCAGACCGGCGCCATCGTCGGCGCGCAGCGTCAGGAAAAACGGCATCGTGCGGGCGATGTGATCCTTGAGCCCGATGGCGCGTTCGAAATTGGCGCTGTTGGGCGGCGGTGCATAGCTTTCGCGCGCCGCTTCGGCGAAGCGCTTGAAATACTTGTCGACGGCGTGACGCATCAGCGTCGCCTCGGCTTCCGCCTCGTGCTCGGTCTCTATCCTGAACCAGGTCGCGCCGCCCGGCGCATCGCATACGTACTGCATGGCTCAAAGATAGCGCATGCAGCGTACGATTTAACGCCCGACGCTGCTGAGATCAGCAGGGCACATCCACCCAGAGATAGCGCTGGGCGTAGCGGTCCCATTGGCGCTCGCGGCGGGTGCATTGCGGCGCGGAATCGTAGCGATCGTCGTAATACGGCTCATAGCCCTGATCGTCGTAATAGCCGCCATCGTCGTAATAGCGCGGGGGCGGGGGTGGCGGCGCGCTATAACGCGGCGGCTGGTTGGTTTGGCTCGCCATCGAGCCGAGCGCCAGGCCGAGCACCAGACCGACCGCGCCGGCTGCCAGCGCATCGTTGTCGTGGTCATGGCGGCGCCAGTCACGGCGATCATACTGGCGCTCGTAGCGGTGATCGTAATAGCCGTCGCGGTGACGGCGCGCATCGGCTTGGGCCGGCGTCAACGTCGCGGCGGCGAACGCAAGGGCGGCGACAACGCTCATCAGTCTGCGGATCATGAAGTTCAGGCTCCCAAGCCGCAGAGGCTGCGCTTCGCCGGCTGAACCCAAGCTGAATGCCGCCTGAACGAGATGCTTTTCGCAGTGCGCCAGCCGCGGGTGCAATTCTGAATTTTTCGACACAAGAGGTGGAACCGTACTGCCGCTTACAGCGTTCTTGGGCGATGTCCCGGGCGAGGCGGTATGGACGGCGGCAGCCAAGACGCAAAGATCGAGGGTGGCGCGTTCGATCCTGAAGAACGCTTCAGGATGATGGCGGATTCGGCGCCGGCCCCGGTTTGGATCACTGCCGCGAGCGGCGCCATCACCTTCGTCAACCAGGCCTTTGCAGAGCTGACAGGCAAGCCGCGGCATGAACTGCTTGGCGATGCCTGGATCGCCCTTCTGCACCCGGACGACCTCGCCGGCGTCGCCTCCAGGCGCAGCGCAGCATGGGCGAACAACTTCGCGCCGTACGAGATTGTCGCTCGCTTCCGCGATGCTCAAGGCGGCTGGCGCTGGATGCGCGCCAATTCTCAGCCGCGTTTCGATGAGAAGGGAGCGTTCCGCGGCTATATCGGCATGGCTCTCGACGAGACCGCGACCCGGACAGCGGAGGCCGAGCTGCGTGAAAGCGAACGCCGGCTGCGCTTGGTGCAGGAAGCCGGCGAGATCGGCAGCTTCGATTGGGACCTGCGCACTGGCAACGTGTATCGATCGGCCGAATACCTGGCGCTGCAGGGCGTCGGCGGCGTCGCCGGCAATGGACAGTACGACGAAAGCTGGATCGACCGGGTTCATCCCGATGACCGCGAGCAGGTGCGGATCGCCTTCCTCGCCGACCTTGCCCGCTCTGGTCCGTTCGAGCACGAGTACCGGATCGTTCGCCCGGACAATGGTGAGACCCGCTGGATCTTGAATCGCGGTCGCGTTGAAGCCGACGCCGAAGGCAAGCCGGTGCGGCTCTTGTCGGCGCAATCCGACATCACGCGGCAGAAGAACACCGAACAGGCGCTGCGCCAGGCGAACGATCGCTTGCAGCGCCTCGCTGCCGATCGCGGACGCCAGCTTGAGGAGCAATCCAGCGAGAGACAGGTCGCCGAGCAGCGCTCGCTGCAGATGGCCGAGCAATTCCGCCTGCTGGTGCAAGGCGTGGTCGATTACGCCATCTACATGCTCGATCCGAACGGCTGCATCACGACCTGGAACCCGGGTGCGGAGCGGATCAAGTCCTACGCCGAGACCGACGTGCTCGGGAAGCACTTCTCGATGTTTTTCACGGAGGAGGATCGCGCGGCGGGCGTGCCGGACAGGGCGCTGGAGACGGCGGCGCGCACCGGGCGCTACGAGTCCGAGGGCTGGCGCGTGCGCAAAGACGGCACGCGTTTCTACGCCGCCGCGGTGCTTGACGCCATCACGGACACGCGCGGGAAGCTGATCGGTTTCGCCAAGATCACGCGTGACATCACCGAAAAGATGGAGCGTGCGCGGGAGCTGGAGCAAGCGCGAGAAGCCCTGGTGCAGGCGCAAAAGATGGAGATGGTCGGGCAACTGACCGGCGGTCTGGCGCACGACTTCAACAACATGCTCGCGGGAATCATCGGCGCGCTGAACTTGATGCAGCGCCGGCTCGAGAGGCAACGCTATGATGATCTGCCGAAATATCTCGATGCGGCGCTCGTCTCGGCCAATAGAGCGGCGTCACTGACATCGCGATTGCTTGCGTTCGGTCGCCGTCAATCGCTCGACATAAAGCCCGTAAATGTCGAGACGGCGGTCCGCTCGATGGAGATCTTGCTGACGCGTTCGCTCGGCGAAAACATGAGCCTCGAGATCAAACTGCAACCAGCGCTGGCTCTGACTGACTCAAATCAGCTTGCCACAGCGATTTTGAATCTCATCGTCAATGCGCGCGACGCGATGCCGGATGGCGGCAAGGTGACTTTGGAGACGCGCGCCAGGGACGACGGCTTCGTCGATATCAGCGTAAGCGACACTGGCGTGGGCATGGCGCCGAGCGTTGTCGAGCGCGTGTTCGAGCCCTTCTTCACCACCAAGCCGATCGGCCAGGGCACAGGCCTCGGCTTGTCGATGGTGCATGGCTTCGTCAAGCAATCCGGGGGCGACATCAGCGTACAGAGCGCGCCCGGCAAAGGGACCAAAGTGACGCTGTCGCTGCCGCTGGCCGGAGCTGGCGCGACCGAAGCGGAGGCGCCGGAGCGACACGTTGCGGAGGAGGGCGCCGGTGAACGCGTTCTCGTGGTCGAGGACGACGAACAGGTCCGCATGGTTGTGCTCGATGTTCTACGCGAGCTCGGGTACAGACCGCGCGAAGCGGCCGACGCGCAAAGCGCGTTCAAGATTCTCGACCATGAGCGCTTCGACCTCTTGATCACTGACGTCGGATTGCCGGGCATCAACGGCCGTCAACTGGCCGAGATGGCGCGGTCGCGGCACTTGGGGCTCAAGGTTCTATTCATCACCGGTTACGCCGAACACGCGACGTTGCGGTCCACATTCTTGGGACCGGACATGGACCTCGTGTCAAAGCCGTTCGACATGGATGTCTGGCCGCAAAAATTCGTGAGATGATCGCTGCTCCGCGCTGAAGAAAAGGGCGCGCACCTTCCGGTGCGCGCCCTTCAATGCAACTCGCGTTTGCCCGCGGATCAGTGGCCGCCTTCGCTCGTCCCGCTGGTTTCGCCGGTGGGGAAGCCGCGCACGCGCAGCAGCGCGTTCACGTCTGGATCGCGGCCGCGGAACTGACGGTAGGCCTCAGCTCGGTCGGTCGTGTTGCCGGGCGCCAGGATGATGTTGCGCATGCCGGCGGCGACGGTCGGATCGAACACGTTGCCAGTGGCCTCGAACATCTCCCAAGTGTCCGCGTCCATCACCTCCGACCACAGATAGGAATAATAGCCGGCGGAGTAGGCGTCGCTCGAGAACAAGTGCCCGAATTGCGGCAGGCGGTGACGCATGGCGATTTCCCGCGGCATGCCAAGAGAGGCCAACGTGTCGCGCTCGAAAGCGTCGACGTCGGTCACCGCCTCGGCGCGGTTGTGCAGCGCCATGTCGACGAGCGCTGAGGAGAGATATTCAACCGTCGCGTAGCCCTGGTTGAACGTCGCTGCGTTATGCACCCGGTCGACCAGCGCCTGCGGCATGGGTTGGCCGGTCTGATAATGACGCGCGAAGCGGTCAAGGATTGGGCGCGTCAGCACCCAGTGCTCGTGAACCTGGCTCGGATATTCCACGTAGTCGCGCGGCACGTTGCCGAGGCCGGGATAGTCCACCGTGGATACCAGATAGTGGATCGCGTGGCCGAACTCGTGAAACAGTGTTTCGGCGTCATCGAGCGAAATCAGCACCGGCTCGCCCGGGGCGCCGCGCACGAAGTTGTTGTTGTTCGAGGCAAGCGTGTGGATTTCCGTGCCGGTGAATGTTTCGTGTGAGCGGTAGGTATTCATCCAGGCGCCTGAGCGCTTGCCGGCGCGCGCGAAGTAATCGCCGTAGAAAAGGCCCATGAATGAGCCGTCTCGGTCGGTGACTTCCCAAACCCGCACGCTGGGTTCGAACACCGGCACCTGGCCGGTGATCTCGCGGAAATTCAGGCCATAGAGCTGGTTGGCCATGTATTGCGACGCCGCGATCATGTTGCTGAGTTCGAAGTACGGCCGCAGCTCGTTCTGATCCAGGTTGTAGCGCTCGCGCCGCACCTGCTCGGCGTAGTAATTGTAATCCCAAGGCTCGATGGTGATGTGGGCGCCCTGGCGGTCGGCGATCGCCTGCATGTCGCGCACTTCCTCATGCACGCGGGCGACCGCCGCCGGCCACACGCGCATCATCAAATCCTGAGCCCGCTCCGGCGTCTGCGCCATGGTGTCAGCCATGCGCAGGTGCGCGTGCGTGGGGAAACCGAGGATTTGCGCCCGTTCCGCGCGGAGGCGCAGGATGTCAGCGATGATGCCGTTGGTGTCGTTGGCGTCGCCGTTGTCGCCGCGATTCTTGAACGCGGTCCACACACGCTGACGCAGGTCGCGGTTTTGTGCAAATGTAAGGAAGGGATCGACGCTGGAGCGCGTATTCACCACCGCCCATTGTCCAGGATGGCCGCGTTCGGCTGCTGCCGCTGCGAGTGCGTCGACAATATTCTGCGGCAGGCCGCGCAAATCGCGGCGGTTGGTGATGAAGATCGCGGTGTTTTCGTCTGCGAGCAGGCGGCGGCCGAACTCGGCGTACTTGCCCGACAGCTCTTCGTTGATCGCGCCAAGACGGGCTTGCTGCTCCGGCGTCGCCGCGGCGCCCGCGCGCACGAACTGATCGCGCGTGCGTTCCAGCAAGCGCGTTTGCTCGGCCGTGAGGCCGAGATTAGCGCGGTTCTGGTAGAGGTGATCGATGCGTTGGAACAGAGCGCGGTTGAAGGTGATGCGGTTATACGCGGCCGTCAGACGCGGAGACCATTCTGCTTCCAGCGCCTGGATGGCCTCGTTGCTGATATTGTCGGTCATCACGCCGAAGATGGTCTGCGCGCGGTCGAGATGACGGCCTGAGTCTTGCATCGCGCCGATCGTGTTGTCGAAGGTCGGCGCCGCTGGATTATTCGCGATCGCCTGGATCTCGGCCTCCTGCAGGTTGATGCCAAGTTCGAGCGCGGCGGGGATTAGCTCAGGGCGCGCTTGATCCCAGGGAGGAACGCCGCCATATGCGCCGGTCCAGGGCTTCAGCAGCGGATCCTGATCGGCCTCGGTCCGCAGGCGCGCGACATCGGTTTGGGCGGCTTGGTAAGCGGCGGCGTCACCAAAGCGGGCCGCGTTTTCGGTGGCGGTAGTGGCGCAGGCAGCTAGCATCGGCACGCTCGCAGCAAGACAAACGGCTAATAGGTGCTTTCTCATAAAACCCCCAGGATATGGCGCGAGCGTGCCATTCAACGCCCGCCCGGCAATTCGGTTGGCCGCCTTTTTGGACGCCGCGACGGGGCTCGGGCAAGCGCGGGCGGCGCCCTGCGACGCTAGGCGCCGCCGTTTGCGACGAACGTCAGGGTTTCAGCGACCACTGGCGCCTGCTACTCAGGGCGCATCTGACAGGGGAGAGAAATGATGCGCAGAGCGGCCTTGGCCTTGATCGCTGGATGTGTGCTGGCGGCATGCAACCCGAGCGCGCCGACAAGCGGCGGCTCCCCCTCCGAGGCCGCCGGAGGCGGCCTCTTCCCGGATTTGACGCACGCTGCGTATCGCGCCGAAGCCAACATCACCGGCCCCAATGGCCAGACCCTGCCGATCGTCATGATCCGCGACGGCGGCAGGATGCGCATGGAGATGAACACGGGCGAGGGCGCGACAGCGGTAATCTCCAACGCACAGACCGGCGAAAGCATCATCGTCACGACCGCGATGGGCCGCACCATGGCCATGCGGGCGAGCGGCAATCAATTCGAAGATCCGGCGAAAAAGTGGCAGGCCGAGGTGGCTTCTACCGCGACGCGCACAGGGTCCTGCTCGGTGGCCGGCGAGTCTGGATCGGAATGGACGCATCAGAGCGACGGTCACACCAACACAGCCTGCGTCACCTCGGATGGCATCATCCTGCGCGCGACCGAGGACGGCCGCACGACCTGGGAGGCGACAAGCGTGACGCGCGGACCGCAAGATGCGTCCTTGTTCGAAGCGCCGCCCGGGGTCGAGGTGATGGATCTCGGCAATATGGGCGCGGCGATGAATCAAGCGCTCGAACGGGCCAAGGGCGGCGGCGGCAATTGAGTCGAAGCTTGGCGTTACGGCGCTACGCCCAGTGCGTGGCGCCGGAGGCCGTTGTGCGGGCGCGTTCCGCACGCTAGACCTGACCGGCTCGGGCAGGGACCACGGACCGCTAAATGGTTAATATTGCAGCTGCATCGGCGTTCGTGCCGGATATGGCGGATCGCCTGATGCGCTTGCTGCCGCGCGATTTCCAGGACGCGTTCGTGCAGTCGCCGAGCGTGTTCATGTTCTTCATGTCGATCGGCTTGGCGGCGTTGCTGGTTGCGGCGTTCTGGATGCTCACCGGCATGGGCAAAGCCAGTCGCGCCGCTCGCATCGCCTTGCGCGCCCAGGCGCTGAAGCGGTCGAAGGATCACCGCGCGCTGGTTCTGATCGCCGAGATCGAAGGCGGCGGCCGCGAATTGCGCCAAGAAATGAAGGAGGCGGTCGAGGACAATTTCGGCATGTTCTCGTTCGAGAACAATGTTCAAGTCGACCTGTTTCCGATCAAGCTGAAGACGGTGCCGGCGCGGGCGCATCCGGAAACTCGCCGCCGCATCGCTGTCGAAGCCGCCGATGCGCTGGAGCGTTCGGCGGCCGATGTGATCGTGTGGGGAAGGAAGAGCATCACCGGCAAGCTCGATCTGCGCGTGACCACGCTGCCTGGCTATGGCCGCACCCACGAAGTGCAGGATTTCCAGCTCGGCTGGCGCGTCGGACGACCGGACGAGGCGGTGCAGCGGGCGCTCGCTTTTGCACTGGCCCGCAAAGCCCGTCCCGTGCTGCATCGTCCGCAGGACTATAAACCGGATCGTCTGCAGCCGATCGTGGAAGCGCTCGACAAGATGGTTGAAGCCCGTCCGGCCGAGATCAGTGAAAATCTACAGCTTGATATTCTGTCTGATTTCGCTTCCGGCGCATTGAGCCTCGGCGAGCGGGGCGGTCACATCAAATGGCTCAGCAAGGCGCTCGATGCGCGCCAACGCTATCTCGACCGCGTCGACCGCACGACCGATCCGGGCGCCTGGGGCGCGGCGCAGCAGGAAATCGGCCGTGCGTTGACTGCGCTCGGTGAGCGCGAAGGCGCACGCGACAAGCTGGAAGAGGGCGCGGCGCGCCTGCGCCTCGCCATGGATGCGCTGCGGGCCACGGATTCGTTGCAGCAAGCGGAAGTGGCTCTGCGCGCGCTGCAACGCGCGGAACAAACGCTGCAGCAGCGTCGCCGCGTCGGGCTGCGCTGGCCGGGCTAAGGCTTTTCGTCCAACGCCTCGCGCACGCGCCGCGCCAAATCCAGCAGGCGATAAGGCTTCGACAGCACCGGCGCGTTGGCTTCGCCGCGACGGGTCAATGTTTCCTGCGGATATCCTGACGTGAATAACACGCGCAGCTGCGGCGCTAGCTTGCGCGCTTGCGCCGCCAGTTCCCAGCCGCTTATGCCTCCCGGCATAACCACATCCGTGAACAACAGGTCCGGCCTCGCACCGCTCTGCAGCAAGTGCAGCGCTTCGCGGCCGTCGGACGCCACCTCCACCCGATAACCCAGCGAACGCAAAGAAGAGATGGCGTGGCTGCGCACGTGCTCATCATCTTCCACCACAAGGATGCTCTCGGCGCCGCGCGGCGCTTGCGTGCCTGGCGGCGCCGCCGCGCTCCAGCTTTGCGTAGCGCCCTCTGCGGCCGGCAAATAGATGCGCACGCTGGTGCCGAGGTCCGCTTCGCTATAGATGGTAACGTGGCCGTTCGATTGTTTGACGAAGCCGTACACCATCGACAGTCCCAGGCCCGAACCTTTGCCAACCTCCTTGGTGGTGAAGAACGGTTCGAATGCGCGCTCCAGCGTTTCCGGGCTCATGCCGGCGCCGTCATCGGTGACGCACACTGAAACATATCTGCCGGGTTTCACGTCGGCGCCGTGGCCGAGCATGCCGCCTTCAAGTTCGACTTCGTCCGTCGTCAGCGTCAGGACCCCGCCATTCGGCATCGCGTCCTGGGCGTTGAGAGCGAGGTTCATGATGGCCGAGTCGAGTTGTACAGGATCGGCGAGGGCGAGCACCGGGCGCGGTGCGATGCCGATGCGCAGGTCGATGTCCTCGCGCAACATGCGCCGCAGCAGCACTTGCATGTCCTCCACCAGCGCATTGCAGTTCACCACCGCTGGCTGCAGCCGCTGGCGCCGGCTGAAGGCGAGCAGGCGCTGAGTCAGTTCCGCGCCGCGCTCGGCTGCGGAGACGATTCCCTCGGCTAACAGACGCAGGTCCTCCCGCGCCTTCAGCCGCACCGCCAAGGCTTCGGCATTGCCCAGGATCACCGTGAGCAGGTTGTTGAAATCGTGAGCGATGCCGCCCGAAAGCTGGCCGATAGTTTCCATCTTTTGCGCCTGCACCAATTGTTCTTCGGTGCGTTTGCGGCTGCTGAGGTCGTGGATGACGCCGACGAAGATGGAAGCGCCATCCTGTTTGGCCTCGCCGACGGAGAGATCCATCGGGAAGGTCGAGCCGTCCTTGCGCAGGCCGACCACCTCGCGCCCGATGCCGATGATCCTCGGAATGTTGGTTTCGCCGTAATTGCGCAAGTACGTATCATGCTCGCCTCGATACGGCTCGGGCATCAGCATGCGCACGTTTTCGCCGATGACCTCCTCTGCGCCATAGCCGAACAGGCGCTCGCACGCTGGATTGAACATCTGAATGAGCCCGCGCGCATCGATGAGGATGACGCCGTCCACCGCCGTTTCCACGACGGCGCGCAAGCGCTCTGCCCCCTCGCGCAGCGCGCGCTCTGCTTCCTTCCTTTCGGTCAAATCGCGGATGATGCCCACGAAGATCGGCTGGCCATCCTCCTGCGCCTCGCCGACGGAGAGATACATTGGAAAAGTGCGTCCGGAGCGTCGCCGGCCGAGCACTTCTCTGCCAATGCCGATGATCTTGCGTTCTCCGGTCCGGTTGTAGCGCGCCAGATACCCATCATGCTCACTCTGGTATGGCTCGGGCATCAGCATTTTTACGTTGCGGCCGATCACCTCGAATGAGGCGTAGCCGAACAGCTGTTCGCATGCCGGATTGAACATGAGGATGACGCCCGCTGCGTCGATGAGGATGACGCCATCAACTGCGGTGTCGACGACGGCGCGAAGACGGGACTGCTCGTTGTGCGGCGTCACTGCTGGCTCTAGGCGGATCGCACCGCGAGGACGCGCTGAATCACTTCGGCTAGGCGACGCGCGCGGAAAGGTTTCGTCAGCGCTGCATCGGCGCCTTTCGCGAGCGCGACTTCGTCGAGGCTTTGCGCCCCAGGAACGCCAGAACCTGAGATGGCGATAATCGCAAGGCTGGGCCAGCGCGCGCGCGCTTGTTCGATCAGGTGCGCGCCGTCTGTGCCGGGCATGTTGATGTCGGTGATCAGGACGTCGACCGCGGTGCGCGCCATGACGTCGTAGCCTGCAGCCGCGCCCGGTGCGGCATGCACCTCGTAGCCGGCGTCCCGCAGACCCAGCGACAGGGCGTCGAGGACCAGTATGTCATCGTCCACAAGGCAGATGCGGCGAGGTGTGTGCGCGTCCACGTTGCGTCGGTAACATGCGTCGGCGCTCTATTCAAACCACGTCAAACTTGCGGTTTTGTTGAAACTTGCGCTCGCGCAACACGATCTTCGTGGTTCCCGCCAAGGTGTGCATCAACTTGGGAGAAAGCCTATGCGTATCGCGGTCATCGTCGCGTGTTCCATCCTCGGCTTGGGTGCTTGCGCGCAGCAGCCGGCGAGCGAACTTGCGGGACGCTGGGAGGTGCAGCAGATCGCCGGCGCCTCGCTCGGCGAGGGCGTAGACGCATGGATCGCCTTCGACGAGACAGGCGAGGCGGTTCACGGCTTTACCGGCTGCAACAACTTCACGACAACCGCGGCAGGATTTGGAACCGGTGTGAGCTTCGCGCCAGTGACCGAAGAACCCGGAGAATGCGCGAGCCAGGCCGCAGCAACTGATGAAGCGCGACTGCTTGGCGTTCTACCCATCGTGCAGCGGTACATCCGTCACGGCCGTTCGCTGGAATTGCTCCCTGCGCAGAACGGCAGTGAAGCCTTGGTGCGCTTGCGCTTGTCAGACGAGCAGGGCGGCTAAGGGGTCGCCAGCCATCGTGGAGCCAGTCCCATGAAGCCCACTGACCTACTTGCGGTCGTTTCGAACGGCTCGGAAGAAAACGTGTTCGGGGTGGCTGAAGGGCTGGCCCGGCAATGGAGCGCGCGCCTCACTATTCTCCAGTTGGCGCAGCAACCGGGGCCGCTCGCGACCGATCCTGTGTATGCGGCCAGTCTGTGGGTCGAGGTGCTGAGGGACGCGCACGATCGCTTTGTCACAGAGAACGAGTTGATCCAGCAGCGGATCGCCAAGATCGATGCCGAGGTCGAACTGCGGAGCGAAGAAGTCCTCCTCGGCGCCACCGAGGATGTGATGATGCGGCATGCCATTGCGATGGACCTCGTGATCATGGGGGCGCCGCAATCTGAGAGCGCCGATATCGCTTTTGAAGGGGCGCTATTTCGCTCAGGCCGGCCTATTCTTCTCATTCCGCCTCAGTTCCGCGGCGAGTGGGTCGGCAAACGTGTGCTGATCGGCTGGAAGCCGAAGCGCGAAGCGGCGCGTGCGCTGGCAGACGCCGCCCCATTTCTGCAAGCTGCGGACACCGCGGCCGTCGTCACTGTCGACTCCGAACGCGAGACATACGGCGCCGCCAGCGGCGCAGAGATCGCGGCGCTGCTGCGGCGCAAGGGCGTCAAAGCAGAACTGCGCGCTGTCGCAACAGCAGAGGGCGAGAGCGCGGAAGATAAGCTGTTGGCGGAAGCTGCTTCCATGGGCGCCGACCTGATCGTCATCGGCGGCTACGGTCATTCACGCCTGCGCGAGTTCGTGTTTGGCGGCGTCACCCGGTCGCTGTCGCGTCATTCGCCAATTCCAGTGTTGATGTCGCATTGAATCTCAACGCAGTGCTTGCGCCAGTTCATCGAGGAGCGGGATTTGCGCCGGCAGCATGCGGCGCCGAGCTTCGTCGAGTGTGAAAAGCTCAGCCCTGTCGGCTTCGGGGAAGGTCGCCATTCGACCCGACCGCGGCGGCCATTCCATCTGGAATGTGTTGCTCCTGAAGGGGGTGAGATCGTCCTCTCCCTCGAATGCCCAGCAATGCACCCGTTTGCCGCTGCGCTGACGGATCGGGGTGAGCGCGCGGAAGGGCGGGCGGACAGCAAGGCCCGTCTCCTCCCTGAACTCCCGTTGCGCGGCGGCCAACAGGTCCTCGCCCTCGTGGGCGACGCCCTTCGGCACGCTCCACGCTCCCAGATCCTTGCTCTGCCAGTACGGCCCGCCAGGATGAATGAGCAGAACCTTGGGCCCTGTGAGAGCGGGCACGTACATGAGGAGGCCGCAGCTGGTTTCCATTCGGCCATCCTAGCAGAGGCCAGGCTATGGCCGACGGCGTCTTCGCACCTGCGACATAATGGGATTATTTACTCGCCTCGCTGCCATTGGAGGAAAATTCTTCTTGAAGAGCACCCAAAAGCACCGGATGCAGGAGGAGTTTTCCGCCGCGGATGCTGCACATGCTCAGATTCACGGAAGTTCGGGCGCAGCCGCCGCAAAAGCGGGCGCCGGCTGTGCGGTCTGGGGATGACCGCGAGATCTACCAGCCGCTCGCGCCAGCCCAGGCCGCCGCGCAGTCCTCGCGGTGCACCCAGTGCGGCGTTCCCTTCTGCCAGCACGGCTGTCCGCTGCAGAACAACATCCCGGATTGGCTGAAGCTCACGGCTGAGGGGCGCCTCGCCGAAGCATACGCGCTCAGCGCCTCGACAAATCCGATGCCGGAAGTGTGCGGGCGAATTTGCCCACAGGATCGCCTGTGCGAGCAGGCCTGCGTGCTTGAGCAGTCCGAGCATGCCGCCGTCACGATCGGGGCGGTCGAAAAATTTCTGACTGATACCGCGTGGGAGCGCGACTGGGTTGCACCCGTGACACCCGGCGCCGCGCGCGGGCAATCAATCGGAATTATCGGTGCAGGTCCGGCAGGTTTGGCCGCGGCCGAGCGCCTGCGCACACTGGGCTACGGCGTCACCGTCTATGATCGCTATGACCGCATCGGCGGCCTGATGATCTATGGCATACCGAACTTCAAGCTGGACAAGTCCATCGTGGAACGCCGCGCGGCGCGTTTGATCGCGGCCGGCATCGTCTTCAAGCTGAATTGCAGCGTCGGTCACGACGTCAGCTTCGAAGCGCTGCGTCAGCAGCACGATGCAGTGCTGATTGCAACCGGGGTCTATCACGCGCGGCCGCTCGGCATCCCGGGGCAGGCGTGCGCTGTTCCAGCTCTCGACTACTTGGTTGCCTCGAACAGGTTGGGCTTGGGGGATCCGGTCGAAGCAGCCGCGCCAGGGGGAGACCTGAATGCGCACGGCAAGCGCGTCGTCGTCATCGGCGGCGGCGATACTGCGATGGATTGCGTGCGCACCGCCATCCGGCAGCATGCAGAGAGCGTGACCTGCCTCTACCGGCGCGACCGCGCCAACATGCCGGGCTCCTTGCGCGAAGTCGCGTGCGCCGAGGAAGAGGGCGTCACCTTCGAATGGCTGGCGCAGCCAAGCAGATTGGTCGCCGGGAAGGCGACAGCGGTGGAGGCGGTGCGCATGCGGCTGGGTCCGCCGGACGCCTCGGGTCGGCAATCGCCAGCGCCAGTGCAGGGCAGCGCGTTCGTGCGCAGCGCCGACATGGTGATAGCCGCACTCGGCTTTGACGCCGAAGACCTGCCTTCGCTGTGGCGCACGCCGCAACTGGAACGCCGCTCCAGCGGCGCGCTGCGTGTGTCTCCAGCCACGCTCGCCACTTCATTGCCCGGGGTATTCGCCGCCGGCGACGTAGCGCGCGGCGCATCCCTCGTCGTCTGGGCGCTGCGCGATGGGCTGGATGCGGCGGAGGCGATGCACACTTGGCTTTGCGAGCGGGCGATCGCTTCTGTTGCGGCGGAATGAGCATGAATGAAACCGAACGCTACCTTCGCGAGCGGGCGCGGCTCGAGAGCGAAGGACTTTATCACGCAGACGACGAGCGAGACGCCTGCGGCGTGGGCATGGTCGTGGCGATCGACGGAAAGCTTCGCCGCGACGTGGTCACGCTGGCCATCGCCGCGCTCAAGTCGGTTTGGCACCGCGGCGCCGTAGACGCAGACGGCAAGACTGGCGACGGTGCCGGCATCCTTGTTGAAGCGCCGCAAGGTTTCTTTCGCGAGGCGGTCGAACGCACCGGGCACAAGCCGGGCGATCGCAAGATTTTCGTCGGTCAGATCTTCTTGCCGCGCATCGATCTCGGGGCGCAGGAGCGCGCGCGCACGATCGTCGAAAGCGAGCTCATTCGCGCGGGGTTTTCTCTGTTCGGCTGGCGCCAGACGCCGATCGAGATCAGCGTGCTCGGCGACAAGGCGAACGCAACACGCCCTGAGATCGAGCAAGTGCTGTTCTGCGATGCGCGCAGCCGCAATGCCGAGGACGTCGACCGCGATCTTTTCATCTGTCGCAGGCGCATGGAAAAGCGCGCGCTCGCCGACAATATCACGGAACTCTATATCTGCTCGTTGTCAGCGCGACGCCTCGTCTACAAAGGCATGTTCCTGGCCGAGCACATCGACGAATTCTACCCGGATTTGCGCGACGAGCGCTTCGTCTCAGCTGTTGCGCTCTATCACCAGCGTTATTCCACCAACACGTTTCCCACCTGGCGCCTGGCGCAGCCGCTGCGCATGCTGGCTCACAATGGCGAGATCAATACGCTGAAGGGCAACGTCAACTGGATGAAGAGTCACGAAATCCGCATGACGTCGGACGCGTTCGGCGCCGCCAATGCAGATGTGCGCCCGATCATTCAACCCGGCGGCTCGGACTCGGCCGCGCTTGACAACGTTTTCGAAGTCCTGGTTCGCGCGGGCCGGTCTGCGCCGATGGCCAAAAGTTTGCTGGCGCCGGAGGCATGGGCGAAATCGCAAACCATGCGCTCGGCGCATAAGGCGCTCTACGCGTATTGCAGCGCCGTTATGGAGCCGTGGGACGGGCCGGCTGCACTGGTCATGTATGACGGCCGCTGGGCGGTCGCTGGACTCGATCGCAATGGTCTGCGTCCGCTGCGTTACGCGCTCACTGAAGATGGATTGCTCGCTGTCGGCTCGGAGACCGGCATGTGCCCGCTCGAAGGACGTGTCGTGCATGAGCGCGGGCGCCTGGGCGCCGGGCAGATGCTCGCTGTCGACTGCGATGAAGGCCGGCTCTATCGGCACGACGAGCTCGTCAATGCGCTTGCCGCGCAACATCCCTACGAGCGCTGGTTGTCCAACATCAAGGACATGGACCAGATGCTGGTGGGCGATGAACCGGCGCTGGCTTGGAGCGAAGAAGATTTGCGCCGCCGCCAGAGCGCAGCCGGGTTCTCGTTGGAAGAACTGGAACTCATCCTCGCGCCCATGATGGAGGAGGGCAAAGAGGCGATCGGTTCGATGGGGGACGATGCGCCGCTGGCTGTCCTGTCTGATCGGGCGCGGCCGCTCTCGCACTATTTCAGGCAAAACTTCAGCCAGGTCACCAATCCGCCAATCGATCCGCTGCGCGAAGGTCGCGTGATGAGTCTCGCCACGCGCTTCAAGAATCTCGGCAACATCCTCGCTCAAGACGAGACCCAGACAAACGTTTATGTCCTGTCCAGCCCGATTCTCACCAATGGCATGTTCGAACGGATGATGGGCGAGTTGGGCGCCGACGTGCAGCGCATCGATTGCACGTTCGAGCGTCCGCTGCCGGGTGAAGAGCCCGGCGCGACGCTGCGCGCTGCAATGGACCGCATCCGCGCGGAAGCCGAAGCCGCTGTGAAAAATGGGTGTTCTCATATCGTGCTGTCGGACGAGAACGAGAGCGCCGAGCGGGTCGGCTGCCCAATGATCCTCGTTACCGGCGGCGTGCATACCCACCTCGTCGCCAAGGGTCTGCGCACGTACTGCTCGCTGACCGTGCGCAGCGCCGAGTGCCTGGATACGCACTATGTCGCTGTCCTGATTGGTGCTGGAGCGACCACGGTGAATCCATATCTCGCTTTCGCGAGCATCGCCGAGCGTTGCACGCAAAGGCTTTCGACCGTGGCGCTGGAGCAAGCGGCCGCCAACTATCGCGCCGCGCTCGAGGCAGGTCTGCTGAAGATCATGTCGAAGATGGGCATCTCGGTGATTTCGTCTTACCGCGGCGCGCTCAATTTCGAAGCGATCGGGTTGTCACGGGCGCTGGTCGACGAGTTCTTTCCGGGACTGACCAGCAGGATTTCCGGCATCGGCCTTGGCGGCATCGAAATCGAAGCGACCGAGCGCCATGACGCCGCTTATCAGCAAAGCGCCCCTGCGCTTCCCGTCGGCGGCGCCTATCGCTTGCGCCGGGGCGGGGAGCGTCATGCGCTCGACGCAGGTCTAATTCACCGCCTGCAGAAGGCGGTGACCGACGGCGATTACGCGGAGTATCGACGCTATTCGGACAAGGTGCGCGAGCGGCGCTTGCGTGAGCCCATCCAGCTGCGCGATTTGCTGGAGGTGCGGGAAGATACCAGTCCGATCGCGCTTGCTGAAGTGGAAAGCGTCAACGAGATCCGCAAGCGCTTCGTCACTCCGGGCATGAGCATGGGCGCGCTCTCGCCGGAAGCGCATGAGACTCTGAACATCGCCATGAATCGCATCGGCGCGCGATCAGTCTCGGGCGAGGGCGGCGAAGACCCCGAGCGCTACACGCCGCGCGCCAATGGCGATGACGCCAATTCCGCCATCAAGCAAGTGGCGTCTGGCCGGTTTGGCGTTACGGCTGAATACCTGAACAAGTGCCGCGAGATCGAGATCAAGATCGCGCAGGGCGCCAAGCCCGGCGAAGGCGGGCAATTGCCAGGCTTCAAGGTGACGGAATTCATCGCCCGCATGCGCCACTCGACGCCCGGCGTGACATTGATCTCGCCGCCGCCGCATCATGACATCTATTCGATCGAGGATCTGGCGCAGCTGATCTACGATTTGAAACAGATCAGCCCCGACGCCCATGTGTGTGTAAAGCTGGTCGCGCAATCGGGGATCGGCGCGGTTGCCGCTGGCGTCGCCAAGGGCGGCGCCGATGCGATCCTGATATCTGGGCACGTGGGCGGCACCGGCGCCAGTCCGCAATCGTCGATCAAATATGCAGGCATTCCTTGGGAGATGGGCCTCGCCGAAGCACATCAAGTGCTGATGTTGAACAACTTGCGCCACCGGGTGCGGCTGCGCACCGACGGCGGCATCCGCACCGGACGGGACGTGGTCGTCGCGGCGATACTGGGCGCGGAAGAGTTCGGCATCGGCACCGCCTCGCTGGTCGCGGTCGGGTGCCTGATGGTTCGGCAGTGCCATACGAACAAATGCCCGGTAGGCGTTTGCACTCAGGACGAAGATCTGCGCGCGCGTTTCACCGGCACGCCGGAAAAAGTCATCAACCTGATGAACTTCATGGCGGAGGAAGTGCGCGAATTATTGGCTGAGCTCGGCTTCAGGACCTTGCGCGAGATTATCGGCCGCACCGATCTGATCGCGCAGATCAGCCGCGGCGCTTCGCATCTCGATGATCTCGACCTCAATCCGCTGCTGGTTCGCGTCGATAGCCCCTTTCCGCCGTACTGCACGCAAAAGCTGCGCGTCGAGCCGCCGCCGTCGCTCGACCAGGAGATCATCGCCAGTGCGCCGGAGTTCTTCGAGCGCGGCGAGAAACGCCAGCTCGACTTCACCGTGCGCAACACGCAACGCGCGATTGGCGCGCGCTGTTCGGCGCTGGTGGTGCGCAAATACGGCATGAGCGGCTTGCCGGAGGGACGCCTCAGCGTGCGGCTCACTGGCTCATGCGGGCAAAGCCTCGGCGCCTTTCTGGTGCAGGGCATCTCCATCGACATCGTCGGCGATGCGAACGACTATGTCGGCAAAGGCTTGTCGGGCGGGGCGATCGCGCTGAGGCCGCACGCCGACCATGCGCATGAAGCCCGCTTCAACGCGATCATCGGCAATACCTGTCTGTACGGCGCGACCAGCGGCAAGTTGTTCGCCGCCGGCCAGGCCGGCGAGCGGTTTGCGGTGCGCAACTCAGGAGCGACGGCAGTCGTAGAAGGTTGCGGCGCCAATGGCTGCGAGTACATGACGGGAGGTCGCGTCGTCATCCTGGGGCCAGTGGGCGAGAACTTCGGCGCTGGCATGACGGGCGGCGAGGCATTCGTGTTCGATCCGGAGTCGCGCCTGCCGCTGCTCGCCAATGCAGAGACGATCGGCTGGAGCCGCGTCGATGAGGGCGGCGCCGCCGCGGCCGAGGAGTTGCGGACCTTGATCGAGGAGCACGAGCGCCGCACCGCCTCGGTGTTTGCGCGCGAGCTTCTGTCAGACTGGGCGGTGCAGCAGCGGGCCTTCTGGCGGGTTCGCCCGAAGGCGACCGCCCCGGCTGAGAACAAGCGCAAGAAGGGCGCCGGATCGCGCAAAATGGCGTCGGCATGATCGTTCGGGCGTGATTTCAATCAACAAGGCCGTCGGCTATGTCATTAGATTGCGAGCAGCAGCAGTCTGAGGAGTGAGTCCGATGCGTTTGGGTTTGGTTGCGGCCGGCGCGCTTGTGGTGTTGGCCGGTTGCGCGCATGCCGGCATGAACCACGCCGATATGGCGCGACATTGCCAGATGATGCAGCAGCATCAGGGCGAGGATCATGATCCCGCCGAGCACGGCGGCATGAGCCACGAAGAAATGATGCGGCATTGCCAAATGATGCGCGAGCACCATCCAGCTGCGCCGGACTCCACGCCGCAACCTCAGAATTAGACGTCAAGTGAAGCGCTGGCGGAGAGAGAGGGATTCGAACCCTCGATAGGCTTTCACCTATACACGCGTTCCAGGCGTGCGCCTTCAACCACTCGGCCACCTCTCCGGCGGGCGCTCTTATGGCGGCGCCTGCGGCGTTCGGCAAGTCAGCCGCGTACCGCATCGTTCACCGTCTTACCGCGTCAGATGCGCTGGGAGCGCCGCGCTCTTGCTTAAGGATTGCGGCCGAGCGGGGGCGAAGCGTGCTCTTGGATTGTCTCCAAATACCGCACTAGGGCTTCGGCGTCGTCTGGATTGAACTGGAAATTCGGCATTGCCGGATGGCCCACGCTGATCCCCTCGGCCAGAGCCTCCTCGAGCATCGCGACCCGGTAGTTCTGCGAGAGGGTCCGGAACGGCGGCGCTTCCGGCGCCGGACTCGAGCCCGAAGGTCCAACCGCGTGGCACGCCGCACAATTCACTTCGGCGAGCCGAGCCCCGCGCGCGATCTTCGCCGCCTCGGGCGTTTGCTGCGTGGCGCAGGCTGACAGCAGCAGCGCGGCGAGGACGAGCAAGTGTTTCATGTCATGCTCCTTGCCGCTGGATTGTGGACCGCTTGCGCCGGCAATCAAGCGCGTCGCGTCGCGACGCGAACTTTGTCCGCCAAACTATAGAGGTATGCCGCTGCCGACGCCAGCAGCATGGCGCCAGCCCAACAGACCGGTGCGTGCCCAAGCAGCAACGGCCCCCCGAGTGGCATCGCGCCGCACCAGGAGTTGCTTAACGCGCGCTCGTAGGGCGTCGCCATTGCACTTGCGATCGCGCATGATGCGCTCGGCCAAGCCGCCGCTGCGGCAACCAGAACCATTGCGCCTCGTTTTTCCGTGGCCACGAGCACGTCCCTCGTTGCGGACCTTGAAGATGCGGCATCTAGGCATGCGCAGATCGCAGCACGTTGATCCGAATCAACGCTTCAACTGACCCTTGTGGCTAACCACGGCGCCAGATTCAGCCGGCGCCATGTGGCGTGGGGGAGAATGGCGCATGCAAGCGATAAAGCGGGGTCGCGAAGACGTGTTGGGGGTGGGGGCCATTCTGGTCATCACCGCGTTTCTGGCGCTGGCCGGGATCGGCAACGCGATCGACGCGCCGTTCCAGGTTCAGATGTGGACGCTGCTGGCCGCCTGTGTGCTCGGCATCGCCGCCTTGGTTTGGCAGATCGGCCGTGAGCAACCGCGCGATCAGAGCAAGTATGAGAACGGCATAGTCAAGGCGGGCGTGTTCGCCTCCATGTTCTGGGCCGTCGCGGGCCTGCTTGTCGGCGTGATCATCGCGCTGCAGCTCGCCTTCCCCAATCTCCTCTATTTTTCCGACTTCGGCTGGCTCAACTTTGGTCGCCTGCGGCCTCTGCATACCTCTGCCGTGATTTTCGCGTTCGGCGGAAATGTGCTGATGGCGACCAGCTTCTATGTCGTGCAGCGCACCTGCCGGGCGCGGCTGGCTGGCGGCATGTGGCCGTGGTTCGTGTTCTGGGGCTATCAGCTTTTCATCGTTCTCGCCGGCACCGGCTATCTGCTCGGCATCACGCAGTCACGCGAATACGCAGAGCCGCCGTGGTACACTGATCTTTGGCTCACAGCAGTGTGGGTGGCGTACCTGCTGGTCTTTCTGGCGACGATTTGGAAGCGTCAGGAAAAGCACATCTATGTCGCGAACTGGTTCTATCTGGCGTTCATCGTCACCATCGCCATGCTGCACATCGTCAACAACTTGGCGGTGCCGGTAAGCTTTGCCGGATCCTTCAGTTATTCGGCATTCTCTGGCGTTCAGGATGCGCTGACGCAATGGTGGTACGGCCACAACGCGGTCGGCTTCTTTCTGACTGCCGGCTTCCTGGCCATCATGTACTACTTCATCCCGAAGCAGGCGAACCGCCCCGTCTATTCCTATCGGCTGTCCATCATTCACTTCTGGGCGCTGATCTTCCTCTACATCTGGGCTGGCCCGCACCACCTGCATTACACCGCTCTGCCGCAATGGGCGCAGACGCTTGGCATGACATTCTCGATCATGCTGTGGATGCCGAGTTGGGGCGGCATGATCAACGGGCTGATGACGCTGTCAGGCGCCTGGGACAAGCTCCGCACCGATCCCGTGCTGCGCATGCTCGTGGTTTCGGTCGCCTTCTACGGGATGTCGACCTTCGAAGGCCCGGTGATGTCGATCCGCGCCGTCAACTCGCTGTCGCACTACACGGATTGGACCATTGGCCACGTACATTCCGGCGCGCTCGGCTGGGTCGGCTTCGTCAGCTTCGGCGCGCTCTATTGTCTCGTTCCGTGGCTGTGGAAGCGCGAACGGCTGCACTCGGTCGCGCTGGTCGACTGGCACTTCTGGGTCGCGACGATCGGCATCGTGCTCTACATCACCTCGATGTGGGTCGCCGGCATCATGCAAGGCTTGATGTGGCGCGCATATAACGACTTCGGCTTCCTCGAGTATTCGTTCGTCGAGACAGTCGAAGCGATGCATCCCTATTACATCATCCGTGCTGTGGGCGGGGCGCTCTACCTCGCGGGCGCGCTGATCATGGCTTACAATTTGTGGCGCACTGCGCGGGGCGATGCGCCCGCACGCGAGCGCGCTTCTGACGTGCCGGCGGCCGGCGTCGCCGTCGCAGCTGAGTAAGGGGGCGCTCGAATGTGGTCCTTTCATAAATGGTTCGAGCGTCATTCGCTCATACTGTTGATCGGCATCCTTGTAGTCGTCTCGATCGGCGGGCTGGTGCAGATTGCGCCGCTGTTCTTCATCGAGTCGACGATCGAGCGGGTTCAGGGCGTCCGCCCCTACACGCCGCTCGAACTCGCCGGTCGCCAGATCTATGTCCGTGAGGGCTGCTACACCTGCCACTCGCAGATGATCCGTCCGCTGCGCGATGAGGTCGAGCGCTACGGCCATTATTCTCTGGCGGCCGAGAGCATGTACGACCACCCCTTTCAGTGGGGCTCCAAGCGCACTGGGCCTGATCTCGCGCGCGTGGGCGGGCGTTATTCGGACGAGTGGCACCGCGCGCACCTCGTCGATCCGCGCTCGGTGGTGCCCGAATCGGTGATGCCGCCATACGCGTTCCTGCAGCGGCCGCTCGACACGGCGCACATCAGTGAGCACCTGGCCGCGAACCGTGCGCTGCGCGTCCCGTACACGGACGAGCAATTCGCCAATGCCGCGATTGACGTGCGTGCGCAAGCTGAGCCGAACGGTGAGCACGCGTTCGATTTCGAACAACGCTATCCGGGAGCGGCGGTTCGCGATTTCGACGGCGATCCAGCGCGCGTGACCGAAATGGATGCGCTAATTGCGTATCTGCAGATGCTCGGCACAGGCGTCGACTTCAACACCTATCAGGCGCAAGCGCCGGGCAACGACAGGTGAGGTCATGAGCTATTATGAAGCCGCGCACTTCGCCCAGACCTGGGGCGTGGTTCTGCTTACGATCTGCTTCGCGATCGCCGCCATTTACGCGCTGTGGCCTGCGAACAAACAGAAGTTCGAGCGCGCCGCGCAAGCGCCGCTGATCGATGGGGATGACGACGATGGCCAATGACAGAGAGCGCGATGCTCACAGCGGCACCGAGACCACCGGTCACGAATGGGATGGCATCAAGGAGCTGGACACGCCGCTGCCGCGTTGGTGGCTCTACATCTTCTACGCCAGCATCGTCATTTCGATAATCTACTGGGTTCTGATGCCGGCGTGGCCGATGGTGAACGGTTACACGAAAGGGCTGCTCAACCAGTCCGATCGCCGCAACATCGCCGTCGAGGTCCAAGCGCTTCGCGCAGCGCGCACGCCCATGTTCGAGCGCCTCGCCGCTGCGGATGTCGCCACTATCAGCGCCGATCCAGCGCTGCAGGAATTCGCGCGCGCCGCGGGTGAGTCGGTATTCGGCGATTATTGCCGCACGTGCCATGGCGCCGGCGGGGTCGGGGCGCCCGGCTATCCGGTGCTGGCTGACGATGTTTGGCTCTGGGGCGGCTCCATGGCCGACATCGAGCACACCATCCGCGTGGGCATTCGCTCGGCCCATCCGGACACCCGTCTGTCGGCCATGCCGGCATTCGGCCGCGACGGCATCTTGACGCCGGCTCAAGTCGGCGACGTCAGTGAGTACGTGATCTCCATCTCCGCGGCGAATGCACGACTGCGTGCGAATGCGGCCGCGGCTGCGCGTGGCGCGGTGATCTATCAGGAGCAGTGTGTCGCGTGCCATGGCGCGAGCGGCGCGGGTGATCGCGCGATGGGCGCTCCGAGCCTCACGGATGACGTCTGGCTCTACGGCGGATCACGCGAAGAAATTCGTCGTCAAATCGAACTCGGCCGCGGCGGCGTAATGCCCAGCTGGGAGGCGCGGTTCGATCCAGGCACGATTCGCGCATTGGCCTACTATGTTCACGAAATGGGCGGCGGCGAACCCGACGCGCCCGCCGCGCCTGCAATGACGCAGCCTGCGGCCGCCGGCGCCGCTGCGCCCGCTCAGGCGATGCCTCCTAGCACCGAGGGCACACGCTGACTGTGAGCACGACCCTTATTCCGCGACCGCCGAAAGGCGAGGAGGATCACTCGATTGATGCGAGCGCGGTCAACTCAAAGGCCGCGCGCGAGCTCTACAAGAAGCGCACGCAAATCTATCCCAAGCTCGCTCACGGGTTTTTTCGGAACCTGAAATGGGCGGCCATGATCGTCCTGCTCGGAATCTATTATGTGACGCCGTGGATCCGGTGGGACCGCATCGGCGACCGACCCGATCAGGCCGTCCTTGTCGATTTCGAAGGGCGGCGATTCTACTTCTTCTTCATCGAGCTGTGGCCGCAGGAGGTGTACTACATCACCGGGCTGCTCATCCTCGCCGCGCTGGGAATCTTCCTCTCTTCGGCTTTGTTCGGGCGCGTGTGGTGTGGATATGCCTGTCCCCAGACCGTATGGACGGACCTCTACATCTATGTGGAGCGCTTCATTGAAGGCGACCGCAACGAGCGCATGCGTCTCGACAAAGCCGGCTGGTCCCTTTCCAAGCTCGCCAAGAAAACGGCTAAACACGCGATTTGGCTCGTCATAGCTGCTGCGACCGGCGGCGCGTGGGTATTTTATTTTGGCGACGCGCCGACTCTATTCGAAGAGATATTCACGGGGCAGGCCAGCGCCGTTGTGTATGTTTTTGTCGGCACACTGACCTTCACCACTTACGCGCTGGCCGGCACCATGCGCGAACAGGTCTGCACCTATATGTGTCCATGGCCGCGCATCCAAGCGGCGATGACCGATCAGGACGCATTGTCGGTCACCTACCGCGGAGATCGCGGAGAGCCGCGCGGGCCGCACAAGAAGGGTCAGAGTTGGGAGGGGCGCGGGGACTGCATCGATTGTCGTCAGTGCGTTGCAGTGTGCCCGCAGGGGATCGACATCCGCGATGGCGATCAACTCGAGTGCATCAATTGCGCGCTCTGCATCGATGCCTGTGACGAGATCATGGAGAAGGTCGGGCGCCCGAAAGGTCTGATCGCCTATGACACACATGGAAACGTCGAGCGGCGCGCCCGCGGCGAACAGGCGAAATGGCGATTGGTGCGTCCGCGGACGATCCTTTATGGCGTGCTCATGCTCGGGGTCGGCGCGTTCATGCTCTATCAGCTGATCAACCGTGAAACGTTGGATCTCAATGTCATCCGCGACCGCAGCCCGCCTTTCGTGCGTCTGGCCGACGGATCGATCCGGAACGACTACGCGCTGAAGCTCATCAACATGGCGCCCGTCGCACGCCGCGTAGCGATCGAGGTGGAGGGCTTCGAGGGCGTGCGTATCTTGCACAACGGCTACGAAGTGGACGCACAAGGGCGCGTCATCGCCGAGGCCCGTCCCGACAGCGTAGCCAATGTGCGCGTGCATGTCGTGGCGCCGGCTGGAACGGCGGCTGGCTCGCACGATATCGCGTTCACCATCCGCGATCTTGAAAGCGGCGATGAGGCGGAGAGCGCTTCTGCTTTCCTGGCGGGGAACGGCCCATGAGCACGGCGCGCGAATTTACGCTCAAGGGCAGCCATGTGCTGATCGCCATGCTGCTGTTCTTCGGCGCGGTCATCAGCGTCAATGTTGGCTTTGTCGTCATGGCCACCGCTTCCTTCCCCGGCGAGGACGTGCCGCGTTCTTATACGCAGGGCATCGAGTACAACCGGACTCTGGCCGAGCGGCGTGAGCAGGCCGCGCGCGGCTGGCGTGCGACGGCGCAGCTGCGGCCTGGCGCAGGCGGCGCGGTTCTGGAGCTCAGCTTGCGCGACCATGACGGCGCGCCGATCGAACGCGCGAACGTCAGCGGCGAGTTGCGACGCCGGGCCACCGCCGAGTTCGATCGCACGCTCAGCTTCACCGCCCTCGGCGGCGGTCGGTATGTCGCGTCCGTCGGCCCGCTGCAGCAAGGGGCCTGGCAATTGCGCGCGCGCGCAGAGGATGCTCGCCGCGCCGCGCTTGATTTCGATGCGGAGCTGACGTGGCGACCCTAACCGCCCCGCAGCAGGCCGGTTGTCCATCCGGGCTCGCGCCGCCGCTGGATGCAGACGAGGCGCCGCGGGTCGATCTTTCTGCGTTCGTGCGGCAGGACAAGGCGGGCCATGACACGCTCGAATTGATGGTCGCCGGCGCCAAATGCGCCGGCTGCATCAGAAAGATCGAGAGCGGTCTGCTTGCCGTGCCAGGAGTCGCCGAAGCGCGGCTCAACCTGTCGACGCAGCGCCTGCGCGTGGCTTGGACTGCGGGAGCGCTGGAACCGGAACGCATCCGCGAAACGCTCACGCGCCTGGGCTATTCCAGCGCTGCATTCGATCCCGAGGCTGCGCAGCGAAAGACAGACGAGGAGGGCCGCAAGCTCCTCCGCTATCTCGCTGTCGCGGGGTTCGCGGCGATGAACATCATGATGTTCTCGGTGCCGGTCTGGTCCGGACGCGGAGAGATGGGAGAGGGCACGCGCACGCTGCTGCACTGGGTCTCCGCGCTGATCGCGATCCCGGCGGCGCTTTATGCGGCGCAGCCATTCTTCCGCTCGGCCTTCAACGCGCTGAAGGCGCGCCGCGCCAATATGGACGTGCCGATCTCGTTGGCTGTCATACTGACACTCGCCACCTCGATCGCCGAAACGCTGCAGCAGGGCGAGCATGCCTATTTCGACGGCATCACCATGCTGCTGTTCTTCCTGCTGATCGGACGTTATCTCGATCACAGGCTGCGCGAGCGCGCCCGAACGGCGGCCCGCGATCTGCTCGCGCTGCAGGCGGTCACAGCAACACGCATCGGCGCAGATGGCGCTGCGACAGCAGTATCGGCCCGCGATATCGAGATCTCGGACAGAATTCTCATCGCCGCTGGCGACCGCCTGCCGGTTGACGGCGTAGTGGAAGAGGGCGTCTCGGAAGTCGACAATTCCATGTTGACCGGTGAGACATTGCCTATGCCTGTGCGAACTGGCGATGTCCTTCGCGCGGGCGCAGTCAATATCTCCCAGCGCATCGTAGTGCGCGCCACTGCTCGATCAGAGAATTCCGCTGTCGCCGAACTCGCGCGTCTCATCGAGGCGGGCGAACAGGGTCGCGCCAAATATGTGCGCCTGGCGGACCGCGCAGCAGCACTCTACGTGCCGGTGGTGCACACTCTGGCGGCAGCGACATTCATCGGCTGGATGCTTGGCCCGATGCTGCTTCGAGCCATTGGCTATGATTTCGCGGACATCGGCTTGCGCGGGGCGTTGCAGAACGCGGTCGCAGTGCTGATCATCACCTGCCCGTGCGCGCTCGGCTTGGCTGTGCCGGCAGTGCAAGTCGTCGCCACCGGACGCCTGTTCAAGCGCGGCGTGTTGGTGAAATCCGGCGACGCACTGGAGCGGCTCACCGAGATCGACACGGTCGTATTCGACAAGACCGGCACTCTGACGCTTGGCAAGCCCAAGCTTGCTGCGCCGGTTTCGGCGGAGGCGCTCCTCGCTGCAGCTTCTCTCGCGCGGGTGTCGCGCCACCCGCTGTCGCGCGCACTGGTCGAAGCGGCCGGACCGGGCGCGCCGGCGGCGAACGCGAAGGAGCACGCGGGAGAGGGCGTTGAAGCCGAGATCGACGGCGAGCGCGCGCGGCTTGGCCGGCGCTCATTTGCTGCGCCTGACGCGCAGGACGTGCATGATGGCGCGCTCGAGCTTTGGTTCTCGGTTGGTGCGAAGCCGCCCGTCCGGTTCGCCTTCGCCGATGCGCTTCGGCCCGATGCTGCCGGCGTCGTCGCCGAATTGAAGCAACGCGGCTATCGGGTTCAGCTCATTTCGGGCGATCGGCCCGCAGCCGTTGAAGCAGCCGCCAAGGCAGCAGGCATCGACACATGGCGCGCGCAGGTCAGCCCATCGGAGAAAACGGACCATCTGCGTGAGCTGCGCGCCGCAGGGCGCAAGCCGCTTATGATCGGTGACGGCCTCAACGACGCGGCGGCGCTCGCTGCAGCGCATGCCTCGGCCTCGCCCGGAACCGCCATCGAAGCGAGCCAGGCGGCGGCCGATCTGGTGATTCAAGGCGCTCATCTTGCGCCCATCCTCGAAGCGCTCGAGGTCGCGACGGCCGCGCACGCCCGCGCACTCGAGAATCTGCGCTTTTCCGCGCTCTACAACATCATCGCAGCCCCGCTGGCTGCGGCTGGCTTTCTGACGCCGCTGATTGCGGCCCTTGCCATGTCCGGCTCTTCCATGATCGTTACGCTAAACGCGCTCAGACTGCAGGCGCAGGCGAGGAGCTGATCGCCATGGGCATCATGGTCATGCTGATTCCAGGTGCGGTGCTTCTGGGGCTGCTGGGGCTCGGCGCCTTCTTCTGGAGTCTGCGCAGCGGGCAATATGAGGATCTCGAAGGCGCGGCGCATCGAGTCTTGATCGACGACGAGGATTGATCAGCTCTCGGCGCGCGCATCCTTTGGCGCCAGCAGCAGGTACATGGCGGGTGTGACGATGCGTGCGATCAGCGTCGAGCTGATGAGACCGCCGATCAGCACCATCGCGATGGGGGAGAAGAGCGGTGAGTCCTCCAGCAGCAGGGGCGTCATGCCGCCGATAGCGGTGGCGCTCGTGAGCAACACCGGGAGGAAACGCACTTCGCCAGCGCGTTCAATCGCCTCCATGAGCGGCGCCCCGCGCGCGCGCATCTGATTGGCGAACTCAACCAGCAGGATCGAGTTTTTTATCTCGATGCCGATCAAGGCGATGAAGCCGATAATCGCGGTGAAGGAGAGCGATTCACCGCCCAGCCACAGCGCGATCAGGCCGCCCATGATGCCGAAGGGTATGACAAACGCGACCACCGTGGTGACCGCAAATGAACCAAACTCCAGCAGCAACACGGCAAGAATGCCGAACACTGCGACCATGATAGCGGGCCCCAGACCACTGAAGCTGCGCCGCTGCGCTTCGGCCTGGCCGCCGAAGGAAATGGAATATCCGGGAGGCAAGCGAAGCGATTCCAACCGGCGCGCTACATCGCCCGTTACTGCGCTGATCAGGTACCCGTTCTGGGTATAGGCGCGCACGGTCGCCGTGCGCTCGCGCTGATGGCGATCGATGGAGGCGGGGCCGCTCTGGAGTCGCGGCTGCGCGATCTCGCTGAGCGGCAGCGCGTCGCCTTGGCCGTTCCAGATGTAAAGTCGCTCGAGCGACGACACCGGCATTGCTCCCTCACGCGGCGCGCGCAGCATCACCGGGAACGCATCGCCTGTCGGGTCGCGAAATTGCGCAACCGGCAGCCCAGCCACAGCGATGCGCAATGTTTGATCGATCGCGCCGGCTGGCGCCCCGCGCAGCGCCGCCTCCTCGTCATCGATGTTGAGCTGGAGATCGAGCAGACGTTCGGAGGCGGGATTGGAAACATCGCGCGCGCCTGGCGTTTCGCGCACAATGCGCTCGACCTCCGCCGCGATCTCACCAATCGCTGCGAGGTCGGGCCCGCTGATGCGGACAGCGATAGGCGCTTCGATCGGCGGGCCGTTGTTGAAACGACGCAGGTTGATGCGGGCGCCGGCATACTCGTCGAGCTTGGTGCGGATTTCCTCAATCGTGCGCATGCCCGAATTGCGGCGCCATTCCCTGAATCGTGCGTAGACCTGACCCACGTTCGAAATCTGCTCGGGCGGAATCTCGTTGTAGAAGATCTGAGGGTTGCCTCTGCCGGCATTGGCGAAACGCCACTCGATCTCCGGATATTGCGTCAGCACGCGCTCGACATGCCGCACGGCTCGGTCGGTCTCCTCCACCGACGAACCCTGCGGCGTCTCCACGTCCACAAGGAAGTAGGGACTGTCGTTCTCCGGGAAGAGGCTGAAGCCAAGGTGAGGTATGAGGCCGAGCGAGAGAACGAACGCGGTCAAAGCAGTTATGACCGTCTTGCGCGGATGGTTGAGGGCCGCGTGCAGCGCCGGACGATATATGCCGTGGATGGCGCCCATCACCGTGTCGAGCAACGGGTTCGATTTGCCCACGGCTTGGCGTGGCAGCCAGCGGCTTGCGAGGAAGGGAATGATGGTAAGCGCAACGAAGAGCGATGCGCTGATGGTCACCACCACCGCCACCGGCAGCGAACGTACGAAAGCGCCGGCGCCTTCCGGCAGCGCCATGATCGGTAGGAAAGCCAGCAACAACGTCGCCGTGCAGCCGATCACCGCAACGTTGATCTCCTCAACGCCGGCTATCGCCGCCTCCCGAGGCTGCAAGCCTTCGCGCAGACGGCGCGCGATATTCTCGGTGACGACGATCGAGTCGTCCACGAGCAAGCCAAGCGCCAGCACGAACCCCGCGATGGAGAGCTGGTTGAGCGAAAACCCCAGCCCATGCATGGCGGCGACGCCGATCGCGAGCGACAAGGGAATGGACACCATGACCACCATCGCCGCGCGGAAGCCGAGCGGAAGCAACGTGATCATCACCAGAAATATGGCGATGGCGAAGTCGCGCGCCAGCTGACCCAGACGCGCTCGTACGGTTTCGGATTGGTTGAAGCCGCGGTGGAGCGTCACGTTGTCAGGCAGCGAGCCGGCGAAAGCATCGATCCGCTGCTGCACAGCGTCCAAAACGGGAAAGATATCTTCGCCCAGTCGCGCACGAGCGCTCACCAGAACGGCGCGTTCGCCATTGTAGCGCGTGACGTGGGCGCGCTCGTCATTGGCCCAGGCGACCTCGGCCACATCGCCAACATGCACGATTGAGCCATTTCCCGCGCGCAGAACGACATTCCGAATTTCTTCCAGGCTGTTGAATGAACCGGATGCCTGAAGGTTGAAGCGACGCCCACCCGATTCCACCGCGCCGATGGGCGCATCGAGTCCCTCGCGCTGAAGCGCCTCCGCGAGCGCGCCCAGCGGCAGGCGATATGCTGCGAGCCGGTCGAGATCAGCGGCGACCCGCACTTCCGCGGGCGGGGCGCCCCAGACATCAGCTTGCTGAATGCCAGGCGCACGCTCCAGTGAATCGCGCAGCGCCTTGGCATAGGCCTCCAGTTGCCGAAATGAAGCATCGGGACTCGTCAAGGCGATCTCGACCACGCTGGTCTGAGCAGGATTGAAACGGCGCGGCCGCACCTCGACCACTCCGTCAGGCAAACTCGGGCGCACGAGGTTCAGCTCGCGGATCACCTCGCCAAACTTCTCTTCAGGATCGACTCCCCAGTTGAACTCAACTGCGACGACCGCCAACCCAGCCCGGCTTGAGGAGCGAATTTGCTGAATGTCTTCTATCGCGTTGAGGGCGTCTTCGATCGGTATCGCGACCAGCCGCTCCATCTGCTCGGCATCCGCGCCAGGCAGGACGACTGCGATCGCAGCGCCGGGAAATTCGACGATCGGATCCTCGGACTTGGGGATGGCTGCGATCGCGCCGAGCCCGAGTGCAATCAGCAACGCGAACAGGATGGCGGTGAATTGCCATCGATCGACAAAAAAGCGGGTGATCGCCTGCATGTCAGCTTTCGGCGGCGACGCGGACGGCTTCGCCGTCGCGGACGTAAGCCGCGCCTGCGGAAATCACGCGCTCGCCGGCAGTCAGCCCTTCGAGCACGATCACGCCGTCTTGTGTTACGCCGGCAGTGCGCACGGCGCGACGGCGCGCGATGCTGTTCTCATCGACCACAAAAACCACGCCCTGGTCCGCGCGTGCATCCAGCAGCGAAAGCGTCGGCACCAAAATCGCCGCACGTACATTGTCGGTCGGCCACGCCGGCGTGATGATGACTTGGGCGACCATTCCGCTGCGCAGGCGTGTTGCATCAGCGGTTTCGACCTCCACTTCAAACGCGCCGGTGCTTGCGTCGCCTTTGGCGCCGACGCGTGTCACTCTGCCGGTGATCGCTTCGCGGTCGAACTCGGCCAGGCGAATTTCTGCAGCGTCGCCGACGTGAACGCGGGCAGCGTCGGCCGAAGCAAGCGGCGCGCGCACGACGATGCCAGAGCCAGTTTCTCCCAGCACCAGCACAGGCGAACCGGCGCTGAGTGTCTGTGACGGCTCAGCGCTGCGGCGAAGGATGACGCCGTCGCTCGGCGCCGTGAGCGCGCTGAAATCGCGCATGCGCTCGACCGCGAGCCGCGCTTCATCCAGTCGCGCTTGGCTGACGAAGCCGCGCGCGAACAAATCTTCGGCGCGCGCCAGATCCCGTTCAGCGTTCGCGCGCGCAAGAGCGGCTTCATCCGCGTTGGCGCCAACGCTGGTCCGGCGCAGAGTCGCGAGGCGCTGGCCGCGCCGAACAAGGTCTCCTGCGTCAACCTCTATGGAGATGACGACGCCGGGCGCGGCGAACGCCAACGGCGGTTCACGCCGGTAGCCGACCAGGCCGCTCGCCCGCACCGCGCCCGCCGCGGAACTCGGCTGCACTGAGACCACGTCCACGAGTGGAGTATCGGGGGTCGCCGAGGGCGCGTTTACGTCGCCGCTGCAGGCGGCAAGCGCGAAGAGCGCGCTCGCCAGCGCAGATCGGACTGCCGCAGCTTTCTGCACGGGGGACTCCACCTTACGCTGAACGATATCAAAATCATTCAGTCGTCACAAGTGGAGAAGTTCCCGCCGGACCCTTAATTCGCCCACAACACCTCCAGCGGCGGGGCGGGCGGCTCGATCAGAGCCCGCACCGGGGCGGTGGCGACGGGTTGATCGGCGGCGTGCTCGAACGCTGCTCTCTTGCCCCCACCGGTGATCAGCAGCAGCAGGGCGCTGGCACGAAACAGAGCGGGCCGGGTCAGCGTCAAACGCTCGGCGGCGCCGCCGGCCTGCGGGGCGTGGACTGCAACCACACTGCGCTCGCTGCGAAGGTCGAGCGCGGCGTCGAGCCCATCCGCGCCCGGAAACCATGAGGCCGTATGGCTATCCGCGCCCATGCCCATGACAGCGAGGTCAAACCGCAGCGGCGCATAGAGTGCGTCCGCATGTTTGGCCGCCGTCTCTACGCATGCCCCGGCGGAGAAGAGCGGCGCCAGCTTGGCGCCCGCTGCGAAAGCAGGCGCAAGCGCGCCTTCAATCATGCCTTGATTAGAGGCCGGATGCGCAGGCGGCACGAAGCGTTCATCGACAAGGGCGATCGTCACGTGCGCCCAATCGAGCGGCATCGCCGCGAACAGCTGATAGGCCGGCGCCGGCGTCGAGCCGCCCGAAAGTGCGATGCACGCTTCGCCCCGCGCGGCGAGTGCTGCGCGCGCCGCTTGCGCCATGCGCTCCGCCGCCGCTTGCGTCAGAGCTTCGCGGCTGGCGAAGGACGTGATGCTCAGCGCCATGTCTTGTTGAGCAACGCCTGCAGTGTTTCTGCAGCTTTTTCGCCATGCTCCGGATTCGCCAGCGCATAGGCGGCGGTGGCTTGCAGGTAGCCGATCTTGTCACCGCAATCGTATGTCGCGCCCTCATATTCCAGCGCGTGGAATGGCTGAACTGTCATCAGCCGCGCCATCGCGTCGGTGAGCTGTATTTCGTTTCCTGCTCCCGGCTCCTGGCTTGCCAGCAATTCGAAGATCTCCGGCTGCAGAATGTAGCGGCCGCTGATGAAGAGGTTCGACGGCGCTTCCTCGCGCCTGGGCTTTTCCACCATGCCCTTCATCTTGATCAGCCGTCCGTCACGGCTTTCCGGCGTGATCACGCCATAGCGTTCGGGGGTGTCGGTGGGTTCGACGGCGATGATGTTGCCGCCAACCTTGGCGTAGGCCTCCGCCATCTGCGCCAGGCAGGAAGGCTGGGCCATCATTAGCATGTCCGGCAGCATCACCGCGAAGGGCTCGTCGCCGACGATGTCGCGCGCGCACCAGACCGCATGGCCGAGCCCTTGGGCCGATTGCTGGCGCACGAAACTCATAGAACCGGGCGTCCGGACGGAGAGGTTGATCTCCTCCAGCTGCACCGTCTTGTTCTTGCCGGACAGGGTTACTTCGAGTTCATACGCGCGATCGAAATAATCCTCGATCGCGCCCTTATTGCGCCCCGTCACGAAGACTATGTGTTCGATGCCTGCGGCGATCGCCTCATCCACGACGTACTGAATGGCGGGCCGGTCGAATACCGGCAGCATCTCTTTCGGTATCGCCTTGGTGGCGGGCAAGACGCGGGTGCCAAAGCCAGCGACCGGGAGCACCGCTTTCCGTAGCGGCCGAGGCGAGGAAGAAACACTAGCCATAGTGGTCTCTTTGTTGCGCCGCAGCATTGGCTCCGGCTGAGGGTATAAAGCCTAAGGCCGGAGTTCCAGCAACAGCTGTGCCTTCGGAGATTCGGCTAGAATTCAGGTTTGTACGCTAGGATGGGTTCAAGGCTGCGAAGACAGCAGGTTGGGGTGTCAGGCACGGTGACCATGGTCACGGACACGTGCTCTTCGGCGCCGCAAAGTAGCGTTTGCCAGTACGGTAACCTTCTGTTAAGCGACCGCCGCGGTCCGGGAGATGTCCACATTATGTCGTCCAATAGCAAAACCACCGTTCGCATGATCGCCGCGAGTTTCGCGGCCGGCGCGACCGCGATGGTGTTGGTCGGCCTGGTGGCGCCGGTGGCGTTCAAAGGCGGTCTGGAAGTCAGCGAAGCTATGGCTGCGCAACGCGAAAACCAGCGCCCTGTTGTCGAACTCGACGTCGCCGCTGTCGAGGCGCAGCTGGCCGAAGCGCAACGCACGATGGATGCCTCGCGCGCGCAGACAGAGGCTGCGATCAACCGCCTCGACCGGCTCTCCGGCCGCTGAGCCGCTCACAAGATTGATTGACCGGTCCCGCGCCAGTCCTTGAGAAAGGCCTCGAGCCCGGCGTCGGTGAGGTTGTGCTTGTAGAGCGCGCGAAACACCGCGGGTGGAATGGTCGCGCAATCGGCGCCTGCTAACGCTGCGTCACGTACATGCGCTGGCGTGCGTATGGAGGCAGCGAGAATCTGCGTCTGAAAATCGTAATTGTCGTAGATGGCGCGGATTTCGCGGATCAGCCCCATGCCGTCTTGGCCGCCGTCATCCAAGCGGCCAAGGAAGGGCGAAATGAAAGTCGCCCCCGCCTTTGCAGCCAAGAGGGCCTGCACAGCGGAGAAGCACAGCGTCACGTTGCAGGGGTGGCCTTCCTGCTCCAGCGTTCTGCACGCCTTGAGGCCATCCGGCGTCAGCGGCACCTTGACGACGATATTGTCTGCAACCTGCCGCAGTTTGCGTCCCTCGAGCAGCATGGTGGGAGCGTCCTGCGCCACCACTTCCGCGCTGACCGGGCCCTTCACCGCCTGGCAAATCGTGCGCAGCGATTCAAAGAAGTCGCCGCCCGCCTTGGCCACAAGCGAAGGATTGGTGGTGACGCCGTCGACAAGCCCGGTCTCGGCTAGCGCCTGCAGTTCCTTCACGTCGGCGCTGTCGATGAAAATCTGCATCAAAAACTCCCTCGCCGCGTAGCCGGCCGCGTGCTTGCCTGATACCCCGCTCCCGCTTTCGGGGCAAAGCCGACGAATCGGCGCTATCTAGCCCGGGCAAGGAAGAATCATGGGCAACAGCGAATCGATCGAAGGCGTTCCAGCCAAGGACATGGCCAATGCGCTGCGCGCGCTGGCGATGGATGCGGTGGAGCAGGCGAAGTCCGGACACCCTGGCATGCCGATGGGCATGGCCGATGCGGCCACGGTGCTGTTCTCCAGATTCCTGAAGTTCGATCCGAGCGAGCCGCGCTGGCCCGATCGCGACCGCTTCGTCTTGTCTGCAGGTCACGGCTCGATGCTGCTTTACGGGCTGCTTCATCTGTCCGGTTACGCCGACATGACATTGGACGAGATCAAGCGCTTCCGTCAGCTCCATTCGAAGACGGCGGGGCATCCGGAATGCTTCCTCGCATCAGGCATCGAAACAACGACTGGTCCACTCGGGCAGGGGCTTGCGACCGCGGTCGGCATGGCGATGGCGGAGGCGCACCTCAGCGCGCGTTTCGGCGATGAATTGGTCGACCATCGCACTTGGGTGATCGCCGGCGATGGCTGCCTGATGGAAGGCGTCAGTCAGGAGGCGATTACGCTCGCCGGGCGGCAGCGGCTCAACAAGCTGATTGTGATCTGGGACGACAACGCGATTTCGATCGATGGTGCGGTTTCGCTCTCGGATGCAACCGACCAGCGGGCGCGCTTCGCCGCCAGCGGCTGGCACACGCTGTCCTGCAATGGCCACGACATGGCTGACATCGCGCGTGCTTTGGAAGCCGCGACGAGGTCAGACAAGCCCGTGCTGATCGCGTGCAAAACGACGATCGGATACGGCGCGCCGAAGAAAGCGGGCACCGCCAAGGCGCACGGAGAAGCGCTTGGCGCAGAGGAACTCGCCGCCGCCAAAGCCGCGCTTGGCTGGGCGCATGGTCCGTTCGAAATACCCGACCACATTCGCAGCGCCTGGCGCAAGATCGGCGCACGCGGCGCCAGCGCGCGCGAGGAGTGGCAACAGCGCCTGAAACGTTCCAAGCTCAAGGACGCGTTCGCCGCCGCCCATAGCGGCGCCAATGTTGATGCGGCGGTTGCAGCTCTCGGCGCGCACGCAGCGAACATGGCGTTGGAGAAGCCGTCCCTGGCGACGCGCGCCTCTTCGGGTGCTGCGATCGACGCCATGTTCGAGGCATGTCCCGAGTTGCTCGGCGGCTCCGCCGATCTCACGGGATCCAACAACACGCTGGCGAAGGGAGCGGGAGACTTCACGCCGGAAAACCGCCTCGGCCGCTACGTGCGATATGGCATTCGTGAACACGGCATGGCCGCGGCGATGAACGGCATGGCGCTGCATGGCGGCGTCATTCCGTATGGCGGCACATTCCTCGTATTCTCGGATTATTCGCGCCCCGCCATCCGTCTCGCGGCGCTGATGGGCATCCGCGTCGTGCATGTGTTGACTCACGATTCCATTGGTCTGGGGGAAGATGGACCCACCCACCAGCCGGTGGAGCACCTCGCAGCGCTGCGCGCTATTCCCAATCTTTATGTCTTCCGCCCTTGCGACGCGGTCGAGGCGGCCGAGTGTTGGCAGGCGGCGCTGCTGATGGAAGATGGGCCAAGCGCGCTGGCGCTTTCGCGGCAGGCGACGCCCGCGCTGCGCTCTGATGCGAGCGAGAATCTTTCTCTTCGCGGCGCTTACGAGCTCCTGCCAGCGGAAGGCGGTGCTTCCCGCGTGGCGCTGTTCGCCACTGGCACGGAGGTCGCGCTTGCGGTCAAGGCGCGCGAGACGCTGCAATCTCAAGGCGTGCCGACGCGCGTTGTCTCGGCGCCGTGCTTCGAACTGTTCGACATGCAGGACGAGGCTTACCAGGATGCGATCATCGGCGCCGAGGATGAGTGGCGCATCGGCATCGAGGCGGCGGTAGGACAAGGCTGGTTCGAGGCGTTTGGGCTCGACGCCTTTGTCGGCATGTCGACCTTCGGGGCGTCGGCGCCCGCCAAGGATGCCTATGCCGAGTTCGGCATCACCGCCGAAGCTCTGGTGCAGACCGCCCAGGCGCTGCTGAACGGCGAATAAGGCAAGCGCACAACCAATAAAGATCAGCTTTGACCTGATCCGCTTGCGGCGCACCGCGACCACGGCTTAGCCTTGCCCCGCCTAAAGGAGGGAGAGGCATGCAGAAACCTGACCAAAGCGGCGGTTACGATATGAGCGCCGCCACTAGCTACGACGCCAGCACCGCGGGCGATCCAACCGCGATGATCACGGGCATGATGGGAATGGTGGGCATCATTTGGCTCGTCGTCATCGTACTGATGGTCTTCATCTGGTGGAAGATCTTCTCCAAGGCCGGCTACAACGGCCTGCTTTCATTGCTGATGCTGGTGCCGATTGCGAACCTGGTGTTGATCATTTGGTTCGCCTTCGCCGACTGGCCGGTGCGGCGCAGCGCGGCCAGTACAGGGCCTGTGCAGTAATCATTCCGCACGCACGGGAGCTGGCTTCCGCTTGAAGTGCAGCTCCCGCAGCGTGATCACAAGCGTCGATCCAATCACGATCATCGCGCCGAACATCGTCACCAGGTTTGGCGCTTCGTGGAAGAAGGCGAGGCCAAACAGGATCGCGAAAACGAGGCGCGTGTAATCGATGGGCGCCATCGCCGCAGCATCGCCGAGCGCCATTCCCTTGATATAGAAGACTTGATTGAGCAATCCGAGCACGCCCATCGCAGCGAGCAAAGCAAGATCAAGCAGATTTGGCCAACGCCATTCCAGCACCGCCATCGGGATCGCCAGCACAAAGCCGAGCGCGGCCGACCATACCATGAGGACCGTGACCGAATGGTCTCGTGTCATCATTTTGATCCCGGTCACGGTTGTGGCGAATAGCGCAGCTGAAGCAAGCGCGGCGGCGGCCGGCCAGCCGACAGCGTTCGCGACCTGCGGCTGAAGCATGATCAGCACGCCGCCAAACCCGACCAGCGTTGCGCCGAGCCGCCACGCGCCGATCTTCTCGCGCAGCACGAAGATGGCCAGCGGCACGATCCACAGCGTGCGTGTGAACGAGAGCGCGTTGGCTTCGGCGAGCGGCAGCCGCTGATAGGCCCAGAAAGCGAGGATGAGGCCAAGAGTGCCTGCAAGCGATCGATAAAGAAGAATGCCGGGGCGCGAGGTGCGAAAGGCCGCAATCGGGTCGCGCAGCATGACTGGCAGCAGAACGATGAGTCCGGCCGCCTGCCGATAGAACGTCTGCAACGCCGGCGAGTAATCGTCACCGAGGAACTTGATCAAGGAGGTCATCAGCGTGAACGTCACTGCCGATGCGAGCATCCAGAGCGCGCCGCGCACGTTACCGGAGAGCCTTCCGAAAGCGGCGCTTATGTCCGTCATCTGCGCTTCATGCGCTGGCGGCGCTCGCTTTACAACGTTCGGCGCCGAGCAAAGTCAGCGCCGCCGTTTCGGCGTTTCGCTCATTTCAGGCGATGGTCCGCCCGGCATGATCGGCCGCGCCGGATAACCGCCATGAGCGAGCAGCCGGTCATACATAACGATCGCGCCCGCAAGTCCGACATTGATGCAGAACTTCGTTGGGATCTGCACCACGTGTTGGCAGCGCGCCAGCAGTGCCGGCGAGAGCGAGCCGCGCTCGCGCCCTAACACGTAAGCGGCAGCCTGAGGGTGTTGGAATCGTGGCAATTCGACTGCGTCATCCGTGAGCTCAACACCCACCAGCGCACAGCCTTTCGGCAGCAACAACGACTGCGCGTCGTTCCAGGGATAATAAGGCACGTGATCGAAGCTGCGCGATGTATCGCTCTGGTACGCATCACGTACTTTGGGATGGGCGTTGACAGTGAAGAAGAAGCTGGCGCCGAAGGCGTGCGCCGTGCGCATCAGCGCGCCCAAATTCATGGGCTTCGAAATTTCTTCCGCTCCAATCCCGAAATAGCCGCGCATCAGAAGTAGCGCGACATCCGCTCTTGCCGGCGGCAATTCTCGAACGGACCAAGATAGATTCCGGTCAGACTCGCGCGGCCGTCACTTTCGACATAAGTCACGGCGCCATCGGAATAGCGCCGCTCTCCGGGAGCGCTTTCGACCGGCGCCAGGCGGTGCGTTTGTCCCGACGCGTAAATCTCAACTGCCCCAGCCGCGCTGCGCAGGCTGAAGCTCTTGCCGCCCTCGCAGCGCCATGCAAGGCGTTCGCCTTCGCCGAGTGAGTGTGCGCTTTGGCAGGCGCCGAGCACCAGGGCGCAACCGAGCATCGCGAAAATTTTCCTCATACACGCTCCCCTAATGCCGACGGCAGTGCGTATAGGGCCCGCCCGCTGCGCCGTTCAATGTCGCTTCGCCCTGGTGCTCCCAATATTCAACCGCCCCATTGGAATAGCGCGCGCCGGAGCCAGATTGGGCGACCGGCAGCGAATAAGTCTGGCCTCCGGCGAACACTTCGGCGTTTTCGCCTGCGAAGCGCACGCTGAACGCCGCGCCTCCATCACAGCGCCAGTCAGTGCGCGGCCCGCCTGCGCCCGAGCCTGTGGAAGCGCATGCCGCCAAACCCAGCAAGGCTGCAACGAGAGCAAGCTTCTTCATGTTCACCTCACTTGAATGTCTTCACTTCGCGCAAGCCGCGCGCATTGGCGAGGCCGCGCTTCATGCCTTGACTGCAGAACGGCGCGGTGACGTTGCCCTTGGCGTCGACCGCGATCAAGCCGCCGTAGCCGCCCAATCTGCGGACATCTTCGATGACCGCGGCCGCCGCCGAGTCGAGAGCTTGGCCCGCATAGGCAATGCGCGCTGAAACGTCCGCCGCCGCGTTCACGCGCATAAAGTATTCGCCCAGCCCAGTGCAGGAGACGGCGGCGCGTTCGTCGGCCCAGCAGCCGGCGCCGATGATGGGCGTGTCGCCCACGCGACCGGGCAGTTTGCCCTGCAGCCCGCCGGTGGAGGTCGCCGCCGCCAGTCGCCCGTTCGTGTCTCGGGCGACTGCGCCGATCGTGCCGGTATTGACGCTCGCAAGCCCGCTCGCAGCGGTCGCGTAATACGAACTTGGATCGTGCACACGCGCGAAATCGTGCTCGTCCGCGAATGCCTCGGCGCCGGCGCCAACCAGCAGCACGTGCGGCGTCTTCTCCATCACGCCCCGCGCCACGCGAACCGGGGACATGAAGCCACGCAGCGCCGCCACGGCGCCAGCCCGCCGCGTTGCCCCATCCATCAAGGAGGCGTCGAGTTCGACATCGCCAGCAGCATTCGGCGCCGAGCCTTTTCCTGCCTGATGCAGGCCGCAGGCCTCGAGTTCTTCCGCCATGGCTGTGACGACGTCGAGTGCGCTGTCGCCGCGCGCAAGCATCGCCGCGCCGCGCTCGAGCAGCGCCGCCATATGTTCCTCTTCTCGCTGGTATACGCGCTCGGCGATCGCGCCGGCGCCGCCGTGAAGGGCCAGCGCCCAGATCTCAGTCATCTCAAGTCTCGCATCGGGAAAGCGCCGACTTGCCCGGGCTTTGCCGTCACGTAAAGCCTCAGCTGTCGGTTTGCTGGGTCGGCGTGATGTCGCGCCTGCGCCCGCCGAGGAACCCATGCCGCCAGCCGACATAGAGAGCGGCCAGCGTGGCGGTCGGCACGAAGGCGTCCAGTTGCTCAGTGACGTCAATCAGCTCCCAGAGGTTTATCGCGCCGACGGGGCCCCACAGCGCCACCAGGACGATAGTGCTGACGCCGTCGGTCAGCGAACCGAGCAGCGGAATACGTCCCAAGGTGAAATCGGCCAGGTCGATCGCGATCGAAAGGGCGAGGCGTATGAAGTAGCCGCGACGTGTCATGCGTGCAGTTTGAACCTTTGCGCAATGTGGCGCTAGAACAAACCAGCAGATCTGGAGCTGACATGAAAGCGCTGATGAGCACGCGGCCCGCGCCGCCAGAACAGCTGGAACTGATCGACGCCGCCGACCCCGTCGCAGGCGAGGGCGAAGTGGTGATCGCTGTGAAGGCGGCGGGGGTCAATTTCCCCGACGCGCTGATTATCGAAGACAAATACCAGTTCAAGCCCGAGCGACCCTTCGCGCCCGGCGGCGAGGTCGCCGGCGTTATTGAGAGCGTCGGCGCCGGCGTCACGCACCTGAGTGTCGGACAGCGCGTGATTGGTTCGATCGGTTGGGGCGGCTTCGCTGAGAAAGTGAAAGCGCAAGCCGCGCGCGTGCTGCCGATTCCCGACGCGATGCCATTCGATGAGGCGAGCGCTTTCATCCTCACCTATGGCACATCTTATTACGCACTGAAGGACAGAGGCCAACTCAAGGCCGGTGAGACGGTGCTGATCCTTGGCGCGGCGGGCGGCGTAGGCATCGCCGCGATCGAGCTGGCCAAGGCGGCGGGCGCGCGCGTGGTCGCTGCTGTGTCAACAGAGGATAAAGCGGAGTTCGCGCGCCAAGCCGGCGCCGACGACGCCGTGGTGTATCCGGCGTCGGGCATGTCGAAACAGCAGAGCAAGGATTTGGCCGAGGCGTTCAAGAAGGCCTGCGGCGGCGGCGCCGATGTGGTCTATGACGCAGTGGGCGGCGATTATTGCGAGCCGGCGCTGCGCGCAATGGCATGGAATGGGCGCTATCTGGTGATTGGATTTCCCGCTGGCATTCCCACCCCGCCGCTCAATCTCACGCTGCTGAAGAGCTCTTCGATTGTCGGCGTATTCTGGGGCGCCTCGGTCGCCCGCGAACCGGAGTTGCACAAGGCGAATACACGCGACCTTTTCAAGCTCTACAGCGAAGGGCGCGTGAGGCCGCGAATTTCAGCGCGATATCCGCTCAAGGAGGGCGGCAAAGCCATTCGCGCGCTGATGGATCGCACAGCGACGGGAAAGCTTGTGGTGACGATGGACTAGGTGGCGAGTGACGCCATTTCGAGCGCCGCGCTTCAGGAGCGTCATCCTGAGCTTGTCGAAGAAGACGCGCCGGCGCGCCAGAGTCAGCGCTTCAGATAGCCCGCCAGCACTTCGCACACCCATCGCGCCGCTGTGAGCGCGGAAATGCTGGCGACATCGAGCGAAGGATCGAACTCCGTCAGATCGACACTGCGCACTTTCGGATGCGCAGCAATGAGCCGCGCCGCGTCGAAGAAGTCCTGCGCTGTCACCCCGCCGGGTCTCGCGCCGGGCGCCCCAGGCATTGCGCTACGCTCGATCACATCGATGTCGAAATCCACATGGATCGCATCGCATTGTGATGCGAGGCGCTCCAGCGCGACGGCGGCGATCGCGGCCATGCCGTCCGCCTTGCAAGCGGCGGCTGTCACGACATGAATGCCCGCAGCTTTGGCTTTGCCATGCGCCTTCTTTGTGTTCGCAAATGGCAATAGTCCTATCTGTGCGATGTGCGCGCCGGGCATGCCGTCCTCGAGCAGCGCTTGAACCGGATTGCCGTTGGTCAGCCCGCAATCGGTGTCGCGCAGATCGAAATGCGCATCGAGCGTGAGCAGACCGACGCGCTTCAAGTCAGGATCGAGCGCATGCACGCAAGGCCGGGTGATCGCATTGTTGCCGCCAAGCACGATGGTGAGGGCATGCGCCTTCGCCAGCGGCGACATCATCGCCCTGAGCGGCGCCAGCGACGCTGCCGGCGCGAGATCTGCAATGTCTGCATCGCCCGCGTCGAACACCCTCAGCGTGGAGAGATCGGTTTCGGTTTCCAGATCGTAGACGCTCATCCGCTTCATCGCCGTACGCACGCTCGCGGGCGCCAGATCGCAGCGGCCTGGCGTGATCGAACCCAAGCCCAGCGGCGCGCCGACGAGCGCGACCGTCGAGGAGCGGTCCTGCGTCAGCAAATCCGCAGCGGAGAACCAGGAGCGGCAATCTGAGTCGGTCATGCGCACAATATGGACCGCCGGCGCCCGCGCCGGCCAGCGCCGGAGTTGCCGGTGAGGGCGCCGGCGGTCCATAGACAAGCCATGTGGGACACGCTCTGGACCGACTGCAACCTCGCCACCATGCGCGAAGGCGGGGCGGCGTATGGCGCGATCGAACGCGGCGCTGTGGCGGCGAAACAGGGCAGGATCGTCTGGCTCGGCTACGCCGCCGATCTGCCCAAGCCGGCGGACGAACTGGCGCACGAGGTGCGGCGCTGCAACGGCGCCTGGATCACGCCCGGTTTTGTCGATTGCCACACGCACCTTGTTTTTGGCGGTGATCGCGCGCGCGAGTTCGAAATGCGCCTGCAAGGCAAGAGCTACGAAGACATCGCCCGCGCCGGCGGCGGCATCATCTCCACCGTAGCGGCGACGCGCGCCGCGACGAAAGAGGAATTGGTCGAAAGCGCCGCCAAGCGGCTCTCTGGCTTGACACGCGAAGGCGTCACCACCGTCGAGATCAAGTCCGGCTACGGTCTCGATCTCGAAACCGAACTCAAAATGCTCGAGGCGGCGAAGGCGCTCGAGTTCACCCCTCTCCCTGGAGGGGGGAGGGATAGGGGTGGGGGTGAAGGTGAAACTGGGCTCTCAGCCCATGTCCCCACCCCCTCTCCCTCCAGCGGAGGGGGAGATCGGCACGTCCGCGTCAAGCGCACTTTCCTCGGCCTCCACGCGCTGCCGCCGGAGTTCAAGGACGACCGCGCCGCCTACGTCCAACTCGTCGCCGACGTGATGATCCCCGCCATCGCCGCCGCCGGCGCAGCTGATGCCGTGGACGCGTTCTGCGAGAACATCGGCTTCACCGCGGCGGAGGCGGATTATGTCTTCTCCGCCGCGCGCGCAAATGGCCTCGGCGTAAAGTTGCACGCCGAACAGCTCTCCAATCAAAATGGCGCCGCGCTTGCGGCGCGCTATCACGCGCTTAGCGCCGATCACCTCGAATATCTCGATGATGCGGGTATCGCGGCCATGGCTGAGGCCGGCACGGTCGCCGTGCTGCTGCCCGGCGCCTTCTATTTCCTGCGCGAGAAGCAGCTCCCGCCCATCGATGCGCTGCGCAAAGCTGGCGTCAAGCTCGCCGTCGCCAGCGACTGCAATCCCGGCACCTCGCCGATGACCAGTCCGCTCGCCGCGCTCAACATGGCCTGCACGCTCTTCCGTCTGACGCCGGAGGAAGCGCTCGCCGGCATCACCCGCGAAGGCGCCCGCGCGCTCGGCATGCTCGACGACATCGGCACGTTGGAAGTCGGCAAAGCGGCGGACCTCGCCGTTTGGGACATCCACAATCCTGCCGAACTCAGCTATTGGCTCGGCGCGCCGCTGCTGCGGGAGCGCGTGTTTGCGGGGCGCGTCGTCTAATCGCGCTTCTCATCGTGCGTGCGTTTCTCACGTCGCTCCACGCAGGTGACCACCGAATCCCGAAACGCCGCCGAATGCACACGCGTCGCGCGCCGGTGGCGGGTCGGTCGTCAGCCCCGGAGCCGCCTCAGTTCACATCCCGTGGCATGGACCTTAACCGACCTTCGCGCTAACACACCGCGCCACAATTTCCGGGAGCACCACATGAATCCCCGCCGCGATCCTTCGCGCGTGATCCGCGCGCCGCGTGGAGACCAGCGCAGCTGCAAGTCCTGGCTCACCGAAGCTGCGCTGCGCATGCTGATGAACAACCTCGATCCCGACGTCGCCGAGCATCCCGAAGAGCTTGTCGTCTATGGCGGCATCGGCCGCGCCGCGCGCGACTGGAAGAGCTTCGATAAAATCGTCGAAACGCTGCGCCGCCTCGAAGAGGACGAAACGCTGCTCATCCAATCCGGCAAGCCTGTCGGGGTGTTCAAGACGCACGCCGATGCGCCGCGCGTTTTGCTCGCCAACTCCAACCTCGTGCCGCGCTGGGCGACGTGGGAGCATTTCGACGAACTCGATCGTAAGGGCTTGATGATGTACGGCCAGATGACGGCCGGCTCGTGGATCTATATCGGCACCCAAGGCATCGTCCAGGGCACCTACGAGACCTTCGCGGAAATGGGCCGCAAGCATTATGGCGGCGATTGGTCCGGCAAGTGGATTCTGACAGCGGGCCTCGGCGGCATGGGCGGCGCCCAGCCGCTCGCCGCTGTCATGGCGGGCGCCTCATGCCTCGCCATCGAGTGCCAGAGCGACCGCATCGAGAAGCGCCTCGCAACACGCTACCTCGATAAGCGCGCCGAGACGCTCGACGAAGCGCTGAAACTCATCCATGCGGCCTGCGCGAAAAAGGAAACCATCTCAGTCGGCCTGCTCGGCAATGCCGCCGAAATCCTGCCCGAAATGGTCAAGCGCGGCGTTCGCCCCGACGCGGTGACGGACCAAACGTCCGCGCATGATCTCGTCAACGGCTATCTGCCGATGGGTTGGAGCATCGAGCGCTGGGAAAAAACGCGTGCGCAAAATCCGGAAGCCGTGCGCGAAGCGGCGCGTGCGTCGATCGCCGTGCATGTCAATGCCATGCTCGACTATCACAAGATGGGCGTGCCCGTAGTCGATTACGGCAACAACATCCGTCAGGTGGCGAAGGATCAGGGCGTCGAAGACGCCTTCGCCTATCCCGGCTTTGTGCCCGCCTACGTGCGTCCGCTCTTCTGCCGCGGCATCGGTCCGTTCCGTTGGGCCTCGCTGCGCGGCGAGGCGTCCGACATCGCCAAGACCGACGCCAAGGTGAAGGAGCTCATCCCCGATGATGCGCACCTGCACCGCTGGCTCGACATGGCCAAGGAACGCATCGCCTTCCAAGGCTTGCCCGCGCGCATCTGCTGGGTGGGCCTCGGCCAACGTCATCGCCTCGGCTTGGCGTTCAACGAGATGGTGGCGAAAGGCGAGATCGGCCCCATTGTCATCGGCCGCGATCACTTGGATTCCGGCTCCGTCGCTTCACCAAACCGCGAAACCGAAAAAATGCGCGACGGCAGCGATGCGGTTTCCGATTGGCCGCTGCTGAACGCGCTGCTCAACACTGCGTCCGGCGCTACGTGGGTGTCGCTGCATCACGGCGGCGGCGTTGGCATGGGCTATAGCCAGCACAGCGGCGTCGTCATCGTCTGCGACGGCAGCGAAGCGGCCGCCAAGCGCATCGCGCGCGTCTTGTGGAACGATCCAGGCACAGGCGTCATGCGCCATGCCGATGCGGGCTACGAAGAAGCGATCGCGTGCGCGAAGGAGCAAAACCTCGATCTGCCCTCGCTGGATTGACGCCGGCGACGCCGGTGGGTCCTGTGCAGCCCACGGCGCCGTAGAGTGAACACGCCGCAGATTGCGTTCGCGCGCGTCGCCGGTAAAAACGCAGCCGAACAGGAGGAAACAATGCGTCTCTCATCGGAAATCGCGGCTGTTGTCACCGGCGGCGCATCTGGCCTTGGCAAAGCGACGGCCGCCAAGTTGCGCGCCGATGGCGTGAAGGTCGCCATTTTCGATCGCAACGAGGAAGCTGGAAACGCGACCGCCGCTGAGCTTGGCGTCACCTTCTGCAACGTTGACGTCACCAGCGAAGAGAGCGTCGATGCGGGATTTGCCGCGGCCCGCAAGGCCAATGGACAGGAGCGCATCCTGGTCTGCTGCGCCGGCATCGGCTCGGCGATGAAGACCGCCAGCCGCTCGAAGGAAAGCGGTGAGATCAAGCATTTCCCGCTCAATATTTTCGAACTCACCATCCAGGTGAACCTGATCGGCACGTTTCGCTGTGTGGCCAGGAGCGCGGCGGGCATGTTGACGCTGGATCCGCTCAGCGCCGAAGGCGAGCGCGGCGCAATGGTCATGACCGCCTCGGTGGCGGCCGAGGACGGCCAAATGGGACAAGCGGCGTATTCCGCCTCCAAAGGCGGGGTCGTCGGCATGACGCTGCCGATCGCGCGCGACCTTTCCGGCGATGGCATTCGCATCAACACCATCTTGCCGGGTATTTTCGAGACGCCGCTGATGATGGGCGCGCCGCAGAAGGTGAAGGATGCTTTGGCGGCGAGCGTGCCGTTTCCAAAGCGTCTGGGAAATCCCGAAGAATATGCATCGCTCGCAGTCGAAATGATTCGGAACTCCTACTTCAACGGCGAGGACGTGCGGCTCGATGGCGCCATCCGCATGGGCCTGCGCTGAACAACTTGCTGTTTAGTGAGGAAAACCGCGTGTTTTCGGCAACGCGCGGCGTCCCCACGCGGCGGAAAACCGCATAAATCGCCATTTTCGCGTTGCGACTCGCGGGCGCCCGTGCAAGGGATTCTGCCCGATATCGTCAAAAACCGCGTAAAATGCGTGTTTTCGACGCCATTCCAAGGATGCGCAGTCACGCTCCATCAAGAAATGACTGGCATTCAGTGATAACCGCCGGGGCGGAGGGCTCGCCCGATGCTCCGCATCCAACCCGAAGTAACGACACGACAACCTTTGAAGAGGGGAAATCAGATGGCCCGCAAGGCAGCAGCGAAGAAGGCCGGCAAGAAGGCGCCGGCGAAGAAGTCGACGGCGAAGAAGGCGAAGGCGACGAAAGCCGCGCCGGCGCCGAAGGCGGTGAAGGTTTCAGCGACACCGGGCAAGACGGTGACGGCGAGCGCACTGCTTCAGTCCGTCGCCGATCATCTCGGCGTCAAGAAGTCGGAAGCCAAGGCGATGGTCGAAGGCTACACGGACGTCGTGAAGGCCTACGTCATGAAGGGCGCCAAGGTGAAGATCGGCGATATCGGCATGATCATGATCCGCCAGCGCAAGGCGCGCATGGGCCGCAATCCTCAAACGGGCGAGCCGGTGAAGATCAAGGCTTCGAAGAAGCTCGCGTTCCGCCAGTCGGCGGTGATGAAGCAGGCGGTGATGGGCGGGCGCTGAGCCGGCCCCTCGCACAAGCGATAGCTTCACGACCCTGCGGGGTTGTCGAAACGGCCGGAGTTCACGCTCCGGCCGTTTTCGTGATCTGATCGAGTGTTGCAGGGTCCAACCCGCGCCGACCGCGCTCACGCCTTCTGGGTGATGGGGGAGCGGGCGACACTGAAGAGTTGTGAATCGCCCAGATGCACATCGACCGTTTCGATGGCTTCATCCAGCGCCATGAGATGCTGCGCGCGCGTCAGCGCATCGTGCGGCGTCGACCCCAGAAAAGGTTCGAACCGCACGCCGCCATCCGCGCGGCGGAGATAAAGGCCGTACGTCTTCTTCAACACGTCTTCACGCCAATATGATTGGCGACCTCAGCGCATTGACTTCGATCAAAGCTCGCTCCCGGCCGGAGCGCTGCTTCGCCGGGGAGCGCCGGCTTGGCGCACGGTCGGCGCGCTGATAACCTTGGAAATATGTGGAGCTGGGGCAGAAGCCGCTGGACCGGGAAGGGGGCTGTGCCTAGGCGCGCGCGCTTGGCGCTCGTCTTCGCCTCGCTGTTCGCCGTGCTCCTGCAGGCGCTGGTTGTTCAGACTCACATCCATGGCCCTGTCGTACCGGCCAGTCTTGGCGTCGAGCATCAGCCTGCCGCCACGCATCAATCGCAAGCGGCGTCGGTTCAGCGCGTGCATCAAATCGTTTGCGCGACGTGTCAGACGCTGGCCAGTTCAGGCGCGGCCACACTCGCCGGCTCGGCTGCGGCGCTGCTGCTCAGTAGAGGCCACTCCGAAGCGCTGTTCGCCATCCACGCAGCCGCACGGGCGACAAGTCATTCCTGGCGCAGCCGCGCCCCGCCGGCGCGCCTGAGAGCCTGACTCTTCCGCCTTGCCGTGAATGTGCGCGCGCGCATGCGCGCTCCCCTGTTTTGAGGTTTGTCATGCAGTTCCGCCTCAGCACGCGCGCGCGTGTGCTCGAAAATCCTTCGCGTCTGCCCATCGTGCTCGCCATTCTCGCGGGCGCGCTTCTCCCACCTCTTGCTGCGGCGCAGGAAGCTGCCGAGGAGTCCGAAGAGGTGGTCGTCACGGCGCCTCTCGAGGGCTCGCGCATAGAGAGTCTGCAAGGGGCGACGACGCTCACGCGCGATGACATCGTCCAGAATCTCAGTGGCGGCCTTGGCGACACGCTGGACGCACAGCCGGGCGTGGCGTCGACCTTTTTCGGCGCTGGCGCCAGCCGCCCGATTATTCGAGGTCTCGGCGAGGACAGGGTGCGCGTGCTGCAAAACGGCATAGGCGCGATCGACGCGTCCACCGCTTCTCCCGACCACGCCGTAACCTCGGACGGTCTCGACGCCGAGCGCATCGAGGTGCTGCGCGGAGCGGCCGCACTTGCTTATGGCGGCAATGCGATCGGAGGCGTCGTCAACGTGATCGATCAGTCCATTCCGACCACGGGCCACGATGCGCTTCGCTTTGAGGGGCTTGCGGCATATTCTTCCGTCGACAACGGAATGCAGGGGGCCGGGGAAGTAGGTTTCGACGCGGGACCGTTGGCGATTCACCTGACAGCGGCGTCGCGTCAATCCGACAGCTACGACACGCCGATCGGCGAGGCGAGGAACCAATGGGTTCAGATGGCCAATTACGGCGCAGGCGCCGCGCTCGTTCGCGATTGGGGCTTCGCGGGTCTGGCGGTAAAGCGCAGCGAAAACGAGTACGGTCTGTTGCCTGAGGATCTGGCGGAATCCGGCGGTCACATCGAAATGGAACAGACGCGTGTCGAGTCGCGCGGCGATTTCCGATTGGCGGTCGGACCATTCAATCGGCTCGATTATGGCGTGCAGCGCTCCGACTACCGACACACTGAGTTCGAGGCCGACGGCGCGCCCGGCACGACCTTCTTCAGCGAGGGCTACGAAGCGCGCATTGAAGCCCATCACCGCGGAGAACGCCTGCGCGGCGCCCTCGGTCTGCAACACACCGATGTCGACCTCGCCGCAGAGGGCGATGAAGCTTTCATCACCGCCTCCAACACCCGCGACAGCGGCGCTTTTGTCATCGAGCGGTACGACCGCGGCCGCTGGGGCCTCGAAGGCGGCGTGCGCTACGAACAGCGCAATATCAGCAACGAAGCGGCCGGCGCGCGCTCCTTCGACACGCTGAGCGGATCCCTTGGCGCATTCTTGCGCCCCGTGGATGGCTGGTTCATCGGCGCCACGGTTGCGCGAACCGAGCGGGCGCCGACCGCAATCGAGCTTTTCTCCGACGGGCCACACCTCGCCACCGCGAATTACGAACACGGTGATCCAGATCTTGTCCAGGAGCGGGCGACCTCTTTCGAGATTTCGTCTCGGTTCGATAGTGCGCGAACCGCCTTCGAGGCCAATCTCTTCGCTATCGATTTCGCGAATTACATCGCTCTCGTCGGCACGGATCTGGTCTGGTACAGCGACGCGAGCGTGTTTCCGGACGAAGGCATCGTTGCAGCCGGTGACCCGATCCTCGCCGCCTTATCAGCGGACGCGGAGACGCTTCCTGTTTTTCAATCCGTACAGCGCGACGCAAGCTTTGTCGGCGGGGAGCTTTCGCTGCGCAGCGCGCTGTTCGATCTGGGCAGTTTTCGCATCGGCAGCGAGATCGCGCTCGATATCGTCAATGCGAGCTTCGATGGCGGCGGGCGTCCGCCGCGCATACCGCCGCGTTCTCTGACCGTCGGCGTCACCGCGGAGAGCGCTTACTGGACAGCGCGCGTGGAAGCCGTGGACACAGCGAAACAGGACCGCATCGCTGCATTCGAGACCCCCACGCAAGGCTACACGTTTCTGAACGCTTCGCTGGCCTGGCGTCCCGGCGGCTACGATGGGCGATGGAGCATCCGTGTGGATGGACGTAATCTCACGGATGAACTCGGTCGCGTGCATACTTCGTTTCTGAAAGACGAATTGCCGCTGCCGGGCCGCAATGTTCGAGTGACCCTATCGGCGAACTTCTGACGGTCGCCGCCGGCTGCGCTTGTGAAGCGCGCAGCCGGCGCGCATGCGCGTCAGCCTCCCGCGGCCGCTTTTGTGCGGGCGTTGCGTGCGGTCACGCTTTCGCCGCCGACGCCCCAATTGTCGGTGTCGACTTCCTCGATAATGACGAACGTGGTGGCTGGATTCTTGCGCAGAACCCGCTGCAGCAATTCGGTCGCGCCTTTGATCAGCTCCGCCTTCTGTTCCGCCGTGACGTCTGACCTGGTGATTTTGATGTTCACATAAGGCATGCAGCGCCGCTCCCTAGAAGCCAACCACGGCATGAGGGGTATAGGGCGCTTCGAGCTTGGCGATCTCTTCGGCGCTGAGGGCCACGTCGACAGCTGCGATCGCGTCGTCGAGCTGTTCGGGCTTGGTGGCCCCCACGATAGGCGCGGTGACGCCAGGTTTCGCCAGCAACCACGCCAACGCCACTTGCGCCCGCGGCAGCGCACGTGCGGCGGCGACATCGCCGACGGCGTCGATCACGGCGCGGTCTGAATCTGCGCTCTTGCGGTAGAGATACTGACCGAATCGATCGCTTTCGCTGCGCGCGGTGGCGCCATCCTCGTGTCCCCTCGCGAGGCGCCCACGGGCGAGGGGCGACCATGGAATTACGCCGATGCCCTGGTCACGGCAGAGCGGCAACATCTCACGCTCCTCCTCGCGGTAGATGAGGTTGAGGTGGTTCTGCATCGAAACGAACCGCGCCCAGCCGTTGGCGCTCTGCAACGCCAAGGCTTGCATGAATTGCCAGGCCCACATCGAGGAGGCGCCGAGATAGCGCGCCTTGCCGGCTTTGACGACGTCGTGCAGCGCTTCGAGCGTTTCCTCGATCGGCACGTCTGGGTCGTAGCGGTGGATCTGGTAGAGATCGACATAATCAGTTCCCAACCGCCGGAGGCTGGCGTCGATTTCCGTCAGGATCGCTTTGCGCGAAAGACCTTTTCCATTCGGGTCTCCCGGCCGCATTTCGCCGTGTACCTTGGTGGCGATCACCAGTTCGTCTCGCCTCGCATAGCGCTTCACCGCGCGGCCCAGAATCTCCTCGCTGGTGCCGCTCGAATAAACGTTGGCGGTGTCGAAGAAATTGATCCCCGCCTCGAATGCGCGCTTGTAGAATGGCTGCGCTGCTTCCTCGTTCAGGGCCCAGGGATGATTGCCCTTAGCCCCCTCCGCATACGCCATCGTGCCCAGGCAAATGCGCGAAACCTTAAGCCCGCTCTTTCCGAGATTGACGTATTTCATGCTGTCAGCTCCACAAACACGTCTTCCAGATCCGGCTCCTCGATCGAAAGATCCTTGATCGCCACGCCAGCTGCGCGAATGCGGTCCAACAGCTCTTCGACGCTGTGCTCGCTGGTCTTGTAGGTGAGTGCAAAGGCGCCGGTGGAGCGCATTGCAAAGGTAATGTCTTCAAAGCCCGGCACTGGCAGTGCGATCGGAGTTTGCGGCGTCACTACCAATGTCTTCTGATCAAGCCTGGAGATGAGTCGGGGCGTCGGTTCGCAGGCAATGACCTCTCCGCGATTGATGATGGCGATCGTGTCGCACAATTCTTGCGCTTCTTCGAGATAATGCGTGGTCAGGACGATCGTCACGCCGCGTGCATGGAGCGATCGAACATAATCCCACAATTGCCGCCGGAGTTCGACATCGACGCCTGCTGTCGGTTCGTCGAGCACCAGCACTGGCGGCGAATGCACCATGGCTTTGGCCACCAGGAGCCGTCGCTTCATGCCCCCCGACAGCGTTCGTGCGTAGGCGTCGCGCTTGTCCCAAAGGCCAACAGCGCGCAGAATCTCCTCGGTCTTGCGCTCCGCTTTCGGAACACCGTAATAGCCGGCTTGGATCTCCAGCGCCTCCGCGGGCGAGAAGAATGGATCCATGTTCAGCTCTTGCGGCACGATGCCAATGGCGCCGCGCGCATTCATGGGATCCGCGTCGATATCGTGGCCCCAGATCGAGACCGACCCAGCGGATTTCACGACGAGACCGCCAAGGATGTTGATGAAGGTGGACTTGCCGGCGCCGTTCGGCCCCAACAGGCCGAAGAACGAGCCGCGCGGAATAACGAGGTCGATGGCCTTGAGCGCATGCACGGACGGCGCCTTGCCTTGCGCACGGTAAGTCTTGTCGAGGCCGCGGGCTTCGACGGCGAACTGGGGCGGCTGGCTAGGCGCGAGCATGGTGCTCCTGGGCGGAAGTGCGCATTGCGCGGGCGCGCGATGCGTTCTAGGTACGGGCGCGCCGATCAAGCTTCAAGCCGAGCCTCATGTCCGCTTCGCCGAAAGACAATCAAATCGACTCCGCTACGCCTGGCGAGCCCGATGCGCTGCCGCCGCCGGAGATCATTGCTGTGACGTCGCGGCGCGTGAAGTGTGATGGGGGCGGGGGCGCCCTCGGTCATCCGCTCGTTTTCTACGATATGGGCGAGGAAGATTTCGTCGAGTGCGGCTATTGCGACCGCCGCTTCGTGCTGGCGGAGGGCGCGGGCGGCCACTGATTCGGGCGTCCGGTTTCGGCGAGCGTCGCCATCTCAAAATGGGTTAAGCTCGTCTCCCTTCACGGAGGCACGCATGCACAGACGGCCGGATGACGCTTCGCTCTTCCACGCATTGCACAAAGAATTCCTGATCCTGCCAAACGCCTGGGATGGCGTGTCGGCGAAGTTGATCGAACGAGCCGGCGCCAAGGCGATCGCCACGACGAGTGCGGGCGTGGCTTGGGCGCATGGCTACCCGGATGGCCACGGCTTGCCCTTCGCGAAGCTGCTGACAAGTGTTGAGGAAATCGCGCGCATCGTCTCTGTGCCGATCAGCGTCGATTGTGAGGGTGGCTATTCGGACGAGCCCAAGCAGGTCGGCGAAAATGTTGCGGCGCTCATTGGGGCGGGCGCTGTCGGCGTCAATATCGAGGACGGCAAGCAGCCGCACGACCTGCACTTGCGCAAAATCGAAGCCGCGCGCGAGGCCGCCGAACGCGAAGGTGTCGCGCTCTACATCAATGCCCGCACGGACGTGTATCTCGCCAAGCTGGCGCCCCCGGAAGCCGCAGTAGAGGAGAGCATCCGGCGCGGCCGCGCCGCCAAGGAAGCTGGAGCAAGTGGCCTATTCGTGCCGTTCGCGGTGAAGAGCGAGGATATCGCCGCCATCGCTGCGGCTGTCGATATGCCGCTCAACGTCATTTCCTGGGCGGGCGTGCCGAAAGCGGATCAGCTGAAGCGGCTCGGCGCACGCCGGCTGTCGGCAGGCACTGAGATTGGCCGGGCGGCGCTGACGGCTGCGCGCCTCGCTGCGGAAGCATTTCTGGCGGAGGGCGACAGCGACGATCTCGCCGCGCGCGCCGGCGAGCGCTTCAACATCAATGCGCTGATGACGCGGTAGAGCGGGGCTGACCAGCGCCGCGCAAGCCTTTACATAGGCGGCGATGTCCAAGAGCACTTCGCCGCGCCTCTTCCTGATTGACGGATCGGGCTACATCTTCCGCGCCTATCATGCCTTGCCGCCATTGACGCGGGCGAGCGACGGGCTCTCCGTCGGCGCCGTTGCGGGCTTCTGCAACATGATCTGGAAGTTCCTGGAAGAGATGAAGGGCGGCGAGGCGCCTACGCATCTGGCCGTGATTTTCGACAAGAGCGAAGTGACATTTCGGAACGATCTTTATTCCGAGTACAAGGCGAATCGTCCTCCTGCGCCTGAGGATTTGGCGCCGCAATTCCCGCTGATACGGGATGCAGTGCGCGCCTTCAATCTGCCCTGCATCGAGATGGGAGGCTACGAGGCCGATGATCTGATCGCCACCTATGCGCGCCAAGCCGCCGCAGCAGGCGCTGCAGTCAAGATTGTCTCCTCCGACAAGGACCTGATGCAGCTGATCGTCGACGGCGTCATTCAGCTCTACGACCCAATGAAGAACCGCGCCCTCGGGCCGGAGGCGGTGTTCGAGAAATTTGGCGTCACGCCCGACAAGGTGATCGACGTGCAGGCGCTGATCGGCGACAGCGTGGACAACGTGCCCGGCGCGCCCGGCATCGGCCCCAAGACCGCCGCCGAGTTGATGGCGACGTTCGGATCGCTCGAGGCGATCTTGGAGCGGGCGAACGAGATCAAGCAGCCGAAGCGCCGTGAAACGCTCATCAACTTTGCGGAGCAAATTCGTCTCTCGAAGCGACTCGTCACCCTTAAAGATGACGTGCCGGTGGAGGAAAGCTGGGAGAGCTTCGCCGTGCGTGAGCCGGACCCAGGCATGCTGCTGCAATTTCTCGATGGGATGGAATTTCGCACGCTTGGCCGGCGCGTGCGTGAGCACTACGCGAAAGAGCAAGGCGCGCAGATCGTCGCCAGCTATGCCGCCGGCTCAGCGGTCGCCGCCGGCGGCGCGGCCGTTCTCGCCGCCGAAGAGGTGGAAACCGAGTTCAAGCGCGACGCCTATCAGTGCGTTCGCGACCTGGAGACGTTGCAGCGCTGGGTCGCTCGGGCGCGCAGCGCCGGCGTGGTTGCGATCGACACCGAAGCTGACGCGCTCGACTCAATGAGCGCTCATATCGTGGGCATCGCCTTGGCGCTCGGTCCCAACGACGCCTGCTACGTTCCGCTTGCTCATCGCAGCGCCGATCCACGCGCGGGCGAGTTGTTCGCCAGCGAAATCCCACTCCACCCAGACTCACCGCCTGAGCGGGAGGAAGGCCCGGACTTGGCGACCGTTCAAACGGTTTCCCAGCGACGTGATGACGGGGATGGCATGATTCCAATCTCTGCTGCGTTCGCGACGCTGCACGAGTTGTTGGAGGATCCGAGTGTTCTGAAGGTCGGACTAAACGTGAAGTGGGATATCGCGCTGCTCGCCAAGCACAAGATTGCGCTTGGACCGTGCGACGACCCGATGCTGATGTCATACGCGCTGTTCGGAGGGCTCGATCCGCACGACAAGAGCTTTCTGGTCGAAAAGCATCTCGGCCACGCGCTGACGCCCCTGGCGGAGGTCGTCGGCAAGGGCAAGGCGCAGGTGGCGTTTGACCTGGTGCCGATCGACCGCGCGTCGACTTTTTCCTGCGAATACGCGGACGCGGCGCTGCGCTTGTGGCGAAAGCTGAAACCGCAGCTGGCGGCCCACAAACTCGTCACTGTGTACGAGACGCTCGAACGCCCGTTGCCGCGCGTGCTGGCGGCGATGGAGCGCGAAGGCGTCAAAATCGATCCGGCAATGCTATCGCGCCTGTCCGGCGACTTCGCTCAGCGCATGCTGCAACACGAACAGGAGGCGTACGGCCTCGCCGGAAGAGAATTCAATATCGGCTCGCCGAAGCAGCTTGGCGAAATATTGTTCGATGAACTCAAATTGCCAGGCGGCTCGAAAACAAAGACGGGCGCATGGTCAACCGACGCAGCGGTGCTCGAGGAACTCGCCGACCAGCATGATCTGCCAGCAAAAGTGTTGGAATGGCGTCAGCTTTCCAAGCTGCGATCGACCTATACCGAAGCTCTGGCCCAGGCCATCAATGCGCAGACAGGGCGCGTCCACACCAGCTATGCGCTTGCATCGACCACCACCGGGCGCTTGTCGTCCAACGATCCCAACCTGCAGAACATCCCGATCCGCACCGAGGAGGGGCGTCGCATTCGCGAAGCTTTTGTGCCGGAAAAAGGCAATGTGCTGGTCAGCGCCGATTACTCGCAGATCGAGCTCCGGCTGCTCGCGCATGTCGCTGATATTCCGGAACTGAAGCAAGCCTTCGCCGACGCTATCGATATCCACGCGATGACCGCTTCCGAGATGTTCGGCGTGCCCCTTGCTGAGATGACCCCTGATGTGCGTCGAAACGCGAAAGCGATCAATTTCGGCATCATCTACGGCATCAGCGCCTTCGGTTTGGCGCGCAATCTCGGCATCGAACGGGAAGAAGCGGGCGCTTACATCAAGCGTTATTTCGACCGTTTTCCTGGTATTCGCGACTATATGGAGGCAACCAAGACGTACGCTCGCGCTAATGGATATGTGAAAACCATTTTCGGCCGCCGCATCTGGGCGCCGGGCATCAAGTCGAAGAACATGCAGGAGCGTGCGTTCGCCGAGCGCCAGTCGATCAACGCGCCGCTGCAGGGCGCCGCCGCCGACATCATCCGTCGCGCCATGGTGCGCCTGCCCGACGCCCTGGCGCGCGCAGGACTGAAGGCGCGTATGCTGTTGCAGGTGCATGATGAACTGGTGTTCGAGGCGCCGAAGCACGAAGCGGAGGCGTTATGCAAGCTCGCGCGGGAGGTGATGCAATCGGCGCCGGAGCCGGCAGTGACGCTCAGTGTGCCTTTGGTGGTTGAAGCCAATGCGGGTGCAAGCTGGGGCGCGGCGCACTGAGCAGCTCGGACCGGCAGCGCACGGCAGGCGGTCCGAGCCGACAGCGCGGCCCTCAAACGCGGCGGCGTGCGTCGCTGCGGAAACGCAGTTTCGGCGCGAGCATGCCGACTTCACGCCGATACTGGCGGTAGCGTTCGCCGAAATGGGCGATCAGATCGCGTTCCTCGAACCAGATGCCGACCAAGATGTAGCCGGTGCACCCCAGGGCGAAAAACAAATGACCGAAGCTCATTGCCGGCGCTGACCAGAAGGCGATCAAAAACCCGGCATAGAGCGGATGGCGCACATATTTGTAGAAGAGCGGCGTTGTGAACGCTTGTGGCGCGGGCGCCCGACCGGTGAAGGCGGCCCACGATTGGCTTAGTCCGAACAGCTCAAAATGGTTGATCAGGAATGTCGAGATCAACAGCACGGCCCATCCGGCTGCAAACAGGGCCCACAGAACGCTCACTAACATCGGATCAGTGATTTCCCAAACGGTCGTCGGCATGGGCCGCCACTGCCACAACAGCAGCGCCAACGCGGCCGTCGCCGCCACCACGAACGTGCTGCGCTCCACCGCCTTTGGCGCGAAGCGCGTGAACCAGCGCTTGAATGCCGGCCGCGCCATTACGGTGTGCTGCACGGCAAAGAGGCCGAGCAGCAACAAGTTGACGACAAGCGCCTCCAGCAGCGGCGCCGGCTCGCCGCTGTCGATCGTCTTCGGCACAAAGATGTTGCCGACGAAAAAGATTGCGTAGGTGAAGGTCGCAAGAAAGAAGAGGTAAGCGCCGACCCCGTAGGCCAGCATGGCAAAGCGTTTCATCCAAATTACTCCAATCGAATGCGGCGATGAAAATTCGTCTGGCGAAAGACCAAACTGCCAGGCGGCGCACTCATGCATCGGCAAGGCGCGCGGTGGTGAGGGGTGCAGCTGACAATCAGCGGTGGCGCTTCCGCCATTCCAGCGCGCCAGACGAGTTGGGAGACTTGGATGGTCGCCGGCGAGACCCAGCCAGAGCAGCGAAGGTCAAATTCCCGGGAACAACGAACCAAATTGGCGCTGACCCCGTTCCCAGCCCAACGGTTGAAGGCTAAGACTGCCGTCACCAGTTCATTACAGCGAAGTCAGGAACCCGGCGCTTCCCATGCCAACAATCGCCCTCGTCGACGATGACGAAAACATTCTCGCCTCCTTGAAGATGCTGTTCGAAGGCGAAGGCTATGCAGTACGGACGTACACTGATGGCGCGACCGCCCTGGCGGCGCTATCGGAGACGCCGCCGGATATCGCCATCTTGGATATCAAGATGCCGCGCATGGACGGCGTCGAGGTGCTGCGCCGGCTGCGGCAGAGCTCGAACTTGCCGGTGATTTTCCTCACCTCGAAAGACGACGAGATGGATGAGGTGGTCGGGTTCAATGTCGGCGCCGACGATTACATCAAAAAGCCATTCTCGCAGCGGCTCCTCAGCGAGCGGGTGAAGGCGCTCTTGCGCCGTTCACGCGCCGGCGCGCCGGGGGCGGAAGCTGCGGGAGACAAGAAGCCGATCGTGCGGGGCGAACTCACGCTCGATCCAAACCGCCACGCCTGCACCTGGAAAGGCCAGCCGGTGCGGTTGACTGTCACTGAATTCCTCATCCTTCAGGCGCTCGCGCAGCGGCCCGGCTATGTCAAAAGCCGCGACCAGCTGATGGACGCCGCTTACGACGATCAGGTTTATGTCGACGATCGAACCATCGACAGCCACATCAAGCGGCTTCGCAAAAAGTTCCGCGATATCGACGACAACTTCGACGCGATCGAAACACTTTATGGCGTCGGGTACCGATACAACGAAGCCTGATGGGGGCCTGCGAGCGTTTTTTCGCTCGCCGATCACCCGCATCATCTTCATCTGGAATTTCGCCGGTCTTGCCGTGCTTATCCTGGGCGTGTTGCTGCTCACGGAGATGCGCGCAGGATTGACGGAAGCACAGTTTCGCAATCTGCGCACGCAGGGTGAGCTCATCACCAATCTGCTGATCGAAACGGGCACCGTGGAGGGTGATCCCAATCCGTACGTGAACGAGAGTGCGGTCCGGACCGTGCTGCGCCGCATCTTGCCGCCGATCGCCGAAGGCGCGCGCCCGGGTGTAGGACGTCCGCGCGTGCGCATGTTCGCCGCCGATGGCCGCCTGATCGCCGACAGCGACGTCATCTATGATCGCCTGGAGGAGCGGCCGCTGCCGGACGTCAACGACCGCACCAGCATCGGCGAAACCATTCAGCGGGCGGCTCGGCGGGTGGAGTACCTGCGCCTCACGCCTTGGCGGCCAACCTCCACGCTCGAACAGGAACACGCTCGCGCGATGCGGGGGGAAATCGTCACCGGCGAACGCCTGAACGAGAACGGCGAGCGGGTCGTGTCCGTCACCATGCCGGTACGGCGTGTGCAGCAGGTGATGGGCACGGTGACGATCGAGAGCGCCGATGTCGAACGCATCCTCGTCGCGGAGCGCGCGAGCATGCTTCCGTTCATGATCGGCGCGACGATCGCCATCTTTCTCTCTTCGCTGCTGCTGGCGCTTTTTATCGCCCGCCCGTTGCGCCGGCTTGCGGGGGCGGCTGACAGTCTGCGTCACAGCGGCTCGACGCGTCTTTCATTGCCTGATGTCGCCCGCCGTAAGGACGAAATAGGGGCGCTGGCCCACTCGCTCGAAGCCATGACGGGCGCATTGGCTGATCGCATCGACGCCAATGAGCGGTTCGCGGCCGACGTCAGCCATGAAATCAAGAACCCGCTCGCCTCGATCAAGTCCGCCGTGGACTCTGCGCGCACCGCGCGCGACGCGGAGCAGCAGAACCGCATGCTGGCGATCGTCGCCCAGGATGTGCAGCGGCTGGACCGACTGATCACCGACATCGCGCGCGCCAGCCGCATCGAGGCTGAGACCGCGCGCGGCGATGTCGACCGCGTCGATCTGGGCGCCATGCTGTTTGAACTCGCTCGGGCCTACGGCCCCGGCGACGAGGATGGACCGGCGCCGGTGGTTTTTCGTGGTCCAAAGCTCGAAGGCGGCGTCGTCGAGGGCCAGGCCGGCCCGCTCGGGCAGGTGTTTCGCAACTTGATCGACAACGCCCGCTCGTTCAGCCCGCCGAACAAGCCTGTACTGGTGTCGGCGGAAATTGTGCGCGGAAAAGAGGGCGGCCTCATCCGGGCTATGGTGGAGGACGAAGGGCCCGGCATTCCGGCTGAAAACCTGGAGACCGTGTTTCAGCGCTTTTACACGCAGCGGCCGAAGGGCGCCGCGTTCGGCAGCAATTCAGGGCTTGGCCTCTCGATTGCCCGCCAGATCATCACGGCGCATGACGGGCGCATCTACGCGCAAAACCGAGAAACGGGAGGCGCTCGCCTGATAGTTGAATTGCCGCTCGCGACCGGGACGGCGCGAGCATGAGGGCCCGACTCGCCGCAAACTGTCGCGCGGGTGCGGCTTTCGCTTTTCTCGCAGATGCGAAAAGGTATGCTAGCCGAGGAGCCACGCGGGGGGCGGCGGCGGGAGTGATGGCATGATCGGCGTTGTCGTGGTGTCCCACGGCCGCTTGGCGAATGAGTTCGTCGCCGCGGCCGAACACGTGCTTGGGCCGCAAGAGCAGATGCGGGCCGTGGCCATCGGGCCCCATGACGACATGGAAGAGCGCCGTGCCGAGATCATCGAGAATGTGCGCGCGGTGGATGGCGGGGAGGGTGTCGTCATCCTCACCGATATGTTTGGCGGCACGCCGTCCAATCTTGCGATTTCCGTGATCAACCAAGCCCCGGTCGAAGTGATTGCCGGCGTGAATCTGCCGATGTTGATAAAGCTCGCGGAAGTGCGCGATCGCATGAAGCTGGCGGAAGCTGCGCTGGCGGCGCAGGATGCAGGGCGGCGCTACATCCGCGTCGCCTCGGTGGAGTTGGCGGGCGGCCCGAGCCGCGGCTAAGCTCGCGCGCATGGGGCTGAAGCGAACCGTTCCGATCACCAATGTGCGCGGCCTGCATGCGCGCGCCTCGCGCAAGGTGGCCGAGATCGCCCTCGGTTTCGAGGACACGGTCGTTACCGTTCGGCGCGACGACGAGGAAGCCGACGCCCGGTCTTTGATGGACCTCATGATGCTCGGCGCAGGCATCGGCGCGGACATCGAAATTGAAGCCGAGGGGCCTCAAGCGGAGGCGGCGCTCGATGCGATCGAAGCCCTGATTCGCGCCAAGTTTCACGAAGGCGAATAGCGTCCGCCACCTCTTTGCCACAATTGCTGCATCAGGCGAGGCAGAGGAGGGGCATATGCATCCGTTTGCAAGAATGATCGCCGCTGCGGCGGCTCTGGTGTGCTGCACCGGTTTGGCTGCGCCTGAGCGCATCGACTACGTGCTCACCCCGGTGCTGCGCGACGGCGCCCTGCAGGCGGTGCAGATCGATCTCAATTTCCGCGCCGATGCTGACGGCGAAACGCTTCTACGCCTGCCGCAATCCTGGGGAGGCGAGGAGGAGCTCTGGCGCGGCATCGAAGAACTCAGCGTTGTTTCCGGCGCGGCCATGCGCGACGGCGATGGTCCCGGCCAGCGCGTGCTGACTTCCCGTCCGGGCGCTCCGATCCACATTCGCTACCGCGTGATCCAGGATTGGCCCGGCGCGCCGCGCGCCGAACTGGGCAATACCTATCGTCCGACCATTCAGCCGAGCTACTTCCATCTCATTGGCGATACGGCGCTGGTGACGCCGGATGCTGATCTTGTCACGCCGGTGCGCGTGCGGGTCCGGCATTTACCGCGTGGCTGGATCTACGCATCGGACTTGGAGCACGACGGGCTGACGCTCGCGCAGGTGTGGTCGAGCGTCACCGTGGCGGGTGATTTTCGCCTGCTGCGCAGCGACGACGGCGCCACACGCGTCGCCATCCGCGGCCAGTGGAGCTTCAACGACGCCGCGTTCGCCGAGCAGATCGATCACATCGTTGCAGTCCAACGGGAGTTCTGGGGCGATGCGCCGGAGCCGTTCCTGGTGACGGTGCTGCAGCTCGATGGGCCGCAGAATCGGATGTCGATCGGCGGCACTGGACTAGGCGACGCTTTCGCGTTCTTCGCCACTCCGAACGCGCAAGCTCGGCCACTCACCCGAACGCTTGCGCACGAAGCGCTGCACACCTGGATTCCCCACCGCATCGGCGAAGCGCCGGACCAGAACGAAGCAGCGCAATACTGGCTCTCGGAAGGCTTCACCGATTTTTATACGCCGCGCCTGTTGCTGCGCGCTGGCTTGTGGACGCCGGAGGACTTCGCCGCCGATCTGAACGAAATGCTGGCCGCCTATGCGCAATCACCCGTGCGGAGCGAGCCGAACGCGCGTGTGGTTGCAGATTTTTGGAACGATCAGGACGTGCAGAAGCTGCCCTACCAGCGCGGCCGTTTGCTGGCGATGGTGTGGGACGCGCAGCTGCGCGCAAGCGGCCACGATTTTGATGACGTCGTGCTGGCTATGCGTGAACGTGCGCGTTCCGAAACTGAGCAAAAGGCAGTGGAATTATTCCCGGCCGTCGCGGCCGAGTTCGGTCTCGATGTCCATGCTGATCTGGCGCACTTCATCGACGCCGGCGCGCCCATCCTGCTCCCCGAGGACGTGTTCGCGCCCTGCGGCCGCATCGAAACGCGCAACGTCCCAATTTTTCACCGCGGTTTCGATATAAGCGCGACGCAGGCGAACAACAATGTCATCAGCGGAGTTGACCCCAGCCTGCCAGCGTATGCGGCCGGCATGCGTGACGGCATGATTCTGGTGCGGCGCGACGCCGGCGAGATCGGCAATTCCGAACTTGAGATCGCCTATGTCGTACGCGAAGGCGAGGTCGATCGCACCATCCGTTACATGCCGCGAGGTCACCGCATGCTGGAGCAGCAGCGTCTGCTGTTGGCGAACGATCTCGCCGGGGAAGCGCTTGACCAATGCATCCGCGTGCTCGGCGGGGCCTAGGAGATAGCGCCGCGTCGGCTAAGCATGGCCGCGCGCTGCGAGCATCCGGCCTGCACCAGTTTTCGTGCGCTGGTCAGAAGCGAAACCTTGTGCCAGCTTGCTCGTTGTTCCGCCATGCCAACGCCCGTCACGGTCACGATCCCGCACAAGCTCGGCAAGAGCGAGGCGCGCGCGCGCGTCGCGAGCGGCTTCGACCAGTTGAAGGGTCAGCTCAGCATGCTGGGCAATTTTCAGCAGCAATGGGACCAGGACCGACTCAATTTCAGCGCCCGCAGCATGGGTCAAACCATTCGCGGGCTGATCGAAGTGGGCGACAGCGATGTTCGCATCGAGGTCGAACTACCAATGCTGCTCGCCGGCATGGCGGAGACGGTCGCCGGCCAATTGCGCCAGCAAGGGCGCATATTGCTCGAGAAGAAGTAGTGCATGGAAGAGGCGCCGCAATGGCTCATCAACGGGTTCGGCGTGATCGCGGGTCTGTGTTCGATGCTGAGCTTCGTGCCTCAGATCGTGAAGATCGTGCGTGAGCGGGACGCAAGCAGCATATCGCTGCGCATGTATGCCGTGACGATCGTCGGCTTCATCTGCTGGACCATTTATGGGGCTCTGAGCGCCGCGTGGCCGATCACGTTGGCGAATGCTGTTTGCCTGGCGCTAGTCATCACGATTTTCGTGTTACGCTTGCGTTTCGGCGCGGGCGGCGCTTGATCTTGTAAAGATCTAGTGCTGTTGACGGGCGCGCGTGGTGCGCCAGCACGTACAAGAAGATTTCGATGCCTTGCCGCGGTTTCCTCTGCCCCTGAACTGATGGGTTGCTCGCGCCGCTGGGGCGGCGCCATCCGCGATGGCGCGTGCTGCGCGATATTGTTCGCAAGTGCAAACGAGCCGTAGCGCGCCTCATGCGCGAAACCTGTTCAAAATCCCGGCAAATCGCTTCGTTATTGGCGCTCACGGGCCGGCATCGGCACGGAGGGCAGAGCCATGTACATCGATCAGCGCCTCGCTGCGAACACCTGGGCGTGGTTGGAATTGTGGGGGCCGCGAATCCTGCTCGCGCTCCTGATCATGATCGTCGCGTATTTCGCGGCGAAGGGCGTCAAATGGGCGATCGCCCGCGCGGTCGACCGCATTCCGTTCCTGTCCCGTCGCGACAGCGTCTCGGGCGGAGCGAAGCCGGCGGTGAACATTGGCGAACGGATTGGCGAGGTCGGCTATTGGCTGGTCTGGCTGCTCGGCCTGATGGCCGCCTTGTCGCAGCTCGGGCCATGGGCCAATCCGGTCGTGACGCCGCTCAACACGATGGTGGCCGGCTTCTTCTCCTACGTCGACAATATCGTCGGCGCGTTGTTGATCTTCATCATCGGCTTTGCGCTCGCAACCATCGTACGGCGGATGGTCGAGGCGATGGTCGAAGCGATCGAGTTGGACCGCCGCCTGATCGACGCCGGCCTGACGCATACGCCGCGAGGCGCGGGCCTATCGCGCCTGCTCGGCATCCTCGCGTTTACGCTCATCATCATTCCAGTCGCGATCGCCGCGCTCGAGGCCCTGGGCATCGAAGCGATCTCGCGTCCGGCGACAGCGATGTTGCAGGACATCCTGGAAACCATACCGCGCGTGATCGGTGCGGCGCTGATTGTGTTCATCGCCTACGTCATCGGCCGGTGGATCATGACCTTGACCGAGGATGGGCTGCGCGCCATCGGCTTCGACGACATCATCGCGTCCATAGCGGACGCCGAGCCTGTCCGCGTCGGCCGCGAGAGAATGGATCTGACGCCGGGCGCCGACACGATCCGCTTCAGCGCCTTTCCGCCCTCGCGCATGATTGGTCTGGCGGTGCTGATCGGCATAGTTCTGTTCGCAGCAGTCGAAGCAGCCCGGTTGCTCGGTTTTGCAGTGATGGCGGGCATGCTGGGCGAGGTGCTTGTGCTGGCGAGCAGGGTGCTGTTCGGGGCCGTGATCATCGCGCTCGGCATTCTGCTGGCGAACATCCTCGCCGCCGCCGCGCGCCGCGAAGGCAAGCCTGCTTCGGAAATCATCTCAACCTTCGTTCGCTGGGGCGTGATCGCGTTGGCGACTGCGGTCGGGCTGCGCTTCATGGGGCTGGCCAACGACATCATCGTGCTTGCGTTTGGTCTGGTGCTCGGCGCTGTCGCGGTGGCGGTGGCGATCGCCTTCGGCTGGGGCGGGCGCGACGCCGCCAAGCGCATGCTCGACCGCTGGACCAGCGGCGCGTAGTCGTTAGATTGGCAATAGCAGATGTGGAGCCGCCGGGGGCGCCCGGCGGCTCTTGTCTTTCTGAAGGGCGGGTTTGCTTCGAGGCCGGCGCTTTGCTAAGAGCCCCGCGCCCGCCGAGGAGCGTTGCGACGGCCAGCCTTCATGCTGGACGCCAGGCTCGGCGGGTTTCCACGATTTGGAAACGACGCTCGCGAGTTCTCGAAGAGGAGGGCGCGCGATGAGCGCTAAAGATTACGTCGTGAAAGACCTGGGCCTGGCTGAATGGGGCCGCAAGGAAATCGAAATCGCCGAAACGGAGATGCCCGGCCTGATGGCTGTGCGTCGGGAGTATGGGCCAAAGCAGCCGCTCAAAGGCGCGCGTATCGCCGGTTCGCTGCACATGACCATTCAGACCGCGGTGCTGATCGAGACACTGCAGGCGCTTGGCGCTGAAGTGCGTTGGGCCTCGTGCAACATCTTCTCCACCCAGGATCACGCCGCCGCAGCGATCGCCGCGAAGGGCACGCCGGTGTTCGCAGTCAAGGGCGAAAGTCTGGAAGAATATTGGGATTACACCCACCGCATCTTCCAATGGCCGAATGGCCAATACGCGAACATGATCCTCGATGACGGCGGCGACGCGACCCTGCTGTGCGTGCTCGGACCGAAAGCAGAGGATGACGCCGAATTCATCGCGCACCACTCCAACGAGGAAGAGGAAGCGCTGCACAACACGATCCGGAAATATCTCGCGGTGAAGCCCGGCTTCTATAAGGCGATCCGCGAGAGCGTTCAGGGCGTCTCCGAAGAAACCACCACGGGCGTGCATCGGCTGTATCAAATGGCGCAGCGCGGTGAGTTGCCGTTTCCAGCCATCAATGTGAATGACAGCGTCACCAAGTCGAAGTTCGACAACCTCTATGGTTGTCGCGAATCGCTCGTCGATGCGATCCGCCGCGGAACGGACGTTATGCTCGCCGGCAAGGTTGCGGTCGTGTGCGGTTATGGCGATGTCGGCAAGGGCTCGGCCGCGTCGCTACGCCAAGGCGGCGCCCGCGTTAAGGTGACGGAAGTCGATCCCATCTGCGCGTTGCAGGCCGCGATGGAAGGCTACGAGGTCGTCACGATGGACGATGAAGCGCCCCACGCCGACATCTTCGTCACGGCCACCGGCAACAAGGACGTCATCACCGTCGAGCACATGCGGAGCATGAAGAACAACGCCATTGTCTGCAACATCGGCCACTTCGACAGCGAGATTCAAATCGCGGGTCTGAAGAACTTCAAGTGGGACGAAATAAAGCCGCAGGTTCACCACGTGGAGTTTCCTGATGGCAAGAAGATCATCGTGCTTTCTGAGGGACGTCTGGTGAATCTTGGAAACGCCACCGGCCATCCCAGCTTCGTGATGAGCGCCAGTTTCACCAATCAGACGCTGGCGCAAATTGAGCTTTGGACCAACGGCAAGAGCTACGAGAAGAAGGTGTACACGCTGCCGAAACACCTCGACGAGAAAGTGGCGATGCTCCACCTGGGCAAGTTGGGCGTAAAGCTCACGAAGATGAGCAAGGAGCAGGCGGATTACATCGGCGTGCCGCAGAATGGCCCCTTCAAGCCGGACCATTATCGGTATTGATCACGACCTCTTGAGCAGCGCTCCGCATCCGCGGAGCGCTGCTTCGGCATCTTGACGCCTGGCATGCATAGGGAGGCAGGCAATGACGGACGTTCTTCTCGCTTTGCACTTGATCGGCCTGATGATGGGCGCTGGCGGCGGCTTCGGCAGCATGATCACGATGCATGAGGCAGGCAAGCGTCCGCCGGATCAGGCGGGCGTGCTGAAGACGCTGGGCCCCGCAATGGCGCAATTCTCCGCGCTTGGGCTTGGACTGATGTGGCTCACCGGGCTGGCGCTCGTGTTCGCCAAGTTCGGAGGCTTTGGCGGATTGCCGGTGCTGTTTTGGGGCAAGATGGTGTTCGTCACCGCGCTGACGGTGTTCGCAATCGGCGTCCATTTGACCTACGGCCAAATGAAGACGGGTAATCTCGCCGCCGCGACGAGGCTGCCGGTGTTTGGGCCGCTTTCGGGCGCATCGTCTCTTATAGCAGTCGTCTTCGCGGTTTTGGCGTTTCACTGAAAACGAAATCGCGGAAGCGAACGATTGCGCCATCCGCGCAATCAAAGCTTAAGGCGAGCCGCGCGCAAGGAGTTGCAGCGAGAGTTCAGCGCACCGCCGCCGTCGTGGTTGCTGGCGCACAACTCTTGTCGTCGAAATGGGCCCTAGTCGCCTTTCGGGCAGGGTCGTTCCAAGTCGGCGGGAGGCAAGTTCTCCCCATCGACGGTGGTATACACCGAATAGAGGCCGCCGCCGATGCAGACCACTTCCGAGTACGGCCCTTCCGGCAATGTTCCGGGCCCTTCCCGGCGCACGAATGGCTCCGGCTCCCTGTGCGTCACGGCTTGATACGCAACCACGCCAGCCGCGCAGGGGAGACCGGCTAACAGGACGACGTGACGTTTGCGCATCGCGATGTCGCAAAGGCGGCCCCGCACGTTAGCGCAGGGCCGCAAAGGTGTCAGCGTGAGCCGTCAAGGGACTCACGCGACCGGTGAAGCGACTTCGGCTGAGGTACAGCTTCGCCGCATTGCAGGCGCAGCGTTCGGCAGGCATGTAGGCCGGAAAAAAAGGGAGGGGCGCAATGCTGGTTCAGGCCACACGCACCGCATCGGCGCTGACCCTGCGCGCGCTATTCTACGGCGCGCTGTTCGTGGTGGTGGTGGCGGCGCACCTCGCGGGCACGGCGGCGTTGCGTGCACAGGGGGTTCCGGGCGCGATCGCTATCGCTGTCGCCGGCGCTCTCGTGCTCGGCTTCGTGTTGGTGCTCGTCAATATCGCCGAGTGGGTGCGCGAGCGCCTGGCGGCGCGGCGCGAGCTGTTGCGTTTGCGTCAAGGCTTGCCTGCGGGGCCGTGTTGCGCCGTGGTCCCGCGTGCAGACGGCCTCGGCGAGAGCATGCCGTGGGAGGTCATCGGCGCAATGCGGGCCCGTTATCCGAAACTGGCGCGACGACTCGGGGTTGAAGGGTACGCCATCGCCGATTTCGAGGTCAGCGCGGAAGGCCGCGCCAAGAACGTCCACTGCATCGACGCTTGGCCGTCGGACGTATTTTTCGAGGCGGCGCGCGAGGCGCTGCTGCATGCGCAGTTTCAGATGAAGCTCGATGAGCATCCGCGCTTCGGCGCCAGCTACCGGATGCCCTTCGTGTTTCGAATCGCCGGCGCCACACGTCTGAAGGAGCGGGGCGCGCGGGCGCGCAAGTTGCGCCCAACGCTGTTGGCGCTGCAGCGATTCGCCGCCAGCCTGCGCCGCTAGGCTGTGGACAAAACGCTCCGCACTGCGCTGAAGCACCAAGACAATCCTTAACTTAACCGCGCATAAATCTTTTTAAGCTGTTGTTAACGCTTCCAGGCGCCTGCGCCGTTTCATTCGCTGCGCCGCTGCGTGAGGATGGCAGTCGGGGCTCGGCGATTCGTTTCGCCATCAGATGGATTAGGGGTCGGCATTGGACGGCGGATACGCAAGCCTGCTTGTGGCGGCTGGCTCGGCTGCGATTGCGGTGGCGTCGCTGCTTTGGGCGCTCCGCGTGACTGACGGCGCGCGCGGCGGCGTTGATGCGTGGAAAAAGCGCGCACGCGAACTCGAAGACAAGATCGTGTGGGCCGACGCCATCTTCGGCGCTCATCCAGGCGTGGTGCTGATCTGGGACGAGACAGCCCAGAATGAGAGCGAATGGGGCGCGCCGCGCATCTATGGCAGCCCGCTCGCGTTGGCGAGCCTGTTGCGGTTTTCAGACGCCGCCAGCGCCGCCGAACCGGCAGTGCGCATCCTTCAGGGCCTCTCCGTATTCGACGCCACCGACGCCACCGGCGTTCCAACGCGGCTTGGCGCAGCGCTCTCGCGTCTTCGCCGCGAAGGCATGGCGTTCTCGCTGAAGATTTCCACCTCCGACGGGATCTATGTCGAAGTTGACGGGCGAACCGCCGGCGCCCGCGCTGTGGTGTGGATTCTCGATGCGGCCGTCCGCGGCGTGGAGCAGGCGGGCAGCCAGGGCCGCTTCGACAATGGCCGCGAAGTGATTGCGCGCGACCCTGCGGCGTTTCTGGAAATGTGGAATGAAGCGCCGTTCATGGCTTGGCGGGTTGATGGCGCGCTCAAATTGACCTGGGCCAACCCTGATTACCTCACCGCGCTCGAGGCCAAGTCGCTCGACCAGGCGCTGCAACGCAACCTGCAGCTTGACCAGGGCGCGGCGGATCTTGCGCGCAAGGCGATCGAGCGCGGCGAAGCTCTGGAAGAGACGCGCTCTGCCGTTGTCGGCGGCCAGTTGCGCACGCTGCGCCTGCGCATGAGCCCGGTTGCAGGCGGTGCGGCAGGCATCGCCATCGATGTCACAGAAAGCGAAGCGGCACGCGAACAGATCGCCAAGCAGCAACGCGCACACGACGAAACCTTGAACTTCCTCGCGGAAGGCATCGCTGTATTCGACGCCGGCAAGCGGCTGGTGTTCTACAATCGCGCTTTCGAGATGATGTGGGGCCTGGATCCAGCCTTCCTTGCGGACCGGCCTGCCCACGCCGCGTGGCTCGATTATCTCAAAGAGAAGCGCAAGCTGCCCGCGCACGCGAACTACGCCGAGTGGCGCGCGCGCGAGTTGGCGCTGTATCAGGAACACTCGGATCTGCCAGAAGATCTGTGGGTGCTGCCGGATGGCCGCATGCTGCGCATCGCGCGCCAACCGCATCCATCAGGCGGGATGTTGCTGATCTTCTCCGACATTACCAACGAAGTGGCGTTGAAGAGCCAATACGATGCGCTGTTGCAGACGCAGAAGGCGGCGCTCGATAAGCTGCACGAGGCGGTGGTCGTGTTCGGACTGGACGGGCGGCTGAAGCTGTCCAACGCCGCTTTCGAAGCGATGTGGAAGCTCGATGCTTCGCAGCTCGAGCCCGACATGACGTTCGAGAAGGTCGTCGAAACCTGCCAGCCGCTGTTCCACGACAAGGCTATTTGGGCTCAGGTTCGGGCCCGCATCACGGATCCTTCGCCTGAAGCGCGTACCGAGTATCGTGGCGAGATGCGCCGCAGCGACGACACGGTGCTGAAATTCCTCACCCGGCCGCTGCCCGATGGCGCGACGCTTGTCGCGTTCCAGGACATCACTGCCGATCGCCGCGTGGAGGACGCACTGCGCGAGCGCGCCGAAGCGTTCGAGCAGGCCGACAAGCTCAAGGGACAGTTCGTCGAAAACGTCTCCTATCAGTTGCGCAATCCTCTGCAAGCGATCTACGGCAACGCCGAGCTGCTGCAGGCCAAGGTGTTCGGCCCGCTCAACGACCGTCAGGTCGAGCAGGTTGGCGCCATCATCGAAGCGTCGAGTTCGTTGTCGAAATTGATCGACAACATTCTCGACGTGGCCATGGTCGAGGCCGGCAATGTCGTGCTCGATATTGCGCCGATGGATGTGTACGCGACGATCGCCGACAGCGTGCAGATGGCGGCGTCGAAAGCGCGCGACACCGAAGTGCCGATCCGCATCAAGTGCGATCCGAAGATCGGCGAGATCGAAGCCGACCAGAAGCGCATCACCCAAGTTCTGGTCAACCTTCTTTCCAACGCGCTGCGCCATACCGAGCGCGGCGACACCATCACCGTATCGGCCGAGCGTATCGAAGGCGTGCTGCGCCTCACCGTACAAGACACCGGCAAAGGCATGGCGTTCGACGCCCAGGCGCGCGCGTTCGACAGCTTCGCATCCGGCGATCGGCGGGGAGCGGGGCTCGGCCTTGCGCTGGTGCGCTCATTCGTGGAAATGCACGGCGGCTGGGTGGCGCTGTCGAGCGAGCCCGGCCGCGGCGTCACCGTAACCTGTCACTTGCCGGCGCAGAGCGCAGCGCGCGAAGCGGCCTAACGCCGCCGCTTGCGCTCCTGCGCCGCTGCGCCCAATGATCAGCGCGCGTATTCGCGCACGATCGCATCGAGAAAATCGCGGCCCTCATACAGGCTCTGGACGCGGATTTTCTCATTGAGCCCATGAGCGTTGGTTTCGCCGGGCGTCGCGAACATGCCGCTCATGCCGTAGGTCGGGATGCCGGCATTGTTGAGCCAGCGCCCGTCGGTCGCGCCGGGGGTCATGACCGGAATGATCGGCACGCCCGGCCAGAGCCGGGCCGCAGCGCTTTCCACCGGTCTCATGATTTCGCGGGTGAGACGCGGCGCCTGTGAGCCATCGCGGCGGCGCGCGACGGCGACAACGATTTGCGGGTCAGCCAGCGCCGATTGCAGCACCGTCACAAGCTCCTCGGCGCTGTGGCCCTGCAACACACGGCACGACAGCGTCGCAACCGCGCGCTGCGGCAGCGCGTTCGGCGCGTGGCCGGCTTCAACTTGTGTGGCCACGCATGTGGTGCGCATGATGGCGTTGAAGGAGGGATCGCGCGCCAGCACTGCGCCGGCCGACGCGTCATTGGGATTGCGCGCGATCGCTGCCATCGCCGCTCCGGTTTCCCCGCCCACAATCGGCGCCATGCGCTCAAAAAATGTGCGCGTGACGTCTGTAAGCTCGATCGGGAATTGATAGCGCGACAGCCGCTCGAGCCCCGCGGCCAGGCGATAGATGGCGTTCTCCGGCACAGGCCGTGACGAATGTCCGCCGGGATTGGTGACGGTGAGCGTCACCACCTGGTGAATCTTCTCGCCGGCCAGCACGTTGAGCGCGATCGGACGTCCATCCTCGCCGAGTATGCCGCCCGCGCCCTCATTGATGGCGAAATCCGCTTGCATCCATTCTCGATGGTTGCGCAGCAGGTAATCCACGCCATTGACCCGCGGTGATGTTTCTTCACCGCATGTAAGGGCCAGACGGATGGAGCGGCGCGGGCGGAAGTTTTCGCGCTTCATGCGCACGAGCATGTCCACGAAAACTGCCGCCATGGCTTTGTCGTCGGCGGATCCGCGGCCATAGAAATAGCCGTTTTCCTCGATCAGCGTGAATGGGTCTCGTTCCCAGTCCCCACGGTTGGCGTTGACGACGTCTATATGCGCCAGCAGCAACACTGCGCGCTGGCGCGAAGCGCCACGCAGGACAGCGACGAGATTGCCGTCGTCTGGGGCGCCTTCAGGCACGATGACGCGGGCATCGTTCTCGCCGTATCCTGCGGCGCGCAGGTGCGCCAGCATCGCTTCGGCGGCGCGCGTGCAAGAGCCTGTCGCGGGCGAGGTGTCGATCTCGACCAGCTCTTCATAAATCGCGCGGAATGCGGAGCGGTCCGGTGCAAGCTCCTGCGCCGCCGCGCCAGCGCCAAAAGCAGCGAAGGCAAGTGCGAGTATCAGCGTGCGCATCGTGTTTCCCCCAACGGACAGAGAGGCCAGTGAACAGAAGGGCCTTAAGAAGCGCAACTCCCAAAGCCCGCTTTTCTTTTGCAATGGAGCGGAGGCGAGCGCCGTGTCTAGATCCAGCGGCGCACGCGCTTGCAGTAATCGTCGAAAACGGCGCCGAACTGGCGGCGCATCTTCGTTTCCTCGAACGGAATGAAGGCCCAATTGGCGACGGCGAAGAATGCGACCGGCGCCAGCAACATGGGGGTGCGGCCAAACCACAGCGCGCCGCCAAGGCAGAACAGAGTCATGCCCAGATACATCGGGTTGCGGGTAAAGGCGAACAGGCCGGTGGTGACGAGGCTGTTATTGGTCTTCGACTGCGGCAACAGCTGCGTGTCGGCCAGCCGAAACTGAGCCATGGCCACAAACACGATCGCAAGCGCCAACACGATGACGAGGAGACCGATGGGCCGCGTCTGCAGCAGCGGCAGATCGCGCAGCCCCGGCGCCAAGCTCAATCCCCAAGCGCCGCCGAGCAGCAACAGCGCCCACAGCGGCGGGGGTATGGCGCGCATTAATGCTGGCTTTTCGGCAGCCTGACGATGAGACCATCGAGGGCTTCGCTCACCTTGATCTGGCAAGACAGACGTGAATTGGTTTCCACGTCATTGGCGAAGTCGAGCATGGATTGCTCCATTGAACTCGGCTCTCCTGTCTTCGCCAGCCATTCCGGATCGACGTACACGTGACAGGTCGCGCAAGCGCAGGCGCCGCCGCAATCGGCGTCGATACCAGGCACAGCGTGCTTTACCGCCGCTTCCATCACGGTCTGACCGACCGGCGCCTCGACGACGTGCTCTTTGCCGGTGTTCTCGATGTAGGTGATCTTCGGCATGGACTTTCAGTCTTCCTCTAGCGCGCGCTGGCGACCAGTTCCTTCATTGGCCGGCTTTCGTCGGTGATGATTTCCGGGGGCAGAGTGCGGCCCGACTGGATCAGCAACTTGGCGCCCAAATACTCTCCCGGCCGATTGATCGCATCGACTGCGATCAATCTTTCCTCCTTGTAGTAGAAGGCGGCGAAGCTGCGGTCAGCCATGACCCCACGGAATGCCACGTGATCGTAGCCTTGGAATAGTCCGGCTATCTGCAGTTTAAGATCGTACTGATCGGACCAGAACCACGGCGCCTCGACAGCTTGCTTTTGCCCGAGGATGGAGGCGGCGACGATCTTTGCGCCCTCCACAGCGTTATGGACGCTCTCCAGCCTGGCGATTCTGTTGCCGTAATGGAGCATCGGGCGCGCAGCGCAATCGCCGATCGCGAAGATGTTGGGGTCGGAGGTGCGGCACTCTGAATCAGTGACGATGCCGTTGTCGATGCTGAGACCGCAATGCTCGGCCAGCGTGGTTTCCGGGTGTACGCCGATGCCGGCGATAACCAAATCAGCCGGCAGTTCAGCGCCATCCATCAATGCAAGCCCAGTGACCCGCTCATGGCCTTTGATGACGGCGGGCTGGCCCCCCAACACGAAGCGCACCCCGTAGCGTGTATGCTCGTCGAGGAAGAATCCCGCGATTTCGGGGCTGGTCACCCGCGCCAGAGGGCGTACGGCCGTCTCGACCACAGTGACATCGAGCCCCAGCTGGCGCGCCACGGCGGCCACCTCGAGGCCGATATAACCGGCCCCGATCACGATCAAACGGGCGCCGGGCTGGAAACGCGGCCGGATCGCATCGGCGTCCGCGGCGGTGCGGAAATAATGGACGCCTTCCAGATCGGCGCCGACGATGGGAAGGCGCCGCGGGCGCGCCCCGGTCGCCAGCACCAAGGCGTCATAGGGTAATTCGCGTCCGCCCTCGAGACGGACCCTTTTGTTGGCGCGGTCGATCCACACCGCCTTCACCGGCGTTTGGAGCACGATGTGCTCCTCGGCGTAGACGCTGGCTGGCCGCAGCAGCAGCCGCTCCATCGGCAGCTCGCCAAGCAGGTATTTCTTCGACAATGGCGGACGCTGATAAGGTGCGGCCGGCTCCTCGCCGATCAGCGTGATGTCGCCCTTGAATCCCCCCTGACGCAGACGTTGCGCGGTCTCGGCGCCGGCTTGGCCCGCCCCGATGACGATAATGCGGTTGATTTCGCCCGTGGTCACAGCGCCTTAGTGTTTGCTGTGGATGGGCGGAAGGCGCAAGCGGGCCTTGATGCCGCGCTGCCCCGAAGGCAGCATCCGCCGCCGTGACGGCTGAGCCCCTTGTTGATTCGCGCACGATCGCTTTGCCAGACGCTGCGGCCACGCACGCGCTCGGCCGCCGCCTGGGGGGCATGTTGGAGCCGGGTGATGTCGTGTGTCTGTCGGGCAACCTTGGCGCTGGCAAAACGACGCTCGCGCGCGGGGCGATCGCGGCCTGGAGGGGCGAGGAGCGCGAAGAGGTTCCAAGTCCCACTTTTACCCTGGTGCAGACCTATGATGGCGAACGGGGAGAATTGTGGCACGTCGACCTGTACCGGCTGAAGCAGCCGGACGACGCCTGGGAGCTTGGCCTGGAAGACGCCTTTATGGATGCGGCGTGCCTGATCGAATGGCCAGAACGGCTCGAGGGGAGACTGCCCACGGACCGCCTGGAGGTGGCGCTTACGCCGGCGGGCGAAGGGCGCCGTGCAGTACTGGATGCGCATGGCGCATGGAGAGCAAGGCTTGGATCGATCTGAAGCGCTGACGCGGCTGCTGGCCGAGACCGGTTTCGCCGGCGCCGAGCGCCGCCCTTTGCCGGGCGATGCTTCGACGCGGCGTTATGAACGCCTCGCGCTTGGCCAGCGGCGCGCGATGTTGATGGACGCCCCGCCTTCCGCTGAGTCGCAGCCATGCCCGCCAGGCGCGACGCCGGCCGAGCGCCGCCAACTCGGATGGAACGCCACCGCACGGCTTGCCGCATCCCGCGTGGAAGCGTTCGTCGCGGTCGCGGCGCATTTGGAGAGCCTCGGCTTGTCGCCTCCTCGCATTTTTGGCGCCGACTGCGCAGCGGGATACGCCGTGCTCGAAGATCTCGGCGACAGCCTCTACGCCAATGTCATTCCGCAAGGCGCCGACGAGGTGGCGCTCTATGAAGAAGCCGCGCGCGTTCTGGCGCGTGTGCATGCGGCGCCTATTCCGTCGCGGATGCAAGGCGCCGATGGCGCGCGCTGGCCGCTGCTGGATTATGACGCGCTGGCGCTGGAAGTGAACGCGGACTTGTTTGTCGAGTGGCTGCCGCGCGCCGTTGATGTCCATATCGACAATGCCGCGCGCGCACGCTGGGAAAAGGTGCGCGACGGCTTGATTGTGAAGGCGCTCGGCTTTCCACGTGCGTTCACGATACGCGATTATCATGCTGAGAATCTGCTTTGGCTGCCTGAGCGGTCGGGGCTGCAACGCGTCGGGCTGTTGGATTTCCAGGACGCGATCCGCGGTTGGCGCGCATGGGATTTCGCGATGCTGCTCGACGATGCGCGGCGCGATGTCAGTCCCGCCGCACGGGAAGCGGCGATCAGGGCATACCTCGACGCTACTGGCTCTGCAGATGGGGAATTCCGTCGCGAGCTTGCGGTTCTTGGCGCTCTCAACACGATGCGCATACTCGGCATCTTTTCGCGCCTCGCCGGGCGCGACGGCAAACAACGGTATCTCGCCTTCATGCCGCGCGAATGGGGTCACCTGGCGCGCACGCTCCAGCACCCGGCCCTCGCCGAAGTCAAGGCGTTCGTGGAAGACGTGGCCCGTCCTTATCTGGAGCGCGCAGCGTGATCCCGAAGACCGCGATGGTGCTCGCTGCGGGGCTCGGCACGCGCATGCGCCCGCTTACCAATGATCGTCCAAAAGCGCTCGTCAGTGTTGGCGGGCGCGCCTTGATCGATCATGTGCTGGACAGGCTCGCGAGTGCGGGGGTGGAGCGCGCGGTTGTTAACGTGCATGCCTTCGCTGATCTGCTCGAAGCGCACCTGAAGCGGCGCAGCGATATCGATATCGTCATCTCCGATGAGCGTGCAAAGCTCATGGAGACGGGCGGCGGCGTGCGTCAGGCGAGGCCATTGCTTGGCGATGCGCCGATCATCGTCTGCAATATCGACAGCGTTTGGGAAGAGCCGAGCGGTTCGGCCCTTGCCCGGCTCGCGCGCGGGTTCGATCCCACGCGCATGCGCGCGCGGCTGATGCTCGCTTCAATGGACGAACAGCTCGGCTACGACGGGGCTGGCGATTTCGTGGCGGAGCCGGATGGCCGCATCGCGTTTCGCGACCAACGGGCGCGGGCTCCCTGGGCTTACATGGGCGCCCAGATCGTCGACCCGGCAGTTGTTGACGACGAGCCGCTGGAGCCGTTCTCGTTCACGCGGGTGTGGCGCCGGTTGGCTTCCGAAGGGCGCCTCTATGGCGCGCCGCTCGGCGGTTATTGGATGCATGTCGGCGACCCCGAAGCGCGCGCGCAAGCAGAGGCGCGCTTGGCGGCGGCGCGTGTCCCGTGAGCACGCTGTCGCTCGGGCTGCCTGAACCCCTGTTCGGCGGCCCAGCGCCGCGTTTGCGCGCCGCGCCAGCCTCCGTCTCCTTCTTCGACGTGCTCGCCGACGCCATGGTTGGCGCGCTCGTTCGCGAAGGCGATCCGTTCGCACTGGCGGACGCGCTTGTGCTCGTGCCGAACAGGCGCGCCGCGCGCGGACTGATCGACGCGTTTGGGCGCCGTCTTGGCGGCGCTGCGTTGTTGCCGGCCATCCGTCCGCTCGGCGATCCTCATGCCGACGAGGACCCTGATGTTTGGGGCGCCGATCCGGCGGGCCTGGAACTCGCCCCACCCATCGACACGCTGCGGCGCCGGCTCGAACTCGCCGCCCTCATCCGTCGCCGAGACGCGGCGGAAAACGGTGTTGAAGATCCCGCCCGTGCGCTGGCGCTGGCGGATGCGCTCGCGCGACTGCTCGATAGCGCTGCGGCGGTTGACGCTGTCGCCTGGGAGAAGCTGCCGACGCTGGTCGAAGAGATCGAACTTGCGCGACACTGGGCTGCATCGGCCGCCTTCTTGCAGATCATCACCACCTACTGGCCGGCGCATCTCAAAGAGCAGGGGCTCAGCGATCCCGCCGAGCACGGGGCCGCACTGCGCCGCGCGCTGGCGGCGCAGTGGAGCGCCGCCCCGCCACAGCGCCCTGTTGTCATCGCCGGCTCCACCGGTTCGCAGGCGACGACGCGCGAGCTCATGCGCGTGGTGGCGCGTCTGCCGCGCGGCGTGGTCGTGCTTCCCGGCGTCGACAATGATCTCGACGAGGACTCGTGGCGCATGGTCGGCGATCAGCACCCGCAGCACGCGCTCAAGGAAACGCTCAAAGTTCTCGGCGTCGATCGCCGCACAGTGCCGTCCTTGTCCCAGGAGACGCCGCGGGGCCGCGCACGTCGTCTGCTTCTGCGCGAGGCGCTGGCGCCAGCGGAAAAAACGGCCGATTGGCTTGCGCGCTTGTCCGCTGCGGGCGGTGCTGCATTCGTCAGTGCAGGCGCCGAAGGCTTGCGTCTGCTCGAGGCCGCAACAGAAGACGAAGAGGCGACTGCAATCGCGCTGATGCTGCGCGAGACCTTGGAGCAAGACGGCGCGACAGCGGCGGTGGTGACGCCGGATGCGGGGCTCGCGCGCCGTATCGAAGCAAAGCTGGCGCGCTGGAGCGTGCAGCCCGTGGTGTCGCACGGCACGCCTATGCACGAAACCGAGGCCGGCCGTCTCATCGCGCTCATATGCGAACTCTCAAGTGACGAGGCCGATCCGGTCGCGCTCGCGGCGTTCCTGAAACATCCTCGCGTCAACCTCGCGTCCGACGCGCGGGCGCTGACGTTTCTCGAGCACAAGGCGCTGCGTGGCGCGCGTCGTTTCGCGATGCTCGGAGAATTGGCTGCTCTCGACGATCTTGCGGAGGGGGAGCGCGCACGCGAACTGGTCGCCAAGGTGCGGCGAGTGCTGGCGCCGCTCAGCACGCTGATGCAGCAGCGCGAGGTCACGCTGGCGGCGTTCGCCGATGCGGTTGCGCAGGCGTGCGAAGCAGCCTGTGGCCGCGGCGCCTGGCGCGATCGTGACGGCGAAGCGGCGGCGACATTGTTGCGAGAGGCGATAGAGCAAGGGCGCGCGCTCGGCCCGGTTGAAGCCCACGCGGCGCCGCGCGTTCTGCTGCGGCTGATGAGCGAACGTGAGCTTCCACCCGCGCCGGGCGGGGATGCGCGCATCGCCATCTGGGGGGTGCTCGAAGCGCGCCTGCAGCGGCGCGACTTGATGATCCTGGCCGGGCTCAATGAAGGGGTTTGGCCGGCGGCGCCAGGAGAAGATCCGTTTCTATCGAGATCAATGCGCGCCCGGATTGGTTTGCCCTCGATCGATGCGCGTATCGGCCTGGCGGCGCATGATTTCGCTCAACTCGCGAGCGCGCCGAACGTCGTGTTGACGCGTGCGCTGCGGCGCGAAGGCGCGCCGACCTTGGCGTCACGATGGCTATGGCGACTGAAGACGCTCATGCAGGGCGCAAGCGCGCCGCTGGATAGGGCTGATCAATACCTGCATTGGGCGCATGCCCTGCATCGACCCGAGGCTGTGACTCCGGTGCGAGCCCCATGCGCGCGCCCTCCCGCCGGCAAGCGCCTCCAGCGCATCAGCGTGACGAGCGTGGAGACGCTCATCCGCGACCCTTACGCGGTGTATGCACATCGCATTCTCGGGCTAGAATATTTGAAACCGATCGGCGCGCCGTGCGGCCCGGCCGAGCGCGGCACCGCCATCCACAAGGCGATCGAGAGGTTCGGCGATGGCGACGATCCGAACGCGCTCATGGCGCTGCTCGACCAGGAGCTGCTCCGTAAGGGCGTGCCGCCGGAACGTCGCGCGGCCGAGCGCGAGCGCATGGTCATCTCGGTTGAAGCTTTGCTGGATTGGTTCAGACGGCGTCGCTCGCCCGAGATTGCGATCTATCGTGAAGCGAGGGGCGAGCTGGATATCGATGGCGTCAAGTTGACCGGCGTTGCCGATCGCATCGAAATCGGCCCTCGCGGCGCCGTGATTCTCGACTTCAAAACCGGCGACCCTCCGAGCGACGAGCAGGTATCGAGCGGACTGGCGCCGCAACTTCTGCTGGAAGCCGCGATGCTGGCGCGCGGCGCCTTTCCTGGTCTGCCCAAGGCCGAAGTGGATGAGCTTGTGTATTGGCGCCTGGGCAACGCCGATCCGAGGCCGCGCACCGTGGAGATCGAAGGGGGAGCATGCCAAGCCGGCGAAGCCGCGCTGGCTTCCTTGCGTGCTTTGCTTGCACGCTACGCCCAAGCCGATCAGCCGTTCCTGTCCAAACCGCGCGTGCAATTCATCAAACCTTATCTCGAGTACGACCAGCTGGCGCGGCGCAAAGAATGGGCGGATGCGGAGGGCGAGCCATGAGCGGCGATCCGCTGACAGAGGCCGACGAGAGCCAGACGCGCGCCGCACATCCGCATTACTCGGTGTTCGTCACCGCCAATGCGGGCTCGGGCAAGACAAAGGTCTTGGTCGACCGGATCGCCCGCCTGCTGCTGGAGGGCTCACGGCCATCGTCGTTCCTCTGCATCACCTACACGAAGGCGGCCGCGGCCGAGATGCAGCGACGCCTGTTCGAGCGCCTCGGCGGCTGGTGCGTCGCCGACGACGAAAAGCTCAGCGCCGAGCTCAAGCAATTGGGCGCGCCGAGCTCGGATCTGGGACGCGCGCGCGCGCTCTTCGCACAAGCGCTGGAAACGCCCGGCGGGCTGAAAATCCAGACCATCCACGCGTTCTGCGAACGTCTGCTCGCGCGCTTTCCGATCGAAGCGGGCGTGCCGCCTGGCTTCGAGATCGCTGATGAAGCGCGCTCTGCGGCGCTGCTGGCGCGTGCGCGAGCGGACGCGGCGTTGGACCCAGACGCGCCGCGCTCGGCCTTCCAGCGTTTCGCCGCCAGATTACACGGCGATGGCTTGGAAGCGTTGCTCGACCGGCTCGCGCTGCGGCGCGCGGAGTTCAGACGCTATGCTCAGCGGCACGATCACCCGCTCTTTGCGGAGCAAGTGCTTCGCGACCGCCATGGCGTCAGCGAGAGCGCCGAGGAATTCGCGGCGGCTTTTGTTCGCGACGTTGATTGGCCAGCGCTGCGGCAGGCGATGAACGCACTCGCCGCCTCCTCGGTCAAGGATGAAGCGACCGCGAAGCGACTGGCGCAAATATTCAAATGCATCGATTCAGCCGACACGCCGCGCAAGGTGCTGCAATGTTGCTTTGCCTTTGCATTCAACAGCAAGGACGAGCTCTACAAGCGCTTTGTAACGGCCCCGCTTGCGAAGGCGCAGCCTTGGATCGATCCGTTGCTGACCGGCTTCGCCCAACGGTGCGCTGCAGCATGTGAGCGGCTCAACGCGATCGAGCGGGCCGAGGACGCCATCGCCGCGTTGGCGCTGGCGCTCAAGTTGGACGAAGCCTACGAAGCCGCAAAGCAACGTGGCGGCGCGCTCGATTTCGACGATTTGATCGAGCATGCGCAGCGTTTGTTGCAACGTTCGGATGCGGCGCCGTGGGTGCTCTATAAGCTCGACGGCGGATTGGACCACATCCTGATCGACGAGGGACAGGACACCAGCCCGATACAATGGGATCTGATCGCTCCGCTGCAGCATGAATTCTTCGCCGGCGCCGGCGCGCGCGAGCGCGTGCGCACGGTCTTCGCTGTCGGCGACCCAAAGCAGAGCATCTACGGTTTTCAGGGGGCGGACCCGGCGCGCTTTCTCAGCGAGGCGCAGTCGCTCAGCGCGCGCGCGCACGCGGCGAATATGAAGTTTGTCGGACCGGAGCTGCGCACCTCATTTCGCTCCACGCAGCATGTGCTTGATGTGGTGGATGCAGCGATGGCGGATAAGCCGCTGATTTCCGGTCCGCCCGGCCATCACGACGAGATCAAGCACCTGGCGGCGCGGCAAGGCGAAGGCGGCTGCGTCGAGGTCTGGCCGGTGACGCTGCGTCCGCAGAAGGCGGACGCGAAGCCGTGGCACGCGCCGCTCGATGTTGAAACCGGCGTGAGCGCGCATGCGATCCTTGCCAATGAGATCGCGCGACGCGTCAAGGCGATGATCCAGTCGCAGGAGGCGGTGTGGGAGAAGGGCGCGCTGCGGCCGCTTGCGGCGGGCGACGTGCTGGCGCTGGTGCGCAAGCGGGGCGCCATGTTCCGCGAACTGATCAAGGCGTTCAAACGTGCTGGGCTGCCGGTCGCCGGCGCGGACCGCATGGTTCTGCGCGATGAGCTCGCGGTCGAGGATTGCCTCGCCCTCATGCGCGTGGCGCTCGATCCGGCCGATGATCTCGCGCTCGCATGCGTGCTCAAGGGGCCGTGGTGCAATCTCACCGACGACGATTCCGATCTCTTTCCGCTGGCCCATGGCCGCGCGAAGGGCGAAACGCTGATGATGCGCCTGAGGGCGAGTGCGGATGAGAAGTATGCGGCGGCGCGCGAGTTCGTGAACGCCCTGGTGTCACGCGGCGGCGCCGAGCCATTCGCGTTCCTGAGCTGGGCGCTGGAAACCGCGCATGGCGGCGGCGACACCGGTTGGCGTCGCGTGTTCTCGCGGCTCGGAGAGGAATCGCGTGATCCGTTGGAGGAATTGCTGCAGCGCGCGCTCAAACTGCCGGCGCACCCATCGCCCACGCTGCAACGCTTCCTGCACGCGATCGAGATCGATGCTGGGCAAGTCAAGCGGGAGCTCGAAGCGGAGACGGGGGCTATCCGCGTGATGACGGTGCATGGCGCCAAGGGACTCGAAGCCCCGCTGGTGATATTGCCGGATTCCACGGGCGAAGTCGCCGACGATCCGGACAACGGGCTGTTGTTCGATGACGAGTCCGGCCCCTTCATCGCCTTCCGCAGCAAGGATGACGATGCCGTGGTCGCCCAGGCGCGCGCCGCGCACAAGCAGCGCATGCTGAGCGAGCATTGGCGTTTGCTTTACGTGGCTATGACCCGAGCGCGCGACCGGCTGATCGTGTGCGGTTCGCAGTTCAAGAACAGCAAGTCTGGCGAGGCGTCGGACAGCTGGCGGAGCGCAGTGGAAGATGCATTGCGTACATGCGGCGCGGCCGCCTTTGACACGCCTTTTGGCGAAGGTCTGCGCTATGGCGCGCCGCTTTTCGCCGATAGCGCGCGACGGCAGACGAAGCCGCCTGGTCAAGCGGCGCCTTCTTGGGCTTTTGAGCCGGCGCTCAGCGGCAAGGAGGTGCGTATCGCCGCGCCTTCGCGCATAGCGAGCGCCGACCCCAGCCTGTTCTCGCCGCGCGGCGAAGGGCAGAAGCGCTTCCGTCGTGGTCGTTTGATACATGGCTTGTTGCAGCGCCTCCCGGATGCGCCAGCGGAGCGGAGACGACGAGCTGCGCTCGCATGGCTTGAGCGCCAAGGCGTCGAGGGCGACGAGGCTGAAGCCTTCGCTCAAGAGGCGCTGGCGGTGATCGATGACGCGCGCTTTGGCGCAGTGTTCGGGCCGGCAAGCCGAGCTGAAGCGCCCATCATCGGCGCAGCGGCCGGCGTGAGCGTTCGCGGCATTGTCGATCGGCTCGTGATTGAAGCCGATCGTCTCATCATACTCGATTTCAAGACCGACCGGCCCTCGCCGCGAGATGTCGCGAATGCGCCGCAACCTTACGTGCTGCAACTGGCGCTATATCGCGCAGTGCTGCGCCAGATATTTCCAAACCGGCAAGCTCTCTGCGCGCTGCTGTGGACTGAGGGGCCGCACTTGATGGAATTGCCTGATTCGCTGCTCGACGCCGCTCTGGCGCGGTTCCAGGCTGGTTGAAAGCGCTTGCGACCGAGCCTACCTAGACAGCCAAGATTCGTTGCGAGGAGAAGTCCGCGTGTCCGCCACAACAAAAATCAGCGACGACAGTTTCGAAGCCGATGTGCTGAAATCCGGCAAGCCGGTGCTCGTCGACTTCTGGGCGGAATGGTGCGGTCCCTGCAAGCAGATTGGGCCGGCGCTGGAAGAAATCGCCTCCGAGATGGGCGATCGCGTTACTGTCGCCAAGCTCAATATCGACGATAATCCTATGACGCCGGGACGCTACGGCGTACGCGGCATCCCCACGCTGATGGTTTTCAAGGACGGCAAGGTCGCCGCCACCAAGGTTGGCGCCATGCCAAAGTCGAAAATCGTCGAGTGGCTGAACGAGAGCGTCTGAGCGCCGGCTGCGCACAAGCTTAGCGTCGCGCGCTTCGCTGGCCGTTTCAGATCGTTGAGGGCGACCCCTCCAGGCGCAATGCTTCCGCCGCCAGCACGAACGAACCACAGATCAGCACGCGCGGCGCAACGAAGCGAGCCGCCGCATCGCGCATGGCCGCTTCAAGTGTAAGAGATGTGCTGGCGGTCACGCCCAGCATTGTGGCTTCCGCTGCGATCAGTTCGGGGGCGACGTGCTGTTGCTGCAAGGGCGTCGCGATCACGTGGTCGGCGCCGCGCGCAAGCGCGGCAATGAAGCTGTCCGCGTGCTTGCGCGCGAGCATGCCGACAATAATGATGACAGGCGCTTCACGGCGGCGCCTCATGTCAGTGAGCGCGCGCGCGAGCGCCTGTGCGCCATGAGCATTGTGTCCGCCATCCACCCATACTTCGCCGCCGATCGCTCTGATGGGCTCGCTGAGAGGCCCGCGCGTCAGCGGCTGCAGGCGGGCCGGCCACTGCGCGTTTTCGAGGCCCATCGCAAAGGCGTCATCGCCGATCGCATAGCGCCAGGGCGCCAACAGCGCAGCGCAGGCGAGACCCGCATTGTCGATCTGGTGCGGGCCGGCAAGCGCGGGCAGCGGCAGATCCAAGGCGCGCGTTTGTGTCTGGACAACAAGACGCCCGGCGCTGGCGTATGCGTCCCACTCGACGCCCTGCCGATAGAGTGGCGCGTGGAGCGCCTCGGCCTGTTCTTCGATAATCTTGCGCGCGGCATCTGGCTGGCGCGCGATGATTGCAGGCGCGCCCCGTTTGAGAATGCCGGCCTTGTGAGCGGCGACCTCCGCCAGAGTCGGGCCAAGCACGTCCTGGTGATCCAAGCCGATCGGCGTGATCACTGTGAGTGCGGGATCGTCGATCACATTCGTGGAATCCTCGCGTCCGCCCATGCCGGTCTCCAGCAGGACAAGATGGGCGGGGGTTTCGCTGAACAGCAGAAACGCGACAGCTGCCTGCGCATCAAATTGCGTCAGCCTCGTCGAAGCGCCGGCGACGCGTTCGGCGGCGGCGATCAGCGCGTCCTCACGGACTTGCGCGCCGGCGACAACGAAGCGCTCGCGCAATGCAAACAGATGCGGTTTGGTGAAGGCATGCGCGCGCAAGCCCGCTGCTTGCGCGATCGCGCGCATGAAGGCGATGGTCGAACCTTTGCCGTTGGTGCCCGCGACATGAATCACCGGCGGCAGGTTCGTCTGTGGATGGCCCAGCGCTGCAAGCGCGGCGCGAAGATTGGAAAGATCGAACGTCTTTCCGTGCCCAAGCTCAGGGCCGAAAAGAGTTTCGAAGGTTTGCAGTGCGCGGTCGGTCACGCGCGGGCGCCGACACCCCCGTCAGTCCGGACGCGCATGGCGCGATCCGGAACCCAGGGGCAACCAGAACAGCCCTGGCCCCCAGGTTCCGGGCTCTCGCTTCGCGAGCCCCGGAAGGACGGGCTGGTGTTCATGTGGAGCGCTACTCCGCCGCTTTCGCGCGCGGCGCCTGGGTTTGGCGTGAGGGCTTGCGCTTGCGGCTCTGCGGCTCCGCCTCCTCGACTACGTCACTGAGTTCGATCGTCTCGCCACCGCCGTCACGGGCGGCGCGATGCTTGTGCATCAGCACGGTCAGCAGCGTCGCCAAGGTTGCTTTCAGCTGGCGACGGTCGACCACCATGTCCACCATGCCTTTGTCATGCAGATATTCCGAACGCTGAAAGCCCTCAGGCAGTTTCTGGCGTATGGTCTGCTCGATCACGCGCGGACCGGCGAACCCGATGAGCGCGCCCGGCTCGGCGATGTGAATATCGCCAAGCATCGCATAACTGGCCGTGACGCCGCCAGTCGTCGGGTCGGCCAACACGACGATGTACGGCAGCTTCGCCTCGTGCAGCATCTGAATGGCCAGCGTCGTTCGCGGCATCTGCATCAGCGAGAGTATGCCTTCCTGCATGCGCGCGCCGCCCGATGAGGTGACGACAATCATCGCGGCCTTGCGACGGAGCGCTGCTTCAGCTGCGCAAACGAAGGCTTCCCCCGCGGCCATGCCGAGAGAGCCGCCCATGAACTCGAAATCCTGCACCAATACGACAGCGGGCGCGCCGCCTATGCGTCCATAACCGGCGGCCATGCAATCCTCGCGGCCGACCTTCGCCCGCGCTGCTTTGAGTCGATCCGTGTATTTCTTGTCGTCCTTGAACTTCAGCGGATCGGTCGGAACCTTGGGCAAGGCGATCGTCTGCCATGCCTGCTCGTCGAACATTTGCTTGAAACGAGCATCGGGGCCGATGCGCATGTGAAAGCCGGACGGGGTAACCCAATCCGCTTGTTCGAGTTCGGCGCGATAGATCAGCTCGCCGGAAAGCGGATCCTTGATCCAGAGATTGTCCGGCGTGTCGGGCTTCTTCTCGTCGCCCTTCTTCTTGAGGCCAGGCCGCGCGAAGTTCGACAGCCAGTTCATGCGCGTATTCCTTCCACGTCCGCGGCGTCTCGCGCTGAGCGAACAGCTTGGCTCAACAGGGCCACCTTGCGCAAGACTCGCTCAGGCGCTTGCGCGGCGGCTCCCGCTGCAATCTCGTCGACGAAGGCTGAACCTACGACGACCGCGTCAGCAGTGCGAGCGATCGCCCGCGCCGCATCCGGTTCGCGTACGCCGAAGCCCACGGCGACAGGTAAATCTGTCGCGCGCCGCAGCCGTTCCACGGCTGCGCACACCTCGCCCGCACGTGCAGCATTGGCGCCGGTGACCCCGGCGACAGAGACATAATAGAGGAAGCCCGAGGCGCCTTCGAGCACCTTGGTTAACCGCTGATCGTTCGTCGTCGGCGTCGCCAGGCGGATGATCGAGAGCGCGTGCGGCGCAAATGCGCGCCGCAGCGGCGCATCTTCCTCCGGCGGCAGATCGACAACGATCGCGCCATCCGCTCCCGCGTGCGCCATGTTCGACGCAAACGTGTCGTAGCCCATCTGCTCGATCGGATTGGCGTAGCCCATCAGGATGAGCGGCGTGGTCTCATCGGTTTCGCGAAAGCGGCGCACCAGCTCGAGCGTTTTGCGCAAGCTGCCGCCGGCCTTCAGCGCACGCAGCGCCGCCTTCTGCACGCTCGGTCCGTCCGCCATGGGATCGGTGAACGGAAAGCCAAGCTCGATCACGTCGGCGCCGGCGGCGGGCAAGCCCTTCAGGATTTCCAGGCAGCTTTCCTGGTCCGGATCGCACGCCATCACGTACGCGACGAGAGCTGCGCGATTGGCGCGCTTCAGCGATGCGAAGCGGGAGGCGATGCGGGAGGTCATCGTGTCAGTTCGCGCACCGCGCCTGGCGCTCCAGCGCGAACCAGATCACCACATTGCTCGAGCGTGTATCGCCGCGCGGGAAATCCGAAGGGAAGATGTTGAGAACGCGCTCGCAATTGTTCTCATCCGTGCGCACCGCGGTCATGCCGCCGGTAACGTAATCGCCCTGAACCCAGCCCTTCTCTCCCAGCTGCCCGATATATTCTGCCGCGATCGAGCCGGACGACGCGCGTGGCATGGTCACGCAGGCGAGTTCGAACATCGCCGTATCGCTGATCGTCTCCGGATACTGGCAGTCTTCCGGGATCGCCGAGCCCTCGATGATCTCGAGCCCGACAGTGTCAGGAAGCAGTGTTCCGCTCTCGCCGGCGAAAGCGGGCATCGTGAACGCGAGCAAAGCCAAGCCAGCGGCGCGTGCGAGACGTAGTTTCAAAGCTTCACTCCTAGCGCATCGGCCACGGTGAACACGTCTTTGTCGCCGCGGCCGCAGAGGTTCATGATGATGAGCCCGCCCTTGCCGATCTCGCGCGCGACATCGCCAACGCGCGCCAGCGCGTGCGACGGCTCCAGCGCCGGCAGAATGCCTTCGAGCCGCGCGCAAAGCTTGAACGCCTCCAGCGCCTCGTCGTCCCTGGCGCTCAGATATTGGGCGCGGCCGATGTCGTGGAGATACGCGTGTTCGGGCCCGACGCCGGGATAGTCGAGGCCGGCGCTGATCGAGTGGCCTTCGAGAATCTGGCCGTCTTCGTTCTGCAACAGATAGGTCCGGTTGCCGTGCAGCACGCCTGGGCGTCCGCCATTGAGTGCAGCGGAGTGTTCGAAGCGCTCGTCGATGCCGCGCCCAGCCGCTTCAACCCCGATCAGGCGCACCGCTTCATCCTGGATGAACGGATGAAACAGGCCGATCGCGTTCGAGCCGCCGCCAATGCACGCCATCACCGCGTCCGGCAGGCGCCCTTCGCGTTCCAAAATCTGCGCGCGCGCTTCGCGTCCGATCACGCTCTGAAACTCGCGCACCATTTGTGGATAGGGGTGCGGGCCCGCGGCGGTGCCGATGCAATAGAACGTGTCGGCGACATTGGTGACCCAATCGCGCAGCGCCTCGTTCATCGCGTCTTTCAGCGTCGCGGCGCCGCTCGTCACCGGGCGCACTTCGGCGCCGAGCAGCTTCATGCGGAACACGTTCGGCTTCTGCCGCTCGATGTCGGTCGCGCCCATGAACACGACGCACGGCAAACCAAAACGCGCGCACACGGTGGCGGTGGCGACGCCGTGCTGACCTGCGCCGGTCTCGGCGATGATGCGCGTCTTGCCCATGCGCAGTGCGAGCAGCACTTGACCCAGGCAGTTGTTGATCTTGTGCGCGCCGGTGTGATTGAGCTCGTCGCGCTTGAAGTAGATTTTCGCGCCGCCAAAATGCGCGGTCAGCCGCTCGGCGAAATAGAGCGGCGAGGGCCGGCCGACATAATGGGTCCAGAGGTCGGCCATGGCGGCGGCGAAGGCCGGGTCGGCCTGAGCCTCGCGGTAGGCGCGCTCCAGGTCCAGGACGAGCGGCATCAGCGTCTCGGCGACAAACCGTCCGCCATAAGGGCCGAAACGGCCCTCGGCGTCGGGGAGGTCCTGCCAGTTGCGGCGCACGTCCATGGGGCGGAGCTTAAACTCGGGTAGCGGCCAGGAATTGGGCGATCCGGGAGGGGTCCTTTAGTCCGGGGGCGGCTTCCACGCCAGAGGACACGTCCACCAGGGCCGCTCCCGAAGCAGTGATCGCCTCGGCCACGTTCTCGGGGGTGAGCCCGCCGGACAAGAACCAGGGCCGGGAAAAGCGCCGCCCGGCCAGGATTCGCCAATCGAACGCCAAGGCGTTCCCGCCTGGCAAACCGGCGGCGGGCGGCTTGGCGTCGAACAACAGCATCTCGACCACCGGGTCGTAGGCGGCGGCCAGCCTGAGATCTTCAGAACGGGCGACGCCGAGCGCTTTGATCAGGCCGCGCCGCGCATATTGACGTGCTTGGGCCGCCTTGCCCGGACTTTCCGCGCCATGAAGCTGGATCCAATCCGGGCGCACGTGCGCAGCGATGCCCGCGAGCAAGTCTTCGTCGGCGTCGACGGTGACGATCACTGTCTCGGCCCGGCCGCGCACGCGCTCGACGAGCGCGGTGAGTTTGTCTCGGGAAAGGTGCCTCGGGCTCTGCGGATAAACCACAAAGCCTAGGAAGCGCGCGCCGGCGGCGATGGCCGCGTCGACGGCGTCAGGGGTGGTGACGCCGCAAATTTTCGCTTCGATCATGCGGCTTCTTTCGCGTGTCGCCTCGCCCGCGTCCAGTGGACTTCGCCGCCAAGCCAGCGCATGCACGCATGATGAGCGGCTGGCGCTTTTGGATCGATCGCGGTGGAACGTTCACGGACGTGATCGCGCGTGCGCCGGACGGCGCGATCTCCGTACGCAAGCTCCTCTCAGAGAGCGCTCAATACCCGGACGCGGCGTTCCAGGCGATCAACGCCGCGCTTATGGCGCACGGCGCCGATCTCACCCAGGTCGAAGAGGTTCGGCTCGGCACGACCGTGGCCACCAACGCGCTGCTTGAGCGCAAGGGCGAGCCGGTGCTGCTGGCGGTGACGCAAGGTTTCGCCGATGCGCTCGAAATCGGCACGCAGGCGCGGCCACAGCTGTTCGCGCTGCATATCGTCAAGCCGGCATTGCTGCACGCGCGCGTGGTCGAGATTCGCGAGCGCGTGAGCGCCGATGGCGAGGTGCTGACGCCGCTCGACGAAGCCCATGCACGCAAGGCTTTCGAAGCCGCACACGCCGCCGGCTTGCGCGCCGTGGCGATCGCTTGTCTGCATGGCTGGGCGTTCCCCCTGCATGAGCAGCGTCTCGCCGCCCTTGCGCGCGAAATCGGTTTTACGCAGGTCTCCGTCAGCCATGAGACGAGCGGCCTGATGAAGTTCGTGCCGCGCGCCGACACAAGTGTGGCGGACGCCTATTTGTCGCCGGTGCTGCGGCGCTACGTGGAGACGTTCGCCGCGCGTTTCCCGGCGGGCGAGCGCGCTCCAAGCCTTTTGTTCATGCAGTCGAACGGCGGACTAGCGTCGGCGGCGCATTTCCGCGGGCGGGACGCCGTGCTCTCAGGACCAGCCGGCGGCGTTGTCGGCATGGCGGCCGCGGCCGAGCGCGCCGGGTTCAAGCGCGCGCTGGGATTCGACATGGGCGGCACCTCGACCGACGTCTCGCATTATGCCGGCGTTTTCGAACGCACCAACGATACAGTCGTTGACGGCGTGCGCATCGCAGCCCCGATGTTGCAGGTGCATACTGTGGCCGCGGGCGGCGGCTCGATCTGCTATTTTGACGGCGCGCGCCTGCGTGTGGGGCCGCAGAGCGCCGGCGCCGATCCAGGACCCGCCTGTTATCGCCGCGGCGGCCCGCTGACCGTGACGGACTGCAATCTTTTGCTTGGGCGCGTGCAGGCGGCGCATTTCCCGCGCATCTTTGGTCCGAACGGAGATCAAGCGCTGGATCGCGTCGAAGTTGAACGCAAGTTCGCCGCTCTCTGCGCGGAGATTCAGCGCACAACCGGGCGTTCGATCGAGCCAAGCGAAGCGGCGGAAGGCTTCCTCACCATCGCCAATCTCAGCATGGCCGAAGCGATCAAGAAGATATCCATTCAACGCGGCTACGATCCTGCTGAATATGTGCTGGTGCCGTTCGGCGGCGCTGGCGGGCAGCACGCGTGCGCGGTCGCTGACGCCGTCGGTGTGGACACGATCCTATTACACCCGATGGCGGGCGTGCTCTCGGCCTGGGGTATTGGCCTTTCGCAGGTGACTGCGATTGCGGAGGAAACAGTCGAGCAGCGCCTCGTCGATGCGCTCGATCTAGAAGCGCGCGCCGCTGCGCTGAGCCGCCGGGCCTGCGCGAAGCTCGGCGAAGGCGCTGAGGCAAGCGTGACAGCGCACGTCAAATACGAGGGCGCCGATAGTGCGATTGCGCTGGCCTACGATGGCGATTTGAGCGCGCTCGCTTCGACCTTCGAGCAAGAACACCGGCAGCGTTTCGGCTATGTCGATCCCGCCCGGGCAGTGGTGATCGCCTCGCTTTCAGTGCAAGCGGTGCTTTCACCGGAGGCGCCTTCAAGACCTGCAACAGCGACGAGCGACGCGACCGGCGAGCAACAACAGAGCGCCGGCGCCGGCGGTCGAGCGGCAAGCGTTGTCGCGCTCACCGCTGATGGCGTCGTCCATCGAGCGCCGGTGTTCGCACGCGACGCCCTCGCGCCGGGACAATGCATCTCCGGGCCCGCGCTGATCCTGGAGCAGGGCGCGACTGTGTATGTCGCGCCGCAATGGCGAGCGGACGTCGACAAGCAGGGGGCTATCCTGCTCACACGCGCCGGACCGCGTGCGCGACGGCAAGCGCTCGGCACGCAGGCCGATCCTATTCTGCTCGAAGTCTTCAACAACCGGTTCATGGCGGTGGCCGAAGAGATGGGGCTGGCGCTGCAGGCCAGCGCGTCTTCAGTCAACATCAAAGAACGGCTCGATTTCTCGTGCGCGGTCTTCGATGCGAGCGGCGGCCTTGTCGCGAACGCACCGCATATCCCGGTGCATCTGGGCTCGATGAGCGATAGCGTGCGTGAAATCATCCGCCAGCGCGGCGACAGCATGCGCGCGGGCGATCTGTACATGCTGAATGCGCCTCATGCCGGCGGCACCCACCTGCCCGACATCACCGTGATAGCCCCCGTCATGCTGGACGGCGAAACGGAGCCGGTTTTTTTCACAGCAGCGCGAGGCCACCATGCCGACATAGGCGGCATTACTCCGGGCTCGATGCCGCCAGGCAGCAAGCACATTGATGATGAAGGGGTGTTGATCGAGAATTTTGTTCTGGTGGCGCAGGGGCGCCTGCGTGAAGCTGAAGCGCGTTCTCTGTTCGCGTCGGCCGCCTACCCGGCGCGAGACATTGATCGCAACATGGCCGATCTCAAGGCGCAAATCGCGGCATGCGTGCGCGGCGCCGGGGAGCTGAAGCGTCTGGTCGCGCTTTATGGACGCGCCGGCGTGTCGGCATACATGACCCACGTGCAGGACAATGCCGAAGCGCAGATTCGTCGCGTCATCGAGACCATTCGACCCGGCGCTTTCGAGGCGCCGATGGACAATGGCGCGCGCATCCGCGTCGCCATTACTCCGGATCACGAACGTCGTACCGTGCGCGTGGATTTCACCGGCACGAGCGCGCAGAGCGGCGACAATTTCAACGCGCCGTTGGCGATTACGCGCGCAGCCGTCCTCTATGTCTTCCGCACTCTGGTGGACGATAATATTCCGCTCAACGAAGGATGCCTGAAGCCAATCGAGATCATCGTTCCCGAGGGTTCTCTGCTGAACCCGCGACCAGGGGCGGCTGTGGTCGCCGGCAACGTCGAAAGCAGTCAGGCGATTGTGGACGCACTCTATGGCGCGCTCGGCGTGCTTGCCGCTTCTCAAGGCACGATGAACAATTTCACCTTCGGCGACGCCGTGCGCCAATATTACGAGACCATCTGCGGCGGCGCTGGCGCTGGCCCTGCGTTCGATGGCGCGTCCGCAGTGCAGACGCACATGACCAATTCGCGTTTGACCGATCCCGAGGTGCTGGAGATGCGCTTTCCGGTCTTGGTTGAGCAGTTCGCCGTTCGGCGCGGCTCGGGCGGCAGGGGCAGACACAAAGGCGGCGACGGCGCCGTGCGGCGCATCCGTTTCCGCGCTCCCATGACAGCGGCCATTCTGTCCAACCGCCGCGCCATTGCGCCGTTCGGGCTGGCGGGCGGCGAAGCGGGAGCGCGCGGCCGCAACGCGGTCGAACGTGTTGGCGGCGCCGTTGAAGAACTCGGCGCAACAGCGGAGGTCAGCGTCGAGGCCGGGGACGTGTTCGTGATTGAGACCCCGGGCGGTGGCGGTTACGGCGCCGGCTGATCTCGAGATTCGGCCTCCAGCGCGAGCGGCGGCATCTGGACATGCCTGCGCGCACGCGCTGTAAGCGAACCTGGCGCTTTGCGCCGATGCCGGCCGAGGCGCGGCAGGGATTGATGGCGGGGCGCTCAATGCTCGTACTGCTTGGTATCGGCGTCGTGGTGCTCGGCTTCGTGGTGCGCGCCAATCCGCTGTTGGTCGTGATGGCCGCTGCACTGACGACTGGACTGGCGGCGGCCTGGGCGCCGGGCGCCGGTGCGGCGGCGATGTGGAATGCAGGGGTGGCGACGCTCGCCGCTTTCGGCAAGGCGTTCAACGATAGCCGCTATGTCAGCATAGTGTGGTGCGTGCTCGCAGCTATTGGTCTGCTCGAGCGCGCCGGTTTGCAGGAGCGCGCGCGCCTGCTGATCTCGCGGGTGCGCGAGGCGACGGTTGGGCGGGTGTTGTGGGCGTACTTCGTCCTGCGACAAGCGGCGGCTGCGCTCGGGCTCACCTCTCTTGGAGGGCATGCGCAAATGGTGCGCCCGCTGGTGGCGCCGATGAGCGAAGGGGCGGCCGAGAGTCGGTTTGGCCGTTTGCCGGATCGTGAGCGCTACCTGATCCGCGCGCACGCGGCGGCGGCTGACAATATCGCGCTCTTTTTCGGCGAAGATATCTTCATAGCCATCGCGTCAATTCTGCTGATCAAGGGCTTCCTTGAGCAGAACGGCGTGATCGTCGAACCGCTCGAACTTTCCGTGTGGGCGATTCCAACCGCCATCGCCGCTTTGCTCATACACTCGGTGCGGCTCATTCTGCTCGACGCCCGTTTGCGCCGCGCGCTCAGCGGCAAGACCAACGGCGGGGACGCCGCATGATCACGCTGCAGCACATCTATTCTGTGGCGGGCGCTTTCTTCGCCGCGGTATCGATCCTGTCACTGCTGGATCGGGCAAACGCGCGGCGGCTGATGAATTTCCTGTTCTGGGGTTTGTTGGCCACGAGCTTTCTCGCCGGCGACGTGCTGGGCGACGTCGGCAACGGTCTGTTGGCGCTGGCGCTCGTTGTCGTTGCGGTGGTCGGCCTTGGTCAGGGCAAGCCGAGAACCACGACGCAGGAAGAGCGTCAGCAAAGCGCGGTGAAGCATGGCAACATGCTCTTCGCGCCCGCGCTTCTGATTCCGGCCACTGCGCTGGGCGGCACTCTGTTTGCGAAATACACGCCGGCCGGCGCGGCGCTCATCGATCCAGCGCAAGCAACACTGATCTCGCTTGTGCTCGGCACGCTGATCGCGGTCGGTGCGGCGATGCTGTGGCTGAAGCCGCCGCTGCTGGCGCCGCTGCAGGAGGGACGCCGGCTGATCGATGCTGTGGGATGGGCGGCGATTCTGCCGCAGATGCTGGCTTCGCTCGGGGCGGTGTTCCTGGTCGCTGGCGTCGGCGAGCAGGTCGGACAGGTATTTGCGGAATATGTGCCGCTCGACACGCGCACGCTCGCAGTCGTGGCGTACTGTATCGGCATGGCCCTGTTCACGATCATCATGGGCAATGCGTTCGCCGCATTCCCGGTCATGACGGCTGCCGTGGGGCTGCCCATCGTCGCGCATCAGTTCGGAGGCAACCCCGCCATCGTGTGTGCGATAGGCATGTTGTCGGGCTTTTGCGGCACGCTGATGACGCCGATGGCTGCGAACTTCAATGTCGTGCCGGCCAACCTTTTGGAGCTGCCGGACCGCAACACGGCGCTGAACGGAGTTATTCGTGCGCAGATTCCAACGGCAATACCGCTCTTGTTCGCCAACATCGTCCTGATGCGCCTTCTGGCGTTCCCGGCATGACCATGTTGACAGAACCACTCGCCGAGAAGTTCGCAATCATTGCGCTTGGCCATATCGGCCGCGAGTACCCGAACAAGCTGGATCATGTGCTGACGGGCGCGCAGGATGCGCTCGCCCCGCGCGCGCTGCATCCGATCTTCTTCGGAAGCTACGATTGGCACTCCTGCGTCCATGGCTACTGGCTGTTGGCGCGGCTGGTGCGGCGTTGCCCGCAGATGGCGCTCGCGGAAAGAATAGCAGCGACCTTTACGCAGATCATGACGCCGGCGAACGTGGCGGCTGAGTGCGCATACCTGGCGCGGCCACAGGCGCGTGGCTTCGAGCGCCCTTATGGCTGGGCCTGGCTGCTGGCGCTGCAAGCTGAACTCGAGCAGCACGCAGGCCCGTTTGCGGGCGCGGCGCACACGCTGCGTCCGCTGGCGGAGATGTTCGCCGGCCGCTTCAGGGACTTTCTGCCGCTTGCCGATTATCCGGTGCGCACCGGCGTGCATTCTTCAACCGCATTCGCGCTGCGCCTTGCCTGCGAGTACGCGGAGCGCGTCGACCCTGAACTCTTTGCGCTCATGCGGGACAAGGCGTTTAGCTGGTATGGCCAAGATGAGGGCGCGCAGGCGTGGGAGCCCAGCCAGGACGATTTCCTCTCTCCGACCTTGATGGAAGCGGAATGCATGCGTCGCTTCATGGCGCCAGCGGCGTTCCGCGACTGGTTCGCCCGATTCCTTCCGGATGCCCGCGAGGGCCGGCCGGCGAGCCTCTTCTCCCCGGCGCGGGTCAGCGATCGCAGCGACGGCAAGATCGCACACCTCGACGGACTCAACTTTTCCCGGGCCTGGTGCTGGCGCGCCATCGCCGCCGCGCATCGGGGGGAAACCGAACTCGCGCATCGTGCGTACGATGCAGCAGAGCGCCACCTCGCGGCGAGCCTCCCTTTTGTCGCCGGCGATTACATGGGCGAGCATTGGCTCGCGACGTTCGCGGTGCTGGCGCTGGATGGAGCGTGAAGGGCTGGAACGGCGCGCCCGCCGCGCCTACCTGCCGTGGACAGGAGAATCTCACATGACGAAGCTGGAACGGGCTGTGCTGGCCGGCGGCTGCTTTTGGGGCATGCAGGATCTGATCCGGAAGCTGCCGGGCGTGGAGAAAACCCGCGTCGGCTATTCCGGCGGCGATGTTGCGAACGCCACCTACCGCAATCACGGCACGCATGCCGAAGCGATCGAGATCTGGTTCGATCCCCAGCGCATCTCGTACCGGGACCTGCTGGAGTTCTTCTTCCAGATCCACGATCCGACCACGGTGAACCGCCAGGGCAATGACATCGGCGCCTCGTACCGTTCCGAAATCTTCTATGTGAACGAGGCGCAGCGTGATGAGGCGCTGCGCACGATCGAGGACGTCAACGCTTCCGGCCTCTGGCCCGGCAAGGTGGTCACCAAGGTCTCGCCGGTCGGCGATTTCTGGGAGGCGGAACCCGAGCACCAGGATTATCTGGAGCGGATTCCGGACGGCTACACCTGCCATTTCCCACGCCCGGGCTGGAAATTGCCGAAGCGGGAGCAGGTGGCCTAGCCAGCGTCGCGCGTCGACAGGCGCAGTGGCTCAGCGTGACGCGAGCGGAAGCCCTCGGCCCCCACGCTGGGCAGGCGCCGCCGGGGTCTGCTGCGCGGGTCGAGACACGCCGAACCGCGGTTGACGGGGCGGCGGCTCTGCCTTTATACCCCCGCCTCCCGTCCGCGCGAACGCCGCGCGGACGCGCTTAGTTTTTACGGGTTCACCATGTTCGCGGTAATCAAGACAGGCGGCAAGCAGTACCGGGTGGCTAAAGATGACGTGATCGTCGTCGAGAAGCTGGCCGGCGACGCCGGCGCGAAGGTCACGTTCGACCAGGTCCTGATGACCGGCGACGGCAAGACGGTGAAGGTGGGCAAGGACATCGGCGGCGTCACCGTCACTGGCGAGCTGATCGAAACCAAGAAGGGCGAAAAGGTCACGGTCTTCAAGAAGCGCCGTCGCAACACCTATCGCCGCAAGCTCGGCCATCGCCAGGCCGAGTCACGGGTGAAGATCACCGCCATCGGTGCGAAGTAAGGTTCAGAGGCTACAATGGCTCACAAGAAAGCAGGCGGCAGCTCTCGCAACGGTCGTGACTCGCCGGGTCAGCGCCTCGGCGTGAAGCGGTTCGGCGGCCAATCCGTGAATGGCGGCGAAATCCTCGTGCGTCAGCGCGGCACCAAGTTCCATCCGGGCTCGAACGTCGGCCTCGGCCGCGACCATACCCTTTTCGCCCTTTGTCAGGGCCAAGTTGCGTTTGCCACCAAACGCGATGGCCGAACCTACGTGTCGATTATGCCGGCACAGGTAGCGGCAGAGTAAGGCGAGACGGAAGTTGCACCCGGATCGCCTCTTAGACAGGGCGATCCGGATCCTCGAAACAAGCGTGGGGCGCCCGGATCAAGGCGCCCCATTTTTCTTGCCCCGCGCGGAAGTGAGCCAGGAGGGCTCCATGCGGGACGTGATCGAGATCGAGACTGAACGGTTGAAGCTGCGGCGCTTGCGCATGAGCGATGCGCCGCGCATCGCTCAGTTCTGCGGCGACCCGGCTGTGGGGCGGAACTTGGCCATGACGCCCCTGCCTTACCTGCCCGTTGCTGCTGAGGGCTGGATCATGACGCTCGCCGCGCGCCGTCCGCTCGGCCAGGAGTTCGTGCTCGCCGTCGAGTCGCCGGGCGAAGGTTTGATCGGTGCGGTCGGCGCGCACGCGCGCGGCAGCGGCTTCGAGATCGGCTATTGGTTCGGCCGCCCTTATTGGGGCGCCGGCTACGCCACCGAAGCTGTGAGAGCGCTGGTGAGCGCAGCGCGCCGGTTGGGACCGCTCGAAGCCGGTCACTTCGTGGACAACCCCGCGTCAGGGCGCGTGCTGGAGAAGAGCGGCTTTGCCTATACCGGCGAAGTGACGTCCTTGTTTTCGCTGGCGCGCGGCGAGCGCGCGCCCTGCAAGCGCATGCGCTTCGTCGGCGCCGCGCTCGGCGCCGACGAATGTGAGCCGGTTGCGGCTTAACGCAGACTTGAGCCGGGGCGGCATGGGCATCCGCGCCGGCTCACGCTAAATGCAATGCCTTGAGGAGCACGTCATGGGTCTGCGCGTAGCTGTAGTCGGCGCCACCGGAAATGTGGGCCGCGAGATGCTCACTATCCTCGAAGAGCGTCTTTTTCCCGCCGACGAGGTGTATGCGCTGGCCTCGCGCCGCTCGGTCGGCGTCGAAGTCAGCTACGGCGATCGCACGTTGAAGTGCAAGGATCTGGAGACGTTCGATTTCAGCGGCGTCGATCTGGTGCTGATGAGTGCGGGCGGGGCGGTGTCGAAAGAATGGTCGCCGAAGATCGGCGCGAGCGGCGCAGTAGTGATCGACAATTCCAGCGCCTGGCGCATGGACCCGCGCGTTCCGTTGGTGGTGCCGGAGGTGAACCCGGACGCGATCTACGGCTACGAACAGCTCAACATCATCGCCAATCCGAACTGCTCCACGGCCCAGCTCGTCGTCGCCCTGAAGCCGCTGCATGACCGCGCCAAAATCAAGCGCGTGGTCGTCGCCACCTATCAATCCGTCTCTGGCGCTGGCAAGGACGCGATGGACGAGCTCTGGACGCAGACCAAGAAGCTCTATGTTGCTGACGAAATCGTCAAAGAGCATTTCACCAAGCAGATCGCGTTCAACGTCATCCCGCACATCGACGTGTTCATGGAGGACGGCTACACGAAGGAAGAGTGGAAGATGATGGTGGAGACCAAGAAAATCTTGGATGCGTCCATCAAGCTGACGGCTACATGCGTGCGGGTGCCGGTGTTCGTCGGCCATTCCGAAGCCGTCAATATCGAATTCGAGAATCCGATCAGCGCCGAGGAGGCGCAGGAGATTTTGCGTGAAGCGCCCGGAATCATGTTGGTCGATCGCCGCGAGGACGAAGGCTACATCACGCCTGTGGAGTGTGTCGGCGAGTTCGCGACCTTCGTCTCGCGCGTGCGTGAGGACGCGACGGTCGAGAACGGCCTCTCGCTCTGGTGCGTCAGCGATAATTTGCGCAAAGGCGCGGCCCTGAACGCCGTCCAAATCGCCGAGTTGATGTTGAACAAGGGGCTGTTCAAACGCCTGCGCGCGGCGTGACCATGGCACGCCGTTCGCGTCACGCTGCGCCCGTCGAAGCGCGACGTCACCGGCCTT
>CAYODX010000006.1:131400-165291 GCA_964402795.1 uncultured Terricaulis sp. | reverse complement strand
GCGCGCGCCGGTCGGGCCCCCCCCCCCCCCCCCGGGGGGGGTGGGGGGGGGGGGGGGGGTGACTTGTTCGCAGGGCTAAGCGGCGCCGTCTTCTTGCTCACCCCTCCCCCTGCCCCCTCCCCCTCCAGGGGAGGGGGAGTCACGGATTAATGGAGCTAACCCAACTTGAACAAACGCACCTGGCGCACGCAGCTCGCAAACGAGAAACGCCGCGAACTAAATCACATCGCCGCGCGCTACGGCGTTTCACTTAGCGCAGCGCGCTCCGCCATTGCAGCGCTGCGCGGCACATCGCAAAGCGCCTCCGCCGCCTGGCGCGCCATCGCGCACGCCGCGCAGCTGCCGCCGCCTCCACCCTGGTCCACCTGGCTCTTCCAGGGCGGGCGCGGCGCAGGAAAAACACGCGCCGGCGCCGAATGGCTCGCTGGGCGCGCTGAAGCAACGCCGAACGGCGTCTTCGCGCTCGTTGGCCCGACGCAGCACGACGTGCGCGAAGTGATGATCGACGGCGTCTCCGGCATCCTGCGCTTGCCGAACCGAACGCCGCCGCGTTTCGAGCCCACGCGCCAACGCCTCGTCTGGCCCAACGGCGCGGTCGCTTACGTCTTCAGCGCTCAAGAGCCCGAACGCCTGCGCGGTCCGCAATTCGAAGCGGCGTGGGCGGATGAATTCTGCGTCTGGCCGAAGCCTGCACAGACCCTCGCCAATCTGCGCCTCGCGCTCAGGCGCGGAGACAATCCGCAGCTCGTCGTCACCACGACGCCGAAGCCGATCGCCAGTCTCAAGCGTTTGCGCGCCGAACCACGGTGCATCACCACGCAAGCGCCGACGCGGCTGAACGCCGTCCATCTTTCCCCCGCCTTCCTCGATCACGTGCGCGCACTCTATGGCGGCACGCGCCTGGAAGCGCAGGAGCTCGAAGGCCTCATCGTCGACGCCGAAGGCGCGCTCTTCACGGCCGCGCTGTTCCAGCGCGCGAGCGCGCCGCAACGCCTCGACCGCATCATTGTCGCCGTCGATCCGCCGGCCGGCTCGAATGGCTCGGCGTGCGGCATTGTCGTTGCTGGCACAACGCGCAGAGCGAGTGACACACACTCGTGCACGCCAGCGGGTAATATTCTCGCGCCAGCGCTCGACGAGTGTGTGTCACTCGCGGAGCTGGGCGTGCACGAGTGCGTGTCACTCGCGGAGTCGGGGTCACTCGCGGAGTCCGACAACGGATCCCAGATAACGGCGTTCGTGCTCGAAGACGCCAGCGTCCCCGGCCTCTCCCCATTGGGCTGGGCGCAACGCGCCTGCGAAGCTGCGCGCCGCTGGGGCGCGCACGCAATCGTCGCGGAAGCCAATCAAGGCGGCGATATGGTGCGCGCCGTGCTCGCGCAAGCAGCGCCGCCCTGCCCGGTCAAACTCGTGCATGCGAGCCGAGGCAAGCGCGCCCGCGCCGAACCCATCGCGCTGCTCTACGAGCAACGGCGCATCGTCCACGTGGGCGTGCTCGGTCCACTGGAAGAAGAATTGATGGCGCTCGGCGCCAATGACGAGGCCGAACCGTCGGATCGCGCCGACGCCGCCATCTGGGCTTTGTCTGAACTGATGCTGACGCCGCGCGCCGAGCCGCGCATCCGGCAGCTTTGATGGTCTAGGCGGCGTGGCTAACGGGCGTTGACGAAACTTGCTGGCGCGTTTTTCAACGTTTCCGCCGCATTATCCCGCGCTCGATGCAGAAAGCGGCGGCACTTCGACAAGCGATGGCGCGCACACGCGCGCGCAAGCGCAGCGACAATGCGGCCAATGACAATGCATCCGCCGGCGCAGCGGGGGCGGCGCAAGCAGAGCCGCCCGCGCCCGATCCGCTGTTTCTGGAAGAAATGGTCGATGTCTTTCTCGGCAGCGCCCGGCCCGTCGGCGGCGCAGCTGAAGACGACCCTCCGTTCGATCCGCCGGACGAAGCCGACCTCGCCGCGATCGCCGAGCCGGACGAGGAGGAGCCGCCGTTCGATCCGCCCGATCTCGACGAGCCGCTCATGCTCTCGCCGCCGCCAGGCGCCGCCGCCGAGCTGCTGCTCGAGCCGAGCAACGACAATCCCGAACCGCCGCGTCACTCGCGCGCGCGCGCCCGCGGCGAGGACGCCCCGCTCGGACAAAAGCTTCCCGCCTTGCGCATCCACGCCAGCTGGGACCGGCCGCACATCGCGGCGCTGTTTGCGTCGTTCGCGCAAGATCCGCGCTGTTCGCGCGCACTGTTCAGCAGCGATCGCGGCGGTCTCGACGCCGCCATCGTCCGCTTCAGTGCTGATGAAGGCCCCGACCTGCTGTTGCTCGACACCACATTGCGCGGCGCTGCAATGCTGGCAGCGCTGGATCGCCTGGCCGCGGTGCTGAGCCCCGCGACCAAGATCATCGTGCTCGGCGCCGTCAATGACGTGCCGTTGCTGCGCGAACTCGCCGCGCGCGGCATCGCCGAATACATCGTGCCGCCCATCGGCGCCGATGAACTCGCCGCGCTCGCCTGTCGCCTTTACGCGAGCGTCGACAAGGCGCGCGTGATCGCCGTGATCGGGGCGCGCGGAGGCATTGGCGCCTCCACGCTGGCGCAGAATCTGGCCTGGTCCATTGCCGAGCGCCAGGGCGTCGGTGCAACGCTGGTCGACCTCGATCTGTGCTTTGGCGCTGGCGCCTTCAGCTTCAACACGCCGCCGTCGGACGCCGTGGCCAAGATCGCGGCCGCAGCCGAGGATATCGACACCCTGGTCGACAGGTTGACCGCGCATCCCTACCCCAATCTCAAGCTGCTCACCGCCCCGGGCGCGCTGCAGCAGGAATGCGAACTCGGCGTCGACGCGCTGGAGCGTGTTGTCGCCGCCGTGCGCCGCACCAGTCCTTATGTCGTGTTGGATCTGCCGCACCTGTGGCGGCCCTGGGTTCGGGAGGCCCTTGTCGGCGCGGACGAGGTGCTGATCGTCGCCGGGCCCGACCTCGCCAGCTTGCGCAACGCCGACAACATGTGCCGCCTGTTGCGTGAGCAGCGTCCGAGCGAGCGCGCGCCGATGCTCGTGCTGTCGATGACCGGCATGCCAAGAAGGCCTGAAATTCCCGCCAAGGAATTCGCCGAGGCGCTGGGCGCAGAACCGATCGCCGCGTTCCCGTTCGACCCGGCGCTGTTCGGCGCCTGCGCCATGAAGGGTGAAATGCTGGCGCAGGCGGAGCCCCGCTCCCGCGCCGCAGCCATGATCGATGGGATCGCCAGCGCCATCACCGGACGCGAGCCGATCAGGCTGCCGCAGCCAAAACCGACCCTGCCGCCGGCCTTCGAAGCAGCCGCTCGCGCCTGGGAGCCGGCCAACGAAAATGCCGCTGCGCCGGCAGACGAGGCGCCGCTCGAACTGGTGGAGCCAGCGCCGACTCCTCTCGATCCGGCGACTGAGCAGTCCACCGTTGCGCGCGCAGACGCCGAAGCTGACGTGCAACGACGCGCCCGCGCAGTCGGTGAGCGGCCGCGCCGCCTGCTGTGGGCGGCGAGCGTAATCGTGATGCTGGGTGCGGCGGGCGCATGGCATGTCAGCGCACGGATGGCGGCGCTCACGCCAATGCCCGCAGCGGCGTCAGCTGCAACAACGCAGGCCGATTCACCCGATCCGATGGCGCCGGAAACCGCATCGGCGCTTTACAGTGAGGCGATACAGAGTCTGGAGACGGCGCCGGAAATTGCGCTGGAATCGTTGCGCACGCTTGCACAGCGAGGCTATCCGCCGGCGCAGTATCACTTGGCCAAGCTCTACGAACTTGGCGATCACGCTCCGTTGGACCTGGTGGAAGCGCGGCAATGGACCGAGCGCGCCGCGGCTGCGGGTAACGTGCGCGCGATGCATGATCTCGGCGTCTATTACGCGCGCGGCGAAGGCGCTGCGCTCGATGAGACGGCTGCTTTCCGCTGGTTCCGCCAGGCGGCCGAGTTTGATTTGGCGGACAGCCAGTACAATCTTGGCGTCTTTTACGAACAAGGTCGCGGCGTCGCGGCAAACCAGCCGGAGGCGCTGTTCTGGTTTACGCTCGCGGCGCGGCGCGGCGATGCTGACGCCGCCGAGCATGCCGCCGCGCTCGCCGAGCGTCTTCCTCCCATCGCCGTTGAGCAAGCCAGATCGCGGGCGCAGGCGTTCCGGCCGCGCACGGTCGACGGGTTCGCCAATGCCGAACCTCGGTCGCAGCAGCAGACGCCGCACCCGGAAGCGCGCGCCCCAGCCACCGATTGAAGCTGAGCTCGCTATTCGATTTCCCAGTCGATTTCGCCACGCACATCCATCGGCACGCGCTCGCATAGCGTCTTGTGCAACTGCTCTTGCGTTGAGTTGCGCGGCGCACGGAAGACGTAGTCGATACGGCTCTTGGAGAAGGATTTGGTTTCTTTGATCAGTTTGCAATTCAGTTCCGCAAGAACCCGTCGATACGCTTCCGCGGATTGCTTGACGCGACCTTCGGGAATCTGCCGCACTTCAAGGCTGCACACAGGATGGCCGTCGAAAATGTAGATCATCACCCAGGCGAACAGCGTAGCCATCACCGCAAAGTGCGGCAGGTTCAAACCAGCAATCAGCCCAGCGAGCGTGACAATGATCAGCCGGCTGGTGTCCCGCGTCGAGGAGGTGTCGGTGCGAAAGCGCATTAAGCCGCCGAGGCCGAAGATGACGAAGCCCACCACCATCCCGTATTTGAGCACGATTTCGCCGATCACCGCGCCGACGAGGGCGTACATGATGTACACCTTCGGCAATTCGGCCTCTTCCCGCGTGTCGATGGTGCGCGCCGTGGTCGGGTGGAATGCGATAATGGCCCCAAGCAAGGTGGCGAGCACCAGCGCCAGGAACGACTGCAGCATGTACTGCCAGTCTAGGAAGCCCGCCCAGCCAATGGACGGAAGTTGATCGGCAGCCGCTGGAAACATCCCGCCCCTCGCGATTCGTGAGAAAGGATAAAGCGCCGCGGCAAGCTTTCGCCAAGCGCCTTCTGGAGAAATGAACCGCACCTGAACTGAAAAGGCCTTTTCTAGGCGAGCTGAACCCTTTTTTTCGCCACGCGTTTTGGGCACATGACCCACATGTTGAGACGTACACTCCTCACAGGCATGGCGGCGCTTGCTCTTGCGGCGCCGGCCGTAGCTTCAGCCCAGGCCCAGATTGTCGCCCTTGAAGGCGCTGAACGCGCTGCGGCGATGAGCCGGGCCAACGCCTCGCTCAATTCCGTGCAGCGCCTGCAAGGCCGTTTCACTCAGCGTTCGCCGGACGGCAGCACTGCTGGCGGCATGTTCTACCTGCAACGGCCTGGGAAGTTGCGCTTCGAGTATGATCCGCCCGCATCCTTGTTGATCGTGTCGGACGGGAGCGTCGTATCGATGCGAGATACGGCCCTGCGCACGACAGAACGCACGCCTTTGCGGTCGACGCCGCTACACCTGATCTTGGCGGATCGGATCGATTTGGAGCGCAACGCCCGCATTACCCGGGTCTCCCGCTCCGGCGATTGGTTGATGGTGACCGCGCGCGATCGCACCGGACAGATGGATGGACAGATCACCCTCCAATTCTTCGGCCCCCAGGCTGAGTTGCGGTCGTGGGACGTTATCGATGCAACCGGGGCGCGAACGCGCATCACGCTGTCGAATGTCACCCGCCCCGCCAGCCTGGACCGCGGTTTGTTCAGGCTCGAGGATCAGGTCGCATCGCCGCGGCGGCGCTAGCCCACCCGCGGAGAAAATTAATCTGGCAAGAAGGTTCTGCTTCTTGTTCTTGATTTTTTCGTCTCTGTGGCGTAGATACAACGGTGCGGTCGTCGCTCATCCCCCTGGGTGCGTCGTCCCCCCGCTGACGTGACCAGTCCGTGGCGGCCGTATGCCGGTTTCCCCTGCCGGCGAAAATGCGCCTTCGGCGCGCGGAGGCCCGGCAGCCAAAGGCGCCGGGCCTCTTCATGTCCGCCATGCTTAGTGCGGCCGACGCTCTTCTGCATCCCGCGCATAACGGCCGATATCCGACCTTGGCTGGCTCATCATCGTCTGACCGACCCGAGCGCGACCGGACGCCCAACTCGCGCCCATCCCAGAGGCCAGCGCCCCTATTAGAAGTGCGACAAAGCTGACCAGCGCGCCGGTGCCGATCGCGTCCGCCGCCTGTTCGCCGCGAATCTGCAGCGCCGCGGTGTCTTGTGGCGAGTCCGCCGCCCCGCGGATTTGCGCTTGCACATCTTGGTACTGCGCCAGTTGCGCACCCATCGGGCCGGCGGCGTTCATTGCGCCCGAGGCTCCGCTTGCAAGCGCAAGCACCACCGCCAGGGCGCTGATCGCCCAGGCTGCGAGGCCATGTGACATCGCGTTGATATGCCCACTCTGCTTGGCGATTCGTCCTGCAATGTAACCGCCCGCTAGAGCTGCGATAATGCCGGAGATCGACCACCAGCCGAAGGCTGTCGTGCCCGCGGCGGCTTCATCGGTCGCGGCGCTAAGATTGGTCGCGCCGATGCCGACGCCTAAAAGATTGAGCATGAAGTGCACGATCAGAGCGGTGATCGCCCCGGCCATGATCGCGCTCCAAGACATCGGATGGGCCGCTTGCGGTATCTCGTTGTCGTACACATAGGCCATGAGGCCCTCCATTGTTGTGATGTCGGGCCAACGTCGGCTAAACGCCGCCGTTCCTGAAAGGCGGGAAAGAAACGACGTGCGGATTGCAACCTGGAACATCAATTCCGTGCGGCTGCGGATCGACACGGTTTGCCGTTTTCTCGCCGCCGAGAAGCCGGACGTGTTGTGCCTTCAGGAGATCAAGTGCCGCAACGGCGAGTTTCCTGAGAAGGCGCTCAAGCGCGCTGGCTACAAGCACATGCACGTCGTGGGGCAAAAGGGTTGGCATGGCGTAGCCATCGTCTCGAAGCTGAAGCTGGAGCCGATCGAGGCGCCGGCGCTCTGCCCCAAGCGCGAAGCGCGGGTCGCCGCGGTGAAAGTCGACGGCATCGAGATACATAACCTCTATGTGCCGGCCGGCGCAGACATCCCGGATCCTGAAACCAACCCCAAGTTCGCGCACAAACTCAAGGTGCTCGACCGCATGAAACGCGCCTACAAAGCGCGCAGAGGGGCCGCACCGATCGTGCTGGTTGGCGATCTCAATGTCGCGCCAGGCGAGCACGATGTCTGGAGCCATCGGCAATTGCTGAACGTCGTCTCGCACACGCCTGCGGAGACCGACCGGCTCACGGCGGCGCGAGAGGCCGGAGGCTTCGTCGATCTCGCCCGCCTGCACAAACCTGATCCGGAGAAGGTCTTCACCTGGTGGAGCTATCGCAGCCCGGACTGGACCAAGAACAATCGCGGACGCCGGCTCGATCATATCTGGGCCACGAGCGACCTCGCTCCGCTCTCGCGAGCCGAGCACTTCCGTATCCACATACCGTGTCGCTCCTGGGAGAGGCCCAGCGATCACGTGCCGATTGTTGCTGGCTTCAAGCTCTAGGGCATTTGTCGCATCAGAGATTGCGAGCGTCGCCGCAGACGCTAGACACGCCGCAAAGGCAAACAAAGGACAAACAGAGGATACGTGATGCATCTTTCCAGACGCGCCCTGCTCGGGGCCGGCGCGGCGGCCGCCGCTGTACTCACGGGCTGCGCCACCAGCGCCCCACCGGTTGCTGCGCCAGCAGCCCCGCCGCAGACCGAGGCGCAGCGCCTGGCCGCGTTGCTCGACCGGGTCTCGACCCAAATGCTGCGGGAATCGCCGGAGCGCGCCACCAGCCTCGGCGTGTCCGAAGAGCGCGCCGGCGGGCGCTACATCGACCGACTCGGCGACAGCACCAAAGCGAGCCAACGCCGCTATCGCGGTATCCTGGAGGCAGCGCTGCGCGATCTAGACGCGCTGGACCGCACTCAATTGTCGCCGCAGGAGGTGGTGACCGTCGATGTGGTGAAGACCTCCTTTGAAAATAGCGTCGCCAACGCGCGCTTCGAAGTCGGCGGCGGCGCTGGCGCGCCGTACGCCATCACGCAACTCACCGGCACTTACACCGACTTCCCCGATTTCATGGATCAGCAGCATCCACTGCGCACGCGCGATGAGGCCGACGCTTATCTCGAGCGCCTACGGCAATATCCGCGCGTGCTGGATGAGGAGACGGCGGTCGCAGCCGAAGATGCAGGCAACGGCGTCATTGCTCCCGACTTCGCCATCGACAAGGCTCTCATTCAGCTCAACGCATTCGCCGGCGCGGCGCCAGCGGACACTGTGCTCGTGCAGAGTCTGGCGCGACGTTTGCCGGACAATGCGGAGGTGCCGGAAGCAGAGCGCGCGCGCTGCGTCGCCGCCGCCGAGCAGATCGTGCGCAACCAAATCATGCCGGCCTATCAGCGCCAGATTGCAGAGATGCAGCGCCAGCGCCGTTCGGCCACCCATGACGCCGGCATCTGGCGTTTGCCGAACGGACCCGAAATGTACGCGGCGGCTTTGCGCAGCCGCACGACGACCAGTCTCAGCCCCGACGAAATCCATGACATGGGGCTCGCGCTGATCCAGCAGCTGCACGGAGAAATGGATCAAATTCTGCGCGCGCAGGGGCTGCGTCGCGGCACGGTCGCGCAACGCGTGCAGCAGCTCTCCCGCCGCGCTGATCAACTCTATCCGAACACCGATGCCGGTCGTGCGCAGATCCTCGCCGATCTCAACGCGCAGACGCGCCACATCGTCTCCTTGATGCCGCAGGCGTTCAACGTGCTGGCGCGCGCGCAGTTGGAAATCCGCCGGGTGCCGGTGACGACCGAAGCAGGCGCGCCGGGCGGCTATTACCAGCGCGCCTCTCTCGATGGATCGCGTCCCGGCGCTTACTACATCAACCTGCGCAATACACGCGAGTGGCCGAAGTTCACGCTGCCTACTTTGAATTACCACGAAGGCGTGCCGGGCCACCACTGGCAGATATCCATCCAGCAGGAGACCGGCGACACGCCGTTCATTCGCCGCGCCTTGATCGGCTTTTCCGCCTTCAGCGAAGGTTGGGGCCTCTACGCTGAACAACTCGCCGACGAGCTCGGCGTCTATTCCGATGATCCACTCGGGCGGCTCGGCTATCTGCAATCCGCCGCGTTCCGTGCGTCACGCCTTGTGTGCGATACCGGCATTCACGCCAAGCGCTGGAGCCGAGAGCAGGCCATCCGCTCGATGGTGGAAGCCACCGGCGACCAGGAGAGTTCGGTCACCACTGAGATCGAGCGTTATTGCGTGTGGCCGGGACAAGCCTGCAGCTACATGGTCGGACGACAAGAGATCAATCGCATCCGGTCGCGCGCACAAGAGGCCCTCGGAGGGCGGTTTGACATCAAGTCTTTCCATGACGCGTTGCTGGCGAATGGCGCCGTGCCGCTGTCCGTAGCAGATCGCATTATGACCGCGTGGCAGGCAGAGCAGCTTGGTTAATCCGGCGCGGCCGGCGGCGCTCACGAGCGCCGCCGGCGCCGCACCTGCGAACTAGCCGCCTGCGCAATTCAGCCTTGCATGCACGCTGTGCGCAATGTCACGTTGTTACAGGGAACGCGTTTGACTTGCGGGGCCGTAAATACAAATAAACGGCACAGAGGCGCGCCTCGCGGTCCGAGGCGCTCGGAGGGATTCCGTGACCAAAGATTTCGCCGGCCTGCATCCGGCGCCTACACGCCATAAGGGGTTGATCGCTTGGGTCGAGAGCATCGCTGCTCTAACCAAGCCGGATCGCGTCTATTGGTGCGACGGCTCCGACGCGGAATGGGAGCGCTTGACTGGCGAACTCGTGGCCGCCGGCACGCTGAAGCGGCTCAATCCTAAGAAGCGGCCGAACTCGTTCTACGCCGCCTCCGACCCTAAGGATGTCGCACGCGTCGAGAGCCGCACGTTCATCTGTTCCGAAGACAAGAGCGACGCTGGGCCAACAAACAATTGGATCGCACCGGCCGAAATGCGCGCAAAGCTCAGCGGTCTATTCGACGGCTGCATGCGCGGTCGAACGATGTACGTGGTGCCATTCTCTATGGGCCCCATCGGCTCGAAGATCAGCGCGCTCGGCGTGGAGATCACCGACAGCGGATACGTCGCGGCCTCCATGCGCATCATGACGCGGATGGGCAAAGCGGCGCTTGAGGCTATGGGCGAAGATGGCTTCTTCGTGCCAGCCGTACACACGCTGGGATCGCCGCTCGCACCCGGGCAGAAAGATGTGCCGTGGCCCTGCAACGATGAGAAATGGATCGTTCACTTCCCGGAGTCGCGCGAAATCTGGAGCTATGGCTCGGGGTACGGCGGCAACGCGCTGCTCGGCAAGAAATGCTATGCGTTGCGCATCGCTTCGGTGATGGCGCGCGATGAAGGCTGGCTCGCCGAGCACATGCTGATCCTGAAGCTGACCTCACCGCAGAACAAAGTGAAATACATCGCGGCGGCGTTTCCATCGGCGTGCGGCAAGACCAACCTCGCCATGCTTCAGCCGACGATACCTGGCTGGAAGGCGGAAACGATCGGAGACGATATCTGCTGGATGCGGTTCGGCGATGACGGCCGGCTCTACGCAATCAATCCGGAAGCTGGTTTCTTCGGCGTAGCGCCAGGCACCAGCACCGAGACGAACAAGAACGCGATGGAGACGCTGCACGCGAACACCATCTTCACCAACGTGGCGCTGACCGCCGATGGCGATGTGTGGTGGGAGGGCATGACCAAATCCCCGCCCCCAGGGCTCACCGACTGGCACGGCAATTCCTGGCTGCCGGATTCCAAATTTCCAGCCGCGCATCCGAATGCTCGGTTCGCCGTGCCTGCCGGCCAATGCCCCATGATCGCGCCTGAGTGGGAAAATCCAAACGGGGTTCCGATCGACGCCATTCTGTTCGGCGGGCGCCGCGCCACAGCGGTGCCGCTGGCGACCGAAGCGTTCGATTGGGCCCACGGCGTATTCCTCGCCTCGAATGTTGCTTCGGAGGGCACTGCTGCTGCGGAAAACAAGGTCGGCGAGCTGCGTCGCGATCCATTCGCCATGCTGCCGTTCTGCGGTTATCATATGGGGGATTACTTCGCCCATTGGCTGAAGATCGGCGAGCGCAAGGGCGCCAAGCTGCCGCGAATTTATTTCGTCAACTGGTTCCGCAAGGATCAGAACGGCAAGTTTATTTGGCCCGGTTTCGGCGACAATGCGCGCGTGCTCAAGTGGATCGCCGAACGCCTGGATGGCAAAGCCGAAGCACGGGAAACCGCGATCGGGCTCGTGCCGACCAAAGGGGCGCTTGATCTGAGCGGACTTAGCATCAGCGACGCTGCATTGGACACCTTGCTTGGCGTCGACCTTGATGTCTGGGACGAAGAAGCGTCACTGGTGCGCCCGCATTATGAGAAGTTCGGCGATCGTCTGCCGCCGGGTCTTTGGGCGCAGTACGAGGCGCTGCTCTCGCGACTGGCTGAGGCGCGCAATGGCAAACCTGGGCTAAAGGCGGCGGCGGCGCGCGGAGCTGTCGCGTCACGCGCAACAGCCGAAGCGGACGAAGCGACCGCCGGCTGAACTTCAGTCACAACAAGAGAAGAAAGCGCGGATTCTCGCAAGTCCGCGCTTTTTTGCGTCTCGCCAATCCTAGGCCGGCTTATCGCCGCCTTGAGCTGGTGCGGGCGGCTTGCCGCCCGCGGTCTGATCCGGCTCCGTGGGCTTGCCAGTTGCATCAGCTGCTGCAGGCGCAGCTTCGCTGGTTGTCGCGGCGTTCGCAGGCGCATTGCCGCTGGGCTGACCGGCGGGCTGATTACAGCCGGTGAGAACCGCGAGCGCGCCTAAAGCCATCATCATACGCAGGAGTGACATGGATCGATCCTCCACCTTGGCGCGCGGGGGTTAGCACACGCAACGGCGGACGTCAGCGGGCTAGACCTGTAAGCGGTAGCCGCCGGTCTCGGTGATCAAGAGCTTCGGACTTTGCGCATCCGGCTCGATCTTTTGACGCAAGCGATAGATATGCGTCTCCAGCGTGTGGGTGGTGACATTGGCGTTATAGCCCCACACCTCGCGCAGCAATTCATCTCGCCCGACCGGCTTCTGCCCAGAACGATAAAGATAGCGCAAGATCGAGGCTTCTTTGTCGGTCAGACGAATCTTCTTTTCTGCGGGATCGACTAGCAATCGCATCGCCGGACGGAACTCGTAAGGTCCGATCCTGTACACCGCATCTTCACTGGCCTCATGGCTGCGCAGGTGCGCCCTGATGCGCGCAAGCAGCACGGAGAACTTGAAGGGCTTCAGCACGTAGTCGTTCGCCCCGGCGTCGAGCCCCTGCACCTGGTCCTGCTCTTCGCGAGCAAGGCCGGTGAGCAAAATGATTGGCGCTTTGACGCCCTGTTCACGCAGCTTTCGACAGGCCTCAATGCCGTCCATATCCGGCAGGCTTACATCGAGGACGATGATGGCTGGCTTGTGCTCGACGGCGGCCGCCAGACCTTCGGCCGCACTGCCCACGGCGACGGTCGCGAAACTGTCCTCAAGATCGAATTGCTCGACGAGGGCCTGCCGCAGCTCGGCGTCGTCGTCGACGATCAGGATCGGAATCTCGCGGCTCATACAATCATACTACCACCGGCGATTGACCACGTCCTGCCGCGCCTTTGCAACCGCTCTCGCCTGGGCGCATCAGGCGAACAGCGCGGCGCCCAGCCTAACCTGCGTCGCGCCAAAGCGGATCGCCGTTTCGAAGTCATCGCTCATGCCCATGCTAAGTTCCCGCAAATCGTTCCGTGCTGCTATTTTCGCCAGCAGGGCAAAGTGCATGGCCGGCTCTTCGCCAACTGGCGGGATGCACATCAAACCGGCGACCGGCAGCTCGTAGTCGCGCCGAACAGCGGCGATGAAACCGTCGGCCTGGCTTGGAATCACCCCCGCCTTCTGCGGCTCCTCGCCTGTATTCACCTGGATCAGCAGTTCGGGGCAGCGTCCTTGCTTCTGCACCGCATCGGCAATGGCGGCGGCGAGCTTCGGCCTGTCGAGGCTGTCGATGGCGTCGAACAGCTTCACGGCGTCGACGCTCTTGTTCGTCTGCAGCGGCCCCACAAGCCGAAGGCGCAGATCGGGCCACTGCGCCCGGCGCTCAGCCCAGCGCGCCTGGGCCTCCTGCACCCGGTTCTCACCGAACACGCGCTGACCGGCCTGCAACATGGCGTCGATGCGCTCATCGGGCTGTTGCTTCGAGACCGCGACCAGCGCAATCGCTTCGGGCGCACGCCCGGCGGCGCGCGCGGCGACCGCCATGCGCTCTATGACGGCGGTTCGGGCGGCGGCGATTTCGCTGGAGATGGTCATTTGCGGCAGCTTCAGGCACTAGCGGCGCAGGCGAGACGCCTCAACCAGGAAGCCGGCGCCCCGGCCATCCCATCGCTGTTTTTCTTTACCGACCCCAAGCGGACGCCGGCGCCGGAGGCGGTCGCGCGGCGGCTGCCGCGTGGGGCAGCGATCGTGTATCGGCACTTTGGCGCGCCGGAACGGGCGCGGATTGCACGCCGTCTGGCCGAAATTGCGAAAGCGAGGGGACTTTTCCTCCTGATTTCGGCCGATCCCGAACTGGCGCAGCGCGCCGCAGCCGCTGGCGTTCACTGGCCTCAGCGCTTAGCGCCGCCGGTGCGCGGCGCCGGCCTTGTCACCGTCTCCGCTCATAACCGCGCCGGCCTCGAACAGGCCGTAAGCCTAGCCGCCGATGCCGCCATCCTGGCGCCGGTCTTTCCGACTCGAAGCAGTTCAAGGCGCTCGCCCCTCGGGCTCTTCCGGGCAAGCCAGTTAGCGCGCGCCTGCAGCGTTCCCGTGATCGCGCTTGGCGGCGTGAACTCGCAGACCGCAGCCCGTCTGGCCGGACGCGGATTTGCTGGCTTGGCTGCGATTGATGCGCTGACCGTCGCCTAGAAGCGGAAGGCTGACTCGATTCGGACGTCAGCGCGGGATTCTTCCTCCTGCTGACTGGCGACCGCCGGTCGCTCCGACTCGAGCGACAGTTCGCCGCCAACACGCATATTGGGCGTAAACTGATAAAAAGCGCCGACCGAAGCCTGGTCGCCACGTGCGCCCTGTGGCGAACGCTCAATCCGCTGGGCCTCACGGACGTCTAAGGTGACGCCCCAGCGTTGGTTCAAGGTCCACGCCGGCGGCAACAGGCGGTCATTTTCACTTTCGCCGGTGATCGACTCGGTGACGCCGTTCGTTGTGGTAAAGCGCTGATACCACGGGGTCGCGGACGAGGCTGGCGCGTCCAGTGCGGGGGCGATGGGTGCGCTGGTCTGCGCGCTGGCGACGCCGGCCGTCGCTACGACAGCGGCCCCCGCGATCAGCCATGCAGATGCCTTGGACACCGGCTACTTCCCCTCAGCTCCTCTGAGCCTGCCCACAAGATAGACCATAATCGCCGTTTCGGCTGTGAATTCTAAGACACAGGTCGTGCGAATATTTCGTCAAAATCGTGTCGGCTAGGCATTGTTCTCCTGCAAGATCGCCCCAGGCGAATCGCAGCCACAACATCGCCGGGTTCGCAGTGGACCACTGGCTCCGGGCCGCTCGCATGGTATATGGGCGCTCGCCGGCTGGGGGATGCCAGCGGCACACCTAGGCGGAGGAATACGGATGACGCAGGCTGGGCGCACGCTGTTCAAGGGCGCACTGATCGTGGTGGCGGCCCTGGCGCTTTCCGCCTGTTCGATGTTCCGCGGCGACGAGGCCCGCGCCGAGGGTCAGTCACGCGTCAGCGACACTGCCGATCGCGGCGGATCGTGGTTTGGCGGCGGGCGCGATCGCAGCGACGAGGCAGGCATCGGCGTCAACTCGCTGCTGTGGCGGGCCTCGCTCGACACCTTGAACTTCATGCCGTTGGCATCCGCCGATCCGTTCGGCGGCGTCATCATCACCGACTGGTATTCCGCGCCGACAACGCCCACTGAGCGTTTTAAAGCCACAGTTTATATTCTTGACACTCGCTTGCGGGCGGATGCGCTCAACGTCTCGATCTTCCGCCAGACCCAGGTAAATGGCCAGTGGACTGACGCGACGGTGGATCCGGAAACGGAAATCCAGATCGAGAACGCGATCTTGACGCGCGCACGCCAGCTGCGACTCAGCAACGTCAACTAGCCCGCTGGACAGTTCGCTGGTTTGCGGTCTTAACAACGCTCCGGAAGGGGCGTGAGCGGCCATGTCGTCAAGGTACAATCATCGCGAAGTAGAGCCGAAATGGCGCGCACGCTGGGCTGAAGCCGGAATAGATCGGGCGCTCTCGCCGCAAGACGCCAAGGGCAAGAAGAAGGCCTATGTGTTGGAGATGTTTCCCTATCCATCGGGACGCATCCATGTTGGTCACTCGCGCAACTATACAATGGGCGACGTGATCGCACGTTTCCGGCGCGCTAATGGCTATAACGTGCTGCATCCGATGGGCTGGGACGCATTCGGCCTGCCGGCGGAAAACGCCGCGATCGAGCGCGGGATACATCCTAGAGGGTGGACCTACGACAATATCGCTGCGATGCGCGAACAGCTCAAACTGCTCGGTCTCGCCATCGATTGGTCGCGTGAGATCGCGACATGCGATCCGGGCTATTACAAGCACCAGCAAGCGATGTTTCTAGCCTTTTGGAAGAAGGGCCTGGTCTATCGCAAGAAGCAGAAGGTGAACTGGGATCCGGTCGACAATACGGTGCTCGCAAACGAGCAGGTCGTCGACGGCAAAGGCTGGCGCTCAGGTGCGCCGGTGGAGACGCGAGAACTCGACCAATGGATGTTCCGCGTGACCGCTTATGCGGAAGATCTGCTCGCTGCGATCGAGAAGCTCGATAAATGGCCCGACAAAGTGCGACTGATGCAGTCGAACTGGATCGGCAAGAGTCAGGGCGCGCGGATCTGGTGGCGAATAGCCTCGGCGCCGGATTTCCTCACCCATGCGTCGGCGAGCGAGCCGCGCCATGCGCGCGATCCGATCGAGGTCTACACCACGCGACCCGACACGCTGTTCGGCGCCAGCTTCCTCGCCCTCGCGCCCGACCACCCGCTAACCAAGGCAGTTGCAGCGCATCGCCCGGACGTAGCCAAATTCATCGATGATTGCGCGCGACTCGGCACCAGCGAGGCCGATATAGAAAAGGCCGACAAGTTCGGCGTTGATCTAGGCGTTCGCGTAAAACATCCCTTCGACGAGACATGGGAGCTGCCGGTTTGGGCGGCGAACTTCGTGCTTTCAACTTACGGAACCGGTGCGATTTTCGGTTCGCCGGCCGGGGACCAGCGCGATCTCGATTTCGCCAACAAGTACAAGTTGCCGTTCAAGCCCGTGGTGCTGCCGCCCGGCGCCGATGCGACCACGTACACAGTGTCAACCGAAGCCTTCACTGACGATGGCGTGATCTACAATTCCGGCTTCCTCGACGGCCTCTCGACTCGCGAAGCGATCAAGCGCGCCATCGAGGAGCTGACCAATCTCGGACGCGGCGAGGCGACAACACAATGGCGACTGCGCGATTGGGGCGTGTCGCGCCAGCGTTATTGGGGATGCCCGATCCCCGCGATCCACTGCTCGACGTGCGGCGTCGTACCTGTGCCAGAAAAGGATCTTCCGATCGCCCTGCCTGAGGATGTGACGTTTGACAAACCGGGCAACCCGCTCGCGCATCATCCAACTTGGAAACATGTCTCGTGCCCGGCCTGCGGCGGCGCCGCCGAGCGCGAGACCGACACGCTCGACACGTTCGTGGATTCAAGCTGGTACTTCGCCCGCTTCGCCGACCCCCACAATGAAGCAGCGCCATTCGACAAAGCGCTTGCGCGTTATTGGCTGCCAGTCAATCAATATGTAGGCGGCGTCGAGCACGCGGTGCTGCACCTGTTGTATGCACGCTTTTTTACACGCGCGATGCGCGACTGCGGCCTGCTGGATTTGTCCAGCGGCGAGCCGTTCGCCAGCTTGTTCACACAAGGCATGGTAGTGCATGAGACGTACAAGTCTCAAAACGGCGCTTGGCTTTTGCCAGAAGAAACAGATGTTCGTGACGGCAAACGCGTCGACGCGAAGAATGGCGCCCCGGTAGAAGTCGGCCCCATCGAGAAGATGTCGAAGTCGAAAAAGAACGTGGTTGATCTCGACGCTTTCGTGAACGATTTCGGCGCCGACGTCGCCCGCTGGTTCGTGCTCTCGGACTCGCCGCCAGAACGCGATGTGGAGTGGACTGCAAGCGGCGTGAAAGGCGCCTGGGGTTTCGTGCAGCGCGTGTGGGCGCTGGTCGAAGCGCATCGCGGCGAGGCGCCGAAGCCTGGCGATACGGCCCCGGCCTCCGCCAATGAGGGCGAAGCCTTGGCGCTCCGGCAGCTGGCGCATCGCGCGGTGCAAAGCGTCACTGAAGACATCGAGAATTTTCGCTTCAACGTGGCTGTGGCGCGTGGCTACGAACTCGTGAACGCGATCGCAAAGCTCAAGGGCGACAGCGCGGGCCAAGTTTTTGCGCGGGGCGAAGCGCTGCGCATTCTCACCCAACTGATCTCCCCCTTTATGCCCCATTTGGCGGAGGAGTGCTGGGAGAAGCTCGGTTTCGACCCGTTCGTCGCCACGGCGGCTTGGCCGGTGGCTGATCCGAAGCTTGCGGCGCGGACAACAGTATCGCTTCCTGTCCAGGTGAACGGCAAGAAACGCGGCGAAGTGGAGGCAGCCGTTGGCGCCCCGGAAGCGGATGTGCGCGAACTCGCGCTTGCGCATCCGGCGGTGAAGCCGTTCCTGGAAGGCGTTACGGTCCGCAAGGTGATTGTCGTTCCGGACAGGATCGTGAATATCGTGGCAAACTAGCACGCGCGGGCGGAGACAGTATAATGCGGGTTCTGTTTGGCACTTTGGCGCTTCTGCTGCTTGCGGCGTGCGGCTTCTCAACAATGTACGCGCAGCCGGGCGGCGGTAATGCGATCGGCCCAGTGCAGATCGGTGAGATCGAAGGCAAGGCCGGCCATGTGCTACGCACGGAGCTGACGCGCATCCTGGCGGTCGAAAACGACGGCTCCCCGCCCATGCAGCTCGAGATCAGGTTGACCGAACGCGTCACGCCGCTGGGGCTTCGCCGCGATGAATCCGCGACACGGGCGGAACTGCGTCTGGTCGCGAACTACGTGCTGACGCCGCCCGCTCCCGGCGCCCGAGTGATGCGGGGCTCCGTGGTCAGCTTCGTCAATTATGATATCCCGATCGCCGCCTTCGGCGAAATCTCGGCTCAGGACGATGCGCGCGAGCGCGCGGCCGAGACCCTGGCGCAGCGCTTCCGCGCAGAGTTGGCCCTGCGTATGGCGCAGGCCCGCTCCGAGGGTGCGGCGCGGTGAAAATAACAGGCGCCGCGGTCCGGCGTTTTCTGGACAAGCCCGACAAGGACGTGCGCGCCGTTCTGCTCTACGGACCCAACGACAGTTTCGTGCATGAGGCCGCGCAGCGGCTCGCAGCGCACGCGCTAGGCAAGTCGGATGATCCGTACGCGATCACCAAGCTCGGAGAAGACGAGATCAAGCGCGATAGCGCGCGCTTAGCCGATGCACTCTCCGCTCAGTCGCTACTGGGCGGACCGACAATCGTGTGGGCGCGCATCTCCGGCAAGGCCGCAGACGAAGCGATTCTCGAAGCATTGCGCGACGCCGAGCGCGGCGCGAGCGGAGGCACATTGATCGTCGAAGCGGGCGAACTCGGTTCCACCGCCGCGCTGGTAAAGGCTTTTGCGGAGGCAAAGCGCGGCGCAGTCATTGCCTTCTATGAAGAGACAGAAGCCGAGCGGGCCCAGTTTGCCCGCGTGCTGGCCAAGGATTTCGGCATTCGCTTCGAGCACGACGCCGAGGACGCGTTTCTCTCGGCCCTGTCGCACGACCGCGGATTGGCTCGCCAGGAGATCAACAAGCTGGCGCTTTACGCGCACGGGTTGGGACGCCCGATCAGCATAGCAGATCTCGATGCGCTGCTGGCAGATGAGGCGGAGAGCGCGCTCGATGCCGCTAGTTTTGCCGCAGCTCAAGGTCACGCCGCGCAGGCAGTCGAAGCGCTGGCGCGGATCGATGCCGTCTCAGGCGTATCCGCTCTACGCGCGCTGCTACGCCGAATGCATCACTTGCGCGAAGCGCGCGCTCTGATCGATCGCGGCATGAGCGCTGCCGACGCGATCGCAAAACTGAAACCGCCAGTGTTCTGGAGGGAACGCGAAGCGGTGGCCGCGCAAACGCGGCTTTGGACGACCAAAAAGCTAAGCGCCGCCTACGAGGTCCTTTGGGCCGCAGAATTGCGGGCGAAATCAGCCGGGGCGCCGCAGGAGCTGATCGCCGCCGATGCCTATCGCACTGTCGCCAAACTGGTGGGCGGCTAGCTCACGCGCTTACACGTTGTCCGTCGGCCCCGGCCCATTGCCGCTTCAGGCTGAGCGCTTCGGCGATATGGATGCGGCGCACTGCGGCGGAGCCGTCGAGGTCGGCAATCGTGCGCGCGACTTTCAACGTGCGATGATAGGCGCGGGCGGACAGCGCCAGCGACTCGGCGGCTTTGGCCAACAGCGCAGCCCCTGGTCCGTCAGGCGCGGCGACGCTCTCCAGAGAATCTAGGTCGAGCACGGCATTGAGGCCGCGCCCGCGCTCCTCTTGCAGCGCCCGCGCTCGTCCCACACGCATGGACGCCTCTGCCGTGCCCTCGACTGGCGGCGGCAGAGCAAGGTCGGCGGCAGTCACCGGCGGCACGTCAAGTTGAATGTCGATGCGATCGAGCAGTGGTCCGGATAGACGCGCCTGGTACTCGATCGCACAGCGCGGGCCTCGCCGGCACATGCCTGCGCCTGGGCCGCCGCCGCAGCGGCATGGGTTCATGGCCGCCGCCAACAGAATACGCGCCGGATAGGTTACGTGGTGATTAGCTCGCGCGATCAGCACCTGCGCAGTCTCTAGCGGCTGGCGCAAAGCATCGAGCGCCTGCTGCGAAAATTCCGGCAGCTCGTCGAGGAAAAGCACGCCGTGATGCGCGAGACTGATCTCGCCAGGTTTGGCGCGCAAACCGCCGCCAACGAGCGCCGCCATTGAGGCGGAATGGTGCGGCGCGCGGAATGGGCGAGTGCGCGTCAATCGCCCCCGCTCAAGCAGCCCGGCCACGGAATGCAGCATTGACACTTCAAGCAACTCAGCGCTCGACAACGGCGGCAACAAACCCGGAAGGCGCTGCGCCAGCATCGACTTGCCGGCGCCGGGAGGCCCGACGAAAAGAATGTTGTGTGCGCCGGCGGCCGCGATCTCGAGCGCACGTTTCGCTTGCTCCTGGCCGCGCACGTCACGCAGATCCGGCACGTTTGCGCCGCCGATCAGATCACCCCGCTCCGGCGGCTTCAGTGCTGCGCCTCCGCGAAAATGATTGATCAAGGCCAGCAACGAAGGCGCGGCGATCACCTCTCCCCCCGCCCAGGCCGCCTCTGAACCACAGGCTTCTGGGCAAACGAACGCCGCATCCATGCTATGGGCGGCCATCGCCGCCGGCAACGCCCCCGGCGCCGGCGCAAGCGATCCATCCAGGCCCACCTCGCCGAAGCACACCACGCCGTCGAGCGCATCGTGCGGGAGTGCGCCGATCGCCGCCATCATCGCGAGGGCGATCGGCAGATCATAATGGGTGCCTTCTTTCGGGGTGTCTGCAGGAGCAAGATTGACCACCAAGCGTCCGGCCGGGATCGAAAGACCGATCGAAGCGAAGGCGGCGCGGATGCGTTCCCGCGATTCAGAAACGGCTTTGTCGCCAAGCCCGACAATGACGATCCCGTGGGTCCCGCCTGTCAGTTGCACCTGCACCTCGACACGCCGGGCTTCGAGGCCAGAAAAAGCTACTGTTGCGGCGTTGGCGCACGTCTGCATAGCGGCCCTTTATCCACAGACGAAGGGCTCTCATCGTACAGGGCACGAACAAAAGCGCAACGGAAAAAGAACTGCTGCGAGATCGGCCGTTGAGGCGCTCAGATTTACCCCCAGAACGCGTGCCGGAAAACGAAAAACGTCAATCGGTCAGTTCGGGTAAGCCGCTGCCTCGACGCCGGCAGGCTCCGGGGGCGCGCGATATGCCGGCGCTGGCGGCGCCTCGGCATAATAGGGTTGAGCCGGCTCGCGCACCTGCATGAACGAAACCACCCTCCGCACGCCCGCGACAACGCTTGCAATTTCTGCCGCGCGGCGGAGTTCGTGCTCGCTGCGCGCGAGGCCCATCAAGTAGACATTGCCGTGGAAGGTTTCGATGTTGACGTTGATCGCGCGCACCGAGGGACTAGCAGTCAGGCGAGCTCGAATCTGCGCAGTGATCAACTCGTCCTGGGCGCTGCGCACAAAGCTCGACGGCTCTGCGACCACGATCTCGTTGTAGACGTTGTCGATGGTGCGCACGCTGCGTGCAATCGTCTCTGCAGCTTGGCGATGCTCAGCAGTCGGAGCGGTGCCGGAGAGCAGCAGATTGCGGTTGGCGACCTCGACGTCGACTTCCTGGAATGCCGCGCTATCAGCGGCCATCAGGCGCATTTTCACTTGTTCTGAGGCGGCGGCGTCGTCGATGCCTTCGCCAATTGTGCGATCCTGCGCTGCGTAGACCCCTACGCTCGCCACCGCTCCAACGGCGGCGGTGACGCATCCGCTCAACAGAGGCGCCGCGGCAAATGTTAACAGGATCGCAAGAGGCGCGCGCATGATCGACATTGTGCCGCTGGATCATTTCGGCACGCTTAATTCAGACGCCGAGCCGCTCATGGAACCAGGCGCCGCGTTCATGCCTCGGCAACCATCCCGCCCCGACGACTATCAAATCAAAGCGGATAGGCGCAGATGTGAGTCGCCAACGGCCGGCCAGAGCTTGCGCTGCGCGGGCGATGCGCTGCTGCGCCATTGGCGTCACCGCGTAAGCGCCCGCGTCGTAACTGGCGCGTGCCTTGACCTCAACAATCACAAGTGTGCGGCGCTTCCACGCAGCAACATCAACCTCGCCGTACGGCGTGCGTAGGCGATGACCGAGGATGCGATACCCCTTGCACAGCAGAAACAGCATCGCCGCCCACTCAGCGAGACGACCGCGACGCTCTGCTTGTCGCCGCTTCATTCGTCGCTCTTCAGGGCAAGCGCGCGCTGATAGGCGCGCTTGCGAGCGACCCCCAGGCTTTCTGCGGCGCGCTGAGCGGCTTCCTTGACGCCGTGTGCGAGTTGCTGGCGCAAGAACGCGTCTAATTCTTCATCGCTCGCTTGAGCGACTGCCGCCGGAGGAGCGACAATCACGACAATTTCGCCTTTCGGCGCGCCAGCGCCCGCATAATGAGCAGCAAGTTGATCGAGTCGATCGCGCCGCGTCTCCTCGAACAACTTCGTCAATTCACGCGCTACAGCCGCAGCGCGAGGTCCAAGCACGTCAGCCATGTCGGCAAGCGAACAGGCGAGACGTGGTCCGCTCTCGTAGAAGATCAATGTGGCATCGACTGCCGCCAGTGATGCGAGCGCCTCGCGCCGTGCATTCGGCTTGGCGGGCAGAAAGCCGACGAACTGAAAGCGGTCGCTCGGCAAACCAGACACGATGAGCCCGGCGAGCAGCGCAGACGGGCCGGGAATCGGAAACACACGGAACCCTGCTTCGATTGCCGCCCGCGCCAGTTTGTAGCCCGGATCGGATACAAGCGGCGTGCCGGCATCTGAGATGAGCGCCACGCTTTCGCCGCGCTCCAGGGCCGAGACGATCTCGGCGCGGGCCGCTTGCGCGTTGTGTTCATGATAGGCTCTGAGCTGCGGTTTCAGTCCGTAGGCGTCCATCAGCTTGCGGGCGACACGGGTATCCTCTGCGTAAACACGTGTGGCCGCGCCCAAAATGTCGAGCGCGCGCAAAGTGATGTCGCGCAAATTGCCGATCGGCGTCGCCACCACATAAAGGCCCGCTTCGAGCGGTGGACTGGGCTTGCGGGCGCCGATAGGGTCCCGCCCGCTTTCCTCGGGGTCTGTCGAAGGATCGTCCATGGCTTCCGCCAAATCATCGCCGCACCGCATCGCTCCGCCAAGTGCGAAGACGATCTCTGCCTTGGGCGCGGCGGCCCTCGCCGCGGCTTGCGCCACCGCCCCGCCGCCGGCGACGCCGCCGCCGGCCCCGGGTGCGCCCAATGTGGTGGAAACGCGCGAAGGGGTTACCCCACCGTTCATGCGCGGGCGCAGCGTGGTGCGGGTGGGGCTATTGTTGCCGTTTTCGTTGCGCCCGCAGGATGCGGCCGGCCTCTATAACGCGGCTGAGCTCGCCCTTTTCGACCACGGTGATCAAAACACACTGATCATCCCGCGCGACGCCGGCGCAACCGAAGCTTCCGCCAACGCGGCTGCGCAGGCGCTGATCGCCGACGGCGCTGACATCATTATCGGTCCGGTGCTGCGCGAGGGAGTGGCGGGCGCCGCGGAAGCAGCGCGGCCTCGGGACATACCGGTGATTGGCTTCTCTTCGGACCGCACCGTTGGCGGCAACGGCGCATATCTGTTGAGCTTCCAGCTCGAAGACGAGATCGCCCGCCTCGTGTCCTACGCCGCCTCCCAGAACATCCGCAGCATTGCGCTGTTGGCGCCCGCGAATGAGTACGGCCGCCGGGTCGAGTCGGCGCTGCGGACCGAGGCGCAAGCCAACGGCGTCACTATTGTCGCCGCGCAGCTCTATAATCGAACGGACGCGGACGCTGCAGCAGCGGCGGCTGCAGTTGCGGCAACAACACGCACCACGCCCACGCAAGCGATCTTGATCGCCGAAAGCGGCACGCCCCTGCGCTCGATCGGAGCCGCGCTCGTCCGCGCCAATGTCGATCGCACCCGCGTACGCCTGTTGGGCACCAGCGTATGGGCAGGCGAGGCGCAGCGGGAGCCGAGTCTCTCTGGAGGCTGGTACGTCTCGCCGGATCCAGCAGCGCGTACCGGTTTCGAAAATCGTTACCAGCAAATCTACGGCACCGCGCCAACGCGGCTCTCCACCTTGGGCTATGATGCCGTGGCGCTCGCAGCACTCCTGTCGCGCGAGGGCGGCGCGCGCGGCCTCACACGAAACCGGCTGGAAAACAGCGAAGGTTTTTCAGGCTCCGACGGGCTCTTCCGATTTCGCTCTAATGGAGCGATCGAACGAGGCTTGGCCATCATTGAAGTACGACAAAACGACGTGACGATCCTCGACGCCGCGCCCAGCCGCTTTCCGCGATCAGGCGCCTAAGCAGCGAGTTCGACGGCGATCCGATTGGTCAGCACGCGTCCGCGCCCCGTCAATCGGATACGGCCGCCATCGAGTTGGATTAAGTTTTCGCTGAGCAATAGATCCAGCGCCGACGCGCTAATCGCGCGGCCGCGCTGATGTTCGAACGCAGCGCGGTCGACGCCCTCCTCGATGCGCAATCCCATGATCAGCGCTTCGTCAGCGATCTCTTCGCCATTCAGCTCGGCGACGCTTGCAGCGCCGAGACCGCGTGTCCGCACCGTCTCGACATAGTCTACGGGTCGCCGAACGGCCTCAAGCGCAAGGCGCCGCCCCGCTATGGTCATGCGCCCGTGCGCGCCCGGACCAATGCCGGCCCAGTCTTGGCTCCGCCAATAAAGCAGGTTGTGCCGTGAGCGCGCCGCTTCGCCGCGGGCATGGTTTGAAATCTCGTACCCGGAAAAATCGGCCGCGCCGCAGATGTCTTGAGTAGTTTCGTAGAAAGCCGCGGCGGTTTCCTCATCCGGCGGCGAGAGTTCGCCGCGCGCGAGGCGTCGCGCGAAGGCCGTGTTCGGCTCGATCGTGAGTTGATAGAGCGACAGGTGCTCGATCGGCAGCATGAGCGCATGCTGCAACTCAGCGCGCCATGCCGCCAGCGACTGCCCATCACGCGCATAGATGAGGTCCAGCGACACGCGCTTGTGGGTGGCGGTCGCCGCCCGGACAGCCTGCAACGCCCCGGCAGCGTCATGGCGGCGGCCGAGCGCTCTCAACGCTGCGTCGTCGAGCGCCTGCACGCCTATCGAGAAGCGATTGATTCCCGCGGCTGCGTGCTCAGCGAACAGTGCATGATCTTCCGGATTCGCTTCGAGCGTAATCTCGCACTTTCCCGCCAATCCAAACGCCATGTCCGCCGCCTCGATCAGACGCGCGATCTCGGCGCCACGCAGCAAGGAGGGCGTGCCGCCGCCGAAGAACAAGCTGACGGCTTCGCGTTTGCCGAAACGCGCCGCGTGCTCGATCATGTCGGCCGCCATAGCTTCGATGAGTGCAACGCGATCTTCGTTGCGGCTGCGATAGACATTGAAGTCGCAGTACGGACAAAGGGCCGCGCAATACGGCCAATGCACGTAGACGCCGAACTCGGGAGAATTCATCGCAGCGCCGCGATCAATTGCTCGAAAGCGCGGGCGCGATGCGTCAGCGGCAGCTTCTCTTCGTGCGTCATCTCGCCGAAGGTTCGCGAAAAACCGTCCGGCACGAAGATCGGATCATAGCCAAAGCCCTTGTCGCCGCGCGGCGGCCACACAATGCGCCCTCGTGCTTCGCCTTCGAACACATGAACCGGCCCTTCGGGCGCGGCTAGCGCCAGCGCGCACACAAAGCGCGCGGAAAGGTCGGTCGAGCCCTTCTCTTGCAGCTCGCGCCACACCCGCTCCATCGCCGCGCCAAAATCCTTGTTGGGACCAGCCCAGCGTGCGGACAGCACCCCGGGAGCGCCGCCCAATGAGAACACCTCCAGACCGCTGTCGTCGGATAGAGCCGGCAGACTGGCGGCGTTGGCCGCCGCACATGCCTTCAGCGCCGCATTGCCTGCGAAGGTGGATTCGGTTTCCTCGGGCTCAGGCAAACCGAGCGCGCCGGCGGCGACAGCCTCCACTCCGAGGGGCGCCAGAAGCGCGCCGATCTCACGCACTTTCCCGGCATTGTGGCTGGCGACAACGAGGCGGCCTTGAAGGCGAGGCATTCTGAACCTGTGTTTGACGGCGGGCGGCTGCGTCTATATCGTTTATCAATAAAGCCGCCCCATAGTAGCGGTCGGGAGCTAGAGCATGAAGGCGACGCCATGAAGGCGCTGGGCAAAGGCTCGATCGCATCGATTGTGGAGATCGGGTTGGCGATCGCGTGGTACCTCATGTGGGCGGCCGCGATAGCGCTTGCCCTCGCTGCACTCGGCTATGGCATTGTACTGGCGCTCATTCAGAACGGCGCGATCGATCCGACGCTGCTGAGCGGCGGCGAGGGTCACATCCGGGTAGGCGATGGAGGCGCGTTTCACCTCACTTATGACGACCCCGGCGGCGCGACCTGGCCGGTGGTCGTGCCGGCGCTACTGATCGGCGCAGTCGCCATCACGGGCTCGCTCGTCATCATCTGGCGTCTCCGCAAGCTGTTCGACAGCTTCACTTCCGGTGAGCCATTTCGCCGCGAGAATGCGCGGCACTTGCGCGTAATCTGGATGACGATGCTGGTCATCGAACTCGCGCGCTATGCGCTGCTCGCCCTCACGGCGGCGCTGCTGACGGCCTTCGAACCAGACATCGACGCCAATTTCACCTTCAGTCTCGATCTTTCCACGTGGGGCTCCATCCTCATTCTGATCGTGCTGGCCGAGGTGTTCAGCGAAGGCGCACGGCTCCGCGAAGAGCAGGAGCTGACCATCTGATGGCTATCCGCGTCACGCTCGATCGCATCCTGCTGGAACGCCGTATGTCGCTGACTGATCTCAGCGAAAAGGTAGGCGTCACACTCGCGAACCTCTCAATCCTGAAGACGGGCAAGGCCAAGGCGATCCGCTTTTCGACACTGAATGCGCTCTGCCGCGTACTCGAATGCCAACCCGGCGAACTGCTCGCTTACGAGCCGAGCGAGAGCGATGCGCTCGAGGAAGCTGCGGAGTCAGCCGATTAATCGCAGAAAGCGACCGGAAACAGGCCGGCAGATCGCATCGCCAAGAGCCACTATGCTCGCGTCATGGCTTTGCGCTGCAGCTCAAACAAGCGGTCGCAGCCGACTCGCGCGAGACGCATCAGCTCGTCGAACTCCTCCTGCGAGAACGGTCGCTGCTCGCCGGTCGCCTGCACCTCGATCATGCGGCCATCGCCGGCGAGCACGAAATTGCAATCGACTTCAGCGCTCGAATCTTCCGGGTAGTCGAGATCAAGTATCGGCGTCGTTTCGAACACGCCGCACGAAACGGCGGCGACTTGGCCGGTCACTGGGTTGGTCTTCAGCACCTGCTCTTCAACCAAATATGCGCACGCTTTCGACAACGCCACCCAGGCGCCGGTAATCGCCGCTGTACGTGTGCCGCCGTCAGCCTGAATCACATCACAGTCGATTGTGATCGTTCGGTCCCCCAAGGTCTTGAGATCAACGACCGAACGCAACGAACGGCCGATAAGGCGCTGAATCTCCTGCGTGCGGCCCGATTGCTTGCCTTGCGCCGCTTCGCGCCGACCGCGCGTATGGGTGGAGCGCGGCAGCATGCCATATTCGCCGGTGACCCAGCCGCGGCCCTGGCCCTTCAGCCAGCCGGGCACCCCCTGTTCAACGCTAGCCGCGCAGAGAACGTGGGTTTCGCCGAACTTGGCGAGGCATGAACCCTCCGCATAGCGCGATACGCCGGTCTCAAGCGTGATTGGACGTAGCTGATCTGGTGCGCGGCCAGAGGGGCGCATGGGCAAACTCCTTTGGAAGATTATAGGGAAATTAGGTCGAACGCGCCTAACTCACCCGAACTTAGCTATAAGGCGGCTATAGGCTCGGGCGCCGCAGGCGTCTATAGCTCCTTTAGATTGAGTTAGGCCGAGTCGACCTAAATCGACTAAGCGCCTAGTTTGGTCCTTGAGACCAAACTTTCCCTAACACACGTATAGAGGCCGCCGTGCAGTCCGCCCACAATCCCTATAATCCCGGCGCTGGAACCCCTCCCCCGGAGCTAGCCGGTCGCGATCCGCTCATCGCCCAGGCGCGCCTCGCCATCGAGCGTATGCGCAACGGCAGGCCATCCAAAAGCTTCTTGATGCTGGGGCTGCGCGGCGTCGGCAAGACAGTGCTCTTGAACGAGTTCGAGCAGATCGCCGAGCAGCACGGTTGCCAAACGGCGATGCTGGAAACTGATCCGGACAAACCGCTGGCGCAGCAGCTCGCGCCGCAACTGCATCGCATCCTGCTGCGGCTGGATCGAATCAAGAAAGCAGGTGCGGATATGCAGGCGGCGTTCAATTCGCTGCGTGCGTTCGCGAGCGCATTCAAAGTGCAACTCGGCGATCTCGAGTTCGGCTTGGTGGCGAGCCCCGCCACCGGCGATCTTGTCGTCGATCTGACAGACCTTTTCCTCGCCATGGGCGAAGCGGCCAAGAAACGCGACACCGCGGTCGTGCTGCTGATCGACGAAATCCAATACATTCAGAAAGGCGACCTTGGCGCTCTGATCATGGCGCTGCACAAGATTTCGCAGCGACAATTGCCGGTGCTGCTGTTTGGCGGCGGTCTGCCGCAACTGGCCAAGCTCGCGGGCGATGCGAAGTCGTACGCGGAGCGTCTGTTCGACTATCCAGCGATCGGGCCGCTGGATGCTGACAGCGCCAAGCAGGCGCTGGCAGCGCCGGCGCTGCGTGAAAAGGTGAAATTCAACGAGGACGCGCTCGATTACATCGTCGCAGAGACTGGCGGCTATCCGTTCTTCCTCCAGGTCTGGGGCGCACATTGCTGGGAGGCCGCGCCCTCTTCGCCGGTGACGCTCGCTCATGCCAAAAAAGCAAGCGAGCAAGCAGTGGCGGCGCTCGATGAAAGCATCTTCAAAGTCCGACTCGCCCGTCTGACAGACCGGCAGAAAGCCTACGCGCGGGCCATGGCGGAGCTTGGGCCAGACCCTGCCAATTCCTCCGACGTCGCACGCCTTCTGGGCCTGACGGTCGCGCAATCGGCGCCAATACGGGACGAACTGATCAAGAAGGGCATGACCTACTCGCCGGAGCGAGGATTGATTGGGTTCACCGTGCCCAAATTCGACGAATACATGCGGCGGGCCATGCCGGCCCCCAAAGCACGCCGCGCGGCGCGAACGAAGCAATAAGCAGCCAAGGCGGAGCGTCGCCGGCCGATGCTGGCGCAAGGTTCCAAGCGGCAAGCGAATCCATGTCGCGGCGCCCCCGCTTGCGCCGGCGCACTTGTTCGCTACCTAGAAGCCCGCGATGGTGCAGCCGCCCCACCCCGATCTTTCGAGCCTCGACGCGCGTGCGCGAGAGATTTTCCGTGAGATCGTGGAATCTTATCTGGCGACAGGCGAGCCTGTCGGTTCGCGCACTTTGTCGAAGTTTGGCGGGATGGGCCTTTCCCCCGCCTCGATCCGCAACACCATGGCTGATCTCGTTGCGCTCGGCCTGCTGGAGGCGCCGCACGCGATGGCGGGTCGTCAGCCGACGCAAATAGGCCTGCGCTTTTTCGTCGACAGCCTGCTCCAACTCGGCGACCTGCCGGAGGAGGAAAAACGCGAAATCGACACGCGCATTGGCTCTGCCGGCGCCAATGCCCAGGAAGTGCTGGGCGCCGCGTCGGAATTGTTGTCAGGCCTTGCTGGAGGCGCAGGGCTAGTCGTCACGCCAGAACGTGACGCACCCGTGCGTCACGCCGAGATCGTGGCGATCGGACCTGGCCAGGCCCTCCTTGTGCTGGTGTTCGAAGACAACCAGATCGAAAATCGCATCATCTCGACGCCGCCGGATCTTCCAGCCGGCGCGCTGACCGAAGCAGCCAATTACCTGAACGCCCGCTTCAAGGGAAAGACCCTGAGCGAAGCTCGAGCGGCAGCGTCCGATGCGCTGGCGCGCGATAGAGCAGCGCTCGACGCAGCGGCGGCCAAGCTCGTGGAGCGCGGCTTGGTCGAATGGTCGGGAGAGGATCCTACGCTGGGCCGCGCTTTGATCGTGCGCGGCCGCGCGAACCTGTTGAAGGACCAGCAGGCCATCGCAGACCTGGAGCGGGCCCGCCGGCTGTTTGATGACCTGGAGAAGACGCGCGAACTCATCCATGTGCTGGACCTGGCTAAAGCAGGCGAAGCAGTGCGTGTCTTTATCGGCTCGGAGAACTCGTTGTTCTCGCTGTCCGGGTCGAGTTTGATTGTCGCGCCCTATATGAATGCCGAAAGACGCGTGGTGGGGGCGCTCGGCGTGATCGGACCGACGCGGCTCAACTACGCCAAAGTCATTCCAGTGGTGGACTATACCGCCCGCATCGTCGGCAAAGTGCTCGACGGCCGCGGAGGCGAACGTTGAATGAGGGATCGATGACGAACGAAGCCAACGCTGAACACGGTGCGGAGAACGCCGCGCCAGGGGCAGCCGAAGCCCCGGCGCCGGAGATTGCTGCGCTTGAGGCGGAACTCGCGAGAGCTCGCGACGACATGCTGCGCGCCCTGGCGGAAGTCGAAAACACGCGCCGTCGCGCCGAACGACAAGCTGCGGAAGCACGCGCGTACGCGATTGACCGCTTCGCGGGGGACCTTCTACCGATTGCTGACACGCTCGGCCGCGCGCTCGCCGCCGCGCCCCGCGAAGGCGCGGACGAGACCATGCGCCAGCTCTTGACTGGGCTGGAGCTGACCGAGCGCACGCTGCTAGATGCATTCGCAAAGCACGGCCTCAAGCGCGTCGGCGCCAAAGGCGACCGCTTCGATCCGAACCTGCACCAAGCCGTCGCGCAGGCACCATCCGATCAGCCGCAGGGCGTCATCCTTGAAGTGATGCAACCTGGTTACACACTGGGCGACCGCACGCTGCGCGCGGCGATGGTGCTTGTTTCGTCCGGCGCAGCGCAGCAGGCGCATAGCGTTGACGTGAAGGTCTGAGCGCCAGCTAACCAAATCGCAGCGTTCGCCCTGCGACAATGCGAACCAATAGTCGCGTATCCGCCCGAATTCGCCTTTACTCGAAGCATGACCGATTGTTAACCATGCGGTCTGTTGAGCGAGGGGAGAAGCGAAATGCGGACGAAGCTTTGGTTTGGCGCGGCGAGTGTTGCGCTCGTGATGTCGTCCGCAATTGCACCTGCGTCTGCGCAGCAAAGCGATCCGCCTGGAGACGCCGCCACACAGGCCCACATTAGCATTGACCAAGCCGTCGACGGTCAAATCAGCGCGCCGGGCGATGTCGATTGGTATCGTCTTCAAGTCGAGCAAGGCCAGCGCTACAGCTTCACGCTCGACGCCATCGCCGACGCTGGCGCGGACGCCATCGACCCGATGCTCGGTCTTTATGACGCGCAAGGCAATCAACTTGCTTTCAATGATGACGCCAACGGACTCAATTCAGCTCTGCACTACGCCCCCGCCGCCAGTGGCGAAATCTTTGTCGAGGCCCGCGCATTCAACGAACAATCAACTGGCGGCTATCGCCTGAACGTCACCGCCGCGCCGACGCCGCCCGACGATGCTGGCAACGACGCCAGTACGCGCGCCCGTCTCACGCCAGGGCGAAGCGTCAATGGCGACTTGGAATATGAGGGCGATTTCGACTGGTATCGCTTGAGCGTGCGCCAGGGCCAGCGCTACACGATCACGATGAACGGCGCCGATGGAGGCGTCACCGATCCACTGCTGCGTGTGCTCGACCGTGACGGCAACGAACTTGCCTATAACGACGACAGCGAGACTAGCCTGAACTCGTCGCTGCAATACATTCCACGCGATAACGGCGAGGTGTTCGTCGAAGCCCGCGCCTACGCTGATGCCTATGCTGGCCGCTACACGTTGAACGTCGCCGCCGAACGAATGCCGACCGATGCCATCTCTGCGAACCGCAACACGCGCGGCCGCATCGCGATCGGCGCCGCCGTCGACGGCTCGCTGGATTTTGCCAGCGATACCGACTGGTACCGAGTGCGACTGACACAGGGCCAGTCCTATCGCTTCGCTCTTACGGGCGGCGGCGACGACGGAGTCAGCGACCCCTTGATTAATCTCTATGACCGCAATGGCCAGGTTTTGGGGACCGACGATGATGGCGGCGGCGGACTCAACTCGTATCTCGAGTTCACGGCACCCGCGACTGGCGATTATTTCGTCGAAGCACGCGGCTTCGGCGACGATGCGACTGGACGCTATCATTTGACCGCCCAGGCCGGTGACATTCCGGCCGACGCCAGCACCGACGCAACGCTCAGCGCTGAGGGCGACTACCGTCAAGGCGTACTGTCACCCGCAGGCGACCGCGACTGGTATCGCATCGATCTGGGCGATGAACAGATCGTCCGCGTCGACCTGGTCAATCCCGAAACGCAGGACGGCCTTGGCGATCCCTACCTAGTCGTGCGCGGAGCCGACGGCGCAGAGCTAGCGGTAGATGATGATGGAGGCGATGCTCTCAACGCACAGTTGGAGTTCCAAGCGCCGGCGGCGGGCGTTTATTTCATCGAGGCGCGTGGATTCAGCGAAGACGCGCAAGGCAGGTACGCGCTGTCGATCAGCTCCGGTGAAATCGGCAATAGCGCGGAGGGCGCCGACTATCTGCAGGCGAATGGCGAAGGGCGAACCAGCATGATCGGCGCACCGGACGATGCGGACTGGTTCGCGATTGAACTGGTGGAAGGCCGTCCGTATCGCTTCAACATGACCGGAGTCGATCCAAACCCCCTCGCCGACCCATACCTGACGCTCTACGACGCCGAAGGGCATGAAGTCGCCGCCGATGATGACGGCGGCACGGGTCTCAACGCCTACCTGAACTTTGCCTCGCCCACTGGCGGCACATACTACCTTGCAGCATCGGCTTATGGCGCAAGCGGCACGGGCCGTTATCATCTCTCAGCGATCGATACCGATGTCCCCGGCGCGCTCTATTCCGACGAAGCTCTCGATGCGAACGACGATAGCCGCATTAGCCGCATAGAAATGCAGGGAGACCTGGACACCTACCGCGTGTCGCTCGAAGCGGGCGTAGCTTACACCATCAGCGTCAGCGGTCACGGTAGCGCTCCGCTCGCCGATCCGTTCGTGGCGGTGCTCCGCGCCGCGCCCATGCACGAGACTGCGAACGCCGGAGAAACAGTAGCGTCGGATGATGACAGCGGGCCCGGCCTCGATGCAAGGTTGCGCTTCACGCCGACGCAATCGGAGGAATTCTACATTCAGGTGAGCGGCCTTGGCGGCTCCATCGGGGATTATCAGATTCAGATCGTGCGTCAGTAGGCAGAAGGCCGGGGGACGCACGCATGCGGCGGCGCTGGACAAGAGCGCCGCCGCTTTTCGCTCATGAGAGCCCGGCGAGCCGTTCGGCGCCTTGGCGATCGAGCATCCAGCCGGGATATTCCGGCTTCAGCTTCGACACTTCATCGAGCCTCTCGAGGTCGCCGCCGGAGAGCACCACCTGCGTCGCAGCGATATTGTCAGACAGCTGCGCTTCGGTCTTTGCGCCGATGATCACGCTGGTGACGTGCTTTTGATGCAGCAACCATGAGAGCGCGATCTGTGCGACCGACACGCCGCGCTCGTCGCCGATCTCCTTCATCACATCGATGATGTCGTAGGCCCGCTCTTTGTCCACGGGCGGGAAGTCGAAGGCAGCGCGCCGCGCCCCCTCAGGCGTGCTGGTGCGTGTGAACTTGCCGGAAAGGAAGCCGCCGGCGAGCGGGCTCCACGGCAGGAGGGCAAGCCCTTCCTCCTTGGCAAGCGGCACAACTTCGCGCTCCAGGTCGCGCCCCGCGATCGAGTAGTACATCTGCAGCGATTCAAAGCGCGCAAGTGCGCGGCGCTCGGATACGCCGAGCGCTTTCGCGATCTGCCATGCTGCGAAATTGCAGAGTCCTATATAACGCACTCGGCCAGAGCGGACGAGGTCATCAAGCGCGGTCAGAGTTTCCTCCAGCGGCGTGGCCGGGTCAAACGCATGCACCAGAGACAG
>CAYODX010000006.1:0-131390 GCA_964402795.1 uncultured Terricaulis sp. | reverse complement strand
TCGAGATCGGCTGCTGAACGACCTTGGGGCGCTCCCCCCCGCGGCGGGGCCGGGCCAACCGCATGCACAGGAAAACGACCGATATAACCCCCCCCGACCCTTTTGCGGCCCGCGTCGACGGCGTCGAAGACATGCTTGCGCGAAAGTCCCCAAAGATTGGCGTTGGCAAGACGACGCTTGGTCTCGGGTGTGTCGGCCGAGCCGTATCCCCCCATTCGGCCAAATACTTTTGTGGCGATCACGAGCTCGTCGCGCGGCAGCTCTCTTATGGCCCGGCCGGTCACCTCTTCTGAGAGACCGTTGGAGTAGACATTTGCAGTGTCGATGAAGGTTACGCCTTTGTCGAACGCACTCTTCACAAGCTTGCTGACGCTCTCCTGTTCGAGCGCGCCGATGACTTTCCAGAAACCGTCGCCGCCAAAGGTCATCGCGCCGAGGCAGATTTCGGAAACGACAAGGCCAGAACGGCCGAGTTTGCGATACCGCATGCGTTAATTCCTTTCGTCAAGCGACGCCGTGTTCACGAAACCAGGCTAGGCAGCGGCGCCACCCGTCGCTGGCGGCTTCCGCGTTGTAGCTCTCGCGATAATCGGCGTGGAAGCCGTGCCCTACTCCAGGATAGACGATGATTTCCGAGCCTGTGGGATTATTGGCGGCGGCAAGCGCTGCGCGCATGCTTTCGACGCTGGAGAGCGGAATGCCCTGGTCGTTCTCCGCATAGAGGCCAAGCACGGGCGCCCGAATGGACGCTGCGACGTCGTATGGCCAGGGACGATTTTCTTCCGCACCGAAGCCGCCCGGTGCAGGATGTACGAGCCGTCCATACCAGGCGACGCCGGCTCTAAGTTGCGGAAACTGCGCGGCCGCCATCCACACCACGGCGCCGCCCCAGCAGAAACCTGTGATGCCAATCGCATCTGCCTGGACGAAACTCTGGGCGACAAGCCAATCGAGTACGCCGCGCGTGTCGCCCATCACTTGCGCGTGCGTTGCAGTGGCGACGATCTGCCGAATGGCGTCGAAGTCAGTGAGCGGCGCTGGGTCGCCGGCGCGGTCGAAATAGTCCGGCGCGATGGCGACGAAGCCCTCGCGCGCGAAACGGCGGCAAACATCTTTGATGTAATCGTGGATGCCGAAGATCTCGTTCACAACGATCACTGCGCCGTGGCGGCCGCGGCCGCTCGGGCGCGCTACGTAGGCGGGCAAATGGTAGCCCCCCTCGCCGGCGACATGCACGTCTTCGAGGATGAGATCGTCGCCCGGAGTGCTTATCGGACTGGCGCACGATGCGAGCGCAGCTGGCGCGTACCCCGCAAAGAACAAGGAGCTCGCGATCAATCGGCGGGATGGGCGGAGTTTCCCGTCCGGCGTGTCAAGGCGCATGGCGTTGATCTCCTTTTGCAGTACCATGATCGCAGTTTTGCTTGCGGCTCACATGGTTCCGGATAAGGCTCGGCGCCAGCGTTATTTTCGGGGGATGCGCAAAATGCGTTTGATCGGTTGGGCCGTTTTCGTGGCCACACTGGCTTTTGCCGGCGCGGCTGCTGCGCAGACGGGCGCAGGGTTGCCGTTCGATCCGGAGGTCGCCACCCGGCAATGGCTCGACACAATGGGCCCTGAGGCCACCGCGCGATCAAACGCTTATTTCGAAGGCGGCTATTGGATTCAGTTCGCGGGGCCACTGCTGACCATCATCATCGCGATGGCGATGATGATGCTGGGTGTCGCCAAAGGCGTGCGCAGCTGGCTGGAAAAGACCGTAAAATTCTACTTCCTGGTCACGCTTGGCATGGCGCTTTTCTACAACCTGATCAGCACCGTGCTGACATTCCCGTTTGGTTATTACGTCGGCTTCGTACGCGAACATCAGTACGGTCTGGCTACCCAAGACTTTCCCGCCTGGTTCAGTGAGCAACTAATCGGCGCCGGCATCGGCATCGTGATCGGCTCGATCGCGATCGCGCTGCTCTATCTCATCATACGCGCGACCAAGCGCACGTGGTGGCTGTGGGGAACAGGCGCGTCGCTCGTTTTTGTCGCCCTCATCGCAATGCTAGCCCCGGTCTATATCGCGCCAATCTTCAATTCCTACACTCCGATGCAGGAAGGTCCGCTCAAGACCTCCATCTTGCAGATGGCGCAAGCGAGCGGCGTGCCGGCCGACAACGTGTACGAGTTCGATGTTTCGAGGCAATCGAATCGCGTTACTGCCAACGTGTCAGGCTTCATGAGCACGACGCGCATTTCTCTTTCCGACACACTATTACAGCGCGAAAGCCCAGGCGGTGTGCGCAGTGTTCTGGGTCATGAGATCGGACATTATGTCCTCAACCACACCGTATCCCTATTGGTGATGAACGCACTGCTGATCATGGCAATGTTCGCGCTGGCGAACGTCTTGTTCAATCGAATAAGCAAGGGCGAGCGGTGGGCAGTCCGTGATATCGCCGACCCGGCCGGCATGCCGCTGCTGTTCGCAATCCTCGCCTTTCTCGGCGCGGTGGCCACCCCCATTAACAACAACATCACGCGTTTCCACGAAGCCCAGGCTGACATCTTCGGTGTGAACGCTTCGCGCGAGCCGGATGGCTTTGCGGAATCGGCGCTGCTCCTCTCCGAGTACCGAAAAATGGAGCCGACGCCGCTGGAAGAATGGTTCTTCTACGATCACCCCTCTGGCTACACTCGCATCCACATGGCGATGCAGTGGAAGGCGCACGAGATGGCGGCTGGACGATATCCAATGGGCCCGGGCGGCCCGCCTGCAGGTTGGCGCCCGGATTTCGTCGTGATGCATGGACGCCGAGACGCAACCGCGCCGCCGGCCGCTAACTCGGCGGCGTCACCCGGCGCAGGGTCAGATTAATTCTACCGCCCTTCGGCAAGAGCCGCGAGGTGCCGGGGATGATCCGGTCGACACCGTGATAAGCACGGCGGGCGTCGCCGGCCAGGATGCAGACATCGCCCGACGCGAGGCGCACACTGCGTGTCGGGTCAGAGCGCAAAGTCCCGCCGATGCGGAAGATTGCTGTATCGCCAAGTGAGATCGACAGCACGGGTGCATCCCAGGCCTCCTCGTCGCTATCGACATGCAGACCCATCCGCGCATCGCTCTCATAGAGGTTCACAAGGCACGCCTCCGGGGGCGCTGGATAATTCGAGAGCCGCTCCCAGAGCGCCAGCACTTGCTCGGGGATGTCTGGCCACGGCTGGCGCGTTTCGGGATGGAAGTCCTGGTAGCGGTAGCCGCCCTCCTTATCGGTGACCCATCCCAGCGGGCCGAAATTAGTCATGCGCACGCGCAGGGGCTGGCCCGATTTCGGCATGCGCGGAACGTAGAACGGCGCCGTCTTGAGGCGGGCGAAGACGGCGTCGCGCAGGGTTTCCTGCTCCGAGCGATCGAGCAGACCCGGCCAGAGCCGGTAGCCCTCCAACTCTGAAATTGAACCGACCATCTTGCGGAACGGCTATTCCGCAATTCGGTTTCTTTTTTGTTCCGCCGCGCGAAAGGCGGCCCGAAGCATCTGCATTGCACCCCTGCGGCGAATGCGAGTAGGCCCCCAAGAAAGCCTTGCACGCCGGGGGGAATACACCACATGAGCCGTGGAAATCGCGGTGCCGGAGCTGGGACGGGGCGACGGGCCGCAGAACGCTAACAACGAGGAACGGGACGCCCGCTTCGGGGACGCCATTCTGGGTCCATCAGCCGAGCGGCGCCGCTGCAAGAACGAGGACGGAGAAGATGGGTAAAGTCATCGGTATCGACCTGGGCACGACGAATTCCTGCGTGGCTGTGATGGAAGGGTCCAATCCCAAGGTCATCGTCAACGCCGAGGGCTCCAACACGACGCCGTCAGTGGTGGCATTCACCGATAAGGGCGAGCGTCTGCTGGGCGTTCAGGCCGTGCGTCAGGCCATCACCAATCCAGAGCACACTTATTATGCGGTGAAGCGCCTGATTGGCCGCTCTTTCGACGACCCCATAACCAAGAAAGATATTGATCTTGTTCCGTACAAGATCGTGCGCGGGCCTAACGGCGACGCCTGGATCCAGGGCCGCGATAAGCAATTCGCCCCGTCTGAAATCTCTGCCTTCGTCTTGCAGAAGATGAAGCAAACCGCTGAAGACTACCTCGGCGAGCCAGTGACCCAGGCCGTCATCACCGTTCCCGCCTATTTCAATGACGCCCAACGCCAAGCCACTAAAGACGCCGGCAAGATCGCCGGACTTGAGGTGTTGCGCATCATCAACGAGCCGACTGCTGCCGCTCTCGCTTACGGTCTCGACAAGAGCAAAGGCGGCGGCACTAAGACAATCGCCGTGTACGACCTCGGCGGCGGCACGTTCGACATTTCCATCCTTGAAATCGGCGACGGCGTTTTCGAAGTGCGGTCGACCAACGGCGACACCTTCCTGGGCGGCGAAGACTTCGACGTCCGCATTCTCAACTACCTTGCCGACGAATTTAAGAAGCAGAATGGCGTCGATTTGCGGCAGGATAAGCTCGCTCTGCAGCGGCTGAAGGAAGTCTCCGAACAAGCAAAGAAGGAGTTGTCCAGCCGCACCGAGTTCGACGTCTCCGTGCCATTCATCAGCGCCAACGCATCCGGCCCGCTTCACCTGAACATGAAGCTGACGCGAGCGAAGTTCGAAAGCTTGGTCGACGACTTGGTGCAGAAGACGATTGGCCCGTGCAAGGCGGCGCTGAAAGACGCCGGCCTTGCAGCCAACGACATCAAGGAAGTGGTCCTGGTTGGCGGCATGACCCGCATGCCGAAGATTCAGCAGATCGTGAAGGAGTTCTTCGGCCGCGAGCCGCACAAGGGCGTCAACCCAGACGAAGTCGTCGCCGTGGGCGCGGCTATCCAAGCGGGCGTCCTGCAGGGCGACGTCAAGGACGTCGTGCTCTTGGACGTGACGCCGCTGTCGCTTGGCATCGAAACTTTGGGTGGCGTGTTTACGCGACTGATCGAGCGCAACACGACCATTCCCACAAAAAAGAGCCAGATCTTCTCGACCGCGGAAGACAATCAAAGCGCGGTGACTATCCGTGTGTTCCAGGGCGAGCGCGAGATGGCGGCGGACAACCGGCCGCTCGGCCAGTTCGACCTTGTCGGCATTCCCTCGGCGCCGCGCGGCATGCCGCAGATCGAGGTCACCTTCGACATCGACGCCAACGGCATTGTTTCGGTCAGCGCCAAGGACAAGGCCACCAACAAAGAACAATCCATGCGCATCCAGCCGTCAGGCGGTCTTTCTGATGACGACATCAAGCGCATGGTCAAGGAAGCCGAAGAACACGCGGGCGAGGACAAAGCCAAGCGCGAGCTTGCAGAAGCCAAGAACCAGGGCGAAGCGCTGGTACACGCGACTGAAAAACAGCTCGCCGACAACGGCGACAAGATCCCCGCCGGCGACAAGCAAGCCATCGAAGGGGCAATTGCGGCGCTGAAAACCTCGCTGCAAAGCGACAACGCCTCCGACATCGCCTCGAAGACACAGGCCTTGGTGCAAGCCTCGATGAAGATCGGCGAGGCGCTCTATGGCGGCCAAGGCGGTCAAGGCGGCGGCGAACCGAACAAAGCCGACGAAGGCGTTGTGGACGCCGACTTCGAGGAAGTCGACGGCAGCAGCAAGAAGAGCGCTTAAGCACACTCCTTCCGAGGCAAGCGATGCGGCGGCGCTGTTCTCATGCTGACACGGGGCGGCTCTCCTCCTTGCGAGGAGACCGCACCCTTCTCATCTCGGTGGCGCCATGAGCTCTGGGCGCGACTATTATGAAATCCTTGGCGTGCCGCGAGATGCGGATGCGGCAACGATCAAGTCTGCGTTTCGCAAGTTGGCGATGAAGCTGCACCCGGATCAGAACCCGGGCTGCAAGGTTTCCGAGGAAAAGTTCAAAGAACTCGGCGAAGCATACTCGGTGCTCTCCGACCCCGAGAAGCGCGCAGCGTACGATCGCTACGGCAAAGCCGCCTTCCAAGGCGGGGGTCCAGGATTCGGGCCGGGCGCGGCTGGCTTCGGCGACTTTTCCGACCTTTTCAACGAGATTTTCGGCGGCGGCTTCGAAGACATTTTCGTGCGCGGCGGCCGTACGCGCGGCGGGCCTGAGCGCGGCGCCGATCTCCGCTATGACGTCGAGATCACGCTTGAGCAGGCGTTCGCTGGCTCGGAGCGCGAGATCGTGGTGCCGCGCGCGCAAGCATGCGATCCGTGCGGCGGCACCGGCTCCGAAGGCAAGGCGCCGCTCGAAACCTGCGTGACCTGCGGTGGCGCGGGACAGGTCCGGGCACAGCAAGGCATGTTCCGGATGGTGCGCACTTGCCCGTCCTGTCATGGCAGGGGGCAGTCGATCAAGACTCCCTGCAAGAGCTGCGGCGGGCGCGGATTGGTGCAGAAGGAACGCACGCTGTCGGTGAAGATCCCGGCCGGCGTCGAGGATGGCACACGCATCCGGCTGGCGGGAGAAGGCGACGGCGGCTCACGCGGCGGCCCGCCTGGCGACCTTTATCTTTTTCTATCCGTCAAGCCGCATGCACTCTTCGAGCGCGATGGAGCGGACCTGTATTGTCGTGCGCCAACGCCCATGTGCAAGGCTGCCCTTGGCGGCGAGATGGAGGTGCCCACCATCGACGGTGACCGGGCCAAGATCTCCATACCTGCCGGCGCACAGACCGGTCGCCGCTTCCGCATCAGAGGCAAAGGCATGAGCCATCTGCGCGGGAAGGACCGCGGCGATTTGCATGTCGAGTTGGTGGTGGAGACGCCCGTCAACTTGACCGCCAAACAGCGCAAGCTTCTCGAGGAATTCGCCAAGGATTGCGGCGAAGAGGCCCACCCGCAGACGCAAGGCTTCTTCGACAGCGTGAAGAAGTTCTTCGATGCGCGCAGCGAAGGTCCCGCGCGTTAACCCTGAGCTTTGCTAGGTTCAAGAACGGCGACGCGTCCGCGCGCGCTCCCCCGGTCGTCCTCCAAGCGTCCTGGTCCAACCTTGCCGCGAACTAAACAACGGTCCATGGAGAATACATGAGCCTTCGCATCGCTATTGCCGGTGCAGCCGGACGGATGGGCCGCGCGCTGATCCGTGCCGCCAGCGCCGACGCGCGTTTCACGATCGCGGGCGGAACTGCACGGCGTGAAAGTCCGATGCTTGACGCAGACCTTGGCGCCCTCGCCGGGCTGCCGGCGAGCGGCGTGGTCACACACGATTCTGCCAGCGCGGCCGCGAGCCAGGCAGATGTTTGGATTGATTTCACAACACCGACCGCAACTCTTGCTGCGCTCGAATCTCTCACCGCTACGCAAGTTCGCGCTGCGGTCGTTGGGGCGACGGGATTCAGCCCTGATCAAGAAGCAGCCGTGGCGGCGCACGCCAAGCGCATCGCCATTGTTCGCTCCGGTAATTTTAGTTTGGGGATCAACCTCATGGCGGCGCTGGTGGAGCAAGCCGCTCGGAAGCTCGGCTCAGAGTGGGATGTCGAGATCGTAGAGGCGCATCATCGGCGCAAGGTTGATGCTCCTTCGGGCACTGCCCTTTTGCTCGGCGAAGCTGCGGCGCGCGGCCGTCGCACGACGCTTGACGCAGTCCGCATTCCGCCGCGCACTGGATTTGTCGGCGCGCGCAATGAGGGCGGCATTGGCTTCGCCGTAGTGCGGGGCGGTGGGCTGATCGGCGAGCACGACGTTATGTTCGCAGCCGAGCGAGAGGTGTTGACCTTGTCGCACCAAGCGCTGGACAGAGCCGTGTTCGCTGATGGCGCCCTCGCAGCCGCGCTTTGGGCCGCCGACAAACGCCCTGGGCTTTATTCGATGCGGGATGTGCTGGGCTTGTAGCCGCCGCGCTTTGCCTTGTGCAGCGCGACATCGAGCGCGGCGGCGAAGCTGACGCATTCTTTGGGCGAGAGGAACGCACCAATTCGCATTTGTCCGCTCCCGGCTCGGATCAGCACGCCACGACCGTCACGCGCCACCCGAGCCCAGACCGGGTTCAGCACCCAATGCTTCACCGAGCCCCTCTCATCGACAGCCGCCACGTGCACGGCGCCCGGCGCAACTTGCACGTATTCAACGACCTGACCCGTACGATAATTCCAGCGAAACGCCAGCCACAACGCCAGCACATCGAGGCCTAAGAACCCGGCGACCGGGAAGGCGCCGTGGGCGATGAACAGGATCGCCATAATCGCATTGAGCGCGATGACAATGATCAGCATCGCCTTGAAAGCGTGCGCGCTCCAGCTCCGGTGCGGGCGCAGCTCCGCGCTGAAATAGAGCGCCGCAGGTTCGAGAGGCGGCGGGGCGAGTGTGCGTTCCCAGCGCGGCGTCATAGCAATAAGCTAGCGCACCCGCTCCGTCCGCCAAGGGATTCATGCACGTGGCCAAGCGTCTGACCAAAGACAGAGCAGCAGAACTTTATGCGCGCCTGGCGCACGTGCAACCGGAGCCGAAGACGGAGCTGGCGTACACTAATGCCTACACGCTTCTTGTCGCCGTGGTGCTTTCTGCACAGGCCACAGATAAGGGCGTCAACCGTGCGACTGCACCGCTGTTCAAGATGGCCGACACGCCTGAGAAAATGATCGCACTTGGGGAAGAAGCACTCGGCGAGTATGTGAGGACGATTGGGCTCTGGCGCAACAAAGCAAAGAACGTGATCGCGCTATCACACGCGCTGCTTGACCGGCACGGCGGAGATGTCCCGCGTGATCGAGACGCGCTTGAGGCTCTGCCCGGAGTCGGCCGAAAGACGGCCAATGTTGTGCTGATGGAAATATTTGGCGAGCCCACGATCGCAGTGGACACGCACGTCTTCCGCGTCGCCAACCGAACCGGATTGGCCGGAGGCGAAACTCCGAACGAGGTGGAAGTGCAGCTGATGCGAATAACGCCGACTCGCTATCTGCGCGGCGCTCATCACTGGCTTATCCTGCACGGACGCTATACATGCATCGCCCGCAAGCCCGCATGCCCGCGCTGCCTGATCGCTGATATTTGCCTTTATTCGGCCAAGACACGCGCCAGCGCATCGCAGAAGAAATCGGCGGCCTCAGGAGCGAAATCGAGAAAGAGGTAAGGCTCGATCGCTTCAATCTCGATCACACGCCACCGCTCATCGTCACCGAGCACCAGGTCGATCCTCACATAAAGCAGCTCCGATGGCGCGCGAATACGGGCGGACTCAGCCGCATCGAGCGCGGCTGGTGGCGGCCGTTCAGATAGAAAGCGTGTCTGGCCTGGGATGTTTGCGAGCCAGTCGCCCTTTTTAGGGATTTTGCGGACTGCGTGTGAGAATCTCCCGCCGAACCAGAACAGGGAGCGCTCCCCTTCTGTCTCAATTGAGCGCAGATATGGCTGTACCATCGCGGCGCCGCGAGGACCGGCAATCAGGTCTGCTTCGCTCCATGCGTTTCTGCTGAGACGCACCGTGCCGACGGAGCCGGCGCCGACTTGTGGCTTTATGACGATCTCGGCCGCATCCAGTTCATCGAAGGCGCGCGAAACAAGGTGTGGCTCGGGGGCATTCAACCATACCGTGGGGATCGCGGCCGGTCCGAGCTCCATCAAGTAAGTCTTGCGTGAATTCCAAGCCACCACCTCGGACGAATTGAATATGCGAAGGCCGGCGCGCTCGTGGGACTGAAGCGCGCTTACGAACTGCTCTGGCCGCTCGTGATAATCCCAGCACGTGCGGATCACCGCGGCCGCAAAGCCGCGCTGCGGCAGATCGCTTTCATCCCAATACACGGTCTCGAATGAGAAGCCCCGTTTGGCGCCGGCGGCGCAAATGAAATCGCGGCTCTTTGCTTCGAGCGACGGCACTTCTCCGGGCGGGAGCGCCACGCCTCGATAGGAACGGGCAGTGAGATACGCGATGCGCATTTCAGGAGCGACGGGCAGCCACTTCGGCGGCGCAGGTCTCCAGCGATGGCGCGGGCTCGCCAGACCGGCGGGCGCTTGGATGCACCTCGGTGAGGCGCATCTGATTGTGTTCATCGGCGGCGAACAGCAACAACAGCGCGCAGGATTCGAGTCGATAAGTCAGCGCTGCCCCCGCGCCCTCGCGGCGGGTGATGTCCGGCGCCCCGAACATGCGCTCGATCTCAGTTTGGCTGGGCGCGTTCTGCTGACCGGCTGCCGAGAGCAGACGCGCAGGGCCAGACTGTTGCGCCGGCGCAGCTGCAAAGGCGCTGGAGGGTTGCTGCGGAGTGACTCCCGAACTCGTTCCGCAACCGACGACAAGAGCGAGTGAAGCGAGGATGAGGTTTGACCGCATGCCCGGAACCATGCCGGGCAATTCGCTTCAGGGCAATGCTTGCGCGCGCCGGCGCAGCGGGCTTTAACCTGCGCGCGAAAAGGAAAAGCAGATGGCAGCCTGGACCTACGACGTCGTCGGCGTCGGCAACGCGATTATCGACCTTATTCAGGCTGTCCCAGACGCCTTCCTCTCGGAAGAGAACATCGCCAAGGATGCGATGACGCTCATAGATGAAGCACGCGCCGAGCATCTGACAGGCCGCCTCTCGCGCGCGGTAATGGCCGCGGGCGGGTCGGCCGCGAACACGATGACCGGAGTCGCGAGTTTTGGCGGCAAAGCGGCTTATATCGGCAAAGTCGCCGATGATGCGCTGGGTGCTCGTTTTCGAGAAGAATTCCAGGCGTCCGGCGTCGCATTTAGCACGCCCGCGCGGCCGGCGCCGCCGGCGACCGCCCGCTCTCTGATTGCGGTAACGCCGGACGGGCATCGCTCGATGAACACCTTCCTGGGCGCCTCGACTCTGCTGGGCCCAGAGGACATCGATGCCGACCTGATCCGACAAGGCGGAGCGCTCTTCCTCGAAGGCTATTTATTCGATCGTGACGAGGCCAAAGCGGCATTCGTGCGCGCAGCGGAGATCGCCCGCGCAGCGCAGCGCCAAGTCTCACTGACGCTGTCAGATAAGTTTTGCGTGGACCGCCATCGGGACAGCTTTCGGCATTTGGTGGCGGGGCACGTTGACGTGCTGTTCTCCAACGAAGCGGAGATCCTCTCGCTCTATGAGAGCGATGATCTTGGCTCAGCACTCGAAAAGGCTCGCGAGGCTTGCCCGATGGTGATTGTCACTCGCTCGGAACGCGGCTCCCTCATAGCCACACGCGAGCACGTGGTGGAAGTGAAAGCCTTCACCGTGCCGTCTGTCATCGACACCACCGGCGCTGGCGATCAGTACGCCGCAGGGTTCCTGTTTGGCCTTTCTCGCGAGCGGTCGCTCGCAGAGTGCGGCGCTCTGGCGGCGTTGGCGGCGTCAGAAGTGATCAGCCATGTGGGGCCGCGACCTGAGGTGAACCTGCGCGCACTTGCGCTTCGCCAGGGCTTCAGGGTCTGAACGCATCAAAGAATGAACCGAGACAAGTCTGCGTTCTTGGCCAGGTCGCCAACACGATCACGAACATAAGCGGCGTCAATGCGGATGGTCTCGCCGCTCCGGTCAGGCGCGGCGAAGCTGATTTCATCGAGCAGACGCTCCATCACGGTCTGCAAGCGACGGGCGCCTATATTCTCGACTGTCGAGTTCACGTCAGCAGCGAGCCCCGCGATCGCCTCCACTGCATCGTCTGTTATGTCCAATGTCACGCCTTCCGTTTGCATCAGAGCCTTGTATTGCGTGACGAGGCTGGCCTGTGGCTCCGTCAGAATCCGACGGAAGTCGTCGCGGGTGAGCGCCTTGAGCTCCACGCGGATGGGCAACCGACCCTGCAATTCTGGCAACAGATCTGATGGCTTGGCGACATGGAACGCGCCCGATGCGATGAAAAGGATGTGATCGGTTTTCACCGGCCCGTGCTTCGTGCTGACAATCGTGCCCTCGATGAGCGGCAACAGATCGCGCTGCACGCCCTCGCGGCTCACATCTCCCCCGCCCACGCGTTCAGAGCGAGAGGCGATCTTGTCGATCTCGTCCAAAAAAACGATGCCGTCTTCCGCCGTCAGGGCCAGCGCTTCTTTCACCAACGTATCCTGATCGATCAGCTTATCGCTCTCTTCGCGAATCAGCGGCTCGTACGCCTCCTCGACCGTCATGCGCACGCGCTTCGTGCGTCGGCCAAACGCCTTGCCTAGCATTTCGCCTAGATTGACGACGCCTACTCCGGGCTGGCCCGGAATATCGAGCGCGCCGAGAGGGGGCGTCGCGTCTTCAACATCAATCTCAACCGGTGACGAACCCAGCTCGTTGTTGCGCAGGCGCTTGCGGAAGGATTCGCGGGTCGCCGCGCTCGATCCCTGACCGACGAGCGCATCGAGCACGCGCTCCTCGGCGGCCGCTTCAGCGCGTGCGCGAACTTCGCGTCGGCGTCGCTCACGCACCATGTTGAGCGCAACTTCCACCAGGTCACGTACGATCTGCTCGACATCGCGTCCGACATAGCCGACTTCGGTGAATTTCGTGGCCTCCACTTTCAGAAATGGAGCGCTGGCCAACTTGGCGAGCCGCCTGGCAATCTCAGTTTTGCCGACGCCGGTCGGGCCGATCATTAGAATGTTTTTTGGCGTGACCTCCTCTCGCAACTCTTCCGATAATTGCTTGCGCCGCCATCGATTGCGCAAGGCGATCGCCACGGCGCGCTTAGCGTCATCTTGCCCGACAATGAAGCGGTCCAGTTCAGAAACGATTTCACGGGGAGAAAAGTATGCCATGCGTGCTCACTTAGCGGTCCGCGCGGTTGCCAGACGCGTCAACTCTCACTCGGATAAAGTTTCAACAGTGAGGCTGCGATTGGTGTAAACGCAAATGTCGGCCGCGATGTCCATGGATTCACGAACTATCGCTTCTGCATCCTGCACATGTGCGTAGAGAGCCCGCGCCGCCGCAAGAGCGAAATTGCCGCCGGAGCCGACAGCAACCACCTTGTGCTCGGGATCAAGCACATCTCCCGCGCCGGTGATCAGGAACGTTTCTTTACGATCGGCCACGATCAGCATCGCATCCAACCGGCGCAGAGCCCTGTCCGTGCGCCAATCCTTGGCGAGCTCAACGCAGGCGCGCGCCAATTGGCTCGGGAAGCGTTCGAGCTTCTGCTCCAAACGCTCAAACAGCGCGAACGCATCGGCCGTCGCCCCAGCGAATCCGACGATCACGTCGCCCCCGCTCAAACGACGGACTTTGCGGGCGTTGCCCTTAAGAATAGTGGGGCCGGCGGACACTTGCCCGTCGCCTGCTATCACCACTTTGCCATTCTTGCGCACGCACAGGATCGTGGTGCCGCGCCAGCTGTGCTGTTCGGTCATGCAGTTGATTTGGCCGCCTTCCGCCCTCGGATCAAGCCGCGTCGAAGGCAGTGACGTCCTCGCCGGCCTGGCGGCGCAGCATTTCTGCGAAGTCCGAGGCGGAGACCGCTGCGCCGTAAAGGAAGCCCTGCACCCAGTGGCAACCGCGTTCGGCCATGAACTCTACATCTTCGCGCCGCTCAACCCCTTCGGCCACGACCTCCATATTGAGCGTGCGCGCAAGCGCGAGGATCATTTCTACAATGGCCGCTGATTGCGCGTCGCCCCGCTCCAGGGCGCGTACGAATTGCTGGTCGATCTTGATCACGTCGAATGGCAGCTTCGATAGCGCAGCCAAGCTAGAGTGGCCGCAGCCAAAATCGTCGATCGCGAGACGCACGCCCGCTTCCCGAAGCGGCTTGATTATTCGTTGGGCGCGTTCTGGATCTTCCACCACCATCGACTCGGTGATTTCGAGTTCGAGGCGGGTGGGCGCGAGGCCGGCGTGCTCCAGCACGCGCAGTACGTGCTCGGAGAAGCGGTCGTTTCGGAATTGCAGCGCCGACACGTTGACTGCAACGTTGATGGGCAGGCCAGCCCGGGACCATGCAGCCGCCTTCCAACAGGACTCACGCAAGATCGCGTCGGACAGCGGCACGATCAGGCCGCTCTCTTCTGCGACAGGGATGAAGCGGCCGGGACCAACGATCGTGCGGTCGGGCCGAACCCACCGGGCCAGCGCTTCACACGCTTCGATGCGTCCCGTGGCCAGATTTATCTTCGGCTGAAAGTAGGCGCGGAACTCGTTTCGCTCGAGAGCGCCGCGCATCTCCCGCTCCAATGTCATGCGCGCGACCGCTTCTCGATCAAGAGCGGACGTGAAGGTCCTGACCCGCGAGGGCGAGTCCGGCGCCGCCATCAAAGCCATGCGAGCGTGGCGGATCAGGGTATCAGCATCGCGTCCGTCGCGGAGCGTCAACGCCACGCCGCAACAAGCGCCAAGCGTCAGCTTGTGGCCGCGCCAGTCAAACGGCTGGTTGAGCGCGACGTTGAGGTGTTGGGCGAAGCGCATGGCGTCCGCAGGAGAATAGAACGCCGCAAGGACTGCAAGTTCCGTTGAGCTTAGTCTTGCGCCGACTGGCGGGGTCGCCCCCTGCCCGCGACGCACCAGTCGGTCCACAGCGCGTACCGCGTTCAGGAATCGATCAGCCACCAAGCGCATGAACTCACGGGATGCGTCTGGATCGAGGGTCTGTAGCAACTTGCCGACGCGCTGCAGCTCGAACACCGCGACTGCCCCGCGAGCATCCTCGTTTTGCAGAATGAAGAAGTCGATTTCGCGCGAAAATCTATCTTGGTTGGGCAGTCGCGTGACCGGATCCACGAAAGCAATCTCTTGGATTTGCCGCATCGAAGCTTCGAGGCGCATTGTCATGTTGTTGAATGCGCTCGCCAGCGTCTCAAATTCATCGCCGGTGTTGAGGCGAATCGGCGGGGATACGCCAGACTCGGCGACGCGCTCGACGTGCTGTGCGAGTACATCAAGGGGCGCGATCGCGCGGCGCACCACCCGCGCAGTCATGAGGACCGAGGCGCCGGTGAGCGCGAACAAGATGACAAGGAATGGCGCCAGCGTCGGAAGCGCATCGAAATGATAGGCTCCGGGCTCCCAACTCCGGCCGACAACCCCGACCACCTGACCGTCGCGGAGAATCGGTGCGGCTACAACGAGAGCGCCATTGAAGTGATCGTGGACGAGGCGCTGTTCGCGCAAAGCTCGCTCCGTAACCGCAGCGAGCGCGGCTTGATCTGCAGCCGCGCCGCCCTCCTGCGCCAGAACATTGTTGGAAGCGTCGCGAATAGTAAGGCTGCGGACATTGGTGAGGCTCGATGAGCCCTGGATCATGCGCTGCAAAACTCGCGCGTTGCCGCGCGCCATCAACTCACCCGAACGTTGTGCCAGAAAGAGTGTAAGGTCCCGCGCGATGGCGAGCTCCTGGCGCTCGCCTTCGCGCTGAGCTCCGATTATGAGAATCGTTGCCGACACGCTTGCGGTGACGAACACCAACAAGGTCGTGAACAGAATCGCGCGCGCAGCGAGACCGCGCGGTCGGGCAAGTTTGAGCAAGACTGGCAAGGCTCTCACCAGCTTGTTTTGCCTGGATATAGTTAGCGCCTGTTGAAGCCGAGCTTTACCGTTCTCTTAATGCGACCGCTTGGGGCTGCGTAAGAAAACGTAGAAGGCTCCTGCGCCGCCATGGGTTCGATGCGCTTGTGCGAAGCCCGACACCAGTGTGCGCAACTCCTGTTCGGCCAACCATTCGGGCAAGCGGCGCTTGAGCACGCCGTCTCCTCCACGGCCGACGCCGGTGATCACGATCACAGTCTTGTCGCCGCGAGCTGCGGCAGCATGCACAAAGCGGATCAGAGCCATGCGTCCGCTGGCCTGGGTGTGGCCGTGCAAGTCGAGGGAAGCGCCAATCTCCACTTTGCCGCGCCGCACTCGCTTTTCGCGGTCCCGGGCTTGAGGCGGCGACGCCTTCTTGACTATTGGCTGGGCGCGCGGCGGCGGCGCGGGCGCTGGCGGTCGAAAGGCGGGTTTTTCCCGCCCGGCGTCGTGATCATCTTCCGGCTCAAGCTTTCTGCGCGGCTTCACTGTCGACGCCACGCGCCTCCAGAGCTTCCTTTCTTCGCCGCTAAGTTCGCGTCTAGGCTTGCTCACGCAGCCTGAACGCGTGCGAGCAGCCAATTCGGATCGGCCGATCGGATGTTACGCTCGAAGGTCCAGCGCTCACGCGCATCGCGGACACCGTGTGCGCCCTCCGCGAGTTCAGCCTCATACTTTACAGTCACTCGGGCAACATCCCCTTGGAGACTCGCCTCAGCGATCTCTGCCGACCTCAAACGCACCAGTTCGGGAACGTCGCCGCCGCTCTCTTCCCGCTTAGCTATCGCGGCCGAATACGAGTCGAAGACGCGCGGCGTCAGCAATGTGCGCAACGCCTCGCGATCTCCTTTGGCGAACGCGCCGACGATCTGGTCGTAAGCGGCCTTCGCGCCGGAAAGGAAGTGTTCGACATCGAAACCTGGGTCGGCGCGGACAATAGCCATCAGCCCCTCGCCTGCTGCGCTGGCAGGCTGGGCGGGCGGGGTCTGCGCGGGATTAGCCGGCGCACGTTGCAGCTGCCCCTGTACGGGCGCAGGCTGCGGCGGCCGCTCTGCGCCTGTACGCTTGCCGAGCGTCGCATAGAGGCGGAACAGCACAAAACCGGCCACAAAGGCCAGAACAACGATCTCTATTAACCCGCGGTCCAACGGACTATTGCTCCCTGCGGCGTTCCGCCGTCAAAGTTCGAAGATAATGCCAACAGCCGCATACTTCCAGCGCGGTTGCGTTCAGCTCCCGCCGGCCGCATGGTAACGGCAATCCGACACGCTCCATCGCGAGAGTAGGCGCATGATCTCCCCTTCCGCGCCGGAAGGCGCTCCTTTTCCGGCCGAATCTCCACACCTCAGGGTCTTGGCGCAATACGTGAAGGCTTTGTCATTCCAGAATCCAATGGCTGCAAGCGCCCAGGCCTATGAGGTTCAGCCCAGCATCGACATGGGGGTCGAGGTAAAGTCACGCCCGATGGGCGGGCAGGGCGAAGCGGTCGAAGTCGACCTCTGCATCAACGTGCAGGCCAAGCGCGACGATGCCGTCATGTTCACGGCCGATCTCATCTACTCCGGCGTGTTCCAGTTCGTGAACGTGGGCACAGAAGACGTCGAGCCTTTGATCTGGATCGAGTGTCCGCGCCTGCTTTTTCCGTTCAGCAGGCAAATCCTGGCGGAGATCACTCGGGAGGGCGGATATCCTCCGCTGCTGATCAACCCGATCGACTTCACGCCGCTCTATTGGGCCGAGTTGCGCGATCGGCAAGGCCGCGGCGAAGCTGCCGCTGGCGCCTTCTAAGGCGCGCGCTTTGACCACAGCGCGTGGGGGCCAAGGCTCTCAATAAATGACGCATGCGCTGCGGCCTCTTCAGCGGTGAGCAAAGCCGCCAGCGGCTGCGGTCGCGGCTGACGACGGACGAACTCCACAGCACGTAACACGGACGCATTCTCTGTCGCCGCCTCGCCAGCATCGAAGGCAAGCCTCTGCTCTCGCCCTCCTCGAAGGTGCAGGTAGACTTCAGCGAGAATGCGCGAGTCGATCAAGGCGCCGTGGCCGCCAGCTCCTTTCCGAGCGGAGAGATCAAAGCCGTAGCGATCGAGCTGAAAACGCTTGGCGAGCGCATCGAGCGAACACGAGGCGCCAGGGAAGCGCTTGCGCGCAATCGCCAAGGTGTCGACAAAACGTTCGTCCGGCAGGCGCTCAACACCGCACCGCTTCAGCTCGGCATTGATAAACCCTTGGTCGAAGGCGGCGTTGTGCGCAACCAGCGGGGCATCGGCGATGAATGCTAGAAAATCCTCGACGACTTCGGCAAAGCGGCGATGGCCGCGCAAGAATTCGGCGCGCAACCCATGCACCCGCACCACTTCTTCTGGCACGTCGCGCTCTGGATTGATGTAGGCGTGAAACTCCCGGCCGGTGCGCTCATAGTTGATTACCTCGACGCAGCCGATCTCAACAATCCTGTCGCATAATCTCGGATCTTCGTGTTCTGGAAAAACGCCAGTAGTTTCCGTGTCGAACAAAATCTCGCGCATGTCGTCGGGCTAATGCTGTTCGCGAAGCGCGTCCAGTAGAGCGCGAACAGAGGCTCTTGTCTGGTCCATGCCGACACCCGTCTCGATGACGAAGTCGGCGCGCGCCCGTTTCTCCAGGTCTGGCGTCTGCCGGGCGAGGATGCTCTCGAACTTCTCCTCCGTCATCCCGGGGCGAGCCAGAACGCGCGCGCGCTGCACTTCCGCCGGCGCAGACACAACAACGATCTTATCGACTAACGCTTCGCCGCCGCCTTCAAACAAGAGCGGTATGTCGAGCACGATCACAGGCGCGCCGGCATCTCGATGCTTTTGTACGAACTGCAGCTGCGCCTGGCGCACTAGCGGATGCACAATCATCTCGAGTTGCCTGATCGCCCGCGCATCTCCGAGCACGCGCTGGCTCAGCTTCTCACGGTCGACGCCTCCTTGGCTTACGACGCCAGGAAAGGCGGCCTCGATGAGCGCGACTGCCGCCCCCCCAGGTGCGTAGAGCGCATGCACGGCCGCGTCTGCGTCGAATACCGGCGCCCCCTCCTCGGCGAACATCTTTGTGACAGTAGACTTACCCATGCCAATAGAGCCAGTGAGGCCGAGAGTGATCATGCGAGCGCGGCCTCCAAGCGTTGCCGCGCCTTGAGTATGCTAGGCTTCAATCCGAACCAGAGCTCGAATGCGCGCGCTCCCTGGTGAATGAGCATGCCCAGGCCATCCATCGTGACAAGGCCGCGCAAGCGAGCGGCCCGCAGCAAGTCGGTCTCTAGCGGCCGATAGACGATGTCGGCAACAATGGCGCTTGGGCGGCAATACGACACCGGCCATTCGCGCGCATCGTGGCCGTTCATGCCAAGAGTGGTCGCCTGCACGATCAAGTCCGCCGCGCCGAAACCGCGTTCCAGATCATCCCAGCGCAAACTGCGGCCATTCGGAATGCGCCGCGCTGCGCTCTCGGCGCGCGCGGCCGTACGATTCGCAAAGTGAATGGTGTTGGCGTGGGGCGATAATGCCGCGGCTATGGCGACCCCCGCGCCTCCGGCGCCCACGATAAGCACCCTCTTGACGCGCATCCTCCAATCCGGGGCTATCTCGGCGAGTGCGTCGAGGAAGCCTGGTCCGTCCGTGTTGTACGCCCGCACCTCGCCATTTTCCGCCCAGCTTAGCACGTTAGCCACCGACGCTTCGCTCCAGTCCGCCGCCGCTGCAGCCGCTTCCTTGTGCGGGACCGTTATGTTCGCCCCGACCAAGGCAAAAGCTTTCAGCGCGCGAATAGAATGAATGGGATCGCTGCTCTGGAGGCGCAGCGCAACATACACCGCATCCAGTCCGTGATCCGCAATCCAACCATTATGCATCAGCGGCGAAAGCGAGTGCTCGATGGGATCGCCAATCAACGCCAGAAGCTTGGTCTGCGCTGTCACCATCATGTCGGCGCAACCCCCTGCTCTCGTAGAAATGCCAGGAGCGGCAACAGCGGCAGGCCAAGCATGGAGAAGTAGTCGCCTTCGACGCTGTCGAACAATTGCGCTCCGAGTCCTTCGAGTTGATAAGCCCCGACCGAATGCAGCACACGTTCGCCGACGCCCGCCAAATAGGCCTCAAGGAACTCTTGTGAAAACGCTCGCATCGTCAGCACCGGCGCTTCGAGGCGCCGCCACACTATCGAGTCGTTATGCGCCACCACAGCGGCGGTGAGCAGCTCATGCGTGCGACCCCGCAGCCGCAGCAAATGGTCGCGTGCTGCGACAGCATCAGCGGGCTTATCAAAGATCTCGTCGCCGAGGGCCAGCATCTGGTCGGCGCCTATCACTAAGCCCGAGCGCGTGCGGGAAACACTGAGCGCTTTCCGCTCAGCCAACACCATTGCTTGCTCCCGTGGAACGCGGCCGTCCGCGCGCAATTCAGCTTTCAGCACCTCCTCATCCATCGCAGGCGCGATGATCTCGAAGTTCAACCCCGCCGCTTCGAGCATGCGGCGCCGCGCAGCGCTGCCAGAGGCAAGGATGAGTGTCATGCCTGTCCGCGATGTTCAGCTAAGAGGTTCAGTACAGCGGCGGCTGTCTCCTCGATTGAACGCCGCGAAACATCAATCGTGGGCCAACCTTCGCGCTCGAAGAGCTTTTGCGCCTCCATGACCTCGCGTCGCACCGCGTCTTCGTCCGTGTACGAGCCTGCTCGTGTCTCTTTCATGGCCACAAGTCGATTGCGGCGAATGTGAATGAGGCGGTCAGCAGAGATGAGCAGGCCGACGACGAGCGGGCGCTGGTCGGCGAACAATTCCGGCGGGAGCGGCACTCCAGGCACGAACGGCACATTCGCAGCCTTTACGCCACGGTGCGCCAGATACACGCTCGTCGGCGTTTTTGACGTGCGACTGACACCCACCAGAATCACATCGGCCTTTGATAGCTCGACCACCTGCTGGCCATCGTCGTGATCCATCGCGAAGTCGAGAGCATCGATGCGTTTAAAGTATTCTGCATTGAGCTTTCGAGCAGCGCCAACGCGGTGATTCAATTCCAAGCCAAGATAGCGCGAGGTGATGTCGAGCACCGGATCGAGCACGGCGACACATGGCATGCCGACGAGCCTGCACGCTTCCTCCAGCATGGCTCGGTGTTCAAGATTGGAGAGCGTGAACATCACCACGCCTGGCGCCGCTTCGATTTCTCGAATCACCCGCTCCAGTTGCCGCACCGATCGAACAAGGAAGTAGGAATGCTCCACAGGAACAATGTTGTCGAACTGAGCGCATGTCGCACGCATAACCCCCGCCAGCGTCTCACCAGTGGAGTCGGAGACGAGGTGGACGTTGAAATAGATCGCTAGGCGGTCGCGCATCGCGCCCACATATCAGGCCTTAGGCGCCTGTGAGCAAGCTGTTGACTAAGACGGGGCGCAGGCGCTGACCGCGACCTGCCCCATCTCCCCGGCCCATCATTCCCTGCCCCCTGAGCGATTCCTCCACGGCATTTCCACAAGGCTGGTTCACGGTTGCCGCAGAATCACTCAGCAGCCTGTTCCGGCCAAAGAGCGGCTCTCGCACCGCCTATAGGCGGTGCGACAGCTTGAACAAGCTTGGGGGCAGCTTGTGGATAGCGGACTTGTCCCGCTTCGCGTATCGCCACAACAACGAGTCCTCATTAAGCACGTCCAAGAAATAGGTTTGGAAGGAAGGCATGGCCGAGCGAGAGCAAGTTGCGACGCTTCTGCGTGTCCTGGCCGGCGAACGGGTTGATCCCCCTCCGGTCTGGATCATGCGACAGGCCGGACGCTATCTCCCCGAATATCGGGACCTTCGTGCGCGCGCCAAGAGTTTCCTCGACTTTTGCTATTCTCCTGCGCTTGCGACTGAAGCGGTGATGCAGCCGTTGCGCCGCTTTCCACTGGACGCTGCGATCCTCTTTTCGGACATCCTCGTAGTCCCCGATGCTCTGGGGCGAGAGGTCCGGTTTGTTGAAGGCGAAGGGCCACGCCTCAAGCCCTTGATCGAAGAAGCGGGCGCATGGCGCTTTGGCGACATCGAGCGCGGCCTTCAGCGGCTCTCGCCGGTCTATGAGGCGGTTGAGCGGATTAAGCGCGCGCTGAGCCCCGAAGTGGCCCTGATCGGTTTCTGCGGCGCGCCTTGGACAGTGGCGACCTACATGCTCCAGGGTGAGGGAGGCGATAAGGATCGCGCGCGCCGCGCTGTCTATCAGCGTTCAAATGAAATCGATCATCTTCTTGACGTCTTGGTCGAGATGAGCGCGCAGCATTTGGCCAAGCAAATCGAGGCCGGAGCGGATTGCGTGCAGATATTCGAGAGCTGGGCTGAGGGCCTGCCTCCGGCGATGTTTCAGCGCGTAGTGATTGGACCCACGCGTAAACTGATCGATCGCTTGCGCGAGCTCGGCGTCTCGGCCCCGGTGATCGGTTTTCCCAGGGGCGCCGGAGGGCAAATCGCCGCGTACGCGCAGCAAACTGACATCACCGCACTTGGCGTGGATACACAAACGCCCGCCGATTTCGCTATCGAGAACGCACCGGAGGGCATGCCGTTACAGGGTAATCTCGACCCGCAAGCTTTGGTCGCTGGCGGCGAAGCACTCCAGCGAGCCGTGCAAGAGGTGTTGATCGCGTTCAAGCACGTGCCGCATATCTTCAACCTCGGTCACGGCATCACGCCGGAGACGCCGCCTGAAAATCTCGAGCGACTCGTGCAGCAAGTGAAAGCACGATCATGAGCGCTCAGCCGCTACGCAAAGAAGAGCACGGTCCCGAAGAGGCTCCTAGTATTCGCCTCATGACCTCACGACGTGTTGCGGTCATTTTGTTCAATCTTGGCGGACCGGATCGTCAGGATGCGGTTCGGCCGTTCCTATTCAATCTGTTCAACGACAAAGCAATCATCGGCGCGCCGCAGCCAATTCGCTTCCTTCTCGCGCAATTTATTTCGCGTGCGCGGGAGAAACTGGCCAGGGCCAATTACGCGCTGATGGGAGGCGGCTCGCCAATTCTGCCCGAGACTTTGGAGCAGGCAGAGGCGCTCGAAACCGAGATTTCCAAGCGCATCAGCAACGTAACCTTCAAATGTTTTCCGGCCATGCGTTACTGGAAGCCATTCGTGAAGGATGCCGCGAGATCAGCAGAAGCCTGGGGTGCGACCGACGCAGTCTTATTGCCGCTTTATCCCCAGTATTCGAGCACGACCACGGCTTCAGCTTTGCTCGCTTGGAAGCGAGCCTCCGACCTGCCCTCTTCCACCATTTGCTGTTATCCAAGCGGACGTGGGTTTGTCGAAGCTCACGCCCGTTCCATCATGGAAACCTGGCGCGGCGCCGGTTCACCGCCTTCCCCACGCGTGCTGTTCTCCGCCCATGGCTTGCCACAAAGCGTTATTGACCGCGGAGACCCTTATCAGTGGCAGGTTGAGCGAACCGTTGCCGCAGTCCGCGCACTCCTGCCTGCCGACTGGCAATTTCGCGTCTGCTACCAGTCGCGTGTGGGACCGCTGAAATGGATTGGCCCGTCAACGGAGGAAGAACTCAGGGCGGCCGGCAGAGACGGCGCTGGTGTGATTGTCTCCCCTATAGCCTTTGTGTCCGAGCACGTGGAAACCTTAGTGGAGCTTGACATTGAGTACGCGCAACTCGCGCGCACGCTGAAGCTGCCATTCTATCTTCGCGCGCCTGCGCTTGGTGCGGCCTCGGACTTCATTGAGGGGCTGGCCAAGTTGGTGGAACGCGCGGTGTCAGCGCCGGGTAAGGTGCAGGCGGAGTGCGGCGATCGGATTTGTCCGACGGCGGCGCAATTCTGCGCGCAGGGGAATTCACATCATGCCTGAGCATGTGATCGGCTATGACTTGGCGCGCGGCCTACATATCATTGCGGTGATCGCGTGGATTGCCGGCCTGCTGATGCTCCCTCGATTCTACGCCTATATCACGGCGTCTCAGCCAGGGGGCGAGCTCGAGTCGGCAATGCTGAAGGCGGCGCGCAGCCTTCGGATGATCATACTCACCCCTTCTTTAATTGTGGCCTGGGCCTTCGGGTTGTTTCTGTTCGCCACTTACATCGCCGGCGATTGGAGCCGCCCGTTGCCTGAGATCGTGGGAACGGTCCCGCGCTGGTTTTGGGCCAAACTTCTTCTGGTTCTGGGGTTGAGCGGCTACCACGCCTACCTATCTGCTGAAGGGCGGCGTATAGCCAATGGCGAACGCCGCCATGGCGAGCGATTTTGGCGTCTTATGAGCGAGGTCCCGTTCCTCGTGGCCATTGCTGCGGTTATGCTTGCGACGCTGGAGCCGTAACGAGGCGCTTGACGGCTTTCCGCTCCTGTGGTGTCCATGCCCCGCGCGCTTCGGCGTGCACGCGACGGCGGCGCTTTCACCCTTCCCAACCGCCGGAACCTCTTTCCTAGCAACGGCTTCCTCATGCGGCATGGCGCGCGGGGACCGTCTCCCGAGACTCACATGACTGAAACCCAAGCCCTTGAAGAGCTGACGCAACTCACGCTGCAGGAGTTGAAGCGAAAGCCACCGGCCGAGCTGCTGGCGTTGGCCGAATCGCTCGAAATCGAGGGGGCCAACACGCTGCGAACACAGGACATGCTGTTCGCCATTCTGAAGCAGGTCGCGGAGCGCGGCGTTGAAATAGGCGGCTCTGGCGTGGTCGAGATTCTGCCAGATGGCTTTGGCTTCTTGCGCTCGCCGCAATCGAATTATCTGCCGGGGCCCGACGACATTTACGTTTCACCGCAGCAAATCCGTAAATTCGGACTTCGTACGGGGGATACTGTAGAGGGGCAGATCCGGGCGCCGAAGGATGGCGAACGTTATTTCGCTTTGATCAAGGTGAATTCGATTAATTTCGAAGACCCTGATCGCGTGCGCCACAAGGTTCACTTCGATAATCTGACACCGCTCTATCCAACCGAGCGGCTAAAAATGGAAATCGATGACCCCACGCTGAAGGACAAGACCGGGCGCGTCATCGACATTGTTGCTCCAATAGGCAAAGGTCAGCGTTCTCTGATCGTTGCCCAGCCGCGTACCGGCAAAACAGTCATCATGCAGAATATCGCCAAGGCGATTGAAGCAAACCACCCGGAAGTGTTCCTGATCGTGCTGCTGATCGACGAACGCCCGGAAGAAGTCACGGATATGCAACGCACCGTGAAGGGCGAGGTGATCTCCTCCACCTTCGACGAGCCCGCCACGCGCCACGTGGCGGTGGCGGAAATGGTGATCGAGAAGGCCAAACGCCTGGCAGAGCACGGCAAGGATGTTGTCATTCTGCTCGATTCAGTCACGCGTCTAGGGCGCGCCTACAACGCTACCGTGCCCTCCTCCGGCAAGGTGCTGACCGGCGGCGTCGACGCCAACGCGCTGCAGCGTCCGAAGCGCTTCTTCGGCGCGGCGCGTAATCTCGAAGAAGGCGGTTCGCTGACGATCATTGCGACGGCGTTGATCGACACCGGCTCGCGTATGGACGAAGTCATTTTCGAAGAGTTCAAGGGCACCGGCAACAGCGAACTCCAGCTCGACCGCAAGGTCGCCGACCGCCGCATCTTCCCCGCCATTGACGTTCTGAAATCGGGCACACGTAAGGATGAGCTGATTACGCCCAAGGAGCACCTGCAGAAGATGTACGTGCTACGGCGTATCCTTTCGCCGATGGGCACGCAGGACGCCATCGAGTTTTTGCTCGACAAGCTCAAGGGCTCGAAGAACAACGACGATTTCTTCCAGTCGATGAACACGTAACGACGGCCGCAAGCGGGACGGGGAAGAGGCGCGGCGCCAGTCGCGCCTCTTCTGTTTGGTGAGTACGCCGAGGCCGCGCTATGATTTCTCAAATGGAGGGAGGCCCATGATTAAGATTTATCACGCGCAAGGCGCACGCTCACTGCGGGTGCTTTGGCTTTGCGAAGAGATGGGCGTGCCCTACGAGACGGCGGAGGCGTCCTTCTTCAAGCCGAGCGATGAGTTCAAGGCCGTGAACCCGCTGCGAACGGTGCCGGCGATGCTCGATGGCGACATCAGCATGATCGAGTCCGTCGCCATGATGATCTACATCATGTCGAAGCACGGCCCAACGGATCTCGAAGTGAAGCCGAGCGAGCCCGGCTATTCGGACTATCTACAATACCTGATGTTCGGCGAAGCCGGCATCGCCGCCTATGGCAATCCCTTGGTCGCCACGCGCTTCATGGCGCCCGACGATCAGAAGCAGAATTGGACGACCGGATACCTCACCAACGCGATCGTCAAGCGGCTCGACTTCGTGTGCGAGCGTTTGGGTGATCGCCAATACGTCGCCGCCAACCGCTTCACCGCCGCGGACATCTCTGTTTCGTACATTGTCGCCGCCGCGAAGTTCGCCGGCATTGAGGACAAGATTCCCGCATGCATGCGCGCCTACTACGACAATCTCGCGCAACGACCAGCGTTTCAGCGGGCTGCCGCAGTGAAATGAACAGCGGCTGGGGCGCCCACTGGAGCGGCGTTACGACGACGACAAAACAGCATTCGGGCGGAATCCAGCGGATGCAGGTCAGAGTGCGGTCTGCTTAACACTACGGCGTCAGCACCAAGCTACCCGTTGTCCTGCGCGTCTCTAGATCACGGTGCGCTTGTGCGGCATCGGCGAGCGTGTAACGCGTAGGGGGCGTAATCCTCACCGCGCCCTGCTCGATCACCTGAAACAGATCGGCGGCCGTCTCATCAAGTTGCTCGACCGTTGCCGTGTAGTGAAACAGCGTTGGCCGCGTCAAAAAAAGCGAGCCGCGCCGCTGCAGCTCCGACGGTGCGATGGCGCCCGCGGGTCCCGACGCATTGCCGAACGACACCATCATGCCGAGCGGACGCAAGCTGTCGAGCGATGCCTCGAACGTGTCTTTGCCGATGCTGTCGTACACTACATGCGCGCCAACACCGGTGATCTCGCGCACGCGCTCGGCGATGTCTTCGCGCGTGCTAATGATGACATGATCTGCGCCGAGTAATTTCGCGACCTCTGCTTTCGCATCGCTGCCGACCACAGCGATCACGCGCGCGCCGAGATGCTTTGCCCATTGTGTTGCGATCTGACCAACGCCGCCGGCGGCAGCGTGGATGACGACGTCATGGCCGCGTTCCACGCGAAACGTCTTACGCAAAAGGAAACGCGCGGTCATGCCTTTGAGCAATGACGCTGCTGCGATGTCGGACGGAATCGCATCCGGGACGCGCACCGCGCGCTCTGCGTTGACAACATTCGCTTCCGCATATGCGCCGATTGGCCCGCTCGCATACGCAATTGGATCGCCCACGCTGAAGCGCGTGACGTTCGCGCCCACGGCCTCGACAACGCCTGCTGCTTCCAATCCCAGGCCGCTTGGCAGAGGAATTTTGTACAAGCCCGTGCGATGATAAACGTCGATGAAATTGATGCCGACGGCGCGGTGCTTCACGAGTACTTCGTTCGGGCCAGGCTCAGGTCGTGGAACGTCGCTTAACGCCAGCACCTCGGGCCCGCCATTCTGGGCTATCCGTATCGCTTTCATGCGAGATGTCGATTGAAGAACGCGATGGTGCGAGTGTCCGCGAGTTGCTTGGCCGCTTCATCATAATGCGCTCCACCTTCCCGCGTGAAGGCGTGATCTTGCTCGGCGTATTCGTGGACGGTGACGAGCGGGTTGCTCTTCAGCGCTTCGCGTATCGTGTTAAGCGCCTCGGTCGGGATGAAGCTGTCCTTCATCGGATTGTGCAGCATCAGCGGTTTTTTGATGTTACCGGCCTCGTCAAGCGCAGTATGAATCCCGCCGCCATGATATGCGACCGTGGCATCAGTGTCGGTTCTGCATGCAGCGAGGAAGGCGATGTAGCCGCCCATGCAATAGCCCATGACGCCGGCCTTGTTGACGCCCTGACCGCGCGCCCAGGTCAAACTCGCCTGGACGTCTTTGACCGCGGCGTTCTTGTCGAGCTGGTTCATATAACTGAGCGCCTGCTTCCACTCGGCGTCAGTGCGGTCAGTGAGCTCGATGCCCGGCTCAATGCGCCAGAACAGGTCTGGCGCGATGGCTAGAAAGCCCTGGCGCGCCAGCCAGTCCGCTTTGCCCCGCATGACCTGGTTGACGCCGAAGATCTCCTGCACAGCCACGACAGCCGCCTTTGGATTTCCACCGGGTCGCGCCACATAAGCTTTGAAGGCGCCGTCAGGGCCCGCGATCTCAACCCACTCACCCATGGCCAAGCTCCGTCTCTGTCTAATGGGGACCGGGCGCGTTATAGACCCCATCAGCGCACGGTGCGCACAGGGATTTGGGCTTATGAAGTTCACGGTCAATGTCGAATGCACCCCTGAAGAAGCCCGCCGCTTCATGGGATTGCCTGACGTAACGCCGATCAACGAGCAGCTTGTGGCCGAAATGGGCAAGCGGATGCAGGCGAACCTGAAGCTGATGAGCGGCGAAAGCCTCATGCAATCTTGGATGAGCGTCGGCACCCAGGCTCAGGACGCGTTCGTCAAGTTGATGACCTCCGGTGTGAACGCCGCAGCGGCTGCGGCCGCTCCACGTGAAAAGCCCTAATCCGAACTTAGCGGTTTTCACATGAAACCCGGCACCATCGTCGCCCTGGCCTCCGGCGCTGGCCGCGCCGGCGTTGCTGTGATCCGCGTCTCTGGGCCCGCGGCTGGCGCGGTGCTGCGGGCCATGACTGACCGCGATCCGCCGCCGCCGCGCCGCGCGGCGCGCCGGGCCTTCTGCCATCCCGATGGCGGGCTTTCGCTCGATGACGGCATTGCCCTATGGTTTCCGCGCCCGGCCAGCTTCACCGGCGAGGACGTCGCCGAGCTGCAGGTACATGGCGGGCCGGCGGTGGTGGCCGCAATCCTCGATGCCGCTTTGAACCTACCAGGCGTGCGGGCGGCCGAGCCCGGCGAGTTCACCCGGCGCGCCTTCGAGAACGGCAAGCTCGACCTGGCCGAGGCCGAAGGCCTGGCCGACCTCGTCGACGCCGAAACCGAGGGCCAGCGCCGCCAAGCCTTGCGCCAGCGCCGCGGCGCGCTGTCGGCGCTCTACGAGACATGGCGCGACAAGCTGATCGAGGCGGCTGCCCTGATCGAGGCGGAAATCGATTTTCCGGATGAGGATCTGCCGGGGGAGCTTTCCCGCCGCGCCGGACCTTTGCTGAAGGTGCTGGCCTATGACATGGGGCGCCACCTAGATGACTCCCACCGCGGCGAACGCGTCCGCGACGGCTACCGGGTCGCCATCATCGGCCCACCCAATGCTGGCAAATCAAGTCTGCTGAACGCACTGGCGCAGCGGGAGGCGGCGATCGTGTCCGAGATCCCAGGTACGACCCGGGACGTTGTGGAGGTGCGCTTGGTGCTGGCAGGCTTCCCGGTTTGGGTTGCCGACACCGCGGGGTTGCGGGAGGCGGCTGATGCGATCGAGGCGGAGGGGGTGCGCAGGGCGTTGGAACGGGCCGAGGAGGCCGATCTGCGCATCGGCGTGGCCGAAGCCTGCGCCAAGCCGCCTGAGAGCCTCAAGAGCGCGCTGAAGCCCGGCGACATCCTGGTCGCTTCCAAGGACGACCTGACCGGCCTCGCCATCGAACCGGTCGCGACAGACGGCATCACAGTGCTTTCCGTCTCGGCCAAGACCGGCCAGGGCCTCGCCGTACTGGAAGCACTCTTGAGCCGGCGAGTCAGTGATGCGCTTGGCGTCGAGGAGGCGCCCGTGCTGACCCGCGCTCGCCACCGCCGCCTAGTGGAAGAAGCGCGCGCGGCGCTGGAGCGGGCGATCCCCGCGCTCGCACAGGGGGCGGAACTCGCAGCTGAGGATGTGCGGATGGCGGCGGCGGCGATCGGCCGCTTGACAGGCCGCATCGATGTCGAAGACCTGCTTGATGAAATCTTCTCGAGCTTCTGCATCGGCAAATGACATGGCGCAAAAACCCGCATTTTTAGCGGCGTTTCACGCGAAACTGGTGAAGCGAAATTAGGGCGTTGCACGTGGAGCGTAGTGCGCGGCGTCGTGCTTCGACAAGCTCAGCATGACGCCGTTGCGACCGCGTTCGCCATTTGCGCCGAGGCCAACAATCGCGTCACCCTGAGCCTGTCGAAGGGCGACGCGCCTCACCTGCAGTAGTGCGCAAGTGACGCGCCCGCACCGCTCCTATATGAACCCCCAGCACATGAGCACTGAGCGCTCCTTCGATGTCATCGTCATCGGTGGCGGCCATGCTGGCTGCGAAGCTGCAGCGGCCGCCGCGCGGCTTGGCGCGCGCACGCTGCTTTTGACCCATAAGCTTGAAACCATCGGTGAGATGAGCTGCAACCCGGCCATCGGCGGCCTGGGGAAGGGTCACCTGGTCCGCGAGATCGATGCCCTGGATGGTCTCATGGGGCGAGTGGCCGATGCAGCCGGCATCCAGTTCCGGCTGCTCAACCGCTCCAAGGGCCCCGCCGTGCGCGGCCCGCGCGCCCAGTCCGACCGCAAGCTGTACCGCCACGCCATGCAGGCCGTCCTGGCGGCCCAACAGGGGCTAACGCTAGAAGCGGCGGCTGTGGAGGACCTGGTCTTGGCGGACGGCCTCGTGGCTGGGGTCACGGCCGCCGACGGTCGCGAATATCGCGCCCCGCGCGTCGTCCTCACCACGGGCACATTCCTGAAGGGTGTCATTCATATTGGCGACAGGCGCATCCCGGCGGGTCGCCACGGCGAAGCGCCTGCTATCGGGCTTTCGGATCGCTTATACGGCGCTGGCTTCGCTATGGGGCGGCTGAAGACCGGCACGCCGGCGCGGCTCCAGTTCAGCTCGATCGACTGGGCCGCGCTCGAGAAGCAGGAGGGCGACGAAGAGCCGTCGCCATTCTCGTTCCTTACCGAGCGCATTACTAATCCGCAGGTCGCGTGCGGCGTCACCTACACTAACGCCGACACGCACAAGATCATCGAAGAATCGCTCTCGAAATCCGCTGTTTATTCCGGCGCAATCAGCGGGCGAGGACCGCGCTATTGCCCGTCGATCGAAGATAAGGTCGTGCGCTTCGCCGACAAGCAATCGCACCAAATCTTCCTCGAACCCGAAGGCCTCGACGATGATACGGTCTATCCGAACGGCATCAGCACGTCGCTGCCGGAGCAGGTGCAAGAGCGCTTCATTCGCACCATAACCGGACTCGAGCGCGTCAATATCAAGCGATACGCTTATGCGATCGAGTACGATTACGTCGATCCGCGCGAGCTGATGCCGACACTGGAGACGAAGCGGATTCAAGGCCTCTATCTCGCGGGCCAGATCAACGGCACGACCGGCTACGAGGAGGCGGCCGCGCAAGGCTTGATCGCGGGACTCAACGCTGCGCGCGCTGCATCCGGAGCAGGGCCGTTCGAGGTCAGTCGCGCTGAGGGCTATATCGGCGTGATGATCGATGACCTCGTCACGCGCGGCGTGACCGAGCCGTATCGTATGTTCACGTCTCGCGCCGAGTATCGCCTCTCGCTGCGCGCCGATAACGCCGACCAACGCCTCACGCCGAAGGGCATCGAGCTTGGCTGCGTGGGGTCTGAGAGGGCGCGCGTTTTCGCCAATAAAATAGGGGAAATAGAGGGCGCGAAGGCGCTGGCGCGGTCGCTTGAACTCACGCCGGCGCAGGCGCAAGCCCGCGGCCTCACGGTCAACCAAGATGGCCAAAGGCGCACCGCACTGCAGTTGCTCGCGTACCCCGCCATCAGTTACGAACAACTCGCGGCGATTTGGCCCGACCTCGGCTCGTTATCGCGCCAGGCGCGCGAGCAGCTTGAGATCGACGCGATGTATTCCGGATATCTCGAACGCCAAGCGCTCGACGTTGAAGCCTTTAGGCGGGATGAGGAGCTGCGCCTGTCGCCCGATCTGGATTATCTTAGCGTCGGCGGGCTATCCAACGAGGTGCGCGAGAAGCTGGCGGCGACGCGGCCAGTCACGCTCGGCCAAGCGTCGCGAGTCGAGGGCGTGACACCCGGCGCCCTCACCGCGCTGCTGGCCTATGTGAAGCGCGAGCAGAGGAAACGCGCATGAAGCCCAAACGCGACACGCTCTTCGTTATCCGCGCGCCGTTCGAAGACCAGGCGCTCGACGGGACGTGGTTCTGCACCAGCTGTGCGACGATCGAAGGCATGCTGCTCGCCAATCCGCATTGGGCGACGCATGTCGACGTCAAGCGCATGCCGTATCCGAGGCCCCGCCAAGAGATGATCGCGCTGATCGGCGAGGAGAACCAATCGATGCCTGTGCTGGTCCTGGCCGCAGGTCGCAAGCCGCCAGCCGAAGCCAAGGAAGCGGAGGGGACGTTTTTTCTGGACGAACCCAAGCCCATCGCACGCTACTTGGCGGCCACCTATGGCGGAGCAGGGCCGCACCCGTGAGCGCCGGCGGCGGTAAGGCGAAGCGCGCGGCCACCGGCGGCGCATGCGTCCCCATACGGGCCGCGCTCTCATGACCTACGGCCCGAAGGAGTTTCAGAAGGACCTTGGCGTTTCACAGGAAACGCTGGAACGCCTGGTAACCTTCAGACGGCTCCTCGAGGAATGGTCAGGGCGGATGAACCTGATCGGGCCTAGGGAGCTGGAGCATTTCTGGTCCCGACACGTGCTCGACAGCGCGCAGCTGCTGAAATTCGCCCCGGAGGGGAAGCGCTGGGCGGACCTGGGCGCCGGGGCCGGCTTCCCGGGCCTAGTTGTGGCCTGCTGCCTGGCGGACGCCCCAGGGGCCGCCATCCACCTCGTTGAGGCGACTGGGAAAAAGGCGACGTTTCTCCAGGCGGTGACGGCCGAGCTTGCTCTTCCAGCCAAGATTTTCCAGGTCCGTATCGAGGATTTCCGGGCTGGAGAAGGGCCCTATGATGTCGTTACCGCCCGCGCTTTGGCGCCCTTGCCCCGACTCATCGCCTATGCAAAGCCGGTTCTGGATCGCGGCGCGATCGGGCTCTTCTTGAAAGGCGCAAACCTTGACGCCGAGCTGGCCGCCGCATCTGACGCTCTAGACGGTGGGGCGTTCCGGGCAGACGTGCTGGAGAGCCTGAGCGACCGGCGCGGCCGTATTGTTCGAATCAGCAAGGCCGCCTGATGCTCCAGCCTCCTCGAAGGAGTGAGACATGCGCGTTTTGGCGATCGCCAACCAGAAAGGCGGGGTGGGGAAAACGACGACCGCGATCAATCTCGGCACAGCGCTGGCCGCGGCCGGGAAGGGCGTCCTGATCTTCGACACGGACCCGCAAGGCAACGCCTCCACCGGTATCGACATCCATCCGCACGATCGCGCTGTCACAAGCTACGACGTGCTCGTGGGGCAGCTGCCGCTCTCCAAAGCGATTCTACCGACGAAGGTGCCGAACTTGTACATCACGCCAGGTGACGCGCGCCTTTCAGGCGTCGAGGGCGAACTGATGGGCGAGGCGCAGCCGCAGTTCTTTCTCCGCACTGCGCTCGAGTGTTTCCGTGCTGAATCGCAGCTCGGCATAGACTATGTTCTGATCGATTGCCCGCCATCTTTGAACGTTCTGACCGTCAACGCACTCACCGCTGCGGATGGGGTGCTTGTGCCGCTGCAAACGGAATATTTTGCGCTCGAGGGCCTCGCGCAGCTCCTTGCTACGATCAATGCAGTCAAGGTGAACCTCAATCCGAGCCTCGACATCCAGGGTGTCGTGTTGACGATGTTCGACAAGCGAACATCGCTCTCGGAGCAGGTCGCGCAAGAGGTGAGGGCGCATTTCCCGGACAAGGTTTACGAGACGGTGATTCCGCGTAATGTGCGCATAAGCGAAGCGCCAAGCCACGGTCTGCCGGCAATCATTTACGACCAGAACGCCGCCGGCAGCAAAGCGTACATCCAACTTGCCAAAGAGTTGATCGAGCGCGAGCGGATGCTCAACGCCGCATAGGGACGACCGGCAATTTTTACCTACAGTAAAGGATTGCCCACCAAAGTTTTAAGCACACCGAATCGCGTCTGGTGCAGAGAGGGTACGATGAGCGAGTTTGCGAGACCAAGGGGATTAGGGCGCGGACTCTCGGCTCTGCTTGGCGAGCCGGTGCGCACCGAACCGCCGCGGCCTGCAAACACCTTCGCTCCGCCCCCGCCGCAAGCCCAACCAGAACCGCCGCGCGCGCCAATCGAGCCGCCGCGTAACGTATTCGAGCTGCCCATCAGCAATGCGCCGCCGGCCGCACCGGCAGCGCAGGTTGGGTTCAGCGCACCTTTGGCGCGGCAGCCCGATGCGCCGACGCCACCACCCGAAGCGCTTGCGCCCGCGACGCCCCCAGCTGCAGTCGATACAGCCCCGCGGTCGATCCCAATCGACCTGGTTCAGCGCAACCCGCAGCAGCCGCGCCGCCACTTCGATGAAGCGGAGCTCAACGAACTGGCAGGTTCGATCCGCACGCACGGCGTGCTGCAACCGATCCTTGTTCGCCCCGCTGCTGATGGAAAATACGAGATAGTCGCCGGTGAGCGTCGCTGGCGGGCTGCGCAGCGCGCGGGCTTGCACGCCATTCCGGCTGTCATTCGCGAACTCAACGAAGTTGAAGTGCTCGAGATTGCCATCGTCGAAAATGTTCAGCGAACCGACCTGAACCCGATCGAAGAGGCCCAGGGCTTCCAGGCGCTGATCGATCGCTTCGGCCGCACTCAGCAGGAAATCGCTGACGCCGTTGGCAAGTCCCGACCGCACATCGCCAACATGCTGCGGCTCCTTTCACTCCCTGATGATCTGCAGGAAATGGTGCGGGACGGACGTCTTAGCGCCGGCCATGCCAGGGCAATCCTGACTGCTCCCGATCCGCGCGGCTTGGCGCAGCGGGCGATCAGTGAAGGGCTGAACGTGCGCGATGTTGAGCGATTGGCGCAGCTGGCGAAGGACGAAAAGCATGGCCCGAGGGTCACGCCCGGTTCAGCCGAGTCGAAGAGCGCCGATACGCGCGCGCTCGAGCTGTCCCTGTCGAACGCCCTAGGCCTCGATGTCGCGATAGTCGACAAGAACGGCGCAGGGGAGGTGAAGATCTCCTACAAGACGCTCGAACAGCTCGACGACGTTATTCGACGCTTGCGCGGCGGATTCTAACGCAAGATCTGGGACGCATCCACGATTGCGACGTCACTCATCATGCCGAGGTAGGCGTCCAGCCACGGCTTGTGTGCTGAGCCGACGATAACAAGCACACGCCCGCCCGGCTGGTGCGACGCCACTTCGCGAATATTTGCAGCCATGCGCAGATTTCGCGTTTCCCATTGAGCGACGCGAGCACGCCCCACGTTACCAGGGCTTTCCCGGTTGATCATGTTGAGCCACTGGCCATCCGCATCGATACGGCCGGTGGCGGCGCGGTTGAGCATGCGATAGGTCGCAAGCGTTTCATCCGCTGTCCTCAGATGTTGGCCGGCTTCTCGGAGAGGCGTGAACTCGGCATCCGTCATCAAGCGGGCGAGCCAAGGCTGCTGCATGAAGGCTTCCATGTTCGCCTCGAAGTTTGGCGATAGATCGTCACTTTGATCATCCATGGGAAAGACTCGCTCGAGGCCGAGACGCACAGCGAGGCGCGATGCGATCAGGTGGTTCTCGTTACGGCGTGCGGGGGTGTCGTAGGTTGCGAGCTGCTCTGCGAGCAGACGCGGAACATTCTCATCCGCGATCCGGTCCGCGGGATCGAGCTTCCACCATTGTACGATTGCCGAAGCTGGATCGCCGGCGGCTGCGAACAAGGCGGCGAGTCTGCGGCGCTGGGCTGGCGTGCGAGAGCCAGGCTGCTCGGCCAGAGCGCGGCGCAGTTCCGCCTCGGCTTGCGGCATGTCCATTTGAACCCCAGGGCGCGCTAGCGCAGACAGCGCCATGGCGCGGGCCCCGTAACTGGCCGCCACGTCGGGATAAGTCTCACGGTAATCCCACATCTGCGAAACGCTGCGGCCGGGCAATGCTTCGATGGCAATCGCATCCGGACGGAAGGACGCGAGCCGGTCCAGCAGCGGCTCGAGCACGGCTGCGTCGAAATCATCGGGCGCACCGCTCAGATGGGGCGTGCCGATGACCAGAATCTGCGTGGGCTCGCCAACGTGACGGCTTTGGTAGGTGCGTGGATCGAAGGGGCGGTTTTGCGCCAAAGCGGGCGCGGCCAAGGCGAGAGCGAGAACCGCCCCAAGTAGTGCCGATTTCATAGGATGTCTCCCTCGCCGACACAGACGCTTGCAACGCGCCTTTTGGATGCAATGGGCGGTGAGCTGAGCGATGATTTGCGCATGAACAGCGTCTACGAATCTCTGGGCACGACGATCTTCGAAGTAATGTCGCGCCTAGCCGCCGAGAGTGGCGCAGTGAATCTGGGGCAAGGCTTTCCTGAGCAGGATGGCCCGGCTGACATTCTGGAGGCGGCTGCGCACGCGATCCTTGATGGCCCGAACCAATATCCGCCAATGCGCGGGCTGCCGGAGCTGCGCCAGGCCGTCGCCGAGCACTATCATAGGCACCAAAACATCCAGCTCGATTGGCGTCGGGAAGTAACGATCACGTCCGGCGCCACCGAGGCGCTGGCGGCAGCGCTGCTGGCGTTCATCGAGCCGGGCGACGAGGTGGTGCTGTTCGAGCCACTTTACGATGCGTATCTGCCAATGGTGAGGCGGGCAGGCGGCACACCCCAGATCGTACGTCTGCAGCCGCCGTGGTGGCGTCTCGAGCGTGAGAGTGTTGCGCCTGCGTTCAGCAACAAGACGCGCGTCGTAATCATCAACACGCCGCTCAATCCCAGCGCCAGCATGATGAGCCGAGAAGAGCTCGCCCTCGTTGCCGAGCTATGCCACGAGCACGATGCATTTTGCGTAAGCGATGAAGTCTGGGAGCACGTCACCTTCGATGGCCGCCAGCACATCTCCATGCTTGAAATGCTGCCCGGACGCACGCTGAAGATCGGCTCTGCAGGAAAAATGTTTTCGCTGACGGGGTGGAAGGTCGGCTTCGCGTGTGGGGCGCCCGAATTGACGGAGCAATTCGCGAAGGCGCACCAATTCCTGACATTCACTACCCCGCCGAACCTGCAGCGAGCAGTCGCTTACGCATTGGGTAAGCCGCGTTCGTATTTCTCCGAGCTGCGCGCCACCCTTCAACGCGCACGCGATCGTCTCGTGAGTGCGCTGGAGCAAGAAGGCTTTGTCCTGCTCAACGCGGGCGGCGCTTACTTCGTAAATATCGATCTTGCCGCCTCCGGGATCGGGCTAACTGACCAAGCCTTCGCCCGCCACGCGATCGACCACGGCGTGGCCACCATCCCGTTTTCTGCCTTTTACGCCTCTGAAGGCGCCCCACCACTGGTGCGCCTTTGTTTCGCGAAAAATGATGACACCCTCGACCGCGGCGTGGAAGCGCTGGCAAGGGCAAGGCGGGCGCTCTTCTGAGCAGGCGGAACGCGGGAACCTTTTTTTACGCGTCGCGTTTGCATGGGTTCGGGTTGAGGAGGAGGGGGCTTCCCATGCTTCGGCGGGTGTTGGGAGCGGGCGGCGTTACTGCGGTCGCGCTGATCGGTTTATTTGGCGGCGTCGCCGTGGCGACCGAGGGCGACCTTGAGGAATTGCGCGACCTCACCATTGAGCAACTGGCCAATGTGGAGGTGACCTCAGTCTCCAGACGCCCTGAGGCCCTGAGTCGCGCGCCCGCCTCAATCGAGGTGATCAGCGCCGAAGACATTCGCCGCTCGGGTGCGCAAAGTCTGCCAGAAGTGCTGCGACTTGCGCGCAATCTGGAAGTCGCCCGAGTCAATTCTCAGACTTATGCGATCAGCGCCCGCGGCTTCAACTCGTTCGAAGCATCGAACAAGCTGCTCGTGTTGGTCGATGGCCGCAGCATTTACACTCCGCTCTATTCAGGTGTGTTCTGGGATCAGCACGATGTTCCGCTCCAGGACATCGAACGTATCGAAGTCATTAGCGGTCCAGGTGGCACGCTGTGGGGCGCGAACGCCGTGAACGGCGTGATTAATATCATCACGCGCAGCGCACGAGACACCCAGGGTTTTTCTGCCGACGCCTTCCTTGGCAGCGTCGATAACCGATTGGATTTGCGCTATGGCGCGGCGCTTGGCGACAACGGCGCCGTGCGCCTATTCGCCACTGGATTCGAGCGCGATGAAATGTTGCGCGCATCAGGGGAGGGAGCGGCCGACGGCTGGAACGGCGCTCAGATCGGCTTCCGCGCCGATTGGGGAACAGTGCGAAGCGGCTTTATGCTGGAGGGCGCTGTCTTTCAGAACGCGATCGACGCTGGCGGCAGCCACGAAGGCGGACATCTGCTCGGACGATGGCGGCAATTAATGGCCGATGGCTCGAGCATCGAAGCGCAAGCTTATTATTCCAGCGCCGACCGCGAAACAGCGTTTACTGGCGCAGCCGGCGTGAGCGATGCGCTCGCAACCACGGACGTGTCGGTGCAGCACAATTTCCGCTTCGGTCAGGCGCACCAGATAGTGTGGGGCGCGGGTTATCGTCGATCAGAGAGCGAATTCAACAACACGCTAAATCCATTCACGTTCTTACAGCCGCAGCGCACTCTGCAGAGCTCAAATGTATTCGTGCAGGATGAAATAGCATTGCGGCCGGACTTGTCGCTAACGCTCGGCGTCAAGCTTGAAGACCACACCTTTACTGACCTGGAGTACATGCCCAATGCACGCATTGCCTGGCGCCCCAACGACCGCGTGATGTGGTGGGCGGCCGTTTCGCGCGCGGTGCGTACACCATCAAGAATTGATTATGAGCTGCAATTTCCTGGCGTCATCATTCCCGGAACTTTCATTTCTGAGGAGCTGACCGCGTACGAGCTTGGTTATCGAGCGCAGCCGACAGCAAACGCCTCTGTGTCCGCCACGCTCTACTACCATGATTATGATAATCTGCGGACGTCCAGCTTGGGGCCGGGCGGGACTTTCCCAGCGCGCATCGGCAATGATTTGGAAGGGGAAGTGTATGGTCTCGAGTTGTGGGGAGATCTTGGTGTCTCGCCGGACTGGCGCTTGAGTGCTGGACTAACATTGCTGCAGCAGGATTTTCGGACTCGCCCATTCGCCAGTGATGTGAACGGCAGCGGCCAGGACCCAGCGTATCAAGTGTTCATACGCTCACACGCCAATATCCGCAGGGATCTCACTCTCGACCTCGACCTCCGCGCGATTGAGGAGATTGCGCCTCAAGTTCCATCTTATGTGGAGCTCGATGGACGGCTCGGCTGGCGTGTCAGCCCCCGCCTTGAGCTTGCTTTGATAGGCGAGAACTTATTGGACGAAGCACACCCAGAGTCGATCAACGACCCGCCCTTTGTACAGGCGCGCCGCAGCGTCACATTGGGTGCTCGGGTGACGTATTAGTTCATGTTGGGCGGGCGGCTTATAAAAAGACTTTTCGCAGCTCTGATGATTGTCGCTGCGAGCGCGAGCTTCGCGTCGGCGGCGCGCGCGCAGACCGCGGAGGAAGCGGCGGTGAAAGCCACGTTTCTGTATCGCTTTGCATCCTTCGTGGATTGGCCCAGCGCCGCATTCGCGGCTCCGGACTCGCCGCTGGTAATTTGCGTGTCTGGCGCGGACGGATTCGCGCACACGGTTCAGCAAGCCTCATCGGGCGGACGAATAGGCGGGCGCCCCGTGGAGGTCCGCGCTGTGACCAGTGTCGGCCCTGGCTCAGGGTGCCACATCGTCTTTCTAGCTGGCGTCGCGACCCAAAGCGTCGCTGAGGGCGTGCGAGCGCTGCGCGGTCAGCCAGTGTTGACCGTGACCGACGATCGCAACGGCGGGGCGCGGGGCGCGATCCATTTTGTCGTGGCGGATGGCAGGGTGCGGTTTCATGTTGATCGCGACCAAGCCCAGGCGAACGGCCTCGCGATCAATGCGAGACTGCTGAATATCGCGCTTAGCGTGCGTCATCGGGGACCCTGACGATGCTCACCGCCGCGCGCCAGTTCGGATTGCAGACGCCAACGCTGGCCATTGCGACTGCATTGATCTTGCTTGCGGTGGGGTTTCTCGGCGCCTTCCTTGGCGAACGCGACTTCCGCGAGCAGAAGATGGATCAAGTCGAGGCGCATGCGCGCGTCCTTGGAGCAAGCGTTAGTGCGGCGCTTGCTTTTCATGACAACGAAGAAGCGCGACATTCCGTGCAATCGCTAAGCGCTGATCCGGACATCGGGGCCATCGGAGTCTATACTGAAGACGGCGCTCTTTTTCTGGGCAGGCGCGGTCCGCGCGGCGATCCCCCAGCGCGCATTGGACCGCGGCCGACACGTTACGCCAATGGCTATGCGACGACAGTTGCGCACGTGCAGCAGGAGGGCGTGCCGCTGGGCTTTGTTTATGTCGAGCTGTCAGCTGGATCGGGGGCGTCGCGATGGATCCGTTATGTCGGGCTCGCTCTGCTCGCCGTGATGGCGGCGCTGATGGTAGCCGTGACGGCTACAGCGCAGCGCGAGCTGGCCGAACGAGCGGAGGCGTTGGCGCGCACGAACGAGCAGCTCGGCGCGGAAGTGAAGGAGCGTCGCAAAGCACAGACCGCGCTCGCGCAGGCGCAAAAGATGGAAGCGATCGGTCAGCTCACGGGCGGCGTGGCGCACGACTTCAATAACCTCCTGATGGTTGTATCGAGCGGACTGCGGCTGCTCGAAACGCGGGAGGATCAACAGACACGGGCGAGTATCGTGGAGGCAATGCGTCAGGCCGTGGACCGCGGCGCAGGCCTTACCAAACAACTTCTGGCCTTTTCGCGGCGACAGCGGCTCACGCCGGAGGTCGTGTTGTTGCGGGAACGACTGCAGAGCTTGCTGCCGCTTCTAGAGCGCTCTTTGCGCGAAGATATAAAAGTGCAGCTGCAGTTTGACGACCCGGACGCGATCGTGAAGGTTGATCCCGGCCAGCTTGACCTCGGCATTCTGAATATGGCCGTCAACGCGCGGGACGCGATGCCATCGGGGGGCGTTCTCCTCTTGAACGTTGCTGAAACGCCGAGCGACGCTGGTTCGGTGACGATCAGCGTCAGCGACAATGGCGTCGGAATGACAGAAGAGGTTCGCTCGCGCGCTTTCGACCCTTTCTTCACCACCAAGGAAGTCGGGCGCGGCACTGGTCTCGGGCTGAGCCAGGTGTACGGCTTCGCGCTGCAGTCTGGCGGCAACTGCGATATCGAAAGCGCGCCCGGTCAAGGGACAATCGTGAGGCTGACGCTTCCTCGCACCAGCGAGCCGCTGCCGGCGCCGATCGAGCAGCGAACGAAGGACGTGAGTGGCGCTGGGACGGTGCTTGTGGTCGAGGATGATGACAATGTCGCCGCGATGGTCTGTGAAATGATCCGCGATCTCGGCTACAACGCAATGCGTGTCGCGGACGCCAAAGCGGCGCTCGCGCACCTGTCCGCTGGGCCGCCTGTTGATGTGGTGTTTTCGGATATCATCATGCCCGGCGGCATGAGCGGCATCGAACTGGCGCAGGAACTGAAACAACTTTACCCCGATCTTCCCGTGCTCCTGACGACGGGGTACGGCGGCCGGAACGAATTCGACGCCCAAGGCTTTGCCGTTTTGCGTAAACCCTATGATCGCGATCAGCTCGGCGCCGCGCTATCAAGTGCTGTCTGATCGGCCCCCAAGGTTTTTTAACGCTCTTTAGGCTTCATCTTGGGCATGTCCCAGGCTGCGGCCACTCAGCCCTTCGATCCGTTCGATGCGCTTCCTGATCCCGCCGCGATTCTCGCCGCAGACGGGGCGATGCTCCGCGCCAATCCTGCATTCCGCGCGGTCTTTCGCCATTGGATAGGTCCACAGCGGCCGCCGTGGGGAAGGGGAACGCCGCCGCCGCTGGTCAATGGCGAACGCCGTTTCGTCGCGCCCGCGCCAGATGGAAGGCGCTTCGAGTGGAGCGAACGGGTCCTCGCCGATGGCGCCCGCTACGTGGTGGCGCGGGACATCACTGCTCACGTTCAGGCTGCGGAAGACGCGTTGCGCGCCAAGACAACTCTGTTCGCGACGCTGACGCACGAGCTGCGCACCCCGCTCAATGGCATCCTCGGCATGGCTGGCCTGCTGGAACACGGAAAACTTGAAGCCAACGCTCGCACCTATGTCAGCGCAATCAAACAGTCGGGCGAGCACCTTCTCGACTTGATCACCGAAATTCTGGACTACTCGCGTCTGGAGGCTGGTCGTTTAGAACTCGAGGCTGCACCATTCGATCCAGAAGTGGTAATGCAGGAGGTGGCGGAATTGCTGTCTCCAAAAGCTCATGCAAAAGGCCTCGAAGTTGCTGTTACGGTTAGAGGCGACGTGCCCTCTCGTGTAATTGGTGACGACGGACGGCTGCGGCAGATACTGTTCAATTTGGCCGGAAACGCGGTCAAATTCACTGACAACGGTGGCGTGCTGCTGGAATTGGCGCCGCGGCCTGGAGGGCGTCTCCGCTTCAGCGTTCGAGATACCGGTCCAGGCGTGCCGCCCGATAAGCAGGCGCTGATTTTCGAGGAGTTTGCGCAAGCGGACGCCGGTGTCGCGCGCCGGCACGGAGGCACAGGGCTGGGGCTTGCCATTGTTCGCCGCCTTGCGCGTGCGATGGGTGGTGAAACGGGGCTAACGTCCAAGCTCGGGCACGGCGCCAATTTCTGGGTGGAGCTGCCGTTCGCGTCTGCGGACGGCCCGTCAGCGCAGACCACGCCGCTGCCAGGCATAAGTGTAGCGGTCATCAGTGACTCGGCGGTGCTCACCCAGTCCTTGCGCTCGACGTTGCAGGGCCTCGGAGCGCGTGCCGCCGCACATGGCGAGCGTGCGGACGTGATCCTATTCGACTGGCGCGAAGGTATGGGCGGCGAAGAGATTCGCACGATGCAGCGCGACGCCCGGGTTTTGATTGCCCTGACGCCGCAAGAGCGACGCGAAGCTATCGAGGCATGCCGCGCGGCGGGCGTCCTGCAATATGTTCTGAAGCCAGTACGACGCCACTCGCTTGCAGGCCGGATCAGGGAGGCGCTCGCTGGCAAAAGTCCCGAGCCAGACAGCGCTTCTGCGCGCGATCAACAGCCCAGACTTGCGGGATTGCGCGTGCTGCTTGCCGAAGATAATCCGATCAACGCGCTTTTGGCGCGGACATTGTTGTCGCGCGAAGGCTGCATTATCACGGCGGTGCAGGACGGCGAAGAGGCGGTCGTCGTGGCTTCCGCCGGCCGTTATGACCTCCTTCTGCTAGACATTCGTATGCCTCGGATCGATGGACTGGAAGCAGCGGCGCGCATCCGCGCGGGAGGAGGGCCCTCGGCTTCGGCGCCGATCGTCGCCCTCACGGCGGATACGGGCGAGGAGGAACGTAGCCGCGCCATGGCGGCGGGCATGGACGACTTTCTGACAAAACCCATTGACGCCGCCCGGCTGCTTGCGGTGGCCATGCGCTTTACCAAGGGCCCGAACCCCGCCACCTTCGAGTCGCATTAAGCCAGTGCGCGCCACAGTGTATTGAAGAACAAGAGGCCCTTGATGTCTGACGCTGTCGAAGTAAGCGCGCCTCGCGCCTCGAAGCGCGTAATCTGGATCGCGACGGCGCTCGGCTTTGCGTCGGGATTGCCTTTCTCCCTCTTGATCGGTTCGCTTACGGCGTGGCTATCAAACGCGAGCGTAAGCTTCGGCGCCATTGCGGCGCTTTCCTGGATCGGACTCTTTTACGCATTCAAGTTCATCTGGGCGCCCGCATTTGATTGGCTCGTGCCACCGTTCGCCAACACGATAGGACGCCGGCGGGCGTGGATGGCCCTATGCCAGATAGTGATAGCGGTTTGTCTGTTCGGGATGACCCTGTTCGACCCGCGCGAGGCGTTGACTGCGTTCGCCTTATTCGCAGTGATCGCAGCTTTTTTCTCAGCGAGCCAAGACATTGTCATAGACGCTTGGCGTATCGAGACAGCGCAAGACGGCAAACAACTCGACGACATCACGGTGCGATATCAGCTCGGATACCGTCTCGCCGCGATTATCGGCGGCGCCGTGGCATTGTTGCTAGCCGACATATGGAAGCTCGCCAACGACGCGGCGGCGGCTTGGCCCGGCATCTATGCAGGCATGGCTGTATTGATGGGTTGCACTGTTTTCGCCTCACTCGCTGCGCCCGAGCCGTTGGTTGCGCCGAAGCTGGACACGCCGACAGCGCAGAATCCTTCAGCGCAGGCGCTGCGCCGCCGCGCCGTCTGGCCGGTTGCAATAGGATGGGCAGTGGCCGGAGCAGCGTTGCTTGGGTTCATGTTTTACACGCTGGCTGATCCGAGTGCGAACGCTGCGGAGTTTCGTGACGCTGCGACGCCTTGGATTTTGCTGCTGACGATCGGCTTGCCGCTCGCCATCTCTTATTGGCTCGCGCAGAAGGCCGGTGCGTTGGAGGGGGTGGGCGGCTCGCGGGCCTTCGCTGACATTCTCTTCGAACGCGTGCTGGCGCCATTAGCAGACATCGTGCGTCGGTACTGGCTATGGGCGCTGCCCATCCTTGCGCTTGCGATGACCTACCGGATCGCTGATTCCATATGGGGCTCGTTCGCCAATCCGTTCTACCTCACCATCCTGCAACACTCGAACTCCGACGTTGCTGTGGCTTCGAAGATGGTTGGGGTATTTGCGACCCTTGGCGGCATCGCTCTCGGTGGCGTGGCGCTGGCGTGGATTGGCCGCATGCCGTCATTAATTCTTGGCGGCCTCATCGCTGCGGCCACAAATCTCCTCTATGCGGATTTGGCGCGCGGTGGTGGCGGGACAGAAGCATTTCTCGAGGTGACAGGATTGGGCGCGATGCTCGGGGCGGCGTTGAACGCCTTTGTTGGATCGGTGCAAGCCACGGGTGCGACCATCTTCGATGGTGTTATTTTGGGAGACCGGCTCACGCAGCTGACCACGGTTATCCTCATGGAAAATCTTGCAGGTGGCTTTGCTAGCGCGGTGCACGTGGCTTGGCTCTCTTCAATCGTGAACAAGAACTACGCAGCGGTTCAGTACGCGCTGTTGTCTTCACTGGCGCTGCTGATTGGTGTGATCTTCCGCCCGCGCATAGGCGCCTTTGTTGACGCCGTAAAGGATCAAGGGTTGCCGGCGCAAGCGGAGCGGTTCGCCGAGGTCTTTGTTTTCGCGGCTTGGATTGGTCTTATCGCGGTTGCACTTGCGGCGCTCGAGTGGTGGCGACAGAGTCAAGTGGCGGCAAAAACCCCGGCTTAACTGCGTGCGCCTTTGTCGTGGTTTTGCGCTGCTTGAAACGCCGCCAACGTGGCGTACGTGACAATATCGGACACAACACCGCCGAGCGGCGCAATCTGGATTGGCATGGCGAGCCCCGTCAGAACCGGACCGATCACGGTAGCGCCGCCGGCTGTCGTCAGAAGGCTTGTGGCGATCGACGCGGAATGGAGCGCCGGCATTACCAGGACGTTGGCAGGTTCCGATAGGCGAGAGAAAGGATAGAGTTCGCGCATATTGGGGTGCAGCGCTACGTCGACGTTCATCTCGCCTTCATATTCAAAGTCGAGTTCTTCGCGCCGATCGAGGAGGGTCACCGCATCCCGAATCTTTTCTGAGCGCTCCATGAGCGGATTGCCGAAATTGGAGTGGGACAGGAGCGCCACCCGTGGAACGGCGCCGAAGTGGCGGGCCATCGCGGCTGACTGCAATGTGATCTGAGCCAGTTCGGCAGCATCCGGGAATTCGGAAACCGCGGTGTCGGCGATGAATAATGTGCGCCCTTTCATCAGAATTATCGACATGCCCATCACGCGCTCGCCGCGAGCGGGGTCAATCGCCTTGAGTACGTCACCGAGCGCTGTAGCGTAGTTGCGTGTCACGCCGGTGACCATCCCGTCAGCGTGGCCCAGCGCGACCATACAGGCGCCGAATACGTTGCGGTCCTGGTTCACCAGCCGTTGCGCGTCCCGCTGCAAGTAGCCGAAGCGCTGAAGCCTTTTGTAAAGAAAGTCGGCAAAAGCGGCGTTATTTTCCGAAAGTCGAGCATTGATGATCCGGAGGTCTGCGCTTTCTGGCACACCGGCTTGCGCCATGTTTGCGCGCACGAGTTCGTCGCGCCCGATCAGCACCGCTTTGCCGAGCCCCTGTTCTTGAAAAGCGTAGGCGGCGCGGATCACCGCAGGCTCTTCACCCTCCGCGAAGACTATGCTGCGGGGGGTCCGCCGCACTACGGTTTGCACGCGCTGCATCATAGCAGCTGTCGGGTCGAGACGCTGCGCCAAGCTGTGCTTGTAGGCCTGCATATCGTCAATTGGTTTGCGCGCTACGCCCGAATCCATTGCGGCTTGCGCGACAAAAGGAGGAATCTCCGAAATCAGGCGCGGATCAAAAGGTGAGGGAATGATATAGTCAGGACCGAACTTTAATCGCTTGCCCTGATAAGCAGCGGCGACCTCGTCAGGCACGTCTTGTTTAGCGAGACCTGCGAGGGCGCGCGCGGCGGCCACCTTCATTTCCTCGTTTATAGTGCGCGCGCGGACATCGAGCGCGCCGCGAAAGATGTAGGGGAAGCCGAGGACGTTGTTGACCTGATTAGGGTAATCCGAGCGGCCGGTGGCGACGATCGCGTCACTACGCGCGGCATGCACTTCTTCCGGCATAATCTCCGGATCAGGGTTGGCCATCGCGAAAATGATCGGCCTCTTTGCCATTGACTTGACCATCTCTGGCGTCATGGCGCCGGCGACAGATAGGCCCATGAACACGTCCGCGCCTTTGAGGGCGTCGGCCAGTGACCGTGCTTTCGTGTCCACCGCGTGGGGCGCCTTAAACTGATCGACTCCCTTCTCCCGACCTCGGTAGATGACGCCATCCCGATCGCAGACGATGACGTTCTCATGCGGGACGCCCAGATGCTTGATTAAGGCGACGCACGACAGGCCCGCGGCGCCTGCGCCGCTCACCACCACTTTGATGTCGCTGAGCTTTCTTCCTGTCAGCTCGCACGCATTCAGCAATCCCGCGGCCGCGATAATGGCAGTGCCGTGCTGGTCATCGTGGAACACGGGGACATCCAAATCATCGCGTAGTCGGCTCTCGATGATGAAGCATTCCGGGCTTTTGATGTCTTCTAGATTGATGCCGCCGAAAGTTGGACCGATGTTGCGTACCGTGGTTATGAACTCTTCGACATTCTGCGTCGTCACCTCGATGTCGATGGAATCGACATCAGCGAATCGCTTGAAAAGAACGCTCTTGCCCTCCATCACAGGCTTGGCCGCCATTGCACCCAGATTGCCCAGTCCAAGAATGGCGGTGCCATTGGTGATGACAGCGACGAGATTGCCTTTGGCAGTAAAATCGTAAGCGCGGTCCGGATCTTGGGCGATCGCTTTGACCGGGGCCGCGACGCCGGGCGAATAGGCGAGGGAGAGGTCGCGCTGCGTCGCCATGGGCTTCGTAGGCGTGATGGAAATCTTGCCTGGCGGCGCCGCGCTATGAAACGCCAGCGCCTCTTGATCGGTGAAGCTCTTCTTCGGGTCGGGCATAGTTTCTCGGGGTGGAATGGAGACAACGTAACGGTGGCCGGCGCCCCGTCAATGGAAGTCGTCGCCGCAAGGCGTTAAACCTCAGCGGTGGCCGATTCTCTGCATACGCCGCCGCGCACAACGCCGTTCATGGCGCAGTACCTCGCCGCCAAAAGCGAGCATCCAGACGCGCTCCTTTTCTTCCGCATGGGAGACTTCTACGAACTCTTCTTCGAAGACGCGGAGAAAGCCGCCGGCGCGCTAGGCATTACGCTGACCAAGCGGGGGCAACATGGCGGCGAGCCGATCCCCATGGCGGGTGTTCCTTGGCATCAGGCCGAAGGCTACCTGGCGAAGCTCATTCGCGCCGGATTCAAGGTCGCGATCTGCGAGCAATTGGAAGATCCAACTGAAGCCAGGAAACGTGGTTCGAAATCCATCGTGCAGCGCGGCGTAGTTCGCGTCGTGACACCCGGGACATTGACGGAGGAGGGGCTTCTCGATGCTCGCGCGGCGAACCTGCTCGCAGCGGTCGCGCTGGTTGGCGAGGAAGCCGCGGTTGCGTGGGCTGATGTTTCGACCGGTGCATTCGAAACCCGCGCCATCCCCGTTCTCGCGGTCGAGGAAGAGCTCGCCGCGCTCGCACCAGCGGAGCTTCTGATTGCGGATGGCGATACTGCGCGATTGGGGAACATGGGCCACGTGATCGGCGCGGCCATCACGCTTCGCCCCGCAATCAAGGGAGATCTCAGGTCAGCTGAGCGGCGCATCAAGGAGTTGTTCGGAGTCGGGGCTCTTGATGCATTCGGCGATTTTCGTGCGGCAGAACTCGCCGCGATGGGCATGCTGCTGGACTACGTCGAACTTACCCAGGCAGGCATTGCGCCACGACTGACGCCGCCTCGACGGCGCGGCGATCGCGCCTTCATGGCAATCGACGCGGCAACGCGCGGCGCACTCGAGATCGACCGATCCATCCGAGGAGGACGTGAGGGCTCACTACTTGCTTGCGTCGACAGAACCGTTACGGCGGCAGGAGGCAGGCTGCTGGCCGAGCGCCTCGCCCGCCCGCTCACTGAAGCGCAGGCAATCAACGCCCGACTGGACGAAGTTGCCTGGTTCGTCGCTGGACGAGAGCAGCGTATCCACCTGCGCAAAGAATTGCGTGCGGCCGGCGATCTTGCCCGCGCTTTGACGCGGCTCGCGCTTGGACGTGGCGGGCCTCGCGACCTAGCGCAGGTCCGGGACGGCTTGCTCGCAGGTGATCGCGTAGCGGCGATCTGCCGAAAGCTGGGGACTGGCGCGCCCGCGAGCGTGATGGCTGCGTGCGACGCGCTGAGCCTAGCGGCGCACCCAGAGACCTCGGAGTTCGCACAGAATCTTTCGAGAGCGCTGGCGGCCGACTTGCCCATGTTCGCTCGAGAGGGCGGCTTCATCGCCGACGGCCATGATGCGGCGCTGGATCAGCTGCGCGCGCTTCGCGACGACAGCCGAAAAGTCATAGCCGCGCGTCAAGCCAGTTACGCTCAGGAAACCGGCATCACGGGGCTCAAGATCAAGCACAATACCGTGCTTGGCTACCATATCGACGCCACGCCGAAGCAAGCGGAAGCGTTGCTGGCGCCGCCGCTGAACAGGCAGTTCATCCACCGCCAGACCAACGCGGGCTCTGTCAGATTCACGACCGCTGAACTTGCCGAACTCGATGCGAAGATCGCACGCGCAGGGGAGGCGGCGCTGGCCCGCGAATTGGCTCTATTCACCGAGTTCGCGGCGCGCGCAGCAGCGAATGGCGTCGCCATTCGAGCGGCTGCGGACGCCTTGGCCGCCCTCGATGTCGCCGCTGCTCTGGCAGAGTGGGCGGAGGAAACCCACGCTGCGCGACCTGAAGTTGACGGCTCGACGACTTTGCTGGCGGAAGGCGCGCGGCACCCTGTCGTTGAGGATGCTGTGCGGCGCGAAGGGCAGGGTTTTACGCCCAACGATGCGCGGCTCGACGGAGAAGGCCGCTCTGCGCCGCGGCTCCTTGTTGTCACCGGTCCTAATATGGCGGGCAAAAGCACGTACTTGCGCCAGATCGCCTTGCTCGCGGTGTTAGCCCAGGCGGGCTCCTTCGTGCCGGCGCGCAAGCTGCGGCTTGGGGTGGTCGACCGCGTTTTCGCACGCGTAGGCGCCTCTGATGATCTCGCGCGTGGCCGCTCGACCTTCATGACAGAGATGATTGAGACCGCCGCCATTCTCCATCAGGCCGGCCCGCGTGCGCTTGTGGTGCTTGATGAGATCGGCCGCGGCACGGCGACGTTTGATGGTCTCGCCATTGCCTGGGCGGTTGCCGAGCATCTGCACGAGGCAAACCGTTGCCGCGCGGTATTCGCCACGCATTACCACGAGTTGACCCGCCTTGCCGACAAGCTGGAGGCTGGCGCAAACGCGCATCTTCGCGCCAGGGAGTGGAAGGGAGATCTCGTGTTTCTCCACGAGGTTTCGCCCGGCCCGGCCGACCGGTCTTACGGGATTCAAGTAGCGAAGCTTGCTGGGTTGCCGAAGAGCGCGCTCGATCGCGCGCGCGCGGTGCTCGCGAGGCTCGAAGCTAACGGCGGCTCGATCCGAGTAGAGATCGCAGATGACTTGCCGCTATTTTCTCAACTCATGGAAGCTACAGCGCCCTCCGCTCTTGAGTCTGCGTTGGCGCACATCGACCCGGATCGTCTCTCCCCAAGAGAGGCGATGGATGCGCTTTACCACCTCAAGGCTGTCGCTGCTGGTTCGGCTGATCCTGCGGATCGCTGAGCAGGGGCTCGCGGCTGTTCACGCTTTGGCGCGCTTGCTCGACCGCCATGCCGCGGGTGACCGCTTCGGAGGCCAGGGGCAGCGAAGAGTCCATCGCGACATACATCATGTAGGCGCCGAGAATGCCGCCAAGCACCAATCCCGTCACACCCCACAGGGATGCCGCGAACCAATAGGCCGATGACCGCTCGCTGCGGATACGCTGCGCAAATAGCTTCTGGTCCATCAATGCTTCGAGGTTGGCGCGCGCGGGGTGGTCATGCACCTGATGGTCCTCGTCGACCGGGTTCAGCCGGATCGTCTTGCCGCCTTTACTGCGCATCGAGGAGGTCTCCCACAGCCGTGAACACTTCTTTTGGCTGTGCTCGCGGATTGAGGCAAGTTTGCGATCTGCGTTTTACCAAGAAGTCACCTCGGATGGCGCCCCGTGTGGCGCGTGGTCCCCAGATGGACGAAATAGGTAACATGGTCGCCCCTGCCAAAAGCACGAAATCGGTCCTGCCTCCCGACCCCGGGGAATTTCGTGATGCGCTTGCTCGAACCGCAACGGCCGGGGCCGGCGCTCGGGACGCAGTCCAAAGTCTGCTCAGGGAGAGGTTGTTGCGCGGCCGAAGCGTCGCGATGTCGCGCCTAGAGGCGGGCGAAAACGGGCTCGCGGTGGCGCGAATCCTTTCGAGCGTGGCCGACGACCTGGTCACCGCCCTATTCGACCATGCACGGCAGACTTGTGGCGCAGAGCCCGCTGGCAGGAGATTTTCTCTGCTCGCCGTGGGCGGATATGGCCGCGGCGAGCTCGCGCCATTCTCGGACCTCGACCTTCTCTTCTTGCGCGCAGGCGAACTCTCCGCGGCGGAGGCTGCCGCGGTCGAATACATGCTCTATATGCTGTGGGACCTGGGTCTGAAGGTGGGTCACGCTACACGCACCGTTGACGAGTGCCTGAAGCTGGCGCGCGCCGATCATACGATCGAAACAGCGCTCCTCGAGGCTCGCTGGATTGCTGGCGACAAGGGGCTGGCCGAAAAGCTCCAACACCGGTTCCGCAATGAGGTGGCGAACAAGGGACATGCGCGCTTCATCACCGCGAAACTCCGTGAGCGAGACGAGCGACACAAACGCGCAGGCGCGTCACGCTATATGGTCGAACCGAACATCAAGGAGGGGAAGGGCGGGCTGCGCGATCTGCACACGCTGTTTTGGATGGCTCGCCACCGTTACGGCTTCTTACGTCCGCGCGATTATGCCGATGCTGGAGTGCTGACACAGAAGGAGCGCCACACGTTTCGCCGCGCCCTAGAATTCCTTTGGACCGTGCGGTGCCATTTACATTTCATCGCGGGGCGCGCGGAGGAAAGGCTGACGTTCGACTTGCAACCCGAACTCGCCAAACGGCTCGGCTACGCCGATCGCACCAATCAACGCGGTGTCGAGCGCTTCATGAAGCGGTATTTCCTCGTTGCCAAAGAGGTGGGGGTGCTCACGCGCATCCTTTGCGCCAAACTCGAAGCTGACAACGCCAAGAGCGCTCCGCGCGGTCTGTCTCGGCTGATGCCATCCCGCCGCGGACGTCCAGAGGCCGTGGCGCCGGGCTTCCAAGTTGAACAGGGCAGGCTCAATGTCGTTGGCGGGAAGACTTTCTCGAAGCCTGCCAATCTCATCCGTCTGTTTGTCATTGCCGATACGCTCGACGTGGACGTACACCCCGATGCGTTGCGTGAAGTGGCCCAGCGTGCGCGAGGATTTCAGCCCGATTGGCGAAAGGAGAAGGCCGTTCGGGAGGCGTTTCTCGACTTGGTGACGCGCACGCGTCATCCCGCAGCGGCGCTGCGCCTGATGAACGAAACCGGTTTGCTCGGAAAAGTTGCGCCCGAATTCGGACGCATCGTCGCGCAGATGCAGTTCAACATGTATCATCACTTCACGGTCGACGAGCACACCCTGCAGGCAGTGGAAATCATCTCGGATATCGAGCGTGGAAGGCACAAAAAGCACCATCCGCTTGCCACGGAGATATTTCCAAAGATCATCAATCGTCGCGCGCTCTATCTGGCTATGCTGCTCCACGACACCGGCAAAACGGGCGGCGACCAACAGGTCGAGGGGGAGAAATCCGCGCGCGCCGCCTGCGAACGGCTCGGGCTTCCGCCGGAGGAGGTAGATCTCGTCGGCTGGCTTGTGCGGCGCCATCTCGAAATGAGCGATATCGCTCAGAGACGAGACATAAGCGACCCCCGAACCATTTCGAACTTCGCTCGGACTGTCGAAACGCTCGAGCGTTTGCGTCTGCTGCTCGTTTTGACCGTCGCGGATATACGCGCTGTGGGACCCAATGTCTGGAACGACTGGAAAGGTCAGTTGCTCCGCGATCTTTATCGCTTGACTGAAGCGGCGCTGCGCGGCGGCCGGTCTGACGAAGAAGGCGTAAGGGCGCATCTGCAAGACATGGCAGAAGGCGCAAAGCGAAACCTGAAGCAAGAACTAGGCGCTTTGCCGAACATAGACGATTGGCTCGATGCGCAGGAAGATAGCTATTGGCTGAACCATGACGAGGAAGCGCTGCAATGGCACGCGCGCGAGGTGCTGGGCGCGCGCGCCGCGCATGCGTTACCTCACATTGCCACGCGCATCCGGCCGGCCCAAGGCGTGACGGAAGTTCTGGTTTACGCCGGTGATCGGCCAGGTCTGTTCGCAAGTCTGTCGGCAGCCATTTCAAGCAGCGGCGCCAACATTGCCGGAGCGCGCGTGCAGACAACGCGAGATGGCGCCGCATTCGACATCTTTTCCATCCAGACATCAGATCTGCGGCCATTCGGCGCCGAAAATCCAGCGGCCATTGAAACTCTGGTAGCCCGTCTGCACAGTGCTGTATTCGCCGATCACGCGATCCCTCCGCCGCCCGCCCTGTCGCGCAGGGGGGCGGCGTTTGCGATCGAACCGTGGGTGCGAATAGATAATGGGATCACCCCTCAGGCGACGGTGATCGAAGCCTCGGGACGAGATCGCCTCGGCTTACTGGCGGACCTCGCGCGAGCCTGCACGCTATCTGGTCTTTCGATCGCAAGCGCGCACATCGACACTTATGGCGTGCGCGCCGCTGACGTATTTTACGTTACTTACAAGGGTGAGCAGCTCAGTTCCGCCCGCATGGTTTCGGTTCGCGCGAAGCTGGAGGAGGTCTTGCGCGCCGGGGAATCCTCAGGGTTGGACCAAGCCAAAGCGCGACTTGCAGTGGCGCCAGCCTCGACTGCGCGCTAGCAAGGCGATCCTTCACGTGAGTCGCCTGACAGAATGAGCCTCGCCCGCAACACCGCCGTCATCGGCGGCCTCACCCTCGTGTCGCGGCTGCTGGGCTTCGCCCGCGACCTCGTGCTCGCTGCAGCCTTGGGTGCGGGGCCGGTCGCCGACGCCTTCTTCGCTGCGCTGCGGTTTCCCAACTTGTTTCGCCGCTTGTTTGCGGAGGGGGCGTTCAGCCAAGCTTTCGTGCCTGTTTATGCCAAAACGCTGGCGGCCGAAGGACAGGCGGCGGCCGACGAGCTCGCTGGCGAGGCGCTGTCGGTTCTGCTTGTCATCACCGGTCTGCTGAGCGCGATCGCGATGCTGGCGATGCCATGGATAAATCGAGTTCTTTTCGCCGGTTATGCAGACGATCCTGCAACGTTCGGCCTGGCCACAACACTGACGCAAATCACAATGCCATACCTCGTCTGCATGACGATGGCGACGTTATTCTCCGGCGTGCTCAATGCGCGCGGCAAGTTCTTCGTAGCCGCCGCGGCGCCAATTTTGTTGAACCTTTGTCTGCTTGTTGGCGTGTGGCCGTTCAGAGATCAGCCACAGCTCGCTGCCTACGCAGCCGCTGTCGCTGTTACAGTCTCAGGTCTACTGCAGGCGCTCTGGGTGTGGCATGGCGCCCACCGCGCGGGAGGAGGCGGACGCCTCACCAAGCCACGCATCACGCCAGGGCTGAACCGCCTCATCGCGCTTGCCGTCCCAGGCGCGATCGCTGGTGGAGCGCTCCAAATCAACGTTCTCGTTAGTCAGGCGCTGGCCTCGTTCGAGCCGGGCGCCATCACCTATCTGAACGTGGCCGACCGGTTGTACCAGTTGCCGCTCGGCCTAATCGGCATCGCAGTCGGCGTGGCAATGCTTCCGCGTCTGTCGCGGCTGGTGCATGAAGGCGATGCGGTGGGTGCGCGGAGCGCGCTCGATGAGGCGGTGGCTTTGTCCATGGCGTTCACGCTGCCGGCCGCCGCAGCCATTCTCGCAATTCCATATTTCCTCATCGATGGACTTTACGCCCGCGGCGCCTTCTCCAGCGGCGATGCTCATAACGTAGCACTTGCGCTGTTCCACTATGGCTGGGGAGTGCCTGCGTTTGTGCTGGCGAAGATCTATGCGCCCGCTTTTTTCGCCCGGGAGGATACACGAGCGCCGATGCGTTACGCGCTCACCTCGATGGTACTCAACATCGCCCTCGGGGCAGCGCTCTTTTTGGGCCTGCGCGAGATGGGCATGCCAGGTTTCCCTGGTCTCGCCGTGGCGACGTCGGCTGCGGCATGGTTGAACGTATTTTTGATGGTGCGCGCACTGGTCGCGCGCGGCGCCTATGGGCCCACTCCAGCAGCGTTCGGGCGGCTGCTGCGCATCCTGCTCGCATCTGTTGTCCTGTTCGGTTTGCTGTGGCTGGCGAGCCTCAATCGTGCGCACCTGGAGACGCAGCTCGGTTCCAAGGAAGCCGCCATCGTCGTGGTTATTCTGTTGGGTGGCCTCTTCTACTTCGCATTCGCCTTCATCGTCCGGGCAGTGACATTCCAAGAGGTGCGCGCAGCTTTCCGTCGCGAGCGCAGCGCGCCGACTGGGGGAGGCGCCTTGCCGCCGGGGCTTGAGGGCTGATAGACAAGCCGCGCCATGAACATGACGAGCCAGATCTGGCGATGGCCAGCCTGACCTGACGCCGCATTCCCGCGCCTCGACGGCGCGTCCGTTCTCATGTTCCGGAGTTTTCCATGACCGACGCTACCCCGCCCGTTTACCAGGGTCCGCAACGCGTGTTCTCAGGCATGCAGCCGACCAACCGCCTGCACCTCGGCAATTATCTTGGTGCGCTGCAGAAATTCGTGCGCCTCCAAGATCAGTATGAGAGCATATATTGCATAGTCGATCTGCACGCGATGACGCCGGGGCCCGATCCGGAAAACCTTGCCAATCGCTGCCGAGAAGTCGCCGCCGCTTATGTCGCGGCCGGCGTTGATCCCAACCGCGCGACTATTTTCGTCCAATCGGCGGTGCGCGAGCACACCGAGCTTACTTGGATCTTCAACTGCGTGGCGCGCATGGGTTGGCTCGAGCGCATGACGCAGTTCAAGGACAAAGCCGGCAAGCACGCTGAGCGAGCCTCTGTGGGGTTGTTTGATTACCCGGTGCTAATGGCTGCCGACGTGCTGCTCTACAAGGCAACTCATGTGCCGGTTGGAGATGACCAGAAGCAGCACCTCGAACTGGCGCGCGATATCGCCCAAAAATTCAACAATGACTATGAAGTCCCGGCCTTTTTCCCGCTTCCGGAGCCGCTGATCCAGGGCCCTGGCGCACGCATCATGAGCTTGCGCGATGGGACCAAGAAGATGTCGAAGTCCGACCCGTCGGACATGACGCGCATAAACATGACAGACGACGCCGACGCGATCATGCAAAAGATCAAGAAGGCGACCACCGATCCGCATCCGGTGCCGGATTCGGCGGAGGGGCTCGCGGGCCGTCCTGAGGTGGAAAACCTTGTCGGCATCTATGCTGCAATCAGCGAGTGCTCAGTCGAAGACGTGCTGCGAGAGTTCGGCGGCAAGGGTTTCGGCGTATTCAAGCCGGCCTTAGCGGAAAGGCTGGCATGGAAGCTTTCGCCAATAGCTGCAGAGATGCGCCGGCTCACAAGCGACCGCACTGCGCTGGATTCTATCCTTGCGGAGGGCGCGGAACGGGCGCGAGCAGTGGCGCAACCGATAATGGCGCAAATTCGCGACATTGTCGGGCTGTGGCGCCCCTGATCTTCTGGTAGCATCGCGCTATGAGCGATCAGCAGCGCTACGCCTGCCTCGTCTTCGCCGACGAGAGCGACGAGTTTCCCGATGCCTTGATTTACGCTGGCCTTCTTTGCCGGAGCACGGGATGGCGACTTGTTATGCTGCGGGTGGTCGAACCCGCAGACCCTGCCCCATGGGCGTCCATTACCGATGAGATGCGGCGGCAAGCACATGACGCCGCTGAATCCCTGACGCAGCGCTTCGCCGCCGAGGTTTGGGCCGAGTGCGGCGTTACTGCCGAGCCCGTGTTGCGCGAGGGCGACCTGAAGCCCGAATTGCGCAAGCTTCTAGAACAGGATTCATCGATCAAGCTGGTTGTGCTGGCGGCGGGCGAAGGGCCTGGCGGGCCGGGTCCATTAGTTACGCAACTAGGCAAGTCGGCGGGGCTCGGATCGCGACCCGTGCCCGTGCTGGTGGTGCCGGGCGCCCTTTCGCGCGAGGAAGTACGGAAGCTGGCGCTGCCCATCATCGCCGCGGCGACAGCGGCATCAGAGCCGCCGCCATCGGCTTGACCCCCCTCGCGCGAAGGCCCACCTGAGCGCCATGTTCATCCAGACTGAATCCACGCCTAACCCTCGCACGCTGAAGTTTCTGCCCGCTAGGGACGTCGTGCAGCAGGGCAGTCGTGAATTCGGCAATGCCGAGGCCGCGTTAGCGTCTCCTCTGGCGAGCGCGCTGTTCAGCATCGAAGGCGTGGAGCGGGTGTATCTCGGCGGGGATTTCATCACGATCACCAAGAGCGATGCGATCGAATGGGCGCACCTGAAGCCGCACGTCCTGGCCGCAATCATGGATCACTTCACCGCAGGCCGGCCGGTGCTTTTGGATGAAGGCGCTGATGCTCACCAGACTGACGAAGCGGACCGCATCTATGAAGGCGAGGCCGCCGAGATTGTTAAAGAGCTAAAGGAAATCATAGACGCGCGCGTGCGGCCTGCTGTGGCGCGCGACGGCGGCGACATCACTTTCCATTCCTGGGACCACGATCAGGGAATTGTCCGGCTCAACATGCGCGGCGCGTGCGCAGGCTGCCCGTCTTCGTCGCTCACCCTCAAGCAAGGGATCGAGAACATGCTTCGGCACTACGTGCCCGAAGTAAACCGGGTGGAGCAGGTGATCTGAGTATGCGCACGCCGTGATCGTATTGGGTATCGATACGGCGCTCGACGCTTGCTCGGCGGCTATTGTTGCCGACGGGGAAGTGCTGGCGCACATCAGTGAACGCATGAGCCGCGGCCAGGCAGAACGCCTGGCGCCTATGGCTCGCGAAACGGCGCTGCAAGCGAAGATGAATTTCTCGCAGCTACAGCGAATTGCAGTGACGACTGGTCCTGGCTCCTTCACGGGCGTGCGCGTGGGCCTCTCCTTCGCAAGGACCCTTGCGCTGGCGCTCGGTTGCCCCTGCATTGGCGTGTCGACACTGGAAGCGCTTGCGCTAGGCGAGAGCGACGAGGGCCTGCGGGGCGCTGTGATCGAAACGCCTGGGGCAGCCTATTTAGCGCTCTATGAGTGCGGCGCGCCGCTCCTCCCGCCGCAGTGCGTAGAGCGTGGAGAGGCAAGAGTAGTCCTTGCCGCCGCCGCCGCTGGGCGCATTGCGGCAGTCGTAAGTCCTGGCTCGATTGTCGACGTGGCGTCTCTGGCGCGCCGTGCGGCCCGCCTTGACCCTGCTCGTTATGCGCCGCAACCGTCATACTTGCGCGCGCCGCACGTTACCCTCCCGGGCGGGCGGCGTGATTGAACGCGTCGGCATCGACGCTTGTGCGCTGCTGGCCAATCTGCACGCACGCGCGTTCGAGCGAGGCTGGAGCGCAGAGGAGCTTGAGAAGCTCCTAGGGAACTCGGCCGTTTTTGCGCTCGTCTCCCGGGCGAACAGTGTGCAGGGGTTCGTCCTCGCTTGGGCGGCCGCGGGCGATGCGGAACTGCTTACGGTGGCCGTGGCGCCGGAGGTTCGTCGGCGCGGTGTGGGGGCGTCCCTTGTCACCGCAGCTGGCGTGACGGCCCTCGCGCGCGGCGCCGCGACAATTCACTTAGAGGTCGCCGAGGATAACGAGGCGGCGCGCCACCTCTATTCGAAACTTGGCTATGAGGAGGCCGGCCGCCGTTCCAGCTATTATCCGGGCGAGAGCGGGCGCGTAGACGCGATCGTGATGCGACGCACGCTGCCGCGCCCAATTGTGTGAGGTGGACAGCGCAGGCGGCAAAGGAGTAGCTTCCGCGCCCCAGAGGAGATGATGGACCGGATCGAAAAACTCTGCGTGGAGAAGGGCATGCGCATGACGGAGCAGCGCCGCGTGATCGCACGCGTTGTCTCAACCAGTCATGACCATCCCGATGTTGAGGAGCTGCACCGTCGCGCAGCTGCGATCGACTCAGGCATTTCAATCGCCACCGTGTATCGTACGGTCCGCTTGTTTGAAGAAGCGGGAATCCTTGAACGGCACGACTTTCGCGATGGCCGCTCTCGCTACGAAGAGACGCCCGAGCGTCACCACGACCACCTGATCGACATGCGGACGGGCCAAGTAGTTGAGTTCGTCGACCCGGAAATCGAGCGGCTGCAACATGAAATCGCTCGCCGTCTTGGTTACAAGCTCGTCGATCACAGGCTCGAACTCTATGGCGTGCCATTGGATGAGAAAAGCGCCGCGAAAAGGCCCTCTGAGCGCGCATGACAGATCGCAAAACGCCCCAGCCAAAGCGGCTCTTTATAGAGACGTATGGCTGCCAAATGAATGTGTACGACAGCGAACGCATGCGCGACGTGTTAAGTCCGCTTGGCTACGCGGTCACAGACAGGCCTGACGACGCTGATCTCGTCATTCTGAATACATGTCACATTCGCGAGAAGGCGACCGAGAAGGTCTACTCCGAGATCGGGCGGCTACGCGCGCACAAGGAGCGCCGCCATTCGGAGGGGAAGGGCATGACGATTGCCATCGCCGGGTGCGTCGCCCAGGCGGAAGGGGAAGAGATCATCTCCCGCGCCCCGGCGGTTGATCTGGTCGTCGGACCACAAGCCTATCACCGATTGCCGGAGCTTATAGCCCGAGCGGCTCGGGAGACAGGCGAGCGCTTGGAGACCCACTTCAGTGCGCAAGAAAAGTTCGATGCGCTCCCCGCACGTGCGCCTGATGGCGTGACAGCATTCCTTTCGATTCAAGAAGGTTGTGACAAGTTCTGCACCTTTTGCGTCGTTCCCTACACGCGGGGCGCTGAGTACTCGCGTCCGGTTGGGGACGTGCTCGCGGAGGCGCGAGCGCTTGCGGAAAGGGGTGTCCGAGAGATTACGTTACTCGGACAGAATGTGAATGCTTTTCACGGCGTGGGCGGCGAGGGGTTTGCCGACCTGCTTACGCAGCTTGCGTCTATCGAAGGCATAGAACGCCTCCGTTACACCACGTCCCACCCAGTCGAGATGACGGATGAGCTGATCGCGTTACACGGACAAGAGCCGAAATTGATGCCATATCTGCATCTGCCAATTCAGTCGGGCTCGGATCGCATCCTCAAAGCTATGAACCGCAAGCACGATTGCGCACTCTACCTGGACATTATTGCGCGCCTACGCAGCGCGCGGCCGGACATCGCGCTTTCGACCGATTTCATCGTCGGCTTTCCGGGCGAATCCGAAAGTGAGTTTGAGGCGACTTTACAGCTGGCTCGTGAGGTGAAATTCGCATCAGCATTCTCATTCAAATATTCCAGTCGACCGGGCACGCCAGCGGCGGCCATGATGGCGCAGGTTGATGAAGAGGCGAAGGGCGTACGTCTGGCGCGACTGCAGGCGCTGCTGGCGGAACAGCAGCGCGCCTTCAACGCGGCGCAGGTGGGTCGCGTGCTGCCGGTGCTGGTGACGGGGCCGGGACGCAGGCCCGGACAGGCGCATGGGCGCTCGCCGTACTTGCAGGCCGTTCATTTCGACGCCCCAAGCGCGAAGCCGGGAGAGATCGTTCCCGTTTCTATTCTCTCCAGCTCCCAGAATTCCTTGGGTGGTTCCCTCGTCGATGCATCGGTGCTTGCGTGAGCGAGGGCTCCTCAAGCGGCGAACTGAGTCGCGTCATCGCCTTCGACGATGCGAGTATAGCGCAGTCGGTGTTCGGTCCGCTGCATCGCCACCTCGCGCACATTCAGGAGGCCTTTCGCGACCCCAGTGCGCCGCGCGGTTCGCCCGCCTATCGCCTGACACTTGACGCACAGGGCGACCGTATCATTGCACGCGCGCGGCCGGGCGGCGTGGCGGATCTGGATCGGGTACAGCGGATAGTGGAGGCCCTCGTGGATCTAGCGCGCCGCAAAGGCCGGATTCGCGAGGGCGAGGTGCTGGCTGCAATCTCCTTCTCTGAGAACCAGAGCGAGGCGTCCGGGCCCATGAATCTGCCTCAGCTCGGCGGGCTCACGCTAAGGACTCCGCGTCAGGTGCATTATGTCGAGGCGCTGCGCGACGAAAACATCGATCTCATTTTCGGCGTAGGCCCGGCCGGCACAGGCAAGACATTTCTCGCGGTCGCAGCCGCCGTCGAGGCGCTCAAGCAGGATCGAGTCGACCGAATCGTAGTTACAAGGCCGGCTGTCGAGGCCGGCGAGAAGCTGGGTTATTTACCTGGCGATTTGGCTGAAAAGGTAGATCCGTACCTGCAGCCTATCTGGGATGCATTCCGCAGTCAGATGGGGGAGAATGATTTGAAGGCGCGCCGCGAGCGCCGCCAGATTGAGGTCGCGCCCCTCGCATTTATGCGCGGGCGCACGCTAACCAACGCCTTTGTAATCTGCGACGAAGCGCAGAACGCGACCATCCTGCAGATGAAGATGGTGCTGACCCGGCTCGGCGAAGGCTCACGCATGGTCGTCACCGGCGATCCTTCGCAAATCGATTTGGTTCGTCCCGATCAGTCCGGCTTGGCGCATGCAATTGCCATCCTCGATCGCCTGCAGGGTGTCGAAGTGATCCGCTTTTCGGGGCAGGACGTAGTTCGCCACCGTTTGGTTGCGCGCATCGTGGAAGCTTATGACCGCGACGAGGCCGGGCGTGTCTGACGCATCGCCGCTCGTCGCGGACATAGCTGCGGAACACGAGTTTTGGCGCGGCCGGGAAGAGGTGCTGGCCCGCGCACTGGCGACAGCGGCGCAGGCGGAAGGCGCGAGCGGCGCCGTGTCAGTGCTTCTTACCGGCGACCGCGAGGTCGCTGACCTCAACATGCAGTTTCGCGGAAAAAAAGGACCCACGAACGTGCTCTCATTCCCGCCGCCGAGAGGCGAGCTCTGCGAGGCGGGCTTCCTGGGCGACATTGCGCTAGCAGCGGAAACGGTTGCCTCCGAAGCTGAGCTTCAGGGCAAAAGCTTCGATAACCACGCTGCTCACCTCGCGGTGCATGGGTTTTTGCACTTGTTGGGCTATGATCACATGAACGAAGCCGACGCAGCGGTCATGGAGGCGAGAGAGATTGCCATCCTGGCCGAGCTGGGGATCGAAGATCCCTACAGCTGACACGGAAGGAACGATCGCAAGGCCATGGCCGACATCGGAGAAGACGCTGAGCTGCCTTCGCGAGGGCGCGCGGGTCTTATCAAGAAGCTGAGGCGCGCCTTCTCGCGCCAGAGGAGAGGATCCGCGGAGGCGGTCGAGGAGGCGCTGCGAGCGCGCGCCGAAGACGGCGCGGGCATGGAATTGGCGCAGAAGGACATGATTCTGCGCGCGGCGCGTTTCGACCGACTGCGCGTTGCAGACGTGATGCGACCGCGGGCCGAGATCGTTGCGGTCGAGGCTTCCGCCAGCCTGGGCGAAGCAGCGCAAATTTTCTCCGAAAGCCAGCACTCGCGGTTGCCTATTTACGGAGAAACATTGGACGATCCGCTGGGTTTTATTCACGTGCGGGACGTGCTTGCTCTTCTGGCGCCGAATGCTCAAGGCGAAGCGCAAGGCAAATTCACGGATCGCTCGCTCGGACGCATCCGGCGTGACATCCTGTTCGTGCCGCAATCGATGACGCTGGCGACGTTATTCCTAAAGATGCAATCAAGCCGCATCCATCTCGCGCTGGTGGTCGATGAGTATGGCGGAACTGACGGTCTTGTCTCGATGGAGGATCTCGTCGAACAAATCGTCGGCGCCATCGAGGACGAACATGACGTCGAGTCAGCGCTGGTGCTGGAACGGCCGGGCGGCGCATTTGAAGTCGATGGCCGAGCACCGATTGATCAATTGCAGGCAGCCCTCGCGGCCGATTTGAGTCTGCCGCATCATGAAGACGAGTTCGACAGCGCCGGCGGGCTTGCCGTCGCGCTCGCTGGACGGTTGCCTCAGCGAGGCGAGATCCTGCATCACCCGGCTGGTTTTGACCTTGAGATCGTTGATGCTGATCCGCGTCGTGTGAAGCGAATTCGAATTAAAAGGGTAAGCGACGCAGCCGCGGCTGGACCGCCCGAGCGCCGCCTGACGTCGAGCGCATAAGAATTGACCGCGGCGACCCAGGTGGCGCTAAAGGCCTCGCGCTCGTATGTGCTGCTTGCTCCAGGAGTACGATATTGACCGATACGGCTGCGGTTCCGCTGTCGCGCATCCATGCATGGCTCGGCGCCCGCACGATTTGGCAGCGGCGCGGCTTAGCCTTTTTGTCGGGTGCGCTGGCGACGCTCGGGCATGCTCCGTTCCAGCTCACCTTGCTGTACGTCGTTGCGATCACTTTACTCATCTGGCTGCTGGACGGCGCGGGAGGGCAAGACAGAGCCATCCGCCGAGGCTTCGTGCTCGGATGGTGCTTTGGCTTGGGGCACTTCAGCACTGGCCTTTACTGGGTGGCGTCCGCCTTCAATGTCGATTCAGACGCCTGGGGGCCATTGTGGGGAATCCCGGCCACAGCCGCTCTCGCCGGCGGAATGGCGCTGTTCTTCGGCCTCGGCGGAGCGATAGCGCTTAGCTTCTGGACACGCGATGTACGTCGGCTTGCTTGGTTTGCCGCTGTGCTCACCGCCACCGAATGGTTGCGAGGCCATTTGTTCGGCGGATTTCCTTGGCTGTTGCCCGGATACGTTTGGACGCCGGGCGAACCGATTTCCCAGCTGGCGTCAGTTTTCGGCATTTATGGACTGACCCTTCTTACGCTCGCCGTGGCCGCTACTCTGGCTGCGGTCGGTGATGCTGGTATTTCGGCTGGAAGACGTTTCGCGCCTGTATTGGCGGCGGCATTATTGGTGGGACTCTGCTGGGGGTGGGGCGTGCAGCGGCTCGCGCACGCTCCCGTGGAGCCGCCGGGGGCGAAGCCCATTGTTCGGGTTGCGGATTCAGGTCTCAGCCAAGCCGAGAAATGGGAAAGCCGGGTCAACCAGGAATGGCGTGTCCTGGATCGCTATCTCGCTGCGAGCGGCCCCCCCGAGACCAGTCGCGCTTCGATCGTGATCTGGCCCGAAGGGGCCATTCCCGCGGTGAATTTCTTTATGCTCGAAAACCCCGCGTTCATGCAGGCGCTCGGCCGCGGATTGGGAGATCGCGTTCTAGTTGCCGGACTGACACGGCGTGAGCTGAGCGGGCAGGAATTACTCTATTTCAACTCAGCTGCCGTCATCGACGGCGTCAGCGGCGAGCCGCGGCTCAGCCAAATCTATGACAAACATCACCTGGTTCCGTTCGGCGAATACATTCCGCTCTGGTCGCTGGTCAGCACGCTGAATATCGCGCCATTGCAGCGCATCGGCGCCGGCTTTGAGTCCGGCCCCCCGCCGACACGGCTGGTGATCCCGGACGCGCCTGAGGCCGTAATACTCATCTGTTATGAGGCGATTTTTCCGGGCATGGTGCCAGAAGGAAACGAGCGGCCGGGGTGGATCATCAGCGTGACTAATGATGCTTGGTTCGGCCACGGCGCAGGGCCCTACCAGCACTATGCAATGGCTCGGTATCGCTCGATCGAGGAGGGCCTGCCTATGGCTCGGGCCGCCTCCGGGGGCATTTCGGCAATCGTCGATGCTTACGGTAGGGAAATCCGAGCGACGCGCGGCGGCGCTCTTTTTGCGGAAGCGCAATTACCACCCGCGCTTGGGGAAACTACACATGCGTGGGGTGCAAAAATTTTGTTCCCATTGCTGCTTGTAATCATTGCTTGCTTGCGGTTTGTTCCGGCCGCCTACCCCCGAAGGGCACAAAAACATGAATGACGAGCGCGCCGCGAACGCAATCGACAGAAAAATTGGCCAGCGCGTCAGGTCTCGCCGCCTCGAAATCGGCATGAGCCAGGAACGCCTAGCCGAATTACTTGGCGTCACCTTCCAGCAAGTGCAGAAATACGAGAAGGGTGTGAACCGAATAGCCGCGAGCCGTCTATTCGATATCGCCGCCGCGCTCGATTTGCCGGCCGCTCGATTTTTCGAAGGCCTCGCGTCGCGCCGCGCGGAGGAGTGGCCGAGCCGCGCCAGGACTATTCTGGCGATGTGCTTGCCACCCCAGAAGGCGTACAGCTCGTTGCTTTGTTTGCGTCCATCAAGAGCCTCAAGGTGCGCAGGCGCGTAATTGAACTCGTCAAAGCGCTTGCTGAGGAAGCCGCCGAGAGCAAACGCTAGCTAAGCGTCAGAGGCGCGAGCATTTGCGCCTGCGCCGGGTTCTGCCTATGAGCGTGCGCTGATTTGGGCCGGAGAAGCCGCGTGGCGAGAAGTGACTACGTATTCACAAGTGAGAGTGTGTCTGAGGGTCATCCAGATAAGGTGGCCGACCGCATCTCCGACACGGTCGTCGATGCGTTCATAGAGGTCGATCCCGAAGCGCGCGTCGCCTGCGAAACCATGGTGACGACCAATCGGATCATCCTCGCCGGCGAAGTCCGAGCTGGAGCGCCTGGGAAAAGCAAAACGGAAAACAAGGCGCTCACGAGAGAGATCATCGCCTCGCTGCAGCCAAAAGTGCGCGCGGCGGTGAAGGACATCGGCTACGCGCAAAGGGGTTTTCATTGGGAGAAGGCGAAATATGCCTGCTACCTTCACGGCCAATCTGCGCACATCGCTCAAGGAGTCGATGCGACGGATAAGAAGGAAGAGGGCGCGGGCGACCAAGGCATCATGTTCGGTTACGCGTGCAGCGAGACGCCGGAGCTGATGCCGGCGACGCTTCAGTATTCGCATAACATCCTCAAGCGACTGGCTGACGCGCGCCATGCCGGCGAACGTCCAGAACTTGAACCTGATGCGAAGAGTCAAGTCACGTTGCGTTATGCCAATGGCAAGCCGGTCGAGGTGGTAGCCATCGTTGTCAGCCATCAACACAAGAAGAAGCTCGGGGACCAGAGCTATTCGACCAAGCGTATGCGCGACCTGCTGGAGCCCTATATCCGCGCTGTCTTTCCCGATGGTCTGATCAACAAGAAGACTCAATTTCTAGTCAATCCGACGGGCAAGTTTGAGATTGGCGGTCCCGACGGCGACAGCGGCCTCACGGGCCGGAAGATCATTGTCGATACCTATGGCGGCGCGAGTCCCCATGGCGGGGGCGCTTTCTCTGGCAAGGATCCGACCAAAGTGGATCGCTCAGCCGCCTACGCCTGCCGCTATCTCGCGAAGAATGTTGTGGCCGCGGGTCTTGCACAGCGCTGCACGATCCAGATCAGCTATGCGATCGGCGTTGCGCGTCCAACCAGCTTTTATGTCGATCTGCACGGCGCTGATACGATAGATCCAGCGATCCTCGAAGCGAAGCTGCCTGAGATGATCGGAGGCGCGACGCCGCGCGCTATCCGCACGCATCTGAAGCTCAACAACCCCATTTATGCGCGCACGGCGGCCTACGGTCACTTCGGGCGCCAGCCCGACAATGAAGGGGGTTTCACCTGGGAGCGCGATGATCTGGTGGAGGAATTGCGGCGCCTAGCTTAGTGTTGGCGTCGAATGTCTGCCTCTTTGGGTCTCTCGCCAGAACTCATTCGCTATCTTGCTCAGGCCAACCCTGCGGAGCATCCGGCGCTGGCGCGCTGCCGGACCGAAACTGCGTTGCTACCGAATGCACGCATGCAGATCAGCCCCGAACAGGGCGCTTTCATGCAATTCCTCGCGCGCATGCTCAATGTAAGGCGGGCGTTCGAAGTGGGCGTGTTCACCGGCTATTCTTCGCTGGCGGTAGCACTCGCGCTAAAGCAGATGCATCAAGTCGGCGGGCATCTGCTCGCTTGCGATACTTCGTCAGAGTGGACGCTGAAGGCGCGGGAGTATTGGCGCGAAGCAAACGTCGACGATATCATCGAGCTGAAACTGGCGCCTGCGGCCGATACGTTGAAGCGCCGGCTCGAAGCGGGCAAGGCGGGAGCCTACGACATGGGCTTCATCGACGCTGACAAAAGCGGTTACGATGTCTATTACGAGCTGGGTCTCAGGCTGCTTCGGGCCGGCGGCGTGCTGTTGTTCGACAATATGCTGTGGTCCGGCCGTGTCGCCGATCCGGCTGATACGACGCCCGACACCACCGCTTTGCGCGCGCTGGCGCAGAAGGTGAAGGCGGACCCGCGCGTGCATGCAATCGTGACAAGCATTGGTGACGGGCTCTTGATGGTCCTTAAGCGTTAGCGCGGGCGGTTGGCCGCGTTGCGTCGCGCGGCGAGCGGGTCTAATCAGCCGCCTTTCTTTCCCGAGTATCGGAGTATTCGTCCCATGGCCCGCGCGAAAATCGCCCTCATCGGTTCAGGCATGATCGGCGGCACGCTCGCCCACATCGCTGCGCGGGAAGAGCTGGGCGACGTCATTCTCTTCGACGTCGTCGAAGGCGTTCCACAGGGGAAAGGGTTGGATATCGCTGAAGCCTCACCAGTGTTTGGCAAGGACAGCGCGCTGAAGGGCGCGAATGCTTACGGCGATATTGCAGGCGCTGATGTTTGCATCGTCACTGCGGGCGTGCCGCGCAAGCCGGGCATGAGCCGCGACGATCTTCTGGGAATCAACCTGAAGGTGATGAAGGCTGTGGGCGAGGGCATCGCGCAGCATGCGCCCAACGCATTCGTTATCGTCGTCACCAACCCGCTCGACGCGATGGTGTGGGCGCTACGTCAGTTCTCGAAGCTGCCGCACAACAAGGTCGTCGGTATGGCCGGCGTCTTGGATAGCGCGCGCTTTCGCTACTTTCTCGCCGAAGAGTTCAAGGTCTCGGTGGAAGACGTCACTGCCTTCGTGCTCGGCGGCCACGGCGACACCATGGTGCCACTCGTCCGCTATTCCACAGTCGCCGGCATTCCGCTCCCTGATCTCGTGAAGATGGGCTGGACTAGCCAGGAAAAGCTCGACCAAATCGTACAGCGTACGCGCGACGGCGGCGCTGAGATCGTCAATCTCCTGAAGACGGGCTCGGCCTTTTATGCGCCGGCGGAAAGCGCGATGCTGATGGCGAAAAGCTATCTGCGCGACAAGCGCCGCCTGTTGCCGTGCGCTGCGAACCTGAAGGGCGAGTACGGCCTCAACGATATTTATGTGGGCGTGCCGTGCATCATCGGCCGGAACGGCGTGGAGAAGGTGGTCGAGATCGAACTCACCGCTGACGAACGCGCGATGTTCGACAAGAGTGTTGGCGCTGTGAAGGGCCTCGTTGATGCGTGCAAAGGCATTGATTCGAGCGTCGATTAGGAACTCGACTGCGAGATCCGAGCAGCGCCGCCGCAAGCTTCGTTGCCCGGCGGCGCTTCGGTTTAGCCGCAGCTCATGACGGACATCGGCCCAACCCTCACTACCGCTCGGCTCATTCTCCGCGCTGAGCGCTTGCGTCGGCGACGGCGGTCTGCACTGTACGCGTAGCACCTCTTGGAGACCATTATGCGGCATCTTGCACTTGCTTTGGCTGCGCTTGCGTTCGCCTCCGGCGCGAGCGCGCAGACGGCAACGCAGCAAACGCCCGGCTTTGTGCAGGCCGTCAACCCGACGCGCGACCAGCCGCAAACTGCCGTCATCGATCCAGCGCAACAGCGGACAATCGAGAGCTTGCAGGCGGCCGCGCTGCAAAGCGACCATGCTTACGAGATCGTCGAGGACCTAGTAACTCAAGTCGGGCCGCGGCTCGCCGCGTCCCCAGCGGAAGCACGTGCGCGAGCGTGGGCAGTGGCGATGCTGCGCGCCAATGGTTTTAGCAACGTCCGCATCGAGCCGTTCACGATCCCGTACTGGGATGCCACGCGCGAGGAAGCCCACATCGTCGGCGCAAACGGCGACCGCGCCATGGTGGCCGCTGCGCTCGGCGGCTCACCTTCGACGCCTGAAGATGGCGTAACAGCTGATGTTGTGCGGTTTGCTGACATGGCTGCGCTCGAAGCAGCGCCCGCGAGCGCTGTCAGAGGCCGAATCGTATTTATCGATGAGCACATGAGTCGCGCTCAGGATGGGGCAGGATATGGCGTTGCAGTGCGCAAGCGCGGCCGCTGCGCGCCCGTTGCGCAAGCGAAGGGGGCGGTCGGTTGCCTGATCCGCGCAGTCGGCACAGATACGCATCGTTTCGCGCACCAGGGCGGCTCCTCTCGCCAGGCGGAGGGCGCATCGCTCCCCGCCATGTCTATCTCGCCGCCCGATGCAGATGTTCTTGCCGCCCTTGTTCAGCGCGGCGGCGCCCGAGTTCGGATCGATATCAGGGCGGATATTCGCGACAATGCTGAATCCGGCAATGTCATCGCCGAGATTCGCGGCCGCGAGCGTCCCGACGAGATCGTGCTCTTGGCCGCTCACCTCGACTCCTGGGACATGGGGCAGGGCGCCATCGATGATGGCGCTGGAGTCGCCATTATTACTGCGGCTGCGCGCTTGATTCGCGATTTGCCGAGACGTCCGCGTCGCACCATTCGCATTCTGCTGGCCGGTTCAGAGGAGAACGGCGTGCATGGCGGCGCTGCTTACGGGCGAACGCATGCGGGCGAGAACCATGTCGTTGCTCTCGAAAGCGATTTCGGCGCAGGACGCGTCTGGCGCTTCGATACGGGCTTCGCTGGGGCCGCCATGCCCTATGCGCGTGCGTTTCAGCGCGCCTTGGCGCCGCTGGGCATTCTGCCCGGCAACAACCAGGCCGACGGCGGCGCCGACGTAAACGCTATCCGCGAGGCCGGAACGCCGGTGGTCGATCTCAGCCAAGATGGCACTGACTATTTTGACTATCACCATACGCCAGATGACACGCTTTACGCGATTGACCCTGCTGCGCTCCGCCAGAATGTCGCGGCTTGGGCCACCTTCGCATATCTCGCAGCCGACAGCGATTGGGTGTTTGTTGATGCTCCAGGGGCCGCAGCCGCGCACTAGAAGCGTTTCGTTCAGAACCAGCCCGCTTGGTGCAAGTGCCGGACATTAGGGCGACTGACCGGCGCCTCCAAACCGCCCTTCAGCAGGAGCACTGCGCGGTCGCCCTGGCGGCGCGCGCCCTCGACTGCGCAGCGTGCAACCCACCAAGAGCGATGCGTCTGTGCGCCATCGAGACCTTCGAGCTCGTCGAGTGCGTCGGCCAGGCGCATCAAGATGAGTTCGCTGCCCTTTGATGTGTGAAGCCGCAAGTAGTGGTCTTCAGCTGAGACAGCAAAGAGTGTCGACCCTTTGAGCTTCGCTGGGATTCGCTCCAGAAAGCGGACGGCCACGGGCTCGCCCGCTGGGTTCGGCGCGCGCGTCGTCCGGCCGGGCCAGTTTGCCAGGACCATCACGGCCGTCATTGCCGCGCAGATCACAAGTACGCTTCCGAACAGGACCGGCAGCGACGCCACCGATATCTTCAAGTCAAAGATCCAGTCGGTGTAGCCCCACACCAGGAGCGTGGAGGGCAATGTCATGGCAGCGGCCACAACGGCGCCGAACAACCAGGGATTCATCCGCGCATGCGGGATGCGTGCGGCCAGCAGAGCGACAGCGTTGCCGAGCATGCCGCCGGCGACCATCAGAGGCACCCAATAAGCCAGACGTGTGTGGAACGGGGCCGTTCCCGTATCCATGGCGCCCACGAAGGCGAGAAACGCGCCCGCGGCGCCCGCGATGGCCAAATTGCGTAACCACGAGCGCCAAACCGGCGGCTGGCAGCTCGCAACTGGCGAAGCGTGAACCGCCTCCGCCCCCGTTTGACGCAGAACCATGCTGTTTTCACGTAATCGCGGCTGCAAGGGCGTCCCTCTGGCTCATGAATCTAGCAGAGCTTTACCGGAGAGGAGAGTCCATGCCGGCGACGCACGCCAGAGCTTTAGCGCCTTGGATTGTCGGCGCCGGTGCACTGGCCATCATAGCCATTGCGCTCTGGCCGCTCGGTCCAAGCATCGTCGGCGGATTACGGACAATCGAACCGCACTCCCCGGACTGGACCCTGTGGTTTCAGCAGAGTCCGATGGTGCAGCTGCACGTCTATGCCGCTGTCACGGCGTTGCTTCTCGGGACCGTGATCCTGTTGCGGCCCAAGGGGCGGAGCCTCCACAAGACGCTCGGCTGGGCTTGGGTGTTCGCCATGGCGGCTGCGGCGGGGTCCAGCCTATTCATCCGCGGCCTCAACCACGGCGCCTTCTCATTTGTCCACCTGCTGAGCGGTTGGACCATCATCACGCTGCCGCTGGCGATCTTCGCAATCCGCAATCGCAGAGTGGCCGTTCACCGCAGGGCAATGACGGGGATGTTCGTCGGCGGGCTCATCGTCGCCGGAGTGCTCAGCTTCCTGCCTGGACGTGTCATGTTTGAAATGTTTTTCGGCTGAGCGCCAGGGGGCTGCCTTTCAGTTTCCGCGCGCTGACGAATAGCGCAAGGGCGCGGATCACCCTAAGTAGCTGGCGTTCTCATGCCCACCCAGCTGCGCAATGTCGCTGCGCTAATCGCAGCCGTGACGATCCTGCAAATTGCCGGCGGCCTTCTAGGCGTGCGCCTGCCGCTTGCCTTTGCCGACGAGGGCCATTCGCGTACCGCGCTTGGCCTCGTGGCCGCGTCGTACTCAGCGGGCTTCATGATGGGGGCGATGATAGCGACGACGCTGCTCGCGCGCGTTGGCCATATTCGCGTCTATGCCGCGTCGGCCGCGGTATTCGCGGTCGCCACGCTGATGCTGCACTTCGCCGGGGATGTGTGGACCTGGGGGATCTCGCGCATGTTCGCGGGGGTCGCCGTGGCATTGATGTTTGCGGCGATCGAAAGTTGGCTCAGCCATTCAATCAGCACGAGCGCCCGTGGCGAAGTGATGAGCGTATACATGGTGCTGACGAAGGGGGCGCTGGCGCTTGGGCCCTTCTTTGCAGCAAGTTATGCGCCGCAGGCGGCGGAGCCCTGGATGATTGCGGCGGCGCTTGCTGCGCTGTCTATGGTGCCAGTCTGTTTCACCGCCATTGAACAGCCTGCGCCGCCGAAAGCGCAGCCGTTGGCATTAGTCGAGCAGTTCGCCACTGCGCCCGCGGCGGTGATCGGCAGTTTCGGAGCAGGGCTGGTCAACGGCGGTGTTCTCGCGCTGGCGCCTTTGTATGCCGCACAGCATTACGGCGCAGAAGCCGCGGCCAATTTTTATGCTGCCGCCTTCACAGGATCGCTCTTGCTGCAATGGCCCGCCGGCCGCATCTCAGATCGCCTCGACCGCCGGCTGGTGATTGCCGCGCTTGCCGGCATTGCCGCGCTCTCGGCGTTTGCGCTGGCCTTGTGGAGCGGGACGCTTTCAAGCGTTCAGGCAATCCTCTGGTTCTTCACCTGGGGCGCTGGCGCGCTCAGCTTCTATGGCATCGCGGTTGCGCACATGGCGGATCGGGCTGAACCGGGCAAACTGGCGCAGTCGGCTGCGGGCGTTCTGTTCGTCTGGGCCACCGGGTCGGTCGTCGGTCCCCTGCTGATGGGGCCGCTCGTTGACTGGTTCGGAATCGCCGGCATGTTCTGGTTCGCCGGCGTTGCGGCGCTGCTTGTTTGCGCGGCTATGTTCTGGCGACGCACCACGCGTGAGCCGGCGACGAGCAAAGAAGAGTTCGCGCCTCAGATTGGCACCAGCGTAGCCGCCGGCGAAATCGTCTATGGTGACGAGAGTGCGGAGCCCGCTGCGGGCGCTCTCAGGCCGGCCAATCGCGCTCGCTAGGATTTTATCTCCTTCCAGCTACGCTTCGGCCGCTGATTTGCGCGGCGCGGGCTTGGCGGAGCGTGCGCACGGACTGTATGAGAGCGGCTCCAATCTCCCGTAGGGGCGTCGATGAACATCCACGAGTACCAAGGCAAGGCCGTTCTCAAAACCTTCGGCGTCCCCGTGCCGCGTGGGTATGCGGCGTTCACGCCGCAGGAGGCGAATGAGGCTGTGACGAAGCTCGGCGGGTCTGTGTGGGCGGTGAAGAGCCAGATACACGCCGGCGGTCGCGGGAAGGGCAGGTTCAAGGAGGCGTCCGCAGGCGAGAAAGGGGGCGTGCGCATCGCCTTCAGGCCAGAGGATGTGAAAACCTGGGCGGAGCAGATGCTCGGCAGCACGCTCGTTACGCTCCAAACCGGCCCCTCGGGCCGGGTGGTCAAACGCCTCTACATCGAAGAGGGCGTGAAGATCGCGAGGGAGTTCTATCTCTCCGCTCTGGTCGACCGCGAGCAGAGCCGGGTGGCCTTCGTCGTCAGTCAAGCCGGCGGCATGAATATCGAGGAAGTCGCGCACCAGACGCCTGAAAAGATTACAACGGTGGGCATTGATCCAGAGACTGGAGTCACCAGAGCGGACACGGAGAAGGTCGCATCAGCGCTCGGGCTCTCTGGCGACCTCGCAGCGCAAGCCGCCGATCTTGTCGCCAAGCTCTACGAAGCGTTTGTGAAATGCGACATGAGTCTTCTCGAGGTGAACCCTCTGATCGTAACCGAGGACAACCGGTTGCTCTGCGGCGACGCAAAGGTGAGTTTCGATTCCAACGCGAGTTTCAGGCATCCTGAATGGGCCGAGATGCGCGATCTCGACGAGGAAGACGAGAAGGAGATCGAGGCTTCGAAATACGACCTCGCCTACATCTCTCTGGATGGAGATATCGGCTGCATGGTCAACGGCGCCGGTCTGGCCATGGCGACAATGGATATTATCAAGCTGTTCGGCGCCGAACCCGCGAACTTCCTGGACGTCGGGGGCGGCGCGTCGAAGGAGAAGGTGACCGCCGCGTTCAAGATCATCACCGCCGATCCCCGCGTGAAAGGCATTCTGGTCAACATTTTCGGCGGCATCATGAAGTGCGACGTGATCGCCGAAGGCGTCATAGCGGCGGTAAAAGAAGTCGGCCTTCAGGTGCCGCTGGTGGTGCGCCTGGAGGGGACCAACGTCGAACTCGGCAAGAAGATCATTGACGAAAGCGGTCTCAACGTCATCAGCGCTAACGACCTGGAAGACGCGGCCAGAAAGATCGTGAAGGCTGTGAAGGGCTAAACGAATCTTTCGCCCGCTGCGGCTCCCTCCGATTGTCTCCAGCCGCGAAGGCGTGGCGTCAGAACCGGATAAGCATGAGATTCAAAGAAGGCGCCGGTGCGCCAACGGAGGGGAGGAGCATCTATGATCGGCTATGTCACGCTCGGCACCAATGATCTCGAACGCGGCGCAAAGTTCTATGACGCCATAGCTAAAGAGCTTGGAGTCGGACGCATGATGGAGTGGCCTGGCGCGATTGCCTGGGGCGCGCCTGGCGGCGGCGCCGGCATCGGCCTCACTAAGCCCTTTGACGGCAAGGCGGCGACTGTAGGCAATGGCGTCATGGTCGCGCTTGAAGCCAAGGACAAAGAGCAGGTGAAACGGCTATACGACATTGCGCTCGCCAATGGCGGCAGCGATGAAGGCGCTCCGGGGCCGCGGAGCGACGGCTTCTTCGCCGCCTACTTCCGCGACCCCGACGGTAACAAACTCAACGCATTCGTGATGGGCTAGAGCGCAAGATTCAGCTCCGCCGGTGACTGCGCCCGCGCGGCCTCTCGTCATAACCCATTCCGATTGTGGCGCGGCGGATGCGGTCGTCTCCGCCGCGTTGTCGGCCAAGCCTGTCGCGAACATGGACGATGCCCGGGACATCTTCAGCGAGGTGAATGATGTGCTCCGCCTCGCGCCGGCTGCGCACCGCTCCGTCAATAATCGCTTCATTATCGATCACGCGCACAATGACATCTGACACATCGAGTTCGGGGTCATCTTTGAGTCGGCGACAGATCATGTCGCGCAACTCTTCATCTTCGTCAAAACGCGTGCGCGGGCCCACGCCCCGATAATCGCGCCGGTTTTCGCGATCATGCCGATGCCGATCGCGTCTGACATCTGACTCTTCCATGCGCTCGCGCTCGGCGTGGTCGCGGCCGAACCAGGATTTTACCTCGTCCGTGGCCCTCGCGGCCCAGCCCCGGTCATGACGATCGTCGGCGGCTGAGTATCGGTCATGGCGGTCGCCCGTACCGGTTTCCGCTTGTCGCGCTCGGTAGGCGCGACGCTCACCCTCATCGAACCGGCGACCTTCTCGCAAGTAGCCGGAGCGGTCGGGCAAATCCGGCAGCTGATCTTCGTCCCACCAATAGGGGCGCTCGCCGCTTCGATCCGAGCGCTGGGAGCGCCTGCCGGGCAAGTCGTTGTCTCGCCACCAATGGGGTCGTTGATCCATGTTGGTCTCCAGGGTTGGCAGGCGCATAACATTCGCCCGCCCGCGCACGTTCCCGCCGTGCGCAGGGCCGGGGGTTTGCATCTGTGCTTCGCGGGCGCTAGGACGGCCACCGCTTCGCGCGCCGAGAGCCGCGCCTGGGGGCCGAATGTCCATTCTCGTCAACGCCGACACCCGCGTCATTTGCCAAGGCTTCACTGGCAAGAACGGCACTTTTCACTCGGAGCAGGCGATCGCCTACGGCACTAAGATGACCGGCGGCGTCAGCCCTGGCAAAGCCGGCACGAGCCATCTGGGACTACCGGTTTTCGCTACGGTGGCCGAGGCGAAGGAACGGGCTGGTGCGGATGCGACTGTGATCTACGTGCCGCCAGCGGGCGCGGCGGCGGCGATCGAGGAGGCGATCGACGCGGAGATTCCATTCATTGTCTGCATTACGGAAGGCATTCCGGTGCTGGACATGGTGCGCGTGAAGGCCCGGCTGCAGCGGTCGAAATCGATCCTGCTCGGCCCGAACTGCCCGGGCATCCTCACGCCGAACGAGTGCAAGATAGGCATCATGCCCGGTCAAATTTTCCGCAAGGGCAAGGTCGGCGTAGTCTCGCGCTCTGGCACACTGACGTACGAAGCGGTGTTCCAAACCACGAATGAGGGCCTCGGCCAGACCACTGCCGTGGGCATTGGCGGCGATCCTGTGAAGGGGATGGAGTTCATCGATGTCTTGGGCCGGTTCCTGGCCGACGACGAGACCAAGGCAATTATCATGATCGGCGAAATCGGCGGGTCAGCCGAGGAGGACGCGGCTCAGTTCCTTGCCGATGAGAAGAAGAGGGGCCGCTGGAAGCCGACCGTGGGCTTTATTGCCGGCCGCACCGCTCCGCCCGGACGGCGCATGGGTCACGCGGGCGCGATTATTTCCGGAGGCAAGGGCGACGCGGAGTCCAAGATCGCGGCCATGGAGCGCGCCGGCATCAAGGTTGCTCCCCATCCCGCTGCCCTTGGCCGGACAATGAGCGAACTGCTCAAGTCTTAATATCAGCCCTGCGCCATCGCAGCGCTTCAATCCTTAACCGACGCACATTAGAACGGGCGCCGCTCTGAGCGCGCGCCTATATCCCATTGTCGCGCACGGATTTCCGAGAGGTCAGCGTTCCCATGGCGGACGACGCCCGCAGCCTGCCGAATACCGCAATGCTGGAAACCAGCTTCCTGTACGGCGGCAATGCTCAATTCGTTGAAGACATGCATGCTCGGTTCTTGGAAGATCCGAGTTCGGTAGATCCGAGCTGGCGCTATTTCTTTGAGCAGGTGCGGGACGATCCTGACGCGGTTCGCCGGGCTGTCTCCGGGCCGTCATGGTATCGGGCCGAACTGGCTGCGCCGCAGACGACAGAGACAACGCGGCTGCTCGACGGCGGCTGGGCCGGTCTGGCGGATCATCTCGAAAAGCGTCTGCAGCAGCGCTTGTCGGGCGCGTCCAGACACGATGTTCAGCAGGCGGCCCGCGATAGCATCCGCGCATTGATGATGATCCGCGCCTATCGAACGCGTGGGCACCTCGCCGCCAATCTCGATCCGCTTGGCATCGAACAGCGTCCTTATGCGCCCGAACTCGACCCCGCCACGCACGGATTCGGCGCGAATGACCTCAATCGGCCGATCTTCATCGACGGCGTGCTTGGCATGGAAACAGCGACCATCACCCAGATGCTCGCGATCCTCAAACGCACCTATTGCTCGACATTCGGCGTCGAGTTCATGCACATCACTGATCCTGCAGAGAAGAGCTGGATTCAAGAGCGCATTGAGGGACCGGATAAAGAGATCGCGTTCACCCCCGAGGGCAAGCGCGCGATATTACGCAAGCTGATTGAGGGGGAGGCGTTCGAGAAGTTTGTGCACAAGCGCCATCCCGGCACCAAGCGTTTCGGCGTCGATGGCGGCGAGGCAATGCTTCCAGCGCTCGAGCAAATCATCAAGCGAGGCGGCGCGCTCGGCGTCGAAGAAATCATTCTGGGAATGGCGCACCGCGGACGTCTCAACGTGCTCGCCGCAGTGATGGGAAAGCCGTATCAGGCCATCTTCCACGAATTCCAAGGCGGATCATCGACGCCAGACGATGTGCTCGGATCGGGTGACGTCAAATATCACCTCGGCGCTTCCAGCGATCGCGCGTTCGACGGCAACAACGTGCATCTGTCTTTGACGGCTAATCCTTCGCACCTGGAGATCGTCAATCCGGTTGTATTGGGCAAGGCGCGAGCAAAGCAGGCTCAGCGCGCGACTTGGACCGAGGAGGGGCAAAGCCTTTTCGACCTGCGCGCCAGAGTGATGCCGCTGCTGATCCACGGCGACGCCGCGTTCGCGGGGCAGGGTGTTGTCGCTGAGTGCTTTGCGCTGTCTGGGCTGCGCGGCTACCGCACCGGCGGCACCATGCACTTCATCATCAACAATCAGATCGGTTTCACCACTGCGCCGCATTATTCGCGGTCGTCGCCGTATCCATCCGACGTTGCGTTGATGGTGCAGGCGCCGATTTTTCACGTGAATGGCGACGACCCGGAAGCGGTGGTGTTTGCAGCGAAGATCGCCACAGAATATCGCCAGCGCTTCGGCAAAGACGTTGTCATCGACATGTTCTGCTATCGGCGCTTCGGTCATAACGAAGGCGATGACCCGACTATGACGCAGCCGATCATGTACCGGCGCGTTAAGGACCAGCCGACAACGCTCGCGATTTACACCGACAGGCTGGTCAAGGAGGGCGTGACAACGCGGGCGGAGGTCGATGGCTGGATCGAAGACTTCAACAGCTTCCTCGACCGAGAGTTTGAGGCCGGCAAGAACTACCGCAGCAACAAAGCCGACTGGCTTGACGGCGTATGGTCGGGATTGTCCTTGCCTGCAGATGATGATCGCCGCGGCAAGACGGAAGTGGCCATCGAGAAGCTGCGAGAACTCGGACGCCGAATCACTGAAATCCCTTCTGATTTCGACATGCACAAGACAGTGCAGCGGGTGGTCGAGACCCGGCGCAGGGCGATCGAGGATGGCCATGGCGTCGATTGGGCCCTCGCAGAGCACTTGGCGTTCGCCACGCTGCTCGACGAGGGCTTCAATGTGCGTCTATCGGGCCAGGATTCGTGTCGCGGCACGTTCAGTCAGCGTCACTCGCACTTTGTCGACCAGCAGAGCGAGGCCCGCTACACGCCGCTGAACAACATTCGGCCCAGTCAGGCGCACTACGAGGTGATCGATTCGCTCTTGTCGGAAGAGGCGGTGCTCGGTTTCGAATACGGCTATACGTTGGCTGAGCCGAACACGTTGACGCTGTGGGAGGCGCAATTCGGCGACTTTGTGAACGGCGCTCAAGTGGTGATCGACCAGTTCATCTCCTCTGGCGAACGCAAATGGCTGCGCATGTCCGGGCTCGTGATGCTGCTGCCGCACGGTTATGAAGGGCAGGGACCGGAACACTCATCTGGGCGGATCGAAAGATTCCTGCAGCTCTGCGCGGAAGACAATCTGCAGGTGGTGAACTGCACGACTCCCGCCAATTATTTCCACGCTCTTCGCCGACAAATACACCGCGATTTTCGCAAGCCTCTGATCGTATTCACACCGAAATCGCTGCTTCGCCACAAGAAGTGCGTCTCAGATTTGGCCGAAATGGCGGAGGGCACGTCTTTCCACCGTGTCCTGTGGGACGATGCGCAACTCGGTAATGGACACACGACGCTGCGGCTCAAGGGTGATAACGAGATAACGCGCGTGGTGCTCTGCTCCGGCAAGGTTTACTTCGACCTGCTGGACGAGCGCGAAAAGCGCAGCCGCAACGACATCTATTTGCTCCGGCTTGAGCAATTCTACCCCTGGCCGATGAAGTCGGTGATGCATGAGCTCGCGCGTTTCCCTAATGCGGAGCTGGTATGGTGCCAGGAGGAGCCGAAGAACATGGGAGGTTGGACCTTTGCCGACCCGTGGCTCGAGTTGACCCTGGATAAGCTCGATATCAAAGCCAAACGGGCGCGCTACGCGGGTCGCCCAGCGACGGCGTCGACGGCGGCGGGGTTAATGAGCAAGCATCTCAAAGAGCTCGAAACGCTTCTGGAAGAAGCGCTGGGCTGACCTCGAGAACCGGAGCTGAGACGTGACCGACATCGTAGTGCCGACTTTGGGCGAAAGCGTCAGCGAAGCCACTGTCGCTAAATGGCTGAAGAAGGCTGGCGACAGTGTGCGCAAGGACGAAACTCTGGTGGAGCTTGAGACCGATAAGGTCTCAGTGGAGGTCTCCGCGCCGGAAGCCGGGGTGTTGAGCGAGATTGTCGCCGCGGAGGGAGCGAGCGTGAGTATCGGGGCGCTGCTTGGACGTATGGGCGGCGCGGCCGCGCAGCCGGCGCCATCAAGCCCGAAAACCGAGACAGCTAGACCTGTGGCTCAGTCCGCCGCACAAACGCCGGGCGGAGCAAAGCAATCGCCGCCATCGGTGCAGCGAATCGCTGCCGAAGGCGGCGTCGATGTCTCGGGCATCCAAGGATCCGGGAAGGATGGACGCCTGACCAAATCTGATGCGCTCGCACTCATTGAGCAGCGCGCGGCACAGCCATCACCGGCGCATCCGCCGCTACAAGCGCGCCTCATCAGCGACCGCGAAGAGCGCGTGCCGATGACGCGCCTGCGTCAGACTATCGCGCGACGCCTCAAGGAGGCGCAGAACACCGCAGCGATGCTGACGACTTTCAACGAAGCCGACATGTCGGCGATCATGTCTGCTCGCACCAAGTACAAGGACAGCTTCGAAAAAAAGCACGGTGTGAAGCTGGGGTTCATGAGCTTCTTCGTGAAGGCGTGCATCGCTGCGCTGAAGGAAATCCCTAACGTCAATGCTGAGATTGATGGAAGCGACATCATTTATAAGAATTACTACGACATCGGCATTGCGGTCGGGACCGACCGGGGTCTTGTCGTGCCAGTCGTACGCGACGCCGATCACAAAACTATGGCTGATGTCGAGCGTGAGATCACTGAGCTGGGCGTGAAAGCGCGCGACGGTCAGCTGAAGCTCGAGGACCTGCAAGGCGCCACGTTCACCATTTCGAATGGTGGTGTGTATGGTTCGCTGATGTCGACTCCCATCCTGAATGCACCGCAATCAGGCATCCTCGGCATGCACAAGATCCAGGAACGGCCAGTGGTGGTCGATAAGCAGGTGGTGGTGCGGCCGATGATGTACCTCGCACTCAGCTACGATCACCGTATTGTCGACGGGAAGGAAGCTGTCACATTCCTGGTGCGGGTCAAAGAAGGACTCGAAGATCCCGAGCGCATGCTGCTGGACCTGTAAGCGTCGCTCCGATTGATGGCGCGCTTCTGGCTGTGTTCAAGCTCTCGTGTGAGCTGTGTAAAGTAGCTCCCGACAGGGACCAGGCCGCTCTCGACCTTGGTGCGAGATTTCGTCACGTGCATCGAGCGATCTCCGCAATCGCCCGCCCATACGAACAACGGCGTCAACCGGTCCTTGTTGCGCGTTTCGCAATCGCATCCATGTGGAAAACCCACTTCTTCTTATCAGCAGGGTGAGCATAGGCCTGAGGCGGAAGTGAGCATCGCTGCCACCTGCGCGCAGGCGAGCGGTTGGAGTGTTCGAAGAGGTTGGAGGGCGAGCCGGCCTGCACGATCGGATCAACCTAGCCAGCGGCAGCATGAAGCAGGCGCGGCCCGCCCGACATTCCGCGAAGTGACTGAAAGCCGCCGAGCATGCAGCGGGCCGCTCAAAGCCATGGCGACGAGATCAACATCGCCGCGCCAACACCGCGAGCGCAATGACCAAGAACGCCCGCGCTAGGCGCCCTCCGCGCGCTCATCCCTCCCTCGGACATCATCGCGCTTCGCTTCGCCCGCGCAGCTTATCGATCACACTCCCCAAAAAGAAGAGGGATGAATCCTAAGGGCTTTCCGGCGCCCATTGGCGAGCCCCAACGAGCCCGGTAGGATCGCACCAAGCTGCGGAAAAGCGGCGGGAGGGGAGTCCATGACGTTCATTCTGCGCTGGCTGGCCATTCTCGTGCTTTTCGCAGCGGTCGGGTTGTGCGCACTGGGCGCGCTCGGGGCGGCGGGGCTCATCGTCGGGTACCAAGCGCCGGTGACTCAGATCGCAGAAGTGCAGGCGAGCGCGGCGCAAACCGGCGCCGCCGATGCCGGCTGGCTTGATGTGGCGTTGCTCTCAGCGGCGGCGATATTCTTCTTCGTTTCTGCGGTGCGTCTGATCCGCCGCACGCAAGGCTTCTGGACCTGGCTCTTTGGCTTTGCCTGCTATGGCGGTCGTTGGGCTTGGGAGCAGAGCAAGAACGGCGACCTTGTAGAGTTGTTGCGCTCACTCAGCATCGCAGAGTATCTGGCGCCGCAAACGATGCTCGCCAATCTCGGCTCGACTGAAGCGCAAGTTGGCGTCTTGGCGATCCTGTTGTTGGCGGGATTGGTCACGCTGGTCGTCGACGCCGCAGATCGTGCCCATTGGGAAAAGCAGGGCGCGTAAGACTGCATGCATCGGGGCCGCCGCCTGCGGCCGACGCCCATCATCGCGAGCTAGTTTAAGGGGTGGGAATGATCGGGCTGTCGGTCCGCCTGGTCGCCGCACTGCTGAGCGGCGCCATGCTTGCGCAGTCGCATGGACTCGAGCCGCTTTGGCCGCTTGCTTGGGCCGCTCCGATTCCGCTGCTTGTTGCAGTTGCGCATGCGCGCGGTTCAGTTGCTGCCGTGCTCGGCGCTGTTACAGGCGCCGCATCCGTTGGCGGGCTCTTCGGTTACCTGCTGAGTCTCAGCGGACCAGGACCCGTTGCAGCTGTTCTGGCGCTGGAAGCAGGGCTGTGGGCCTTGATCGCGCTTGCTTGGTGGGCAGGCGTCCGGCGTCTGCCTGACCTTGCCGCGACATTTGTCTTCCCGACGTTTGCAACGGGTCTCGAAACGCTGGTGGCGTCGTATTCGCCTCACGGCGCCGCCAACTCTCTCGCCTACAGTCAGATGGATTTTTTGCCGGCAATTCAGCTCGCATCCATTGGTGGCGCGCCGGCCGTGACGTTCGTCCTCGCTTTATTCGCGGCAACGGCGGCGATGGTGATTGTTCGTCGCAATGCCCTCATCGCCGTCGTGCCTGTATTAACGCTAGCATCGGCGCTCGTTTGGGGGTGGAGCCGGATCCCACCAAGCGCACCGCTACGTGAATCCGAGCTGCTTCACGTTGCGCTTCTAGCCAACGATCAGTTCGGCGCTGCGCCGAGCGATTGGCGCCCCGTATTCGAAACCTATGCAGCGCAGATCGAGGTGGCTGCCGATAGCGATCACCGCGTTATTGTATTGCCTGAAAAGATAGTCGTACTGAACGAACACGATCGAGAAGCCGCGCTGGAGCGTTTCGCCGAGATCGCAAGGCGGCGCGATGTAGTGCTGGTGGTCGGCGTGGATGTGCAGGACGGTGACGAGCGCTACAATCGCGCCTACGTTTTTCGGTCAGACGGCGAGCGCCTCATCTACAACAAGCGGCACATGATCCCGGGGTTGGAGGCGCAATACCGGGCGGGCGCTCAGTCAGTCACTTTCGAGCGGGGGGCGACGCGCCTTGGCGTCGCCATTTGCAAGGACATGGATTTCCCAAGCTTAGGCCGTTCCTATCCAGGTGTGCGTGTTATGCTTGTGCCTGCCTGGGACTTCGGCATCGACCGTTGGCTACACAGCCGCATGGCCATTCTTCGCGGCGTGGAGAACGGATACTCGATCGTGCGAAGCGCCAGAAACGGAGCGCTCACGGTTAGCGACCGTTATGGGCGCGTGCTGGCGGAGCAGGTAAGCGGCCCAGACACCTTGTTCCAAACCGAGGCGCCGCTTGGCGCGCCGGGTCCGACCATCTATGAACGGATCGGCGATGTGTTGGGCTGGGGTTCGCTTGGCGTCTTCTTGCTGCTTGCTATTTGGTCTGCATTTGGCCGCAGACGAGCAGGGCAGGAGCCCGTAAAGGCGGATTGATCGCGCCGCTGCCGGGCTTATGTTCCGGCCGTCTTTCGCCGCGCGTTGAGGCGCTAGTCAAACCACCGCCGGAGCATACATGTCGTACGATCTCGTCATCATCGGGGGCGGCCCCGGGGGTTACAACTGCGCTATTCGCGCGGGTCAGCTCGGCCTCAAGACCGCGATTGTGGAAAGCCGCGGCAAGTTGGGCGGCACCTGCCTCAACGTCGGTTGCATTCCTTCGAAGGCGCTTCTGCATGCCAGCGAGTATTATGAGGCTGCGTCCAAAACATTTGCGTCCATGGGCGTGAAGGTTGCAGGCGTAGAACTCGATTTGCCCCAGATGCTGAAACAGAAGGAAGATGCCGTTGACGGCCTCACCAAGGGCGTCGAATTCCTGATGCGCAAGAACAAGATCGATTACATCAAAGGTTTCGGCCGCATCGCCGGCGCCGGCCGCGTCGAGGTGAAGCCCTCAGATGGCGCTGTGCAAACGCTCGAAACCAAGCACATCGTCCTCGCTACAGGCAGCGTGCCGACGCCGCTACCTGGTGTCGACATCGACGAAGACCGCATTGTCAGCTCCACAGGTGCGCTATCGCTGAAGCAGGTTCCCCGCAAACTGATTGTAGTCGGCGCTGGCGTTATTGGCCTTGAACTCGGCAGCGTTTGGCGCAGGCTGGGTGCTGACGTCACGGTCGTGGAATTCCTGGACAAAATCACGCCCACGGTCGATGCGGAGATTTCCAACGCCTTCCTGCGCACTTTGAAAAAGCAAGGAATGAAATTCGAACTCGGTCACAGGGTCGCCGGCGTCGAAAAAACGCGTGGTGACCTTCTTGTTACGATTGAGCCAGCAAAAGGAGGTCCCGCCCGAACGCTCGAGGCCGACGTCGTGTTGGTGGCGATCGGCAGGAAGCCGTTCACAGAGGGTTTGGGGCTGGACAGCGTCGGCCTAAAAACCGATCAACGCGGCTTCATCCCGCACGATGGCCACCTGAAAACCACCGCCGACGGAATCTACGTAATCGGCGACTGCACGACCGGCCCGATGCTTGCGCACAAGGCCGAGGAAGAGGGCATCGCTGCGGCGCAGGTCGTCGCAGGTAAATGGGGACACGTGAATTACGATGTGATTCCCAACGTCATCTACACCAATCCAGAAGTGGCCACCGTCGGTAAGACTGAAGAAGAGCTGAAGGCGTCCGGCGTCGACTATAAGACTGGCAAGTTCCCGATGATGGCCAATTCGCGCGCCCGGACCAATCATGAGACCGAGGGCATGGTGAAGGTGCTTGAAGACGCGGCGACGAGAAGGGTCGTCGGCGTGCATATGCTGGGTTCAGGCGTCGGTGAAATGATTGGGGAGGTCTGCGTCGCCATGGAGTTCGGCGCAAGCGCGGAAGATATCGCCCGCACCTGCCACGCTCATCCAACCATGAGCGAAGCTATACGCGAAGCCGCCAAAGGCGTCGACGGATGGACGATGCAGGCGTAGGCTTACGTGAAGCGGGGAGACCAAGCGGCATGAACAACGCACTCTCCGTCCGCGCGCTCTCAAAAAAATTCGGCGAGAAAATCGCCGTCGACGCGCTCGACCTCGATATTCGAGCGGGCGAGCTCTACGCGCTGCTCGGGCCCAATGGTGCAGGCAAAACAACCACGCTGCGAATGGTCACCGGGCTCTTGCGGCCTGATTCCGGTTCAATCCGGGTCTTCGGAGTCGATGCTATAGCCGATCCGATCATGGCAAAGCGCATGCTGGCTTGGCTGCCGGACGAGCCAGCGCTCTACGACAAACTGACGGCTTGGGAGTACCTCGAATTCATCGCCGGGCTCTGGGGCGTCGACGCCAAGACTGCGGGGCCTCGCGCTGAGGAGTTGTTGAAGTTTCTCGGACTCTGGGAGGCGCGCAACGAGCGCACCGAGGGCTTTTCACGCGGGATGAAGCAGAAGACAGCGCTCGCCGGGGCGCTGATACACGACCCTAAGCTTCTAATGCTCGACGAGCCGCTTACCGGGCTGGACGCTGCGGTGGCGCGACAGGTGAAGGATTTGCTGCAGCAGCGGACGCGGGCGGGCGGTTCTGTAATTCTCACCACGCACATTCTCGATGTGGCGGAGCGCGTCGCCGACCGGATAGGGATAATTCAGCACGGCAAACTCCTGGCCGAAGGCACGCTCGCAGATCTGCGCAGCAGGGCGGGGCGGGACAGCGCCACGTTGGAAGACGTCTATCTCGAACTCGTAGGTGCAACGCAGGCTGAGGCCCTCTGATGTTTGGGCCGGGTGGCGTGCTGTTCCTGCTGCGGCATGAGATGTTGCTGACGTGGCGCAATTTCCGTGCATCCGGCAAGGGACGCCACGTGCGCCGAGCGATCTTCTATTCGGCGATGACGCTGTTGCTCGGTTTCGGCGGGTATTGGGCGGCGCGTTTCCTCTCAGAGATCGAGCCGGAGCCGAGCTATCTGATGCTCGGGGGAGTCGGCGCCGTATTCGCAATTCTGTTCTCGATCATGCTCGCGCAAGCGCTAATGCTGATCACTGAATCCCTTTACCAGCGCGGCGACCTCGATCTGCTGCTGGCTTCACCGGTGCCCGCGTGGCGTGTGCTCATAGTGCGCATGGGCGCAATCGCGATCAATGTTGGTCTATTTTATCTGGTGCTTGCGGCGGCTGTGCTGGTGTGGCTGCCGTTCACAGGGGGATGGGCTTGGATCGGTTTTGCGCCGAGTATCTTTCTTCTGACGCTCTTTGCCACTGCCGTGGGCCTCATCGTGGCGAGGCTCCTGTTCTGGTTGATAGGTCCGCGTAACACGCGCGTGGTCGCGCAGATTCTCGCCAGCGTCATCGGCGCGGCTTTCTTCGTGTCGACTCAGATCGAGCGGCTGATGCAAGACGAAAGCCGGTCGCAAGCAATGGCGGCGCTGTTCGGACGTTTGGTGCGAGTTCTTGGCGATGCTTCGAGTCCGCTTTCGCTTCCAGCCCGAGCCGCGTTTGGCGTCGCTAACGACATATGGGCATGGGCCGCGACAGCCTTCGTTCTCTATTCGATCGCTGTGTGGTGGTACGCATCAGGTTTTGCTGCCGATGCTGCGGCGATCTCTAGTCTAAGCGCGCGAAAAACCCGCGCCAGGGGAGCGGCGCGCCCGATGCGGAGCGGCGTCATGCCCGCGCTGCTCAGGAAAGAGTGGCGGCTGTTGGGCCGGGACCCTCTATTGCTGTCGCAGATTCTCCTGCAGCTTTTTTATCTGATTCCTCTCTTCCTGGTGTTTGGGACGAGGCTGGGGGAGGGCAGCGTCAACCGTGTCGCTGTGGCTGGTTTCGCCTCCGCCTTCGTGCTGTTGGTGACCTCGCTCGCCGCCAGCTTGGCATGGCTCACGGTCTCCGCTGAAGACGCGCCCGATCTGATCGCCAGCGCGCCTGTCGATCGTGAGCGACTCGATAACGCCAAAGCCTTCGCCGCCGCCATACCAGCGGCAGCGTTGTTGCTGCCTCCAGTGATTGGTGCTGCCTTCGTCGTGTCTCCGATGGCCGGCTTCTGGCTGCTGCTTGGTGGTGGCGCAGCTATTGTGTCGACGTGCCTGATCGCAATTTGGCACCAGACGCCGGGCAACCGAAAAGACTTCCGGCGGCGGACGCGCGGCAGCCTGATGCTCAATTTTGGCCGCTCGTTGGTAGCTCTTGCCTGGATTGGGGCCACCGGTCTTGCGGTCTCAGGTTGGCCGCTGGCGGCGCTTATCCCAGCCTTGATGGCGCTGGGGCTGCTGCTGGCCCTTCATGAAAGTCGACCGCGGCGCGCGTGAGACGCCTTGTGAAAATTGCCGAATCCTCACTTTGCCTGGGAGGGCCTTTGCGTTTCTCTCAAAGGCGATCCAGCGCGGGAGGACGGGTCTTTGCTCATACTGACAGCGAAACGCATTGCACTGCTAGCGTTCGACTCGGATCTAGCCGCTCTTCAAGCCAGCAGCCGCAGCGCCTTTTTCAACGCCATCGCCGTGCAGCATGAGGCTTTATGGCCTCCGGCGCCATTTGAACGCGCAGCCTTTGAGTGGGCCGCGCGTCACCTTGCGCACGACCCGCAGGGGGCGGGTTGGTATGGATGGGTGCTGCTTGCCAACGAAGGAGAGCGCTCGCCGCCGCGCCTCGTCGGCATCGCAGCGCTGATCGGCCGACCCGATGACGATGGCGATGTCGAACTGGCGTTCGGGCTGCTGCCGGAATTTCGAGGGGTCGGCTATGGCGAGGAGACCATACGCTCACTTGCCGCATGGGCGTTTGAGAATGGCGCCAGTCGCGTGATTGCACATCTTGATCCGGAAGATGCAGCGGCGGCGCACGCTCTGTCCTCGAGCGGCTTTTGTGATGTCGGTGAAGCGCCTTACCCAGGGGTCGCTCGATGGGCCCTCAGCGCCGCCGCTAGCTAGGTCCAGCGTTGCGGGGCGCATGTGCTTCGGCACCGTGGTAGTATAGCTCAGTTAAGTCCTGCAAATCGACCATCTGGCCGCAGACCTCGCAGGCTTGGTATCGTTCGACCATCGGCGCATCCTCGCCTCCATTGAGGCGACGGCGGAGCTGTAGCAACAGGCGTTCGCGATCTTCATCGTTCATGCGCGTTCAAAACACGCCGACGCGCCCGTGTGTTCCGGCCACGCGCCCGCAAGGACTGCGATCAGATTCCGGCGCTGGGCCTGTACCTCTTGAAAAAGTGCGCAGAGCGAGCGCCGGCGCGGCGGATCGGCGTATGAGCCGGTGGCGGGCTCGTAAGAAAATCAGCGTTTGTACAAAATGCGAGAAAGTCTGCGGCGTTCGATGCGGGAGCGTGGGCAGCGTATGGTCGGCGAACGCATCCGGATCCTTGATTGCCGAGGAGCTAATAAGCGAAGGGGGACACTTTTCAGCGCCCCCCTTGCTTGGCTCGATTACATCGAAGCAGCGGCCGCCTTCTTGGTCGTGCGACGCTTCGCAGCGGTCTTGCGGGTCGTCTTGCGAGCAGCCGTCTTGCGGGCTGGCTTCTTCGCGGTCTTGCGAACCGCCTTCTTCGCAGTCTTGCGGACCGACTTGCGGGCGGTCTTGCGGGCCGGCTTCTTGGCGGTCGACTTCGCCGCCTTCTTTACCTTCTTAGCCATTTTCATTTCCTCATCTTTACTTGCGTTTGGTACTGGGTTGGATGGGAGTTGTTTGACTCTCCGAGAATTTTTTTCGCGCAATTTGGTTTGCAAGTAGTTGCCGCAAGCACTCGCGCATTTTTTTCTTCGGGCATCGATTTTTCTCCGCACGAACACTCATTGAAGTCTCTGCGGGCCTTGATTTTCAAGGGCCGCAGCGGTGCGCGTCCGCGCGTGAAGCATCACGCGCGAGGATGCGCGCGCTGATACGACTGCAAAATTTTTTTCGCCTCGACGTTCGCATAGCCCTGAGTCGTCGACAGCGATTCGTGACCGAGCAGCTCTTGAATCGCTCTGAGATCGCCGCCGTTCGCGAGGAGATGCGTGGCGAACGCATGGCGCAGCGCATGCGGAGTTGCGCTCGGCGGCAGGCCTAGATGGATGCGAAGCCGCTGCATCAGAGCCTGCGCCATGCGAGATGTGAGCGGTCCGCCGCGTCCGGCGCGGAAGAGTGGCGCTTCGGCCGCCAGCTCAAAGGGGCAGAGTGCAGCATATCGTTCCACCGCCTCCCTCGCCGCGGGCAAGATCGGCACGAGGCGTTGCTTGCCGCCTTTGCCGGTGACGCGTAGCGCGTCGCCCAGCGGCCGGTCAGCGCCAGTCAGCGAGAGCGCCTCCGAAATGCGCAGGCCCGTCGCGTACAGCAACGTCATCAGCGCCGCATCACGCGCGCCGACCCAAGCTTCGTTCGCCGTCGAACCGGCTGTTTGAATTAGCGCAGCCGCCGCCGATTCAGTGACGGGACGCGGGAGGCCGCGTTTGATCTTGGGGCCGCGCACCAGCGCTAGTCGCGGATTGGCGAGCCCATGGCGGCGCTCAAGATAGCGATAGAAGCTGCGGATCGCCGCCAGGGCGCGCGAGATCGAGCGGTCGGATAGCGCGTCCAGTCCTTGTCGGCGAAACGCCAAGTACGCGCGCAAATCGCGGGGTTCCAAGCTCACAAGGTCGCTTGAGGCGGCTTCACCGCCGAGGTGCGCCGTCAGGAAGCCGCAGAACGCCGCGACGTCCCGCTCATAGGCGTCGAGGGTGTTTGCTGCGAAGCGCCGCTCGTCGCGCAGGTAGGAGATCCATTGGGCGAGCAGCGCAACAGCGGCGGTCATGAACAAAGCGTAGCGTACAAGGGTGAACCGAACCCTGCCCGCCAGCGGACCGGGTCCTTCCGGTCGCGGCGCGCCACCGCGACATCTTTGGGAGAATGACGGGCGTCGCGGCGTGTATCGGTCACTTCCACCGAATCCTGCAACCGCCTAGATTCGCTTTGATGACCTCTACCGCCCGCCGCCGCGCCGTGGACGCGCTGAAGCGCCAGCGTGCGCCTTCGTCAGCCGGCCCGCTGTTCGCGGTTGCTGAGGAGGGGACGGACTTCACGTACGACGGCCTGGACAGAGTGGCAGTGTTATTCCCGCTGCCATTGCCTGAGCCATTTGATTACAGGGCGCCCTCATCGTTTGAGCTGAAGCCGGGAATGCACGTGATCGCGCCTATAGGCTCGCGATTTGTGCGCGGAGTGGTTTGGCGCGTCGATCGCGGCTACGCAGGCGCAGCCAACCTCAAAGCCATCGAGGAGGTCTTGCCCGGCACGCCGTTGCCCGAGAGCTCGCGCGCGTTCATCGATTGGGCGTCAAAGTACCTGGTGCGCCCGCCCGGCGATTTGTTGCGAATGGTCGTGCGTTCGCCTGACGCGCTGCTTCCGCCGCCAACGAATACAATTATCGCACCCACTGGCGCACAGCCCCCTAAATTAACGGACGCGCGCCGCCGCGTGTTGGAAGAAGCCGCAAGAGAGCAGGTCAGCGCAGCTGAGCTGGCGCGGCGCGCCGAAACCTCTTCAGCAGTAGTTAAGGGCCTCGTCGATTGCGGCGCATTGGCCAAGCTCGAAATCAGCGAGGATCCGCCGTTTCCGCCGCCGGATCCGGGGCGTCTGGGCAAGGCGCTATCCCCCATTCAGAGAGCGGCTGCCGATGAAGTATGCGCCGCAGTGGGCGCGGGAGGCTTCCATGTCGCTTTGCTCGATGGCGTCACCGGGTCGGGCAAGACGGAGGTCTATCTCGAGGCCGCCGCCGAGGCGCTGAGGCAGGACCCAAGCGCGCAAGTGCTGGTTCTCTTGCCGGAAATCGCGCTAACGCAAGCGGCCATGGCTCGGTTCGAGGCCCGGTTCGGGGCCGCGCCGGTGGAATGGCACTCGGCTATTGGCCACAAGGCGCGACGTCGTGCCTGGCGCGAGATAGCGGCCGGTCGCGCGCGCCTTGTCGTTGGTGCGCGGTCTGCGTTGATGCTGCCATACCAGAATCTGAGATTGATCGTCGTCGACGAAGAGCACGACCCTTCCTACAAGCAGGAAGAGGGCGTCATCTATCAGGCGCGCGACCTTGCTGTTGCACGCGCTAAACTCGGCCAGTGCATGGTGATCCTTGCGAGCGCCACGCCATCACTAGAAACGTTGGTCAATGCTCAAGCGGGTCGCTACGCACACGTGAAGCTGCCATCAAGGCACGGCGCTGCGGAATTGCCGGACGTCGAGTTGGTCGACCTCAAGATCGATGCGCCGGAGAAAAGCCGCTGGCTCTCGCCGAAGCTGATCCGAGCGGCTGCAGAAGCGCTGCTGCGCAAGGAGCAGTCCCTGTTCTATATGAACCGCCGTGGTTACGCGCCGCTTACACTCTGCCGTGCGTGTGGCCATCGCATGAAATCGCCGGAGACCGATTCTTGGCTCGTTGAGCATAAGTACTCGGGGCGTTTGGTTTGTCATCTTACCGGCTTCTCGATGCCGAAGCCAAAGGCGTGCCCGGAATGCCTCACGCCGGACAGCTTCACCTCGATCGGACCTGGAGTGGAGCGGATCGAAGAGGAGCTACGCGAATTTTTCCCGCAAGCCCGTGTGGAGATCTTTTCCTCGGACACTGCTCCCGATGGGGAGGCCGTGCGCGCCATCGTCGAGCGCATGGAACAGCACGAGATTGACATCCTGATCGGCACGCAGATTGTCGCCAAGGGCCACAACTTCCCGAACCTCACCTTCGTCGGCGTCGTCGATGCGGACCTGGGCCTAAAGGGTGGCGACCTGCGCGCGGGCGAGCGCACCTTCCAACTGATTAGCCAAGTCGCGGGCCGCGCTGGCCGACACGAGAAGAAGGGAAGGGCGCTCATACAGACTTACGCGCCGCACGAGCCGGTGATGCAGGCGCTCCTTGCGCAAGACCGCGATGCCTTCTTCGCTGCCGAAATCGCCGAGCGTGAGGCCGCTGGCATGCCGCCTTACGGACGCTTGGCAGCCGTGATTGTCTCGGCGCCCCTGGAAGAGTTGGCTAACGATGCGGCCAAGCTGATGGGAGAGAAAGCGCCGGTCGTCGAGGGCCTCGATTTGTGGGGTCCGGCGCCAGCGCCGCTCAGTGTTATTCGTGGCATGCACCGGCGCCGTTTCTTGATCCGCGCCAACCGAAAAGTTGACGTCAGCGCTTACCTCGCGGCGTGGGCGGCTCGGGTGAAGCTACCCAGTGCGGTGCGAGTGCAGATCGACGTCGATCCGTACAGCTTTTTGTGAGCTGCGGGCGCTATTCCTCGTGATGGCCGGTCCCCGCGGCGGCGACAGCTTGGCGCAGTCCTTCCGCGTACGTGATGAAATCCAACTCTGCGCTGACGCGTTCACGCGCTGCCGCCACCCCATCGTGGCTGACCGGGTCAGCCGAAACGCTTTGCAGCGCTTGTACGCGCGACAGTCGTGCCGCAAGCCCGTGTTCAATTTCCTCAAGCAGAATAGATCTAACGCCGGCCAGGTCGCCGCTCTCAAGCGCCGCCTCAGCGGCGGGGATCATCGGTCCGTAGTCGCCGCCAGCTGGTCGCAACCCCGTATAGCTTGCGCCTTCGCCGATCCGGTGAAGGCGCACCACAGTCTCGACAAAAGCGCGGTCAGCCAGCGTGCGGGCCTCGCCGCCGCGTGATCGCACGCGACGCGCTTCTTGGAAGCGAGACACAATCTCCGCCTCAGCGGCGGCTGGCGCATAAGGGAGCGCGATATTCACGTTTCCCGTCTCTAGCGCCCGTTGCGCCGCGGTCGCTACCGGGCCGTCGACGCCATCGCAATGCGCGTCGGCAGGGATCGGCGCGAGCCATGCCGCCCCTACTGCAATAATGGAAAGCATTAAAGTGCGGACCATGACGACCTCCCAAATGGGCGCCACTTTGGCAGAGGTTGCGAAGACGGACTTGATCTGGCGCAGGACTTCGGGCCGAGCTGCTGGCGCCCATGCAACCAAGGTGCGCATCGCTCGCCCGCGGCGTATCCGCAATCATACGGAGCATCGGCCGAGCGCCTGCGTCGTTACCGTACCGCCGTAGCACTTAGCTCCGGAGGTCGCACATGCTGATCCATCACGACCCGACCCAGACCCGACAACAGAAGATTGTGCAGCCGACGGTAGTGGTTCCAGATAGTGTCGCGCGCTCTATCGAGGCGGCGGTGCGGCCCTACGCCTTAACGTTCCAATCCACGCACGAGGGCGCGCTTCTCCGCGGCGACAGCACAGCCGTCGCGCTCGCTGCGCTCATAGTAGAACGTCTGGGCGAACTCACCCGCGCCCCGCTGGATCTGAGTTCGGCCGAGCGCTGCATTGCTGACACGATCGACTATCAGCTGCGCCACGAACTCGCGTTCCGCCTTGTCGGGCTCGCCCAGGCAGTGCGGCCGATGTCGCTCTCGCAAGTGGCTTACATGAATGCGCTCTTGAGAGCCCCGGAGCCGCTGATCTTTGGCGTCGGCCCGACTGGCACGGGAAAGACCCACTTGGCGCTCGCCGCCGGGCTCAATGCGCTCGCTAGCGGCCGTGTGAAGAAGCTGATTGCAACGCGGCCCCATGACTGGCTTGAGGGCCAGACCATTACTGCAGCGGCGCGCGCTGAAACGATTCGGGACGAACAGCTGGCGCCGCTCGAAGACGAGCTGCACAGTCTTATCAGCGCCGAAGAAGTAAGACGTCTGACGGAAAGCGATCAGCTCGATTTGTTGCCACTTGGTCTGATGCGCGGACGCACCTTCAACGAGGCGTTTATTGTCGTCGATGAGGCGCAGAACATCACAGTGCCTAAGATGCGCATGCTTGTTACGCGGCTGGGTCGAGCGTCACGTATGGTGCTCGCTGGCGACCCCAGCCAAGCGCACCTGCACGAAGAGGAATCGTCTGGTCTCGCCCACCTCATGAACCTTGTGCGCGACGCAGAGTTTGCGCTCGTGCATGAGTTCGATGCTTCGAATATCATCCGCAATCCTGTCGTGGCGCGACTTGAAGCCTTGTACGCCCAGGATGGAGGGACAGGGCTTCGTCGCTGAGTTTGCGGGCGACAATGCGGGGTTCTATACTGTAACCATGGCTTACACAGCATTTGACCTTAGCGGCCGTGTCGCGCTCGTCACCGGCGGCAATGCCGGCATTGGTCTCGCGATGGCTGATGCGCTCGCGCGCGCTGGCGCCAGCATTGAAATCTGGGGGACTAATCCAGAGAAAAACGCACGCGCGCTGGAGCAACTCAGGGCTCACGGCGCAAAAGCGATTGGGCGCAGTGTGGATGTGTCCAAGGAAGAGAACGTCGTCGAAGGCATGAGAGCGACGTTGGCAGAGTTTGGTCGCATCGATGCGTGCTTCGCCAACGCGGGCGTTTCGAATCGCTGGAAATCCTTTCTTGAGATCGGCGGCGAGTCTTACCGGCGCATGATGGCTGTCAATTTGGATGGCATGATTTGGACCATGCGCGAAGCCTGCCGGCATATGAAAGCACGCGCGGAGGCGGGAGATCACGGCGGCTCGATCGTGGCTGTTGCAAGCCTCGGCGCTTTATTCGGTGCAGCGCGCAACCAAGACTACACCGCGTCGAAGGCGGCGATCATTAGCGTGGTCAACGGCGTTGCCGTGGAGTTTGCGCGCTATGGAGTTCGCGCCAACGCCATCCTGCCGGGATGGATTGCTACAGACATGACCGAGGTCGCCCAACATAACGACGTGTTCACGAAGAATGTCATCAGCCGTGTGCCATACCGACGCTGGGGAAGGCCGGATGAGCTTGGCGGCATAGCGGTTTATCTCGCGAGCGACGCCTCGAGCTTTCACAACGGCGACGCCATTCTGATAGATGGCGGCTACTCAAAATTCTGAGCGACGACGCCTTCGATGTCCGGAAATGGCGGGCGCGTGAGATTCGGCCTGGGCTAAACTGCTTCGACTGGAGGCTGGCCGATGAAGAAGCATCTGCATGTTGGAGCCGTTGGACTTGGTCTCTTAATGGCGGCGAGCGTCGCTCGGGCGGATTCGGAATCGAACGATTGCTACTTGGTCGCTGCGCTTGACAGGGCGTATCAGGCCGCCGTTGAGCGCAACGACGCCGAGGCGATGGCGGCGATTTTACACCCGGACATGGTCCTGGTGGTGGGACGCGGCGACGTGTTTACACGAGAGGATTTGCTGCGGTCCGCGCGAGATCGGGAATTCACTTACGAACATCAGGAGGAGGACGGGGGCACACAAATAGTTCGCTTGTACGGCGACAACACCGCGATCGTCACGGCTCGGCTATGGCTGAAGGGGACCTCGCGCGGAGGCGAAGCATTTGACCGCCACCTGTGGTTCAGCGACACCTACGTGCGTACGCCTGAGGGGTGGCGTTATGCATTCGGACAAAGCTCGATCAGTTTGCCGCAATGATGGCTGAAGGCCTCATGCGCCCTTGAAGCCCTCTATAAGCAGTACGAGGGCATCAGCGCCGGCGTGGCGATCATCTGAGATTTCCGCGTATTCGGGCGATGTGGCCCAAGCGTGAAATGCATCTTTATCGTCGAATTGCATAAGCACGATTTTGTTGCGGTCCCACCATTGCCCCTCGAGTACGCGCGGCCTGTCGTCCGCAGCGAGCAATCGGCCGCTGTAACGATGCAAAATCGGCAGAAAGCGCGCCATGTAACGCGCGTAAGGTTCGGGATTATGAATGCGCAACTGCGCCAAAGCATAAACAGTCATGAATTCAGCCTCTGCGAAAGCGCAAACGCGCACAGACTTGGTCCGGCGAGTAGGGGATAGCCTCTATGAGGCCGTCTGGCCGTGTTTCAAATTGGATCGGTTGCTTCAGCCCAACGATCTGCAGCGCGCCATCGGGCGCGACATATAGACCGATAAGCGCCGGGCCTTCGGGGCCGCAGAAAAAAACAGCGTCGCTTTCGCCGCGGGTCGCATTGTAAAGCGTCGGAGCTTCCTCGCCTGTCAAACCCATAATTTGCGCAAGCGGCCCGCCCGGTTGCTGTGCGAGCAGGTCGTGTGCAGTGTGATTGCCCTGCTGAAAGCTGAGGTGGCGGCCATCTGCGTGGCGCAGCGTCAGATTGATGATCGGGTCCACACCCTCGGAAGCCGCCTGAGTTGACGTGTCCTCCACTATACGCTCGCCGACCGCGAGCTGGGTGGCGGCGTCAGCGGCGATAAGCGTCGTTGTCCCCTGAGAAACGATAGCGCTCGGCGAGACGCAAGCAGCGAGAACGAGAGCGGAGAAGGCAACGAACTTACGCATGGGGCGTTTTTCCTTGGGCGCCGGCGGCAGCGCGCCTCTTTGCGGCATTGCGCGACAGCATGTTGAGACTTTCGACAAGGGCTGAGAACGCCATCGCTGCATAGATGTACCCTTTCGGAACATGCACGCCGAAACCTTCGGCAATCAGCACCATGCCGATCATCAGCAAGAAACCGAGGGCCAGCATTACGACCGTCGGGTTCTTGTGGATGAAGTCTGATACAGGGCCTGACGCCAGCATCATGACGCTGACCGCAACGATCACGGCCGCCACCATGATGGGCACATGGTCGGTCATTCCGACCGCCGTCAGTATGGAGTCGATGGAAAACACCAGATCAAGCATGATGATCTGCACGATCGCCGCGCCGAAATTCATAGCCGCAGTGCGTGCGGTGTCGAAGACATCATTGTTTGGAGTGACGTCCACGTTGTGGTGGATTTCGGTGGTAGCCTTCCAAACGAGAAAAAGGCCGCCGGCGATCAGGATGATGTCGCGCCAAGAGAAGGCAGTCTCGAAGTCCGGATTGCCATGCGCATCGACCCCGCCTTGAACACCGAAGTCGATCACCGGCGCCGTGAGGCCGACGATGAACGCGATGGTCGACAGCAGCACCAGACGCATTACCAGCGCAAGGCCGATGCCTATTCTCCGAGCGCTGCCGCGCTGATGCTCGGGCAATTTATTGGTGAGAATGGAGATGAAGATGAGATTATCGATGCCGAGGACGACCTCCATGACGATCAGCGTGACGAGCGCCGCCCAAGCAGCGGGGTCAGCCAACAAGGGCTCAATATTCCAATCCATGTGTGCGGGATCCCTCTGGTGCGCGGTCAGATGTAAGGGATAGCCTGATCGCCGGGAAGGGTGAACGCGCGTTCGATGTTCAGCGGGTTGAAACTGAGCGGATCAGGGTTGGCGTGGCTCGCGTGCAATCTCAAGCAAGGCGCTGAACATCTCATCGGAGAAGCGCACAAGCGCGATGCCCGCCTTGAGCTGCGCCTTCGCCTCCGTCATTTCGACGAAAGCGTCCGCCATGGCGGCATCATCACCACCAGTGACCGCTTCGAGCAGGCGCGGGCTTGCTTGCCCAAAGCGGTCAAGGGCGCTGGTGAGGGCCACGGCGGCGTGGGGGATCGCCGTCATGCAGAAGAATATGCACGAGGCCGTTTAAGGGCTCGTTCAGAAAGCTGGTGAATGAGTGAAAACCAAGATCTGCTCTCCAGCGCCGACACAATCGCGCTGGCTCTATGCGTGGATGTCTCGATGCTTTGTCTCTGGCCAAAGGAACAGAGTAACCAACGTGGCCAGCGCCGTGACGATCACAGGGAACCAGAGCCCCATATAAATGGAGCCGGTCGCAGTGTTGATTGCAAAGACAATAGCCGGAAGCAATCCTCCAAACCATCCGGTGCCGACATGGTATGGGAAGGACATGGCTGTGTACCGGATACGGGTTGGGAAAAGTTCGACCAACGCTGCTGCTTGAGGGCCATAGAGCGCGCAGGCAGCGACTATGAACAGCGCCATCATGCCAATGACGCCGAGTTTTTCTCCGAACACGCGCGTGACTTCCGATAGGCTCCAGTTCCGCATTGGACCAGAGGCCGCACTTGGATATCCGGCTTCGGAAAGAGCTTGACGCAATCGATCGGCGAACGCGCTGCGCGTAGCGCGGATTTCCCTCGCGCTTTGACCCACCGCGCTCGGACTTTCGACTTCGATCGAGCCGCCAATGACTATGCGTGCAGGAGAGCCTGCGGGGGCTGCTGAGGTCGCGTATGACACACCAGCATTGGAGAGCGTGCTCTTGGCTATATCACAGGACGTGGCGAATTGCTGAGCACCCCCGGTGAGGTCGAGCTGGAAAGTGCAGTCGTTCGGGTCGGCATGCACCATGACCGGTGTTGTTTCTGAAGCCTCGGCAAGCGCCGGATTGCCGGCGCGCGTGATGTAGTGGAAGCCAGGAAAATAGAGCGTCAGCATAAGCACCATGCCAAACAGCATCACCGGCTTGCGTCCGATCGAGTCGGAGAGACGCGCAAATAGGATATAAAGAGGCGCGGAGATCACCACGACTGTGATCATGATCAGATTTACGGTTTGGCTGTCGATCTTGAGAATCCGCTCAAGATAGAACTGCGCATAAAAGTGCGCGGTGTACCAGACCACGCCCTGCGCCATCATCACGCCGAACAGCGCCAGCAGCACGATCTTCAGGTTGCGCCATTCGAAAAAGCTCTCGAGGTACGCGCGTTTGGAGACAGCCCCTTCTTGCTGAAGCTTCTTGAAAGCAGGGCTCTCTTCGAGCTGGAGTCGGATCCAGACGGAGACGAGCAGCAGGCCGACGGAGACGATGAACGGCACGCGCCAGCCCCATGCGCGGAAGGCCTCTTCACCGAGGAACGCTCGGGCGCAAAGTACGACCCCAAGGGCTCCTATAAGCCCAATCGATGCGGTGCCCTGAATCCAACCGGTGGCTGCCCCGCGACGGTCCGCCTTGGCATGTTCGGCCACATAAATCGCCGCGCCGCCGTATTCGCCGCCCAAGGCGAAACCCTGAAGCACACGCATCGCCACCAGGAGAACCGGCGCCCAGATGCCGATGGCCTCCGCCGTAGGCAACAGACCTATCGCGAATGTCGACAGACCCATGATGGTGATGGTGATCAGGAACGCCCCTTTCCGCCCTGTCGAGTCGCCGATTTTGCCGAAAACCAGCGCTCCGATCGGGCGGACGATAAAGCCAACCGCAAACGTCAAGAGTGTGAAGACGAATGCTTGAGCGTCAGGCAAGCCGGCAAAAAAGTGTGTGCTCATGACGGAAGCGAGCGCGCCGTAGACAAAAAAGTCATACCACTCGAACACCGTCCCGGCGGCCGACGCGGCAACCACCTGGCGCATCTTGCCCGGCGCGATATCGTGGTTCGCCGGCGCTTGGACTTCGGTCATTTCGCGTTCCCCCGCCGGTCTTGGCGCTTTTGTCGCTGATGCGCCGCGCTGGGGGCAGGTTGTCAAGCCGGAACGGCGCGTGTTACTTCGCGCGCGCGTCAGGGGGCTTGCGTGTAAGAGCGCAGCAGCCCCGCTGGCGTTTGGGTTTTCCCCAAGCGGCGCAATGAGCCGGCGGCGGTCCCTTTGAACGACCGCGGCGGCGATTTCAGCGAGATTGACGTGGCGCAGACCTTCGATGGCGAGGCTTCCGAAGCGGCAGCACGCTACGCCCAGGCAGTGTTTGATTTGGCCAAAGAAGCCAAAGCCTTAGACGCAGTCGAGCAGGACTTCGCTCGATTTATGGCGGCCTGGCGGGAGAGCGCCGACTTGCGCGAAGCGGCCCGTTCGCCGCTGATCGAGCCAGAAGAGAAAGCTAAAGGCTTGGCCGCCGTCGCCAGGAGGCTCGGCCTTTCGGATCTCGGGCGCAACACCATAGGGGTTGCCGCCCTGAATCGGCGCGCCGCCGACTTGCCAGGCATCGCCGCGGCCTACCGCGCCCTGGTTGCGCGCGAACGCGGCGCTCGGCAGGTTGAGATCGTCTCGGCTAGGCCGCTGGCTGACGCTGAGAAGAAAGCCATCATTGATTCGCTGGGCCAGCAGCTCGGCGCCAAGGTCGAAGCCGAAAGCCGCGTTGACGAAAGCCTCATTGGCGGCTTCGTCGTCCGTGTTGGCTCCCGGCAATTCGACGCTTCTGTAAAATCCAAGCTGGACGCGCTGCGTCTGGCGCTGAAATCCGCCTGACATCACCGAAGAATAACCGCCAGAGGTACGATATGGACGTCCGCGCCGCTGAAATTTCCGCGATCCTGAAAGAGCAGATTAAAGGCTTTGGCGCCGAGGCGAAGGTCGCTGAGATCGGCCGCGTGCTCTCGGTCGGCGATGGCATCGCACGTGTCTATGGGCTCGAGAGCGTTCAAGCCGGCGAGATGGTTGAGTTCCCAGGCGGCATCAAAGGCATGGCGCTCAACCTCGAGCGCGACAATGTCGGTGTCGTGATCTTCGGCGAAGACCGCGGGATCAAGGAAGGCGATACCGTCAAGCGGCTCGGCGAGATCGTCGATGTGCCAGTTGGCAAGGGCCTGCTTGGCCGGGTGGTGAACCCGCTGGGGGAGCCGATCGACGGCAAGGGGCCGATCAAGGCCGCCGAGCGCCGCACGGTGGACGTGAAGGCGCCTGGAATCATTCCGCGGAAGTCGGTGCACGAGCCGATGCAGACAGGCATCAAGGCAATCGATGCTCTGATTCCGATTGGTCGCGGCCAACGCGAATTGATCATCGGGGACCGCCAGACCGGCAAGACCGCGGTTGCGCTCGATACCATCCTTTATCAGCGCGAAGCGCACGACAAGAACGCGCCGGAGAGCGAGAAACTCTACTGCATCTACGTCGTCGTCGGCCAGAAGCGATCGACCGTCGCTCAGCTCGTAAAAACGCTCGAAGACAAGGGCGCGCTTGGCTATTCGATCATCGTCGCTGCGACCGCCTCAGAACCAGCTCCGCTGCAATTTCTTGCGCCGTTCTCAGGCTGCGCCATGGGCGAGTACTTCCGCGACAATGGCATGCACGCGCTGATTATCTACGATGATTTGTCCAAGCAGGCCGTCGCGTATCGCCAGATGTCGCTGCTACTCCGCCGTCCGCCTGGCCGTGAAGCCTATCCGGGCGATGTGTTCTATCTGCACTCGCGGCTTTTGGAGCGCGCCGCGAAGCTCAACGAAGGCAATGGCGCTGGCTCGCTGACAGCGTTGCCGATCATCGAAACACAGGCCAATGATGTGTCGGCATACATCCCGACCAACGTTATTTCGATTACGGACGGCCAGATCTTCCTTGAGACGGATCTGTTCTTCCAAGGTATTCGCCCGGCGCTGAACGTCGGCATTTCGGTCAGCCGTGTCGGCGGCAACGCGCAGATCAAGGCAATGAAGCAAGTGGCCGGCCCGCTGAAGGGCGAGCTCGCGCAGTACCGCGAAATGGCGGCGTTCGCGAAGTTCGGCTCTGATCTTGACGCGGCAACGCAACGACTCCTGAACCGTGGCGCGCGACTGACGGAACTCTTGAAGCAGCCCCAATTTTCGCCAGTGCCGGTCGAAGAGCAGATCGTGCTGATTTATGCTGGCACACGCGGCTATCTCGACAAAGTCGCCACCACCGATGTCGGGCGCTATGAAAACGAGCTGATCGCTTGGATGCGCGCCAAGAAAGCTGATCTATTGAAGTCCATCGTCGACAAGAAAGACATTGGCAAGGACGGCATCGAGGACAAAATCAAAGCCGCGCTCGAAGAGTTCACCGCGACTTTCGCCTAAGGAACTGCAATGCCGAGCCTAAAAGAGTTCCGCAATCGCATTGCCAGCGTGAAGTCAACGCAAAAGATCACCAAGGCGATGCAGATGGTCGCGGCCGCGAAACTGAAGCGGGCGCAGGGGCAGGCAGAGGCTGCTCGCCCCTACGCTGCGCGTATGGCGCGCGTGATTGCAAATCTGGCTGCCGCAGTGAAGGGCGATGAGGCGCCGGCGCTATTGCGCGGCACCGGAAGAGATCAGGTTCATCTCCTTGTCGTGATGACGAGTGAACGAGGCCTTTGCGGCGGCTTCAATACGCAGATCGTCCGTGCTGCGCGCGAGCGAATCAACGAACTGCTCGCCGCCGGCAAGACGGTGAAGATCCTCGCCGTTGGCAAGAAGGGACGCGATCAGCTGCGCCGCATGCATGGCGACAAGATCGTGCGCTACATCGACCTGTCTGGCTTTCGTAACATCGATGCAAACGCCGCGCATCTGGTGAGCGCTGCAATTCTTGAACTCTACGATGCAGGCGAGTTCGATGTGGCGACGTTGTTTTTTTCTCGCTTTCGTTCAGTGATCAGTCAAATCCCAACGGCGACGCAGCTGATTCCAGCGACTGCGCCGGAGGGCGTGACGCCGCCCGATCTGAAAGGCGCAGTGTACGAGTACGAGCCGAACGAGACGCAGATTCTGGAAGCACTGTTGCCGCGCTACCTTAATGGCCAAGTCCTGCAGGCGCTTCTCGAAAATCAAGCTGGCTTCTACGGCGCGCAAATGAGCGCGATGGACAACGCCACGCGCAACGCGGGCGACATGATCCGGAAGCTCACACTACGTTACAATCGCCAGCGTCAAGCCAACATCACCAAAGAACTCATCGAAATCATCTCCGGAGCGGAGGCCCTGTAAGGAACGTCATGGCGGATCCACTCTACAAGACCAAGGCCGTTGCGACCGGCGGCCGCGCCGGCGGCAAGGTGTCGCTTGCAGAAGGCGGCATCTACTTCCACATGGAACACTCCAAGCCGCTGGGCGGCTCGGGCGAAGGCGTGAACCCAGAACAGCTGTTCGCCATGGGCTGGGCGACGTGCTTCAACGGCGCGGTGCTGTTCATTGCCGCCCAGAAGAAGATTGACGCCTCAAAAGCGGCCGTGACCTGTGAAGTGGGCATCGGTCGCGAGGAGGGCGGGCTTGGTCTTTCGGCGAAGCTGACGCTCGCCGTACCGGGTCTCGATCGTGACCAGGTACAGGAACTTATCGAGGCCGCGCACAAGATGTGCCCATATTCGAAGGCGACGTCGAACAACATCCCAGTCGAGCTGGCTGTGGCGTGAGATGCAGCGCCTAACGCGCCTTGCGTTGGTCCTCGCGCCGTTTGCCGCGGTGGCCGCAGGCGTAATCGCAGCGCAGTTTTGGAAGTAGGAATTTAGCCCGCGCGGGCTCGAATGGACGAGGAATAGAAGATGGCACAGCAAATGAAGGGCCGCGTGGCGCAGGTGATCGGCGCCGTGGTGGACGTTGAGTTCGACGGCCACCTGCCTGAGATCTACAACGCGCTTGAGACAACCAACAAAGGCAATCGTCTGGTGCTGGAAGTGGCGACGCACCTTGGGGAAAGCACGGTGCGCACCATCGCAATGGACGCCACTGACGGCCTCGTGCGCGGTCAGGAAGTGACCGATACTGGCGCACCCATCGCAGTGCCTGTTGGTGAAGAGACACTCGGGCGAATTCTAAATGTCATTGGCGAGCCGGTCGATGAAGCTGGCCCGGTGAGGGCCAGCGCCAAACGTGCGATCCACCAGCCGGCGCCAGCGTTCGTCGACCAGAAGCCGTCTCCGGAAATCCTGGTTACCGGCATCAAGGTCGTCGACCTGCTTTGTCCATACGCCAAGGGGGGGAAGATCGGATTGTTCGGCGGCGCCGGCGTCGGCAAGACGGTGCTGATCCAGGAGCTGATCAACAACATCGCGAAGGCGTACGGCGGCTATTCTGTGTTCGCGGGCGTTGGTGAGCGCACCCGTGAGGGCAACGATCTCTATCACGAAATGATCGAGTCCGGCGTCAACAAGGCGGGCGGGGGCCAAGGCTCGCGTTGCGCGCTGGTGTTCGGCCAGATGAATGAGCCCCCAGGCGCGCGCGCGCGTGTCGCCCTCTCAGGCCTCACCATCGCCGAGCATTTCCGCGACCAGGGGAAGGATATTCTTTTCTTCGTCGACAACGTGTTTCGCTTCACCCAAGCGGGCTCGGAAGTGTCCGCCTTGCTCGGCCGCATTCCTTCGGCTGTCGGCTATCAGCCGACGCTGGCGACCGAAATGGGCGCCATGCAGGAGCGCATCACCTCCACCACCAAAGGCTCGATCACTTCAGTGCAAGCCATCTACGTGCCCGCTGACGATTTGACCGACCCCGCCCCCGCTACCTCATTCGCGCACTTGGACGCCACCACGGTGCTTTCGCGCGACATTGCCGCGAAGGGCATCTATCCGGCGGTTGACCCGCTTGACTCGACATCGCGCATTCTCGATCCGAACGTGGTCGGCGAGGAGCACTACCAGGTAGCGCGCCAAGTTCAGGAAACGCTGCAACGCTACAAGGCGCTGCAAGACATCATCGCCATCCTGGGCATGGACGAACTTTCGGAAGATGACAAACTGGTGGTTGCTCGTGCGCGCAAGATCGAACGTTTCTTGTCGCAGCCATTCCACGTCGCTGAAGCATTTACCGGGTCCCCTGGGAAGCTGGTCGATCTCAAGGACACCATCCGTGGGTTCAAGGGTCTGGTGAATGGCGATTACGATCATCTGCCTGAACCCGCCTTTTACATGGTCGGCTCCATCGAGGAGGCCGTCGCGAAGGCACAGCGCCTCGCGGCGGAAGCGGCGTGAGCGACAAGCGTCCCGCCCCCATCACGCTGCTCACGCAGCTGCTGGTGGATTTCTGTATCCCGGCAATCAAGGGCCAGGTTGCAGCGGCTGCGCCTTTACAGGGCGCTGAAGTCAGCGCCGAGGTGCGGCGCACGCTTGGGATCAAGACCACCGGCAGGACGATCGCTTATCCGGCTGACGGGGCGACGGTGTTTCTCGATCTGAACGAGCAACGGGCGCAGGTCTGGTTCATCCATCCGGATGCACACAAAGCGCTCGACCCTGTGGAGAAGGCGTTGGCGCGAGCGGTTCCCGGCCTCGGCCTCACCCACGAGGCGCAGCCGATGCCGGGTCTGGGCGAGCGCATTCTGCTCGGTGAGCTTGGTAATGGCCGTGGCGTGCGGATCGAGATCAGCCATCCAGCGGGCGGGAGCGACAACTTTTTCGTCGTGCGCACTGTTGGTTTGCAGATCACAGATGCCGCCAGTTTTAAAAAGCAGACAAAGGGCGGCGCCTGAGGGCGCTCCGGTTTCATGAGATGAGACATGGCTGAAAAACTCTCTTTCGCTCTCGTATCGCCAGAGCGCGAGCTGTTTCACGGCGATGTGGACTCGGTCGTGGTCCCAGGTTCGGAAGGCGAGTTCGGCGTTTTGCCGAACCATGCACCCGGCATGAGCGTGATCAAGCCTGGCGCGTTACGTGTGCTGAACGAAGGCAGTGAGCGGCGCATTTTCGTCAATGGCGGCTTTGCTGACGTGACGCCCGAAGGGCTCACCGTTCTGGCGGAAGAGGCGATCGATCTCGCCGACATGGACACCGCCGAGATCGAAGCACAGCTCAAGGCCGCGCAAGAAGACCTGCGCGACGCCAACGCCGACGAGAAGCGCGAGAGCGCCCAACGCGCGGTGGAGCGGCTGGAGAGCATCCGCGCAGCCCTGGCGCGCTGACGCTTCCCTCGCGCCAAGGCCGGGCGTAGCTTCCGGTCATGGCTCAAATCACGCTGTACGGTGAACCCGGCTGGGGCTCTGCAATCGTGGAGGCGCAGCTCGTCTGGTACGGGTTGTCTTACGACTATCGCAAGATCGGCAACGTCCTCGGCGACGAGACCGCGCGCGAGGCGTTCGCGCGTATCAACCCCCTGGCGCAGACGCCGACCGTCGTTTTCGAAGACGGCTCGCTGATGACGGAGAGCGCAGCCATCACGCTATTTCTAGCAGAGCGTCAGCGGAGCGACGAACTTGCACCCACCGCAGACGCGCCCGAGCGCGCCGCATTCCTGCGCTGGCTCGTTTTCATTGTGGCCAACATCTACCCGACCTTCACCTACGGCGACGTGCCGGCGCGCTTCGTCCGCATCGAAGCGGCGCAGCAGCCATTTCTGACCGCGTTGAACGAGTACGCGAAGCGCATGTACGCGGTGATGGAAGCCGCGGCCTCGAAAGACGGGACGTTCCTTCCTAATCGATTTTCGGCTTTGGACATCTACCTCGGCGTGCTGACGCAGTGGCGCCCGCGTGCGGATTGGTTCAGGTCCCACACTCCTAAGCTGTGGGCTGCTGCGCAAACCGCGCATCGTAAGGATCTGCTGCGCGAGGTGTGGTCGCGCAATTTCCCGAAGCTCGAGATCTGAGTGTGCAAGCGCAGCTGTGGCCGGCCGTGCTCGGCGCCGGGTTCGGCATGGCGGCAGTCGTGTTCACTTGCCTGTGGTTGTTCAAACGCTGGGGCGCGCTAACGCCGCCCGTACGCTGGAGCCTGTTCGCGGCCATCGCCGTCTTTGAGACGCTTTACTGGGCGGGTATTTATGCCGTCTTTATCGAACCGCGCACGCTGGTAGTGCGCCATGTCGAGATTATCAGCGAAGATTGGCGTGGGGCGCCGCTGACCATCGCCGTGATTGCCGACACCCATGTCCGAGGCCCACACGTTGATGCAGCGCGCGTGGGACGCATCGTGCAACGCGTCAACACGTTGCGGCCCGAACTCGTCGTTTTGCTCGGTGATTATGTGGCCGGCCATGCACCTGAGAGCGCACGGTCGCCAGCTGAACGGCAGGAGATACTCGGCGGCATCGCCACTTTCGCGGCACTGCAGGCGCGTTACGGCGTGGTCGGCGTACTCGGCAATCATGACAGCTGGTACAACCGCCAGAGCATTACGGTGGCGATGCAGGACGCAGGCATCGGCGCGCTATGGAATCGGCACTTGGTGATCCACCGCAGCGGCGGCGCCATTGTGATTGCTGGCCTCGCCGATTTGGACACGGGCGAGCCGAGCTATAGCGAGGCGCTCGACGGCGCGCCGGTGAATGCGGACACGATCATCCTCTCGCACTCGCCCGATCCGTTCTCCGAAATGCCGAACGGCCCTGCGTTGATGCTGGCGGCGCATACCCATTGCGGCCAAGTGACGATTCCGTTCGTCGGACGGCCAGTACTGCCGATCCGCAATCATCGCTATGCGTGTCACCTCGTCGAGGAGGGGCGCAAGCACATGTACGTCACAGGCGGCGTCGGCACCAGCATCCTGCCGGTGCGCTTTCTCAATCCACCCGAGATCGTTCTTGTGCGTATCCGCGGCGGAGCTCCAATCGTGGCCCGCACGACGGTACACTAAGTGCTGCTGTCGCCGAAACCGAACAGCGAGAGCGGCTTGCGTCTCGGTTTCGTCGGCTTTGGCCCGATACTCCGCGCCTGTAGCCATTGCAGCGTCAAGGCGGCGACTTCCTCCGCCTCGGGTTCGCCAATGAGCCAGTGGCTCATCTGCGCGAACTCATGGAAATGCGCTTGCCCATCGGGAAAACGGGCAATGATGCGGCGGACGGTGGAGGCGGGATTGACGCGGTCTTTGCCGCCAGCCAGCCCGAGTACGGGCGCGCCGATACGATATACCGGCGCTTGCGCGGCCATTGCATGGTCGGTCCACCATTGGACGGCTTCACGAATTGCACGCCCACTTTCCGGAACGAAACGCGCGAATGCGCGGCGTGCATCCTCTCGTGTCAGCCGATCGAGTGTTGTGGTCCGGGCGACACGATAATCAGGGGGCACCGGGCGGCGCCAATAGTCGCCGAGCAACGAAAGACCGAGCTGATGACTGTGCTCGTCGAGCGTTGTTGGCGGCACCCCCCAAGGAGCGCTGGGCGCCAGCAGCACGAGGCCCGCTACGGATGCGTGCATTGCCACAATCTGCGCCACGAGACCGCCGAGCGAATGTCCGATTAGCACCGCTGGCGCGTCTAGCTCGCGCAGATAGTGCGCGATGGAGTGGGCGTAATCTTTGAGTCCAGTGTGCGCCAATTGTTCTAGGTCGGCGCCCCTTTCGTGATGGGGCAGATTCGGGGCATGGGTCTCGAAACCAGCGCGCTCAAATGGTTCGCGGAAGGCGTCAAACGCCCACCCGCCGCAAAACGCGCCGTGCACGAATACCACCGGAGTGACTCTGGCCTGCAGGCTCATACGGCCGAGGCGATGGGCAGTGAAAGGAATGTCACTTCGGCGCCCCCGCGCTGTATTTCGCGAAGCGTTGCGCAACTTCTTCGTAAGTCGCCCTTTTGAAGGGTATCACGAGACTCGGCGCCGTTGCCAAGGGCGCCCAGCGCCAATCGCTGAATTCCGGCGTGTGCGTGTCCAATCGAATATCCGCGTCACGGCCTTTGAATCGGAATGCATACCATTTCTGTCGCTGGCCTCGAAATCGGCCGCGTGGCTTCATGTTCGTGCGTACGTTGGTGGGGAAGTCGTAATAAAGCCAGTCTTTGGTTTCCTCGAGCAAATCCGCCTGCTCCGGACGCACCCCGATTTCCTCTTCGAGTTCGCGATAGGCGGCATCTATGGGGGCCTCACCGCGATCCACTCCGCCTTGTGGCATCTGCCACTGATACGGCCCGTCGGCGCCGGCTCGCTTGCCGAGAAAAACTAGACCCTCACGGTGAAACAGCGCGAGCCCGACATTCGGCCTGTACAATTTGGGATCGGGCGCCAGGCTCATCGGCGCGCGGCGCGTGCGTTCAGCACGGCCGACGCGGGCGCCAATTGATAGCCTCGGGTAGTGACATCCCGGGTCCAGCGGCCGACCTGTTCCATGGTCACAGGATAGGCAAAACCCGCGCCGATCGCGCTCTGATTTTGCAGCGCCAGCGCTTCCAGATTGAGCAACTGATCGTCGATGGCGTCAGCTTCGCGCCGGGCGTCTATGATGCGGTCAGCTGCTGTGGTCGGCAAGCCTGCACGCTGCGCTTCGACGCTGAGTGCAGTGCGCTGGCCAATGCCGGACGAAATGAAACCGAGGCCGCGTCGGCGCAACGCCTGCACCACCGGCTGCGAAGCCTGAGCGGACGTCGCAAACCGCGCGCCTTGGTAATTTGTGACGCCGAAATAGCCTACCCCGCGCGAGAGCAAGTGTTCGAGCCGCGTCACATTCTGCTGCGCATTAGCGGACGCGAGCAGCGTTTGCGGGCCAGTATCGTCCGCGTCTGGGTCGAATGGCTCCATTGGCAGTTCGAGCAATACCTCATGGCCAGCGGCGCGCGCGCGATCGATCCAGCTTTGCAGGTCCTGGGCGTACGGTACGAATGAGAGGGTCACCTCCGGAGGCAATTCCTCAATGGCTTGTGTCGTCGCGCGCGCATTGAAGCCAAGTCCGCCTATGACAATTGCGATTATCGGTTTCCCCTGCTGCGGCGTGAACGGCCTCGCATAAGCTTGCAGCGAGGTTCGCCCGTTTGCGCCGATGATAGGCAAGGGGCCCGCTGGGCCAGGTTCCGTCAGGCCAGCGAGCGGCGCGCGCGGCAGCGGCGAGACATTGCGGCGCGGACTTGGCTCAGGCGAGTCCACCACGGCCACCCGCAGTTCGCCGCTGCTGTCGATCTCGCCCACTTGCGCGCCATCCGCTTGCGGCAATTCGCTTAAGTCATATTGCGCCATGCCGCTCATGGCGTCGGAGGCGTCGCTAAACGCGATCGTCGGCGCGTCTGCTGCTGCATCGGTCGGCGCAAGCTCGACAACGCGACGAGGGCCAGCGGCGCTCGGGTCTCCGAACAGCTGAATCGCCGTGAACGCACCGGCGGCAAGCAGCGCGGCGGCTCCGAATGCCGCAAGCTTATGGTTGATCTGCAGGCCAGCGCGGGCAGTAAGCCTTGACGCCGCGCCTGGTCCGCGTGGCTGCGGAGATGGTCGCGCTCGGGTGCGAATCATGAGCGCGGACCATCAATGAATTCGCTTAACCCGTCACTATGGCCCTGCCGGATTAACGCCCGTTGGAAGCGTGATCTACGCTGGCAGCGCGCTGGCGAAGACGTTCTGCGACGGTGCCTTGGCGTAGGAACTCCAGTGCGCGCGTGAGTTGATAATCCTCGCCATCCCAGTTTTCGGGCGGTTGATCTTCTGGAGCATGCACCGCGCGGCGTTGCGCGCCCGAATCATTGTCCAAAGCGTTCGGGAGGTCGGCCTCCGTGATTTGAATGCGGCGCAACACGGCTGGATCAACCCGGCGGTTTGCGACTTCCATGTCCGGCGTAATGCCGGCGCCTTGGATGGAGCGGCCAGCCGGCGTGTAATAGCGTGCGGTGGTGAGGCGCAGCGCGCCGTCGCGCCCGCCTTGTAGCGGAATAACTGTTTGCACAGAGCCCTTGCCGAACGAGTCTGTGCCGACGATTAATGCGCGGTTGCGATCCTGGAGCGCACCCGCAACGATTTCAGCGGCCGACGCCGATGCTCCATTGATTAACACCACGACCGGCACGCCGGCGAGATCGTCGCCGCGCCTTGCGTTGTAGCGCTGCACGTCTTCGGGCTGGCGGCCGCGCGTGGAGACCACTTCGCCACCATCGAGAAATGCGTCAGAAACAGCGATCGCCTGATCGAGCAAACCGCCCGGATTGTTGCGCAGGTCAACAACAACGCCGCGCAGGCGTCCGCCGGTGTCGCGTTTGACGGCGCGGATAGCATCTTGCAGCATTGCGCCGGTGCGCTCGTTGAAGGTGGAAATGCGGATGATACCGATATCGCCGCCTTCGACGCGCGCGGTGACAGCCCGCACGTTAATGATTTCTCGAGTGAGCGTCACATCGAACGGGTCGGTTCCCTCGCGCGCCACTGTAACGGTGATGTCGCTGCCGGCTTCTCCCCGCATGCGGCGCACGGCATCATTCAGGGACAAACCCACGATGCTTTCGCCGTTGATCGCGGTCAGGTAATCGCCAGCCTGGATTCCAGCCCGAGCCGCCGGCGTGCCGTCTATAGGCGAGACCACCCGCACGACCCCGTCCTCGCTCGTGACTTCGATGCCCAGGCCGCCATACTCGCCTCGCGTCTGTGTCTGCATGTCGCGGTATTCGCTCGCGTTCATGTAGGAGGAGTGCGGGTCCAGCGACGAGAGCATGCCATTGATGGCCGCCTCGATCGCCGCTTCGTTGTCGATCGGCGTGACATAATCCTGTTCCACGCGTGCGAGCACGTCCGCGAAGAGTTCGAGCTGACGATACACGTCGCCCCGGCTGCCTTGTTCGGGAGCGGACCACGCCAATGCGCCGACACACGCAGCCAAGCCGGCTAGAGGCGCCGCAATCCAAGCTACCCGCATTTCAAACTCCCCAGGCGGAAGCCGCCCGATATGGCCCGTCCTCAACGGCCGGAACCAGCCCCCGCGCCCTGCTCCGCGCCCGCTGTCTGTGCGCTGAGCCATCGCCCTGGATCGACTGGCCGTCCGTTGTGGCGGACCTCAACATACAATTCCGGCGCCGCCGTGTCCGACTCTGTCATTTCACCGACAGGTTGACCGGCGCGCACCCGATCGCCCACGCTGACGAGGGTGTTTTCGAGCCCCGTCAGAACGAGAGCGTAACCCTCGTCGATATCAAGGATCAAGACTCGCCCGTAGCTTCTGAACACACCTGCGAAGGTGATCTCCGCGCTTGCGGGCGCTATGACCTGAACGCCCGACGGCGTCCTTAACAGGACGCCTTGGGAGGCGAGTCCCTCGCCATCGCGCGCGCCGAACGCGCGAATGATGCTGCCGCGCACAGGTGCGCGCCAGGACACTGGAACGCTCGACCCGTTGCCTCTAGGCGCCGTTCGGTCTCGCGATCGACTCGCGGCGGAGGCTCGTTGCGTCAGCTCACGCAGGTTGCGGGCTTCAGTGGCGAGCGCCCGCGCCCGCCGAGAAGCCGCTGCGGCGTCATTGGCAAGCTGCGCCTGGGCAGCCCGCCGGCGCGCGGTGAGCGTCACTAATTCCGCTCGTTCAGCGTCGATTGCAGCGTGTGCCTCCGCGATAATCCGTTGTTCTTCGCGAACCACCTGCTCCCGTTCCTGGGCGGCGGCCAGCGCGCTCGCGCTGATGCTTTCCTGCGACGCGAAGCCGGTTGCAGCACCTCGAGCAAAAATGCCGGCGCGTACGGCGCTCGGTTCGAGCCGGCGTCCCGCAAATGCCGCTGTGATCAAAGCGGCATCCAGCGCCAGTCGGAGTTGAGTGCGCTCTGCCGAGCTGTCGGCGATCTGCCTCTGGATAAAGCCAAGCCGTTGCTCTGCCGCCGCCGCTGCCGCTTCAGCTTCGGCGCGGCGGCGCCCAGCTTCAACCATACGACGGTCGAGCGCGTGGATTTCATTGCGCGCTTCCTCAGCCTGACGATTGAGCAGTTCGGCTCGCGACGCTTCGGCGCGGCGCTCCCGTTCGGCTTGAGCTGCCGTGCGCGCGCCGGTTTGGGCGCCGGCGGGCGCCAGCATCCCCAAGGACACCGCAAGCGCGCCGGCCGCGCACACAGCCAAAGCGCGGGCGCGTTTTGCGCCTCGTGCCATAATCCACCACCACTTTGCGCGGGATCTTCAGTCCCGATGGTATGGATTACCGCTCAAAATGGTCACAGCCCGGTAAATTTGCTCTGCAATCATCACTCTAACTAAGCGGTGCGGCCAGGTTTGGCGGCCGAACGCGAGCTTTTCGTCGGCCTGATCCTTAAGACTTTGCGAAGCTCCGTCCGCGCCGCCGATCCAAAAAACGGCGCACGCGAGCCCATCGTCGCGCCAACGGGCCAGTTTCTCTGCCAGTTGCCGAGAGCTCCACTCGGCGCCTCTTTCGTCCAGCAAGATTTTGCGCGCTTGTTCCGGCGTCGAGCGCAATAGCGCGGACGCCTCTGCGCGCTGATCCCCGGGGGTTTTACCCTCGACCTCAATGAGATCCACCGCACGAAAGCCGAGCGAGCGTCCGCCCGCGGCGGCGCGGGCGACATAGTCGGCTGCGAGCGCTGCCTCCGGCCCATCTCGGAGCCGACCCACCGTCGCAATTACAATGCGCAAGCGTCAGCTCGGCAGGGCAGCGCCAGGACCGGGAGTCGCCGTCCAGATTTTCTCGATATTGTAGAAGGCGCGCACTTCCGGCCGGAACAGATGAACAACAACGTCGCCGGCGTCGACCAGGACCCAATCCGCTTGCGGTAAACCCTCAACGCGGACGTCCTTTACCCCTGCGTCTTTGAGTTTGCGCAGTACGTGGTCGGCGAGCGCGCCCACGTGTCGGGCCGAGCGTCCAGACGCGACAACCAGCATGTCTGCAAACGACGATTTTCCGCGGATGTCGATGGCGAGGATATCCTCGGCCTTATCATCCTCAAGCGACGTCAGCACGACACGGGCCGCAGCTTCGACATCAATGCCTGGAGCGGGACGGGCAGGGTCACGCGCGGCTAATCCGGCGTCATTCGCGGCCGGGACGCGTTTGATCTCTGGCGACAGGTGCAAGGTTCCTTCTGCGACCTCTGAAGAACCAACGCTATCACTTCGCTCCGGGTTTCGCCACCGGCCCACGCTTACGGCTGCGCAACTCTGTCGAGGAGTGAGGGTTGAGACGCACGCTGAGGTGGGTCCAATTACGTGGCGCCGCAAGGCGCTCACGCGCGCCCGCGCCCGGTCTGGCGATCACGGCGACAGGCGCTGACGCCGCCACTTCACGCCAGTTTCGCCATTTGCGGAAGTTTTTCAGGTTGTCCGCGCCCATGACGAGCACGAATTCAACGTCGGGGTATAAGTGTTTCAGCGCGCGCAGCGTCTGGTAGGTGAAGGCGCAGCCGAGTCGCTGTTCGAGATCAGTGACCACCATGCGCCTGCCGCGCGCATACCTGCGCGCCGAGGCGAGGCGCGTGGCAAACGCGCTGGACTTTGGCTTCAGCGGGTTTTGCGGCGACACCATCCACCAGACACGGTCGAGAGCCAGCCGCTTCAGCGCCGTCTCCGCGACGTGCGCGTGCCCTTCGTGCGCGGGATCGAAGCTGCCGCCGAATAAGCCGATGCGCATGCCCGGATATGCGCGCGGCAGACCACGCTTCATGGCCGAATCTGCCCTGTGCCGCGCACTACGTATTTGAATGTCGTCAGCTGTTCGGCGCCCACAGGTCCCCGCGCATGCAAGCGGCCTGTCGCGATGCCAATCTCGCCCCCGAAGCCAAACTCACCGCCGTCAGCAAACTGCGTCGATGCATTGTGCAGAACGATGGCGCTGTCCACTCCGCTCAGAAATCTGTCCGCCGCCGCTTGATCCTCCGTGATGATCGCGTCTGTATGGTGCGAGCCATAGCGGTCGATCAGCGCCATCGCCTCTTCGAGGTCCCCGACGACCCGGATGGCGAGGATTGGCGCAAGATACTCCATGCTCCAATCCTCGCTTGTTGCAGGCCTCATGGGCCACACGCGCTGTGCTTCCGGCTCGCCCCTCAATTCACAGCCACGCTCTTCCAGCGCCCGTGCGATCGGCGGCAGCATCAACTCCAATGCTTCGCGATCGATCAGCAGCTTCTCGGTCGCGCCGCAGACGGAGACACGTCGCATCTTCGCGTTGACGACAATATCGATGGCTTTCTCAACGTCAGCCGCCACATGGACGTAGGTGTGATTGACGCCCTCCAAATGCGCAAACACCGGCACGCGCGCGTCGCGCCGCACGCGATCGACGAGCGATCTGCCGCCGCGCGGCACGATCACGTCGATCGCGCCGCCGAGCCCCTCCAGCATCATGCCGACCGCCTCGCGCGACGTGCTGGAAACAATCTGCACAGTGTCTTCTGGCAGCCCTGCGTCAGCGAGCGCGCATTGCAAAGCCTCGCCTATTGCAGCCACAGTGCGCGCGCTATCGCTGCCGCCGCGCAGGATAATGGCGTTGCCTGCACGTAGCGCGAGCGCAGCGGCGTCGGCGGCCACGTTCGGTCGGCTTTCGAAGATCATGCCAATGACGCCGATGGGCGTGCGGACTCGCGCGATACGGAGGCCGGTGGGTCGCGTCCACTCTGCGATTGTCTCGCCGATCTGATCCGGCAGCAACGAGATCGCCAGAACGCCTGCGGCCATCGCATCGAGGCGCCCCGCATCAAACGCAAGCCGGTCGATGAAGCTCTCCGGGAGGTGTTTTAGACGCGCTTCGCGAAGGTCTTCGGCATTCGCGGCAAGGATCGTGGGGGCCGCCTCACGCAGTCCATCGGCCATGGCTTCGAGCGCCGCACTGCGCGCCTCGCCGCTGGCGGCGCCGATCGCGCGCGCCGCGGCCCGCGCTCTGCGGCCCAACTCGTTCAGATTATCGCGCAGCGTGGTCACAACGCCAGACTATAAGGCGAGCTCGTGTTGTTCCGCCACTGACTCAGCTCAGTACGAGATCGTCAGCATGCACCAACGCTGCGCCAGAGGCGAAGCCAAGCGCCGCCTCGATCGCGTCCGAGCGCATGCCCTTGATGCGGTGCGCGTCGGCGGCATCGTAGCGGGCTAGTCCGCGCGCCAGCTCAGCGCCCGTAGCGTCCACAATTCGCACAGCATCGCCTTTCTCGAATGAACCCTGAACGTCCGTCACCCCTGCGGGCAACAAACTCTTGCCCGCGCGGAGGGCGGCTGCCGCCCCCGCATCGATTACAAGGGCCCCTTGCGGCGCCAAATTGCCGCCGATCCAGGCCTTGTAAGCTGCTTGCGGTGTGGCGGCGGGCACAAACCACGTGGCGCGGGCGCCATCGCGCAGGCGCTGCAATGGGTGCAGCTCTGCACCTCTAGTGATGGCGACCGCGCAGCCCGCGCGGGTGGCGATTTTCGCTGCTTCTATCTTGGTGCGCATACCCCCGGAGCCCACTGCCGTTTGCGCATTGGCGCCGCCGGCCATGGCTTCGACCGCTGCCGTAATCTCGCGCACCTCATGGATGAACTCTGCGGCCGGATCAGCGCGGGGATCGCGTTCGTAAAGGCCATCAACATCTGACAACAACACAAGCGTGTCGGCCGATATCATCTGCGCCGCGCGGGCGGCGAGGCGATCGTTATCACCGTATCGTATTTCCGCTGTCGCGACAGTGTCGTTCTCGTTGATTATTGGCACTGCCCCGAGACTTATCAGCGTCTCGAGCGTGGCGCGGGCGTTTAGCCAGCGGCGGCGGCGTTCGGTGTCATCTGGGGTCAGGAGGGCTTGGGCGACTGGAATGCGGTGGCGTGCAAACGCTTCTTCGAACGCGGCCATAAGGCGCGCTTGACCTGCAGCGGCTGCGGCCTGTTTTTCCTCCAGCCTACCGCTTCGCGGGAGCCCGAGCACACGACGCCCAAGTGCAATGGCCCCCGAGGAGACGATTAGCGTCTTTTGCCCGGCTGCGCGTGCGGCCGCGACATCATCGGCGACCGATGCGAGCCAAGCCCGCGCCGGCTCGCCGCTTGAAGCGTCGACAAGCAGCGCAGAGCCGATCTTGACGACGACGCGCTTGGCGCTTGTCAGCGGAGATATCATTTCTTGAGACTAATGCGATAGCGCGCAAGGTGATAGCTGGCTTGTTCGTGCTAACGATGCGTCATAGGTGGTGGTGATGCTTGCAACTCTCCTGAAGAAGCTTTCCCGCGGCGGGGATGAGCCGTTGACGCGCGATGAGGGCCGAGTCGCGGTGGCGGCTCTGTTGGTGATCGCAGCGCACGCCGACCACAACTATGAAGACGCCGAACGCACCCAGATAGAGCGCGCGCTTGCGCGCCGCTACGGCTTGGATCCCGCCGCAGCGGCGGCGCTGCGGGAACAGGGCGAAAAAGCGGAGGCCGCTTCGACAGACCTTTATCGCTTCACTTCTTTGGTGAAGCAGAGCGTGCCGTACGAGGAGCGCACGTCCGTGCTGGAAGCGATGTGGAGCGTGGTATTGGCTGACGAGACGCGCGAGGCGCACGAGGAGGCGCTGATGCGGCGCGTGACTGATCTGCTCGGCCTCGACGCGCGTGACAGCGTCGACGCCAGAACGCGAGCGCAAGCTTCGCTCTGAAGAGGCAGCGGCGCCTTGATACTATGGCGCCCAGTCTTCCTGCTCGTCTTCTCCGTCGTCTGCTTCCAGGGCGCGCCGCTCGCGCAACATCGCAGCGATTTCGTTGACCAGTTGCCGCACTCCAGCGCCTGAAACGCCGGAGACAAGACGCACCTCTTTGCGGATCTCAGCCGCGAACTTGGCCCGCTTCGCTTCTGCTTCGTCCGAGGAGAGCGCGTCTGCCTTGTTGAGGGCGACGATTTCCGGTTTCTGGTCCAGGCCTTCGCCATAGGCCTCGAGTTCGTCGCGGACTGTATTATAGGCGTTAAGCGGGCTGTCCTGCGTGATGTCGACCAGATGCACCAGCGCTACGCACCGTTCTGCATGGCCAAGGAATCGCGTGCCGAGTCCCGCGCCATCCGCCGCCCCTTCGATCAAGCCTGGCAAATCCGCCATCACGAAGCGCTCGCCTTGGCCGATCGTGACGACGCCGAGATGCGGGTGCAACGTAGTGAATGGGTAGTCAGCGACCTTTGGCGTTGCACTGGAGACCGCGCGCAGAAATGTCGACTTGCCTGCGTTAGGCAAGCCGATAAGTCCCGCATCGGCGATCAGTTTGAGCCGAAGCCAAACCGTGCGCTCTTCGCCTTCTTGCCCTGGATTTGCGTGACGCGGCGCCTGATTCACGCTCGATTTGAAGTGGGCGTTGCCAAAGCCGCCGTTGCCGCCGCGTGCGAGCAGGATGCGCATGCCTGCCTTGTCGAGGTCAGCGAGGACGGTTTCCTTGTCTTCCTCGAGCACTTGCGTTCCGGTGGGCACTTTCAGAACGATGCTATCGCCATCGGCGCCGTGGCGGTTCTGCCCCATCCCGTGGCCGCCGGTCTGCGCCTTGAAGTGCTGTTGGTAGCGGTAGTCGATCAAGGTATTGAGGCCGTCGGCGGCTTCAATCCAGACATCGCCGCCCTTGCCGCCGTCCCCTCCATCAGGACCGCCGAACGGGATGAATTTCTCGCGTCGGAATGACACAGCGCCCGCCCCGCCATTGCCGGAGCGAAGATAGATCTTGGCTTGATCAAGGAACTTCATGGGTGAGGCGGCAGGCAATCGGCAAATGGCAAGTAGGTGAGTGCAGCGCCTACTGCCTATTGCCTACTGTCCAACCATCTATTTCTCAATCGCTTTCACGTCGCCATCGCAGCGAGACGCGCTGGTCCCCATTTCCGAGGAAGCTGGTGATCAGCACAAGACGCGGCCGGATCGTGTACTCAACACGCGTCTGCGCTTGACCCAGACCAGTGCGGGCGACTTCGACATAAACATCACGCGTGAGATAGACGCCCCCCGCCACCAGGAAGCCGCCATTCTCGTCCTGGCGCACGGCGAAGCTGTCGAGACCAGCCGCCGAACGCGCCGCTCCGAGAATATCAAGTGAGGCGTTTCCGGAGAGTGCGGCAAGGCTTGCCGCGAGCTGTGCGGCTTCGAAGCCAGTGAGGTCCTCTACGGAACGGCCGAACAGGATCTGGGGCAAGATCTCGTCCTCGGGCAGGCCAGGATCACTCGTAAACGAGATTTCCGGATCGCGCGCTGTGCCGGTCAAGTGCATGTAAGCGGTGAGGTCGGCCGTAGACCGGGTGGCGGTGAGTTCGATGCGTGCGTCGAGCGGGTCGCCATCGAACACGATACGCGCATTGTCGTCGATTTCGAACGGGGCCCCCGAAAGCGAGATGGTCCCCCGGATCGCCCTTGCTTGCCCATACAAACGGGGCTCGCGCGCCGTACCGAGCAAATGCAGGTTGAGGGCCCATTCTGCATCGACGCCGCGCCCCCGCGTATACACCCGTGAGGGGGCGAGAATGCGAACGTCAAGGTCAGCGCCGAGGCCTCGACCGAGCCCACGTTGAGGAGCGGGCGAAGTCTCCGGTTCGTCGTCGAAGCCTGGGCGGTTGATTTCAATCACCTCCATCACAGGAATGCCAGCGCGAGGATTCGAAGCAATATCGAGATTGGCTTCAATGATATTGAGGTTTCCGGTCACATTGGCGCGCAGTCCCTCCCACGCCAAGGCTAGTCGCCCGTTTGCGCGGGCGCGAACGTCGGGGCGATTGGCGACCAGCATGTCTTCGAGGCTGATCTCGATGCGACCATTGCGCTGGTTGGCGCTGCCCCCGGTCGCGATCAGCCGTCCGCCCGTCGGCCCGGATGCTGTGAAGTTTTCGACGGTGATGCCGTTGTTGCCGACGCCGATGCGCGCATCGAGATCGGTGAGAACGATGCCGGATACCTTATCCTCGAACCGGCCATCGGTGAGTTCGACGTGGCCGTCGCCTGAAAGATAGCCAGCGCCGAATTGCAACTCGCCCTGGCCATCAAGCTCGCCTTCCAGCGATTGGTCGGGCAACCGTGCGGCAGCGAAGAGGCTGGCTGCCGGGCCTTGCACCGACCAGCGTGCGCGGCCGCGCCGCTCCGGCGCCAGTGCGATGCGGATCGGGTCGGCGTCGGTGACAACAGGGGCATCGGCTTCGAAGTGCGCAACCAGTCCGTCGGTCGAAGTCGCATCGACGCTGCCGCTGAGGCGCGAGGGCTCGAGACTCGCGACCACGTGCATGTTGAGCCTACCGCGTTGTCGGCCCGCCAGGCGTGCGTTCGCGAGTTGGAGGTCGGCATCGCCGCTCAGGCCGCCGCCCTCGTTCGCGAGCGACACGGTTCCGCTGGCAACGCCCTCCGCACGTTCGCCCCAGATGGCCGCAAGCGGCCCCATTGGGGCATTCTGTACTTGCACGCTGCCGGCCAACGCGCGCCTGCGCTCGCGCCATTGCGCTTGCATGACTCCCTGTCCGAGTCCAACATCGAGTGATGCTTCGATCTGGTTTGCGCCGAAGCTTGCCGTGATTGGCGCGCGCGTGAACACATCTGTCTCGGCCAGCGAGCCGCGCCCATCGAGGCGTAGTCTCGTTGCGCCGTCGCTGATCGCCATCGCGCCTTCGCCGGTGAACGCGAGTGGCGCCTGACCCAGTCGCCCTCGTAGTTCGAACGCGGTCGCAACGTTCTGCAGCGGACCCGATGCGCGCACAGTCCCTGCTCGGATTCGCAGGGGCCCGGCGCGTGCATCGCTAACATAGGCGGCGAGCGCCAGCGTCTCTGGCGTTAGCGTGACACTGCCGTTGATACGGCCGCTCAAACCAGGGGCGAGGCCGTCGAGCGCGCCTGTAACGTCGAGGGCAGTGCTGAAGCCGCTCGATGCAACTGTGGCCGAGCCGCGTCCCTGCAAAGCCGCCAGCTGCGCTTCGATCCCATTAAGCGCCAGCAGGCCGTCATGGATGGACACCTCGGATGAGGCGCGCAGCGGCTGGCCGGCGACTGCACCCCTTAGTTTCACGTGGCCAGAATACGCGTCGCCGCTAGGTCCCAGCGTAAAGTCAAGCAGCGGGTTTGAAACGACCGCGCCTGCCGCGCCGAAGCTGGAGAGCGCCGCGTGCGCAGTAAGCGTCGGCCTGGAAAGCCGGCCAGAGAGACGGCCGGTTACGTCCATAGCGCCTTCGACACGTGCAGCGCCAAGGGTCAGCGGTCCTTGTGCGCTTGCTTCGATCGAGAGGTCGGCCTCGCCGTGTACGATTCGTCCGGCGGCGCCGGCGCGCAACTGTGCGCCGTCCAGCCGAAAATGCGAAACAGTGATGCCGCCATTCTCATTGACGAAGCGGCCATCGAGCCGGGGGCTCTGTCCGAGCAGTTGCGGCACAATCGCAGGGCCGCCGCGGATGTCCGCCCCGGCGCCCGCGACGGTGGTGGTCCATACGCGCGCCGCTCCTGCGCCTTCACGAAACGCGCGCCAAGCGCCCGTCGCGCTGCCATGCAAATCAGGCGTCAGCGCAGTGAGTTGGCGGACGCGCCACTCTCCCGAGAACATCCCGTCGTGGCCTGCGACCCAGCCCTGTGCATCGAGTGTGAGCGCATCGCTGGTGAGCTCGGCGCGTTTCAACTCGAAACGGCGGCGATTGCGGTCGTACTCCATGTCCGCACGCAAACGCGCTTCCGCGAAGAGCGGGTCAGTGCGCTGCGGCGCGCGCAGATCCCCCTCCAGCGTGAAAGAGTCCGGTGTGAGCGCCGTCCGCACGGGCCCAGCGAGGCGTGTTCGCTGGCCGAAAGCTTCGATCGCTTGCGCGTCGAGCGTGCCCAGCAGCGCGATCGTGCCGCGCGCACTGCGCACCTGGCCTTCCAACCGCGCTGGCCCCAGCTCAATCGGCGACTCGCGCGCAATGTCGGACAGTCGGTGCGTGGTTGCGACCAGTCGCGCTGACCCATCCAGTTCATGCGCTTCGTTGATCGAACCAGAGAGAGTCGCAGTCAGAAACGGCGTTTGGGCGTGCGCAGTAAAAGCGCCGATGCGTTCACCAGATCCAGAAAGCACCACATGGGCGCCGATTCGACGCGCAAGCGCAGACGTTACCGGCAGGAGATCGAGACGCCCGTTCGCTTCTGCGGCCCAACGCGTCGGCGTCCAACGTAGGGTTCCGTGCAGCAGCGAAGCTTCGCCCACGCTGCCCTCGTATCGCGCCTGCCCGTTCCGCAAGTCGCCGTCGCCTTCGGCGGTCGCGCGCAAACCTTGCTCCGGCACGCCCAGCGCTCGCGCCAGGACGCCGCCGGGCGCGCTCAACGCGTCAATGTTCAGCGTGTAGTCGGCGCCCGGATGATACACTGCGATCAGGCGGTCAGCGTCAGAGTCGATGCGGCGCAGCGCCACTTCGAGCGCTTGTATTGATTGATCGCGCCAGTCCAGCGCGCCAGTCAGCGTGAACGTCGCGGCTTCGCCGAAAACCGACTCGTCGAGACTAATAGCGCCGAGCTGCAACTCCCCAATAAGCAAGTCGAGCTTGGCATTGGCCGATGGACGCTGCTCCAGCAACGCCGGCTTGCGCAGCACCGAGACCGAGCGAGCCTGCACTGAATCGAGGCGAATGGCGCCGAACGCGATGTCCTGCGGGCGCCAGTCGAGCAGGACGTTTTCTGCGACGAGCCAAACGCCCTCGTCGTCGGCGATGGTCAGCCGCTCCGCGCGCAGATGTCCAAGCCAATTACCAGAGACGCCGTCGAGTTGCAGTCGCCCGAGCCGCCATACACGTTGCCCGTCAGCGAATTGATCGACAACCCAAGGCGCGCCAGGCCCCAGCGCGACCACTGCGCCAGTAGCGACGAGAACGCCCCCGGCGGCGAAGGCCCACCAGCGGCGGCGCTGCCTCGCCCTAGTCTGAGGCGCGGGCGCAGACTCGGCCGGCCTGTCCATTAGAACGCCTGCCCGAGGCTGATATAAAGGGCGTAATCTTCCTCTGAGCGCTCGTTGTCGAGGGGCACAGCAATGTCAGCGCGCAGCGGTGCGAAGCCGAGGTTATAACGGATTCCAATCCCGGCGCCGTAACTGAGGTCGGCGGCGTCGCCCCAATTGTCGAACGCGTTGCCGCCATCAACAAAGGCCGCAAGTCCCCAGCGATCGCTGAAGCGCCACCGCGCTTCGAGGGAGCCTTCGAGCAGACCCTGTCCGCCAGGCGTGAGACCCAGAACGTCGCGTTCGCGCGGATAGATCGAATTGTACTCATAGCCTCGCACTGAGCCGCCGCCGCCTGCGTAGAAGCGGCGATCGGGCGGCACGTCTTCGGCGCTGCCGGAGACCGCTTCGAGCCAACCTGCGCGGATGCGTGCGGCGAGGGTCAGGTTGTCCTCACGTCCAAACGAGCGATAAATACGCCCATCGGCGATCGCGCGGGCGAAGGCGAGCGTCTCGTCGCCGCTCGAAACGGAGGGCTCCAATCGGAGTTCGACAAGCGACCCGTCACGCGGATCGAGTCGGTGCTCCAGAGCGGTGGTGTTTCTGCGCACGGCGCCGAAGCCCGAAAGCACTGCCGCATTGCGCACGCCGCCAGCAAGATCATCGTACTGATCGTAGGAAAGGCGAACGCCATAGCTCGTCCCGAACTCGAGTCTCGTCGAGGAGTCCACGGACGCATAAAGGGCAACGCCCTGACGCGTGTAGCCGGTGAGCGCCTCCCGCGCGAGCCTGGTTCCGAGGGTGAGCGACCGTCCAAGGCCTGCCGCGTGTGGGCGCAGCCATTCTCCGGTTAAGTCCTGCTGCATTTCGGCGAGCGTCGCACTTAGAGTGAGCGAGTCTGCGCGGCGCGTGTAATTGCGCCGCGTCCACTCGCCGACCACTCCGAGCCCTTCAGTCGTGGAGTAGCTAACACCTGCTTCATAGGCGTTGCGCCGCGCAGGTTCGACGCGCATCACGACGTCCCGAACCCCATTGTCATCGGGAGGGGCGAGTTCGGTGGAGATGCTCGAAACCGCGCCGGTCGAACTCATGTCGCGCCGCAGCCGCGCCAGCGCTTCCGGCGTGTAGACCGCCCCGTCTTCCCAGTTTTGCAGCCGCTCGATGAAGTCTTCGCGGAAGAGATCACCGGGCTCGGCGCGCACAGCGCCGAGCCTCGCAAGCGCGCCCGGCTGAAAGCGGAACGTGGGCGCCACCGTCATTGCGGCGTGGTCGACCACGACGCGCCGCTCGCCGATGCTTGCATCCGCGTACCCTGCTTCCTGCAAGGCCACGAGGGCTTCACCTTCCGAGACAATGACATCTTGCGCTCGGCCCGGAGCGCCTTCCTGCACGCCTCGAAGTGCCGCCCGTACGACCGCGTCTGCCGCCGCGCTTGGCGCGCCGCCAACATATTCGAGCGCCGGCGCGGTGAAGGAAAAGCGCGGCCCCGGCGCGATGGAAAGACTTGAGGAGGGCGGCTCTTCGTGCGCCTCTGGGGTGACCGTCGCGGCGTAATAGCCTTCAGAACGCAGCCATAGCAGCGCACGCGCTGCGGCCTCCTCGGCCACGCGTTCGGCTTCGAACAGTGTTGTCGGCCGATTGCGATCCGGAAGCAGCTCCAAGATCGCCTCGCGCATGTCCTCGTCCGCGCCTTCAAGCACCACTGGCGAGTCAGCGTGCGCGGCGGGGGAATCGGCGGCAAAACCAATCGTCGCCACGAAGGCGGCGGGGAGGAGAGGTAAGAGGCGCATCGCGAGCTTCGGCAAAGCTCGCGCGACCCCGGTTAACGCTTCATCAACCATAGGCGCGGGCAACCACCCCCGCGCCCGAAAGGCGATTTAATGCACAGGTCTCTGCGGTAAACCCTGCGCCTCATCCCAATCTCAGCCCCAGGGGCCACGCTTGGGCCGCGCGCCCCAAGGGCCTGCTTGCCCTTCAGAAATCGCCGGTGCTGCCGCGCCGGTGGCGAGCTTCATCAACTGAGCAATTCGGTTATGTGTCGCCGGGTGTGTGGAGAAGAGATTGTCGGCGCCACGACCCGCCAGCGGATTGATGATGAAGAGGTGCGCCATCGCCGGATTGCGCCCGGCGTCGATGTTCACTCGCTGACGAGCAAAACTCTCGATCTTTTGCAGCGCGCGGGCGAGCGCCTCCGGCTCTCCGCCTATTTCAGCGCCGATACGATCGGCTTCGTATTCACGGGCGCGGCTGATCGCCATCTGCACTAGCGAAGCGGCTATCGGCGCGAGGATCATGATCAGCAGACCGCCGACAGGGTTTCGGTTCCCGCCGAACAAAAACGCGAAGTTCGCGAGCACGCCGATGGCGCCGGCGATGGTGGCGGTTACGGTCATCGTCAGCGTGTCACGGCTCCTAACGTGCGCCAGTTCATGCGCCATGACGCCTCGGATTTCGTCACGAGAAAGAAGACCGATGAGTCCGGTGGTTGCCGCGACTGCTGCATTGTTGGGATCACGCCCGGTGGCGAACGCGTTCGGCTGGGGATTGTCTATGATGTAGATTTTCGGCGCTGGCAGGCCCGCGCGCTGCGCCAGCATAAGCGTATCCTCGATGTACGCGCGGATGCGGTGATCAGGATGATCAGGCTCCACCTCCTGCGCGCGGAAGTGCCGAAGCACCATTTTGTCAGCGTTCCAGTAGGCGAACAAGTTCATTGCCGCCGCGACGCCGAGCGCGACAAGCATGCCGCCTGCGCCCCCGATCATGTACCCGATTGCGCCGAAAAGCGCCGTCATTGCCGCCAACAGAACGTAGGTCTTGAGGTGGTTCATTGCTCTCCTCACATCCGTGCAGTGTGATATCGAGAGCCCGGGAGCGAGGTTCAATATGTCCGATACACCGGAACGAAAGCTGACGTCGGAGGCTGAACGAGCGTTGGCGGAGGCGGAGGCGCGCCGGCGTGCTGTTGCAGCCGAAAAACCCGAGCGAGAGTTCGGCGGTCCGGCCGGACCGGAGCCGACGCGATATGGAGATTGGGAACGCGGCGGCATCGCCGTCGATTTCTGATTAACACCCCTTCCGAAGGGCGAACTTCGCGCGCAGCTGGCGAAGCGCCTTCTCCACTCAGCGCCGTCGCGCGATGCTAGGGTTTGAGCCGGAGAGAGAACATGCGCGTGTTTGCGATACTTGCCGCACTCGCCCTGGCGGCCACGCCTGTGTTGATTGCGCCGAGTGTTGCTTTTGCGGACGGCATCGAACGCCCGCATCGCCCACGGCCCCGGCCGCGTCCAGCTCCCCGAGCGCCTGCGCCGCTTCCGGTCCACCCCTTTGCGCCGGTGATTGAGGAAGGTCCGGAGACAGTGACGCTTCCCGGTTCGTTTTTCGCCACTTCAACGGGTGGGGTGGGCGTTGACATCGGAACCGGAGCCTACTCGAGCACAACCGTTATTATCCGCGGCGGTTCGGCGAGCGCTTCGGCTTTCGCCTACGCTACGGCGCGGGCAAGCGCGCGCGGCGGGGGCTGGGGACACGGAAGCCACGGCGGCCATGGCGGGTGCGGTTGCCGTTAGGGCGCCGATGCTAACCCGAAGATAAGGCCGCCAGGCGCATGCATTTGCGTGGCTAGGTAAAGAGGCGTAAACGCGCGCCCCGGAACCGGGCCGTCTTCCGTCCGCCCGAAGGGGATTACGCATGGCGCAGGCCTCCGCCGAAGCGCCCCAGACGAAAAACGGCGATGGGGCGCATACTGGCGCGACTCGGCACGGAAGTTTCTGGGCGCTTGTGGTTGGCTCGATTGGTGTCGTGTACGGCGACATCGGCACGAGCCCACTCTATGCCTTCAAGGAATCGCTCGCGCACGTACTGCAGGATGGCACGCCTGCTGATCGCGGCGAGGTGTTCGGAATCGTCTCGCTGATCTTTTGGGCGCTGATGATCGTCGTGACGTTGAAGTACGTCATCTTGGTCATGCAGATGGATAACAAAGGCGAGGGCGGCACGCTTTCGCTGATGGCTCTCGCACAACGCGCACTGGGCAAGCGCACGCCTCTGCTGTTCCTCATCGGGGTCGCCGGAGCTTCGATGTTCTACGGCGATGCTCTGATCACACCTGCGATCTCCGTGCTGTCAGCAGTCGAGGGCCTGAAGGCTGTCCCGGGCTTTGAAGAGACGCCGCAGGTGATCGCCGATGGCCGTGTGATCTCAGAACACCATGCTGGCATCGCGCCATTCGTACTGCCGATCGGCATCGCCATTCTGGTGGCGTTGTTCGCGGTGCAATCGCGCGGCACCGGCGTGGTCGCGAGATTCTTCGGTCCCATAACCATCATCTGGTTCTTCACCATGGGCGCGCTCGGCGGCGTTCAGGTGATGCGCGATCCATCCATCATAGGCGCTTTGTCGCCTTTGCATGCTTTGAACTTCGGCGTTGAGCACGGTCTGCTCACGTTTGTCGTGCTCGGCTCGGTTTTCTTGGCGGTCACCGGCGCCGAGGCGCTTTACGCTGACATGGGCCATTTCGGCCGCCGCCCGATCCGCTTTGCCTGGATTGCTTTGGTCCTGCCTGCGCTGACGCTCAACTATCTGGGTCAAGGCGCGTTCGTGCTGGGCCAACTCGACTCCATTAATGCCGACTACGCGGAAGCGCGCAGCCTCGCGCTCGCCGCCGGCAATGAACATTTTGTGTGGAACTTCAGCTCATTTTTTCAGATGGCGCCGGATATGGTGCGCCTGCCGTTGGTGATCCTGGCCACTATAGCGACTGTAATTGCCAGCCAAGCTGTGATTTCCGGCGCTTTCTCTCTGACACAGCAGGCGATCCAGCTCGGACTATTGCCGCGGATGGAAATTCGCCGCACGTCAGAGACTCAGGCTGGTCAGATCTATATGCCGCAAGTGAATTGGTTGCTGCTTGCAGGCGTCCTGGTGCTCACGCTTGCGTTTGGCTCGTCTACCCGCCTCGCGGCCGCTTACGGCATTTCCATCACCGGCGAGATGTTGATGAGCACTTGCATGATGCTGATCGTGATCTGGCGCCTGTGGAATCGTCCGCTGGCACTAGCGCTGGCGACCATTACTCCGTTCCTGATTGTCGAACTGATCTTCCTTTCCTCCAATCTGCAACGCGTTTGGCAGGGTGGGTTCGTGCCGCTGTTGCTGGCGGGCGGGCTCATCCTGGTGATGTGGACTTGGGTGCGGGGAACACGCTTGCTGGCCGATACGGTTAGGCGCGATGAACAATTGTCCAAGCTTTTCGAGACTCTGTCGCACCACCCGCCGCACCGGGTGCGCGGCACCGCCATCTTCCTTACTGGGGACCCAGACACTGCGCCCGCTGCACTCATGCACAATCTGAAACACAATCAGGTGTTGCACGAGCAGATCATTATTTTGACGGTGCGGACGCTGCAGACGCCGCGCGCACCTGAGAGCGAACGGGTGAAAGTCGAAGACTTCATGCCCGACGTGAAACGGGTTACGCTTACGTTTGGGTTTATGGAAACGCCCAATGTGGTGAAGGCGCTTACTGAGGCGCGCAAGCATGGTCTCAAGTTCGACATCATGAAAACGAGCTTCTTCCTGTCTCGGCGGACCATCGTACCGAGCGAACAGAGCGGCATGCCGCTCTGGCAGGATCACCTGTTCATCTTCCTCGCCCGCAACGCCACAAACGCGACAGACTTCTTCCACATTCCCTCCGGCCGTGCTGTGGAATTAGGCAACCAAGTGATGGTGTAGCCAGCGCGGCCAACACTATTGCCTACATAGATCTGGTTGCGCCCTGCGGGAGGAACTCAGATGACGCGCAGCGGAGAGAAGATGACCCAGGCCAAGGTGCATAAGGTGGTGCTCGCCTATTCCGGCGGCCTCGATACGTCGATTATTCTGAAATGGCTGCAGGACACATACGGCTGCGAGGTCGTGACCTTCACAGCCGATTTGGGCCAAGGCGAGGAACTAGCTCCCGCACGCGAGAAAGCGCTGGCGATGGGGGTGAAGCCCGAAAACATCTTCATCGACGATCTTCGCGAAGAATTCGTGCGCGACTTCGTGTTTCCGATGTTTCGCGCAAATACGCTTTATGAAGGGCAGTACCTTCTCGGTACATCCATCGCGCGCCCATTGATCGCCAAACGGCAGATCGAGATCGCTAATCTTGTCGGCGCGGATGCGGTGTGTCACGGCGCCACCGGCAAGGGCAACGACCAGGTGCGCTTCGAAGTATCGTACTACGCGTTGAAGCCGGACGTAACGGTCATAGCTCCATGGCGCGAGTGGGAGTTCGAGGGCCGACCGGCTTTGCTTGATTATGCCCGCAGGCATGGCATTCCAATCGCCAGGGGCAAGGAGCAGGCCGCGCCGTTTTCGATCGACGCTAATCTGCTGCACACCTCGAGTGAGGGCTTGGCTCTCGAGGACCCGGACATCGAAGCGCCCGACATCGTGACGAAGCGAGGTGATCGCCGCACCATCACCCCCGAAGAGGCGCCAGACAAAGCCGAGATCGTCACGCTGAGTTTCGAACGCGGCGATCTTGCGGCCGTCAACGGCGCGACGATGCAAGCACACCAATTACTGGCCGAACTCAATCGTCTGGGCGCCAAGCACGGGATTGGCGGTCTTGATCTAGTGGAGAACCGCTACGTCGGCATGAAGTCGCGCGGTTTCTACGAAACGCCGGGTGGCACGATCCTCTGGCACGGCCACCGTGCGATAGAATCCATTACGCTCGACCGCGGCGCAATGCACTTGAAAGACGAGCTGATGCCGAAATACGCGTCGCTGATCTATAACGGCTTCTGGTGGACGCCCGAACGCCGCATGCTGCAGGCTGCGATCGATGCGAGTCAGGACAGCGTTACCGGCGACGTAAAGCTGAAGCTCTATAAAGGCGGAGTGCGCACGTCGGGCCGATCTTCGCCTTACTCGCTCTATTCGAAGGGGCTTGTGGGTTTCGACGAGGCGGGCGGCTACAATCAAGCTGATGCGGAAGGCTTCATCAAGCTCAACGCACTTCGTCTGCGCATTCTGGCTGAGCGCGACAGGAAGCGAGGCAGGAACGAGTAGCGAGGAAGGACTGAGCCTTTGTGAAGCCGATCGCCGTTCGCTCAGCGCTGCTGGAGCTCGACGCGATACGCGTTCACGCTGGCTAGCAATTTCCCTGATCCAGTGCGGACTGCATGCGGCCGAACGCCAACACTGCGGCGCTTAGCTCCAATACTGCTCTACCCGATAAAACGCGTAGCTTTGATCGCGGTAGGGCACGCCGTCATTGGCAGTGAGTTCCTCGAGTGTATTCGCGGGCGCCGACTTGAGCTCATCTTCGCTGTAGGGAACGACATACGCATCGGCCTCTTCGTCATAGTTCAACACCGCCCAAGGAATCGGGTGATATTTTTCACCCATCCTCAGAATCCCGCCGAATCCAACGATGGCGAACAATATGCTGTTGGAGAGCTTATCAAGAACGATGTCTTCAACTTGGCCAATCTTGTTGCCCTGCGTGTCGCGTACGGACGTGCCGATAACTTTTTTGGCGCGGATGGCCGTGCTGTGTCCGCTTGCTGTAGGCATGGTGAGGGCTCCTTCGTCTGGCGCCCCTTTAACCGCGCCGACGCGGACGCGGTTCCTCAAACCACCAGCCCGTAAAGCACTGCGCCATAATGAGCCGCGGTGCCGATGATCACGCAGGCGTGCCAAAGCGCCCGGCGGAACGGCAGCGTGTGATTGAGGTAGAGTAGCACGCCGCCCGAGTAAGTGAGGCCCGCGATCACCAGCATGACAATCGCCGTCGGGGGAAGGGTCGGCACAACTGGGCCCAGCACAAGGACGGCCAACCAGCCAAAGGCAAGGTAAATGAAGCACCAGGCGCGGTCAGAGAGTTCGGGGTAGAACACCTTGCCGGCGGCGCCTGCAAAAGCCGCCATCCAGATGCCAGCGGTCACTGCCGCCGCGAACATCGGCGGCAGCAATTGAATGGTGAACGGAGTGTAGGAGCCCGCGATCATGAGGAAGATCGCTGCTTCGTCGAGACGACGCAGTATGCGCCGATATCTGGAGGGACGCGAAAAGTTGTACACGGCTGACGCAATCAGCATCGCTTCCATGCACATGGCGTAGATTGCACCTGCCGTGGCCATTGGCACACCGCGGTTACTCAGGGCCACTGCGACCAGGAGTCCGCCGCCGAGCAGCGCCGCCACGATGCCCACGGCATGCACGATTCCATCGGCCGCGTGCTCGGCGCGGTTGGGGTAGTGCTCGACGAGTTCAGTCTCGTCTGCGGTGAGAAGATCAGTTAGCGCCATAACCCAATCGCGTCGTTTGTCATTCTGAAAACGTGACGCTCGACCTCCAATGATAGTTCCTTCGCCTTAATGTCAGGTTGGGGTTCAGAGGTTTTCCAGCCACACAAAGGTTCGTTACCGCCCTCGGCGGGAAACTGCCGTGGCTCTGGTCACGTCCCTGAGCGGGTTCAATTCTTGCATCGGACGAGTGAATGGCCGCCCCTCGCCCAACGATTCCCGCTTTGCGTGCCGAAGCGAGATTGCTGGCGGCAGCCGGCGTCCTGCTCTTGGCGCTCGGCTTCCCGCTCACTCTCTTCCTTGTGCTGCGTGCGCTCTGGCTCGAGCAGGCGTCGCCGGTGCTGCCGTTTGCGATAGGCGCGCCTCCGATCCTGCTTGGATATTTGGCGTGCCACTTCGCCTCAGCCAGACTTCTTCGTGCGCGGGAGTTGGAGGCGCGTTGAAGTAATCATTAATGCGGCTGGCAGCCCATCCTCGTGATTGCTAGCGGCTTTTGTAGTATTGACACGACAATACTGTATCAAGCAGCCTTCTTTGCTGGTAGGCGCAGGCGTGATGTGTGCGCTTTACTCAATAGGAGCGCGCGACCACTATGCACCACGAAGAAATGAGGTTGAGGCTGGATGGGTGGCGGCTCGCCACTGCCGAAGTGCTTTATTATTTGCCGGACCATCCTTCGCTGCTGCAGACTTTCGTTTGGCAGACGCTTGACCTCGCTCCGTCCTATCCGCGCATCCATCGCTTCTTGGATTTCTGGAAGCGGGAGATCGACGCCGTGATCCATTCGGTTCGCTTAGCCAGTGGAGAGACGCTGGCCCCCGCCAAGCTCAGCGGCGCGATGATCTTGCATCACTAACTCGCGATTGGCCCAAGCAGCGCCCGCGCCTACATTATTGTGTTAAGGGGCCGACCAGGAGATCGCCACGTGCGCACGATCATGCTTGCCGCGCTGACGGGATTGTTGGCCGCATGTGCGACCGCCACTCCCTACCAACCAGCCGCCGACGCCGCTTATGGATTTGCCGAGCAGCCGATCGAGAACAACCGCGTCCGTATCAGTTTTCGCGGCAATTCTCTGACCGACCGCGAAACTGTCGAAACATACCTGCTTTATCGCGCAGCGGAGACCACCCTGGAACGTAGTTACGATTATTTCGTCGTCGCCAATCGTGCGACCGACGAGCACACGCGTCTCCAGGCGAATGATTTCGACCACCATTCGCCATTTGACTATTGGTATTTCTCTCCGCGCTTTGGTTGGCGCTCTTGGTACGATCCATTCTGGAGCGAGCCGAATTCTTACCGCGAAATCACACGATATGAAGCGGTGGCCGAGATCGCTATGTTCAATGGGCGCAAGCCACAGAACGACGCCAATGCTTTCGATGCGCGCGAGGTGCAGGCCAATCTGCAAGGTCGCATCGTACGCCCGCCAGCGGGCTAAGGCCCTTCCACCTCTATTCCGCGCTGACGTAACAGATCGACGACACTGTCATCGCCAAGCAGGTGCGCTGCGCCGACCGTGAAGAATAGTCGGCCGCTGCCATCGAGCCGGCGCACGATCTCGTCGGCCCAGGCGCGGTTGCGGCGTAGAATCAGCGCTTGATGTACGGCCTCGCCGCTCTCATCCCACTGGGCCTCGAGCAAACGCTGTAACGTTGCGGTATCGCCAGACACCCACGCGCGATCCATCGCCGCCATGTCGTCGCCACCGGCCTGCACTTGCTCCACTGTAACGAGAAGAAAGTGCGCTTCAGCATCTCGCGGCAGATCCGCAAGCACGCGAATTTGCTGCTCTGGCGTCTCTAGGTAGGACAGGCGCTTGCCTTGCCTCATGGCGTCGGCCGCCAGTACGGTGTCGACGCCATGATCGGGACTCTGCCCGGCGCGCACGGCGTAGGCGTAAGACAATTGCAGCGCTACAAGCCACGGCCGTTCGCGAGAAAGCGAGGCCGGATTAATGCCGAGCGCGGTCGCGACGCGAGCAAGGCGCGTCCATTCTTCGCCGCCGATGCGATCGGCCAAGGTTTCGTTTTCCGGCAGATGTCCATAACGCTGTGCTAGCGCTGCGAATTCGGTAGCGGCTGCTGAGCTGGTGTCCGTTTCCGTGATGAACTCTTCGGCGGCCAGGAATGCTGCTTCGACTTCCCTGCTTCGCCACTCCAGCTCCGCAGGCAAAAGGTGTACCGAGCCGAACAGCCAGATTTCGCTATCGGCGTCACTGATCCGCCAGACGGCCGGTGAGGGCGCGGGTGGCGCGGCGGGGGTGCAGGAGGCAAGAATCCAGGCCGCGACGGCCATGAAGCCGGCGAGTAGAGCACGCATGGCCGATCCCTCGCCTGGAGAGGAGGGGCTTGGCAAGTCTCGCTTTTGCAGGAGAGTTCAGCTAGAGCTGCGCCCCCACGCACCCGTAGCTCAGCTGGATAGAGCGTTGCCCTCCGAAGGCAAAGGTCACAGG
>CAYODX010000005.1:0-187139 GCA_964402795.1 uncultured Terricaulis sp. | reverse complement strand
TACCAGAGCACAGGCTCATCCACACCCGGTCCCGGCACGTAGCGCCGCAGCAGCGAACCGCTTGCATTGTATTCCCCGATCAAGGTCGCGCCGTCATAGAGAAAGCGCGTCGCCGTCCCCGATGCGCTCGACTCATATAAGCGCCCACCCGGATCGTACGAGAGCGCGAGCGACGGCGACCCCGATACGCCGGTCAGCCGGTTGAACGCGTCGTAGCCATAGGTGCGTGCGCCGTCAGAGGTGAGATTTCCGCGCCCATCGTACGTGAAGCTGGCGCCGGCGACGCTCTCATATTGGTTCAGCCCGTTGGCCGTATAGCTCGCACTGGCGCCGCTTGGCGAGAACGCATAGGCGCTGTTGCTCATGGTGCGCGTCAGAGCCTGCGAGCCGGCATTGTAGCTCATGGCGAGCGTTACGTCCGCCGACGTTCCGGAGAGATTCTGCTGCAGGCTGGAGAGGCGCGAGGCTGCATCGTAGCTGTAGCTGGTCGCGGCGCCGGCGCCGCCTGCGCGGGCGATGGCGGTGCGCCGGCCGAGATTGTCGTAACTGTACGTCGCCAGCACGCCCGCGCCGGAGCTTGCCCCGTTCTCGCGGATCGCCGTGACGGCGCCGGTCAGATCGAAATCGTATTGCGCGTAGAAGGCGTCCGGCCAGGTGATGCGGGTGCGGCGCGAGGCGGCGTCGTACTGGTAGCTCACCGCGCCCAGCGGACCGCCGGCGCTGATCGTGCGCGAGAGCTGGTCGTAGCCGAAGCTTAGCGTGTGCGCGCCGGCATAAGCGGACTGCGTCAGCCTGGAGAAATTGTCGTACGTGTTGGCGATGTCGGGCGTGCCCGCCGGCGCGTCGACCAAGATGGCGCGGTTCAGATTGTCGTAGCTGAAAGCGATGCTCGTTCCATCGCGGCGGCGGTCCTGCGTCACGTTGGACGCGGCGTCGTAGCTGTATTGCTCGTAATCCGTGCTGCTGGCGCCCGAGCCGCTCGCATTGGGAAAGCGGATCCGGCGCAACCGGTCGAAGCCGTCATACTCATAGACGGTGACATGGCCATTGGCGTCGGTCAGCGTCGCGATCTGGCCGTTGTCGGTCCAGGTCTGCGCCGCGCTGGTCTGCTGCAGCGCAGTGCCATAGCCCGAGATCGCCGCCGCCGGACGGCTCCAGATCTCGTAATTAACGCGCGTGATGCGGTCCGGCCCCGCGCTGCCCTCTACCGACAGCGTGCAGGCCGAAGCGGGCAAGTTCGCGAACGCCGCCGGGTTCATCCGCACCGCGCTGCATTCGAGCCGGTTCTGAGCGTCGTAGCTGTATTGCGTGACCGCGTGCGTCGCCCCGCCCGCCGCGAAGCTCTCGCGCACGCGCCGGCCGGCGGCGTCATAGGCGGCATTGTATTGCTCGAGCGAGACGAACGCGGCCCAATCTGCCTCGGACTGCGAGTTCACCGTGCCGCGCTCGACGCTCAAGGGCTGACCGTCGCCGTTATAGACGATGCGCAGCGCCCGATGCTTCAGCGCCCCGCCGCCGTCCGGATCGGGCCCCACGATTCCCACCTGCTGACGCATCGCATCGTAACGGAAACGCGTCGTGTCGGCGCTGCCGGAGAGCGGCCCGTCCACCGTCAGCACGTTGCCGACGGCGTCATAGGCGGCCTGTGTCGTCACCTGCAGCGATGCGTTCCCCGCGCCTGTCGTCACCTGCGTCGGCAGAAGATTGTTGGCGCCCCCCGGAGCGCCGTAGGTGGTCGCCGTGCGCGTCTCGTCAGCGCCGTTCGCGCAGGAGGACGTCGTCGCGCAGCCAGAGGTCGCGGTCAGCCGGTAGACCGGCGACGGCGCCTGCGCCGGCGATCCGCCCGGCGCTTGAATATACCACGCCGACAGCGCGGCATAAGAATAGCGCGTCTGCGGACGCACGCCAGAACCCACAGGCGCAGATCCAGACGGCGCGGGCGAAGTCACCGTCAGCACGCCGCCATGATTTGCATCGTAGGTGTAATCGGTGCGGAAACCGCGAGGATCAGTGATCGAGTTCGGCTGATTGCAGGTGCGATAATTGCTGCAGCTCGCGTCGTAGGCGGCGGTGGTGACGATATCGGAAAGGCCTGAACCTGGCTTTGCAACGGCCTTCTGCTCGGTGACGTTGCCGCGCGAGTCATAGGCATACTCGAAATAGTTTCCTTCCGGCAGCGTTACGCGGCGTAGGAAATTGGTCGTGGCGTAATACGTGAAGCTGCGCGTCTCGCCGCCATAGCTGTCGCTGAGCACCAGCCCCGCCGTCGCGTCGACGATGATCGTTCGGGAATCGGACGGCCCAACGACATTTACTTCGATGTTGCCGCCATTCGGGACATAGGAATAGGACCAGACGCCGACGCCGTTGCTGACTTGATAGACGCGCCCGCTGCTGTAGCTGTAGGTGACGTTGTCCACGCCGCTCCCCGGCCGGCGCAGCGCCGTCATCGCCCCGCCAGACATCGTGTAGCGCCATGTGCGCGAAAGCGAGTCCGTGACCGTCTGCGCACCGGATGGATAGGCGAAGGTCAGCGTCGGCCAGGCATTGGCGAAGCTGCAACTCGACGCCGAGGGCGAACAATACTCGATGGCGCTGTTGAGCGCGGTCGCCCTGACCAGCGTGAGGCCCGTCGCATCGGCGGTGTCGCTCTGGTATTGCAGCTTGATCTGATAGCCGAGCGTCGTGTTCACCGATTGCAGGCGCTGCGCGTAGGGCGCGCCGCCGCCAGTGAGCTGCGTATAGGTGAAGCTCAGCACTTCCCCTGAAGGGAAGGTCACCTGCGTCACCCGTCCTTCGTTCGCTTCTGTCGGCAGCATGCCGGCAAGGCTTTCGGCGAACACTGCGACCGTGCCGTCGCCGGTGGTCAGCGTATATGCGCCCACGCCGTCATATTCGAGCTTGGCCTCAGGATTCTGCGTCGAGGAATAGACCCCGCCCGTCAGCGTGAAGTCCATGGAGGCGCCGAACAGCGTCACGGTGTAGACGCCGCCATCGAGGTTGACGCCCCCGGCGAAATTATCGCGCCAAGCGCCCTGGCTGGAATCCCAGACGCGGATATAACTTAATCCGCTGCCGGGCTGGCCCACCGCGATGGCAGGCGTTGCTACGTGGAGCGTGCCCGAAAGGATGTCGACGCCATTGCCGTCGACGTAGGAGCGCAGCGGCGGCGGCGCGATCTGCGCTTCGGCCGGTGCGTTTCCCAGCGCAATCGACGCGATCGCGGCGATACAAGCTAGCGACAGGCGCAAGCGCCCCTCCCCCGCAAGAGCGGCCGACGGCGCAGACCACCGCGCCATTCGCCGGCTGACGCCGGCGTTCTCAGCCATTAGAGACCGCTTTTCACCCAAGTCAACCTGTGCGAGAAATCCGCCCACTTACTCGCGCGGAAAGGGGAAGATGATGCGCCCTCAAGCGCTCCGCCTGCTGTTTGCAGTGGCAGTCATGTTGCTGTGCGCTGGCCCGCACGCGAGCGCGCAATCCGTCGGCTATGAGTACGATGCGTTAGGCCGCCTCTCGCGCGTGATCTACGCCGATGGAACCAAGACAACCTACTCTTACGACGCGGCCGGCAATCGCCTGCAGGTGACGACAGCGCCGCCTTTCAGTCAGACCATAACCATTTCTGGAAGCGGCCCAGTCAATCTGCGCGCTCTCGCCGATGCAGCCGGCTATCTTGGCGGCGATGCGACAATCACCTTTGTCAATAACGGTACGTTGACGGGCGCCGGCGGCTCACAACAACAATCAGGCGGCGCTGCAGTTGATACAGGGGCCTGGCCGGGCAATGTGGCGCTCTCGCTGACGCTCGACAACAATGGCGCAATTCGCGGCGGCGGCGGCGGCGGTTGGGGCGGCTCTGGCGGCGACGCGATCTATGTACGCGCGCCGATCTCGATTGATAATGCCGGCGGCACGATACAGGCTGGCGGCGGCGGCGGCGGCTATGGCGGCACGTGGCGACGGACACGCTACAACGGCGAAGGCGGGATCGAGGACATCACGTCTTATCGCTCTGGCGGCGGAGGCGGCGGCTATCCAAACGGCGCCGGCGGGCCTGTCTATACTGAGCCGTTCGGAACGCCTGGCGGTTCGGGCGCCACTGCCGGCGCGAATGGCACGACGTCCGGCGGCGGCGGCGGCGGAAGCGGCGGCAGCGCTGTCGGGCATACGACCGGCGCCGGCGGAGCGGGCGGCGGTGTCGCTACTGCGGGCTCAGCTGGCGGCGCCGGGACAGGATCGGCGTCAGGCCCGCCCACCGAATGGCTTGGCATCCCCGCCGGCGACGGTGGCGTCCCAGGCTATGCCATCCGGCGCAATGGCAACAGCGTCACCCTCATCAACACCGGCGTCATTCAGGGCGCGCAGGGTTAGCACTGGGCGGCCGCTAGTCCTTCGCTGCAATGCCAAGATGGCCCGGGAATGTCGGCGCTTTTTTGGAGACTGCATTGATGAGCGAGCAACGCTCAACCAATTCTGTCGACACCGACGTAGGAAGCAGGTTGCGTGAGGGTCGGCTCGAAATCGGCATGAGCCAAGAGCACCTTGCCGAGTTGCTTGGCGTGACAATCCAAACAACTTCGAAAATGCGAAAAGGGCTTGAATCGTGTCGCAGCTAGCCGGCTTCACGCGATGAGCAAAGCCCTCGACGTAGAGGTCACCAATTTTTTTGCCGGTCTCCCCGAATCGAAAAGGTAAGCCCGCCCGAGACGCGGCTCCGAAGGTGCGAGCCCGTCCCCTCTGCGCGTCACCAAGCAGGGCGCTCCCCCTGGACGACCTGCTCCGATGAAGCAAATGCGCCTCTCAGCGCTCTGATCGAAGCGCGGTTTGAAGGACGATTTGCCGCTGAAGTGGGCCACGAGGCGTTGGACGACATCGTACGCGGTCTCGAAGCGATGATGGACGCCCGCGCGCCATCGCCAGCGGTCACGGCAATCTGGCCAAGGTTGCCAAAGACTTGGCCATCGAGTGGCAACTGGATGGCCCACTGGACGAAAAGATCAAGGAGATGCTGTCCTTGCGCGCCGACGAACAGAACGCCGCTTGAACCTGGCGCTCACCCTCACTCCTGCTCAGTACGGCTTTCTCGCCGTCAGCATCGTTGTGCTCGCACTGTTGCTGGCGGCGGGGAAGACGCCAGAACGGCTGGCGGCGACGACACTCACATGTCTGATGCTCGTCTCGCCTTACCTCACCCGAGATGGACCGATCTGGGTAGTGTCCGCTTCGGCGATCACACTTGTGATCCTCGTGGTTCTGGCGCTTCGATATGAGCGGTGGTGGTTGATGGGCGCATCGGGCTTTCAATTGGTCGCCTTTTCCACCCACTTCGCGCCGCTGATCGCCCCCCAACACCTCGGACTAGGACAGCCCGCACGAGCGTAGCAATCTACGCTTTTCAACACTGCGTGTCGGAACCCATTGGGATCGACACGGTAATTCGCGTAACTTCTGCCCCATTCCGTTCGCGCCACGTGCTGCGGCAAAGATCTGCGACGCACAGCCCCGGAAGGCCATACTAGTACTCCCCAAAAAGGAAATCGAGTCGGATCAGAACAGTGGTATAAGAGTGCGCGGCTGAAGAGTTTGAAACAAAGGTGTCCTACCCTTCTCAGCACGGAGACGAGGGCAGGTGACGGCGAGCTGGTGAAGAAGCGCCGCCTCGACGATTTTCGAAATTTTTCGGATCCGCGTTGGGAGAGCGCCTTTCGCGGACGCGGCCAGTCCCTGCGCGTCGCGTCGCGCATTGCCACCAGCGAAACCAACTCGAAAGACGAACTACCCTCGGGCGCGGTGGCTGGGTTCACGCCAACGAGCGCAGACCGCTACCGACGCCGCCCGTCAGCCAATCTCACGCAAGTTGGGCAACCTTACCTCATTGCGTGGTCGCAGGCGCCTACGCGAATTTAGGAAGCGTCGTCGCCGATGAGATCATTCCACCAGGCATTTGCACAATCCCAGGTCGTCGGGACCGCCCACGCCAGCACCCGATCGGTGACTTGCAATTCAATACCCAGTCCGACTAGCGTCGATCCGGAAGTGATGGAGACTTAAGTGGCTGTCTTTTTGCTCGGCGGGAGCCAGACTGATTTTGCTCGTGTCTGGTCGCGTGAGGGCTTGGACATTTCGGACATGATGCGCGAGGCGATCGACGAAGCCCTCGCCGCCACCCGTGTCGATGCAGAGGAGGTCGACACCATCCACATCGGTAACGCGTTTGGCGAACTCTATCGCAACCAGGGCCATCTCGCAGCGATGGCGGTTCAGGTGGAGCCGCGCTTTCTCGGCAAACCGGCGATGCGCCACGAAGCTGCGTGCGCATCGAGTTCAATAGCGGCATTGGCGGCGACAGCCGAGATCGAGGCGGGCCGATATGATTGCGCTTTGGTCGTGGGTGTGGAGGAAGAGAAAAACCTTCCCGGAGATGACGCCTCTCGGGTGCAGAACGCAGCATCCTGGCAGGGTCGCGAAGGCATCGACTGTCGCTTCATGTGGCCGGCCGTGTTCGGGAGAATCGCAGCCGAGTACGAGGAGCGCTACGGGCTCGATCGGCGATACCTCAATCGTATTGCAGAGATCAATCGCACCAACGCCATGCGCAATCCGAACGCCCAGACGCGGCGTTGGCGATTTGATCCCGCTGCATTCACCGATGACGACGAACTCAATCCGGTGATCGAACCAGGCACACGCCGGCAAGATTGCGGACAGATTACCGACGGCGCCGCCGCAATCGTGCTTGCTTCTGAGAGGTTCGCACGCAGCTATGCGGCAAAGCGAAATATGCGCATTGAAAATTTGCCGCAAATTCTGGGTTGGGGCCACGCCAACGCCGGCATTCGTTTTCTCGATAAGATCGAACGGAGCCGCGGCGAGCGCTTCATGTTCCCGCATGTCCGTAAGGCCATCACGGATGCGTGGCGGCGTGCTGGGTTACCTGGTGTCGACGCGATCGATGGCGTTGAAACACACGATTGCTTCACCTCGACTGAATACATGGCGATCGACCATCTTGGCTTGACGCCGCCAGGCGAGAGCTGGCGTGCGATCGAGGATGGCGTAATCGGCCTCGGCGGATCATGCCCCGTCAATGCGTCAGGCGGGCTCATCGGCGTCGGCCATCCGGTAGGCGCCACCGGCGCGCGCATGCTGCTGGACGCTACTCGGCAAGTCACGGGCGCTGCCGGAGATTACCAGGTCGAAGGCGCTCGCACTTACCAGACATTGAATATCGGCGGCTCGCTGGGAACGGTCGTGAGCTTTATCGTGGGACGCGCCTAGTCCCAGCTCGCGCGGACCGGCGTCGCAATCGGCCGCGCGATGAATCGCCTTTAAACAGGTCTTACCCACGGCGCCGGTCACCCACTGGATTACGCGATAACGCCTCTTTGAATTGATCCCAATGCCGGCCGCCAACGGCGTCCGCCGGGTCAGCAGCACGGCCCGCGCTTAGCGGTGAAACTGCTTATGCTTGAGACGTGAACCGCGCACGCAAATCACGCTTCAAAACCTTGCCGACTGGGTTACGCGGCAGAACATCGATCATCTCGAGACGCTCGATTTGTTTGAATACCGCGATTTTTCGCTCGTCGATGAGAAAGTGATTGATCTCACTAAGGCTGGCGCTCAGGCCCGGCTTGAACACGACAAATGCGCAGATGCGCTCGCCGAGTTCTTTGTCGGGCGCCCCGATAATCGCCGCCTCCGCTATAGTCGGGTGGGCAATGAGGTGGTTCTCGATCTCCTCGGAGGAAATATTCATACCGCCGCGAATGATCACATCTTTTAGCCGGCCAACAAAGCGGTAGAACTGAAGCCGATCCCCCGTCAGTTCAAACAGATCTCCGGTCTTGAACCATCCCTCGTCGTCGAAGGCGCGCGCATTGGCCTCTGGAGCATCCCAGTAGCCAGAGAACACTGTGGCGCCCTTAACTCTCAGTTCGCCCTGCTTGCCGCCTTCAACGATCTCTTTCTCAGTCTCGGGATCGACGAGACGCGTAAGTAGTCGATCGTGCAGATGGGACCGCCAAACCAGTCCCGGCGCAAATCGGGGGAACGACGACGCCCGCTGTCCCGGATCAGGCACGTCACGATAAGTGCTGGGAAATGACGCTCCTTCGTTGGAGCCGAAGAAATTGGTGATCTGCACGCCATATTTTTTGTAAAAAGTGTCGACCATCCATTCCGATAAAGGCGCCGAACCGGAGCCGATGTTGCGCAGGCGATCGAAGTCGATGCCCTCCAAAAGAGCTTCGTTCTTGAGCAATATGTTGAGCACAGCCGGCGGTGCGACCGTGTAATCGACCTTCTCCTCGCGAATCTGACGCAAGAAGAGACCAAGGTCGAATGGCTGGTGTTGGACTAGTCGACCGCCGACCAGCAGCCAACTCACGAACGAGGTGGATAGACCGGCCATGTTCACCATAGGAAATGGGTTGAGCAAGGTGTCGCCGGGCTCAATATCGCCGGCATCGACCACGGCCTCTCCCATGATGATCCACTCATTGTGACTGCGCGGCACGCCCTTCGGTTCCGCTTCGGTGCCGGAGGTCCAGCAGATTGTCACAACATCATCGGCAGTGATCTGCGCCTCGCGCGCCGCCTGCCTCACGGACGCGCGCTCACTCTCGTTTATGGCTGCCAGCGCTGTATCGATGGACAAGCATTCGTCGCAAGGTGGACCGAGTGTGAATACAGTCCGCACAGTTGGGGCGGCCTTGCGAACACTCTTCATCATGTCTGCATGCAGGTGTTTGCCGATTCGCGTTGCCGTTACGATCGCCCGCGCCCTACACCGCCGGCTAATAAGTGCAAGTTCATGCACGCGATACTGTACGGGCGCTGGACTGACGATGACGCCGAGCCGAGCGCACGCAAGATAGATAGCCGGCAGGTCGACCGTATTGGGCAACTGCACGACGATTGCATCATCTTTGCGCAAGCCATTACGATGAAATAGCGCAGCGTATCGTTCAACGAGATCCGCAAGCGCAAGCCAGGTTAATCTCTGCGGTGCGCGATCGAGAATTTCCATTGCGTTCGGCGGATCAACGCACGCCTCCGCGCCTGGCCTAGCGTGAACATGTCTCATCAAGAGGTCGTCGAGCGTGACATCGGCCCACCAGCCTTTCGCTTTGAACTCAGCAATTCGCGATGCTGGCACGACGATCATGACCGTGGCGCTCCTCTATCGGGCGGAGGATTGTGACTGGGATAGACCGGCTTCACGGCAACAAGCGTTCGATAACCATGGCGCTGCCCACACCCGATGCTCCAGACACGACCACAAGACCGTATCGCCCCTGCCGATCATCCAGCGCGTCGAGTAGTGAAGACAGCAGCACTGCGCCGCTCGCGCCCATCGGGTGTCCCTTTGCGAGGTGCCCGCCGCCGACGTTCACTTTGGCTGGGTCAACGTCATAATCACGCAAAAAAATGGCGATCGTGACCGCAAACGCTTCCATGAATTCGATGCAGTCCATGTTGGCGAGTGACATTCCGGCGCGTGCGAGCACACGCTCCATCGCAGCCAGGCCCGCGGTGAGGGCATGCTCAGGGTCGCCCCCGGACTCGCACCAGGCGATGATCCGGGCCCTTGCCTCGGTGTCCTGCCAGCCTTCCGCAGTCAGCAGCGCCAGCGCCGCGCCGTCCGCCATCGGCGGCGCATGCGCGACCGTGTGTCGATGGTCGATTTTAGCTCCGGCAAGCGCATCGTGATATTGATCCGAGAGGGATGCAAAAGCAGGAGACAAACCCGCCAGGGATAGCGCTGTCGTCTCGGGCCGGACGCACTCATCTCTGTCCAGTCCGCCGATCACGACCCGCGAACGCGTGAGAGGCGTTCCTTCCGCTGCCGCTGCTTTTTGGTGTGAGGCAAGAGCGCACGCATCGAGCATGGGTCGGGTGACCCGAGCATGCTCAGCCAAGCGATCTGCAGCGAGCGCGACTGGAATGTAGCGACTGCGCAGCGGGAGCGTCGCGTCCTGATAGTAGTCCGCACGGTCCGCCATGAATGGCACGCGAGACATCATCTCCACGCCGCCGGCCAATGCGCTGTTCGCGTTGCCTGCCGCGATCATCGCCGCGGCTTGGCCGATGGCTGTCAAACCTGAGGCGCAGTAATTGTTCAGCGAGAACGCGGCGACGTCATCGTTCATCTCGGCATGTAGTTTTGTGACGAGGGCGATGTTGCCGCCCTGCGCACCCACTTGCCCGACTGCGCCCACAACAAGCGCGTCCGGCGCGGCTTCAATCCCTCGCACGGCAAAACTGTCGATTAAATCTGAGAGAAGCTGGTGCGGCTTCAGGGGCGCCAACCCGCCATCGGGGCGCGCTTTGGCTCTCGGCGTGCGTACTGCATCACGTATGAACACGGTTCGTGTCACGATCACCGCTCAAACCGGCTGCTGTTGCGGCGCTCAGTCGTAGTGTAATGCAAGTTACTGGGCCCGCAGGGTGGGACGTGGCCAGGGAAAGAAACGCGGTGTGCGCTTACAGTATTGCTCCCACGCCTCACCGCGCGTTTTGGCCATGTGTTGCTCTTTGAACGGCGCCGCAGAACTGTAGCCGAGAAACCAGCTGGCGAATACGGGACTGACAAGAGCCAGCATGCCCCAGGGGTGCGCGAGCGCAAAAACGAACAGGCCCCACCACATCAACGCTTCACCAAGATAATTCGGATGGCGCACGAGCGCCCAGACGCCATTGTCGAGCAGTTTGCCCCTGTTAGCTGGATTGCGCTTGAAAGCCGCCAGTTGACGGTCGGCTAGAGTTTGCAGCGAAAACCCCACGGTCCACACTGCAACACCCGCTAGTTCGATCAGCAACGACTGCGGCTCCGGCGCGGCGAGCGCGGCCGCGAGAGCAAGGCACCAGAGCCAGACCGTCACACCCTGCAATAGGTGCACCTGGAAAAAGCTCCACCAAACCCATCGCGGCCCGCCTCGGCGTCGCCAGTGCGAGTAAGGCGCGCGTTCGCTTGCAGCGTTTTGCTCGAAGGTTTGCACCGCCAGGCGCAGCGCCCAAAGCGCAACCAGTGCGAGCAGCACTCCTCGCCAAATATCAAAACCCACGAGCGTCGCGCCGACGACAGCCGCCGCGAGCACGCTCAAGGAATACATGACATCCATCACGCCATGGTTGCGCGCCAAAGTCCCCCAAATCCAGGCGGCAATCACCATACACAAGATCACAACGCCCATCTGGAGCCACAGCACGCCGAGGCGCGCCAGGGCGGCATCTGCGGACCCGGCGATCGCGAATCCGACAAACGGCGCGAGCGACAGGACTACGTGCCAGGCGCGGCCGCGCGTCTCCTTTCTCGCCGCAATCAGCCACACCAGAGCAATGATCGCCCACACAGCGGCCCCTATCGGGAATTCACCGTACCAAAATTGTGACATTCCGGCCTCGCTCCGGCACAAACTTGCATAAACAGATTTACACGCGAAGTATGCTTATGCAAGTGTGGGGGCGCGGAATCTCAGGGAGGAAATACTATCATGGACAACGAGACTAAGAGGCCCGCCGCGCTCAGCGCATCGCTCATGGCTTTGGCCGCCGCCTCGGCGTTCATGCCCGCTGGCGCCGCCGCTCAAGACGCATCCGAGCCTACGCTCGAGGATGTCGTCGTCACCGCCCAGCGCCGAGAGGAACGGCTCCAGGACGTGCCAATCGCCGTCACCGCCTTCAGTTCAGAAGATCTCGAGCGAACCGCCGCCACGGGCATCGAAGACGTTGCCGCAAAAGCGCCAGGCGTCACCCTCACTGAATTCAACATTGGCGAACCGCAATTGTACATCCGCGGCGTGGGCAGCACGAGTGACTCGGCCGCCAGCGATCCTTCGGTGGGCGTGTCTATCGACGAAGTTGCGATCGGCCGCGCCGGCGCCAGCGCAATTGCGTTCCTGGATGTCGAGCGGGTCGAGGTCCTGCGCGGACCGCAGGGCACGCTCTACGGACGCAACGCTTCGGGGGGCGCCTTAAACATCTATACACATCGCCCGGCCTTCGAGACGTTCGGCGAGATCGCTGCGGAAGCGGGCAGCTTCGACGAATACGGCGCGCATGCCATCTTCAACGGCCAAATTTCGCCGACCGCCGCCGTTCGTTTTGCGGGCCGCTATACCACCAATGACGGGTATGCCGAACATGTCCCGAGCGGGCGTCCGCTGGAGGGCGGCGCCCAATGGGGCGGTCGTGGGCAAATCCTGCTCGACGCGGGCCAGTGGAGCTTCCTTGGCGGCCTCGATTATTCGGAAGACGACATGCTCGGTCATGCACGCGTTCCGGTCACCACATCAGCGACGAATCCGCTGATAGCTGGAGTGATCAACGGCTTGCGCGCAGGCCTGGACGAGCGTCAGAGCTTCTCCTCGCCTGACAATTACCAAGATCGGACGAACTGGGGAGCAACATTCCGAGCGGAGCGCTCCGGTCCCGCGTTCGATTTCGTTTCGCTCACCTCTTACCGCAACAATGAGTACGAGTGGCGCGATAATCTGGGCGGCCTGCCATTCCCGGCCTTCCCGCTCGAGGTGGACGATCGCGCGTCAGAAGGCTCCAGCCAGTTCAGCCAGGAATTCCGCATCGTCTCGCCAAGCGAGTCCACCATCAACTGGGTCGCCGGCGTATATTACTTGAACGAGGAGGTGGCGCGGAGCGAGCGGTTCTTGGTCAATACAGCCATGCCGATCGCGCCACCTTCGTTCGGCGGCGACGTCACTTTCAATCAAGACGCCACCAACACGAGCTACGCTATTTTCGGACAGGCCACCGTGCCATTCGGCGATGTTTGGGAATTCACGGCCGGCTTGCGCTGGACCCACGATGAACGCGACGTGCTTCAACAAGCGGTCGACAATGATATCCTGGGCACGCCGCCGCCGGCTATTCCGCTCGGCCCAGGCGGATCGCCCTACTCCGTAACCGCGACAGAGACTTTCGAAGAGCCGACTTGGCGTCTTGCTCTCTCGGTCGAGCCGGTGGACGACGTACGTTTCTACGTGAGCTACGATCGTGGTTATAAAGCCGGCGCGTTCATCAGCACCGCGCAGACGGCGGCCCAGGCGGTTCGGCCGATCGATAGCGAAATCCTCGACAATTATGCGCTCGGGGCCAAGACTACGCTGATGGGTGGCCGCCTGCGGCTCAACGCAGAAGGCTTCTTCCTCGATTACAGCGATCTTCAAGTGTACGAATTGCTCGGGCTCACCTTGGTGTCCTCAAATGCAGACGCCGAAGTGTTCGGCGCAGAAATCGAGGCTGCATTCGCGCTCAACGAGAACATCACTGTGGGTGGATCGTACACCAATCTGAGGGCGGAGTACTCGTCAAACGCGGTATCCGGCGCTCTGGTGCTTCCGTATAATGGAAACGCGCTGCCACGTTCTCCTGAGAACCAGTACAACGTGTTCATAGACGGTGATTGGTCGGCATTCGGCGGCGAGTTCGCTACCCGACTGCATTATCAATGGACGGACCAATTCTATTTCGATCCCTCCAACAATCCTGAGGTCTTGGAAGGCAGTTACGGCCTGCTCTCCGCCTTCGCCTCATGGGAATCGCCGGATGGTTTGACGATCTCTCTGTACGGCAAGAACCTCACTGACGAAGAGTACCGCGTCCATATCATCAAGAACGTGGGCGTAGGCTTCAGCGTTTTTGGGCCGCCACGTTCATTCGGCGTCGCGATCTCGCAACGCTTCTGAATCAATCCAGGAAGCGGGCGTGTCCGACCAGGAGCGCCCGCTTCATATTTTCAAGAAGTCCGCGAAAGCAGCCTCCGCGCCAGCAAAGCTAGCCGCTCCGCTCATCTCTTGTAGACGCTCGATATTGTCCGCGATCCAATCCTCGATCGCTGCCTCGGGCAACCGCACACCGGGCGATTCCATCATGGCTGCGCGCCGCAGAGCGCCGCCGCCAGTGATCCAGATTTGGCCACTTGCAGTGCATTGCGGGCTCAGCAGCCACGCCGCCATGGGGGCCGCGCGCTCCGGCCTCATACGTTGAATGAGCGCCGCGTTCTGCTTCATGGCGTCGCGGGTCATCTGCGTGGCCGCATAGGGAGCCAGGACATTTATGCGGAGCGTCTCGCGCGCAGTTTCCTGCGCCAGCGACAAAGCCCAAGCCACCAATGCGCCCTTCGAAGCGGCATACGGAGAGCGGCCGTAAACTCCGTAAAGACCGGCCGAAGACGCTACCGCAACCAGCCTGCCCGCTGGAGCCTCGGTAAGGTGTGGCAGAGCTACGTGCGCGAGCCGCACGTTGGCGAAGAAGTTAGTCTCGAATACGTGGCGGAACTCTTCTTCCGGCATAGATGAAAAGCGCTGCGCTGATCCTGCGATGCCAGCATTGAGAACGAGCCCGTCCAGACGACCCCACGTGTCGATGGCGCGCTGCACCATCTGCTTGGCCGCATCTGGTCCGGTTATGTCGTGAAGATCAGCCACCGCCTCGCCGCCCCCGCCTTTGATTGCGGCCACCGCCGCTGCCGCCGGGTCGCTGCCTTCGCGAGCGCGATTGTTGACGACGACACGCACACCGTTTTGCGCCAAGCGCTCTGCGATTGCGCGTCCAATACCCTTCCCTGCACCAGTAACAAGCACCACGCGGTTTGTTGCGTCATTGGTCATGACGACGGAGCGTAGTGAGCGCAGTTCTTTTGTGCAAGTTACGCCCGGTTCGCGATTGTCCCGCTCGTGCTACGCAGCGGCATCAGCTCAAAGCGAACATCGTCGGGGCGCACTTGTCCGCTACAAGCTGAGCAGGTGACGACGGGATCAAGTCGATGGTTTCCCGATCTGTGCCGCAACAGCAGCGGTGGCCCTTCGGGCGCCGCAAAGTGTGCGTCACCCCAGCGCAACAACATGAGCAGCACTGGGTAGTAGTCGATGCCCTTGCGAGTCAGCCTGTACTCGAACCGCCGTGGCACCGAATTATACTCATGCGTACGGATCATGCCCTTGCTCACCAGCCATGACAGGCGCTCGGACAAGATGTTCGTCGCCATGCCGGTGTCTTCAAGGATCTCATCGAACTTGCGCCGCCCCAAGAAGAGCGAGCGAATGACCAAGCTCGCCCAACGGTCACCCAATATTTGCGCAGCTTCATCCAGCAAAGCTGTGGCGGGGGGGCGCGCAGCCGCAGCGCCGCGCTGCTGGCGGCGACGGCTATAGCGCGCCGCCATGAGCCCAACGCCAGGCCCCTCCCGCCAATCGACATCGAAGGCGCCAATCTCCTCGCCGCATCGCGTGCAGGAGGGAACTGGTTCGAACTCACTACCGCAGGACCTGTGATAGAGCCGCACCTCACACTTGCCTGCTGTCGCCGTCCAACGACGCTCCCATCGCAGCATCATCAGCGAGGCCCAATAGAGACCGCGGCCCTTTTCGGTGATGTGGTACTCATGCCTTAACGGCGCCGTAGAGTACGGTCTTTTCTTGAGGAGGCCTTCCTGCACAAGCCGCTTCAGGCGATCGCTGAGCAACGACTGGCGCAAACCCGTTGCGGCTCGGAACTCGTCGAACCTGCGCGACCCCATCCAGCTCGCTTCGATGATGAGCAGCGTGGAAGTGTCGCCCACAATCTCGAGCGCTCGCCAAATTGAACAGGTTCGGATGAGCTTTGCTTCTGCCATGTGTCCGCTGCGGCGAAAATGCAGCTCCTTTTCTCTCAGAGACGCCGCACTCCGCAAGGTCGCTTATTCACATAGCGGGCGGACCTTCGGCCAGCGAGGTCATCGCCAGAGCCCGCTCGCGCACTTCCGGACGCAAGACCTTATTGAGCGCATTTCGGGGCAATGAGTCGAACTCGAACAGCCGCTCCGGCAGCTTGAACTGAGCAACCCCTCGCGCCTTCAGGAAATCCGTTATGTCGGCGAGGTCCACGCGCGCGTCAGCCTTAGGCACCACAGCCACTCCGATTCGCTCGCCGAGCGTCAGGTCCGGCAGCCCGAACGCGCAAGCTTCCGCTAGCTTCGGATGACCACCCAACAGCTGGTCAATTTCTTCCGGCGAGATGTTGTACCCGCCCCGAATGATCAGATCCTTGCAGCGTCCAGCAAAGCGGTAAAAACGGCCAGCGCCGGCGATCTCAAACAAGTCTCCTGTGCGGAAGAACCCGTCTTTGGTGAAGGCGCCCGCCGTCTGATCGGGCGCTGCATAATACCCTTCGAATACTGCAGGCCCTCGGATCTGCAGCTCTCCCGGCATCCCTTCCTTTTTGACTCGTCTGCCGGTGGCGGTGGAGATCAGCCGCGTGTCCATATGCCTCTTCAACTTACCACCGTAGGGCGTGCGGAAGAGCGGCGCGCGGGGAAAGTAACTCGCACGCTCATCTGGATCGGGTACGTCATCACCGCCGCTGACGAGCGACATGCCCTCATTGGATCCGAACAGATTGATGATCGTGATGTTGAATCGCTCCTGAAAGCCACGCACCATAGCCGGCGCTAGCGGCGCCGAGCCCGATCCGATGGTGCGCAAGCTCGACAGATCCGTCTGTTTCAGCAGGTCCTCATTCTGCAGCAACATGTTCAGAATCGCCGGCGGAGCAATAGTGAAAGCAGGCCGCTCCGTTGCGATCTGCTTCAAGAACACGGTGGGATCGAACGGGTGATGCAACACCATCGCGCCGGCAGTGCGCAACCAGCTCATGGTCACGCCGCCAATGCTTGCCATGTTGATCATCGGGAATGGATTGAGCAGGGTGTCGCCGTCACGAAGCCCGGCCGGCTGGTAAGTGGCGGGAGCCACCGCGACCCAATGATTATGGCTTCTTGGGACGCCCTTCGGCGCGCCAGTGGTCCCCGAGGTCCAGCAAATACTGAAAATGTCATCCCCATTGGCCTTCAGGCGTCGGCAATGTTTGGCAAGATCGCGACGGTCGCCTTGCAAAGTGGAGAGATCCGCCTGGGCCGGGTCTGGCCCAAAGGTGAAGACGCGACAGTTTGATTGCAGAAGCGGCCGGGCAACCCCCAAATGATCACTGCCCTTCACCTTCGTACAGCAGACAAAAGCATCCGGCTGCAAAATATCGACAATCTGCTTGATCTCATGAGCCCGATACTGAATCGGAATCGGACTCACGACCGCTCCAATGCGTGCGCAGGCGAAATAGAGCACCACCAGCTCGCTGATGTTGGGCATCTGCACCAGCACGACAGCGCCCTTGCGCACGCCGCGATCCAATAACACCGCAGCTACTCGATCCACCTCAGCACTGAGTTGCGCATAGGTGAGACGCGCCGGCGTTCCGAATGCAAGCTCGGCCCTGTTGGGTGCATCGATCACGGCGGTCCGTTCTGGATGCCGTGCAGCGTTGGAACGAAACATCTGATCCAACGTGCGGTCGCCCCACCAACCGGACACACGATAACGGAAACGCTTCAGACCGCCTGGGCGCGCTGCCATCTCCATGTCAGCCCCCTTTGGCGCGACGAATGGCTTCACCTTCGCCCCATGTCGCGTGCGTACCGGAGCTGATGCGCTCTGGAAGAAAGATGCGACAAACCGGGCCGGCCTCGATGTTCTTCGCGTCAATAAGGACGCACTCGGAGGAATCGGCTTTGAGATCGGAGATGAAGCTCACCAAATAGCCGTCATCCTCATCTGTAGCGCCAGTACGCGGCGCGAATGCCGCCTCGCTGCCGAATCGACTGGGCCCGAACTCCATCGACCAGCTGCGGCCGCTCTCGAGGTCATGCTTCACCAGTCCACGAAACAAGAACCACCCCGGTTCAGGCACGGCGCTGTAGACATAGCGATAGGCGCGGCCAGCGTGGCGGTGATTGATCACGCCAAACTCCAGCACGCGTTCGTCGAGGCGCTCCTCTCTTGTCTTGCCGGTGCGAAGGTCGAAGCGCCAGCGATGAAGCTTGGGCTTCAGCAACATCTGGTCCAAATAAGCCATCATACGCTCGAGCCCTTCCGGCGCCCCTTGGTACGATTTCGGCTCGGGCGTCTCCTGGAAATACCCGTCCATGACGATCTCATCGCCGATTTCGAAGGCGTTCAGCCAATGTAGCGTGTAGGTCGGCGCCGCCTCGAACCAACGCACTTCATCCGCCCCCCCGTAGCGGGGAATCAGCGCAAATCGCGAGTGCATGTCTGGATGGAAATGCACGACGTGCAGATCGCGTCGGAGCAGATCCGGATCCCAGAAGAGCGGCAGGTCATTCAAGATGGCGAAGCGCTGCGTAAATGCCATGTCGTGCGGCAGGCGCGGACCCGGCAGCGGAACAGGAACGTAGTGCTTGCGCACTCCATCTGCTCCCACCACGCCATAATGCATGTAAGGCGCATGCTTGGAATAATTGAAAAACAGGAGTTCTCCCGACGCGGGATCGACTTTCGGGTGTGCCGAGACGCCCTCGCGCGGCGCCCATTCCGCCGGGCCATATTGCTCCAACGTGTATGGATCGAGCAGATAGGCCTCGCCACACTGATAGAACGTCGACACGATCTTGCCTGCGTGGACGATGACGTCCGTAGATGAGGCATCCTTCAACCACCCTTGCGCACCCCACCCTGGGCGCGTCGATTTCGAAGGTGGCTCCATAAGGCCAGCCCAAAGCGCACGCCCCGCCGCTCGCTCCGCTTCAAATGCTTTGGTTCGCACGAACCGGTTCCGATAAACGGCTCTGCCATCTCTGAACGAGATCGCATGAAGCATCCCATCCCCGTCGAACGGGTGATAACGGCCGATGGGTTCATGCACCGGGTTCTCGGTGTTGCGCACGTAAACCCCGTCAATATCAAGCGGGATCTGGCCGATGACCTTCATATCCGCGGCGTTGTACTCGCGATAGGTTGGTCGCCATGCGCCGTTCATGTAGGGGTGATTGTTTGGCGCGATGGTCGATCGGACTGTCTCTACGACCTCAACTGTCACGACTGACCTCCGTTGATGCGAACACCGGAGTGCGTGTCGCAGCCATGTATTCTTCAACCAGCCGATCCACGATCCGGTGCAATGGCGCGATCTCTTTAACCGCGCCCACGCCTTGTCCTGCGGACCATACGTGCTTCCACGCCTTGGCTTCATTCTGAGCGTCGGCAAAATCCGGTCGCTTGCCTTGCGGCATGTTGTCGGGATCGTAACCGGCTCTCCGCAGACTCGTTCGCAGCCAATTCGCAGTCACTCCGGTGATGCCATTTGATTGGACGATGTCTTCAGCGCCAGCATCAATCACCATCTGCTTGTACTCTGGCGAGGCCAGGCTCTCGCTGCATACCAAGAGGGAGGTCCCAAGATAGGCGAAGTCGGCGCCAAGCACTTCAGCCGCGCGGATGCCGCGCCCTGTCGAGATCGCTCCGCCAAGCACAATCGGCCCGCTCCAAAAGCGGCGGACTTCCTCTACAAAGGCGAAACCCGCGATTTGCCCAGTATGGCCACCGGCACCCGCCGCCACCAAAATCAAGCCATCAACCCCAGCGGCCGCCGCTTTTCGCGCGAACGCTATCGAGTTGACATCCGCAAATACTGCGCCGCCATAGCCATGCACGACATCAACGATATCGCGCGGGCTTCCTAGCGCAGTAATGACCAAAGGCGGCCGGTGACGGATGACCGCGGCCACGTCTTCTCCGAGTCTTCGGTTTGATCGGTGGACAACCAGATTTACCGCGTAGCTCGCAGCTTCCGGATGACCAGCCAGCCCGGCTTGTATCTCGAGAAACCACTGCTCCAAGGCTTCGCTTGTTCGCGCATTGGGAGTCGGAAATGATCCGATAAGCCCTGCTTTGCAGGCGGCAATCACCATCGCCGGTCCGGACACTAAAAACATCGGCGCGGCTATCGCTGGAAGCCGCAAATTGCGTCGTAAGTCTTGGAGAACACTCATGTCGCGCGACCTCATCTGACGGGGTCACTCATGGCGGGAATCACAGGAATGCCGCGGCAGCAGCCCGATTAGCTCCTTGCGCGCGCACTTCCTGTCGCGCGACGCTACGAAGATGCACCTCGTCGGGACCGTCCGCGATGCGCAGCACACGTCCCCAAGTCCAGAGATCCGCCACCGGCGCATCCTGAGACAGCCCCATCGCGCCAAATGTTTGCATCGCCCGATCGCACACATTGGTTTGGAGTGATGGAACCACCGCCTTGATCATGGCGATTTCCTTCGCCGCAGCTTTCGCGCCATACCTGTCGATCATCCACGCGGTCCGCAACACAAGCAGTCGCGCTTGATCGATCTCGATTCTGGATTTGGCGATCCAATCCGCCACGCTGCCATGATCGTGGAGATAACGGCCGAAGCTCTTCCTCTCAGCCGCGCGCGCGCACATCAGCTCAAGAGCCAATTCGCATTGCCCGATCGAACGCATGCAGTGATGAATTCTCCCGGGCCCCAAGCGCGCCTGCGCGATCGCGAAACCGTCGCCCTCAGCACCGATCAGGTTCGCAACCGGCACGCGCACATCTCGGAAGATAATTTCACAGTGACCCTCTGCCGACAGATGGTTCATCACTGGAATGTTGCGCACGATATGGAGCCCATCGGCGTCGAGCGGCACGATCACCATGCTCTGACGCCGATGCGGCTCGCCGTCGGGGTCAGTGACGCCCATCACAATAGCGAAACGACAGAGCGGGTGCGCGGCTCCGGAAATGAACCATTTGCGTCCGTTAATAACGTAGTGTCTGCCGTCCCTGCGGATCGCCGTTTGGATATTGCTGGCGTCGGAGGAGGCGACGTCAGGTTCGGTCATTGCGAAGCATGACCTGATTTCTCCTTCGAGCAGCGGCGCCAGCCAAGCACTACGCTGCTCTTCGTTCGCAAACAGGTGCAGAATCTCCATGTTGCCGGTGTCGGGCGCGCTGCAGTTGAAGATCTCCGACGCCCACCACACCCGCCCCATAATCTCGGCCAGCGGCGCATATTCGAGATTGGACAATCTTTGGCCAGGTTCATCGTCGGCAAGCGCCGGCAGGAATAGATTCCACAGGTTCTCCGACCGCGCCAAAGCCTTCATGTCTTCCATGAAAGCTGGATGAGCGTTGCCCGCCGCCACTTCGCGGCGCCACTCTGACATAGCGGGGACGATGTGCCGATCCATGAAATCGCGCACCTGGGCTTGCAGCGCGAGAACCTTGGAGGAATGCTCGAAATCCATATTCGCTCAACTCGAGTTTTCGACGCCTGTGTTCAGGCCGGTTCCTTCACCGTAATGCCGCCATCAACGACGATCGTTTGCCCCGTTATGTAGGCGGATGCGTCAGAGGCGAGGAATACAGCAACGCCGGCAATGTCTTCCGGCTGACCGATCCGCCGCAGCGGCGTGCCTTCTTCGACGTTCTTGAGCAGCTTCGGATTTTCCCAGAGCGCTCGAGAGAAGTCAGTCTTGATCAAGCCTGGCGCAATGCAATTGGCGCGCACCCGCTTTGGGCCCCATTCGACAGCGAGATTCTTGGTGAGCGAGAAGTCCGCAGCCTTCGACATTCCGTACACGCCGAGCGTCGCACTGCCCTGATTTCCGCCGATGCTCGACACAATAATGATGTTGCCGCCTTCCGCGTCCGCCATGTGCGAAGCCGCCATATTCGCAAGCAAGAACGTGCTTTTCACGTTGCTATTCATGATCTTGTCGTACGCATCACCCGGCATAGAGGCCATCGGCCCGAAATAGGGATTGACGGCTGCGTTGCAGACCAAGATGTCAAGACGGCCAAAGGCGGTGATCGCGCCATCGATCAGCGCACGCAACTGCGCCTCGTGTGAGACGTTGCATGGTATCGCCACCGCTTCGCCGCCGGCGTTGGTGATGGCATCCACCACTTGCGAACACGCCTCCGCCTTGCGACTCGAAACTACGACCTTGGCGCCGGCCTGCGCCATAGCCTCCGCGATCGCGCGACCTATGCCCCGGCTCGACCCGGTGATCACCGCCACTTTTCCCTTTAATGCAGACATAAGCAGGACCTTCTCGAGACGTCGCGCCACGCCGAATTTGTGATTTGGCGACCATACCGGACGGGAGGGTCAGCCTAGCATAGTCACTTGCTTAACACAACTCTCGGAGAGGGCTCGCGCCGAGACCAGCTCACACAGGGGTTCGACAACGGGCGCACTGAACATGCGGCACGAACCACTCAAGACACGGCTTGTGCAACACGCGCCAGCCCAAATCCTCGCGCGCCTTCAGCCAAGCGCGCGCCCATACGTCCATCGCAACGACGATCGGATAGAGACTGAGCCCCTTCTCAGTCAGATGATAGGCGTAGCGCGGCGGATTGCTGCGGTATTGCTCGCGCGACAAAAACCCTTGCTTTGTCATCCGATCGAGACGAGCGGCGAGAATATTTGGGGCAATCCCGAGCGCTGCTTCGATGTCCGAGTACTTGGTCGCGCCGAAGAAGGCGGCGGCGATGATAAGCCCGGCCCAGCGATCGCCAAGGACCGCTTCCGCAGGTATTTGTCTTTCATCACCGGAAAAAACATCCGATGTGCGCACGCGTCTGCTGCTTGGGGGACGCGTCTCGATCGGTCGTACACTGGTCTGCAACACCTTCATGTCGCGCGCGTCGGTTTGGCGTCCGCAGCCGCCGCAAACAACCTCCACGTCTGCATCATGGCCACAGCTGTTCTCGGGGATTGCGTCGTTCGCGAAAACCAGACCAGGCACCCGCCAATTGTCATTCCACTGCCGTATGAGCTTGAGCGTGGGCTGCAAGGCACGCCCCTTCTCGGTGAGAGAATATCCAGAATCCGCCGCCTTCGGCCGGTCAACACACTCGGCGGCGATTAGCTGTCGAAGTCGCGAAGCGAGCGTGGTGCGCGGCACGCTGATCGCCGCCACGATCTGGTCGAAACGGTGAGGCGCCGCGGTCAAAACCGACAATATCTGCAGCACCCAGATATCTCCAACGATATCCAGCACGCCGTTCACCAGGTTGGATCTGATCATCCAATGCGCAGGCGCCGAACCCACCGCCATCGAACCTGCCTTAGCTCGCGCCCTCTCCATCGCCGATTACTCCGAACAAGATTCGATCTGCGCCGCGACAGCGCCGGGCGCGCGACACGCCTCAGCATATCTTGATTTCGCTACTTGCATAACAAGACGCTCCCGGTTACGGTCAACGTGTTAGACTTCCACCCCAGCAAGGTGTCCATCCCGGCGGCGAAGAAGTCTAGGTCCAATTAAATCAGACGGTTAGTGAGGAACCATGTCCGCAAACCAAAAGGTCGACACAGTCGTGATTGGCGCTGGCGTTGCTGGCCTGGGCGCCGCGGCGCTGCTTGCAAAAGACAACGGACAGCGGGTGGTTGTGCTGGAACGAGCACCCTTCATCGGCGGGCGGACGCTTTCTTACGTCGGCAAGGGCGACAAGGTCGTGGCCGACGGAATAGAGATGGACTCTTCAGCTTTCAAAAAGTCACTTGCATATGCACACTGCCAATTGGGTAAGTGCACACCGAGCATCGACGAAATCTTTAATCGCGGGCTGCTTGACGGCCGTACGTTCGAGGCGGGCGGGCATGGCCTCTTCTGGGGTAATCGCGGTCGCGTCGATTTTCTGATGCAGCATTTGGGCGTCAGCCGCAACTTGCCGCTCAACCGGGGTCTCGGCTTCATCAAATGGGAAGGCGAAGGCAAACCGACGACCGCCTATCAGGTCGAGAAGGGCAAGCCCTATCCTTGGATGTCAGAAGAGGGTTTCGCCGCCACCATGGCGCAGCTCTCGGACATGGCGCGATCGAGCTTCGAAGACATGGCGCGCCTCATGCGCACACCTTTGCAGACTTGGCTCGAAGAGAGGCAAATGCACCCCGAGGCGTATGCCTACATAAAGGTGCTCGCGGCGTCGCAGACTGCTCAAGCTGAGCCCGCCATGACCCCGACAGGTGACTTCCTCGGCTACATGGCGATCGCCGGCGCCATTCGGATGAACCTCGTCAGCGGATCCGTAGCCACTGCAGATAAGCCTGGCTGCATCGCCATCCCGCAAGCCTTCGAGGAGGTTGTTCTCGAGCACGACGGGCAGGTACTCCGCAACACACGGGTCAAAGAGGTCCTCATCGAGAACGGTCGAGCAATCGGCGTACGCATCGGAGCTGTCGATAACGCGTACGATGAAGACCGGATCATCTACGCCGACAACGTCATCTGCACGATACCTCCAAAATACATTTTCAATGTCCTGCCGAAGACTGCCTTCCCCGCCGATTGGGTGAAACTGCTGCAACAGCAGTTCTGGGGAGCGGGTCTGCTCACCGGCTGGTATGGAATGAAGCGGGCGCAGCTGCCGGATATCGGCCTCGCTGAAGGCAGCTTCGTCTACATGCCCGGCATCACCAGGCCAGACGAGGGCTTTATCGGCGTAGTCGATATGGTGATGTGCGATTTCACAGCGTGGGGAGATGGCACGGCAAAGCGCGGCCCGCCGGGCAAGCGCGAGTACCTATTCTCCACCGCGCTAACTGACCAAGAGATGCGAAATCCAGATCGGGTCGGCCGTGTCATCCAGCTTTGCGAAGATTGGGCCAAGCGCACGTTTCCGCACTGGGAAGAGGACATGGAATTCTGCATCTGGACGCCATCTCCCGAGGCATACGGATTATGGCGCCCAGTGGGTGAGGACCGACCGGATGTGAAGTCACCCTGGGTTGAGGGCCTGTATTTTGCCGGCGATCAATATGGGGCGCGGCTGTGGGGCGGCGGCGTCGACGGCGCCTCGCTGTCTGCGGTCATGTGCGTCGACGCGATCACGGGCACTCAGCGCGAGCAGTCTATTTTCCCCGAATTCCACCGAGGCATCCCGAAGATCGCTGCCTGAGCAAAGGGCCAGCCATGGCTAGGAGACGCGGAAAAACTGCGATCATCGGCATCGGAGAAATTCCGACCGGCCGTCACGCCGATCGTCCAGCGATTTCGTTTGCGCTGGACTCGGCGCGAATGGCGATCAGCGACGCAGGCATCGACAAAGACGAGATCGATTTCGTCATGCCTACGGGTGCGCTGTTCAGCAGCCAGTTCAACACCGAATTGGTGACCTGTCGGCTGGTAGAAGAACTCGGCCTCAAGAACGTCGTTGGCAATTGCCAAGTCTTCTCAGGAGGATCCAGCAGCACGAATGGCCTGCGCATCGCCAGCGCCCTGATCGAAACCGGCCGGGCGGAAATGATCCTCTTCGTGCATACTGACAAACTTGGCACGGGCGTGTCCAGCCAAGGCGGTATCGATTTGTTTTCAACCGCCGGCATTTCCGCAGAATGGGAAGTACCCTATGGCCAGCACTACTCGACCGTCGCTGCGCTAACGACCGCGCGTTACAAGTACGAAACCGGCACTACCGACGAACAACTCTCAGCAGTTTGCGTCTCGAACCGTAAATGGGCTGAACTGAACCCGAACGCCTTTTTTCGAAAACCGCTCACGATTGAAGAAGTGATGGCGTCGAAAATGCTCTCGACGCCACTTCGCGCAAAACATTCGAACATGCTGCTGGATGGCGGCGCAGCTTTCATCGTCACCTCAGCTGAACGCGCCCGGGATCTCACCGACACTCCCGTTTACGTGCTCGGCGAAGGGGGAGTCGTCACTCATTTCGCGTTCCATCAGGAGCCAGACCTTACCCGCTTCGGTTGGGCCAAAGCTGCGGAGAGAGCGTTCGGCGAAGCTGGTCTCACGCCAGGCGATATCGATCTGGCCGAGATCTACGATTCATATCCGGTGTACCAGCTGATTGCTTTCGAAGAACTCGGGCTCTGCGAACGCGGAGAAGCCGGTGGAATGTTCTTACGTGGTGAAACTTGGCCCGGCGGTCGCTTGCCCACCACAACCGACGGCGGAATGTTGTCGAAGGGCCATATCGGCGCGGGCGGCTCTGTGTCCCTCCTCGTGGAGGCTGCGCGACAATTGATGGGAAAGGCCGGCGATCGCCAGGTCGTGCAGCCGCGATTTGCCGTCGAGACTGCGGTTGGCGGCACTTACATGGATGCGCAAGTGACCGTCCTCGGCGCCGAAATTCCTTGAGGAAGCAGTGATGGCCACCGCACCCGTCAAACCAGACCCTGTCGTCGCGCCTTGGGCGCAGCCATTCTGGGATGCCGCAGCGCGCAACGTCCTTGCGATACAACATTGCGAGAGTTGTCGCAGATTCATCTTCTACCCGCGGGTCGCCTGCCCGCATTGTGGCTCCGACAATGTCGTCTGGCGCGAAGCGTCTGGCCGCGCAACGCTCTACAGCTTCACCATTGTAGAGAACAACGCTCCCTCAGCCTTTCTCGCGGACATGCCCTTCGTTGTCGCCGTCGTTCGTCTGGAGGAAGGCGTGCAGATGCTTTCGAATATCGTCGATTGCGACCCGGGCGCCCTTCGCTGCGACATGAACCTCATGGTGACGTTCAAGCGCCGCAATGAGGCTTTCGTGCTTCCCCAATTCACCCCCGTTGACTGAAAAGCACATGCCTCCTTCAAAATATGGCGACGATTTCAGCGTTGGCGACGTCTTTCACACCGGCGCCATTACGGTCACCGAAACACACGTGGTCAACTGGGCAGGCCTCACCGGCGACTTCTACCCGCTGCACATGGACAAGGAATATGCCGCCACGACTCAATTCAGGCAACGCCTTGCACACGGCCCTCTGATCTTTGCACTCGCGGTCGGCCTCGTCGCGCAATCGGGCATCGGCGCCGACTCGGTGATCGCATGGCTCGGCGTGGATGATATGCGCATGCAGAAGCCGGTCCTGATTGGAGATACCGTTCGGGTGCGCGTTGAAGTCAAGCAGCAGTCTCCGACCAAAGACCCGCTCCGCGGCATACAGGTCTGGCTCTATACCGTGCTCAACCAGCGAGACGAGGCGGTGATGCGCTTCGACTACAAGATGATGTTCCACATGCGCAGCCGAGATGAATAGGCGCCTGAAATGAATGTCGCCTCAATCGGTGAGCTTTATGACAGGGCCGTCCTGCACGGAGGAGATCGCATTGCGCTGACCCACGGGGAACGCGATATAAGTTATGCTGATCTCGGCCACGACGCACATCGTCTGGGTGCGGCACTGCAACAGATCGGCGTGCGTGCAGGAACCCGCATCGCCTTCTTGATGGCCAACTGCGCCGAGTACGTCATCTTTGAATACGCTGTTGCGAAGGTAGGCGCGACCCGCGTTCCCCTCGCTGTGCTGCTCGGCAACGACGATCTGGCATACATACTGAATTTTGCGCGATGCGAGATCGTCGTGTATCACGAAAAGTTCGCTGCGCGTCTCCACCAGCTGAAGCCCTCGCTCGAGAGCGTCCATACGTACATTTGCATCGGTGAAGATCCGGCTGGGTTGGCTGCAGGCCACTTGAGCATGCAGGCCCTTCTCGCATTACCAGCGACCAGCCTCGCATTGCCGATGATTGATGCAGAAGACATCGCCGGCATCTACTTTACCGGTGGGACTACCGGCCGGCCCAAGGGCGTGATGCTGTCGCATCGTTCCTGGTATCATACCTATTATGCCGAGATGCTCGAATTTGGCATCGCCGATTACGAGACCTTCGTATTCGTGACGCCGATGACGCACGCGTCCGGTTGTCTCCTTCTGCCAGTCCTACTTCGACAAGGCCGCTGCGTCATCCTCGACCATTTCGAGCCAGAGGTGTTGCTCCGAACGCTGCAACACCAACGGGCCACCGCTACGCTCTTGGTGCCGACTATGATCTACGCGTTGTTGGATCATCCGACGACGCGTTCCTTTAGTCTGCCGGATCTCAGAAACGTGCTCTATGGCGCATCCGCAATTGCCCCGGAACGCTTGAAACAGGCGATCCGCTTGTTCGGTCCCATCTTCACGCAGTTCTTCGGTCAAACCGAAGCGCCGATGATTCTTTCCTCGCTTTCGCGCGCCGCCCATGTCGCTCCTGACGACAATGAGACGGACGTTCTGATGAGCGCTGGCCGGGTCGCCTATCAAGCACGCATTCGGCTGGTGGACGACGACGGGCGCGACGTCGATCCGGGCGAACCTGGCGAGGTGATTGCCCGCAGCCTCAATATGATGTCCGGCTATCTCGACAATCCAGAAGCGACCGCGTCTGCCATCCGTGGCGGTTGGCTGCACACCGGCGACATAGCCAGGATCAGCAAGAGCGGACTGCTCACCATCGTTGACCGCAAGAAGGACATGATTGTGTCCGGTGGCTTCAACGTTTATCCGCGCGAAGTTGAAGACGCGTTATTCGAACATCCATCGGTCAAGCACGTAGCGGTGATCGGAGTGCCGCACCCGAAGTGGGGTGAAGAGGTAAAGGCCATTGTCGTCTTGCACGCCGATGCTAGTGCGAGCGAAGCTGAACTGATCGACTTTGTGAAGACACGCAAAGGCAGCCTGATGACGCCCAAGTCCGTTGAGTTCTGGGACGCCATCCCCCTCACTAATCTCGGCAAGCTCGACAAGAAAGCGATCCGGTCGCGATTCTGGGGCGGCCAACAGCGCATGGTCTGAGCGACAGCGGAAGGACGCGGCAATGGACTTCGAAGAAGGCGAGCACACTCGGATGCTGCGGCAGTCGCTGCGTCGCTTCCTAGATAAGGAAATGCCGCGCGAGCGTGCGCGCGAACTGGATCAGGACGCCAGTTTCTGCAAGCACACCTTTGACAAGCTGTGCGCTCTTGGCGTGACCGGTCTTACAGTACCAGTCGAGTACGGCGGCTCAGGCATTGATATTCTTTCCGCAATAGTCGTGATTGAGGAATTGGCCCAGCGCGGCACTTCGCTGGCGGGTCCCTACATCCATTGCGCATTTTATGGCGCCATGAACATGGTTGAGAATGGCAGTGCGGAGCAGAAGCGCAAATATCTGCCTGCGCTGGCCAAGGGCGAGATTCTCTTCGCGTACGGATTGTCAGAGCCGGATGTGGGCGGTGATCTCGCCTCCGTCGGCGTTACCGCGCAACGATCCAAGGATGGGACCAAGTGCGTCTTGAACGGCACAAAACGCTGGTGCACGGGCGCCCGCGCCGCCGACTACATCTACACGCTCGCGCGCACGGGACCTAAGGAGGATCGTTACAAAAACCTGTCCTTGATCCTCGTGCCGACGTCCGCGCCCGGAATATCAATAGAGGACATCGATCACCTCGGCCTGCGCTACGCCGCGACCACCGACGTGATCTTCGAGAACGTCGAAGCGCCGCTTGAGAATGTTGTCGGCGGGCCCGACGGCTGGAACCGCGGTTGGCCCATGCTCGCCGGCCGTTCACTCGATGTCGAGCGCCTCGAAATCACCGCGGTTGCGCTCGGAATCGCAACAGCCGCGGTTGAAGACGCCTGGCGTTACGCCGGCGAGCGGCGCCAGTTTGGTGTGCCTATTAGCGGGCACCAGGCAGTGCGCAACGCGCTCGTTGAGGCGCGCACGAAGTTAGCGGCGTGCCGTCACATGCTTTATCACGCCGCTTGGCTGGCGACGGAGGGGCGGGACTGCAGCGTTGAGAGCTCAATGGCGAAGCTGTTCGTCGCAGACACGGCCGTGGAGATTGTGCTCTCCTGCCAACGCGTCATGGGCGCTTACGGCTGTGCCCGTGACTACGATATGGAGCGCTACGTGCGCGACATCGTCTGCATGCCGATCGTCGGGGGCTCCTCCAACATGCAAAAAAACAACATTGCTAACCGCTTACGGCTCCCGACCAAATGATGAGCGTCGATGTGAATACTTCGGCCGCGACCGGCCCGGTGTCACCAGCGCATAGATTCGATGAAGCGCGCCTGCTGGATTGGCTTAGGCTCAATGCGACCTTCATGTCTGGTCACATGACAGTGCAGCAGTTCGAAGGAGGACAATCCAATCCTACTTTCTTGCTTCAGGGTGAGCATGGGTCTTTTGTCCTGCGCAAGAAACCGCCGGGGAAACTCATGCCGTCGGCTCATGCAATCGATCGCGAGTTTCGTGTGCTGAAGGCGCTCGAACACACTTCCGTGCCGACGCCGAAGCCAATCCTTTATTGCGACGACGACACTGTAATCGGATCGGCCTTCTACATCATGGAGTTTGTGGAAGGCCGGATTTTGACAGATCCGCTCTTGAGCGCATCGACGCCAATTGAGCGTGCGGCGCTCTATGATTCCATGAATCAGACGCTTGCCGAGCTACACATGGTGGACTGGCGCGCCGCGGGGCTTGACGATTACGGCAAAGCGGAAGGTTATTTTGCGCGTCAGATCGCTCGATGGCAAAAACAGTATGAAGCGGCGCGCATCGAGCCGATACCGGATCTGGACGCGCTGCTCGCCTGGCTCCTGCTGAACATTCCGGCGGATGAATCCGCAGCCATCGCGCATGGCGACTTCCGTATAGGCAACCTGGTTTTCCACCCTCGAGAACCGCGCGTCGTTGCTGTCCTTGATTGGGAGCTTTCGACCATCGGCCATCCCTTCGCCGATCTCGCTTACAATTGTATGACTTACCACCTTTTGAAGGATGATCCTGTTGCACCGGGTTTTATTGGCGCCAACCTCTCCGCTTTGGGTATCCCTTCCGAGAGCGAGTACGTGAGCCAATATGGCCGCAGGACAGGACGCGATCCGGCTCCATTGTGGCGCTTCGCCATGGCCTTCAGTTTATTCCGCACCGCGGCCATACAGCAGGGAGTGTATGTGCGATCGTTGCAAGGCAACGCCAATTCGGACATGGCGGCGCGCTTCGGCGAGAGTTGCCGACGTGTAGCCGCCGCAGGTTGGAAAGTTGCTCAGGCACGCGGCTAGTTCGGGCGTTCTAACACATGACGGAATGTGATCCGCGTCAGCGAAGGGCGCGCGTTTCAGCCAGAAGAGCGATCACTTCATCATCTTCGAGCTGATGAAAATCCTCGTAGTGATTTCCCACGGCGACGAACCTAGCAGGGGTGCTAAGGCACACCACGTCATCGGCGAGCGATGCTAGTTCCTCAATGACTTCCTGGGGTGCGACCGGTGTCGCCACCACAATGCGATCCGGCTGGCGCCTTCGCACGGCACGAATCGCTGCCTTCATGCTGGCGCCCGTCGCGATCCCGTCATCGACCAAAATGGCGGTCGTACCCTTCGCGCTGAGGGGCGCCGCACCTTGCAGGTAGATCTGTCGCCGCCGCTCGATTTCCGCGAGTTCTCGCTTTGCCGCAGTTTTGATCTTATCCGCTCCGATCTGAAGTCTTCGAACGAGATCCTCATTGAGAACGAGATCGGGACGTTCGCCATCTACTATGGATGCGACCGCCAATTCCTCCTGCCCGGGGGCGCCGATCTTGCGTACGAGCAAAAGGTCCAGTGGAGCATTCAGTACTTTCGCAACCTCGACTGCAACGGGCGCCCCACCACGTGGCAGCGCGAATACAAGAGGATGAGGGTAGGTCCTGGCAGCCAATTCTCGCGCCAGAGCGCTGCCTGCTGCACGGCGATCAGTGAAGATCATGGCGGGTCTCAGGTGACATTGGTCAGAGAGTTACATACCCATGCCGGCGCATCTCGCCAGCAGCGCGCGCGTTTCTTGGCTCAGACGGCTCGATCCCTCGTCATGGAAATCGTTCCTGTGACCCGGCGAAATTGAGAAGGCGCCTGGCAAAGCGCGCCTTCCAATAGTGACGATGCTCGATTGGGATCGCGTGACTGCATCGCCCGCTCTCCACCTAGGAGTTTGCCTGGATCGGCGCCTCAGCTCTGGGCTTGGCGGTGGGGGGGACAAGGTGCCAGGGGCTCGAAGGCCAAAGCGCCGGTCCGGCATGAACACGGTAACCGCCGCAGCAGCCGCCGTTTTGATCCAGCGCAATGTCCTAGGCGGACTTTGCGTCCGCGCCACGACGCGCTGCTATCGCCTCTGATGATGCGCTCTGCAGCGCGCGACTGAAGCCTACTGGGTCGCTGATGCGTGGCGTGCGCCAAATGTCATCGCCCGTGCCATGAACTTCGACCCGGCCGAACCCCAAGAGTCTACCCCAGAAACCTTGGTCGACATTCACTGCCTCGATACTCGTCAGCTGCATCTCGCGCGCGTGCCGCTCGAATAATCCGCGCTTCTGAATCAACCGACGATCTGTGATAGCGATTTCGGTCGTGTGGAAAAAAGCAACATCGCGGATGAACATCACGATCCCGATGATGACAATTCCGAGGAATATGAGCGCAGCCCAAGCACGCACCCACAGCACCCAGTGCAGACGCGCTTTCAGCCTCACCGCCTCACCAGGCGCGAGCACCGTCTCGACATAGCTCATCGAGCACCTCCGCTTCAGACAAGGCTAAGCTCGCGCCCGCTGCTCTGGCTTGCGCAGAACGCACCTCTCCACATCAGGTTTTCGCGCGGCCCCGCCCGCCCTTCTCGACAAACTCGCGCAGCATCTGCGATGGACGAAACGTCACCACTCGCCGCGGCGTAATCGGCACTTCTTCGCCGGTTTTGGGATTGCGTCCAATTCGCTGACGCTTAGCGCGAACATTGAAATTGCCGAACCGCGAAAGCTTCACTGTGTGGCCCGCGACGAGCGAGTCCTGCATCATCTCCAGCATGCGCGTGAGCAGTCGGTTGGCGTCGGCGCGCTGCATGCTGGATCGGCGCGCAAGCGCCTCCACCAAGTCCGCCCGTGTAATCGTCTTGCCCGACACCGCAGACCCCCTCCCGCACGCCCTATGGCAGCGAAAAATTAAGCCAAGTCTGCGGCTTAGGTCAAATCCGGTGTCACGAGCTCCGTCGTGAAGGAGCGCTCACATGCGGACGAGGGCCGCCCCCCAGGTGAGACCTCCGCCGAGCGCCTCCATCAGCACCAAATCGCCCTGCTTGATGCGACCGTCTCGCACCGCAGCGTCGAGAGCCAGCGGCACCGAGGCCGCAGAGGTGTTGCCATGCGAAGCGACGGTCGACACCACTTTCGCCGCATCGATGCCAAGCCGTCGCGCAACACCATCCAGGATGCGCTGATTTGCCTGATGCGGGACGAACCAATCAACCGCGTCAATCGCGACCTTCGCGCGTGCACACGCTTCCAACATGGCGCCGGAAATGTGCTCGACGGCCTGCCGGAATACGGCATTGCCCTGCATTCGAACCTTGCCAGTTGTTCCGGTCGCAGATGGTCCGCCATCAACATAAAGCAAATCGTGCATACGGCCGTCTGTCCGCAGGAAGGTGGAGATTACGCCGCGGTCGCCGGCGTTGGCCTGGGCCTCAAGCACAACTGCGCCCGCGCCGTCCCCGAACAAGATGCATGTGCCACGGTCGTCCCAGTCGACGATGCGCGAAAACGTCTCCGCACCCACGACCAGCGCGCAATTGGCCTGCTGGCGCACGAGGAAGTTGTCTGCTGTCGCCAGCGCGAACACAAAGCCAGAGCAGACCGCCTGCAAGTCGAAAGCCGCGCCGCGAGTCACTCCGAGCGTCGCCTGCACGCGAGCAGCGGTTGCAGGAAAGGTCAGATCGGGTGTGGTGGTCGCCACAATGACGAGGTCGACGTCGCTCGCACGCCGACCAGCATTGCCAAGGGCGGCGCAGCATGCGGCGATTGCCAAATCCGACGTCTTTTCATCGTCGCTGGCGACGCGGCGTTCCCGTATTCCAGTCCGTTCGACAATCCATTCATTGCTGGTGTCCACCCGTCGCGCGAGTTCCTCGTTGCTGAGCACGCGCGACGGCAGATAGCCGCCAACGCCAAGCACGACTGAGCGCATCAACCAGCTTCCTTGGCTGCCGTTTGCGACGAAGCTGATGCAAGGCGCTGCAAATTGCGGGCGATTTCTTCGCGATAATGACTGCGCGCCATCTTTTCCGCGACACCAATCGCCGCGGCAAAACCGCTGGCGTTTGCGCCGCCGTGGCTCTTCACCACAAGACCATTGAGGCCCAAGAAGAGAGCGCCGTTGAAGGTGCCTGGATCCATACGTGTGCGCAGCTTCCGGAGCGCGGGATACGCAATCAACGCGCCGAGCTGCGCCAAAGGTCCGCTAGTCAGCGCTTCGCGCAGCAGTTGCGCAACCAGGCGGGCGGTGCCTTCGCCAGTCTTCAGGGCGATGTTGCCAGTAAACCCGTCTGTGACCACGACATCGACAGTGCCCTTTGAGATGTCGTCGCCTTCTACGAATCCGTGGAAATTGATGTCGACGCCGCTCTCGCGAATCAAGCGCGCTGCAGTGCGGATTTCCTCATGACCTTTCTGGTCCTCAGCGCCGACGTTCAGCAGCGCTACGCTCGGCCGCTCCTTACCGGAAACAGCGCGCTGAAAGGCTTCGCCCATGATCGCAAACTCGACCAGCTGCTCGCCATCTGCCTCGACGTTGGCGCCCACGTCCAAAATGACGGTGTAGCCGCCGTTGGCAGATGGCCAGCGTGCGGCTAGCGCCGGGCGATGTAGTCCCTCCATGGTGCGCAGACGGAACATCGAGATCGCCATGAAGGCGCCAGTATTGCCCGCCGAGACGATTGCGTGAGCGCGACCTTCCTCCACAGCCTGCACCGCACTCCAGAGGCTGGAACCCTTGCCCTGACGCAATGCCTGGCTCGCCTTCACATCCATGCCTATGGATTTCTCAGCAGCCACAATCTCGCTGACGGTCTTGGCTTCTGGGCAGCGATCGAGCAGCGGAGCGAGGCGAGATGGGTCGCCATGAATCAGATAGCGCACGCCTGAATTGCGGCGAGCTGCTAGATTCACACCCTCGACGACTATGTCGGGAGCGTGATCGCCTCCCATCCCGTCGATGGAAAGAACAAGACCGTCGCCCATGCGGCATTAGTGTCCTGATTGCGGCCCCCCGGCCGCTGCGGGCGCGGACCATAGTCCCCAGCGCGGCCGTTGCCAAACCTGGATTAGCCCTCCACTGCAGGCCAGCTATCCGGATCAAACAGCGCCTCCGCTGGTGCAGCGGCATGCGCTTCAATCAGGCTTAAGATGTGGCCCGCGAGACGGTCGGCGAAAACGAGGCCGCCTTCGCCGGTCAGGTAGCGAACAAGACCCTGGCAAAGCTGACGGCGGTCCCGGTCCGCCACAGCCGCGGAATAGAACTGGAGGCGGCCATAGAATGCGCCAGCCAGCTGGTGCATTCGCTTGGGAACGGCCGTGTCGCTTACACCGAGCTCGCGCAGGCCGGAATCCAGGGCGCGAAAGACAGCATCCGTGAAGGCCTGGGCTAGCGGGGCTAAGGCTTGCTCCCGCTGGAGGCGCATCAGGGCGACGCTCGTGCAGATGGTCAGCATCTCAAACCGGCCGTCCACCGTGTCCGGCGCGCGGCCGGGACCAAAAAAGGCAGGATTGCGGCTGACGCTGTTGACCAGAGCGAGCAGCCTGTCGGCGTCCGACTTCGCGCGTGATGGCTTGAACGGCCAAAACCACATGCTGCCTGTGCTCCCCCTCTTGCCGGCTGGCGCGGTCCGCCTTACGCGTGAACCTCTATCTGCCAGGGCGGCACGCCCGCGAGGTGAAGAATGAACCGCGGATTCTTGCGATTTTCGGCCGTTGCGGCCGTTGCATTAGCCGCTGCAACGGCGGCATGCGCGCCGGTGCAGACCTATAGTGGCTTCCGGCCCGATCGCAACAACGAAGAAATTCCTGATCCGCAAGTGGGTGTCGACACCCGTGATACAGTCATGCAGCGCTTCGGCTCACCGTCCACGACGGCGATCTTCGATCAAACCGCTTGGTATTATGTGAGCGCAGTCCAAGAGCGCGTTGCGTTCTACACGCCACGGATCACAGAGCGCCGGGTGATGGTCGTGCGCTTTGATGGAGACACGGTGGCGGCAGTGGAGAAGTTCGGGCTCGAGCGGGGCCGCATCGTCAGCTACGACGATCACGTGACGCCTACGCGGGGACGCGAGCTCGGCGTGCTTGAACAGCTCCTGGGAAATGTCGGTCGCACACCGATCGTGCCGAACGAAGAGGAAGAAGGCGGCCGCCGCCGCAATTAATCTTTGCAGCAGCCGCAAAAAAACGCCCCGGCCAAAAGGCCGGGGCGTTGCTGTTCCAGCTAGAGCGCCGCTCAGCCGCCGTGTGCGAGCACGGCAAGAAGGAGCAGCGCAACGATGTTGGTGATCTTGATCATCGGGTTCACTGCCGGCCCCGCCGTGTCCTTGTAGGGATCCCCGACGGTGTCGCCAGTGACCGCTGCCTTATGGGCGTCAGAACCCTTGCCGCCATGATGGCCTTCTTCGATCAGCTTCTTGGCGTTGTCCCAGGCGCCGCCTCCAGATGTCATCGAAATAGCGACGAAGAGGCCCGTCACGATCACGCCGACGAGCAGCGCTCCAAGGGCGGCGAGGGCATTGGAGACACCCGCAATTGACCAAACCACAAAGAACAGCGCCACCGGCGCAAGCACCGGCAACATCGAGGGGATGATCATTTCTTTGATCGCCGCCCGGGTTAGGATGTCCACCGCGCGGCCGTAATCCGGCTTAGCCGTGCGTTCCATGATTCCCGGAATTTCTTTGAACTGCCGGCGCACCTCCTGAACGACGGCTTGCGCCGCACGACCGACCGCTGTCATGGACCAACCGCCGAACAGATACGGCAGAAGACCACCGACGAAGAGGCCGACGATTACGTAGGGATTATTCAACGCAAAGAAGCGGTCGAGCTCCTCAAGCTGCAACTGGGCGAAGAACGGATAGGCAGCTGCGTTGCTCGCATAATAGCGAAGGTCCTCGAAATATGCGGCGAACAGCACCAGCGCGCCCAATCCAGCCGAGCCGATCGCATAACCCTTTGTGACTGCCTTAGTCGTATTGCCAACGGCGTCGAGGGCGTCAGTGGTGACGCGCACCTCCTTCGGCAATTCCGCCATCTCGGCAATGCCTCCGGCGTTATCGGTCACTGGTCCGAACGCGTCGAGCGCGACGATGATCCCCGCGACCGAAAGCATAGTGGTCACGGCGATAGCGATGCCGAAGAGACCGGCCAAGGTGTAGCAGGCGACGATGCCAGCCACGATCGTAATCGCCGGAAGCGCAGTAGACTCCATCGATACGGCCAACCCTTGGATCACATTGGTGCCGTGGCCGGAGACCGACGCTTGCGCGACGCTCTTTACCGGCCGGAAGCCGGTGCCTGTATAGTATTCGGTTATCCAAACGATCGCGCCTGTAACGGCGAGACCAATTAAGCCGCAGATGAAGAGGTCTTGGCCTGTGATGCCCGCAAGCGGACTCGTCGGGCCGAGACTCGGAGCGATCGGTCCCCAGCCGACAGTGCCCATGAGCGCGATATAAAGGCCGAGCGCCGACAGCAGACCGGCGGCGATGAGGCCTTTGTAGAGAGCTCCCATGATATTATTCGAGGGGCCCAGGCGAACGAAGAATGTGCCGATGATGGAAGCGATGATGGCGATTCCGCCGATCGCCAGCGGCAGCAGCATCACAGCCGAAACTTCGGGCGCATCTCGGAACAGAATCGACCCGAGCACCATCGTTGCCACCGCCGTCACCGCGTAAGTCTCGAACAAGTCGGCGGCCATCCCAGCGCAATCGCCGACGTTGTCGCCAACGTTGTCGGCAATCGTCGCCGGGTTGCGCGGATCGTCCTCTGGAATGCCAGCTTCGACTTTTCCAACCATGTCGCCGCCGACGTCCGCCCCCTTGGTGAAGATGCCTCCGCCGAGTCGCGCGAAGATCGAGATTAGCGAGGCGCCGAAGCCGAGCGCCACCAGACTGTCCACAACCTCGCGGCTGGTCGGCTCGAGACCAACGAGCTGAGTCAGGATCAAGTAATAGGCTGCAACACCAAACAACGCGCCGCCAGCCACCAGCATGCCGGTCACAGCGCCTGCCTTGAAGGCCATCTTGAGCCCGCCTGCGAGCGATTGGCGCGCAGCCTCCGCAGTGCGGACGTTCGCCTGCACTGACACGTTCATGCCGATGAAGCCTGCCGCGCCCGACAGCACAGCGCCGATGATGAAGCCGACGGGTATTTCCCAGGTGCGGAACAGAATAGCGAGAACGATCACAACGCCGACGCCAACCATGGCGATGGTTGAGTATTGGCGATTGAGATATGCGCGCGCGCCTTCTTGAATGGCGGCCGCGATTTCCTTCATCCGATCGCTGCCGGCGCTGGACTTTATGATGGCCTGCGTTTCGAGCCAGCCATAGAGAGCGGCCACGACGCCGCTGGCTACGACCAGCCAAAGGATCAAATCTTGACTCATTTTACCTATCCTGGGCGCGAGAGCGCCGGTTGGGGAAATGGGTTGGCCGCCCCGCGACAGTCCGTCTGCGGCGACGCTTCCCCCAAAGGTGGCGGCTTACTGCCAAAAACCGCCACATTTCGCAATGGCGGCTGAGCCGATATCAGACTCCAGAACCCTGGCTCGAGTAGGTCGAAACGATTGTCACACCCGCCACCGCCCGTTCGCCCAGTGCTTGAACGGCTGCCGCCCGGTACACGGTAACGGCGAGAGCTTCGTTGAGGGCGTTGTTGTCGTTTGGATCGGAGAGATCATTAGCATGGCTCGCCCGGACCAGGGCGTCGCGCAGGAATTGAGCTCGCTCTCGAGTGCGCCAGAGATCGACGCCCTGGGCAATTTCAATGCGGATGGACACGAAGAGATAATTTACGAGCTCCCCACGCCGAACCACGGGCACTGCCAGATAAGGCGCGTCCATGGTGCGCGAGGGCATTGAGTCCTCGCCGCCTTCGCCGCCTTTGGCCTTCACGGCCTCGCCTCCGCCGCTGGCGTTGGCTAGACCCGCCATGAGCGTCGACGCAATCATTGCTGCGGCGATAGCCCGGGCGAAAGCGTGCTGTCGCTTCATCCTTCAACGCTGAGCCGATAAAGGTTAGCAAGAAGTTACCGGCCGAGGCTGTGCGAATATCCCGCCACCGGAATGGGAATCACCGCGCCGCTGGCGTCCACCAGGCGAACTCCCTCTCCGGCCTCCACTGCGCCTATCCGAGTCAGACGCAGCGCGGCAGCCTTCTCGCTCTTTAAGAGCAACTCGCGGTGCTCCGGCGATGCTGTAAACAAGACGACGTAGTCGTCACCCCCACCGACCAACTTGCGAAAGTCGCCGCCCGTTTCGAACCAACGCTGCGCCGGAATCGCGAACGGAATTTCGTTCGCTTCGATGCGCAAGGCGACGCCGGACGCGACCCCCAGTTTCTGGGCGTCCGCTACCAGCCCATCTGAAACATCGATGGATGCGTTGGCGTGACGAGCGACGATGGGCGCACACTCCAAGCGCACGAAAGGCGCGAGGTAAGTGGACATGAGCCACGCAGCTTCAGAATCGAACTCTTCGCCAGCTAACTTCAAATAATCTGGCATCTGCGCCGCCATCGCGCGCGATTCCACAAGAGCCGCGCCCTCGTCGCGCCCTCGACGGAGATCATCGAGCTTAATCGCGCCGGTCCGCAATTGCAGTCCCAGCCAGGCAGACCCGATCTCTCCGCCGATCAGCCAGACATCGTCGCCTAGCTTTGCATCCGCGCGTGACGGCGTCCGGGAGCCAAGCGGCGCGCCAAGCATGGTGATGGAAACCATCAATAGACCTGGCGTTGATGTCGTGTCGCCGCCGACCAGAGCCACGCCGAAATGGGCCAGGTCTGCGCCTAGCGCCGCAGCGAACGTGTTTATCTCTTGGGCTGAGCGGTTCTGCGGCCACACCAGGGTGAGCAACGCCGTGTGCGGGAGGGCGCCCTTACCGACGATATCGGAGACGTTCACGCGCACGGCCTTCATCGCCACAGTTTCGATTGGATCATCCGACAGAAAATGCACGCCCTCGACGAGCGAGTCGGTCGTCACCACAAGTGCGCTATCGCTTTCAAGCACCGCCACATCATCGGCCAACCCACGCGCGCCCGCTGCCGAAGCAAGGGGCGTAAAAAGGGTGCGGATCACGTCGAACTCATCAGCGGACATGGCGAGCGCTTAGGCGCCAAACTCATCCTTGCGCAAGTCCCTGGCGCAAGCATCGAGTGTTGCATTGACAAAGCCGGGCTCTGGTCCGTCGAAAAACGACTTGGCGATTTCGACGTATTCGTCGATCACAACAGCCACAGGAATGTCTCGGCGTTGTTCTAGCTCCGCAGCGCCAGCGCGAAGGATTGCTCGCGCAACCGCGTCGATTCTCTCCAGACGCCAGCCTTTGCCGAGGCGACGCGCGATCGCGCGGTCGAGCGTCGCCTGCCGATCAACCGCCTTCTCCACGAGCACTTCGAATAGATCGAAATCCCCTTCAATATCAGTATAGCTCGCTTCCGTCTCGCGAGGCAGCTTACCAGCTTTGAAATCGGTAATCACCTCTGCCGTCGTCGCGCCGGCTACTTCCATCTGATAGAGGGCCTGCACGGCCCCAAGACGCGCAGCGCTCCGAGCAGCGTTCTTGTTGACGCTCATTGACCTGCATCCGCGAAACGACGCTTAAGAGCGATCATGGCCAAGCAGGCCCGGGCGGCCTCGCCGCCCTTGTCGCCACTTGCGGGGCTCGCGCGCTCTTCGGCTTGAGCGATGTTCTCAACTGTGAGGATGCCGTAACCTATCGCAAGCCGCTCCTTGATGCTGAGGTCCATCAGCGCGCGCGCGCTTTCGCCACAAACGTAATCGTAGTGACTCGTCTCTCCTCGCACGACGCAGCCTAGCGCGACAAAACCATCATAGCCGTGCGTTCGCGCAGCACAGGCTATAGCGCCCGGAATTTCGAACGCCCCCGGGACGAACACGCGATCGAGAACTGCATCGGCTTGGGCGGCGACGGCTTCCGCGCCACGCTGCAGCTGGTCCGCGATCTGCCGATAATACGGAGCAATCACAAGCAGGACACGAGCGCCTGGCAGTTTTGCAATGGGTTGCTTTTCCAATGTCTTCACGACTTGAATCCGCGCCAGCCATCAATGGAAAGGCCATAGCCTTCAAGACCAACAAGCCGCTGGGGCGTGTTCGATAAAGCTATAATGCGGCCGACGCCGAGTTCGCGCAGAATCTGCGAGCCGATACCGATCACACGCAACTCATCATCCGCTTCTTGCTCCGGCGGTTCACCTTTCAAACGCCGCGAAATTGCGTTGGGAACTAGGTCGCGAAGCAATACCAGGACGCCCTTGCCTTCCTTATCGATCTCAGCCAGCGCACGATCTATCATCGTCGCGCGCTCCCCGTACCCGCCGATGACGTCAGCGGCGAAATCGATCCGATGAACCCGCACCAACGTCGGCTCATCCGCTTTGATCTCGCCCTTGACCAATGCGACGTGCTCGACTCCGTCAATGCGGTTGCGGAACAGCGACAGGCGAAAGCTCGAGCCGATCTTAGTCTGGAACGGCAATTCTTGCAGCTTCTCAATATATCGCTCATGGGCTCGCCGATACGCGATTAGGTCATCGATTGCGCCGATCTTCAGATTATGAAACTGCGCGAACGCGATCAGTTCCGGCAAGCGCGCCATTGTCCCGTCATCGTTCATGATCTCACAGATAACGGCCGATGGGTTGAGGCCCGCGGCGCGCGCTATGTCGACGCTCGCTTCCGTGTGGCCTGCCCGTACCAGCACGCCGCCATCCCGCGCCATGAGGGGGAAAACATGGCCGGGGGAGACGATATCATCGGCGCCTTTGGTCGCGTCGATCGCCACCGCTATCGTAAGAGCGCGGTCTGCGGCGGAGATGCCGGTGGAAATGCCTTCCTTCGCTTCAATCGAAACCGTGAATGCAGTGCCCAGCCTCGTCTGATTACGCGGCGCCATCGGCTCAAGCCCGAGAATCCGCGTGCGTTCAGCGGTCATCGCCAAACAGATGAGCCCGCGGCCGTGCTTGGCCATGAAGTTCACCTGCGCCGGCGTGGCGAACTGAGCCGGGATGATCAGATCACCTTCGTTTTCGCGATCCTCTGCATCAACGAGGATAAACATCCGACCTTCACGCGCCTCTTCGATGATTTCAGGAATCGGCGAGATGGCGCGTTTAAGATCTTCGACTGGGGACAATTTGCTGGTCATCACGTGTTGCTCCGCGCCTCGACCAGCCGCGCCACATAGCGCGCCATCATGTCAGCTTCGAGATTGACCTTATCGCCGGGCCGTAGCTTAGACAAAGTGGTGACTGCCCAGGTATGCGGGATGATCAACACGCCGAAACCAACGTCGTCCACTTCATTAACTGTCAGAGAAACACCTGCTACCGCAATGGCGCCTTTCGGCGCGACGAGATGGCGAATGGTGTGCGGCGGGCGAATCTTGAGGCGCCAAGCGGCGCCGTCTCGCTGCGCCGAGACAATTTCGCCGAGGCCGTCGACATGCCCCTGCACCATGTGCCCGCCGAGTTCGTCTCCAAGGCGAAGCGAACGTTCGAGATTCACGCGATCGCCTTCCGCCAGATTGCCGAGAGTCGTGAGCGCGAGGCTTTCAGGACCCACTTCGACCACATGGCGCATGCCTTCGGTTCGCGGTTGGGCCTCGACCACCGTGAGGCAGCAGCCGTCATGGGCGATGGATGCGCCGATGTTGACGCCGCTCGCATCGTAAGGACTGTCGATAGTGAGGCGCACGAGCCCTTCGCTGCGCTCGATACGCCTCACCTCGCCCAGAGCTGATACGATGCCTGTGAACACTGACGCCTTCTATTCCGGGGGCTCGTAGCTCTCCCAGACATCGGGGCCAAGCTCGCGTAGCGCAATCCTCCGCCAGCGGTGCGCCTCCATCAGTCTCGCGATGCCGAGCGGGCCGATCCCCGGGACCCCTTCGGCGCCCAGTATGAGCGGGGCGCGGAACCATTCCAGGCGATCCACGACTTCCGCGTCGATCAAAGACGCGGCCAAGTGGCCACCGCCTTCCACCAGGACGGTCTGAATTCCACGCCGGGAGAGACATGACAGCGCCGCCTCGACGTCAACTCCATGGGGACCGCGACCCACCGCGTCCGTCTGCGCCCCCGCCGCTTCGAGGCGAACTCGCCTACTTGCGTCCGCATCTGTCGCCGCGATGACGAGCAGCGGCGCCTGACCAATCGTTCCGACGAGCCGGCTCTGAATGGAAAGGGAGAGCTCCGTATCGAGAACCACACGCAACGGTTGCGGGCCCGCCCCGGCATCGGTGCGCACCATGAGTTCGGGATCATCCGCGCGAACGGTGCCTGCGCCAACCAGCACCGCGTCGGCGCGAGCGCGCATGCGCTGCACTTCGTCACGCGCCGCGGAACTCGTGATCCAGCGGCTTTCGCCTGCGGCAGTCGCAATGCGGCCGTCCAGGGAGGTAGCCAGCTTCAACGTCACGTGTGGGCGGAGCATTGGTTCAGTATGGACCCTTTGCGCGTTCCGCGACATGGCGCTCAGGCCTTGTCGCGCTTCTTACCCGCCGCTTCGATGAAATCGGCGAAGTCGCTGGTCTCACGGAAATCGCGATAAACAGAGGCATAACGGACGTACGCCACCGGATCCACGTGGGCGAGCGCCTCCATCACCATTTCACCGATTGTCTCGGATGGGATTTCGTTCTCCCCCTGACTCTCCAGCTTGCGCACGATGCCAGAGATCATCTGCTCGATCTGATCCTGCTCGATCGGCCGCTTGCGCAAGGCGATCGAGAGCGATCGGGCGAGCTTGTCACGGTCAAAGGGCACACGTCGACCGGAGCGCTTCAGCACCACAAGGTCACGTAGCTGGACGCGCTCGAACGTGGTGAAGCGCGAGCCACACTTGTCGCACTGGCGCCGCCGTCGGATCGCCGCCCCATCCTCTGTCGGACGGCTGTCCTTCACTTGGCTGTCTTCATTGTTGCAGAACGGACAACGCATCCGGCGCTACTCCCAGCGGCCGAATCAAGCCGCCGCGATCAAGAATAAATCGGAAAGCGCCCGGTCAGCGCTTCAACTTTCGCAGCGACGGCTGCTTCAACAGCAGAATTATCGCCTTCCCCGATGGAGAGCCCGTCCAATACTTCGCAGATAAGGTCGGCTACTTCCCGGAACTCAACCTGCCCGAAGCCTCGGGTAGTGCCGGCGGGGGAGCCGAGGCGGACACCCGAGGTAATCATCGGCTTCTCGGGATCGAAGGGGATGCCATTCTTGTTGCAAGTAATCAGCGCCCGCTCCAGGCTTTGCTCGGCGGCTTTTCCGGTCACTTTTTTCGGGCGCAGATCGACGAGCATCAGGTGGCTGTCTGTTCCGCCTGATACAACAGCGAGACCATTTTCGATCAGCCTAGAGGCCAATGTCCTAGCGTTCTCCAGCGTGCGCTTCGCATAGAGCTTGAACTCGGGCTGCAACGCTTCACCAAAAGACACCGCTTTGGCGGCGATGACGTGCATCAGCGGCCCGCCCTGCAGACCTGGGAACACGGCCGAGTTGATCTTTTTGCCGATCTCTTCGTTGTCTGAGAGGATCATGCCACCGCGCGGGCCGCGCAGAGTCTTGTGCGTTGTCGTCGTAACCACATGTGCATGCGGCAACGGCGAAGGATAGACGCCTCCGGCAACCAATCCCGCGTAATGCGCCATATCCACCATAAGAAGGGCGCCAATCTCATCTGCGATCTCGCGAAAGCGCTTGAAGTCGATGTGGCGCGAATACGCGGAAGCGCCCGCGAGAATAAGCTTGGGCCGCTCGCGGTGCGCAATCTCAGCCACCTCGTCGTAGTCGATAAGGTGATCGTCCTTGCGCACGCCATAGGCGACCGGGTTGAACCATTTGCCGGAAATATTAACCGGCGAGCCGTGCGTAAGATGGCCGCCGCAGGCCAAATCCATACCCAGGAATTTGTCGCCAGGTTGCAGCAACGCGAAGAAGACTGCTTGGTTCGCGTTTGCGCCGGAGTGCGGCTGCACGTTGGCGAATGCGCACCCGAATAGGCGCCTAGCGCGATCAATTGCGAGCCGCTCGACTTCATCGACGAACTCGCACCCCCCATAATACCGCCGCCCGGGATATCCTTCCGCGTACTTATTGGTGAGCACCGATCCTTGCGCCTCCAACACCGCACGGGAAACGATGTTCTCTGACGCAATCAGCTCTATCTGGCGCTGCTGCCGCTTCAGTTCAGCGATGATCGCCCCATGCACGTCTGAATCGGCGCGGCCGAGCGGGGCTTCGAAGAAGCGGTCATGCGCAGCGGCGTTTCCGACAGGTCGTGTCATGAACTTCTCATTGGTTGAATCAGAGCCCGTACATAAATGCCCAGTGGGCGGATGCAAAGCACCAGAGGCGCGGCAACTCCTCGCGCGACTTGGCGGCTACTGTAGAAACCCTCGGTGCAATCGCTGATTTCTGTTTGAAAAAGTTGTGTTCGACAATAAGCGCGTCTCTTGGCAAGTATTTGTGGCCTGAGGGGCGTCTATGGACAATAGCGAAGCCAGTTCGGACCCTCGCGTATTTTACCGCCTGCTGATGACTGCTGACATCGTAAGGTCATTTGTCAGCCACAACAAAATGAGCCCGGCGGAGCTGCCGGAACTTATCAGGACCGTGCATCAGTCCCTGACTTCTCTTGGCGCAGCGAGTGGGCAGCAGCCGACCATAGAGCGGCCCAAGCCCGCCGTTCCGATCGCCAAGTCAATCCATAACGAATTCATCGTATGCCTTGAGGACGGCAAGAAACTGAAGATGCTCAAAAGGCATCTACGCTCGACTTACGGCATGACGCCGGACGAGTACCGACGCCGCTGGGGCTTGCCGCCAGATTATCCGATGGTTGCGCCTGCTTATGCGACGCGTCGCTCGGAATTTGCGAAAAAGATAGGACTAGGCCGTGGCTTGGGCGCGCGTCGGCAGGAGAACCGGGACTAGACGAACTTGCCTGAACGAGGAGGCTGCGGCGCGCCTTCGCTCGCCTTCAACGCCCTCTCCAGCTTCCGTAGCGCCAACGCGCGCGCGTCGGCCAGGCTTGCCGAGAGCGGCGTCTGCACCACCACTTCGACGCCTGTATTGCTGTCTACTGCGGCCACCCGTTGGCTATCGCCGATGCGTGTGATCTCGAACAGAATTTCGCGATCGTCACTCACGTGGGCAGGTGCACAGGGCATTTGCCCCACACCGCCTTGAGCGCTTCCACCAATTGATCCATCAACTCATCGTCGTGGAAAGGGCTGGGCGTGATGCGCAGTCGTTCGGTGCCGCGAGGCACGGTCGGATAATTAATCGGCTGCACGTAGATGCCGTGATCGAAAAGCAGTATGTCGGAAATCTTCTTGCAGCGTGCGGCTTCACCCACCAGCACGGGCACGATGTGAGTTGTTGATTCCGACATGACCGGAAGCCCAGCTTCGCGCAGCAAAGCTTTGAGGCGCTCGGCTCGCTCCTGAAGGCGATCGCGCAAGTGCGGGCACTCGCGAACAATTCTCACGCTTTCCAATGCGGCGGCGGCAACGGACGGCGCAAGCGAGGTCGTAAAAATGAAGCCAGACGCCGTCGATCGGATTGCATCGATGGCGGCAGCAGGTCCCGTAACGTATCCCCCCATGGCGCCAAAAGCTTTGGCCAGCGTGCCCTCGATAAAATCGACGCGGTGCATCACGCCGTCGCGCTCGGCGACGCCGCCGCCTGTCGGGCCGTAAAGACCAACGCCGTGCACTTCATCGAGATATGTCATAGCGCCGTAGGCTTCAGCTACATCGCAGATCTGCTCAATCGGCGCGGTGTCGCCATCCATCGAATAGACGCTTTCGAAAGCGATCAGCTTTGCCGCGCTGGCTGGCGCCTCGTTTAACAATGCCTCCAGATGTTGGATGTCGTTGTGCCGGAAGATGCGTCTCTCGCAACGGGCGCGACGGATGCCCTCGATCATCGAGGCGTGGTTTTGCTCATCGGAGAATATCCACAAGTTCGGAAAAAGCTTCGCCAGTGTGGAGAGCGTCGCGTCGTTAGAGACGTAGCCGGACGTGAATAGCAGAGCCGATTCTTTGCCATGGAGACTCGCGAGCTCTCTTTCGAGATCGACGTGATAGCTCGTAGTGCCTGAGATGTTGCGAGTCCCCCCTGCACCAGCGCCGACCTTGTCGAGAGCGGCGTGAGCAGCGTCGAGCACTTCTGGGCTTTGTCCTTGACCCAAATAATCGTTCGAGCACCAGACGACGATGTCGCGCTTGGCGCCGTCCTCCATTCGCAACGTCGCATGCGGGAAGCGGCCCCGCTCGCGCATTATGTCCGCGAATACGCGATAGCGGCCCTCGTCTTTGATGGTGGCGACGGCCTTCTCAAAGACCTTCTTATCCTCTTGTCTCACGTGCTAAATCCCGTCTGCGACGCCGTAGCGTCACTCTTGATATAGGCTATTTGGCCGGCAGAGGTTAACTGAGGCGCGTCCGCGCACGACGCCTGCATTTGTTGCGAACGAGTCGCATGAATTTTTCTGGACGATATCCCGCCACCCGCCCGCGCCGCTTGCGCCAGTCCGACTGGGTGAGGCGCCTCACACGCGAGCATGCGCTCAGCGTTGATGACCTCATCTGGTCGATGGTCGTCCACGACGGCAAAGACGACGAAATCCCCGTCGCTGCAATGCCTGGCGTCACGCGCATGTCGGTCCGCGCGGCCGCCAAAGCGGCCAAACGCGCTGCTGACCTCGGCATCCCCGCGATCGCCGTGTTCCCGCACATAGACGCGGCAAAGAAGGATGCGATGGGGCGGGAGGCGTTGAATGAAGCAGGCCTTGTCTGTGAGGCGGTTCGGGCGATGAAGGACGCCGCTCCGGAAGTCGGCATTATGGTCGACGTGGCGCTCGATCCGTTCACCGACCATGGACACGACGGGCTCCTGCGCGACGGGCGTATCGTCAATGATGAGACCGTAGAGGTGCTGATCGAACAGGCCTTGATCCAGGTCAAGGCTGGCGCCGACATTGTCGCGCCCTCGGACATGATGGACGGGCGTGTCGGCGCCATTCGCGCGGCTCTGGACAGCGCCGGACTCAAGGACGCGCTGATCATGTCTTATGCCGCCAAGTACGCTTCAGCGTTTTACGGACCCTATCGAGAGGCGATAGGATCAGGGAAGCTCGGAACGGGATCGGTGCAGAACCCTGGAGACAAGCGCACTTATCAGATGGACTTCGGCAACACAGACGAGGCCCTTCGCGAAGTGGCGATGGATATCGCAGAAGGGGCCGACATGCTGCTCGTGAAGCCCGGCCTTCCCTACCTTGATGTCGTGCGTCGCGTGCGCGAGGCTTTCGCTATGCCGACGTACGCCTTTCAAGTGTCCGGTGAGTACGCGATGATCACGGCTGCCGCCGCGAACGGCTGGATAGATGAAGAGCGGGCCATCGTTGAAACGCTCACGTGCTTCAAACGCGCTGGGGCCGACGGGATCGTCACTTATTTCGCACCACGCGCCGCCGAGATGCTGAACAGCTAGGCGGCGCGCTGGGCTGCGGCTTTAGCCACTGTCTGGCGAACAGCCTCGGCCATCTTTTCACGTTCAACTGTCTCCGCGGCCGGCGTGGTCGCAATGGCGGTCACCCCTTTCAGACATGCGGCTATCGCCGCCGCTGCGGGTTCTGCTTTCATGGCGCCGGCGGCCTTGAGTTGTAGCGCGAACGCCGCCCCTGCTCGCATGAGCGGCCCGTCGCCCATCTCTGCGGCGTGATCCTGCATTGCTTTGAGCGCAGCTTCGCACGCGGAAAGGCGCGTTTGGTCGGCTGCAGCATCCGCGACCGCTTGAGTAAGAACCGCCAATATCTGAGGCAAATCCCGCCCAGGAGCGGAGATCGTCGGCTGGGGCTGATCGGCCTTGCGGCGTCGCTTCGGCGCGCCTGCGGTGACAATCCCTGCCCGACGACACGGGCCGACATATCCTTCCGCCTCGATGAAAGGGCGAGGATTGGTCAAGACCTTGTTGATTGTTGCAAGCAAAACCTTTCCGGAAATCGGTTTTCCGATCAGCGCGTTCGCCCCGGCGTGACGGCACTCTTCCGCCATCATGCGCGAAAATGCGCCGGAGGTGACGAAGACTGCCGCCTTGCGGTTGCACATTCTGGTGTTGCGGCGGAACCCCCGCGTCCACACCGCAGCGTTGCCGACGGCAAGTTCGTACGAGACAATGACGATATTCGCCGCAAACAACTCAAGGGCATCAAGAGCCGCTTCAGCATTGCTAAAGGATTTCACCTTGTCCACGCCAGCATTGCGAAGGAGATCGATGATGATCTGCGCTTCGAACTTGTTCGGCTCAATCAGGCAGACGGCCCAACTCTTAACGTTCATAAACCATAGGTCCCTGCTGGCGAGAGGCGACCTTAGTCGATGGCGTTTAAAGGAAGCTTGAGAGAACCCGTAATTTGAAGGCTACCGCCTCGGTCTCTCAAGCCGAGCAATTAAGCTCGACGTGTCCCAGCGCCTGCCTCCCATGGCCTGCACGTCCGCGTAGTACTCGTCGATCAGCTTTACGAGGTCGAGCTTTGCGCCGTTGCGCTGCGCCTCTTCTAGCACCAACCCGAGATCCTTGCGCATCCAGTCGACGGCGAAGCCGAATTCGAACCGACCGTCAACCATGCTCTTCCACCGATTCTCCATTTGCCAGCTTTGCGCTGCGCCCTTGGAAATGGCGGCTATGACCTTCTCGATGTCGAGATCGGCGCGCTTGGCAAAATGCAGTCCTTCGGCGAGGCCCTGCACGATCCCTGCAATGCAGATCTGGTTCACCATCTTCGCCAGTTGACCAGAACCAGGCCCTCCGATGAGCGTGATGTTCGCCGCGTAGGCGCGCATGATTGGCTCCGCCTCAGCAAACGTGCTCGGGTCGCCGCCCGCCATTATCGTGAGCGTGCCGGCCTCCGCGCCGGCTTGGCCGCCGGAGACGGGCGCGTCGAGAAAGCCAAGACTACACTCCTCGGCGCGCCTGGCGAGTTCGCGCGCGATCTCGGCCGAGGCAGTCGTGTGATCAACGAAGATAGCGCCTCGGCGCATACGCGGCGCGGCGGCTTCGAACACTTCGCGCAAGTCGCGATCGTTGCCCACGCACGAGAACACGAGGTCGGCGCCGTCGGCAGCGTTGCCAATCGAGGTGTACGTTCGGCCGGCGTGCTTTTGCGCCCAATCCCTCGCTTTATCTTCGGTTCGATTATAGACAGCAACCTCATGCCCCGCGCGTGCGAGGTGCCCGGCCATCGGACCGCCCATGACGCCCAGCCCAATGAACGTTATCTTCGCCATGTTCAGCTCTGCTCCTCGTCGGGATCGTCTGCTCGGCCGTAGCGCCCCCGAAAGAAGGTGAGCGCATTTCCTGGCATCACCCGGAAATCCAAGACCTCACCAAGGATCATCAGGTGATCACCCGCCACACGCCTATCATGCGTGCGACACGCAAAGTGCGCCACACCCGTGCGCAGTACTCGCGCGCCAGAAAATGCTTCGGCTTCAATTGCTGCGACAACCTGACTCTCGCTGCGTGAATATTTGAGCGCCACCTCGCGCTGCGCAGCCGACAAAACCGTAACGCCCCAGGAATCGGCGGTCGCGAAAGCGTCGTAACGTTGCGATCTGTCTCCCAAGCACCAGAGCAGGAGCCGGGGCTGCAGTGACACCGAGGTGAGCGAGTTCACGGTCATGCCCGCCAAGTGACCATCCGCCTGCATCGCGGTCACCACCGTAACTCCTGTGGTGAAGGCGCTCAAAGCGCGGCGAAAACCGAGTTCTAGGGCGGGGTCCATTCGGAACATGCATCTCCTGCTGCTCAACACGATCTTAACGACGTTTGTGCAAGAACGCGCCGACACCGCTTGTACGAACGAATATGACCGCCGCAACCAATCAACGCCCGATCATCATCAAGAAGATCAAAAAGAGCGGCGGCGGCGGGCATCACGGCGGCGCCTGGAAAGTGGCATATGCCGACTTCGTGACGGCAATGATGGCATTCTTCCTGCTCATGTGGCTGATCAACACCACCAGCCCTGAGCAACGCCGAGGCATTGCCGAGTTTTTTGCGCCGGCTAGCGTGAGCCGCGTTTCTTCCGGCGCCGGAGGCCTGTTAGAAGGCACCAGCTTTGCAGAGGAAGGTGTAAGGCACGGCCACTCGGCGCCAGTGGCGCCCTCCTCTGAGCCCCAATTCACGTCAAATGCGAGCGCCGAAAACCAGGCTCAACAACAGCAGGGCCCGGGCGCCGAATCCACGCCGGACGAAGATAGCCTCGCCCGCGCTAGGACTTTGCGCGAGAACGCCGAATTCGCCCGAGCGGAAATCGCCATCCGGCAGGCGATGCAAGATATGCCCGACATTGCCGAACTCTCCCGCAACGTAATCATGGAGCAGACCCCCGAAGGGCTGCGCATCCAAATCCTGGATCAGGAGGGGCGCTCAATGTTCAGCCCCGGACAAGCGGCGCTCAATGATCGCGCAAGGCGATTGCTGGTCGCGATGAGCGGCGTGCTGTCGCAACTCCCCAACCGGATAACTATCTCAGGCCATACTGACGGGTCGGCTCCGGGAGGCCGCTTTAGCTCGAATTTCGAGCTTTCCGCCGCGCGTGCAAACGAGGCCCGCCGCGTTCTCTCGGCTCAAGGCATCCCAGGCGAGCGCATCTATGAGGTCGCCGGGCGCGCAGACAGCGAGCCCCTGTTCGCGGACGATCCGACGTTGCCAGGCAACCGACGTATCGCCATTACCCTGCTACGTGAAGCGCCGCCGTTGCCGGCCGACCACGCCCTCTGATCGGCGCAGCAAAGGCGCATAAGCGGTTGGTCCGGGAACCCGCGTGAGAGCGCCCCGTTCAATCAGCGTATGACGCCTCTCGACCCTATGAATCCAAACGCTACGCTGATGCTAGCGCCGGCCAGTGCTGCGCCTGAGCAGACCCGCACCCCGTTCATGGTGGCCGCCATGCGCCTCACCGGCTTCTGCTTGGTGATTTTGACGCTGATCGCCAGCGGCTTCACGCTCTACGCGGCGCGCGAGTTCTTGATCCCGATCGCCATCGCATTCCTGCTGGCGGTGCTGCTGTCGCCAGTCGCCCGTGTTATGGAGCGACGCCTCTCCACAACCCTTTCCGCAGCGATCATCACATTGGGCGTGGTGGGCCTGCTCGCCGGCATCATTGCATTGCTGTTGCCGGAGTTGGCGATCCTTTCTGAACAAGCCCCACGCAGCATGCACACACTCGAGCAAAAAATAGCGGGACTGCGCTCTGCCCTCTCAGGGCTGGAGCGAGCTTCCGAGGAAATTCAACAGGCAACCCAACAAGTAGGAGTTGCGCCCGCAACCGACCCCGTTGTGGTCCAACAGGCGAGCCCCCTCACCATCGCCTTGACAAGCGTCGCCCAGATCGCGGCGCAGCTCGCCGCGACGATGCTCCTGACATTCTTTCTCTTGTCGCAGCGCCGACGCATGAAAGTGATCGTGATCGCGATGGCGGACAATCACTCTACTCGGAAGCGCCTGATCACGATGTTCAACGACATCAAATCGCGTATCTCCACTTATCTATTGGCGATCACGCTGACAGCCATTGGCCTGGGTTTGGTATCGGCAGTCGCGCTCTATATAATCGGATTTCCTAACCCGTGGCTCTGGGGCGCTGCGGTCACCATTGCCAACTTCGTGCCCTACGCAGGGCCTGCCGCAGTCCAACTGTTTGCGCTGCTTGTCGGCGCCCTGACGTATTCCTCGTTCGGGGAAGCGGTGATGCCGGCGGCGGTGCTCTGGATTTTGAACTTCATCGAAGGTCAGGTCGTCACACCCATGTTCGTGGCGAAACGGGTCGTGCTCAATCCGCTTTCGGTCTTTCTCGCAATCGTTTTTGGCGGATGGATTTGGGGCATTGTCGGCGCGATCGTTGCCGTGCCGGCCCTGATCATCGGCGCCAGCATCATCCAGCATTGGTGGGCGCCTTGCTCCACCGAGAACAAGAGACCGCTTCTATCCTCAGCATGGCGCGCCTGGTCCTTCGAGAGCCAGCTCCCTCAGTTTCGCCTGCGGCGTCGCACCGGCATTTCGGTCCACTCCTCGGATATCGACATCGTCTGATCCCTTGCCGCTCTTGACATCCAGCGTGTGTCCATATACCTTTTCATTACAAGGTATCTTATGGCGCGCGCCGATGAACAGTTTGGAGGCCTTCGAAAGGGTCTCTTGGAATTCGCCATCCTGACGGTGGTCTCCGGCAGGACAGTCTATGTGGGCGACATACTGGCAGCTCTGTCCGACACGCCGTTCGCAACGCAGGAGGGTACGCTCTATCCCCTGCTTTCAAAGTTACGGCGCGAAGAACTGGTCGACTACCAATGGGTGGAGAGCGGCCAGGGCCCTCCGCGTAAATACTACCAACTCACTGCAAAGGGCGGCCAGCGCCTGAACGAACTGTCCGCCTACTGGCGTCATCTCAACACCACGCTGGAAAACTTGGGGCGCTCATAACATGGAACGCGTCGTCACGATTAATCTGAACGGCAATCCGTACCAACTCGAGGAACCAGCGTACGATGCCTTGCGCGCCTATATTGATCGCGCCGAGGCAGCCCTCGCGCACAATCCCGATAAAGGCGAAATTGTGCGCGACCTTGAACAAGCGATCGCAGACAAATGCCTCAACTACCTTTCACCCGCCAAGTCGGTGATCTCAGCAGCGGAGATGTCGCGCATTCTCGCTGAAATGGGGCCAGTGGAAGCAGATGGCGAAACCAACGGCAATGAGGGTGAGAACCAAGCATCGGACGATGATTATTCGCGGACCAACCGACGCCTCTATCGCATCTATGACCGCGGCGCGTGGACCGGAGTCAGCGCCGGGATCGCCGCTTACGCAGGGCTCGACCCCGGCTGGGTAAGATTTGGCTGGCTGGTCGCAACGGCGCTAACCGGCGGTTTTGCTGCGCTGATCTACATCGTTTTGGTTTTTGCGGTGCCGGTCGCGACCTCCAGCGAAGAACTCGCCGCGGCACACGGCGCCCCTTTTAATGCACAAGAAGTCGTGGAGCGAGCCAAGCGCGAGTACGCGCGATTCACAGACGAGAACGCGCCGCGGTGGCGCGCCGCCTTTCATGAGCATAGGCGGGAATGGCGCCGACAGATGCGAGCTTGGCGCCGTTCCGCGCGCGGCCATGATTTCGCCGCCGCCACGACCGCACCAGCAGTAAAGCCGGCGGGCTACATTACCCGAGTGATTGCAGGCCTGCTCGCCTTCGTGTTCAGCGTCGTAACCGCCACGCTCCTTATAGCATTCTTGCTCGCATTCTTCTCGTTGTTGGGCGCCGGCTCGATCTTCGGCTGGACGCCGCCCATCGACGTACCGGTGTGGCTTGCAATCATCGTTCTCTGCATTGCCTACGCTGCCATTTCGGCGCCTTTCCGCGCGCTTCGACGGGCCTCCTATGCAACCGTTCGTGGTCGTCGCTATGGAATGAATGACGCAGACGGGCTCATCACACTCTTGGTCGTGGTCGCAGCGGGCTCGTTCACGTGGATATACATTCCGGAAGGGCGCGCGCTTATGGAGCAAGCCTACGCGGTCATTCGTGACTTCGCCCGCTTCTGGCAAGCGAATTGGAATTAGTTGAGTTTCTCTGCAGCTCCATAGCCTCCGGCGCGGGTGGGTTCATGCCTCCCGCGCCTTTTTTTAACCCCAGGGCCCACGCTTCGCTTGCGCTGGCATCACCTGTGGCTTCGGGGAGGCCGCTTCGCTGATGTGGCCGCCGGCATACTGCACCAGGGCCTGAATACGCTTCGCGATCGGCGGATGGGTGGCGAAGACACTGGTGAGATCAGCGTGCGGGTTCTCGATGAACATCTCTCGCACCTCTGATGGCGCCTGCACCGTCGGATTGCCTGAGATTTTCTGCAGAGCCGAGATCATCGCATCTGGGTTTTTCGTGAGTTCGACCGCGCCGGCATCGGCCAAAAACTCTCGGCGGCGCGACAATGCAAAGCGAATTACGATCGCAAGGGCATAAGAGAGGGCTATCAGGGCAAGCGCGACGAGAATAGCTATGAACGCCCCGCCTCCCCCGCCGCTGGAATCGCGCCTTGAGGAAGAGGTGCGCCGCGCGCCGCCGGAGTACCAAAGACTGCGAAACACGATCTCGCCGACGAACGAAAAGATGCCGACAAACACAACGGCGATCACCAACAGCCGCACGTCGCGATTCCGAATATGCGTGAGTTCATGGGCGAGCACGGCTTCAAGTTCTTGATCACTCAAGGTGTTTATCAGCCCACGAGTCACAGTAATCGAGTATTGACCTTCATGCAGCCCGGTCGCGAATGCGTTCAGCGCATCCGTTTCCATGATGCGAAGCGCCGGCGTCTTGATGCCGCGTGAGATGCATAGGTTCTCTAGAAGATTGTACAGCTTTGGTTCTTCACGACGCTCAACCTTTTGGGCGCCGGTGGCAGCGTCGATAATGCCTTGATAGAAAGCATAAGCGACGCCGAACCAGAGAATGGCGCCTGCGATCGCAAACGGCCAAGCTCGCGCCAACGCATCCGCCGCCCAGAGAAACGGGCCGGCCAACTCGTCTTTGCCCAACGACGCCCCGGAAAAACCGGCGAACAGCAGAAACAACGCGTAAGTGAGCAGAACCAGCAGAACCGGAAATCCCAGCATCAACAGCAAGGATTTCCAGTTGTTGCTCCAAATGTGCGTTTGCAGGCCGTATGCGCCCACGTTCGTTGCGCCTCAGCTGAACTTCACCTGTGGCGCCTGCTCCATTGTCGCGCGGTTTTCTTCACCCAGGTTGAAGAAGTCGCGCGGGCCGAAGCCAAACGGACCCGCGATCATTACAGCGGGGAATTGCTCGCGCGCTGTATTGTACTCGCCCACTGCGTTGTTGAAGAAGCGGCGGGCGGCGGCGATCTTGTTCTCGATGTCGGTCAACTCAGCTTGCAGCTGCTGGAAGTTGCTGTTGGCCTTCAGGTCCGGATAGGCCTCTGACAAGGCAAACAGGCGCCCCAGGGCGGCGCCGAGCGCTCCTTCCGCCTGTCCCATCGCTTTGGGATCGCCCGTCTTCTCAGCGCTCACCGCCGCGTTGCGCGCCTGGATCACAGCCTCGAGCGTGCCCTTCTCGTGCGCTGCGTAGCCCTTCACGGTTTCCACTAAGTTCGGAACAAGGTCGTGCCGCTGCCGCAGTTGCACGTCGATATCGGCGAACGCTTGGCCGCAATTCTGGCGGAGCGCGACGAGCCGGTTGTAGATGCCGATCAGCAGCACCACGAGCACAACGGCGACGATCAGCAGGATAAGTCCGAGGCCCATAATCGTTCCCTATCTGAGGCGACCCCAGGTCGAGTCATTCTGGTGTTATTACAGGAACTCCACAGCCGCGTCGCGCCCCAATGCAACGCCTCAGCCGATCACGTCGCTAAAACGGCCGGACCGTGAGAAGCCCTTCGGGGCCATTTTACCAGCAGAGCCGCGCTTGCCGCGGTACTCCTTCCACTCGGATACGACGCGCGTACGGCCGGCGCTGTCCTCCCAGGTTAGGCCCTCGTCCTTGGCGAATACCTTTAAGTCGGCCAGACCGCGGTCGTGATAGCTCTGCAGCTTCACGCCCTTGCCGCGCGTCATCTCCGGCAAGTCATCCAATGGGAAGATCAGCAGCTTTTTCCGCTCTCCTATCACTGCCACCTGATCGCCCTCGACCTTGGCGGCAGCGACGGCGCGTCCGTTCAGAATCTGCTTGCCGGAGCGCTTCGAGGCCAGCATTTCGCTTTCTGGAATAATAAAGCCGTAGCCTTCGTGGCTCGCAACCACACGCTTTGCGCCGTCCTCGTAAACAAACAGCGCCACCGCCTCGTCTATGTCGCCGAGTTCAATCGAGAGTCGTACTGGTTCGCCATGTCCTCTTCCGCCAGGAAGCTTGTGCGCGTCCAGCGTAAAGGCCCGACCATCGGATGCGAACAGCAACAGCTTGTCGGTCGTCTCGCAGCGAACGATGTGCTGGGCGGCGTCGCCTTCCTTGAACTGCAGGTTCGATAGATCGCCGTGACCTTTCAACGCGCGCACCCAGCCCTTTTCGGACAGCACAACGGTGATCGGCTCGCGCACAACGAAGGCTTCGACATCAATCTCTGTCGCGACTGCCGTGGCTTCCTCGAATGTGCTGCGGCGACGGCCAACGGCAGTCTTGGGGTCGAACAGCTTTCGCGTCTCCTTTAGTTCCCCCGAGACACGGCGCCACTGCTTGCGCGTGTCTTCAAGAAGTCCCTGCAGCTCCTTCTGCTCCGCTCGCAACGCTGCATCCTCTCGTCGAATCTCCATTTCTTCCAGCTTTCGCAACTGGCGGAGGCGGGTATTGAGGATGGCTTCAGCTTGTGTTTCGTTCAGCCGGAAACGTGAGATCAACTTCGGCTTCGGCTCGTCCTCATTGCGGATGATTCGGATCACCTCATCGAGGTTGAGATAGACAATTAGCAAACCGGCGAGAACATCCAAGCGCTGTGCGATCTTCGCGAGACGAAAGGTGGTGCGCCTCTGCAGAACTTCACGGCGATGATCGAGAAAGGCGCGCAGCACCTCCTTTAGGCTCATCACACGGGGCGCGCCCTGCGCATCCAGCACATTCATGTTGATGGGAATGCGCGTTTCCAGCGCCGTCAGCTTGAACAGGCTTTCCATCAGGACATTTGGCTCAACCGAGCGCGATTTCGGTTCCAGCACGAGGCGGATGTCCTCGGCGCTCTCGTCCCGCACGTCGCCGAGCAGCGGGGCCTTCTTGTTCTCGATCACCTCCGCCAGTTGCTCGACCAACTTGGTTTTTTGCACAAGGTAAGGGATTTCCGTGACGATGATGCGCCACATGCCGCGTCCGAGATCCTCGATCATCCAGCGCGCACGCACGCGAAATCCGCCTCGTCCGGTTTCGTAAGCGTCACGAATGCTCTCCGGCGATTCGACAACGAGGCCGCCGGTCGGGAAATCCGGACCTTTGACGAATTGCAGCAGATCGTCGGTCGTCGCTTTCGAGTTCTCGATTAGATGGACGCAGGCGTCGATCAACTCGGCGGCATTGTGCGGGGGAATGCTAGTGGCCATGCCAACGGCGATGCCGGAGGCGCCATTTGCCAACAGATTCGGAAAGGCAGCCGGAAGTACAACTGGCTCTTCCTTGGTGCCGTCATAACTGGGGCGAAAATCGACAGCGTCTTCGTCTATGCCTTCGAGCAACGACTCAGCGGCTTTGGTAAGACGACTCTCAGTGTAGCGCATGGCGGCGGGATTATCGCCATCGATGTTCCCGAAATTGCCCTGCCCGTCGATCAACGGATAGCGTGAATTGAAGTCCTGCGCGAGGCGGACCATGGCGTCATAGATCGCCTGATCGCCGTGTGGATGGAAGTCACCCATCACGTCGCCAACGACTTTTGCACTCTTACGGAACGCCGCGTCGGCGTTCAGGTTGAGCTTCCGCATCGCGTAGAGAACGCGCCGATGCACCGGTTTGAGACCGTCGCGTACATCCGGCAGCGCGCGACTGGTGATAGTGGACAGCGCGTAAGCGAGGTAGCGTTTCGCCAACGCCTCGCCGATCGGCTCCTCAACAATTCGTCCGCCTTCTTCCGGCGAACGGGTGACATCGTCGGCCATTCTAGCTCCTTCGATGCTCCCCGTTCAGCGGGAGCCGTCGAGTGGCGATACCGCAAGTTGGCTGCATGCCCGCGGCGCTCGCCACCTCACCTCGGGCCGATGATGACTCATCCGCGCCCTTTAATCAGAGTCTTCCGGCGAATCCCAACCGTTCGATCAGCCGCCGGCGGGCCTCTGGCATTCCTTCTCCCTGATGGTCGAATACGCGTCGCTCCAAAAAATGGCCCGCCAGCGCAAAAGCATCGGCCACATCGCCGCTCTTTAATTCCGCATCTGCATCGACCAGAAAAGTCGGCAGCCTCAGCAGCAAATCCGCGTGGGGCGCTCCAACTTCGTACGTCGCAGCGCGGCCAGTCCGAGGACTAACCCAAGCGAGCCCTTCAGTTTGTCCGGTGACCGCGCAGCGAGACAAATCGAGGCCATAGCCGAGAGCGGAGAGAAGGCCCAGTTCAAACCGCGTGTATAGAGCTGGCCATATGTCCGCATGGGGCATCGCTTCGACCAACACGATCAGCGCATCATAAAGCTGAGGGTAAGCTTGCCGCTCCGGCGTTGCCCCGCGAATCAAGGCGACGGCCGAGGAGAGCCCTGCAAGCGCGATAACATCATCAAGCAGTCGCGATGCGTGCGGCTCCACCAACTCGAGCGGACTGTAGAACCCAAGCTGCTCGGACAACCGCGCCTTCCATCCCGCATGTACGATATTGCCCGCCTGCAAAACTGGCTGCAACTTTCGTCCAGCATGCACGACGCCGCCAAAACGCCCGTGCGCACGCGCAAACACTTCCGCGACGAGCTTACCCTCGCCGAAATGACGTGCGCCGAGAACTATTGCGTCGTCTACCCACTCCATCAGAGTTCGCCGCGCTCGTAGCGCTCCCGCAGCTTACGCCCGCCTGGCTCGCCCGGTGCGACGCAAGCTCGGCAGCCGCAGAGCTTATGCAGATGTGCATCCGGTCTATGCCGCCAGCCCACAACGCCGCGCACGGGTGCGATACGTGTGATCTCCCTCGGCTCCACGGCGCGCCGCAGAAGGATTTCGAACCCGCGCGGATCCGCCGCTCTGCGTATCTCACCGGCAGCGACAGAGGCTTCCAGTTTAATCAGGCCCTTGTTGAAGTGGCCGAACTCGACGATCTCGTTGTCAGGAACCCGGAAGTAGGTTCCGATGAGGGGCTGTCGTCGCCACTTCATCACTTCTCGCGTCCATTGATGTGTCAGCGTATAACTCGGAAGCACCGGAAACGCGTAAACCGCATCGCTCTTGTAGCCGCCGAACAGACCCTCGCCAGGACGGATTCCGCTTCGCCGGATTCTTTCAGTCAGGCGGACGGGCGCGACATGGACCAGCATAACCATGGTTCAAGCCTCATAATCCAACCCGAGGCGATGGTACACGGCGCGTTCTTCGTCCCATTGCTCGCGAACTTTGACATGCAGGAAGAGATGAATGCGCCGGTCGAATGCGGCTTCCATCTCTTTACGCGCCAATTCGCCGATCTTTTTGATCGTCTGACCGCCAGCGCCGATCGCTATCTTCCGTTGGCTCTCGCGCGCAACGTAGAGCGTTTGCTCGATCTTGGCGGAACCGTCCTTGCGCTCCTCCCAACCCTCCGTTTCAACCATCATGTCGTACGGAAGCTCATCATGCAGGCGCTGCATCGCCTTCTCGCGAGTAATCTCCGCCGCAAGCACGCGTGCGGGCGCATCCATGATCTGGTCTTCAGGGAAGAGCCAGGGTCCTTCCGGCGCACGCTCCGCAACAGTGCGCGCGATGTCAACAATGCCGTCGCCGGTCTTGGCGGAGACCATGAACACATCTGTATAAAGACCCCGCTCGACCAACTCCGTTGTGATCGCGAGCAACGTCGGACGTGGGACGACGTCGACTTTGTTCAACACTAGGATGGACGCGAGTTCTTTCTCCTTCAGTGTCGCCGCGATGCGTCCGGAATCCTCTACCGAGCGCAAATCCGCGCTGCTCCTCTTGACTTCATGCGCATGAGCGGCGGCGTCCACGACGTGGATTATTACGTCAGCGCCCTCAAGCGCGCTCCAGGCGGCGGCGACCATGGCGCGGTCCAGACGGCGCTTGGGCGCAAACACGCCGGGCGTATCGATAAGAACGAGTTGGACCTCGTCACGCATGACAATGCCGCGCACGAGAGCGCGCGTCGTCTGCACTTTTTGCGTTACTGCGGCGACTTTGGCGCCAACAAGCGCATTTACGAGCGTTGACTTGCCTGCATTTGGCGCGCCAAGCACGGCGACGACAGCGCAACGCTGTACTTTCATTGCACGCCCTGCGCCGCGAGGAAGGCGGCCGCCGCAGCGCGTTGCGCTTCCCTCTTCGAACCGCCTTCACCGCGCGCGGGAGCGAGCCCCTCAACGTGCGCCTCGATAATGAAGTGCGGGGCGTGCTCTGGGCCTCTCTGTTCGATCACCACGTAGCTCAAACCCTTTTTCCGCGCTGCGACCCATTCCTGCAGCACAGTCTTGGCGTCGCGCGGGACAGTGCCCACCTCGTTGAACGCTTCGGCCCAAAAACGGCCGACAAATGCGCGCGCAACCTCGATACCGGCATCCAAATATAGCGCGGCAATGACCGATTCGCAGATGTCCGCCAGGATTGCTTCCTTGCCGCGCCCGCCGCTCGATTCCTCGGAGCTTGAGAGGATGACCGCCTGGTCAAGGTGCGCCGCGCGAGCCGCGCGCGCGCAAGCCCGGCGGTTGACCAAAGCATTGAGAAGTGGAGCGAGTTCGCCCTCGTCGCGATGTCCATTTTCCGAGAACAGTCGCTCGGCGATAATGAGGCCAAGCACCCGATCGCCAAGAAACTCCAGCCGCTCGTACGAGCGCTCCTTCTTGCCGCCATCCAGAACGCTGGCGTGGGTCAGCGCTTCCTGGAGCAAGACACGGTTCTTAAAGACATGGCCGAGGTGCTGCTCAAGCGCAGTGATCTGCGCCTCAGTCGGTTTGCGGCGCCCGCTCAATTCACGGACTTCAAGAACCTCGAGCCGCGGAAGCCAGTGAACAGGGTCCAGGGCTGCAGGAGAGATGTAGTATTGTCGAAAGAAACGACGACGAACTGGGCCGGGCCGACAAGATTGTCGTACGGCACATAACCGACAACCGAGGGCACGCGGCTATCAGCCGAATTGTCCCTATCATCGCCCATCATGAAGTAGTGGCCTTCGGGCACGACATAGACACGCGTGTTATCGAGTTCACCCCGCGGTGTGCGGTCGAATACCGTGTAACTGACTCCATTGGGCAAGGTCTCGCGATATTCCTGGATCGGTTCGACGATGCCGTCCTCATCTTCGAAATCGACAACCCCAAGCGATTCTCTTTGCACAGGCTCGCCGTTGATGTGCAGGACGCCGTCAATCATCTGAATGCGATCACCGGGCATGCCGATCACGCGCTTGATGAAGTCGCGGTCCGGCTCAGGGGGTGGTCGGAACACCACCACATCGCCGCGTTGCGGCTCGGAGCCGAACAGGCGCCCGTGTGGGAAAAGCCCTTCAAGCGGCGCGAAAGAGAAGCGGCCATATCCATAGGACCACTTGGTGACGACAATATAGTCGCCGACCTCCAGCGTGGGCTGCATCGAACCGGATGGGATGCGGAAGGGCTGCGCAATCGTGAAACGCAGCACCATCGCCAGCGCCAGCGCGTACAGGATGGTTTTCACATTATCCCAGAAGACGCTCATCGCAGGCGTCGAAGTTCCGGTCGTGCTCATGCTCATGCGTTTCTCGCTAAGGGCCCAAACCGGCCGGCTGCGCCGGGCCCCGTGTCCGATCGGGCCTTTGCCCACCAATGTATTCCCAGCCTGCCGTTCTTCTGGTCAAGCGCCCATTCCACGACCCATCGGGTTCAACTCCGCCGAAATAATGACGTAAGCGACAGCCAGCGGGAAATCGTCCGTCAAGGTCACGTGGACGTGGGCTGCGTGCCCGGGGGGTGTCAAGGCGGCAAGGCGCGATGCGGCGCCGCCAGTGAGCCGTATCGTCGGCTGCCCAGTAGGCAGGTTGGAGACCCCCATGTCGCGCCAAAACACTCCTTGTTTCAATCCTGTGCCAAGCGCCTTGGAACACGCTTCTTTCGCAGCGAAACGTTTGGCGAACGTCGCCGCGCGCTCAAGCGGCCTCCGCTCCGCTCTTCTGCGCTCCTCCTCGGTATAAACGCGCAGGATGAACCGCTCCCCAAAACGCTCCAGAGTCTGCTCAATGCGGCGGATGTCGATAATGTCTGAGCCGATGCCGAGGATCATAAGCCAGCCCTAGCCGCGGCCGCGGGCAGCGTCGATTCGCCGCCGCATTTCGGCTACCGCCGGAGCAAGGCCGGTGAAGATCGCCTCACCAATCAAAAAATGACCGATGTTGAGCTCCGCCACTTCCGGAATGGCGGCAATGGGAGCAACGGTTTCGTAGTCGATGCCGTGGCCAGCATGGACCTCAAGGCCAAGCCCCTGCGCTTGACGCGCCGCGGCGCTCAGAGTCTGCAAAATGCCCCCAGCCAGCTCAAGGTCCCCACCCCTGGCGGCATCACAATAAGCGCCTGTGTGCAATTCGACCACCTCGGCGCCGGTGCGACCCGCCGCCTCGATCTGCCGCGGATCAGCGGCAATGAACAAGGACACGCGGCTGCCGGCATCGCGTAATTTCTCTACGAAAGGCGCAATCCAGTTGTGACCACCGGCTACATCTAAACCGCCTTCGGTGGTGCGTTCTTCCCGCCGCTCCGGCACCAGGCACACAGCCGGGGGCCGATGCTTCAGAGCTACCTCGAGCATTTCGGACGTTACCGCCATCTCAAGGTTCAACGGCTGTCCACGCTTACGCAGCATCACAGAGAGACGTGCAATATCGTCGTCGCCGATGTGACGACGATCTTCGCGTAAGTGCGCTGTGATGCCGTCAGCCCCAGCGTCAAGCGCAACTGTCGCGGCGCGAATCGGATCTGGGTAAGCAACACCACGCGCGTTCCGGATCGTCGCCACGTGATCGACGTTGACCCCGAGCCGCACCCGCTTTCTCATGCTGCGATACCGCGAGAACCCGGCTTGACCGCGGGGAGCGCAGCGAGTTCCGGCGGCAGCTTATCAGCTGGATAGGCCGGAGCCGTCACTTGCGCGAGTGAGATCAGCGCGGCGCCGATATCCGCCTTGCCGCCTGACCGATCGATGATGCAGGCTGCACCTACCAGTTCGCCAGGATGGCCCCGAATAGCATCGAGGCACTCACGAGACGATAGACCAGTGGTCACGACATCCTCTACCATAAGAACGCGTTCACCGGGTTTGATCGCAAAGCCACGGCGCAAGCAGAAGACGCCGTCTTCGCGTTCGACGAACATTGCCCTCGCGCCCAACTGACGCGCCGTCTCATAACCTGGGATGATTGCCCCAACCGCCGGCGAGATAACTATGTCGATCCGACCGAACATCGTTCGGGCCTTATCAGCCAGCGCTTTGCACAAGCGCTCCGTTCGGACTGGATCCATGAACACAGCATTCTTCTGGAAGAATACTGGGGAGTGAAGCCCGGAAGAGAGGATGAAGTGCCCCTCCAACAGCGCCCCGGCTTGGCGAAATTCTTCAAGTACTTGATCTTGATTCATCGCCGCTTCTTACTCGCTGGCTCAGAGTAGGTCATCAACCTTTCACGCGCTCGACTTCCTTTACCGATCTGCTGGCGCGCATGGCTGCGACGATGTTGGTAAGATGCCGAGCATCGGCGACTTCGATGTCGAACACCATGTCGAAGAAGTCAGTCGTCCGATTGACCAGACGCAGATTTAGAATGTCGCCCTCGTTCTCCGCAATGATGCGGCAAAGCTCAGCAAGCACGCCCCGTTTATTCTCAACAGTGGCGATGATGCGCCCGGCCGCCAAAGTTCGCTTTAGCGCCGTTTTGGTCCAAGCCAAGTCGACCCAAGTGATTGTGTCATCGTTCTCCATGGAGGCAAGCTGGTCGCAGTCGATTGTGTGGATCATGACTCCTCGACCCGGGATCTGAAGGCCGATGATGCGATCGCCCGGAATCGGCGAGCAGCAATTGGCGAAGTGCAGTGCAACGCCCGGGGTCAATTCGCCGCCGCGAACGTAGAGCTTGGCTTTCTCGCGCTCCATCGGCCGACGGCCTTCGTCGCGCCGGACCTTTTCTTCGAGCCCGGGGAAGGCAGCAACCGCAACCGCACTGGCCTTTATCGACCCCTCACCCACAGCGACAAAAAGCTCGTCTTCACTGTGCCGCCCGAGTCGCTCAGCAGCTTGCTGCAGCGCGGTGTCGGCCAGTTCGTGGCCGTATCGGTGCAGCGCGTGGCTAACGAGTTCGCGTCCGAGTTTGATGAATTCCTCGCGTTTCGCGTGGCGCTCCAAACGCCGCTGAGCGGACTTGGCTCGGCCTGTCTTGGTGAGCTGCTCGTACCCCGGAACCGGGGCGATCCTGTCGCCGATAATGACCTCGACGACGTCTCCGTTGCGCAGCGGAGTACGCAGAGGACGCTCGTCGCCGTTTATCCTCGCGCCGACGCAGCGATCGCCGATGTCCGAATGAACTGCATAAGCGAAATCGAGCGGGGTCGCGCCTTGCGGCAGCGCGATCAGCGTTCCTTTCGGCGTGAAGGCGAACACATGGTCCTGATACATCTCGAGCTTGGCGTGCTCGAGGAACTCATTTGCGTCTCCGCCATGCTCAGCAATTTCCAGCAGCGAACGCGTGGCTTCACGCGCGTCCAGTCCGGCCGAGGCAGCCAGCTCTTCGTCAAACCCGTAGGATTCGTTCTTGTACCGCCAGTGTGCGGCGACGCCATTTTCGGCGATCTGATCCATCTCCTCTGTTCGGATTTGGATTTCTACACGAACGTTCCCCGGTCCGATGACGATGGTGTGAATTGAGCGGTAACCGTTTGGCTTCGGGTTGGAAATGTAATCTTCTACCTGATCCGGTACGCAACGCCACGTCTGATGGATGAGGCCGAGAGCGCGATAACAATCATCCGGATTCTGGACGATCACGCGAAAGGCATAGACATCCGCGAGATCGGAGAACTCAACGCTCTTACGCTGCAGTTTGCGCCAGATCGAATATGCTTGCTTTTCGCGCCCGAACACCCGTGCCTCGATGCCCGCGAATTCGAACACCTCCATGATGGTCTGGATGATGATGGCGACGTTCGCGCCCTTCTCCTGACGAAGCTGCTCCAGGCGCGCATTGATAGCGATTTCGGCGTCGGGGAACGCTTCGTGGAAAGCCAGATTCTCGAGTTCTCGAGCCATCTTTTCCATGCCTATGCGCCGGGCGAGCGGGCCGTAGATCTCGAGAGTCTCCATGGCGATGCGGCGGCGTTTTTCTTTTGCCGGAACGTGGCTCAAGGTGCGCATATTGTGTAGACGATCGGCCAGCTTGACGATCAGCACACGCACGTCACGGGACATGGCGAGGATGAACTTCTGCAGGTTCTGCGCCTGCTTGTTTTCCTCCGACTGGATTTCGAGCTTGGAGAGTTTGGTGACGCCCTCCACCAGATCGGCAATCTGAGTCCCGAACATATGTTCGATCTCTTCACGGGTTGCTTCCGTGTCTTCGATCGTATCGTGCAGGAGACCAGCAACGATGGTCGCAGCATCGAGCTTGTACTCCGTCAGGATGCCGGCGACCTGGATGGGATGGGCGAAGTATGGATCGCCGGAATGGCGTTTTTGGCTGCCGTGTTTCACCGTCGCGTACACATACGCACGGTTGATCAAGCTCTCATCGACCGAAGGGTCGTATTCGCGCACGCGCTCGATTAGTTCGAACTGGCGCAGGTAGCGCGGAGGGACGTCTCCCGCGCCGGCCTTCCTCGCGCCAGCCGGGACCTGGGCGGCGACTCCGTCACCGCCGGCCATCAGCTCAGTACCGTTCGTCGCGCTGAGCTTCGGCTTCTTGCTGAAGCGCGCGCAGCACGTCCTCTTCGCTGGTCTCCACCGGCGCCGCGAGAGCGAGGCGATCTTGTTCGTCCTCCGCCTGGGTGGCCGGCTGGACGTCCTGGTAGAGCATCACGAAGCTGTCACGGAGTTCGTCAGGCGTTACGGCCGAGTCAGCGATCTCGCGCAACGCCACGACGGGATCTTTGTCCCGGTCGCGATCAACCAGCGGCTCCGCGCCGGAGGAGATGCTGCGGGCGCGATGGGCCGCCAGCAGCACCAGCGAAAACCGGTTAGGTACCTTGTCGACGCAGTCTTCAACGGTGACGCGAGCCAAAATGCATCCTCAACGTTCAGTGGAAACAGGAGCGGTCGTCCAAACTAAGGCCTAGGACGGGTTTTCGCAATGCAAAGCACCACCGCAAATGCGAAAAGCAGCAATGCCGCTCATGACCAGCCATCGCGCAGACGGCGGTAACCCTGCCCGGGGGGCAATTCCTCCAGCATGTCCGTCGCTGCCTTCCCAGTCACAGGATGACGCCAAGCTGGAGCAACTTCCGCCATCGGCGCAAGGACGAAAGCCCGCTCCTGTATCCTTTCGTGGGGCAAAATTATGCCGTCGAAGACCCCTGCGCGTTCACCCATGGCGACGATGTCAAGGTCCAGGGTCCGGGGCGCCCAGCGCTCGCGTCGGTCGCGCCCGAACGTGGTCTCGATAGCCCGCAGCCGATCGTATAGCGACCTCGGACTATGGCCAGACGAGTCGATGAATATAACGGCGTTGAAATAGTCAGGCTGCTCCGCACCCGGGGGCCAAGGGGCCGTCACCCACACGCCGGAGCGCGCCAGCACAACCAACCCCGCCCGTTCGATTGCCGTAACGGCCCGCGACAGCAATGGCCCGCCGGCGAGTCCTCGAAAAGGCAGGTTGGCGCCCATCGCAATGTAAGCGGTGTTGTGCATGGACCGGAATTGAACTAGCGCACCAGGCGCGGATTTGACGGATCGTTTGATGAATTTGCTCGATCGCTTGATACATCCCGACGAGCGCGTCGCGCTCTTCATCGATGGCGCCAACTTGTACTCGGCCACCAAAGGCCTCACCTTCGACATCGATTATCGAAAGCTGCTCGAAGAATTCAAGCAGCACGGCCGGTTCGTACGCGCCTACTATTACACTGCTCTCGTAGAGGACCAGGATTTCTCTCCCATCCGTCCTTTGGTCGATTGGCTCGACTACAATGGTTACACACTGGTGACCAAACCAGCCAAGGAATACGTGGACGCCAACGGCCGACGCCGCTTCAAAGGTGACATGGACGTCGAGCTTACAGTCGATCTAATTCAATCCGCCTCCTTTATTGATCATGCATTCCTGTTTTCCGGTGACGGCGATTTTCTGGCAGCCATCGAGGCAGTGCAGCGCAAGGGCGCGCGCGTGAGCGTCGTCTCCACGATCAAGTCGAATCCGCCCATGGCGTCAGATGACATCCGTCGCGCTGCGGACAATTTCATCGATCTCACCGAGCTTGCCAATCTGATCGGCCGGCCCCGGCGTGAGCGCGCCGACGAACGCCACGATCATGACGACGCCGAGGACCGGTGAGCGCCGCACCGCCGGAAGCGCCGAAGGACTGCCCGCTCTGTCCCCGGCTGGTTGCTTATCGCAGGCAAAACGCACTGCTTGAACCCGGCTGGTTCAACGGCGCAGCGCCTTCGTTCGGCGATCCTGCCGCCCGCTTACTTATCGTCGGCCTGGCTCCCGGCCGAACCGGCGCCAACCGAACCGGCCGACCATTCACCGGTGATTACGCTGGCGAACTTCTCTTTGGCACGCTGAAGAAACTTGGCCTCGCGCATGGGGCCTACAAGGCTGATCCAAATGATGGCTTCACGTTGAGAGGCGTGATGATCACCAATGCTGTGCGCTGCGCGCCGCCAGCGAATAAGCCCACTCCTGCCGAGATCACAACCTGCCGGCGATTTCTCATGGCGCGCATCGACGCCCTTCCGCATCTGCGTTCGATCCTGGCGCTTGGCGCGATAGCGCATGCTAGTGTGCTTCGCGCGCATGATCTTAAGCCGACAGCTGCGCAGTTTGGTCATTCCCGCGAAGTGCGCCTGCCAAACGGATGCTGGCTTGTCTCCAGTTATCACTGCTCACGCTATAACACGCAGACGCGGCGGTTGACGGCGGAGATGTTCGAACGGGTCATGACGCGGGCCCAGGAACTAGCTTACAACTCGATGCCATAGGCTCGGTACTGGTCGACGACACCGGGCTCCATGCGCCGCGCCGCTTCTAGATCAGCCTCGCCTTCGGCAATCATTCCCGCACGCACGCGCGCTACGCCGCGGCCGTAGAGGAAATGCGCGAAATTGGGCTCAAGCGTAACAGCTGCGTCATAGTCGATCATCGCCGCCTGCGGCTCGCCACGCTTTAGATGCACAAGACCGCGGCTGTCGTACGCGTTGGCGTCGTCAGGATTGAGCGAAAGCGCTCGATCGCAATCGGACAGAGCGAACTCGAGTTCTACACCGCGCACCGCCCGCTCCCAGCAGCGGCTATTCCATAAAGCAGAGTTGTTAGGATCAGCTTCGATGGCTTGTGAGATAGCATCAAGCTGTGAAAGCGAAGCCTCCCCGCGCGCGCTGAGTGATTGCTGGCGCCTCTCAGCGGCGAGCGCGTAACTGGGCTCGAGTTGAAGAGCCACATCATAATCGGCGATGGCAGCATCGTAGGCACCGCGAGCATGATGAACCAGACCGCGTTCCACATAAACGCGCGCGAGCCGGGGATTCACACGCAAGGCCAGGCCGAAATCGGAGATCGCGCGGGCTTGCTGACCTGCCTGCGATCTGAGTATGCCCCGAACCATCAGGGCCTGAGCGCGACGCTCGTCAGTCACCACAGCGGAAAGGATGACCTCGCCGCACGCATGCGCCCGTTCCTGCGCATTGCCAAGCTCGGCTTGGCAGGCGGCCCACTGCTGCTCGGCGTAGACAGTAGGATCGGCGGGCGTGCACGCGCACAATATTAACAGCGCAATCACGCACGGAACGCGCATCAGCCTCGATCCCGCAGGATGCGCGCTTGCTGCCGTTTCCAGTCGCGATCTTTCGTTGCAGTGCGCTTGTCGTGGGCCTTCTTACCTTTGGCGAGAGCGATTTCGAGTTTGGCGATGCCGCGGTCATTGAAATAGAGTCGCAACGGGACGAGCGTGCGACCTTCCCGCTCCACGGCGCCGATCAGCTTCTTCAACTCGCGCGAACGCACCAACAACTTCCTTGGACGGCGCGGTTCGTGATTGAACTGACCGGCAGGTGGATATTCCGGTACTGTGGCGTTGATCAGCCAGAGTTCCCCCCGCTCGGGGCTCGCATAACTCTCGGCGATATTCGCGCGACCGCTCCGTAGCGACTTCACCTCGGTGCCCACCAGCTGAATACCCGCCTCGAGCGACTCTTCAATGAAGTAATCGAAGCGCGCGCGACGATTTTCTGCGATCAGCTTGCGATTGGGATCCCCTTTGGCCGCCATGCTCAGAGCAGCCCCGCTTGGGTCATCGCTGCGCGCACCTGCGCCTTGGCAGCATCACTGCAGGCGATCAGCGGCAAACGCACCTCGTCGGTGCAGAGTCCGAGCAATGAGCACGCGTATTTTGCCGGGGCTGGCGAGGGCTCAAAGAACAGAGCCTTGTGCAACGGCGCGAGCATAGTGTCGATCGATCGGGCCGCCTCGTAATCGCCCCTCAACGTCGCTTCCTGCAGTTGAGCGCAAAGTCTAGGCGCCACATTTGCAGTTACAGAGATGCATCCTACTCCTCCCTGCGCATTGAATCCGACCGCTGTAGCGTCCTCCCCGGAGAGTTGCACGAACTGATCGCCGCACACGCCGCGATGCCGCGCCACACGGGCCAAATCCCCCGTCGCATCCTTGACGCCGATCACGTTCTGGAGCGCCGCCAAACGCCCCATGGTTTCCACCGACACGTCACTCATCGTCCGCGCGGGCACGTTGTAGACGACGATCGGGATATCGACGCTGTCATTGATCGCTTTGAAATGCTCGAAAAGCCCGTCTTGGCTTGGCTTGTTATAGTACGGCGCCACAACGAGGACTGCATCCGCGCCGGCCGTCTTGGATGCACGCGCAAGTTCGATGGCGTGCGCAGTGTTGTTGGAACCGGCGCCCGCGACGACCGGCACCCGCCGAGCCGCCGCCTCGACGCACACCGCGACCACCCGCACATGCTCATCAATGGAGAGAGTCGGGCTTTCACCGGTCGTCCCGCAAGGCACGAGCGCATGTGATCCCTGGCTGATCTGGCGCTCCACAATGGCTCGGAATGCCTGTTCATCCACCGTTCCGTTGCGAAACGGCGTTATCAGAGCTGGAATCGAACCTTGGATGTTCATCTGGACGTCTTAACAATAGCGTTGGCGCGATTCCTGCCACACTGTCGCGCGAGGTTAAATAGCGGGCTGCGAGACATTCGAGCAGCCTCCGTCATTGCTCGGAAAAGACCGGAGGGAAACCATGGATGCTGGGAGGGTGATCCGCGTTGCATTGACCGCCGCCGCCGCCAGCGTGCTGCTGGTCGCATCGAGCGCCGGCCAGCAGAATGCCGCGCCAGCTGAGGCAGCGGCGCAGACCCTCGCCTCCGCCCCCCCGGCTGCTTTGCCCTCTGCTGGCGAGCGCTTGCGGCTCCGTGACGGGCTGGCGGCCGCGCAGTCCGAGGACTGGATTGGGCTCGCACAATTGCGTGACGGGGCAACCGATCCGCTTGTCCGTCGCATGCTGCAGTGGCGCTGGGCCACTGCAGCCGACGCGCCACTCTACTTCAGTGACATCGCCCAAGCCCTAAACGAGCTGCAAGGGTGGCCCGGACGCCCAGCCATGCGCGCACGCGCCGAGCAGGCTATCTCTGACTCTCGCCTCACCGCCTCCGAGCGTGTGTCGTTCCTGCGCCAGGAGGGCGGGCCGGCGACTGGGGATGGTCGTATCGCGTTGGCGATCGCCCTCAAGAACCTCGGCCAACGCAGTGAGGCTAACGAAATTGCGCGCACCGCTTGGCGTGAGGACGTGCTGACCACCGAATCCGAAGACCGTGCGCTCGCTGAATTCGGTTCGGCGTTCGCTGCGGAGGACCATGCCGCTCGAGTCTCTGGGCTGCTCTGGCGGGGCCAACGCAGCGCCGCACAGAGACTCCTGCCGCGCGTCTCGACGGCGGACCGACTACTTGCGAATGCGCGGATTGCGATGCAGGCGCGGCAGCGTCGCGGTCTCCAAGCTGCGGTCGACGCCGTGCCGGCCTCGCGCCGCGACGATCCAGGTTTTCTGTACGACCGCGCCCAATATCGCCGCCGCACTGATCAGCCGATTGAAGCGATGCAAATAGCAGCGCAGATCGACGCCAGGCAGGCGCCGGTGGCGGCGCGAGATGACATCTTCCGAGAAAAACGCCTCTACGTGCCTCGCGCGCTGCGAGCCGGCAATTACCGACTCGCGTACGGCCTTGTGTCCAGCCACGGCTTGACTAGCGGGGAGGCGTTTGCGGACGCTGAATGGCTCGCCGGATGGCTTTCTTTGCGGTTTCTTGACCAGCCGCAACGCGCTCGCGATCATTTTGCCCATCTGAGTGAAAACGTTTCTTCGCCGGTCAGCCTCTCTCGCGCTCTCTACTGGCGCGCCGGAGCGGAAGCAGCTCTCGGCAACAGCGGCGAAGCCGAACGCATGCTGGACGAGGCGGCTCGCTACAACTTCACTTTCTATGGCCAACTCGCCGCAACGCGCGGCAACCGCACAGCAGTGCTGGAGTTACCGAACACAGCGGCGGTGAGCAACGAGGCGAGAGCCCGTTTTGAGTCGCGCGAGCTGGTGCGAGCACTACGGCTAATGACAGATGCCGGCGCTCAGCGCGATTTTGAGTCGATCGCTTTCTATCTCGACGACACGCTCGACGATCCAATGGAACTCGAACTGCTCGCACAAATGGCGCGCGAGCAGTCTTACCACCGTACAGCCCTGCGCAGCGCCAAAGCAGGGCTCTTCCGCAACGTGATCGCCACCAACGCGGCATATCCCACCATGGAACTACCCTCGGCAGTGCAGTCGCGCGGCCGCCCCGAGCCGGCGCTTGTTCACGCCATCATCCGCCAAGAAAGCGAGTTCGATCCCGGAGCGATCTCCAGCGCCAATGCACGGGGGTTGATGCAGCTCATCCCCTCGACGGCGCAGCTGCAAGCGCGGCGAGAAGGCATGAGCTTCAACCGCGCCGCATTGACAACCGACCCTTCCTACAATGTGACCCTAGGCTCTGCGCATCTGGCCGACCTAATCGACGATTTCGGCGGCTCTTATGTGCTGGCGATCGCCTCGTACAATGCGGGTTCGCATAATGCTCGGTCTTGGATTTCTGATTGGGGTGACCCGCGCTCTCGCTCGGTTGACGTTGTCGACTGGATCGAATTGATCCCCTTTTCGGAAACGCGCAATTACGTGCAGCGTGTGATGGAAAACCTTCAAGTCTATCGCTATCGCCTTGCGGGCCATGCCGTCCCGATCGAGCTCGAGCGCGATCTGGAGCGCGGTCGCTTCTAGCCTGCGAGCGCCTGTGCGAAAGATTCGGCGTCGACGTTGCCGCCACTGGCCACGATGGCCACCGTGAGCCCTCGTACGTCCGCCTCACCCGCCAGGAGCGCTGCGAGGGAGGCTGCACCGGATGGCTCCAGCACGATTTTCAGATGCTGGAATGCGAATTTCATCGCTCGCCGCACCGCATCGTCCGGCACTGCCACCGCACGCTCCCAGCGTTCGCGCGCGATGGCGAAGGGAAGCATCCCCATTTGCTCTGTCAGCAGCCCATCACAAATCGAGCGAATGCCCGGCAGATTACGCTGAATCGCGCCAGTCGAGAGCGTGCGCGCAATGTCGTTGTGCCCCTCGGGCTCGACCGCGATGATCCGCGCGGCCGGCAGCGCCAGTGATACGCCCGCCGCCAAGCCGCCGCCGCTCGCCGGAACAAACACTATATCTGGCGAAATTTCTTCCCCGATCTCAAGACCGGTTGTGCCTTGGCCCGCGATAACGAATGGGTCGTCAAACGGCTTGATCAGACTGGCGCCTTGCTCGGTTGCCAAACGCGCCCCGATCTCCTCACGGCTTTCGCGAACCCTGTCATATGTAACGACGCTCGCGCCATTAGCACGCGTGGCGTCCAGCTTTATCTTGGGTGCATCGGACGGCATCACGATCGTGGCCGCAATGCCAAAAAGTCTGGCTGCAGTCGAAACCGCGATCGCATGGTTGCCGGAGGAGAATGCGATCACGCCGCGCGCCCGCTGCTCAGGCGAAAGCGCGGCAACGGCACTGGCGGCGCCTCGCATCTTGAAGGCGCCGCCGCGTTGCAGGCATTCGGCCTTAACGAACACGTTCGCGCCTGTCGCTGCATCAAGTACGTCATTTCTCAGAAGCGGCGTGCGCACGGCGATACCCTCAATGCGCCGGGCTGCTGCTTTGACGTCTTCGATTGTGGGCGTCATTACGAGCCTCTCGGTTTAGTGCGACGGGTGGGCGGCGCAGTGGCCGGGTCTTCCGGCCAGGGATGCTTCGGATAACGGCCGCGAAGATCCCTGCGCACCCCAGCATATGAACCACGCCAAAATCCGGGCAAGTCCCTGGTCGTTTGCACCGGTCGATGAGCAGGCGACAGCAAACGCAATGTTAGCGGCACACGGCCGCTGGCGATGCTCGGATGTTTGTCTTCACCAAACAGCTCCTGCAAGCGCACGTCGAGAGAGGGGCCCGCCTCCGCCTCGTAGTCGATGGATAGTAACGACCCTGCGGGTGTCTGAAATGACGCCGGGGCCTCGGCGTCCAGCCGCCGGCGCTGTTCGTATGAGAGTTCATTCAAGATTGCCCGCGCGACATCCACGTCTTTCAGCCCTGCGACGGCGCCGAGAGCAGGGCCAAGCCACGCCTCGAGCCGCTCGAGCGCAGATGCGTCGCTCCAATCCGGCCAGTGCTCGCCTTCCAGCGCGCGCATGAACATTATACGCGCGCGAGCTTGGCGCGCAGCATCGCCCCAGTTCAGCAAGCCGAGACCTTGCTCGCGCACAGCATTCAGGAGTGCGCGTTCAAGCTGGGCGCCGGAGAGCCGTTCAAGTGGAGCTTCTGACAGCACAATTCGGCCGAGTCTTCGCGCCTGCCGGCCACGCGCTGCTCCTGTATCGACGTCGACATGCACGCTGGAGACCGTTTCAATTTGATCGGCGAACATTTGTTCGATGTCGGTGAGTGAGATGGGTGCGGCGATCAGAACCTGCGCACGTCCGGCGGCGCCAGCGATCTCTGCGACCGCTAAGAATGGCTCCCGCGCCAAGTGCGAGCTTGCGTCCAAGGACGCCGCACGTCCGTTCACCATCGTGTACGAAGCGGCGCCTCGCGCCTTCGCGATGCGGTCAGGATAGCCAATAGCAAGCACCGCGCCTGCCCGTTCATCGTCCAATGTTTGCGCCTGGGCACAGCCGACCTGCCGCGCGATCCGCCACGCCATTGCGCGGGCCGCTTCCGCGCGCTGTCCACGCTCCGCGGCGAAGCGATCCAGGCGCTCCCGCAGATCCACGCTGCGGCCGCCCAGACCTTGCTCGGTCAGCAGCACCGCAATGCGCGCTGCAAGCAGCTCTTCTCCAGTTCGCGCAGCAACCAACACCATGTGGGCAAGTCGCGGCGGCAACGGCAGCTCCGCCACCTCGGCGCCGTGCGCCGTCAGCCGCCCCACCTCATCCAGCGCCCCGATCCGCTTCAGCAGCGACAGCGCCTCGCTCAAAGCTGGGGGAGGCGGCGCGTCGAGCCAGCAAAGCGCAGCTGGATCGCTGACACCCCATGCCGCCAGGTCGAGCACGAGACCGGAGAGATCGGCATCGAGTATCTCTGGCCGATCAAAAGCTGGTAGCGCGCGGGTCTCGCCCTCACTCCACAAGCGATAACAGACACCCGGCTCCAACCGCCCAGCCCGGCCGGCGCGCTGCGCGATAGCAGCCTGACTGGCGCGCACAGTCTCAAGTCGCGAAAGTCCGAGCGCCGGTTCGAAGCGAGGCCGCCGCGCCAAGCCCGCATCAATGACAATGCGCACATCATCGATGGTGAGGCTGGTTTCCGCGATTGATGTGGACAAGACCACCTTACGTCGCCCTGGGGCCGCTGGGGCAATGGCTGCATCTTGGTCGGCTGCACTCAACGCGCCGTAGAGCGGCCTCACATCAATGCCTGTATCGCGAAGCTTTGCATGCACTGCTTGCGCTACTCGTTCGATCTCGCGCACACCCGGCAGAAACACAAGAGCGCTGCCGCGCTCGTCACCAAGCGCTAGTCGGATTGTCGCCGCTACATCGTCTTCCAAACGGAGGCGCTGATCACGCGGTTTGTAAACGTGCCGCACTGGAAACATACGTCCTTCGCTGACGATGACGGGCGCTCCTCCCAACAAGGTCGCTATCCGCGCAGCGTCGAGCGTAGCGGACATCACTACAATCTTGAGGTCGGGCCGTAGGCCAACCTGCGCATCGCGCGCCAAGGCCAGTCCGAGATCCCCTTCGAGGCTGCGCTCATGGAACTCGTCGAACAGCACGGCGCTGACGCCAGCGAGTTCCGGATCATCGAGTATCATGCGCGTGAACACGCCTTCAGTGACAACTTCGATTCGCGTCCTCGCGCTGACCCTTGAATCGAGCCGCACGCGGTAGCCGATAGTTTCCCCGACCCGCTCCCCGCGTTCCCCGGCCATGCGTGCGGCTGCAGCACGCGCCGCGATCCGTCGCGGCGAAAGCAGGACGATCTTCCCCCGCTGAGCCCAAGGCTCGTTCAGCAGAGCGGGCGGCACGCGCGTTGTCTTGCCAGCGCCCGGCGGCGCCACCAGCACCGCCTCGCTGCGCTGGCGCAGCGCTTCGCGCAATTGGGGCAGAACGTCCTCGACCGGCAGCATGTGCGCGGGCTTAGCGTACGACTTTGTCCCTGTCTCGCCGCATTGGCGTGCTCGGCTGTGGCGCGCTATAGGGCATGGCGACAAGGATTGGGGCGATGCGGAAACTAATTGTGTTGAGCGTTGCGTTGGCGGCGGGCCTCATGATGGCTGCGTGCTCCTCCGGCCGAACTGCCGACACGCGCCGCGGCGTGGCCGACGCGGCTTACACGCCGCTGCGCGACGTCAACCTGATCCGCCCGGAAATCCCGCTTATTCTGCGGAATGTGCAGTATCCATATTCGACCGCGACGCTGACCGACTGCTCCGCCGTTGCGCACGAGATCGGCCAGTTGGACGCGGTGCTCGGCCCCGAGAGCTATCAGCCCGGCCCTTCGCGGAACATCTGGGACCGCAGCGGCGATTTCGTCGAAGAGCAGGCCATCGAAGCAGCTCAGGATACAGCCGCTGACCTTATCCCGTTCCGGTCCTGGGTCCGCCGCATCTCGGGCGCCAGCAGGGCTGAACGGGACGCACTGCGCGCCTTCGCCAATGGCCAACAGAGACGTACCTTTTTGCGCGGGTACGGGGCTTCTCTCGGCTGCCCCAACATGATCCCGCCGCCGCCGCCCGCGGCGCACCAATCGCGTCGCGGTGATGATCGACCGGTCGGGAGAAATTAGGCATCGAACAAGGGCGGCTTAGGCGACGGAGCCGCCAGGTGGGGCTTGGCGGACGTGTTTGTCCAAAGCAATTTCTTTGAACGTTGACCGGAACTGCGCAAGCTGGCCGTCACTGATCGCTCCGCGAATGCGAGCCATCAATGATTGGTAATAGGCGACATTGTGCCAGGAGAGCAGCACTTGGCCCAGGAGTTCGCCTGCCTTGAACAGATGGTGCAGATAAGCTTTCGAATAATCGCGGCTTGCGGGACAGTCTATGGACTCATCCAAAGGGCTTTCATCCTCCGCATAGCGTGCATTGGTTATATTGAGAGGACCTGCGTCGGTCCAAGCCTGCCCATGTCGGCCAGAGCGCGTCGGCAAGACGCAATCGAACATGTCAATACCGCGCCATACGCTCTCGACAATATCAATCGGCTTGCCCACGCCCATCAGGTAACGGGGTCGACCATCTGGCAAATACGGGACGGTCGCATCCAGCGTGGTTAGCATCGCCTCATGGCCTTCGCCCACTGCGAGCCCGCCGATCGCATAGCCGTCAAATCCTTCCGCCACCAGCGCCTCCGCCGATCCTCGTCTCAGATCCGGGTCGACACCGCCCTGCACGATCGCGAACAGGTTTTGATGCTGACGCATGCCGAACGCGCGCTTGGAGCGCTCAGCCCAGCGCAGCGAAAGCCGCATCGCCTTCTCAACCGCTTCGACCGGGGCCGGCAGCGCCGGGCATTCATCAAGCTGCATGGCGATATCGGCGCCAATTTGATCGGCCTGCAACTGGATTGCTCGCTCCGGCGTCAGCCGATGTTCGGCGCCATCGATGTGGCTGCGGAAAGTGACGCCGTCTGCGTCCAGCTTTCTGAGCTGCGCCAGCGACATCACCTGATAGCCGCCGCTGTCTGTCAGAATCGGCTTGCTCCAGCGCATGAACTTGTGCAGCCCCCCGAGCCGCATAAGCCGATCGCCGCCAGGGCGCAGCATCAAGTGATATGTGTTGCCGAGTATAATATCGGCGCCAGTGTGCGCCACCTGATCGACCGTCAACCCCTTAACTGTGCCGGCGGTGCCAACTGGCATGAACGCCGGTGTACGGATGTCACCCCGCGGCGTGCTCAGCGTGCCGGTGCGCGCCGCGCCGTCGCGTGCGTGGATCGCGAACGGAAATGCACTCATGAGACGCGCCATAACAGGCTGGCGTCACCATAGGAATAGAAGCGATAGCGTTGCGCAATTGCATGCGCATAAACCGCTTGCATTCGGTCAAGTCCGCAGAATGCACACACAAGCATGAAGAGCGTCGAACGCGGCAAATGGAAATTAGTCCACAAGCCGTCGATGACCCGAAAGGTGTGGCCGGGCGTGATGAAGATCGACGTTTCTCCGACCTCTGCGCGTACGCGACCTTCGGCGGCGACAGCCGATTCGATCGAGCGCAGGGCGGTTGTACCAACAGCGATGACGCGCCTGCCTTCAGCTTTGGCACGATTGATCGCATCCGCCGCACACGCAGGAATCTGCCGCCACTCCGCGTGCATCACATGTTCTTCGGTGCTCTCCACCTTTACGGGCGAAAACGTACCGGCGCCGACATGTAGCGTAACGAAGGTCCGCTCTATCCCCGCCGCATCGAGCGCTGCAACGAGATCTGACGTGAAGTGCAGCGCCGCTGTTGGGGCAGCCACGGCGCCATCCTTCGCCGCGAATATGGTCTGATAATCGCTCTCATCAGCGCCATCCGGCGCCCGCCTGCTTGCTATATAAGGAGGCAGGGGCATCGCGCCCGCCGCAGCGATGGCCGCGTCGAGATCGGGTCCAGCGAAATCGAAGTGCAGAGTGATCTCGCCCTCGTCGCCCTTCGCCGCCACCACCGCGTCCAGCGCCCCAGCCAAGCATGCGCGATCATTGCTTGCGCCGAAGCGGATGCGATCGCCCTCTTTCAACCGCTTGCCTGGCTTCGCGAACGCGCTCCACATGGAGGGGGAGAGCCGCTTCAGCAACGTGGCCTCAATGTGAACCAGCGAGCCATCGCGCTCCCGTACGCCGCTGAGGCGCGCTGGGATTACCCGCGTATCATTGAAGACAAGCAGATCGCCGGCACGAAAAAGCCGCGGGGCGTCGCGCACAGTCAGGTCTTCAAGGCTGCTAGGCGACGCGTGCAACAATCGGGCGCTGTCGCGCGGCCGTGCAGGCCGCAATGCGATCAGCTCCTCAGGAAGCTCGAAATCGAACAGATCGACGCGCACGGCGCAGGGCTTAGCACATCAATCAGCCTTGGCGCTGATGATCTTGCCCGGATTGCGCGGCGGCTCGCCTTTCGGCAGCGCATCAACGGCTTCCATCCCTTCTATGACTTGGCCCCAAACCGTGTACTGCTTGTCGAGGAAGCGCGCGTCGTCGAAGCAGATGAAGAATTGGCTGTTAGCAGAGTTCGGGTCGTTGGTGCGCGCCATCGAGCACGTGCCGCGCACGTGCGGCTCGCTATTGAACTCCTGTTTCAGGTTCGGCTTCGGGGAGCCGCCGGTTCCGTTACGGCGCCCGCCATCACCGCCCTGCGCCATGAAGCCAGCGATCACGCGATGGAATGGAACGTCGTTGTAGAAGCCCTCGTTCGCCAGTTCGCCGATGCGCTGAACATGATTTGGCGCAAGATCGGGCCGAAGCTTGATCGTGACGGTCCCAGTATCGAGTTCGAGGGTCAGGGTATGAAAGGAATTATCGACCACCAATGTCTCTCTCTGTCAGAATTGCGCGGCACGCGCGCGGGAATTTGAACGTCGCAAATGGAAAAGTCGGCGCGACGTTCTCGGCGCGTCTCTTCGATTAGGTCGCGGAATTGCGGCCCGTCGGTGCGCAACACATAGATAGGCGCGCGCTCGGCTTCGGGTACATCAGCTGCAATTCGAACAGCGAGCATGCGGTCTGGGTTAGGAGGCGGATTACCGACAGCAAGCTGCATCACTGCGTCCTGGCCCCAAACCACTCGACCGAAAATGGAATAGCGTTTGTCCAGCGCAGAATTGGGTTGGCGCATGATGAAGAACTGGCTGTTGGCCGAGTTCTCATCCTGCGAACGCGCCATGGACACCACGCCCTGACAATGCAGCGCATTGGCTGCAACCCTCCCGTCGGCGGTCACCGCCATCTGGGCGTCCGGCTGGCTTTCGATAGGCAGGGTCTTGTAGAAACCCAGCCGGGCGCGGCCCTGCTCCGCCGCCTGCACGAATGGCATATCCGGACCACGCCGGAACATGAATTCAGAGCGTAAGTCGGGCAGGTTTGATGCGCCCTCACCGGTGCCTAGCGGGTCGCCGGTCTGGGCCATAAAATCATCTACGACACGATGAAACAAAAGCCCATCATAGAAGCCGGCGCGGGTAAGCGTTTTGATCCGCTCTACGTGGCGGGGCGCCACTTCGGGATAAAGCTCCACTACTATGCGGCCATGCACAGTGTCGATGTAGAGCGTGTCGGACGGATCGAGTTCACGCCAATTGCGCGGGTCGGGCGTCTGCGCCCTTGCCGTATCAAGCGCCCCTACGAGGCCCAGAGCCAAAATGGCCGCAGCCAAGAACCCACCCAAACGTAGCATCACGACACCCCGAATTTGGCCTTCAGTCGCCTTTCTACTTCCTGCGGCACGAATTGCGCGACGCTTCCTTGCAGCCGCGCGATCTCTTTCACCAAACGAGATGCTATCGCTTGATGGGTGGGATCAGCCATCAGGAATACCGTCTCAATGGCGGGGTTAAGCTTCTGGTTCATCCCGACCATAGCGAACTCGTACTCGAAGTCAGCGACGGCCCGAAGGCCTCTGACGATAATTTGCGCCCCCACGCGCTCAGCAAAACTCATCAGCAATGTGTCGAAAGGTTGAACGACGATCTCAGCGCCGCCCGTCAGCTTGGCGCATTGCTCCTCAACCATCGCCACCCGCTCCTCCAGACTGAAGAGCGGCCCCTTTTCCTCATTGATGGCGATGCCAATAACTAGGCGGTCTACTAGTTTGGCCGCGCGACCGATTATGTCCACATGCCCGTTCGTCACCGGGTCGAATGTTCCCGGATAGAGGCCGACGCGCGGCTTGCCTGTCACTCGCTCGCCTCCTCACCTGAGTCACCATTCAGCGCCTCTAAGCGCTCGGCCGCGACCACATGCTCGTCATCGCTGACATTAATGAGGATGACGCCTTGCGTCGGGCGTCCTGCGATTCGAATCTGATCGATGCCGGTCCTGATCAGCTGGCCCTTATCGGTGACGAGCAGGAGTTCCTCGTCGTTCCTCACCGGAAAGGATGCAACGAGGCGAGCCTCGCCGGTCAATTTGTGGGCCCGCAGCCCTTTCCCCCCGCGCCCAGTGATCCGGTACTCATAGGATGATGCACGCTTGCCCAGGCCATTGGACGTCACGGTGAGAATGAATTGCTCCTGTGTCTTGAGCAACATCAGACGTTCGAAAGGAACTTCGGCGATTTCTCCCGTGTCGCCGCTGTCCGCATCCTCCGCTTCGGCTTCCGTCTCAGCGCCATCACGCGCTTGCGCATCCCACCGGAAATAGGCGCGCGCCTCAGCGGGCGTCACTTCGACATGCTTGAGCACGCCCATGCCGATCACGCTGTCGGCGCCTTCCAACTTGATACCGCGGTTTCCGCTCGAGGTGCGGCCCGAGAACACGCGCACATCCGTCACTGGAAAACGGATGCACTGTCCGTTGGCTGTCGTCAGCAGGATATCGTCCTCATCCGAGCAGATCTGCACATCGACGATGCCGTCGCCCTCATCTGGCTTCATTGCGATCTTGCCACCGCGATTGACCTGCACGAAGTCGCTGAGCTTATTCCTTCGGACGTTGCCGGAGCGCGTCGCGAACATGACGTCAAGTTTGTCCCAATCACGCTCGTCTTCAGGAAGAGCCATCACCGAGGTGATGGTCTCGCCCTGCTCGAGCGGCAGCAGATTCACGAGCGCGCGGCCCCGCGTTCGCGGATCGCCGGCTGGAATGCGCCACGCCTTAATCTTGTAAACCATGCCTGACGACGAGAAGAAGAGAATCGGCGCGTGCGTCGAGGAAACGAAAACGCGCGTGACAAAATCCTCGTCCTTCATCTGCATCCCCGCGCGACCTTTGCCGCCACGGCGTTGCGTACGGTAGGCAGCCAGCGGTGTTCGTTTCACGTACCCGCCATGAGTGACCGTGATCACCATCTCTTCCCGCGGGATCAGCGCTTCGTCGTCGATCTCACCCTCGGATTCGGAGAACACGGTCCGGCGAGGCGTGCCGAACTGCTCCTTAACCGCGGTCAGTTCATCGCGGATAATCCCAAGGATACGCGATCGAGAGCCGAGAACCTCAAGCAATTGCTTGATCTCTTCCGCGATCTCGTTGGCTGCTTTGGCAATGTCGTCGCGACCAAGGCCCGTGAGGCGCGCAAGTTGTAGTGCAAGGATGGCGCGAGCCTGCTCATCCGAAAGCCGCACTCTGTCGCCGTCATTGATGATCGTGCGCGGATCGGCGATCAAGGCAATGAGCGGCATCATATCGCCTGACGGCCAGTCCCGCGCGAGCATACGCTCACGCGCGGTTTGTGGATCCGGACTCTCGCGGATCAGTTTGATCACCTCATCGATGTTGGCGACAGCAATGGCAAGGCCGACTGTCTCGTGACCGCGCTTGCGCGCTTTCGCGAGGCGGAACTTTGTCCGGCGCGTGACCACCTGCTCGCGGAAACTCAGGAAGATCTGGAGTATCTTCCTCAGCCCCATCTGTTCGGGCTTGCCCTCGTTCAATGCGAGCATATTGACGCCGAATGAAGTCTGGAGCGCCGAATAGCGATACAATTGATTAAGCACCACATCGGGCACGGCGTCGCGCTTCAGCTCGACGACCAAGCGGACTCCCAAGCGGTTCGATTCGTCGCGGACCTCAGCAATCCCCTCGATCCGCTTTTCGCGCACCTGCTCACCGATCTTCTCCACCATCTCGGCCTTGTTGACCTGATAAGGAATCTCGGTGAACACGAGCGCCTCGCGCCCGCGAATAGTCTCGATGTGGTGTTTGGCGCGGATCATCACCGAGCCGCGGCCGGTCATCAGCGCCATACGTGCGCCCGCACGGCCAAGAATCTCGCCGCCCGTCGGAAAATCCGGTCCTGGCACGATCTCCAGGAGATCGAGGTCGGAAATGTCAGGGTTGTCGATCAAAGCAATTGAGGCATCGACAACCTCAGACAGATTATGCGGCGGAATGTTCGTCGCCATGCCAACCGCGATACCGCCTCCACCATTGACCAAAAGATTCGGAAATCGGGCGGGAAGCACTGTCGGCTCTTGAACCGAGCCGTCGTAATTATCCTGGAAGTCGACAGTGCCTTCGTCGATATCGTCGAGCAACGCGCGCGCCGCCTTCGCGAGTCTCGCCTCGGTATAGCGCATCGAAGCGGGCATATCGCCGTCGATTGACCCGAAATTGCCTTGCCCATCAATGAGCGTAAGGCCCATCGAAAAGTCCTGCGCGAGACGCACGAGCGTGAGGTAGATAGCCTGGTCGCCGTGGGGGTGATAATTGCCCATCACGTCGCCAACCGACTTCGCGCTCTTGCGATAAGCTTTGTCGTGCGTGTTGCCCGCGTCATCCATCGCGTACAGGATGCGACGGTGAACCGGCTTCAAACCATCACGCGCATCGGGCAGCGCACGCGAGACGATCACGCTCATTGCGTAATCGAGGTAGGAGCGCTTCAACTCATCCTCTATCGTGATGAGCGAGACGCCTTTAGGCAGGGAGGGACCGCCATTGTCGGCGGGATCTGACGTGTTTGACACGGATCGCCGTCTATCTTTCAAGCTTCAGGTGGAAGCGCGGAAACGACGAGGAGAACTCGCCTACGAATCCGCGCTAAGTTAACATCGGGATGCGCCCCCCGCAAACCAAGGAGCAGCCGCATGCGCCCCATCGCCGCTACCCTATTGGCAGCTTTCCTGACCGCTTGCGCAAGCACGCGGGCGCCTGCGCCTGAAACACCGACCGCTGCTCCAAAAACCGCATGGATCGTGGGACGCGACGGCCGCGCTGTAGGACAGGCCAGCTTCACGGAGGGCGCCCACGGGGTCCTGATCCGGCTTGAATTCGGCAGTCGCGCCCTTCCCGCCGGCTGGCACGGCGTACATCTTCACACACGGGGCGATTGCAGCGACTTCGCCGATGGCTTCCAGGCTGCAGGCGGGCACTTGGGAATGGCGCCGAGGGTTCAGCACGGGCTCCTGAATCCCGCTGGGCCGGAAACGGGTGACCTGCCGAACCTGTTTGCCCCGCCCGCCGGGTCCTTCGCCGCAGAGTTCTTCAGCCGCGGCGTGACGCTCAACGCGACACCGCAGCGCGGCCAGCTCTCGCTGCTGGACGCAGACGGTGCGGCGTTGGTGATCCACGAAGGACCGGACGATCAGCGCACGCAGCCGATCGGCGCCGCCGGCGCACGCATTGCATGCGTGGCGCTAACACCATTACCCTAAGGCGCCGCTCTTCGACACCACGACGCCGCATGACCATCGTCGCTGGCCTCCATGGATTCATGGCGAATCGCTGGACGCGGATGCGCGGGGCAAGAGCACCGCATTGGCCCAGCCACCTTGATATGCCGGCTCAGGCGGGGGCCGCTCGTACGCAGCGTTTAAAAAGGTATTTCGTCGTCTAGGTCTTGATTGAAGCTTTCGCGCGGACCCTCGCTCGAACGTTTCGCTCCTGCGCGCGCTGTGAAAGCGCCGCCGCCCTCATCATCGTAGGAACGCGCTCCCCCGCCTTCGCCTTTGCCATCGAGCATCGTGAGTTCGCCCCGGAATTTCTGCAGCACGACTTCGGTCGTATATTTCTCGGCGCCAGACTGATCCTGATATTTCCGCGTCTGCAGCTGACCCTCGATGTAAACCTTGGACCCCTTTTTCAGATACTGCTCTGCCACCTTGGCGAGGTTTTCATTGAAGATGACCACCCGATGCCACTCGGTTTTCTCCTTGCGCTCGCCGCTTTGGCGGTCCCGCCAGGTCTCTGAGGTGGCGACACTCAAATTCACGACGGGATCACCGGAATTAAGCCGCCGCACCTCCGGATCCTTGCCCAGGTTGCCCACCAAAATCACTTTATTGACGCTGCCAGCCATCGCCGACCTCCTGTTTCCTTCGCTTGCTCGATGGTGAGGCATCCGCCGGGCGCGCATCCTGGCAAATGTTCTCTCTATGTTCTATAGCGCGACTCGCCTTATCGGTAAAGACCTCTTAACCAAGAGGCGGTGACCGCGGGACCGGAACCCTAGACGACTTCGCGACTGCAAACCGAAGCTCCACTGGCCCTAGTTCTGCTTTTGTTCTTGCTGTGCCCGCGACTCCAACTACTAAATATGGTGTCCGCTGAGGGCTTGGCGGGGCTCCACACGTTGAGAACCATGACCATCAGAGCGCCTGCCCTGTTCGTCGGCCACGGCTCGCCGATGAACGCAATAGACGACACGCCCGCCGCTAAAGGTTGGGCGGAAATCGCGCGCGCTTTTCGAAGACCTAGCAAGATCCTTGTCATTTCTGCCCATTGGGTGACGGACGGCGTGCGCGTGACCTCCAATGCACACCAGCGCACGATCCACGATTTCGGCCACGGCTTTCCGCAGGCGCTATTCGACGTGCAGTATCCTGCTGACGGCGATCCGACCCTGGCCCGGCGCGTCGCCGATTTACTCGCGCCTTTTGGTGCAACTCTCGACAGCGGTTGGGGCCTCGACCATGGCGCGTGGAGTGTTCTACGCCGGATGTACCTAAACGCCGACATTCCGGTGCTCCAACTTAGCTTGGACGCGCAGCGGGGCCCTGAGGAGCATCACAAAATAGCGCGAACGCTGGCGCCGATCAGGGATGACAACGTGCTGATCTTGGCCGCCGGCAACATCGTGCATAATTTGCCGGCGTACTTTCGCACGAGGCAACCATCCGGATGGGTTGCCGACTTTGACGCCTTTATTACCAACGCCGTCGCGCGCGGCGATGATGCGGCAGTGTTGAATTACCTCGCGCGCCCTGATGCGCGGGACGCTGCACCCGATTGGGACCATTTTTTCCCTGTATTCTATGCGCTGGGCGCCCGTTGCGACGATGAGCGGGCGGCCTTCTTCAATCAGTATTACGAGCCAGGCATCTCGATGACCGCCTTCGGCTATGGGATCGCCTCATGAAAGACGGCCTCACGCACATCCGCGTCCGCGGCGCCCGCGAGCATAACCTCAAGAGTGTCAATGTCGACATTCCGCGCAACGAGTTAGTCGTGATCACGGGACTTTCCGGCTCGGGCAAATCGTCGCTCGCATTCGACACCATCTATGCCGAAGGCCAGCGGAGATACGTCGAGTCCCTCTCCGCTTACGCGCGTCAGTTTTTGGAGCTGATGCAAAAGCCGGATGTAGATTCTATCGAGGGCCTCTCGCCGGCGATTTCGATCGAGCAGAAAACCACCTCGCGCAACCCGCGCTCGACGGTCGGCACTGTCACGGAAATCTACGATTACATGCGTCTCTTGTGGGCGCGTGTCGGCATTCCATACTCGCCCGCCACGGGCGAACCGATCGCGGCGATGCAGGTCAGCGAAATGGTCGATCGCATTATGGCGCTGCCAGAAGGAACACGACTCTATTTGCTTGCGCCCGTCGTGCGCGACCGCAAGGGCGAATACAAAAAGGAAATGGCAGAGTACCTAAAGAAGGGGTACCAACGCGCCAAAATCGATGGCGAGTTCCATGAACTTTCTGAACCGCCCGTGCTCGACAAGAAATTCAAGCACGACATCGATATCGTTGTCGATCGCGTTGCTGTGAAGCAAGGCATCGAAACGCGGCTTGCAGACTCGCTGGAACAGGCGCTCAAGCTGGCCGACGGCATCGCGTTCGCTGAACTCGTCGGCAAGAGCGAAGACGCAACCGGCAAAGCCACGCTGAAGAACAAGACAGCGCAAGCCGAGAGACTGATTTTCTCACAGAAATTTGCCTGTCCCGTCTCCGGATTCACGATTCCGGAAATCGAGCCCAGACTGTTCTCCTTCAACAATCCCGCCGGCGCCTGCCCCGCTTGCGACGGCCTTGGCGTGCAGTTGAAGTTCGACGCAGAACTCGTCGTGCCCGATCACGACAAGTCGCTAAAGGAAGGAGCGGTGGCGCCGTGGGCCAAGGGCCCCTCTCCGCTCTATGCGCAAACGCTTGAAGCGCTGGCTAAGCACTTCAAGTGCAAGGTTACGGCGCCCTGGAAGGAGCTCTCGAGGGATCTTCGCAACGCTATCCTTCATGGCACGAAAGAACCGATCCGCTTTGTCTATGACGATGGCGTGCGGCGTTACGAAACAACGAAGAACTTCGAAGGTGTGCTGCCTAACCTCGAACGCCGCTGGAAAGAGACGGACTCCGCTTGGGTGCGCGAGGACTTGGAGCGCTATCAGTCCGAAGCGCCCTGCCCCAATTGTGAGGGTCGCCGCCTCCGGCCTGAAGCTCTTGCCGTAAGAGTGGGCGCGCTGGACATCACCGGCGTCTCGAGCTTCTCCATCCGTAGCGCGCGCGATTGGTTCGGCGTTTTGAACGAACAACTAACCCCCAAGCAGCAGGAAATCGCGCTCCGCATTCTAAAGGAGATCAATGACCGCCTCCGCTTTCTTGTCGATGTCGGTCTCGACTACCTGTCGCTCGATCGAGCGTCGGGCACTCTCAGTGGCGGCGAGAGCCAGCGAATCCGCCTCGCTTCACAGATCGGATCTGGCCTCACAGGCGTGCTTTACGTATTGGACGAACCGTCGATTGGTCTGCACCAGCGCGACAATACACGGCTACTCGATACGCTGAAACGTTTGCGCGATCTTGGTAATTCAGTGCTTGTGGTCGAACACGACGAAGAAGCGATACTCACTGCCGACCACGTGATCGATATGGGTCCGGCTGCCGGCATTCATGGCGGACGCATTATCGCCGAAGGCACGCCGGAAGAGATCCAGGCGAACAAGGACAGCATTACCGGCGCCTATCTGACTGGCGCGCGCGAAATTGCGATCCCTGAAAAACGCCGGCGCGTCAATCCTAAGCGAACCATCGCGGTAAAAGGAGCGCGCGGAAACAATTTGAAAAATGTAGACGCCGAAATCCCGCTCGGTGCTTTCACCTGTGTGACAGGCGTGTCGGGCGGCGGCAAATCTACGCTTGTGATAGAGACCTTATTCAAGGCAGTGTCGCGGCAGTGGCATGGCGCCGGCGATGTGCCGGCCGAGCACGATTCCATTCTTGGTCTCGAACACATCGACAAGATCATCGACATCGATCAATCTCCCATCGGCCGCACGCCGCGCTCGAATCCCGCCACATACACCGGCGCATTCACGCCGATCCGCGACTGGTTCGCGGGCCTGCCGGAGTCCAAAGCGCGCGGCTATGGCCCGGGTCGTTTCTCGTTCAATGTCAAAGGCGGGCGCTGCGAAGCGTGCCAAGGTGATGGCGTCATCAAGATTGAGATGCATTTCCTGCCTGATGTCTACGTCACCTGCGACACATGCAAAGGCAAGCGCTACAATCGCGAAACGCTGGAAATCCTCTATAAGGGCAAGTCAATCTCTGACGTGCTCGATATGACAGTCGAAGAAGGCGCCAGCCTCTTCAATGCGGTGCCTTCGATCCGCGACAAACTGGAGACGCTCAAGCGGGTGGGCTTGGGATACGTGCATATCGGTCAACAGGCGACGACGCTCTCCGGTGGCGAGGCGCAGCGGGTGAAGCTGTCAAAGGAGTTGTCGAAACGCGCGACCGGGCGGACGCTCTACATCCTCGACGAGCCAACAACAGGCCTACACTTCGAGGACACGAAGAAGCTTCTCGAAGTGCTGCACGAGTTGGTTGACAACGGCAATTCCGTGCTGGTGATCGAGCACAATCTGGACGTCATCAAGACCGCTGACTGGATCCTTGACCTCGGTCCTGAAGGAGGGGACGGCGGCGGCCGCCTCGTTGCGCAAGGTACGCCCGAGGAGATTGCAAAGGTCAAGGAGAGCTGGACGGGGCGCTACCTTTCTGAGGCCCTGCGTCGCCACGCGCAAAGGCGCGGCCCCGATGGCGTCGCCGTCGCTGACACCCACCCCCCCGCTAAGATGACTCGGCGAAACGGCAAGCGTGCGTCAGGCTGAGCAATTCATGTCGCCGGGTGGATTTTTCCCTCCTGCACGGCCACTTGCGCCGCGCGTGCGTTGACGCCGTAGCCAGCGATGTAAAACAGCGCAGCGATCACGAGGCCAAGGAGCCAGAGAACGCCAGCCACAGCCCAAGACTGCGGCTGCATCATTGATTGCAGAATTCCTTGCATGGCATTGGCGAATGCCTCGTTTGCGCGCGCAGGATCTGACAGGTCCGACCAATCGATCCGTGCTGCACCGAGGAACGCCGTGAACCACGCAATGGCAAGCACCAGGCTCGCGCCGCAATACGCCAGCCAGAGCAGCGCCCACGATCCAAGCAGGGACCAGAAACGACCCTTGGTGATGGTCCAGGCATCGAAAAAGGCGAACTTGCGTCGAGCGATCGATGCGGCCGCTGCTGGGGCGAAGCGCACGCCGAAATAAATCATGAGGCCATATTGCAGCAGATAATAGAGCGGCAATGCGACTAGGGTCGCTGAGGCATCCCCGCTGCTAATCGCCAGTACGCCCATCAACGTCATCAGCAGGATCGACATCACAGTGGATAAGGCCATGTAGAGCAGGAACCAAATCCAATAGGTGACATAGACGCGCCATGTGGGCGCTCCGAAGCTTAACCCCAGCAATCCGCGCACTTCTCCATGAATCATCCAGCGCAGCGCGCCCGCTTCATATGCCGCGCAGAGGAGATAAAAGAGGAAGGTCCAGATCAGCATGCCAGGCAGCACGGCGAATATGCCGGTTGGCATCCCAATCCGAGACAAAGCTTCCGTGTCGTTCGCCGCACTCGCCTGCAGAATCTGCCCATACCATCCGATCAGTTCCGACAGGCTTGTCCAGAATAGCCCTGCAAACGCGACGCACAGAACAATGGCAGCGATTGCGAAAGCCACGCTGAGCCGGAGCAAGACGCCGGTCTTCTCGCGCTTGCGGAACGCAAAGAATGTTGCCTTGAGCGGCTCGGCCATGTTCTCCCCCCTGCAAAGCCAACGACACGAGAATGCCCTCGGATGCTCCGTCAATCAATCGCCGTGTGGACGAAGGCGAAGCGCTTCAAGTACTGTGATGAAATCACTTGGAAGCGCAGCCTCGTAGCGGCGTCGGCCGCCAGTTGGGTGCGGCAAATCCAAGGCGGATGCGTGCAGCATGAGGCGGGGGACGGGTACGCCCGCAATTGCAAAAAGACCGCCGTACTTGCCATCGCCCGCGATGGGCCGTCCAATTGAGGCGAGATGCACGCGCAATTGATGCATCCGCCCCGTTTCGGGGGTGAGTTCTACCAGCGCCGCGTCAGGGCGCGAAATCACCGTGCGATAAAGCGTCAGCGCCGATTGCGCGCTCGAGTCGTCATCACTTGCAACCTCCATAATGTCCAAGCCACGCTGAGACGTTTTCTTCAACGCGCAAGCGATCTTGCCTTCGGCTGGCTTCGGCGCGCCACCGCAGACAATGGCGAGATAGGTCTTCCTTGCACTGCGGTCAGAGAAGGCTTTCGAGAGAAACGCCGCCGCAGGTTTTGTCCGCGCCACCACCACCACCCCGCTGGTGTCGCGATCGAGCCTATGCACGAGACGTGGGTGCTTCCCGTTCGACTTGGCAAAGGCGACAAGCAAGTCTTCGAGACTCCGCTCGATGCCCGAGCCGCCCTGAACTGCAACGCCTGGCGGCTTGTCAAGCGCGATCACCTGCGCATCCTTGTACAGGACAAGGGCGTCCGCAAAAGCGCGCTCCGCCGCAGTGAGCGTGGCATGATCCCGCTTCACCACGTGTGGTCAGCTCTTCAGGCGCTGAGATCGAAGCTGCGCCCAATGATCAAGACGCTCCTTGATAGCAGCTTCGCGACCCCGCCCCTCGGGCGAGTAGAATTGTGGACGCGACATTCCCTCGGGAAAATAGTTCTGACCTGAAAAACCATCTTCTGAGTCGTGATCGTAGGCGTAGTCTGCGCCGTATCCGCAATCCTTCATCAACTTCGTCGGGGCATTGCGGATGTGCATGGGGGGACCGAGGCGGCCTGTTTCCTTCGCTGAAGCCTGCGCGCTCTTCCATGCTCTGTAAGCGGCGTTCGATTTCGGCGCAGTAGCGAGGTGGATCACGGCCTGCGCCAAGTGAAGCTCCGCTTCGGGCGGTCCAATAAAATGGACAGCGTCCTTAGCGGCGATGCAGATCAGCAGGGCGGTCGGATCCGCGAGGCCAATATCCTCCGCCGCTGCGCGCACTAAGCGGCGAGCGATGAAGAGCAGGTCTTCGCCGCCCTCAACCATACGCGCCAGCCAGTAGAGCGCGGCGTCTGGATCAGAGCCACGGATGCTTTTGTGCAGCGCCGATATGAGATTATAATGCTCTTCGCGATCCTTATCGTAAGCTGGCGCGCGTTTTTGCAGCAGATGTCCCAGGCTCTTCGCGTCGAGCGGCGAGTCCACCTTCAGCGCAAACAGTTCTTCCGCAAGAGCGAGCAAATAGCGGCCATCACCATCAGCGAGATTGGTCAATGCCGTGCGCGCATCCGCTGTGAGTGGAAGCTCTCTTGCCATCAGCGCTTCCGCGCGCTGCAGCAACTGATTGAGCGCCGCACCGTCGAGCGGCTTCAGCACGAATACCTGCGCACGAGAGAGCAGCGCCGCGTTAAGCTCGAAGCTGGGGTTTTCGGTCGTGGCGCCGACAAGTATCACTACCCCCTGCTCCACGTACGGCAGAAACGCATCCTGCTGTGCGCGATTGAATCGATGGATTTCGTCCACGAACAGCAGAGTCGCTTTGCCCGAGGCGCGGAGCCCGCGCGCGATCTCAAATGCCTTCTTCAGATCGGCGACACCCGAAAACACAGCGCTGATCTGCTGAAACTCAAGACCCGCCGCCTCAGCCAGCAGCCGTGCGATCGTTGTCTTGCCTACACCCGGCGGGCCCCACAGAATCATGGAGGCTAGGCGCTTCTGCGCAATCATGCGTCCGATCGGACCTTCGGGCTTCAATAGGTGGTCCTGGCCCACAACCTCATCAAGTTGCTTTGGCCGCAGCCGCTCAGCCAAAGGCAACGTCGCACCCTGGCTCAGACCGGCCGCTTCAAATAGATTGCTCATGTTGCATACATGGCGTCTATACACCTCGAACGGTAGCGCTAAAACCTGATCTCAGCGCGCTGACCGTTGCGTTCGACGCCGATGACCCACGTGCGCGACTGGCTAAGGGCGCGGTCGAGCGCGGCGGCGTCGCGGATTGGAGCGCCATTCACTTCATAGATGATGTCGCCGGGCCGAAATCCGATCCGGGCGGCGACGCCGCCGCGATCCAGACTTTGGATGAACACACCAGTTGCAAAGGGGTCGAGGCCAGCATTCTCCGCAGTTGCCGGAGTCAACGTCACTACCTGGGCGCCAGAGAGCGGATGACGCCCTGTCAATTCACGCGACTGTGGCGCGCCGCCTGGCGGCGCCTCGGCGATAGCCGTGATGACCACCATTCGTCCGTTGCGGAGCACGCTGAGTGGCACGCGCGCACCAGGCCGCTGGGTTGCAAACTGGAAACGAACGGCGGCATCATCGCGCACCTCAACACCGGCGACCGCCGTGATGATATCGCCTTGCTGCAACCCGGCCCGCTCGCCTGATGAGCGCGGATAAAGATCACTTACGAGCACCCCCTCCGGCCGCGCCAAGCCAAGTGAGCGGGCCAATTCTGATGTCACCGTCTGCATGCGCGCGCCGAGCCACGGCCGCACCACAGTGTGGCCGCCAGAGACCGCCGATTCCACCACGCGCCGAACCATTTCGGCTGGAATTGCGAAGCCGATGCCATTCGACCCCCCACCTTCCGAGACGATGGCGCTGTTGATGCCGACAAGCGCGCCTCGCATGTCCACTAGCGCGCCGCCCGAATTACCTCGATTAATCGCTGCGTCTGTTTGGATGAAGAAGGCGTAGTCGCTGACACCCACTTCCGTGCGAGCGAGCGCGGAGACGATGCCGCTCGTTACTGTCTGCTGCAGGCCGAACGGATTACCGATCGCCAGAACGAGATCGCCTACCTGCAAATCATGCTGCGTGTCGGCGAAAGGCAGCGTCGGCAATTGCTCATGACCGACATTGATGCGCAGCACCGCGAGATCTACACGTGGATCAGCGAGCACCAATTCCGCGTCGAACTCTCTGCGATCGTTCAGGACAACTTTGAGCGCCTGCGCACCCTCGATCACGTGATTGTTGGTGACGATAATGCCGTCAGCGCGCACGATCACGCCAGAGCCAAGCGATTGCTCAATTCTGGGTGCGCTGAAGCGTCCGAAGAATGGGTCACGCGCCATCGCACGCACGACACGCTGCGCATAGACATTCACCACCGCGGGCGCCGCTCGCGTCGCCACGGGCGCGAAGGAAAGCTGAACCTCGCCTCGGCTATTCGGCGCCGCGCGCACTAGCGGCTCCGCCTGGACCATCTGCAAATAGGGTTCGCCGCTCTGCTGATGCCCAAGAATGGGTCGCGTTTGCGCGTTGCTCCCAATCGGTGACACGGCCAGCGCACCACTGGCGAAGCCTGCTATAAGGGCCGCCCAGGGCGATGCCTTGAGCAAGGTTTCGCGGGTGATCTTCATGGTCGCAGCCTCACAGGGATCGGGCTCGATCATGCGCCGACAGGCGGCGGAAACATGGCGAGGTCAACCGAGGTCGCAAACGATACGGGCCGCTCTGAGAGCGGCCCGCCGACGGTCTGGCAAGAGGTTGACTCAGCCTTCGTCGGTGTAGATTGCCTCTGGACGCGGGCCGCTATCCTTGCCCCTCGCAGCTTCGTCGCGATCGACAAACTCGATCACAGCGAGCGGCGCATTATCGCCGTATCGGTAGCCTGCCTTGAGAACGCGCGTATATCCGCCAGCACGGGCGCTATACCGCGGCGCCAGAGTGTCGAACAGCTTCTTCGTCTGCGTCTCGTCGCGCATGCGGGAGAGTACAAGCCGCCGGGAGCCGAGATCGCCCTTCTTGGCCAACGTAACCAGGCGCTCCACCACTGGCCGCAGCGCTTTTGCCTTCGGCAGCGTCGTGACGATCTGCTCATGCTTGATCAGCGCGGCAGCCATGTTGGCGAACATCGCCTGACGGTGGCTGGCGGTACGGTTGAGTTTCTTGTGTCCAACGCCGTGACGCATTGCTCTTCCCCAGCCGGTCTGGACCGGCTCTCCTTAAATCTGGTCTTCGTACTTTTTGGCGAGGTCTTCGATATTTTCGGGCGGCCAGTTCTCGACCGCCATTCCAAGATGCAGGCCCATCGAAGCCAGCACTTCCTTGATCTCGTTCAGCGACTTTCGCCCGAAATTCGGAGTCCGGAGCATCTCTGCTTCCGACTTCTGGATCAGGTCGCCGATATAGACGATGTTGTCGTTCTTCAGGCAATTCGCTGAGCGAACCGAAAGCTCGAGTTCGTCGACCTTCTTGAGCAGTGCCGGATTGAATGGCAGGTCAGGCTTCTCCGCGCCTTCCTTCTTCTGCTTGGGTTCCTCGAATGTGATGAACACCTGCAGCTGGTCCTGCAGAATGCGCGCGGCGTACGCAATCGCATCTTCCGGACGCACCGCACCGTTGGTTTCCACTTCGATTATGAGCTTGTCGTAGTCCAGCACCTGCCCTTCGCGCGTGTTCTCGACGCGATAAGCGACCCGGCGGACCGGAGAATAAATCGAGTCAATGGCGATGAGGCCGATCGGCGCGTCATCTGGCCGATTTTGCTCGGCCGGCACATAGCCCTTGCCATTATTGATCGTCAGCTCCATGCGGATCGAAGCGCCGTCATCAAGCGTGCAGATGGTGAGATCGGGGTTCAGAATCTCCATGTCGGAGACGGTCTGAATATCGCCAGCCTTCACTTCGCCCGGCCCGGCCTTCGTCAACATGACGCGTTTGGGCCCTTCGCCGCGCATGCGGATGGCGACCTGCTTCAGGTTCAGCACGATATCGGTGACGTCCTCCCGCACGCCCTGGATGGAGCTGAATTCGTGAACGACACCATCGATCTGAACGGAGGTGATCGCGGCGCCCTGCAATGAAGAAAGCAGCACCCGACGCAGCGCGTTGCCAAGCGTCATGCCGAATCCACGCTCGAGCGGCTCGGCGACGAGGATGGCTCGACGCGCCGGATCAAAGCCGTGTTCAACAACAGGCTTCTTCGGACGGATCAGTTCAAGCCAGTTCTTTTCGATCGACATCATTTTCTATCCAATCGTGGAGCGCGGCGTGCCGGACGCGCAGCTCCTCAAGAAGTGTTTTAGACGCGGCGGCGCTTCGGCGGCCGGCATCCATTATGAGGGATCGGAGTCACGTCGCGGATCGACGTCACGGTGAAGCCGATCGCCTGCAGTGCGCGCAACGCGCTCTCGCGCCCCGACCCGGGACCGGAAACGTTCACTTCCACTGTGCGCATGCCGTGCTCCATCGCCTTGCGACCAGCATCCTCGGCAGCGACCTGGGCAGCGTACGGCGTTGACTTCCGGGAGCCCTTGAAACCCATCGTTCCGGCGCTCGACCACGAGATCGTGTTGCCCTGCGCATCCGTTATAGTGACCATCGTGTTGTTGAAGGAGGCGTTCACGTGCGCGACGCCCGTCACGATGTTTTTGCGCTCGCGCTTCTTAACGCGGGTTGTTTCCTTTGCCATCGCGGCGTGTCCTTACTTCTTGGTCGCTTGCTTCTTGCCGGCGATCGGCTTGGCGGGTCCCTTGCGGGTGCGTGCGTTAGTGTGTGTTCGCTGACCGCGGACCGGCAGGCCCTTACGGTGCCGCAAGCCACGATAGCAGCCGAGATCCATGAGGCGTTTGATGTTCGTCGCGGTTTCACGGCGAAGATCGCCCTCCACCGTATATTCGCGATCAATGGCCTCGCGAATTTGGAGGACTTCGGCGTCCGTAAGTTCATTGACGCGGCGATTGTCAGCGATGCCGACTTTTTCGCAGATTTCTTTGGCGAAGTGCGGTCCAATCCCGTGAATATATTGTAGCGCGATCACCACGCGCTTCTGGGTCGGAATATTTACGCCGGCGATGCGAGCCATGAGTGGCGGTGCTCCAAAACGCAATAGACGCGACGCCGCCGAGCCTCAGGGCTCGTGGGACATCGCGCGTTGGGTGTTCGCGAAGGTGGCGGTTATAGCGGGGCGAAATGCCGCGTCAACCAGCCGAAGCGCTCTCCTGATGCGGCGTTTGCGCAGTCTCCTTCGCGTCGAAATGGGCTCGGGCAGCTAGGATGCAAGGCTGGTGGCGGATCGCCCATTCACTGAGCGCGCTGATCGGCGTAAGCAAATCCCGACCAAGCGCGGTGAGTTCATAATCGACCCGCGGAGGCACCGTCGGCGTTACCGTCCGGCTCACGAGACCGTCTCGTTCAAGGTTACGCAGCGTCAGCGTCAGCATACGCTGCGAGATTCCGCCTATCATCCGCTTGATTTCATTGAACCTTCTAGGCCCATCGCCAAGCCGGCTGATGATCAGCACGCTCCACTTGTCGCCTATGCGGGCGAGAATGCCGCTCACGGCCCGACAGTCTCTGGAATTGGGGTCGGAAACACGGGTGTGCCTTGGTGAGGCTGGTGTGCGTTCTTGAGCGTCTCGCATGGGCACTCATATAGCCCTGGTTACGAAACGTTACTAGGGATGCATCCATGACCGCCAAAGTCGCCGTTGTCGTCGGCAGCCTTCGAAGTGCCTCCGTGAACCGCCAGTTCGCTGAGGCGCTGGCAAAGCTGGCTGGCGCCAAACTGAATCTGCGGATCGTCGAGATCGGCGACCTACCGCTCTACAACCAAGATCACGAGGGCGATCTGCCCGCCTCGGTGGCCCGCTTCAAACGCGAGATCGAACAGGCGGATGCCGTGCTGCTTGTCACGCCAGAGTTCAACCGGTCTTTCTCAGCGGCGCTCAAGAACGCCATCGAGTGGGGTTCGCGTCCGTGGGGCAAGAACTCATGGGCCGGCAAGCCCGGCGCAATCATCGGAGCGACCCCAGGCGCAGTGGGCACTGCGGCAGCACAGTCGCAGCTTCGTAGCGTCGCGACCGCCATTGGCCTTGCGCTAATGGTGCAACCGGAAATCTATCTAAACTACCGTGACGGCCAGATCGTCGACGGCGAAATCGTAGATGAAAACTTGCGCAGCTTATTGACTGACTGGGCCAGCAAATTCTCTGACTGGATCAGCCGGCTCCGTCAGCCAGCGCTGAGTTTCTAAAGCGTCAAACGCGTGGTCGCGCGGCCGCGCTTTCAAGGCGACCTTTAGCGCGCGTCGATTGCAGCAGCGATGGCGCGCGCGACACTCTCGACATCGGCCATACCATCTACGCCCTGCAGCTTCCCCTGGCTCTCGTAGTAGGGGATGAGCGGAGCAGTCTGCTTGAAGTACGCGTCGAGACGCACCTTATAGGCCTCGGGGTTGTCATCGGCGCGGCCTTCGTCGGCGAAGCGCTTGGCGATGCGATCCATCAATTGCTGGCTGTCGACTTCGAGCCGGATAACTCGATCAATCTGTTTGCCATGTTTGGCCAACATCGCATCCAGCGCTTCGGCTTGCGCTACGGTGCGAGGAAACCCGTCAAATATGAAGCCAGGCGCGGTATTGTTCGACGCAAGCGCCTCTTCGATCAACGCGATGACGACCGCGTCGGAAACCAAAGAGCCAGAGTCCATTATCGCGGCGACGCGTTGACCGAGCTCAGATCCAGACTTGCGCGCGGCGCGCAACATGTCACCCGTCGAAAGTTGGACGTAACCCCGTTCGGCCGTGAGGCGCTTCGCTTGCGTTCCTTTTCCGGCCGCGGGCGGGCCGAACAGAATTAGATTCATTTCTTAACCACGCCGCCTGTGCTGCCGCGCAGCTTCGACCGTTTGATCAGCCCTTCATATTGGTGCGCCACCAAGTGCGACTGAATCTGGGCGACTGTGTCGAGAGTAACCGAGATCACGATCATTACGGATGTGCCGCCGAGGTAAAATGGGACCGCGTAATACGAGATCAGAACTTCAGGCAGCAGACAGACGATAGTTATGTACGCAGCGCCCAACACTGTCAGACGGGTCAGGACGAAATCGAGATACTCGGCCGTCTTTTTCCCCGGACGAATGCCGGGAAGAAAGCCGCCATACTTCCGCAAATTGTCAGCCGTTTCTTCCGGATTGAACACAATGGAGGTGTAGAAGAACGTGAAGAACACGATCCCCAACCCATAAAGCGCCAAGTGACCCGGCTTCCCATATCCAAAATAGGCCTGGAAGGTTGTGAGCCACTCCGGCGCGTTGGTCGACATGCCCGCGAAGCTCGCAATCGTTGTCGGAAGCAGCAAAAGCGAGGAGGCGAAGATCGGCGGAATAACGCCCGACGTATTGATCTTGAGCGGCAGGAATGAGCTTTCGCCCATGAACATTCGGTTGCCCTGCTGACGCTTGGGATATTGAACCACCAATCGCCGCTGCGACCGTTCGACGAAAACGATAAAGACAATTGCGCCCAGCATCACGGCGCCAATTGCGAAGATCGCGAACGGGTTGATGTCGCCGGTTCGCGCGAGGGCGAGCGTCTGGAAGATGATCCGCGGCATGTCGGCGACGATGCCGGCGAAGATGATCAACGAAATGCCATTGCCGACGCCCCGCGCTGTGATCTGCTCCCCAAGCCACATCAGGAACATCGTGCCGCCAGTCAGCGTGATCACGGTGGAAGCAACGAAAAATATCCCGGGATTGGTGACGACTCCGGCGCTGGACTGGAGGCCTATCGAAATACCGTAGGATTGGAACACAGCCAGTACCAGCGTCAGATAGCGGGTATACTGGTTGAGCTGCTTACGACCGACTTCGCCTTCTTTCTTCAGTCGCTCGAGCGACGGCACTGACGTGGCCATGAGCTGAACGATGATGGAAGCCGAAATGTACGGCATCACATTCAGCGCGAACACGGCCATGCGCTCGACGGCGCCGCCGGAGAACGTATTGAACATGCCGAGGATGCCGCCGGCCTGCTGCTGAAACGCCTGTGCGAATGCTGCAGGATCGACGCCTGGGATCGGGATGAAGGTACCTGCCCGGTACACCACCAGCGCGATCAGCGTGAACCAGATCCGCTTTTGAAGATCGGTGGCTTTCGCGAACGCCGCGAAATTGATGTTTGCGGCAAGTTGCTCTGCGGCTGAGGCCATGTGCGCGCGCTGCTCCGAATCTCATTCCGCTCACCGCGGATGCTCCCCCTTCGGAGAGCGATCTTAAGTCGCCGCTTGGTCCGCCGCCGGCGGATTCAGCAACGTCACCCTTCCGCCAGCCTTCTCCACTGCGGCGATTGCCGCCGCCGATGCGCCGGAAACGGTGATGTTCACTTTGGCCTTCAGTTCGCCGCGCGCAAGGAGACGAATGCCGTCTTTCTTCCGTCGCACGATGCCGGCGGTGACCAGTGCATCTTCAGTGATCTCGCTGCTTGCATCGATCTTGTTGTTATCGATAGCGTTTTGCAGGGTCGTCAGGTTGACCCACTGCGTGCGCTTGCCGTTCAGCGGGTTGAAGCCACGCTTTGGCATTCGCATGTGCAGCGGCATCTGGCCGCCTTCAAAGCCATTGATGGAGACGCCGCGACGGGACTTCTGGCCCTTCACGCCGCGCCCGCCGGTCTTGCCCTTGCCCGAGCCGACGCCGCGGCCAACGCGCATCAGCTTCTTGGCGGAGCCAGGGTTATCGGCGAGTTCGTTGAGTTTCATCGTACTTGCTCCGACGGCAGGGCCGTCCCTTATTTCACGACTTCGACCAGGTGGCCGACCTTACGGATCATCCCTTGCACTGAGGGTGTATCCTCAAGTTCGACAACTTGGTTCGCGCGCTTGAGACCAAGACCTATCAAGGTCGCGCGCTGATCGGACTCGCGGCGGATAGGGCTACCGACCCGTCGCACTCTAAGCGTCTTCTTCGCAGCCATCTATCAACCCTCCGCCGGCACTTCGCCAAGGCTCGCGCCGTCCTTGCGGCGGCCGATGATGTCGGCGACTTTGAGACCACGGCGGCTCGCGACCTGGCGCGGCGAGCTCTGCTCTTTCAGGGCATCGAACGTGGCGCGCACCATGTTGTAGGGATTGGAAGATCCCTTCGATTTGGCGACGACATCCGAAACGCCCAGCACTTCGAGAACAGCGCGCATCGGGCCGCCCGCGATGAGCCCGGTACCGGCCGGTGCTGCGCGGAGCATTACCTTGCCCGCGCCCCAGCGTCCTTGTCCGTCATGGTGCAACGTCCGGCCCTCGCGCAACGGCACGCGGATCATTGTCTTTTTTGCTTCTTCGGTGGCTTTGCGAATAGCTTCCGGCACTTCGCGCGCTTTGCCATGGCCGAAGCCGACGCGACCTTTCTTGTCGCCAACCACGACAAGGGCAGCAAATCCGAAATTCTTGCCGCCCTTCACCACTTTCGCGACTCGGTTGATAGCGACCAGCTTATCGACCAGCTCACCATCAGCGCGCTCTTCGCTCTGCTGATTGTCGCGCGGCCCACGGCGACCACGATCACCGCCGCCGCCGGGACCGCCGCCGCGGCGCGGACCGCGACCGCGACGCTGCGGCTGCTCGCTCTGCTCGGCGACTGCGCCGCCTGCGGTTTCGTCAGTCATCGCTCTTCCTCAGAAATCGAGACCGCCCTCGCGGGCGGCGTCGGCCAGGGCCTTCACCCGGCCATGAAATACATAGCGGCCGCGATCGAACACGACCTTCTTTTGTCCCTTCGCGAGCGCGCGCTCGGCGATCAGTTTTCCAACCGCCGCCGCACCGTCCTTATCCGAACTCTTCTTGCCCGTTTCCTTGAACGACGGGTCGAGTGTCGAGGCCGCCGCAAGGGTGACGCCTTTGACGTCGTCGATCAGCTGCGCCGAAATGTGTTTGGCTGAACGAAACACGGACAGACGCACACGGCCTTCGCCAGCGACCTTCTTCAGCCGGCTGCGATTGCGCTGGGCGCGGCGCTCAGTAGGATTGAGTTTCCGGACCATGGCTTACTTCTTCTTGCCTTCCTTGCGGCGAATGCGTTCACCGGCATAGCGCACACCTTTGCCTTTGTACGGCTCAGGCGGGCGATAGGAGCGAATCTCAGACGCGACTTGGCCGACCGCTTGCGGATCAATGCCGCTGACCTTGATTTCGGTCGGCTTCGGCGTCGCCAAGGTGATGCCTTCCGGCGGCTGGTAGATGATTTCGTGGCTGTAGCCGAGCTGCATCTGCAGGTTCTTGCCTTGCATAGCCGCGCGATAGCCTACGCCCGTCATTTCGAGATTCTTTTCAAAGCCGTCGGTGACGCCCTTCACATTGTTTGCGAGCACGGCGCGGGTAGTGCCCCACAATGCCCGAGCCCGCGGCGTCTCGTGGCGCGGCTTCACCGAAATGGCGCCGTCTGCGAAAGCCACCTCCACGTCGTCATGCGCGCGGAAGTTCAACGTGCCCTTCGGCCCCTTCACGCTCACGTCCTGGCCCTTCACCGTAACGGTGACGCCATTAGGAGCTGGGATTGGCTTCTTACCCAGGCGGGACATCTTAGTAGACCTCGCAGAGGATTTCGCCGCCGACATTGGCTTCACGCGCAGCGTTATCGCTCATGACGCCTTTAGGCGTGGAAAGAATGGATATACCGAGTCCATTGCGCACCAGGCGCAAGTCCTTGATCGAAGAATAGACGCGGCGGCCAGGCTTCGAGACCCGTTGAATCTCATGAATAGCGGGCGCGCCTTCGTAATATTTGAGTTCGATCTCAATTTCCTTGTGGCCGCCGTTCTCAACTTCGCGAAAATCGCGGATGTAGCCTTCGTCCTTAAGTACGGCGAGCACGCGCATGCGCTGGCTCGATGCCGGAGAGACGAGCTTGGAGCGCCCGCGCAGCTGAGCATTGCGAATGCGGGTGATCAGGTCGCCGATGGGATCGTTGAGGTTCATGCGTATTACCTCACCAGCTCGACTTGATCATGCCAGGGACCTGCCCCTTGGAGGCGAGATCGCGCAGCGCGATACGGGAAAGCTTCAGTTTGCGATAGAACGCACGCGGGCGGCCGGTGAGCTCGCACCGATTACGGATGCGCGTGGGAGACGAATTGCGCGGCAGTTGCGCGAGCTTGAGACGCGCTGCGAAGCGTTCTTCCAACGGAAGGTCTTCGTTCAGCGCGGTAGCGCGCAGCTTAGCGCGGCGGGCGGCGAACTGCTTCGACAACCGCTCACGTTTCTTGTTGCGTTCGACTGCACTAGTCTTTGCCATACTTCTACTCTCTCCCGGTGCGTTCTGGGGTGGACCGCATGCGCGATCAGTTCCGGAACGGGAAATCGAACTCTCTCAAAAGGGCTTTGGCCTCGGCGTCTGTACGCGCGGTTGTACAGACAATGATGTCCATGCCCCAGATCTGATCGATCTGGTCGTAATTGATTTCCGGAAACACGATGTGTTCCTTGATGCCCATTGCGTAATTACCGCGGCCATCGAAACTCTTGCCGTTGAGACCGCGGAAGTCCTTCACCCGCGGCAGCGCAATCGTCACCAGGCGATCGAGAAACTCGTACATCTGATCTTTGCGTAGCGTGACCTTCGCGCCGACATTCATGCCTTCACGCAGCTTGAACGCGGCAATCGACTTCCGAGCTTTCGTAGGCACGGGCTTCTGGCCCGCGATCGCCGTAAGCGCCTCGATGGCGGACGTGAGCTTCTTGGAATCCGCGGTCGCTTCGCCAACGCCCATGTTGATCACGATCTTATCGAGACGCGGAATTTGCATCTCGTTCGTGTACTGGAACTCATCCTTCAGCTTGGCGCGTATGGAGGTTAGGTACCGTTCCTTCATACGAGGCGTGTAGTCCGCCGGCTTCGGCGCGCGCGGCTTGGATGGCGACGCTTCCTTGGCCGACTTCTTAGCCTTCTGCGCCTTCGGTTGCGCGGCGTCAGACATCGATCTCAACTCCAGAACCTTTGGCGACGCGAACCTTTCGGCCCTTGTCGTTCACCTTGAATCCAACGCGAGTCGGTTTGCCGGTTTTCGGATCGCGCAGCGCCACATTCGAAATGTGGAGGGACGCTTCCTTAGTGATCACACCGCCCTGCGGATGGGTCATGTTCGGCGCGGTATGACGCTTCACCAGGTTCACGCCTTCAACCACAACGCGCTCTTCGTTCGGCATCACCTTGAGCACGCGACCCGAACGGCCTTTGTCCTTGCCGGCGATAACGATGACGGTGTCGTCCTTGCGGATGCGGGCGGCCATTACAGCACCTCCGGCGCGAGCGAGATGATCTTCATCTGATTTTTCGCGCGCAATTCGCGCGGCACCGGTCCAAAGATACGCGTGCCAATCGGCTCGCCCTGGTTATTGATCAGCACCGCAGCGTTGGAATCGAAGCGAATCGTCGAGCCATCGCGACGCTTGATGTCCTTGGCCGTGCGCACGACGATCGCCTTGCGAACATCACCCTTCTTGACGCGTCCGCGCGGCATCGCCTCCTTCACGGAAACGACAATGATGTCGCCTACCGTGGCGTACCGGCGCTTGGAGCCGCCCAGCACCTTGATGCACATTACGCGCTTGGCGCCGCTGTTGTCGGCGACGTCCAGATTGGTCTGCATCTGGATCATGGTTTAAGCTCCGACGCGGCCGACCACTTCCCAGCGCTTCAGCTTGGATTTGGGCGGACATTCTTGAATGGTCACGACTTCACCGGCCTTATAGGCGTTGGCTTCGTCATGGGCGTGGAACTTCGCCGATCGGCGAACCGTCTTCTTCAGCAGCGGATGCAGATAGGTGCGCTCCACCTGCACGACGACAGTTTTGTCGCCTTTATCGCTGACGATTGTTCCCTGCATCACACGGCGCGGCATGGGCTTACACTTTCACTTTCGGAGACTTTTCCCGCAGAACTGTCTGCACGCGGGCAATGGCGCGGCGGACTTCGCGAATACGCGACGATTTTTCGAGTTGGCCGGTCGCTTGCTGGAAGCGCAGGTTGAACTGCTCCTTCTTCAGCTTCGCCAGTTCGTCCTTGAGACGGCCTTCGTCCATGTCCCGGACCGTTTTCACGTCAGCGGCCATCAGAGACCCTCCATCCGAGCGACGATCTTGGTGCGGACAGAGAGCTTAGCCGCGCCAAGCCGCAGCGACTCTCGCGCCACGTCCTCGGGTACGCCATCGACTTCGAACATGATCCGGCCCGGCGCCACGCGCGCGGCCCAGAATTCCGGAGCGCCCTTGCCCGAGCCCATTCGAACTTCGACTGGCTTCTTCGACACCGGCACGTCCGGAAAGATGCGAATCCAAACCCGGCCCTGGCGCTTCATCTCCCGGGTGATGGCGCGCCGCGCGGCCTCGATCTCTCGCGCGTTCACACGGTTAGGCTCGAGCGCTTTCAGGCCAAACTGACCGAAATTGAGCGCGCTGCCGCCCTTCGTATTTCCTTTGATCCGGCCCTTGTGGGCGCGCCGGAACTTGGTTTTCTTAGGCTGCATCATAGCGTGTTAGCCTTCCGAATCCGAAGCTTCTTCGCCGCCGCGCGGTGGGCGGCGTCCGCGACGCGGACGGTCGCCTGACGGCGGGCGATCATCGCGCGCACGCGACGGACGGTCATCGCGATCGCGACGCTCGCGGCTCTCGCCGGTTTCCAGCGAGCGCTTGTCCTGCGCCATTGGATCGTGCTCGAGGATCTCGCCTTTGAAGATCCACACTTTCACGCCGATTTTGCCATAGGCCGTGTCTGCTTCAGCGAACCCATAATCGACATCGGCGCGAAGCGTGTGCAGCGGCACACGGCCTTCTCGATACCACTCCATGCGCGCGATTTCCGCGCCACCCAGACGGCCAGAGACATTGATGCGAATGCCTTGTGCGCCGAGACGCATCGCAGACTGCATCGCCCGCTTCATCGCACGCCTGAACGCGACGCGACGCTCCAGCTGCTGCGCCACGCCCTCGGCCACGAGATTAGCGTCCGTTTCCGGCTTGCGCACTTCGACGAGATTCAGATGCACTTCGGCGTCCGGCGCCATCTTGGCCAGATCCTTGCGCAGCTTCTCGATGTCCGAGCCCTTCTTGCCGATGACGACGCCGGGCTTGGCGGTGAAGATCGTCACACGGCACTTTTTAAGCGGACGCTCGATTATGATCTTTGAGATCCCTGCCGCGGCGAGCTTGTCGCGCAGGAACTTGCGGATCTTGATGTCCTCGTGGAGCAGGCGCGCATAGTCTTTGGTGTTTGCGTACCAGCGGCTGTCCCACGTGCGGTTGACGCCGAGGCGCAGCCCGATCGGATTAACTTTCTGACCCATTACGCGGCCTCAGCGGTTTCGGGCTGCTTTGTCGTATCGCGCAGCACGATGGTGAGTTGCGAGAAATGCTTCTCAATGCGCACGCCACGGCCGCGGGCGCGGGCATGCATGCGCTTCATGACGATGTTCTTGCCAACATGCGCCTGCGCCACGACTAGGCCATCAAGGTCCAAGCCGTGGTTATTTTCGGCGTTGTCCATTGCTGACTGGAGGCACTTCAGCACGTCTTTGGCGATCCGCTTCTGCGAGAATCGAAGCTCATTCTTCGCCTTCTCAGCGGAGAGCCCGCGGATCGACTGGGCGACCAAGTTCAGCTTCTGCGGGCTGATACGGAGCGTGCGCAGCACTGCGCGTGCTTCGTTCGAGGCCTGCTTTGGAGGAGCCTTCGGTTTGCTCATCTCACTTCCTCTTGGCCTTCTTGTCGGCGCCGTGACCGAAATAATTCCGCGTTGGCGCGAACTCGCCGAATTTGTGCCCGACCATATCCTCGCTCACGAGCACCGGCGTGAAGGTTTTGCCGTTGTGCACTTGAAAGGTGAGGCCGACGAATTGCGGCATGATGGTGGACCGGCGCGACCACGTCTTGATCGCTTCGCGACGGCTGCCGCCTTGCACCTTCTCGGCCTTAGCGAGCAGGTAGCCGTCGACGAAAGGGCCTTTCCAAACAGAACGCGGCATCTCGATTAGCTCACTTTCTTCGAGTGACGACGACGGACGATCAGACGATCCGACGGCTTGGTCTTGCGGGTCTTCGGACCGCGCGTCTTCTTACCCCACGGCGTAACCGGGTGGCGTCCGCCTGAAGTCTTGCCTTCACCACCACCATGCGGGTGATCGACTGGGTTCATGGCGACGCCGCGCACGCTCGGCTTACGGCCAAGATGAATGCCGCGGCCGGCCTTGCCCCAGACCTCGTTCATGTTGTCCGGGTTCGACACAGCGCCGATTGTAGCCATGCAAACGTCCGGCACCATGCGCACCTCGCCAGAGGCCATACGCAGCTGCGCGTAGCCGGCGTCCCTGCCCACGACCTGAGCGTAAGTGCCGGCGGAACGCGCCATCTGCGCTCCCTTAAGCGGCTTCAGCTCGATGTTGTGAACGATTGTGCCGACCGGAATAGATCTCAGCGGCATCGCATTGCCCGGTTTCACGTCGACGCGTTCGCCGGCGATGACGGTGTCGCCTGCCTTGAGACGCTGCGGCGCGATGATGTACGCCAACTCGCCATCCGCGTACTTCAACAGCGCGATGAACGCCGTGCGATTTGGGTCGTACTCAAGACGCTCGACGGTTGCTTCGACGCCCCATTTGCGGCGCTTAAAGTCGATCTTGCGATAAGTGCGCTTGTGCCCACCGCCATGGCGGAACGCTGTCACGCGGCCGAGATTGTTGCGGCCGCCCGACTTGGTCAGCCCCTCGGTGAGGGACTTCACGGGCTTGCCCTTGTAGAGTTCGCCACGATCAACGATCACGAGCTGACGTCGTCCAGGAGACGTCGGGCGGAATTGCTTAAGCGCCATTATGAGAGCCCCGTCGTCACATCGATGGAATAGCCTTCAAGCAGCGTCACGATTGCATTCTTCGTGTCAGAGCGCTTGCCTGCGATGCCGCGGAAGAATTTGGTCTTGCCCTTTCGGACGACGGTGTTCACCGCTCCAACCTTGACATTGAAGAGCTTCTCGACGGCTTCCTTGACGTCCTTCTTGGTTGCGTTCAGCGGCACACGAAAGACAACTTGATTCTTCTCCGAGAGAATCGTCGCCTTTTCCGTGATCACCGGCGCGATGATCGTGTCGTAATGCTTGAGCGCGCTCATGCCGCCGCCCCTTGTTCAGAAGCTTTTCCAGCTTCGGTTTTGCTCTTGGCGCGTGCGCGCTTCTTCGGCGCAGCCTTGGCTTGCGCGTCGCCGTTCCGGAAGCGCGCGTGAATGGCCTCGACAGCGTCCTGCGTCAGAACCAGCTTATCCGCGCGCAAAATGTCGTAGACGTTAAGCCCCGCGTTCGGCAGCACGTCGATTTCCGGCAGGTTGCGTGCGGCGAGCGCGGCGTTCGCATCCACTTCAGAGCCCGCAATGAAAAGCGCCCGCTCGATGTTGAGCTTTGCAAGCGATTGCCTGAACACAGATGTTTTGGCTTCACTCAGCTTGAGCGCATCAATCACCACCAGATCGCCCGTCTTCGCTTTGGCCGACAACGCGTGACGCAGCGCCATCGCGCGCACCTTCTTCGGCAGATCGTGCGTGTAATCGCGCGGCAAACGATTGTGCGCATGCCCGCCGCCACGAAAGATCGGAGCGTTTGCGGCGCCGTGTCGGGCCTGGCCGGTCCCCTTCTGCTTGTACAGCTTGGAGTGCGAGCGCGCCACCTCGCCGCGCGACAGCGTCTTGTGGGTTCCTGCTCGCCGCTTGGCGAGTTGGTACTTCACCATACGCTGCAATATGTCGCCGCGAATTTCTTTGATGCCGAAGATGGCGTCGTCGAGGTCGACGGAGCCGCCCTTCTTGCCGTCAAGAGTTTGAACGTCGAGTTTCATGTCCGCCCTCACTCAGCCGCTGCTTGCGCTTGGCGCAAGCCGGCGGGCTTCGGCGCTTCCTTCGGCAATGCGGCCTTCGCAGCGTCCCGCACTTCAACCCAGCTGCCTTCGGCGCCCGGTACGGCGCCCTTCACGAACAGGAGCCCGCGCGCGGAATCGACGCGGACGACTTGTAGGTTCTGGACGCTAACGCGCTCATCGCCGAGATGACCCGCCATCTTCTTGCCCTTGAACACCTTGCCCGGATCTTGGCGCTGGCCGGTCGAACCGTGTGAGCGATGCGACACCGACACGCCGTGCGTCGCGCGCAATCCGCCGAAATTCCAGCGCTTCATCGCGCCGGCGAAACCCTTGCCAATGGTGAGGCCCGCAACATCAACTTTCTGACCGGGGACGAAATGGTCGGCGCTGATCTCAGCTCCAACCGGGAGCATGTTGTCTTCACTGACACGAAATTCGCGCACGATCGCCTTTGGCTCCACCTTGGCCCGTGCGAACTGACCACGCTCTGCTTGGCTGCGGCGCTTGGCTTTCGCTGCGCCAGCGCCCAGCACGACGGCGCTGTAGCCATCGCCCTTGGCTTCGCGAGCGGGCGCGTCTGTCTTCGCGTTCTTGCGCGACTTCTTCGGCTTCAGCGCAACCGACTCCCCGGCGGAGTTCTGGAACTCTTCGGCACGCACCGTGCGGCGGCCTATGACCTGGCAGCCCGCCAGATCAAGCACGGTAACCGGGATATGAGCGTTGTCGTCGCCGAATACGCGCATCATTCCGACTTTGCGGGCGAGTACGCCTGTGCGACGGGATTGTTCTTGGGCCATCGCGATCAACCCAGCACTTGAATCTGGACGTCGACGCCGGCTGACAGGTCAAGTTTCATCAGCGCATCGACCGTTTGCGGCGTCGGTTGAACGATATCGAGCACGCGCTTGAAGGTGCGGATTTCGAACTGCTCGCGGCTTTTCTTGTCGACGTGTGGCGACCGGTTGACGGTAAACTTCTCGACACGCGTCGGCAGAGGCACGGGACCGATCACGGTCGCGCCCGTCCGCTTGGCAGTCGACACGATTTCCTTGGCCGACAAATCGAGCGTGCGGTGATCAAAGGCTTTGAGCCTGATCCGGATATTTTGCTGCATCATCTGCCAAACTTCCCGAACTCAAAATTCTCATCACGCGCGACTGCCATCGCCGGACGCAAGCCACGGCGGCAAGCCCGCTTGAGCCGCCGACGAGAAAAACGCCGCCCGAACTGGACGGCGCTCCAATAACGTCGCTTCGCAAAAGACGCCGGTGTTAGGGGCCAACCGCCCCGAACATTTCAACCCCATCCGTCCCAAAGGACATTTCGGGGGATGCCACCGCGTAGCTTGCGAACCGCGTCTAAGCTGAAGCTTACGGCCGGCTCGAAGGGCGGTGTCCTACAGAGGTGAAACCGGGGCGTCAAGGCGCGTTTTCGCTTCTCCTCACTGACCAACGACCACCTCGCCAGAGCCCCAAATCTCCTTCCGAACTTCGCCTGTGACAGCGCGCGCGCGAACGCTTCCGGAGCCCGCAATGTCTGCGTCGATTTCCCCCACGGTATTTTGCACATCGACGTCGCCCGAACCGACGATCGATACCGTGAGGCGCTGCACTGGCGCTGCGACGGTGACATCACCAGAGCCGGCGAGGTCGATATTAGCCTCTGTCAGTGCGCCGCCCCTGATTTCGACATTGCCGGACCCGGCGCCATCGGAGGTGAAATCGCCGGTCACCGAGGCGATCGTCACCTCGCCCGAGCCTGCAACGTCAACCTTCGCGCCCTCGGCCACCACGCCAACATCCAAGTGACCGGAGCCCGCGACATCGGCGTTGAGACGCCGCGCCGCCCCTGCCTGCACGTGGCCGGAACCCGCGAAGTCAACATCGAGCGTTTGAGCAACGTCGCCAACAGTGGCTTCACTGCAGCCGCTGAAATCCAACTCCAAGGACTCCGTCGCGCCAACCTGGGTAGAGCCCGCCCCTGAACGGCTGATGCTCAGCCCACGGGGCGCCCGAATATTGATTCGGGGTAAGTTTGCGGGGCCGAGCGTGCCATAGCCGCGCAGTTCGGCGCCGCCGTCCTCGGTGCAACGGGCGATGCGGCCGCGTAGCCGGCCATCGATAGTCACGCGTCCCTCATCCGACGACACCACCGGCATGGGCGCGCCACCAGGGCTTTCAATCTCAACGATGTAGTCCTGACGGTCTTCGGGGGTGATCGTCACCACAGCCGCCAAATGCTTGAGGTTGAGTTCACTGCCTTGGTAGGTCTGGGGCGCCAAATTGCCCGGGCTAGTATCGACGATCGGCGCAGTGCCGCCCTCAGCGTCGATGTGAATGCCGAAACCTTCCCCGTCGGCGAAGTGCGAACCGCCGATCATGGCCCCAACGCCAAAAATGACCGCGATCATGATCGCCGCCCAGAAGACGAAGCGTTCCATCCAAATCTCCCTCGCGCCGGTCAGGCGCGCTCAGCTTAAGAGATGCAGCCTTCCGCTTGCCTGGATGCAAGCTCGTCCGTCGCTGCGGCGGCGACCCCTGTTGCACCGCCACCACAACAACGGAACTTTGGCGAGTTGGATCAGCCTCCGCCGCGAAGGCTAACTACGCATTAACCGTGCGGGCGCGATCTCCTTTCCACGTGCAGCAAGGCCAGAAGCGGCCGCTTGCCGACTGAGAAGGGGAAATAACATGAAAAAGCTCGTTTACGGTGCGGCGCTGGCGGCCGCCCTTGCCGCGCCGGCTCTCGCCAACGCTGAAACCGACGGCGCCCTTAACCTGGGCTATGAAAATGCCGATTACAGCTCCGGCAGCGACTATGATGGCTGGACCATCGGCGGCGTCGTGACGCATGATTTGAGCGGCGGCATGACGGTTCAAGCGGACGGTCAGACCATGCTCCAGCAATGGAACAGCGGCGACTACAGCCATGGCTACGCAGCCGCTCACCTGTCGACTGACCTGGGCGGCTGGGATCTGGGCGGCTTCGTCGGCCTCCTGAACTATTATGGCGACGGCGGCACCCTCTTTGGGGTGGAGACGCGTACGGCCTTCGGCAATCTTTCTCTGGATGGCGCCCTCTCTTTTAGCGACTTCGGCGATAATGACTACAACGCCACGGCTCTGCGCGTTGGCGGTGCTTATTTCTTCATGCCGAACTTCGCCGTCACAGCGGGCGGCGCGCGCACCGACATCGACTCCTTCACGGATTACGAAGTCACCGAGTACTCGGTCGGCGCCGCATATCAGTTCGCCAACAACATAGCCCTGTCTGGCAGCTACACCGATGCGGATTACGAGTTCTATGACGTGGACGCGATCCAACTTGGCCTGACGTTCAATTTCGGCGGCGGTTCGCTGCAAGACAACACGAACGACGGCGCATGGACATCGGCGCGTCACGTCTCAAATACCTGGTCGCGCTGGTAAGCGGGGAGCACCGAACAATGTCAAACGCCCCCGCCACAAGCGGGGGCGTTTTTTTTCTGATCCACTGGCGGAAAGAAAAAGGGCCGCTCCTAGGGGCGGCCCTTCCATTCCGGTAACGCGTATTATTCAGTAATCTTTGCGACGACGCCGGAGCCCACCGTGCGTCCCCCTTCACGGATGGCAAAACGGAGACCCTGGTCCATCGCGATCGGGCTGATCAATTCGACCGTGATCTTCACGTTGTCGCCAGGCATGACCATTTCGACGCCCGCCGGCAGCTGAACGATACCGGTCACGTCTGTCGTCCGGAAATAGAATTGCGGGCGATAATTAGTGAAGAACGGCGTGTGGCGGCCGCCTTCTTCCTTCGTCAGCACGTAAATTTCTGCTTCGAACTTCTTATGCGGCGTGATCGAGCCTGGCTTGGCCAGAACCTGACCGCGCTCAACGCCTTCGCGGTCGACGCCGCGCAGCAGCGCGCCGATGTTGTCGCCCGCTTGGCCCTGATCCAGCAGCTTGCGGAACATTTCAACGCCAGTGCACGTGGTCTTGGTGGTGGGGCGGATACCGATGATTTCGATTTCGTCGCCCACCTTCACGATGCCCTTCTCGACGCGGCCGGTGACGACCGTGCCACGGCCGGAGATCGAGAACACGTCTTCAACCGGCATCAGGAACGGTTGATCAACCGGGCGATCTGGCTGCGGGATATAAGTATCGACCGCCGTCATCAGCTCCATGATGCGGTCTTCGCCGATCGCCGGGTCGCGACCTTCGACGGCGGCCAGCGCCGAGCCCTTCACGATCGGGATCTCGTCACCGGGGAATTCGTAGGACGACAGCAATTCACGAACTTCCATCTCGACCAAATCGAGGAGTTCAGCGTCATCGACCATGTCGACCTTGTTCATGAACACAACCAGGGCCGGGACGCCGACCTGGCGGGCAAGCAGGATGTGTTCACGCGTTTGCGGCATCGGGCCATCGGCAGCCGACACCACCAGGATGGCGCCGTCCATCTGGGCTGCGCCAGTGATCATGTTCTTCACGTAGTCGGCGTGCCCTGGGCAATCGACGTGCGCGTAGTGACGGTTTTCCGTCTCGTATTCGACGTGCGCCGTATTGATCGTGATGCCGCGCGCCTTCTCTTCCGGCGCCGCGTCGATGTCGGCGTAAGCCATCGCCTTCGCTTGGCCCTTCTTGGCGAGCACCATCGTGATCGCCGCCGTCAGCGTCGTCTTGCCGTGATCGACGTGGCCAATCGTACCGATGTTGCAGTGCGGCTTTGTCCGCTCAAACTTTTCCTTGGCCATCCTAGGGTCCTTGTCTCTCCGGCGAATCCAATGCTGGGCAGCGCTACGGCTCGGCCGAAGCGCGTGTAAGGTGCGGGTCTTTAGCCGCACCCACGCACACGTCAAGCCCCATTGGCGGGCGTCTCCGTCGCGGCTATCCCGGGCCCGCGACGGTCGTCCGCGAGGACGCGAAAAAGGGAACGCGGTGCGAGGCTCGCCTCAACGCCGCGGCTGTGCCCGCAACTGTAAGCGGCGAGCGCCCCGTCAGAACCACTGACCCGCTGGGTTGGGAAGGCGGCGACGGCGCAACGACCCGCGAAGCCAGGAGACCTGCCGCCGCACGTCGCTCGTTCGCCGGCCGGGACCAGCCGAACGAACCGGACACTCCGCAGCAGCGACGCGGGCGGCCCTGCGCCACACGGCGCCCCGCTAGTCGCTGTTGGTCGCGCCTGGGTCGGGCGTGGCGTGTGGAGCAGGTCCATGCGTTATCTCCTGAATACGGCTCTCGCCGCGCTCGTCACTCTGTCCGCTTCGGCCGCGCATGCTGCTGACGAAGAGGTCGTTGTGACCGCCACCCGTTCGCAGACGCCTGTGTCTCGGCTTCCCGCCAGGATCGAAGTGATTAGTCGGGACGAGATTGAAGCCGGCAGCCTCGTGACGCTGTCGGAAGCTGTTGGCGCCAGCGCCGTGCAGGCGGGAGGCGCGGGCCAACAGGCTTCGCTATTTCTACGCGGCGCAAGTTCTAAGCACGTGCTGGCGCTTTTTGACGGCATCCGTCTCAACGATGCTTCCACACCGAACGCGCAATATGATTTCGGCCTAGACACCCTTGGCGCGATTGAGCGCGTCGAGGTGCTTCGGGGCCCGGCTTCTTCGCTTTATGGCTCTGATGCAATTGGCGGAGTCGTCAATCTCATTCCCCGCCGCGGCGGCCAGTCTGACGCCGCTGGGTTTTTCCAAGCTTCCCTAGGCTCATTCGACACGCATCACGTGCTGCTCGGCGCGGCGGGCGACGCAGCCGGGACGGCTTATGGGATAAGCGCCGAAAACCTAGAGACTGGTGGATTCGATCTCATTCCGCATCGCATGGCGACGTTTGACGGAGAAAGCGACGGCGCGCGTCTCTCTACATTTACACTCAGCGCCCGGCGCGAGGGGACAATCGCCTGGGACGTGCTCTTGCGCTTGCGCGATTCAGAAACGGAGTTCGACACATTCTCCGGCGGTCCGTTCTTCGACTTGCGCGCCGAGGATGGCAACCTCGGAAACGTAACGGAGCAAGGCGTCTGGCGACTGGGCCTAGAGCAAGATGTTTCGCCCTCGGTGACCCTGCGTCTGAGCGGTGGACAAGTGCTCGCTCACCGCTCCGAGTATGACGAGGAGTTGCAGACCAGCGCCGCCCAGAGCACTCACGATTTCGCCGATCTGGTCGTCACCTATCGCGCAGGCGCGAAGACGCTCACCGCGGGTGCGGCCTTCGCTAGCGACAGCATCGAGACCAGTTCAGTTTTCGCGGATCGGCTCCATGCGAGCGAAGATCAGGCCAGCCTCTACGCCGTCAGCAGTCTCGATTTCACCACGCGCATCAGCGTCAACGCCGCCGTCAGGGCCGACTATTACGAGGGTTTCGACGCTCATCTGACCTACTCGGCCGGACTGGTCGCTGACTTCGCGCCGGTGCGCTTGTTCGCCTCGTACGGAACCGCGTTCAAGGCGCCTTCGCTGAGTGAGCGTTTCGAGACTAGCTCTTTCAACGTCGGCAACCCGGCGCTTGACGCGGAGCGGTCGCGTTCATGGGAATTGGGAGCGGACTGGAGCATGCGCGAGGGGCTTCGCGTGGGCGGCTCGTTGTTTCGGACTGAAATCTCAGATCTGATCGAGTACGATTTTGGCCAGATGCGGAATGTCAATATTGGCCGCGCCGCAATTCATGGCGCTGAAGCCTACGCCGAAGCGAGCGCCGCTGAGTGGGCGTCGCTCCGCATGACTTACGCGTGGACGGACGCGCGTAACGCGCTAACCGACCTGCGCTTGGCGCGTCGCCCAGAGCATGCCTGGAGCCTAGATCTGACCGTTCGGCCGCACGACCGCCTCCTGCTCACGGCGCACTGGACTCGCGTGGGCGAGCGCACTGACGTCACCTACGGCGATGATGGGCGCTTCCTCAGTTCAGCAGGCATAGTCGAGGGCTTCAGCACGTCGGCGCTCGCAGCGACGCTCGAACTCGCCGGAAGCACGCAGATATTCATGCGCATCGACAACGCTACTGACGCATCATTTGAACAGCCTGCGGCTTTCGCCGGCGCCCCGCGCAACGTCACATTCGGCCTTCGTGCACGCTTCTAATCACGGCAACCCGAGTTGCAGATCATCGCCGGTGATCCGATTGCGCCGCGCATCGTAGCAGAGGGAGACAAGCTGGCCGTTGGTTCTGCCTTCAGGCAGCGCTTGCCTGCTAAACCATTGTCGGCTGAGCGACACTGCTCCGGCGGCGCGGCTGCCAGGGCCGCGACCGATGTCGCGGAGCCGCTCGCGCAAACTCTCAGTGCGGGCCCAGACCGGCCACTCATTCGCTTCGTGCGTAAACGTCACACGCAGGCTGCCGCAACTGGTCGTGCTCGGCTCAATGGCGGTGATCTCCACCAGATGCCGCTGCGAGGGGGCGCAAAAGTTTGGGTGCTCGCCTGTGTACGGTGATCCACGCATGTAGGAGGCGCCTTCTGCCGTGAGCGCATATTCCACGACGCCAACGCCGATATCCGTGCGGTCGCGCGCGCTGAGAAAACCGGCGTCCACAAAATCCTGCATGCGCGCGCGTGCGACGTCTGTGGTCTCTGCACCCCAATCGCGTGTCATGAGGTCATATCGTATAATGAAGATATTTCTCCGGCGGGATTCATCGAGCCAAACACCGGGCCAACGCATACAGATCGGCGCAGACTCAACTAGCCCGCTAACCGCGGCCACTACCTCCTCGCGGGCGACATCAGGCTCGACCCGCTGGATGACCATCTCGGCATCACCGGTGCGGATCTCGCGCGGAGCCAGTCGAAGCGCATCCTGCGCAAACGCTGCTGCAGCAAGGCAGATCGCAAAGACGATCGCCAATAAGCCTCTTGCCAGCGGCACCACCGCCTCCCCTTGAGGACTTGCGCAGACTAGTATTACCGGTTCCGCTGGATGCGCAATTGGTGAATTTTGGAGCGGGTAGAGGGAATCGAACCCTCGTCTTCAGCTTGGAAGGCTGCGGCTCTACCATTGAGCTATACCCGCAACCGCTCTGGACCTATCGAGCAGATGCCGGCGGCCGAAGCCAGCCGGAGCTGCGCGGGGCATTCCTGATTCCTCCTCCGGGTTGCGCAGAGGGCTACCTCCTCCTCACGCTGCGCCTGGCGAAGGTTGGTGGAAGGGGCTGGATTCGAACCAGCGTACGCTCTCGCGGGCAGATTTACAGTCTGCTGCCATTAACCACTCGGCCACCCTTCCAGCCATGCTTCCGCAACGCCTCAAGCGCCTATAAGCAACGCCCTTGTTTTGCGGAGCGCGTCCTATAGCCAAGCCCCCTCCCCCGCTCAAGCCCGGTTCGCCAGGACATCAGTTCCGGACCCCGCGTCGCCAGTTCGAAGAAGAGACCGGCGGACCATCTTGGATTTGGGGTGTCCATGCGTGCCTTGCAGCGCTTGCTAACCCGGCGCGGCGCATTGAACGCATTGTTGCGACGCGCAATGGCGCCTCGCGCCTGCCGGACGCCGTTGAGCCGCAAATCCTCGATCCCGACGCTATCGACGGAATGCTCCCACCAGGCGCCGTGCATCAAGGGGTCGCCGTGCGTGCTTTCCCGCTCGAGCCGATTACGCTGGAGGCTGCATCGACGCCACCGGACGGACGCAGCGTCCTGATCCTGGATGGCGTGACCGATCCGCAAAATGTGGGCGCCGCTTTTCGCTCGGCCGCTGCGTTCGGCGCGCGGGCTGTCATCCTTCAGGATCGCAAGTCGCCACCAATGACAGGCGTGTTGGCGAAGGCCGCCGCCGGCGCGATTGAACTCTTGCCACATGTGCGTGTGGTGAACCTTGGCCGCGCACTGGAGGAGTTGCGTGCGATCGGCTATCTCACCGTGGCGTTGGAAGGTGAAGCTGCCCTGGATTTGGAGCAGGCATTGCAGGCCGACAAGCGTCCCGTTGCGCTTGTCCTGGGCGCGGAAGGGAAGGGAGTTCGGCCCGCAGTCGCCGAGGCATGCGAAGCACGCGCCCGCATCCCGATCGCTGCGGAAATGGAGAGCCTGAACGTTTCCGCCGCAGCGGCTATTGCTCTCTACGAGGCGGCGCGAAGCCGCCGCTAGTGTGCGGCCGCCGACTTTCTGAATAGCATGCTCTTCACCAGGAAGAACACGGCGATAATAATCAGATAGCCGACGAACAGAACGCCGGACTGAGTCCAGAACGAGGTCTCGGTCAGGGGCGGCAGCGCCAGATTGCCCCCGCCGCCAGCAAGGATAGGCGCCAGCGTATCGATGGCGATGTGGATTAGCACTGCGCCGAACGCAACTGGGAGCCATTGCTTCCACGACTGCATGAATACGGTCGCAGCGAGAGCGATCAGCAGCCCCTTAGGATTGTTGGCGTTGGCAAAGCCCTGGCGCAGGATTTCCACTGCTTGATCCACGTACTCCATGATCGCCCCTCCCGATCGACCAGCGCCTTCGCTGACCGGGCAAACTCTTAGGAGCGATTGGCCCGAGCGTCCAGCGGGTCACGCGCCGGCGCCGAAGCGCTCGGACCACGCGGCGACGTCATCGTCCTCGATCTTCTTGAACAGCAGCTCCGGCGGGCTGAACCTTAGGCCTCGCGGCAACGCATCCCAAACGCTGCGGTCGCCTGGGCGCGGCCACATTCGCTTTTGCTCGGGCACGCGCAAAGCATCGAGCACAGTTTTGGCGGCGTCAGGAATAAAGGGCTGAGCCAACACGGCGAACAGTGCGCACGCGTTGAGGCCCGTGCGGACCCCGACAGCAGCAGCGTCACGGTCGGTTTTCAATGCCGTCCAAGGGGCTGCTGCTTGCAGGTACTCGTTGCCAGCCACCCATATGCCGCGCAGTTCGGCCGCCGCCTTACGAAACTCCATTTGCTCGTGAAAGGTCGTGAGCGCGGCCAGGCGGTTGGCGAACTCGTCTGCGAGCTTGTCCTCGTTCGCGCCTGAGATCCCGCCATCCGGCACTTCGCTCTCGAACTTGGAGGCCGCAAAGCGCGTGATGCGGTTGATGAAGTTGCCGAAGACATTGGCAAGATCTGCGTTGATGGTCTGCTGAAACTGTTCAAGCGTGAAGGCGGCGTCTGAACTCTCCGGAGCGTTCGCCATCAAGTACCAACGCCAATAATCGCTAGGCAGCACATCAAGCGCAGCATCCATGAAAATGCCGCGTCTCTCGCTGGTCGAGAACTTCCCCCCATACCAAGTGACCCAGTTGAACGCCTTGAGACGATCCACGAGCTTCCAGGGCTCTTGCGAGCCCATGATCGTGACCGGGAAGGAGACCGTGTGAAATGCGACGTTATCCTTGCCCATGAACTGGATGTACGTGACGTCTTCAGCACCCTTGTCAGTACGCCACCAGCGCTCCCAATCGCCGCCACTAGCTTCCGCCCATTCAATCGTTGAGCCGATATATTCGATGGGGGCGTCGAACCAGACGTAGAACACTTTGTTCTCGAAACCCGGCCTGATCCGGCCGTTTTGCGTAACTCTGATTCCCCAAGCCAGATCGCGGGTGATCGAGCGATCAATAAGCCCCTCGTCGAGCCATTTATAAGCGATTGAGCGCGCGAGTTGCGGCCATTCCGCAGAACGATCGACCCATGCGCGGATGCGCTCCTGCATCTTCGGCTGCAAGAGGAACAAATGCGCGGTATCTCGCGGCTCAACGTTTGTGGAGCCCGAAATCTTTGAGCGCGGGCTAATGAGTTCGACGGGGTCGAGCAATGTGCCGCAATTATCGCATTGGTCCCCGCGAGCCCGCTCGAATCCGCACACCGGGCACGTCCCCTCGACGTAGCGGTCCGGCAAGAAACGCCTATCGTCAATCGAATAGATTTGCTTCGAGACACGCTCTTCTATCAGGCCATTTTTTTCCAACGCTTCGCAGAAGTGCTGCGTCAGGCGGTGGTTCGGGGGATTCGAGGAGCGGCCAAAATGGTCGAAGGACAGTTTAAAGCCCTCGCACGCATCCCTTTGAATTTTGTACTGCGCGTCACAATAGGCGCGCACTTCCTGGCCCGCCTCGGCGGCAGCGAGTTCCGCGGGCGTGCCGTGTTCATCGGTCGCGCAGATAAACAGCACCTCGTGCCCCTGCAGGCGCCGGAAACGCGCGTGGACGTCGGCGGGCAGCATCGAGCCGGCCAGGTTGCCAAGGTGCTTGATGCCATTGATGTATGGAAGCGCGGACGTGATCAGATAGCGAGCCATAAGACCCGCTACCTAGGATGCCTGCCCTTGCTCACGCAAGCGCGCGCGGGCGCCACCCTTCACGCGATGGCGGAGGGATTCGCTTTTATCTCAGCGTATGCATCGGCCATTTTCGTATCGTACTGGTTGGCCGCATAGCCCGGGCCGTTGTAGCGGCTGGCGAAGCCCGTCCAATCCTTGCGCTGGAGTTCGTCAGCCAGACCATTGGCTCGGATGAAGGCCTCGAATGCTTCGAGTTGATCCTTCTCCGAGCGCGAGAGCTTGGCCACGTAATCGTGAGCATTGGCCATGCCCATGTTCGCGAAGTTTTGGCCAAGCACTTGGAAGCGGCCGTAGCTCGCGCTCTGCAGCGCCTCCTCAGGCGCCAGCGCGTAAGCTTCACCGAGTTGCGCCCAGCGATCGGCTTGGCTGCGCGGATAGCCGCCTGGCGTCCGGTTGGAGACATTCGGATTGGTCGTGTCGTAAGCCGAGTTGGTCTTGCGTGAGAACAGATGGCGCTCGAACAGGATGATCGGACGCCCGTCGGAGCCGAACCCGCCGAGCGGGCCGCTTTCAACCTTAGCGACGGCGGCTAAAGCTTCCCACTCGCAGCCGAGGCGCCCTGCCGCGGCCTCGAAGTCAGCACGTGTAAGCGGGGCGGAATCCTGCACATGCAACGTGGCTAGGAAGTCACTCGCGGGCGGAGACGCTGGCGGCGGCGCTGGCGGAGCTGCCGGGGACGCAGGCGGTGGCGGCGGTGTCGCTGGAGCCGGCGGGGATGGCGGCGCTGCCGGGGCAGGCTGAGGCGCCGGCGGTGTCGCTGGAGCCGGCGGCGGCGTGGCTGGAGTCGGCGGCGGCGTGGCTGGAGTCGGCGGCGGCGTGGCTGGAGTCGGCGGCGGCGCCTGGGGCCGTGCCGGCGGAGACGCTGGGGGGGGCGACGGGCGCGAGCCGCGGCTGCCAAAGATCAGACGGAACAGCGATTCAAAGATGTTCATCTTGGTCTCCCAGCCCTCTCTGCCCACCTGGCTGACAAACGCCAGTGTCCCCTAGGCGCTGCGCCGCTCCGGGCTTACCTTATCTGACCGTGGTGACAAGGGTGGTGGCTCCATCGTCCGCGTCTATCCGCGCCCTTCCTCCTCGCCGCCAAGGCTGGCAGGACGGCGCGGCACGCCGCCGTAGCTCAGCTGGTAGAGCTTCTGATTTGTAATCAGGAGGTCGGGGGTTCGAGTCCCTCCGGCGGCACCACTTTTCTAAGGAAGGGACGAAATGCGCCGCTTGCTCCTCGCAGTCAGCCTCTTGGCTCTCACCGCCTGTGGTCGAAGCGAACAGTCAAGCGAAACTGCCGCGGCTCCGGCCTCGACAGCGTCGGAGTCAACAGCGTCGACAGCCGCACCGCGCGCCGAAGAAATCGCCGAAGAGATGGCCGAGCTTCCGGCGCCCTACAATCAGGCCAATTACGAGAACGGCAGGCGCGTTTTCGCACAGTGCCGCTCCTGTCACACAATCGGGCGCGGCGAACCTAACCGCATCGGCCCCAATCTTCATCGGGTGTTCGGGCGAGAAATCGGCTCGCTCGCCAATTTCAACTACTCACAGGCGGTGCGCGACGCGAACTTCACCTGGGATGCTGATCACCTTGATCACTGGCTTGCCAATCCGCAGACCTTCTTGCCCGGCAACCGCATGGCGTTCGCCGGCGTGCGGGACGAAACGCAGCGCCGCGATTTGATCGCTTACTTGATGGTCGAAGCTGAAGAAGACGAACACTGACTTATTCTGCGGGGCGAGCGATCGCCTCGCCGTGTTCGAAATCCTCGATCTCTTTAGCCGTCGCTTCGGGCGATTTGGTGAACCGCGCCAGCAGATCGTAGAAAACCGGAACGACGAACAGCGTAAGCATTGTCGAAACGACGAGGCCGAAAAAGATGACGATGCCGATCGTGCTGCGGCTTTCAGCACCTGCGCCGTGGCCGACAATTAGCGGAACCGCCCCGATCACGGTGGCCACAGAGGTCATCAACACCGGGCGCACGCGAAGGTCCGACGCATCCAGTATGGCGTCCCGGATCGCTTTCCCTTCGTCGCGCAACTGATTTGCGAATTCGACAATCAAAATGCCGTTCTTGGCCGCGAGTGCGATCAGGATGATAAGACCGATCTGGCTATAGATGTTGAGCGTATTGTCAGCGAGGAAAAGGCCGAACAATCCGCCTGCAACTGCAAGCGGCACCGACAGCATGATCACGACCGGGTGGATGAAGCTCTCGAACTGCGCGGCCAAAACCAGAAACACGATCACCAATGCGAAACCGAAAGCGAAGCCTACAGCGCCCGTCGCCTGGCGGAACTGTCGCGATTGTCCTGTGTAATCGATAGAGATGGGTTGCTCGCCAATCTCTTCCCGAGCGATGCGTTCCATTTCATGCATCGCATCGCCGATGGCGTAATCGCCTGGGATGGAGGCGCCGATAGTAACGGCCGCTTGTCTATTCATACGCCGCCGTTCGGCGCTATCTCCGACCGTGCGTAGCGATACTATTGTCGACAGGGGTACGAGTTCACCGGTCGCGTCCGAACGGACGAATTTGTTAGCAAGGTCGGCGATATCGGAACGCTCGTCCCGTTCGGCCTGCAGGTAGACGTAATATTCCTCACCCCGATCCGTGATCGTGTTCACGCGCCGGGCGCCCATGGTCGCTTCCAGCGTCCGCCCGATCGCCTGCACTGAGACCCCAAGCGCGGCAGCGCGTTCTCGGTCGATCTCCACCATGACGCGCGGAGACGTGGGCTCATAATTGATGCGCGGGCGCATGAAGTTCGGGTTCTCGGCCAGACGATCGACAATGCGTTGCCCGGTCTCCGCGAGCGGCTCGTATTCAGCGCCGAGCAGCACTATCGAAGCGCCATCGCCGCCGCCTCGCTGAAATGCATTCGGCATAATAACGCGGATTGTGGCGCCTGGAATCTGGCTAAAGCGACGGTTGAGTTCGGTGACGAGATCGGCTGCAGGTCGCCGCTCCCCCCAGGGCTTCAGGAACATCATGGCGAAGCCGCTCGAGAAGCGGTTGGTCCCGGCGTCGCCGAATCCTGGCAGCACCACCATGAATCGCTCGATCTCACCGGATTGGACGTACTCGTTCAGCGTCGTCTCCACCTGCTCCACGATCCGACTGGTGTACTCAAAACCAGACCCTTCCGGCGCGCTAATGAAGGCTTGGACCATGCCGCGGTCCTCTACCGGCGTCAGTTCGCTCGACAATTGAGTGAAGAGGAAGCCGCCACCGGCGACGACCAGCGCAAACAGGGCAAACACGATCGATTTGTGCTGAAGAGCAGCCTCCAATGAGGCCCGATAGGATTTACGCAATGCGTTGAGCACGCGATCGACAAACCGAGCCAAGGGAGTTGACTGGCTGGCGGGCTTCAAGAGCTTGGAGCACATCACGGGCGACAGCGAGAGCGCCGCAAAGGCCGAAATCACGACGACGCCGGCGATCGTCACGGACAATTCGACGAACAATTTGCCGATATAGCCGCCCACGAAAAGCATCGGCGCAAACACCGCAACCAGCACGGCCGATGTCGCGACCACCGCGAAAAACACCTGCCGCGCGCCGCGCTGGGCTGCCACCAGAGCCGGTTCACCAAGCGTGTCGACCCGACGCTGAGCGTTTTCGAGCACGACAATGGAATCATCGACGACGAGTCCAATCGACAGGACAAGCGCCATCAGAGTCAGCAAATTTATGGTGAAGCCGAAGAGTGCGATGACAAGGAACGCGCCGATCAAGCAGACAGGAATGACGGCCGTAGGAATGAAGGCCGCACGCCAACTGCCGAGGAACAGATAAATCACCAGCACCACCAACAACGTGGCTTCGACGAGCGTCTGCACTACGCGCGAGATAGCTTGGTCAATAAAGACCGTCGCGTCGTACGTCAGGTTGAGTTCAACCCCCTCCGGAAGGCTGTGGCGAACGCGCTCAACCTCCGCCTTCACGGCGCGGGCGACTTCGAGCGCGTTCGACTGTGATTGACGCACGATGCCGATGCCCACCTGATCGACGCCGTTGCCGCGGAAAATTCGGCGTTCCTCTACGGGCGCGAACTCGACTCGCGCAATGTCGCCCAAGCGAACCACCGTGCCGTCGGCGCTCACTCCGCGGCCGATCGGCATACGCGCGAAATCGTCCGGCGTTTGGAACGGGCGCTCAACCCGCACCTGATAGTCACGCTCTTGGCTTTGCACGTAGCCAGCCGGGAGGTCGAGGTTCTGTGATCGAAGCGCACTCTCAACGTCCTGCACGGTCAAACCGCGTGCAGCCATCGCATTGGTATCCAGCCAAATCCGCAGCGCCCGGCTCGCATCGCCGCCGACGCGAACATTGGCGACGCCATTGATTACGCCTAGTCTGTCGACGATGTAGCGCTGTGCAAAGTCCGACAGCGCAACCAAGTCCATGGTTCGCGAACTGAGGCTGAACCACATGATCGGGTTGGCGTCGGAATCAGCTTTGCTGATTACAGGTTCCAGCACGTCCACCGGCAAGCTGCCGCGCGCGCGGCTCACCGCATTGCGCACGTCATTTGCAGCAGCTTCAAGATCCCGATCCAATGTGAATTCGATATTGATTGAGGAGCGACCGTCGCGGCTCACCGCGTTGATGACATCGACACCCTCGATGCCGGACAACTGGTCCTCAATCACGCGCGTGATCTGAGTCTCCACCACCTCAGCGGAAGCGCCTGAATACGAGGTATTGATGGAGACCACCGGCTGGTCGACATCCGGCAGCTCACGAAGCGGCAGCGTGGTGAAAGCGATAGCGCCGAAAGCGATGATAATCAGCGAAAGCACCGTCGCCATGACGGGCCTGCGGACGGATAGATCCGATAGGGTCATCGCCGGCGCCTAGCCGCGCGGCCGAAGCGGAAGCTGGGCCGCGTCACGATCATTTTGGGACGCTGGCTGCGGCGCGGCTACCTGCACCGGCTGACCGGGGCGGACCATCTGCAGGCCTTCCACCACGATCTGATCACCTACATTCAAGCCTTCCAGCACCTCCGCCACACCGTCTGCGCGCGCCCCAGTCCTGATCCGCACCAATTCCGCCTGCGTAACGCCGTCAGCAGCGGCGACCCGATACACATATGACCCATCGGCGCGATCCTGGATGGCGATTTCCGGCGCTGCTGGGGCCTGCCGCGCGTTGGAGCGAACCTCAACCGTCATCAGCATACCCGGGCGAATGACCTCATCGGCATTAGGCAACATCGCCCGTACGCGGACGGTGCGCGTGGTAGGATCCACGCGGCTGTCAACATTGCCGATACGACCCGTGAACAGGCGATCTGGATAGGCCGCTGTTCGCGCGACGATTTCGACGCCGCTACCAACTCGGGCGAGCTGTGTCTCCGGAACGTTGAAGTCGAGCTTCATTTCCGAAATGTCGTCGAGTGTGCCGATCTGATCACCCGGGCGCACGTATTGGCCGGGACTGGCCGTGCGCAAGCCCACGATCCCAGCAAAAGGCGCAACAATGGTGCGGTCTGCTATCCGTGAAGCGCCAGCATTGAGCCGCGCTTCGGCGGCGTCGGCGGCGGCCCGCACTGTGTCGAGCCGCGCTTGGGAGGCAAAGCCGCGGTTGAATAATTCTTGCGTGCGACGGAGATCCTCTTGCGCCGCCTGGTTAGCCGCGCGTGCTTCCGCAAGGTCGGCGCTCTGCTCGACGCTCGACATTTGCACCAGCACCTGGCCCCGGCGCACGCGGTCCCCACTGTCGAACCGAAGCGCTCGGATAGTATCGGCCACCTTCGGCGTGAGAACGATGCTCTCGCGCGCCTGCGCGGTGCCAAGGGCCTGGAGACCGTCGGTAAAGGTGTGCATCTCTACTGACGCGGCGACCACCGTCGCTCCGCCGCGCATACCCCCACCAGCCTGCGCAGCAGCCGGTGCGCCCTTGGCATTCTGTTCGCCGCCGCCGAACACTGCCTTGCCCACCACCAGCACCGCCATCAGCGCAATGGCTGCGGTCACTACCGCTGCAAAGCCGTAGCGTTTTGCCAACCCCAACATGTAGCGAACCTTACAGGCAAATCTTTGCGAATGTGTGTCAGCGCTGCCAAAACCAGCCAGCACACTTTATCGGCAGATCAACGACGCTCACCGGGACGCCCCCAAAAGCCTAGCACAAATGCCGCTTCTTCCGCGTCGCCGTCTATACGTGTCCGCAGGCCAAACTGGATCCCCCGACCCGATTCCCCTATACGCGTAAGGGTAATCTGCGTCCGGACTGCCTCATCATCGCCTCCTGCCCGGTCCACAAAAACCTGCCCCATCGCGAGCCAGCGCTCACCGAAACGCCGCCCGAGCGTGAGGTCCAGCCGCTCGCTTGCGCAGCCACCGTCGAGAAGGCGCGAAGCAGCCTCAACGTTCAGAAAAGAGCGTGAGCTGAGGTTGTATCCGGCCAGGAGCCTGAACTCGGCGCCGGACTCCCCGCACGCTGCGACAGGAGCCGACAGCCAAAGTCCACCGACCTGCGCAGCCACGGCCGCATCCTCTGAGCGATACAATGCGCTTTTGAAACCAACCACCGCCTCCGCACGCCAGCCCTCGATGGTGTCGTAGTTCTGCTCCAGCCACGGGGCAGCGACCAATGAAGTGGCGTCGCCAAGCGGCGTCTCCCAGTAAGCCGCCGTCTCATAGAAGACCAAACCCTCGCGCTGCCCGGCAACGGTGGTCAAGATCTCTTGCCCACCCTTTGGAGCGACCCACGCCCCAGCCTGCGCCGCACCCGGCGCAAGCACTGCCATCAGGGCTAAGAGTCGTAGCCCGGCAGATGCCGGTCGAGTTTTCGTTTCAGCCCAGGCCACGCCAACCCCGATACCATCCCTAATCCCTTGCTCTGACCGCGCGTCTCCTCCTGCGCCGCATCCGGGGCGATCAGAACAGTATCGCGACCGCCAGCAAGCGCGTTGATCTGCTGCGCGCATGCGCGCTCCAGGAAGAAGATGCCTATGAAGGCATCGCCTGCGCTCGAACCCACAGCCAAAGTTCCGTGGTTGCGCAAGAGCATCAGCTTCTTGTCGCCGAGATCCTTCACCAGACGCTCGCGCTCATCAAGGTTGAGTGCGACGCCTTCATAGCCGTGATAAGCGAGGTTCGGCATCACCAGCAGCGAATTCTGCGAAATCGGCAGCAGCCCCTCTTTCTGTGCCGAGACGCCGACACCAGCGTCAGTGTGCAAGTGAATGACGCACAGTGCATCTTCGCGCGCCGCGTGAATCGCTGAGTGGATCGTGAAGCCGGCCGGATTGATGTAGTGTGGCGTCGGCGCAACGATATTGCCTTCGAGGTCAACCTTCACCAGCGATGAGGCAGTGATCTCTTCGAAAAACATACCATACGGATTGATCAGGAAGTGGTGTTCGGGCCCGGGCACTCGCATCGAAATGTGCGTGAATATCATGTCGTCCCAGTCGTGCAGCGCCACCAACCTGTAGAGCGCGGCACAATCCACGCGCGCCTGCCATTCCTCTGCGCTGACACGCCCTCTGAGTGACGATCCTGCATCATCTGCCATGTGGGCGCCTCCGAACAAGGCACCCTAGACTCATCGGCCACGCTGCTCAACCGAAGCGCTCGCACCTCTATTCGAGCCGAGACGGCCCTGCCCGTTGCGGATATGCTGCGCCGCAATGAATATTGCCTTCACCGCCAGCGCCCGGCCCGAAGCCCAGGAAGCGTTGATCCGACTGCGCCACCGATATGGCGATGTCGGCGAGGACATGGCGGAGGTCATCGTCGCATTGGGCGGCGACGGGCACATGCTAGAGACGCTGCGGCGGCGGCTCAAAGACCGTAAGCCGGTCTACGGCATGCACAGAGGCACCATCGGTTTCATGATGAACGACTTCGCCGAGCATGGGCTGCCGGAGCGGCTCGCCCGCGCCAAGCCAGTCCACATCCACCCGCTCGTGGCACGCTGCCAGACCCTAGCAGGGACGATCGTCGAGGAGCGGGCGTTCAATGAGGTCTCATTGCTGCGCCAGACAGCGCAAACTGCAAAGATACGCATCCTTATTGATGGGGCTGAGCGCATGCCCGAACTGCAGTGCGACGGGGTCATGGTGGCCAGCGCCGCCGGCTCCACCGCCTATAATTTCTCTGCGCACGGGCCAATTCTGCCAATAGAGTCGCGCCTGCTGGCGCTGACGCCCATCAGCGCTTTTCGGCCTCGCCGCTGGCGTGGCGCGATCCTGCCGCACAGGGCGCGTGTCCGATTTGAGGTCTTAGAGCCGCAGCGCCGCCCCGTCAGCGCCTCAGCCGACAACCTTGAGACCCGTGATGTCGTCGCTGTCGATGTCGAGGAGGATGGCGATGCGACATTGACGCTGCTGTTTGACCCAGGCCATGCACTGGATGAACGCATCGTGCGCGAGCAGTTCAGCGTCTAGGCAGCGTAAACGCTCTCTTCACCTGCCCCCTCGCATGCTCACGCCATGGCCAAGCCCGCCGCCCAATTTATAACGCCTGAAGCGCGCGGCGCCCGTAGGCTCGAATTGCAGCATCCCTTGTTCGATGAAGAAGCGATCGCCCGCGCCGACAGCACGCTGGATGCGCTCAGCGCCTCCCTTGAGGAATGGCTCGATATTGACATCGCAAAGCTACAAACAATCCGCCGTGAAGCGGAAGCCAACGGCTGGCGTATCGACTCACTCGATCGCCTCATGAGCGCCGCGCACGACTTGAAAGGCATGGGCGCAACCTACGGATTTCCGTTGGCTACTCGCTTAGCCGCCTCCCTCTGCCGTTTGATTGAGACGGATGCAGGCAAGGCGTTGGCCCAGCGCGATCCCCAACTCGTTTGCGCTCATGTTGACGCTCTGCGAGCTGCGGTGCGCGAACGTCTGCGCGACGAGCGACATCCGGTGGCGCGCGCGCTCCTCAACACTCTGGAAACCAGCGTCGCCGCGCTCGGCGTTGCTCCGACTTGAAGTGTTAAGCCCGTTTTTACCCTGCTAGACATCCGCCTTTTTAACGGCGGCCATGCCATGAACGCCGTTCATCTGACGCGCAATGAATGTCATTCCCTTCCGCCCGCGCACGGCTGTCGAGCCGCTGGCCTTTACGATCGGAGCCCGCGCTGATTTACGCATCGGCGCGCTCGCATGCGGGTTTGTTCGCCCGCGCGGGCCTGCACATGAAGCTTTCGCATTTTCCACGCTGTCACGCCTCCTCCGAGCGGCGCGAATGGCTTGGCGGGAGCGGGGCATGCACGCCCCGCTCACCCTCGCTGTCGCCAGTGAAGTTCAGAACGATCTCGAAGCCGATCTCCTGAGCGAAGCCGCGATCGAAGCCGGCTGCACGCGCCATAGTCTTTCGTTCCAGCTGCATGAACGCGAATTGGTTTCGGCGGGGCCATTGCTTGCCGAGGAATTGCGCGCGCGCGGCTGGATGGTTGCACTGCGGGGTGATCCAGATTGCCCGCTTCCGTTCGGCGCGCGGGCCCGTGCGCTCTACACCGAGCTCGTTGTGGACGCGCCGAGCGGCAATCCGTTTCTGGCGCTAGAGAATGGCGATCGTTCGCCGCTTGGTCGCCGCTTGCTGGCGGCGAAGGCTGCCGGCCTCATCATCACGGCCGAGAGCGTCGCCACTCCGGGGCTGGCTCGCGAACTTGCTATCGCCGGTTTTGATCGCGGCGGCGGCCCGTTCGCAGAAGCGGGGCTCCGCTAGATCGCGGCCGCGCGGCCCCCTTGCAGTCCCGAAGCGTCCAGTTTCTCGATCAGATAATCGAGGTCGTCCTTCGGGACAGATTGGAAGAGCGTCAGCGTCCGTTCCAACATCCGTTTGCGGAATACAATTCGGTCTTGGGCGCCGCCCTCGCGGTCGATGCTGTGATAGACGTCAATCGCCGCACGAAATGATGAGAACAACCGGGGCGGCAAACCCGCACGATCAAATGCAGCTTTGAGGCCGAGCGGCCCGCTGTCATGCACCAGCAGCCACATGCGCTGGTGGGACATGCCCGCGAGTTCCGCCATCGCGTACTCAACGAAGTCGATATGCCCGAGGCACAACCCACGCATCAGCAATGATGGAGACAAGCGCCCGTTGAGATTTAGCTGCTGCACGAAACGGCCGAGATCGCTTTGCCGCGCTGCTTGCTCGACAATGTCCACGGTTGCGCGCTCGCGTGCGCCGATAGCGAGATCGATTGCGATCTGCGGCGGTAGCTCGTGGTTGTTGACTAGATGGTCGAACAACTCCCCGCTGACAATCGACACTAGCTTTTCGGTAACGCCCACGGGCAGCGTCCTGCGGTGCACCATCGCAGTGGTGATGGACGAAAGTCCCGCGAAGCGATCGAGTACGATCGACAACCCTTCCTCATCGAAGATCGAGTTGTCGTTCGCCACTGCCCGCTCGACAGCGTCTGGCCCGGCGTACTGCGCAATTGCGCCGGTGACCGCCACCGACAGCTTTTCCCGGCTCGCGACCGCCACTTGCCTGCTCGGGGGGCAACTACGGACGATATCGATCAGATCAGCGTCGGTCAGCGCTGGCGAATTCATGATCACGGGCAGCGCGATACTCTCGATGTCGCGCGCCAGAGTGTTTGCGATCTCGCGCGGCAGCTTGGGCGAGTTCTTGAGTGCGACTGCTAGAGCCCGACGCACCAGCACTGCGGCGTCGTGCGCCATGATGCCGATAATTTGCTCCGCGTGCGCACGTTCCTCGGGGGAAAGTTCGACCTCGTCTATACAGCGACAGATTTTGTGCGCCGCTTGTGCGCGATCGGCCTCAGTGGGGCCCTTGATCAAGGTGCGGATGTCGCTATCCGTCAAAGACGCACGCATCGTGACGATCGGCATGAGAACGCTCGCAAAAGGGCGATTCCGCCCGATGAGGAGCCTTCACAGGCAGCCCTTAACGAAAGCTTGACCGCGGCGCGGGAGGGGAGCGGATAATGCTCGAAGGATTGAAGGTCGTCGAATACGCCACTTACGTAGCGGCGCCGGGCGCAGGGGGCATCATGGCCGACTGGGGCGCCGACGTCATCAAAGTCGAGCCGCCTGGCGGCGACCCGATCCGCCTGTTCTTCGCCTCAGCTGGGGTTGAGGGGCAGAGCGTCAACCCTGTATTCGAACTCGACAATCGCGGGAAACGAGGCGTCGTGCTGGACACGACCAAAGAGGCGGGTCGCGACGCACTCCTGAAGCTAATCGACCGCGCGGACGTCTTCCTGACGAACGTACGCCCCGGCGGACTGAAACGGGCCGGCCTCGACTACGAGTCTCTACTGAAACGCAATCCTCGGCTCGTTTACGCGAGTCTCACTGGATACGGGCTTGAAGGACCCGATGCGGACCGCCCTGGCATGGACTCCGCTGCATTCTGGGCGCGCTCTGGGGTCGCTGCACTCTTCCGGCCCAAGGGAGGCGAACCGATCCAATTGCGCACGGCGTTCGGTGATCACGTAGCTTCGATGGCGATTGTCGCAGGGGTGATGTCGGCGCTCTATGAGCGGCATAACACTGGCCAAGGACGATTGGTCGAGGCTTCCCTGCTTCGGGTCGCCCATTATGCAGCTGGATCTGACATGGCTATCCAGCACATCTACGGCCGCACTGCGTCAAACAGGCCGCGCCGAAACGCGCCGCAGCCGATGATCAACTTCTATCGCACCAAGGATGATCGTTGGATCAGCCTCCTTGCACGCCAAGGAGAGCGCGACTGGCCAGCGCTTTGCCGCGCGTTGAAGCTCGATCACCTCATTGATGATGAGCGTTTCAACAAGGCCAAGGCGCGACGCGCGAACGGAGCAGAATTGGTAGATTTAATTGATGCAGCCTTCGCGGAGCTGACGCTCGCCCAAGCACAGGAGCGGCTCGACACCGAGCAGATGATTTGGGCGCCCGTGCTCACGGCTGCAGAAGCGGTGGCGGACGCGCAGGCGGAAGCCGCCGGCGCGATTGTGCGAACCCCGCAGCCGGACGGAAGCACGATCAAGGCCCCCGGCGCACCTATCCGATTCCCGGGAGCGGACGATGGCCCAAAAGGGCCGGCGCCCCACCTTGGCCAACATACGCGCACGGTGCTCATCGAACTCGGCTATAGCGATGCCGAAATCGACGCGCTCTATGCGAACGGGGTCGTCAGCTAGGTCTGGCTCGAACGACGGTATGCCGTCAGCGCATGCAACTGATCGCGAGCCCCTTCGTCATCGCCGCTGCCGAGCAGCGGCAGCAGCGCTATTGCAAATAGCGCGCGCGCTAGCGCCGCGGATAAAGGCTCAGGCTCATCCCCGCCAACAAATCTGGCGTCGCGCTCGGCAATTCCGCTACTGGCATCCATTTGAAACCTGTTGAGCAGGCTTTGCGCCGAGCGCGGCTCGCCGCCGGCGTAGAACAAGCCACGGTTCGCCGCCGCTTCACGCGGAAATACCGCCGCCGCATCGGGCGCGCCATTCGCCGCCGCCTCAATCAAGCGCAGCGCTCCTCCCGCGCCCATCACATGCGCCGCGTAAAGCTCCCCAGCACTTGGCGCACGGCCGAGGCGCGCCTGAAGCGTCGCCGCATTTTCACGCGCAAGTTCCGCCGCCATGCGAGCAGACAGTTCTGGGTCGCTTCGCAACGACAGGATAGAGCGCCGCGTTTGCGCGTCCACTTCGGTGTTGAGCGCAGCCGCTTCCCGACTGAGTCCATGCGCTGCGCCATGGCGCCGGACCATGTCGAGCCAAGTGCTGTCGATGAACTGGAAAAGACCGGTGGCGCTTGAAGCGCCGGCGCGCGCGTTTGGATCAAGCGCGCTCTCCCGGCGGGCTGTTTCCACCAGCAGTGAAAAATCCACGCCGGTTGCGTTGGCTGCGCGTTGGATGGCAGCATGCACCGCTTCGCGGGTGATCGGCAGGGTTGGACCGCTCATGTCTGATCCGCTGCGCTGCGTTGGTGAATGTCACCTTAATGTTCGAACAGCGCAACAAACTGCGTGCATGCTAATCGCCAGCCGAGACTGTGCTGAAGTCGATATCGGCTTCGAACCCGGCCGCCGCATAGCGGCGCTCGATGGCGCCGCGCAGATCGGAACAGATGATGCTGTCTATCAAGGTGCTGCCAAATCCTGAGCGAGTCGGCTCCTTGGGGCGCGGGCCGCCGCGCTCGCGCCACTGCAGCCGCACACGTTCGTCGCCGAGCCGCTGCCACGCGACCTCGACAGCACCGTTCATGGCATACGCGCCGTACTTCGCTGCGTTGGTGGCAAGCTCATGCGCCACGAGCGCAAGCCCGATCGCGGCGCGCCCGGACACACGAACCGGATCCCCCAGGAGCCGGAGCGTCCGCCCGCCCGCGTGCTCTGCGCCGTAAGGTTTTAGCGCATGTTCAAGGATTTCATGCAGCAACGCACTGTCCTGTTCGGCGCGCATCAGCAAGTCGTGGCTCTGCGCCAGCGCCTGGAGACGCGCCTGAAACACATCCAGAAAGCTGCGATAGGAAACCGCTGCGCGTCCGCTTTGCACTGCAATGGAAAGAACGGTCGCCAGGTTGTTTTTGATGCGATGACTCATCTCTCGCATCAGCAGGCGCCGGCGTTCCTCCGCCATTTTCACGTCGTGAATGTCGACCTGCACGCCGTCCCAAACCACCCGTCCATCACCCAGCTTTCGAGGCGCAGACGAAATCCGAAACCAGCGTCGAACACCATCAGGGGTCTGCATTGGCACTTCAATGTCGAAGGGGCGAAGTTCGCGCATCGCCAGAGCTTCAGCGTCAGCGAAGCGCTCCCTTTCTTCTGGCGCGACGCACCCATACAGAAGTTCGGGGTCAGCGAGCGCATCCTCCGGGGAAACCCCATTGAGCTGCCTGCATCGGTTAGAAACAAAGGAGAAGCGGCGGGCGCCACCCGGCTCCACCACCAATTGGAAAACCATTCCGTAGGGGATGTTGTCGGCCAGCGCCCTCAAGCGCGCTTCGCTTTCCCGCAGCTCCGCCTGCGCCCTGCGTTCGTCAGTGACATCGACATTGACGCCGATCATCCCGGTAAACTCACCATCAGGGGTGAAGTGAGGCTGCGCATTCGTGTGCAGGATACGGATAGCCCCGTCAGCTCGGCGGTAACGTCCTTCGCATTCGAAGGGCTGACGATTGGCCATGCCTTCGGAAAAGGGACCAAATACGAGAGGCGCATCTTCATCGAGCAGCGTTGAGGCCCAGCTGAAACGCGCGATGTCCTCGACTCCCCAAAACTGGCGTTGTGCGCGATTCAGATAAACGCACTTGCCGAGCGCATCACCGCGCCAAAGCATCGCCGGCGCATACTCTGCGACCGATGCGAAACTCTCTTCCGCGTGCTGGCTGCGGCTCAGCTGATCCACGATGTCGGCCCCTCCCTCACCCCGGGCCAACACGGTCAATGCCGCTAGGGCACAAAAGTTCCCTCGTGGCGACCTAGTAGCTCTTCGGCAGACCCATCACGCGCTCAGCGATGAAGTTCAGGATCATCTCGCGGCTCACCGGAGCGATGCGCGCGATCATAGCTTCGCGAAAGTAGCGCTCAACGAAATATTCCTTAGCGTAACCCATGCCGCCATGGGCGAGTACGGCCGCCTCGCAAGCTCGAAACCCAGCCTCGCCCCCCAAATACTTGGCAGCGTTTGCTTCAGCGCCGCATTCCTTACCCGAATCGAAGAGCGCCGCAGCCTTGAACGCCATCAAGTTGGCTGCCTCCAGCTCTGCCCATGCTTTCGCCAACGGATGTTGTATCCCCTGGTTCTGACCGATTGGCCGGCCAAATACCACGCGCTCCTTCGCGTACTGCGCAGCGCGCCGGAGCGCCGCGCGACCAAGCCCGATCGCTTCCGCTGCGAACAGCACGCGCTCCGGATTCAAGCCCGAAAGTAGAATCTTGAATCCGGCGCCCTCTTCCCCAATCAACTCAGCGTTTGTTACCTCAAGGTCCTCGATGAAGAGCGTATTACACTCGACCGCTTTGCGGCCCATCTTCGGGATCGGGTTTGCTTCAATCCTGCTGCGATCGAAATCGGCATAGAAAAGCGAAAGCCCTTCGGTCGGCCGCTTCACCTGATCCTTTGGCGTGGTGCGGGCGATCAACATGATCTTGTTCGCCCGCTGCGCATTCGTCGTCCAAATTTTGCGCCCTCGGATTCGATAACCGCTATTGGTGCGTTCTGCGCGTGTTTCCAGGCTCGCTGTATCAAGACCCGAGTTCGGCTCAGTCACAGCGAAGCATGCCTTGTCTGTGCCGTCGATCGCCGGCGGCAGGAAACGCGCTTGTTGTTCTTCGGAGCCGAACTTCACTATCGGCATCAGACCGAAAATATTCAGGTGAATGGCGCTCGCTCCGGAGAAACCAGCGCCCGATTGCGCCACCGTCTGCATCATCAGCGCAGCTTCGGAGAGCCCAAGTCCCGCACCGCCGAAGCGCTCCGGCATGGCCACGCCAAGCCAACCGCCGGCTGCGATATCGGAGACAAACTCCTCCGGGAATTTCCCGCTCTCGTCCGCCTTCAGCCAATACTGATCGTCGTACTTGGCGCAGATCTCTTCGATCGCGTGTTTGATGGCCGCTTGTTCTTCCGTAAGTTCGATGGAAATTGTCATGGACCGTCAAATCTCTGGGGCGACAGCGCCGCCCATTCGGGAGGAATCTCGCTGCCGAACACATAGGCGCTTATGATCTCTGCTGTCACCGGCGCAAACAGCCAGCCATTACGGCCGTGCCCCGCCGCAACCAGTACGTCAGCCGAACGTCCGATCATCGGGAAGCCATCGGGTGACATCGGCCGAATTCCGGCCCAGCTGCGTGCTGTGGGTCTTAATTCGTCAGCAAGCACGCCCCGCGCCCTCTCCAGGAGCGCCGCTCCCTTTTCTGGATCGGGTCGCCTGTCGGTGCGCCCCATTTCCATTGTTGCGCCGAGGACGGTGTCCTCCCGGCGCCGGGCAAGATAGAAGCCGGGCCCTCGCACAGTCGCGCCGAGCGGTCGCGCCGTCTCCACGACGACGACCTGACCTTTCCCTGGCGCAACGCGCTGCAACGCTGGCGCCACGCTCTTCAGGGCATCCGTCGCCCAGGCGCCCGGCGCCAGTACGATGACGTCCGCCTGTAGCACACGCCCATTATGCGCGATCACCTCTGGACCGTTAATTTCGGCTACGTCCGTGTCGAACATCAGGATGGCCCCGAGCGCGCGCGCCTGCATCGACAAGCCGGACAGAACCCGTATCGGGTCCGCCACGGCCTCGTCGGCAATGAAGACGCCGGTGTCCACCTTCGCATCAAGGCCAGTGCGCTTCTGGAATTGCGCACTGTTCAGTAAAGCCGCGCTGCGGCCTAGACGCTGCGCATTCGCGTGCAATTGCGCTGCCTGATCCGAGTTCTCGCAAATCACGACGACGCCATCGAAGCGAACGCCGTCGGCCCACTCCGCGCCCTGCTGTCCATCGCGCCACATGTCAAAAGAACTCAGGCCAACCTGCTCATGCTTCGAGGCCCTCGCCTCCACTGCCGCAAGCATCCCCGCCGCCGCGGCCGATGCTGTTGGACCATACGGGGAGAAGAATTCGCTCTCAGCTTCAAGCAGCGTCACTTGCGCACCGCCTTGACGCAGTCGCACCGCGCACCAAAGCCCGATAACACCGCCGCCAACGATGATTACTCTTTTCATGGCGTTGGCCTTTCGGACCCACGCCGGCTGCGGTCAACGGCTTGACTGTCGCAGCGCGCATCGCGCGGCGGAATGTCCCAGCGCCTGAGCCATTTAACCCGCGCGCCACTCCGGCAGGTCAAATTTGGAATCCGGATAACATGCATCGATATAGACCCTGCCAGCACAGCCGCCGACTTCGAGCAACAGCTCCATGTTCTTCTTCGCGCCATTGTCGATCCTATCGAGTCCGGTAAGCGTTTCGGCGTCCAGTTCGCGTCCCAACATCCTCTCGAGCGCAGTCATTGGCGGCGCAGGATCGGTGCGCCGCTGGGGCTTTGGTTTTACGTCTAGGACTACGTCGACGCGCTGGAAATCGAGGAGCGGCGCACTCAGGATGCAAGTGCCCGCGCCCCCGCTCTCATGCGCCCAAGGTTTGTGCTGCTTCGAGAGCGCCTGCATCCACGCGACCCCCTGCACCTGCGTCTCGTAGATCATAGCGCGTAGCGTGTGCGCGGCCCGCGTCGCGGGAGGCAGCGACTGAAACGTCGCACCGCCTATAGCAGGCTGACGGGCGCCGGCGCCAAAGGAAGACATCATCAGATTCTCGGCGCCCGCTTTCCACCCGAAGCGATGCTCGGGCATGAGCGCTAACAACAGTAATTGCACGCTGGGATTATTGCCGGCGCCGGCCGCGCCGTCGACGAAGTATCCCCTTTGAACTGGACGGCGGTGATCGTCGAACGCTACCCCGACCACGACTGCGTCGAAGTAGGAAGGCGCCGAGGAGCTGGCGAGCACGAGATCAGCCAGACGAAACGACTTATGGGGAAAGGCCCCATGCTCGGGATCGGGATCGTAATTTGGATCGAGTGGGTGATTGGTGAGCACCCACGTCGCGCCAGTATCGATGCGCTTGGCGAACATGGCTAGCCCGGTGCGCAGATCTTGCGACCCGAACGTCCTGTTTGTGAAAACAGATTGCAGCGCACGGCGCAGAGCATTGGCGTTTATTCTCGTTTGCTGGAAAAAGCCGTCGCCTGCGTGGCGCCCGAACACATCATGTCCCATGCGCAGGTAAAGTGCGATCAGCTCGTCTATGGACATGCCAAGCGCGAGACCAGCAGCGATAATGGCGCCGAACGACGCGCCTCCGATCAAGTCGTAATAGTCGCAGAGGCGGAACGCGCGGTCACCGCCGGCCCGCCGGCGCAATTCGTCTTCCATCACCTTCAACATGCCAAGTGTCAGCAGTCCCTTCACGCCCCCGCCATCTAGTGCGAGTATGCGTTTGGCCCCGGTGTCCGGCGACAGATGGTCGAACAACGTCCTCGGCATGGCCCTCTCGGACAGGGAGCTTAGCCGTAGCTGGGGATCAAAAGAAGGCTAGCGAAGCCGGATCTAGACCACGATGGCTGGCCTTGAACTCAGCCGCCAAGAAGAGGCCCCCGGCGACATAAATGGCATCGTCGGGCCGTGCATGCCGCAAGGCGATTCTATGCGCATCCGCCACACTCTCGGCGACGATGATCTCCGCCTCTGGGTGGGCGCGGCCCGCGCGCGCCGCGATTTCCGCCGCGGGCGCGCCTTTGTGACGTGCGTGAGCGCAAACAATTACGCGAAATGCGGCCGCCAGCGTGTCAACGATGGCGGCTACATCCTTATCCGCTGAAACACCGCACACCAAAAACGACTGGCGACCACCGCACAGCACGCGAAAACCCTCGAGAGCTCTGCGCACTGCTGCAGGAGTGTGACCCACATCAATAATGATCAAGGGCGTGCGCTCGATAATTTCGAGCCGACCCGGCCATCGTACGCCCGCAAGACCGGCGGCCACCTGCTCCGAAGTAAGCGCAATAAGCGTCCGCGCTAAGGCGTCGGCGAGCGCTGCATTCTCCGCCTGGTGAACGCCGGCTAGCGGCGCCTGGCTAAGGGCGGATACGAACACTGGGCGTATGTCGCGGACGAGGCAGTGCGCCTCGATCGCGGCGCGTTCGCTGTTGCAGGATTCGGCGACGAACAATGTTGCGCCATCAGGCGCCGCATCGATTTTCTGTGCAGCAATCTCCGCCAATGTCGATCCAAGCAAATGGGTGTGTTCGAGATCAAGTGCGGTCAGCGCGAGTTGCCGGCTGGCAATGAGCCGCACTGGATCAAGGCGCCCCCCAATACCGGCCTCCCACACGGTGAATGCGCATCCGCGCGCACGGAACCAGTCTGCAGCAATCAGGAACAGGAATTCGAAACCGCCAAGATTGCGCGCCTCACCAGCTGCTTCCGCGGCTGCTGCGACGCGCCGCCAACAGAGGTCGAGTTCGGTATCGGAAATGTCTTCGCCATCGACACGAAAGCGCTCGTTGAGCGTCATCATGTGCGGCGATGTAAATAAGCCGACGCTGCGCTCACTCTGCTGTAAAAGCGAAGCAGTCATCGCCGCAGTGGAGCCTTTTCCATTTGAGCCGACTATGACTGCGGCGCTGGCGCCGAACGCGTCCAGGTTGATGTCGAGCGCAGCTGCTATGCGCGCCACGCGCTCCAGTCCTTGTCCCCGGCCGAACTTCGGATAGGGCACGCGCCAAGCCTTCATCGCAGCGCCGCATCGAAATTGGCGCCCCAGATGCGCTCTATCAGATCCCACCGGCCTTGGTCTTCCAACGTGGCGATCATTGGATTGGAGTTCACCTCGAGCACCAACAAATCCGAAAAATCAGCGCTGCGATCAAAGATATCGATGCCGGCGAGCTTCAGGCCAATGGCAGCTGCCGCGCGCACGGCAAGTGCTGTCAACGGCTCCGGCGCGCCGTCCTGAAACGCCGTGGCGCCGCCGCCCAGGGAGCGATTGGCCGCGCCGACAAGAGCCACCGCCTCTCCCTTAGGCACGATTGCATCGAGATCGCGATTCAGCCCGAGCGATGCGCCACTCCTGCGCGCGATCAGCTCACACAAAGTTGTGACGCCATCGCCCACCACATGCGGTTGGGTCTTTCGATACGAAAACAGCGCCTGCCCATTGAGCACGAAAACGCGATACTCCAGCGCACGGAGGTAGGGCTGCACGAGGATGGCGAAATGATCAGCGGCGACGCGCTGCATGTAGTCCGCGAAGCCGGCGGCGTTCATCACCAGTTCGGCGTACTGTCCGCTTGAGGCCGAGATTGGTTTGCAGAATAGCGGGAATTCGGCGCGCTCGGCGAAAGCGAGCGCATCGGCCGGCTCGCGTCCAGGAGAGCGCATATCCGCCCATCGTTCGGTTACGAAAAACACACGCCCAGGCGGGACAGGCAGGCCTGCCTCGCGCAGCACCTCCGCGCAGAAAGCCTTGTCGCGCGCAATCGAGGCAGAGCGCGCATCGTTCAGTGCATAGGGCGTGCCCGCGCCGGCGGCGAACGATGCGACGCGCGCGCCGTCGCGCACCTCGAATAGATAGCCATCCGCGCCGTCGAGCGAGCGAAACACATAGCCACGTCGAGCGGCGGCATGAGCGGCGTAGCGGGCATGCGCGCTCCTGAATGAAGCTGCGCGCCGTGGGGCATCCTCTGCTGACACGAACGCTTCCCCCTCAGCCATCTGAAGCGACAAACGCTGACGGTCCGCATGACACGCCGCAACAAATGGTACCGCCTCCAGGGCTCGAACCAGGGACCTCCGGATCCACAATCCGGCGCTCTAACCAACTGAGCTAAGGCGGCACGCCGAATGCCTGCCGGCGTCCGGGGCGCGGAAACTAGCGCCAGCCCTGCAGCGAAGCAAGGCGGCGTCTATCACCGCTAGACAGGGCCCCATCCTTGCTGGTTGATATAGTTGCGGATGCGCTCGATCCGGTTGTCCGGATCGGGGTGCGTGGACAAAAATTCGGGCGGTCGCGAGCCTCCCGATTGCTGCATCCGTTGCCAGAACGGGATGGCCTGACGCACATCGTAGCCGGCGCTGTGCATGTAGCGGATGCCGATAATGTCCGCTTCCGCCTCCTGTTCGCGCGAGAACGGCAGACTCAGCCCTACCTGCGCGCCGAGTCCTAGGGCAGCCATGGCAAGCTGGCTGTTGATCTGCGTGCCGGCCACCTGCAAAGCCGTCTGCGTCGCGGCCTCGCGACTGTAACGTTCGGCCGCATGGCGCCCAGTCACATGCCCGACCTCGTGGCCGAGCACCGCCGCCATCCAATCATCCCGCTCGCAGAGCTCATACAGGCCCCGATAAAATCCGACCTGCCCGCCCGGCAGCACAAACGCATTCTTTTCATTACTGTCGAACAAGACGAATTCCCAAGGCTGATTGCCGCGCCCTGCCGCTTGAACGATGCGCGTGCCGACGGTTTCTAGCCGACGCTGCGCCGTCGCGTTGCGCCAGGCCGGCGTCTGCTGACGGACTTGCGCCCATGCCTGCAGCGAAGCCTGCTGCAACTGGCTTTCGTCGATCAGGATGAGCTGATTACGCCCCGTCTCTGGGTTGGTCGCACAGCCGGCCGCCAACAGCAGCGTGCCTGAGGCGAGGCCCCGCAACAGGTCGCGCCGGTCCAATTTCGAGACATCGACCAATCGGGCCTCGGCCGCACGCATGGCATGGTCACACATCGTAATCCTCCTCCCCCGCCGCGGTGGATAAGTTCAGGCCTATTTTCTGTCGGCATTCCTTGCAGACAAGGGGGCACCGCAAAAGCGCTGCCCCGGCATGGACAAATCTGGACCGGGGCCGCTATAGACGCGGCTCGCTCGGGCGGCCCACAGCCGTCTCCAGACTGCCTGGGTAGCTCAGTTGGTAGAGCAGCGGATTGAAAATCCGCGTGTCGCTGGTTCGATTCCGGCCCCAGGCACCATTTCCCCTTTTGCGAGCGTTCGCTGGCATGGGCTAAGCAATGGGCGGCCCGGAAACACCATCCTCTATCCTTCAGGCCCCAACTCGCCAACGATCGCATAGGCGGCTCTAAAGGCGCACCCAGTACGTCAAAGCGCCGCTTAGCGTTCTACGAAGGCCCGCTCAACGACAAAGTCTCCCGGTTCGCTCAGGGCGCCTTCGGTGAATTTGCGCCTCAGCGCCATCTGCTTCAGATCCGCTAACATCGGGTTCGATCCGCAAATCATGAGACGGTCTTCGGCTGCGTCGAAAGCAGTCTCGCCAAGCACCTCGAACAAGCGGCCGTTTTCGATCAGGGTAGTGATGCGTCCTTCCAATGGATGCGGCTCTCGCGTCAGCGTGGTGACATGCCGCAATTGCGCGCTCGCCGCCTCGCCGACCAACGGATCGGCATGGGTCGCAGCCACGACCTCCTTGCCATAGGCGAGCTCGGGCGCGGTGCGACACGTGTGCGTCAGGATCACCTCGTCATATCGCCCGTACGTATCGGGATCGCGGATCAGACTCGCGAACGGTGCGATGCCGGTGCCACTGGAAAGCAGAAACAATCGTCGCCCCGGCTTCAGCGCGTCGAGCACCAGCGTGCCCGTAGGCTTGCGGCCGATGAGGATTTGATCGCCCTTGCGAATGTGCTGCAGCCGACTCGTGAGCGGGCCGTCGGGCGCCTTGATTGAATAGAAAGCGAGTTCCTCATCCCAGGCTGGACTTGCGATCGAATAGGCTCGAAGTAGCGGCCGCGCCCCATCGCCGATGAGACCAATCATCACGAACTCCCCTGAGCGAAAGCGGAAGCTCGCTGGCCGTTCGCAGGCGAAGGCGAATAGGCGATCCGTGTAATGGCGCACGCTCCGCACCTTGGCGGAGAACATGTTGCTGGGGACGATATCGAGCGTCGCCTGGTCGGCCATCTTTGCTTCGATTCCGGGAGAAGGTTAGGGCGCGGCCGTGTGCCAAAGCCGAGCCGAAGAAACAAGGCGGCGGAACACCGCGCGACGTCAGAGTAGCCGATGCAGACGCAGCCGCTCGCGCGCGTCAGCCGCCAGATCATCCGGTGCGGCGCCAAGCCGCCGAAGCCGGGAGCGCGAGCACGCGATCTCATCCAGCGCCGCAGCCCAACCTTCCGGAAACGCCTGCTCGAGCCGCTCACGCGCCGCGCGCGCGACTGCCGGGCTCGCGCCCCCAGTAGCGGCTGAAAGCGTCAACCTGCCGCGGCGCACGATCGCCGGGGTATGAAAGTCGCACAGCGCCGGGGCATCTTCGACATTCACTACCGTCTGCACACTGCGAGCGGCGCGCGCGAGCGCATCGGCTTTCTCGTGCGTCAGATCGGCGATCCAGAGTGCGTGAAGGGAGGCAACATCAGCAAGGCGCGGCAAGCCGCGGCGCAGTCTGGGCGCTGCACTCAGCAAAGCATCAGACGGATCATCGGACCAAACTTCCGGCTCCGCCCCACCTTCCCGCAGCCACCCGAGACGCCGGACCGCGAGCGCGCCCCGTCCGATCAATCCTATCCTCGCCGCCAGCGGATCAAGGTACAACGGGATCATGCTGCACTCGCTTCGCTCATCGAGCTGGCTGTATCCGCAACCGTTTCGCCGATCAGCACGATCGCCGGCCCGTCACCGAGACGCGCGGTCAGTTTCGGCAGATCCTGGAGCTGCCCGCGTACTATACTCTCCGCGGCAGTAGAGGCCCCTTCTACCAGCGCGACTGCGCGAGCTGCCGGAACGCCGCGCGTCAACAACGCCGCGGCGACAGCCTCGGCCTGCAACACACCCATATAGATAACCGCGGTATCGGCCGCCGCTGCGGCGTCGGCCCAGTGCGCGCTGACTGCTGTATCTCCTCCGCATACTGGCGTCACGAAAGCCAAAGAACGTGAGACGCCGCGGCTTGTCAGCGACACTCCGAGCGACGACGCGGCCGCGAACGCGGCGCTTATTCCGGGTGTTGTGACCACCGGGATGCCAGCACGCCGACAAGCTTCGATCTCTTCGGTCATGCGCGCGAATAGATGCGGATCGCCCCCCTTCAACCGAACCACGATGTTGTGGCGCAAGGCCGAACGCACGAGCAATCTGCCGATGAAGCGCTGGTCCACAGAAACGCGTTTCGCACGCTTGCCCACATTGTAGAGCTTCGCCCGAGTGGCCAACGCCAGCACATCTTGGCTCACAAGAGCGTCGTGCAGTACGATATCCGCCTGAGCCAGCAACTTGGTTGCACGTACAGTTAGCAGGTCGACCGCACCGGGACCTGCGCCGACCAAATACACTGTTCCGGTCATGTCAGCACCTCCCGGATCATCCCAGCGGCGACAGTCTGATTTGTGTCTTGGTCGAATAGTACGAAGGCACCGGTGCCCGGAAGCCGGGCGTAGAGATCGCCCAAAAGCGGATCGCGTGCCGTCACTTCGACCCTCGCGATGTCGTTCGGTTCGAGCGTGTCCACCGCCAATGGCGTGAAAGTCGCTATATCGCGCGCAAAGCGAATGCCGCTGATCAGCGCCTGAGTCTCAAGCGTGCCTTGTCGCAATTTATAGCGCCGCCCGGGCGTCCAGGCAGCTTCATCGAGCCAGCAGAGATCAGCAGCCACCCGCCTCGAGTAGCACACCGCCGGCTCCGTAATGACGTTGCCAGGCCCGAGATCGTGTTCGTCAGACAGGCTCACCGCAACGGATGCGCCGGCCTGCGCGCTGGCAACAGCTCGGCCAGCAATGTAAACTGAACGGATGGAAGTCGTCGGCCCATTGGGACCGATAGCGACCGCGTCGCGCGGCCGTACAGTCCCGGATTCTATTCGGCCGGCATAGAACCGATCGCCGCCACTGCGTAACACCACTTGTACAGGCAACCGCAGCGACTCGTCCGCAATACCGGTGCGCACAACCACACTCTCCAGCACCTCAATCAGACTCGGGCCGACATACCAGGAAGCGCCGCCTTCACGGACCACGTTGTCGCCATGTCTTGCGGAAACCGGAACGTAGGCGATGGGGCTGGCGCCGATCCGTTCGCTGAGGGCCGCGAAAGCGTGGCGTATCGCGTCGAATACTTGCCTCGACCAATCAACAACATCCATCTTGTTGATCGCCACGATGATTTTCAGGCCCATCAACGCTGCTATCGCTGCGTGTCGAGCCGTCTGCACTTTCAGCGATTTGCCGTCGAAGCGCGAAGCATCCACAACTAGAACCGCGACATCCGAGGCGCTCGCAGCTGTCACCATGTTGCGCGTATATTGTTCGTGGCCAGGGGCGTCGGCGATAACGAAACTGGTGCGCGGAGTGGCGAAGTAACGGTAAGCCACATCGATCGTTATGCCTTGCGCCCGTTCAGCTTCGAGACCATCCGTTATGAAAGCGAGATCTTGGTCATCGCCGAGATCGCCAATCTGGTCCTCCAGCAACGCCTTTGAGTCGAGCAGTAGTCGTCCGATCAATGTCGACTTGCCATCGTCGACGCTGCCGGCGGTCATAAAGCGCACCTGGGCCCCGCCCGAAGCACGCGGGACACGCTGGAGAATCGCGCCGTCCATCAGAAGTACCCTTCCAGCTTGCGCCGCTCCATCGCCGAGGCGCTAACCCGGTCATCCAGGCGCGTCTCCCCTCGCTCCGAAACGCGGGCCGTTAGCGTCTCGGACAAGACGTCGATCGCATCTGTCGCCAGGCTTTGAATCGGGCACGTGCAGCTCATGTCCCCTACAGTTCGAAACCGGACGGATAGGCGCTCCACCAGCTCGTTTTCGCGCGGAGGAGTAAGCGGCGTGACAGGAACGAGAAGTCCGTGTCGCCGGACGACATCGCGTTGATGTGCATAGTAAAGGGAAGGCAGCTCGACGGCCTCGCGCGCAATGTATCTCCACACATCGGCCTCCGTCCAATTTGACAACGGAAAGACGCGCATGTGCTCGCCCGGCGCAAAATGGCGATTGAACAAGGACCACAACTCGGCGCGCTGTTCGCGCGGCCGCCATGCGCCGAACGCGTCGCGGTGAGAAAACACACGCTCCTTGGCGCGCGCCTTCTCTTCATCTCGCCTCGCCCCTCCAATGAGAGCATCGATGCCGAGTTCGGCTTGCGCTTCAATAAGAGTGCTAGCCTGGGCGCCATTGCAGCTCACAACATCGTTAGCCGCCCTCACGCGGCCGCGACGGATGGATTCTTCAACGCTCCGCACTATGAGCTTCAGTCCGCTGGAGCGCGCACCCTCATCACGGAAAGAAAGCACCTCCGGGAAATTGTGCCCAGTGTCGACGTGCAGAAGCGTAAACGGCGGCTTGGATGGCGCGAACGCCTTCAGCGCCAAATGCAGTAGAACTGCAGAGTCTTTGCCGCCCGAAAACAATAGCGCTGGTCGGACAAAATGCGCCACATCGCGCAAGATATAGACGGCGTCCGACTCTAACCGACGCAACCGCTCATCGTGCAAAGGCGTTTGCACAGCGACCTCGCGCTCAACCGTCGTCAGGGCGCACGCTTCAGATGCAAGCCGCATTCTTTGATTTCCTCGTTTTCCCACCACCATCTTCCATTGCGTGGATCCTCACCGCGCCTGATGGGCTTGCTGCACGGCTCGCAGCCGATCGAGACGTAACCCCGCGCGTGAAGCGCGTTAATCGGCACATTGAATCGCTCGACGTACGCAAGCACGTCGCTCCAGGTCCATTCCGCCAGAGGATTGTGTTTGACTATAGCACTCGCAGGCTCGCGCTCTGTCTCAGGCAGATCTAGACGGGTGCTCGCCTGTTCGCGCCGTCGCCCAGTAATCCAGGCGTCGCATCCCTCGAGCGCGCGAGCGAGCGGCGCGACTTTGCGGATTTCGCAGCAGAGCCTGCGCTGCGCCACACCATCATAGAAGCCGTTCGCACCGTGTGCTGCGATATAGGCGGCGACCGCTTGCGCATCCGGGCGATAAATGTCGATTTCGATTCCATATCGCGCCCGCGTCGTATGGACCAACGACAAGGTTTCCTCGTGCAGCCGCCCTGTATCGAGCGTGAACACTCTGATTGGCAAATTCAGGCGGGCTATCGCATCAGTGATAACCATATCCTCCGCCGACAGACTCGATGCGAGTGAGGGCGCCCCATAATGCGTGCCGACGTGAGTCAGCGCGCGCTCAAGGCGTCTAAACCGCGCAGCCAATACGGCCTCCCTGCGGGTGCCATCATCGCCCGCAACGAGTGCGCCCTGATAGGAAACGGAGAACGTCGAAAGCGCGGCGAGCGCCGGCTCCACATGCTGATCTGGACGCAACTCGAAGGAATCGAAGCCGACGCGGGCAAGCGCAAACATTTGATCCGCGGTAACAGCGCCAAGCGCCCTTAGTCGCCCGCTGTAGCCGAGACGATGGCGAAGCACAAAAGCGTGCGAATAGCCGCGACCGTCGCCAATACGCGGAAAATCGACCGCGATTAGCGAAGGCTGCCCGAGCCTACCCTCGAGCGTGACTGGATCGTCCCCCGGCTGCAACAGGATCGCGCCGTCGACCCCGCCAGCCTCAAGCCATTGCGACAGTGACAGATAGGCGCCGCCCTCCCAGTGACTCGCCGACGGCCCCTCCGAGGCTTTCACTACAGCCACGATCTTTTTGCGCATGTCGCCGTGGCCATCGTTGGCGGGCGAACGCGGTGAAAACGACCCAGCCGCGGGAGCCAAGCCGCGCACGCGCGGTCCATCGGCCTCCAATTCGATGACTATGCTCATGCGGCGACGGCTTTCTCGCCTTCGATGGCGCGTTTGAAGGCATCAACACCAAGCCGCTCGACAGCCGAGATGAAGGTTTCGCCCTCGCGGCGGACCTCGAGGTAGCACCGCAGCAAGCGCTCGATAAGTTGCGGCACTTCGTCTTGCCGGACTGCTTTTCCGAGCAGACTGCCGAGACGTCCGCCCCCATCAGCGCGACCGCCCAGCAGGACCTGAAACCAGTCTTCCCCCCCCTTCTCGACGCCGAGCACGCCGATGTGGCCGACGTGATGGTGTCCACACGCATTGACACACCCTGAAATGTTGATGGCCAGCGGCCCCAACGTCTCTTCAATCGGCCCCAATCTCGCGCCCAGAGCAGCGGCAAGGGGGATCGATCTGGCGTTCGCGAGCGAGCAGAAATCGCCTCCCGGGCAGCAGATGACGTCAGAGGCGAGGTCAACGTTAGCGCGCGCGAGCATCCGCGCAGAGAGTTCGGCAAACAGGGATTGCAGGTGCGCCCGTGGAACATGGGGCAGCACTAGATTCTGGTGATAGGACACGCGCGCTTCGCCAAAACTGAAGCGGTCGGCCATGTCCGCGACGAAATCCAACTCATCCGCAGTGATGTTGCCAGGCGGAATGCTCTCCCGCTTCAGACTGATCGTCACCGCTGCGTAATCGGCATGCCGATGGGCCAGCACATTGCGCTTCTTCCAAGCATGGAAATTGGCGTCAACTTTGAGAGTTCGCGCCGCCGGGTCGGGCCACGCCTCCAGCGGCGGGTCGTCAAAGTGTCTGCGCACGCGGTCGAGCGCTTCGTGGGAAAGGGTGTTTGGGCCCCCACGCAACTGCGCCCATTCCTCGTCGACAAGTCGGGCGAACGCTTCCGCGCCGAGAGTCTCCACCTGAATTTTGATCCGGGACTTGAAGATGTTGTCGCGTCTGCCCAGGCGATTGTAGGTGCGCAGCACCGCCTCGCTATAGTTCAGTAATTCGCTCCAGTGCAGATCGCGCTTTATGATGGAGGCGATGCGGGGCGTCCTTCCCTGTCCGCCACCGACCTTCACCGTCACCGAGACATCCCCAGCGTCATCCAGTCTTAGATCAAAGGCCAGATCATGCACGCTGGTCGCGGAGCGATCTTCGGCGGCGCCGTTGAAAGCGATTTTGAACTTGCGGGGGAGGTGTGCGAATTCGGGATGTAGGGTCGACCATTGCCGCATGATTTCGCAATATGGGCGAGGATCGACGATTTCATCTGCGGCGACGCCCGCGAGCACATCAGTCGTGACGTTGCGCACGCAGCTGCCGCTGGTCTGGATCGCGTGCATTGAGACGAGCGCCAACTCCTCGAGAACGTCCGGCGCCTGCTCAATCTTGATCCAGTTGAACTGGATGTTTTGGCGGGTCGTGAAATGACCATACCCCCGGTCAAATCGGCGGGCGATCGAGGCGAGCTTGCGCAGCTGGACGGAGGAAACCACGCCGTACGGAATGGCGATGCGCAACATCGGCGCATGGCGTTGAATATAAAGCCCGTTCTGCAGCCGGAGCGGCCTGAACGAATCCTCGTCGATCAGGCCGGCGAGGTGGCGCTGAGTTTGATCTCGGAACTGCGCCACCCGCTCCTCGACAATGAGGCGGTCGACAGCGTCATAGCGATACACGACAGACGACTCTCAGGTGGCGGGCCCGGCAAGCCCCTCAAGACCCGAACTTTGGGGCGAGCGCGTCGTATGAGGAAGAAGGAGGCGCTAAACACTTGCATTAGTGCTAGGCAGTTTGATCGGCGCGCGCATCACCTTCAATGACTTGCTCGCGCAGCCAGTTCAGGAAGGCGGCTTGCGCGCTCTCGAAGCGCCGCCCGCGCGGCCAGACCAGCCAGTAGGCGAAGCTCACCGGCGCCTCGGCTTCGGCGAGCGGCGCAATGAGGCGACGTTCGTTAAGATCGCGCAGCGCCAGCTGCCTCTTCGCCAAGACCACGCCCTTTCCTTCTAGCGCTGCTTCGATGGCGAGGCTGGATTGATTAAAACGTAGCCCGCGCTCGACTTCAGGGTGCCGTAACCCGCGTGCTGCGAACCACATTCCCCAACTGGGGCACGCAGGATCACGCTCAGGTCCCTCATCATGGATAAGCGGAGCGCGCATTAGATCAGCAGGTGAAGAGAGCGCTCCGTTTGAGTCCACAAAACGAGGGCTGCAGACCACGACGACCGATTCAGACATCAAGCGTTCGCAATAGAGCCCCTCATAGCCACCAGGACCGTAACGAACAGCGAGATCGATGTCCGTCACGGCGAAATCGGTCAGCGTCATGTCGGCTGACAGTCGCACTTCAATTTCCGGATGGACGTCCTGGAAACGACTGAGCCGGGGGATCAACCATTTGGAGGCAAAGGATGGCGGCGTCGAGATCGAGACGCGTCGTCCACGCAACGCCGCCCGCATCGCTCTCCCAGCCTGTAGCATTTCCGAGAGTGCAGCGCCCGCATGGGCGAAAGCAACTTTGCCGGGCTCGGTCAATTCAACCCCCCGTCCCAGCCGCTTGAACAGGGGCTGACCGGCGAATTCCTCGAGCGTGCGGATGTGTTGGCTGACCGCACCTGCGGTGATGTTCAACTCCTCCGCTGCGCGTGCAAAGCTTCCGAGGCGCGCAGCCGCCTCGAATACGCGCAGGCTTAAAAATGGCGGCATGACCTCTGCGGGACCCACGTCCGTTGCTCTCCCAGCTCTAGCCTGCACGTAGGGACGCTCGGCCGCCTGCGCCAGCGCTCATCATGCCTCCCGCGCGCTCTAGGCCGCTTGCCGCGACGTACTGGCGAGCGCGCGTTCAAGGTCTGCAACCAAATCATCGACGTGTTCGAGACCCACAGAGACGCGGAACAGGGCATCGCTGATGCCGGCCGTGGCGCGCGCTTCAGCGCTCATGGCGGCATGGGTCATGCTTGCAGGATGAGCGATCAGGCTTTCCACTCCCCCGAGCGATTCCGCCAAGGTGATGAGACGCAACCCTTCCACGAATGCGCGCGGCGGGCCCTGGCGCAGTTCAAAACTGAGCATCGCTCCGAAACCAAATTGTTGTTTCTTGGCGATCTCATGCCCAGCATGACTCGAAAGCCCTGGATAATGCACCTTCGCAACGCCGGGATGGCGTTCAAGCCATCCCGCCAGGGTGCGCGCAGACTGCTCCTGTTGCGCGATACGAACGCTCAGCGTACGCACACCACGAAGCGTCAGCCATGCGTCGAACGCCGCCCCCGTCACCCCTGTGCAATTGGCCCACCAAGCCAGTTGCTCGACGTCAGCTTGATCGGCGGCGATGACAGCGCCGCCAACAACGTCGGAATGACCATTGATGTACTTTGTCGTGGAGTGCACGACTAGGTCGGCGCCGAGCAAAAGCGGTTTCTGCAACGCTGGCGAAAGGAACGTGTTGTCCACCGCCACGCGCGACCCAACCGCATGCGCACGGTCCGCAAGTGAAGCCACGTCGACTATGCGCATCAGCGGATTGCTCGGCGTCTCAATCCACAAGAGTGAGGGCTTTTGCGCCAGGGCTTCGGCCACGGCGCCCGGATCGCCTTGGTCGATGAAAAGCACCCGGATGTCGCTCCTGCGCGCACGCGCGTTGAAAAGACGCCAGGCGCCGCCATAACAATCATGTGGCGCTACTACGAGCGCATTGGCCGGCAGCAGCGATAGGACGAGGTCGATCGCAGACATGCCCGAGCCGGTGACCACTGCCCCCGCGCCGCGTTCGAGTTCCGTCAGCGCTTCGGCGAGCGTTTCCCGCGTCGGGTTTCCAGTGCGGCTGTAGTCGAACTTCCGCTTCTCCCCGTACCCAGCAAAACTATAATTGGCCGAGAGATGAAGCGGCGGAGCCACCGCGCCATACGCGACATCCGCGTTGATGCCCACGCTGCAGGCAATAGTTTCGTCGTGCTTAGTCATCTGCATCGCACTCCAGAGCATTCGCCACGATCGCCGATACTGCGAGCGTCTCCTTCAGGAAGGCATCGTGGCCGTAGATCGATTTCATGATGTGAAAGCCGCGCAGACGCGGCAGCCGTTGCGATAGGGCCCGCATCGCCTCAAGCGGCGCCAGTTGATCGCTGACGCAAGTAGCGAGGGTCGTCGGCGCAAGCACGCGGGCCGGGTCCACTACATGACGGTCAATTGCCTCGCTCAGCGAAAGCCAACGCTTCGGCGGCATGTGTTTGGGATAAGCTTCGCCGCGCGCGATCAGGTACGCGTCAGCCGCGCCGACGCCGTCAGCGTCCACACCCGGCGCAAAACGACGCTCAAACTCATCGGCGCTTCGATAAGTTGTCATTGCCAGCTGACGCGCAAGCGACAGCGCGCCTTCGCCTTCATCGTGCGCAAGGCCAAACTCGACAATGCGACGCTGGATGCCGCGCATGGCTGCGCCGAACACCGTCGGTCTTTCCCCCGCCGCGATGACGCAGAGCCGCGCAAGACGTTGCGGCGCTCGCGCGGCAAGCGCCAGCCCGACCATACCGCCGTACGAAGCCCCGACAAAGGCGTGCAACCGCGCTACGCCGAGCGCGTCCAGAGCGGCTTCGATCAGGCGGGCCTGATCGTCAGGCGCAATGCGTACGCGCTGATCGCTCAGTGGTGCGAAATCAAAGCCAAGCACCAGGTAGCGGGAGAGATCGATCGCGGCGCCCACGCCAGCGATGTCCTGCCACCATCCAGTCTCGCCGGCGACAAAACGCCCCGCCGAAATGCCGCCGAGAACAACAACAGGCCGACCATCTACGGCCCCCTGCAGACGTACCGGCATGCGCGTTTCCTGAAGCACATCGCCCGAAGTGAGCGCGAAGCCGGTCGGTAGCGGGACCACAACGTCCTCGTCCGCCAGCGCCGGGGCTTTGGGCCGCGGAAGGCCGCTCATGGAACACGCCCAGGCGTTCGCGCCAGCATCAGGTGCTCGACGCTCGAAAACTGCGCAATGTCATCAACAATCAGCTTGGCGCAGAACCCGCGAGCAGCGTCGGACGACACACTCTTGATCCTACATCGCAGGCTGAACGCCTCGTCTTGCCGTATAATCTGGAGGCTCTGCAGCTCAGCGCCTGCCTCGGCCAGCCGGCGCCAAACCTCCTGACCGTCGCTGTCGTCTCGCACGGTCAGATAGAGGTCGTGCTGCAGCTCGAGCCCTGGCAGCGCGCCGAACTCGGGCTCCCGCTTCGTGGTACCATGGTCGCAAACACTCATCGCCTGCTCCGGCGTTATTGTTCGCGTCGAGTGTCGATGGGCGCTTGCGGGCGGAGAGGCTCTGCACAGCGTTGAGCTGCACTAAACCTTCGCTTTAGCGGAATTTTTAACGCGCCCGCAAGCTGAGCATCAAATCGGCGCACACGATGATTAGCGCAGGCGTCGTGGTTTGTCACGCCTTTTTCTTCGCAGGCGCACACTGCCGCAGCCAACTGAACTCAAGGCCGCTGCAACGTCACGTCGAGTGCGTCGAAGAACGTGGTCAACTCGGCTTCAGTGCCCACACTGATGCGCAACCAATCGGGCAAGCCGTAATTGTGCAGGTGACGCACCAACACGCCAAGTCGGGCCAAATTTGTGGCGATCTCCGCCGCCGAGATGTGGTCGAAGCTGGCGGTGATGAAGTTCGCCGCTGACGGCAGCACGGATGCCCCGCGCGATAGGAGGCCTTCGCGCAAACGCGCACGCCCCTTGGCTAAGGTATCGAGTGATCTCTCAAGAAATATCGTATCAGCCAGTGCGGCCACAGCGGCCGCTTCCCCAGCGCGCGAGACAGAGAAAGGCAAACGGATGCGATTGAGTGCTTCCGCGACACGGACAGGCGCGTAGGCCCAGCCAATACGCAAGGAAGCGAGGCCATATACCTTCGAGAACGTCCGCGTGATCAGCACGTTCTCCTTGTCGCGAGACCATTCAATGCCGGCAGAAAAACCGGCCAAACCGAATGCGCACTCCGCGTAGGCCCCGTCCAACACGAGCAATACGTTCTCGGGCAAGCTTCGATGCAGACGCTCCACCTCCCCGAACGGGATCCAGGTGCCCGTCGGGTTGGCAGGATTTGCGATGAAGACAACGCGCGTGCGCCGGTCGACCGCGCCAAGTAGCGCATCGACATCAATGAAATGGTCTCTCTCCTTGGCCGATTTAACTACCCCCCCCGCTGCGCGCGCTGCGATGGCCCAGGCGGCGAATCCGAACTGCGGCTGCACCATGTTGTCGCCCGGACCGAGATAAGCCTGGCATGCCATCGCGAAGATCTCGTCCGACCCTGCTCCGAAGACGAGCCGCTCGGGCTCGAGCGCGTATTTCTGCGCTAAGGCCGCGCGCAAGCGTGAGGTCTTGGCATCGGGGTAGAGGTGCAGTTCGCCCACGGCGTCGAGATAGGCCAGGCGGGCCAATTCACTGCAGCCCAGCGGATTCTCGTTTGCCGACAACTTGACGGGTCGCTCGACACCGGGCGCCTTGGCGGCGCCAGGAACGTAAGGAGTGATATCGAGGATGCCCGGCTTAGGTTCTGGGTTCATCGCCTTGCCTCTGCACGCGTCGCGAGCACATCGCTCACATGCTGAAGCGAAAGCCCACGCGCACGCAGCAGCACGAGCAGGTGATAAAGTAGGTCTGCGCTTTCCTCGCATACCTCTTTGGCATCCCCGGCGATTGCAGCGAGCGCCACTTCAACACCTTCTTCTCCGACTTTTTGAGCAATGCGTTTTGTCCCGCTTTCGAGAAGCGCGCTCGTTCTGCTCGCTTCCACTGGTTGATGCGCACGCGCGGAGATGGTCCGCTCCAGCGCGCCCAACTGCCCGGCGCCAAGCGATCCTGTAGCTCCGAAGCAGCTGATCGCGCCGGTGTGGCAGGCAGGCCCCAAAGGCTCGACCTGCAGCAGCAGCGCGTCACTATCGCAATCTGGATTGATCCTCTTCACCTTGAGGCGATTGCCGGAAGTCTCTCCCTTTCTCCAGCGCTGCTGCCGCGCGCGGGAGTAGAAGGTCGCCTCGCCGCTCACGATCGTCTCGTTCAAGGCGGCGCGATCCATCCACGCCACCATCAGCACCTGCAAGGTTAGCTGATCCTGGATGACGGCGCAGACGAGACCGTTTGCCTCGTCAAACTTCACATCTGACACATCGAAATCAATCACGGCCGCACCTCAATCCCGGCCTCACGTACGGCCCGCTTCACTTCTCGGATTCGCACTGCACCGCTGTGGAAGATTCCGGCCGCGAGCGCAGCGGATACATCCGCTTTCTGGAACACTTCTGCGAAATGTCGAGGCTCGCCGGCTCCTCCGGATGCGATTAGCGGAATGGAAAGGAGTGCGCGCGCACGCGCCAACTGTTCGATGTCATAGCCGCGCCGTACGCCGTCCTGGTCCATGCAATTGAGCACGATCTCGCCTGCGCCGCGATCCTGCGCCTCCACGATCCAGTCCAGCATTTTTCGCGGCGTTCTCCGGAGGGTCGAGGCTGCACCCGTGTACTGAAACGTCATCCATTCGCCATCGACCCTGCGGCTGTCGACGCCCACCACGACACACTGCGCGCCGGCGAGTGTTGCGATCTCGGTAATCAGCTCGGGGCGCTCGAGCGCTGGCGAGTTGATCGATACTTTGTCGGCGCCATGCTCAAGACAGGCGACCGCCTGCGCCTTGGAACGAATGCCGCCGGCCACGGTCAACGGAATGTCGAGAACACGCGCGATGTGCAGCAACCATGCGTAATCGATTGTTCGCCCCTCGGCCGACGCGGTGATGTCGTAAATGACAATCTCATCTGCTCCTTCATCGCGATAACGCAGTGCGCACTCGGCCGGATCACCCATGTCAGCATGGTCCGTGAACCGTACCCCTTTGACGACGCGGCCTGCCTTCACGTCGAGGCATGGAATGATGCGCCTACACGGCAAGAGCGGCCTCCAATGGAAAGCTCCGTTCGTAGAGAGCGCGGCCGATGATGACGCCGCCAGCGCCCGCTTCTCTGAGAAGGATCACATCATCCAGCGCCGCGACGCCGCCTGAAGCCTGGAAAGTAATATCCGAGCGAGCGCGCACGAGTTGGCGCATCAATTCAATGTTCGAGCCGGTGAGCGCGCCGTCGCGGGAGATATCCGTCACCAGAACGTGGCGGACGCCGCCCGTTGGATAAAGCGATAGCGCCTCATTGAGCGAGCACCCGCTGCTCTTAGTCCAACCATCGGCGACCACCTGCCAACCGGCAACGGTCTGGCGTACATCGAGCGCGAGACAAATGCGCTCGGCGCCGAAATTCTCAATCCACCGCGCCACCTCTTCTGGGCGCCGCACCGCGGCCGAACCGACCACTACCCGCTCTATTCCCGCGTTCAGCAACGCCTCGACGTGCGCACGCTCACGTACGCCGCCGCCGCATTGAATATTGACGTTCCGATCGCGCTTCAGCGCCCCGATAAGTTCATGTTGGACCGGCTCTCCGCGTCGAGCGCCATCAAGGTCCACGATGTGCACCCATCGCGCGCCAGCTGCGACGAAACTATCCAGCCGCTCGGCAGGTTCGCCATATGACGTGACGCTGTCGAACGCGCCGCGCAATAAGCGCACGCAACGGCCATCCTTGAGATCAACAGCGGGATAGATCAGCATGGTAAGCTCAGAAAATTGCGCAGCAGCCGTGCGCCGGCCGCACCCGAGCGTTCGGGATGGAACTGACAGCCGAGCACGTTTGCCTTTGCGGTCACGGCTGCGAATGGGCGACCATACTCTGCGCGCGCAACCGTTTCCGCCGTGATCGGACAGGCAAACGAGTGGACGAAATAGAAATACGCGCCGTCTTCGATACCCGCGAGAAGAGGATGCTTCTGGTCGACTTCGATGGAGGTCCACCCCATGTGGGGAACTGGCAGGTCCGACCGCGCCGTCAGCACTTGGACGGCGCCGGGTATTAGCCCGAGGCAGCGAGCGTCGCCCTCTTCACTACGTTCGAACAATAATTGCTGACCGAGACAGATTCCCAACAAAGGGCGTCGGAAAGCCTGCAGCACCCGATCAAGCCCCTTTGCGCGCAACGCGTGCATGGCGGGAGCAGCCGCGCCGACGCCAGGCACGATCACCCGCTCTGCTTCCGAAAGTTTTTCCGGCTCATCGATTAAGACGCCGCGCGCCCCAAGCCTCTCCAGCGCGAATAGCACGGAGGCTGTGTTGCCAACGCCCACCTTGATGACAGCGACTTCCATCACAGGACGCCCTTCGTCGACGGGGTTACATCGCCCTCGATGCGCACGGCCTGCCGCAACGCACGTCCGAGCGCCTTGAAACAGGCTTCTGTTTTGTGGTGGTCGTTTTCGCCGACGACGGCCACGTGGATAGTTGCGCCCATTGCTTGCGCTAAGGAGCGAAAGACGTGTTCGGTCATTTCGGTGGGGTACACGCCGAGCAGAGCCGCGCTGAACTCGCCTGTGAAAGCTAGATAGGGCCTCCCACTGAGATCAAGCGAGAGCTTCGCCTCCGCCTCATCCATCGGCAAAACGAAGCCGTACCGCCCTACGCCACACCGCTCGCCAAGCGACTCTTTCAAAGCCTGCCCCAGCGCAAGGGCGCAATCCTCTATGGTGTGATGCGCGTCGATCTCGAGGTCTCCTTGGCATGACAGCGTGAGCGAAAACCCGCCGTGCGTCGCGACCTGCTCCAGCATGTGGTCATAGAAGCCGAGCCCGGTCTCGATGCGCACAGGCGAAGCCTGATCCAGATCAACCGCAACTTCGACCCTGGTCTCCCGGGTCGTCCTAACAAATTTGGCGCGACGACGGCGCATGACCCGTTCGGTGGGTGGCGAAATGCGACGGAATGCGCGGATATCGGCCGCGCGAGCATGAGCTTCGAGCCCTTCCAGGCGAGCGAGCCGTGCGGCGGACGTCGCCAAGGCGTTTGCGCCGGTCGCGCTGATCTGCTGCACCGAGAAGCTGGTCATGAAAGATGCAACGCTCACGCCGGAGCGCGAAGTCGCCGCCCCATCCGTCGGCAGGACATGACTGGGGCCAGCGACATAGTCGCCGAACGTCTCGGCGCTGTACGCACCAACGAAGATGGCTCCGGCGCTGCCGATCTGATCGACCAGCCCCCCAGGATCGCTCAGCTGGACCGAAAGATGCTCGGGTGCATACAGGTTGGCGACATCGGCGGCTTCGTTCAACGTGCGAACGAAAATCGCGCGGGCATTCTCCAATGACCGGCGTGCAGTCTCTGCCCGCGGCAGCGATGCCAGCTGATGCTCCAAAGCGGCCGTCGTTGCTTCGATCATCTCGCGCGAGGTCGAGACCAACAGCACCTGCGCATCGCGGTCATGTTCGGCCTGACTCAGCAAATCTGCAGCGATGAAGTCGGGATCAGCGCTCCGATCCGCGATCACCATCAGTTCGCTCGGACCCGCGGGCAAGTCGATAGCTGGACCACCAGGCAAAGCCGCCGCATAGCGCTTGGCCTCGGCGACATATGCATTCCCGGGGCCAAAGATCTTGTTTGCTTTCGGCGTCAACACGCCGAGCGCCAGCGCGGCGATGGCCTGCGCACCGCCCACGAGCCACATGTGCTGCAATCCACATGCGGCGGCGGCTACGATCAGGGCAGGATTAGGCGCTCGATCACGACTGGGAGGCGTGACGACAACGCTGTTTCGAACGCCGGCCACACGCGCTGGCTCCGCCAGCATGATGAGCGTGGAAACGAGAGGCGCAGTACCGCCGGGCACGTACAGCCCACAGGTCTCGATCGGGCGCCATAGGCGTCGGCATAGTACGCCCGGCGCTGTCTCCACAGCCTGGGGCCTGGGTTTGGTCGCCTCGTGATAAAACCGTACCTGATCGATAGCGAACTCGATTGCACGCACGTCCTCAGGTTCAAGCTTTGCCCGCGCATTCGCCACAGCATCATGATCGAGCGCGAACGGCTCAGGCTCTTGCCCGTCGAGCCTCCTCGCCCAACGTCGCACTGCAGCTTCACCGGACGCTGCGACGTCCTCGAAGATGGCGCGTACCGTTTCACTGACCTCGGGCGCGCACCGATGCGATGGGCGACCCAGCGCCTGATCTCTCTCGGTGGGCGATAGGGAAAACCAATCGTAGCTCCTCATCGCGGCCTCACATCATCTTTTCGATGGGAAGAACGAGGATGGCAGAGGCGCCGGCCGCCTTCAGCGCTTCGAGTGTCTCCCAGAAGACGGATTCTTGGCACACAGCGTGCACCGCGACTGCATCGTCACGGCCAGCCAGAGGGGTCACCGTCGGCGCGTCGGCCCCCGGCAGAATCCGTGATATCTCCGACAGCGCCGAACGAGGCGCGTTCATCATCACGTACTTGGCGCCCTGGGAAGCAATAACGCCCCGGAAACGCGCGGTGACGCTTTGGATGATGCGCTCGGTTACATCTCCGGCGACGCGCGGCGCGCGCACGAGCACTGCCTCGCTTTCGAGCATGGTCTGCAGCGGCACAAGGCCGTTGGCCTCGAGCGTCGCGCCAGTCGAAACGAGATCACAAATTGCTTCTGCCAATTTTAGCCGAGGTGCGACCTCCACGGCGCCACGCATGGTGACGATCTTCGCGTCGACACCCTGCTCGGCAAGAAAGCGTTCGAGCAGGTTCGGATAAGTCGTAGCGATGCGCAGCCCATGCAACGAGCGCGGGCCCTCGTATGCGAATGTTGCTGGAGCGGCGATGCTCAAGCGGCAGCGGCCAAAGCCAAGCGGCATTAGTTCCACCAGCCGCGACGCATTCGCGCCGTTGGCGCGCTCAGCAAGGACATTACGGCCGACGATGCCGAGATCAGCCACGCCATCGGCCACGAACGTCGGGATGTCGTCGTCGCGTACGCACCAGAGATCGATGGGGGCGTTTTCGACGCTGTAGGCAAGATCGCTGGCGCTCTTGACCAGGCGGAAGCCTGCGTCGCGAATGAGGTCGAGGCTCTTTTCAGCCAGCCGGCCACTCTTCTGAATGGCGATGTGAAGACGCTGCTCGGGCATGACGGGGCTCACGGATTTGGAGTCAGACGGCGCATCGTCGGGACTGCTGGGCGCATTGATGGGGAGGCGAGCGCCTTTGGCGCTCCGCTCTTCAGCTCAGACGGCGGTGAAGAGCGTCAATGTCGCGCGCGATGATGCGCGCCGAAGCCGTGATCATGCGACATCCCATGCGACCGCGCGGTCCGAACAGGACCGGCCGCGACTGAGGGGAACGCACAAGAACGCATCAGGCAGCTTTGCTAACGCGCTTCAGGCGCCGCCGTCAATCCTCTGGCTCCAGCCACTCATGTTCAAGTGCGCGCAGCCGGGTGGTCACCGTCAACAAGAAGGCTGTGGACCAAGCGATCAGGACAAGACCGTTGGCAGCTTCGATTGCGCCAAGGACCCGCCAATCGATCGACATCGTGAGATCGCCATAGCCCACGGTCGAGAATGTCACCGTTGAAAAGTAGAGCGCCTCCTCGAAGGAGCGAAATTCTCCCAGCGCCTCGAACACTGCCGCATAAAGCCAGATCTGGATCGTGTGCAGCGCAAAGATGCCGAAGACGACCAGCAGAATCATGCCGGCTTGCCGCATTATGGCGCGATGTGAACTCAGGCGGCCGTGGGCTCGGCGCATAAGCCTTGTCAGTCCCACGAGGCCGAAGAAGTGCACGAGCGTCGTCGCCGTCACCATCACGGTCGCGAGCGCAAGATTGGCGATCAACTGGGTCAGTGAAACGGCCATCCCCAACATCCTAGATGCGGGCGCCCAACCTGCTTCGATTCGGATCAAGTCAGGATGCGGCGCCGGAAATCACGCGCCACTACCTGGGCCGCATTGTGCCCAGGAGCGCCGGTGACGCCGCCGCCCGGATGCGTGCCGGCGCCACACATATAAAGTCCGGCGATTGGCGTTCGGTAATCACCGTGGCCTAGCACCGGCCTTGCGCTGAACAGCTGATCCAGGGAGAGCGCTCCATGCATGATGTCGCCACCGACCAATCCGAACGTGCGCTCCAAATCGAGCGGCGACAGTACCTGCCGGCCGAGCACCGAGGCGGCGAACCCGGGCGCGTGTTTGTCGACGGTTGCTATCATTAGGTCTGCAACATCCTCCTTGTGATCGTCCCAAGATCGCCCACCGGAGAGCTGCGGCTGCACGTGCTGGCAGAAGAGGCTCGCAACATGCCGGCCCGGAGGCGCCAAGGAATCATCGAGCGTTGACGGGATCAGCATCTCCACGATTGGCTCACGTGACCAACCGAATGCACGCGCGTCATCGTAGGCGCGGTCCATGTAAGCGAGCGACGGTGCGATGATGATGCCGGCGGTGAGGTGATCTCCTGGCTGCGGTTTGGCAATAAAGCGAGGCAACTCGGAAAGCGCGACGTTCATGCGGAACGTGCCCGATCCAACCTTGTATCGATGCATTCTTTCGCGGAAGTCCTCTGGCAAGTGAGCGGGCGAAAGGAGTCTTTCGAAGAGCAATTTTGGATTGAGGTTCGAGATTACGGCCTTGGCGCGAAAGCTGTCGCCCGCTTCAGTCACGACGCCGCGCACGCGCGTTATTTCGTTCGTTCTGACGCCGCCTGCGGTGTGCGCCGCCTGCTCGACGATGATCTCCTTCACGGCAGCGCTGGTCCGAATGTCTACGCCGCGTTCGCGACAGCAGGCGGCCATGGCTTGTGTGATGGCGCCCATGCCGCCAATGGCGTGCCCCCACAGACCCTTCTTGCCGTTGACCTCGCCGAATACGTGATGCAGCAGCACGTACGCGGAGCCTGGAGTATAGGGACTGGCGAAATTGCCGACGATGGAGTCGAAGCCGAACAGCGCCTTGATCGGATCGCTCTCAAACCAAGTATCCAGCCATTCGCCGGCGGATTTCGTGAACAGATCGAGCAAATCGCGTTTGCCGGTGATGTCCAGCTTGTTCAGCCGGCCCCCAAGATGGACCGCGCGCAGCGCTTCGTCGATGCCGCGCATAATTCCATGCTCCACCAAATTTGGCGGCTGCTCGAGCAGGAGCGCGCGCACGACATCAGCGATGACCTCGAGTCGACGCTCATATTCAGGCAGCCTCATCGCATCTCGCTGGGAGAAGCGCGCGACTTCAGCTTGAGTGACACCAGGCGCGGACATAAAGCAGCGCCCATCGGACAAAGGAACGAAGTTGGACACCCGCCGCTCGATGACGCGCAAGCCATGCCGATGCAGATCCAGATCGGCGATCACTTTTGGGCTCAGGAGCGAGACAGTGTAGGAAGCAACGGAGTTGCGAAAACCGGGGTAGAACTCCTCGGTCACAGCCGCTCCGCCGATTACGTCCCTGCGCTCCAAAACCAATACCTTGCGGCCGGTCTTGGCGAGGTAAGCGGCGCAGACGAGGCCATTATGGCCGCCGCCGACAATAATGACATCGTAGTCCAAGCTGGTCCCCCGCAACGCGCCAATTGGGGCTGAATTCAGGCGCGCTTGCCGCGACGTACGGCCCCTCATCCGCCTCTTGGAGGAAGCTTAATGGACCGCTAATGTCCGCGCCACCTGGGGACAGCCTTGGAGCGGAATGGTGGGGAACGGCATCGAAGAGGCCGCGCAGCAGCAGCCTGCGAATTCGATTTCCTGCATCATATGCGCTTACAACGAGGCCGACCGCATCGGCCGCGTGTTACGCGCCGTAGTCGGGCATCCGCTGATCAACGAAATCATCGTCATCAATGACGGTTCGACAGACCAAACCGAGGCGCGGGCCCGCGCGTTTGCGGGCGTCACGGTTGTCACCATCAACCCGAACGGAGGCAAGACGCAGGCTCTGACCTGTGGCATCGCCATGGCCAAGAGTGAGTATCTGATGCTCCTCGACGCCGATCTCGTAGGACTCAGCCGCGGCGCGGTCGACCGCTTGGCTACGCCGGTTTTGTCCGGCGCCGCCGACACCAGCATCTCCATGCGCGGCGACACCCTGCCGCTGTATCGTACGCTGGGCATCGATTTCATCTCTGGCGAGCGGGTTCTGCCGCGCAGTTTGTTCAATGGAGCGCTCGAAGAGATGTCGCGCCTGCCGCGCTGGGGCGGCGAAGTCTTCATTAACGAACTTATTATTGCGCAAAAGTTGCGGGTGAGCGTCGTCGACTGGCGCGAGGTATTTCACACGCCAAAGGGCGAGAAGGTTGGCTCCAAACGTGACGGCGCAAAGCAGGAATGGACCATGTTCCAGGATATGGTCCGCGTCCTCAGTCCGTTCGGAATCATCCGTCAGCACTGGGGCCTGATGCGCTTGGCCGGCGTCTTCTTTTTCAAGGCGCTGAACCTCATCGCCCCGCCGACGATACGCGCCCGCGCTGGCTGACGCTGCGCAAAACAAAGCCCGCGGGCGACAGGCCGGCGCGGGCTTAGAAAAAATCCAACCAGATGAGGAAAGGAAAATGGCTCCTCGGCAGGGCCTAACCCTGCCATCACGCGGTTAAGAGAGGCTTACGCGAAGCTCCCGAATGAACGCCGCCCCTGTGCGGAACCGGACCCTTACCGGCACGTTACAGCACCGGGAGGAACAATGAACATGCTCCAAGACGCATGAGCCGGCTGCTTCAGGCCCTGGCTGCGATTGCGCTCGGGGTCAGCCTCCCAGCTTCGCCCGCCCTGGCCCAGCGCGCCACCGTTCCCGCTGCCGCTGGCGCTGCTCCTGCCGGTCAATGGACCATGCCGGCGCGCAACTACGCCTCAACGCGGTTCAGCGAGCTTGCAGACATCGACACCAGCAACGTCTCCCGTCTGCGCGTCGCCTTTACCTTCGATTTGGGAATCGACCGCGGCCAAGAAGCTGCGCCTCTTGTTATTGGCGACACGATGTACATCGTCTCCGCGTATCCGAACACGGTGTACGCACTCGATCTGCGCAGGAACGGCGCGATCAAATGGCGCTATGACCCGCGTCCGTCAAGTGCGGCGCAAGGCGTCGCCTGCTGCGATCTCGTCAATCGCGGCGCCGCCTACGACGACGGGCGGCTCTTTTTCAACACGCTTGATAATTTCACGATCGCACTCGACGCAGCAACAGGCCGCGAACTCTGGCGCACAAGGCTTGGCGATATCAACCGCGGCGAGACGATGACAATGGCGCCGCTCGTGGTTCGCGGGCGGGTGCTCGTGGGCAATGCAGGAGGCGAACTTGGCGTACGCGGCTGGCTGAGCGCGCTTGAGGCCGCCACGGGACGGCTGCTTTGGCGCGCCTACAGCACTGGTCCCGACAGAGACGTTTTGATTGGGCCCGAGTTCCGCCCGTACTACGCGATGGATCGCGGCCGCGACCTAGGCGTCCGCACCTGGCCACCGGAAGCGTGGCGCATCGGCGGCGGCACTGTGTGGGGGTGGATCTCGTATGATCCTGATCTCGACCTCATCTACTATGGCACGGGAAATCCCGGCCCCTGGAATCCGGCGCAGCGTCCCGGCGACAACAAATGGACCTCCGGCATCTTCGCCCGCGATCCGGATACAGGTCAGGCGCGGTGGTTTTATCAATTCTCACCGCACGACCTGCACGATTATGACGGCATCAACGAGCAAATTCTGCTCGACATGCCAGTGCAGGGACGTAACCGGCGCGTGCTCGTTCGTCCCGAACGCAATGGCTACATCTATGTGATCGACCGCGTCACCGGAGAGGTGCTGTCCGCCGACCCGTATGCGTACATCACATCGAGTCGCGGCGTTGATCTGCGCACGGGACGATTGCGCGCGAACCCTGCGACCGAACCGCGTGAAGGACGCGTTGTACGCAACATCTGCCCGAATGCGTCTGGCGCGAAGGATTGGAATCCATCTGCTTTCTCACCGCGCACCGGCTTCATCTACATCCCGCACGCTAATCTCTGCATGGATTGGATGAGTTCGGAAGTGAACTACATCGCTGGCACGCCGTATCTTGGGGCCGAGGTCCGCATGTATGCCGGGCCGGGCGGACATCGGGGCGAACTGACCGCGTGGGATCCGGTGCGGCGCCGACCAGTCTGGACCGTTCGCGAAAACTTCCCGCTTTGGAGCGGCGCCGTCGCCACTGCTGGCGATGTAATCTTCTATGGAACGATGGAGGGCTGGTTCAAAGCTGTCGACGCGCGCGACGGGCGCGAACTTTGGCGCTTCCGCACTGAGAGCGGCATCATCGGCCAGCCGGTGAGCTATCGCGGTCCAGACGGACGCCAATATGTTGCGGTTCTTTCCGGCGTCGGGGGGTGGGCCGGCGCGATTGTCTCTGGCGGACTCGACCCACGCGATCCGACCGGCGCACTCGGCTTCGTCGGGGCCATGCGTGACCTCCCTCACCATACAGCAGCGGGCGGATCGCTCTATGTTTTCGCACTGCGGTGATCGCATTGCACTCGTGGCGCTGCTCGGGCTTGCCCTCGTCGTCGCATGTCAACGTGAGGCGAGGCCCACCACCCAGCATCCTGCGAAGGTCGAACCGCCACGTCTCGTCTCGCAGCAGTCCAATGGTCCGCGCGATCCGCGCGGCGCGTTTTATGAAGGTAACGCCTACGCGATCAATCAAGGTCAGCGCTATTTCCGGTGGTTCAATTGCTCGGGCTGTCATGCCAATGGAGGCGGCGGCATGGGGCCGCCCCTCATGGATGCGGATTGGCGCTACGGCGGCCGTATTGAAGAGATTTATCGCACGATAGACGACGGGCGCCCCAATGGCATGCCCGCGTTCGGCGACAGGATTCCGGAAGAGCAGATCTGGCAGATTGCCGCTTACGTGCGTGCGCTCTCGGGCGGGGCTGACCAGTTTGCCGTGCCGAGCCGCGCTGACCGCATCCGTTCGACCCCGCCGCTCAATAACGCCGATCCCGAGCCTGCAGGCAAGGATCGCGCCCCATGACACGCAAGCTCATACTAGTCGGCTTGGCGCTCGCGCTCGCCGCATGCGTCGGCCGTCAAACCATGCTCGACCCTGCGGGAGAACAAGCGCAAGAAATCGATGTGATCTGGCGCACGATGCTGATCGTGTGCGGTTTCATGTACGTACTGGTGCTGCTTTTTCTCGCTTGGGCTCTCGTTCGCGCCCGCCGAGTCGCAAGCACCGCGCCGGCGAGCGGACACACGCCTAACGAAAGGGCGCTTGAACGAGGCCTCGGCGCTTGGATCGCGCTCATTGTAGCTGGGCTCATCGGCCTTTCAGTCACGAGCTTCCTCATAGACGCGGCGCTTGCACGAAACGCGCCTGATCCGTTGCATGTTCGCGTCACCGCCAATCAATGGTGGTGGGCAGTCGAATATCCCGGACTATCTCCAGATCAGCTGTTGCGCACCGCGAATGAAATTCATCTCCCGGTTAATCGTCCGGCGCAAATAGAGTTGCAGGCAAACGACGTCATCCACTCGCTCTGGATCCCCAACCTAGCCGGCAAACGCGACCTCATCCCCGGCCGGACCAACACCCTCGTCATTACCCCACGGCGAGAGGGCGTTTATCGCGCGCAATGCGCCGAATTCTGCGGCTTACAGCACGCGAACATGGCGCTCCAGGTTGTCGTGGAGTCTCCGGCGCAATTCGAGGCATGGCGCGCCCGTTCGCTTGCCCCCGCGCGCGCGCCGACCACGGCTTCCCAGCAACTCGGCCAGCGTGTGTTCCTGGAGAACGCCTGCATGCTCTGCCACAGCATCGCTGGCGCCAACGCTTACGGCGTCACCGGCCCCGACCTAACCCACCTCGCATCTCGGCCGCATATCGCCTCGGGCGCGCTGCCGAACACGCGCGATGCGCTTGCTGCATGGATCGCCAATCCGCAGACCATCAAACCGGGAACGAACATGCCTGCCGTGAGCCTCAGCGCCGAGGAAATGAGTGCGCTCGTCGATTATCTGCAGAGCCTGCAATGAGCCCTGTGGATCCTCACCCTCCGGCCATTGGTCGTTATCCGGCGCTGGAGCAGGCTCTCTCACGCACCTGGGACCGCCCGCGCACGCTATGGGGATGGTTCGCAACCGTCGATCACAAGGAAATCGCGCGCCGTTACATCATCACCGCGTTCGTCTTCTTTGCTCTTGCAGGCCTTGCAGCACTGGCGATGCGCGCTCAGCTCGCACAGCCCAATTCGCGCCTGCTTGAGCCTGACACCTACAATCAGCTTTTCTCGATGCACGGCACGACAATGATGTTTCTGTTCGCCGTGCCCGTGATGGAAGCCATTGGGCTCTACATGCTGCCGCTGGTGCTCGGCGCTCGCTCGGTCGCATTTCCCCGCCTCGGCGCCTATTCCTACTGGGTCTATCTCGCCGGCGGCGTGATGATCTGGATCGCCTTTCTTATGAATGTCGGCCCCGAAACCGGATGGTTCTCGTATGTGCCGCTAGCCGGCCCTGAATTTTCACCGGGCAAACGCACGGATTTCTGGGCGCAGATGGTGACGTTCTCCGAGGTGTCCGGCATCGCGCTTGCGGTTTCAGCGGTGGCCACGATCATCAAGATGCGAGCGCCTGGCATGACGCTCTCGCGCATTCCGCTGTTCGCGTGGGCCACGCTGATAACCGCCTTCATGATCATTTTCGCCATGCCGTCCGTAATGACGGCCACGAGTTTTCTCATCAGCGACCGCCTGATCGGCACGCATTTTTACAACCAGGCCGAAGGCAGCGATCCGCTGCTATGGCAACATCTGTTCTGGTTCTTCGGCCACCCGGAAGTCTATATCATTTTTGTGCCGGCGCTCGGCATGGTGTCTGAGATTGTCCGCACCTTCGCCAGACGCACGATCTTCGGATATCCGCTGATGGTGTTGGCATTGATCGGCACGGGTTTTCTCGCATTCGGATTGTGGGTCCACCACATGTTTGCGACGGGCCTGCCTGAACTCGGCAACAGCTTCTACACCGCAGCGAGCATGTCGATCGCACTACCCACTGGCGTGCAGATCTTTTGCTGGATCGCGACCATGTGGGACGGCAAGGTGCGGTTTGCGACCCCGATGCTTTACGTCATCGGTTTTATCGTCACATTAGTGCTGGGCGGCCTCACCGGCGTGATGCTGGCGTCCGTTCCTCTCGATCTGCAAGTGCATGACAGCTATTTCGTGGTCGCGCACTTCCACTACGTGCTGATCGGCGGCGCAGTCTTTCCACTGCTCGGCGTCGTGCACTATTGGTTTCCGAAGTTCACCGGACGGATGATGAACGAAGCACTTGGCCAAGCTAGCTTCTGGCTCGTCTTCGTCGGCTTTCATCTCACTTTCTTTCCGATGCACATTCTGGGCCTCACCGGCATGCCGCGGCGGGTTTACACTTATCCGGCCGAGACCGGCTGGGGCGACATCAATATGCTCTCCAGTCTGAGCGCACTCGTGCTGGCGACCGGCGTTCTGCTCTTCGTCGTCAACGCCCTGACCTCATGGCGCCGCGGCCGGGTCGCCGGACCGAACCCTTGGGACGCGCCGGGGCTGGAATGGGCCGTTGCGTCGCCGCCGCCGCACTACAACTTTTCGCATGCGCCGGTCGTCCAGAGCCGCGATCCGTTATGGACTGCACGCGACGAGGGTCTGCCGGTCATGCAAGGCATGGCTGTGAAGACGCGCGAAGTGCTGATCACCAGCGCGGGCTCTGCACAGCCTGAAGCGCGCGAGGCATCGCCGCCGCCAAGTCTCTGGCCTCTCATCGCCGCTATCGCCACCACGATCCTCTTCATCTGGTCGATCTTCTGGGAATGGGCGCTGGTGTGGGGCTCGATCCCTCTCGCGGTCGCACTTATTGGATGGTTCTGGCCCCGTCCTTCGCACACCGAGCAGATCAGCGAAGAAATGGCCGCTGCGGGCGCCGACGAGCAAGCAGTGAAGGCGGTGACACGGTGAAATCCCCGCGCATCATCGGCGATCTTTCGCGCATCAAGGCCTATGGTTTTGGCTACAAGAGCTTATGGGGATGGGGGTTGCTCGGCTTCATGCTCGCCGAGGGCATGGCCTTCGTTATCTTTTGGGGCGCCTATCTCTACTTGATGACGCAAGCGAGACGATGGCCGCTCGACTCGCCATCACCCGACCTCGCCTACGGCGCGCTCTTCACCATCGTGATGCTGCTCAGCCAGATTCCGAACAGGGCGCTGGAGTCCGCAGCGCGCCGCCGCGATTATCAGGCCACACTACGCTGGCTGATCATTATGTCGCTGCTGGGCGTACTTCTCATGATCATTCGCGGTTTCGAGCTTGCGCATCTCAACACCCGTTGGGATCAGGACGCCTATGGCTCGATAGTGTGGGCTTTGATGGTGGCTCACACCGCTCACATTGTCACAGATCTCATCGACACGATCGTGCTCACGGTCTTCTTCTACACCCACCCCACGCCGCCCGAGCGCTTCTCTCACGCGGATGACAATTCCGGCTATTGGTTGTTTGTCGTCCTGCTGTGGCTGCCGACCTACCTGCTCATCTACTGGGCGCCGCGATGGCCGCCATGAACAAACAGCATACTGCATCCAGTCTCGCTCCGTGGAGCGGCCTGATCGCCGGGCCCGTGCTTTGGGCGCTGCACCATCAGCTCGGCTCCGATGCGGCCTACTGGCACTGCACGCAAGATGCGCGCTGGATTGGCATCGGCATCGGCGCCGTTTGCATCGCCGGCGCCGCCGCGGCTACCTGGATTTCGTACGCCAGCACACGACCAATCGCCAATCCGCCTCAGCCGCAGGAGACGCGGCGTTTTACAGCCTGGATCAGCGCAGCGGGCGGGGCTCTCTTCACGTTCGCGCTCATCCTCCAAACGATAGCTAGCGGACTTGCGCCCACATGCGCGCCTTGATCATCGCACTGGCGGTCTTGTGGACGCCTACACTCGCGCGCGCGCACGGTTTCGATCCGCAAGAAGATTTCGGCTGGACCTTCTCGCCTCTATTCGTCGCCCCGCTCGGCGTGGCGCTTGCCTTTTTTGCTCTTGGTCACATTCGCCGGCTTGCGCGCACGCGTACAGCCGCTCAGTCGCTGAGGCGCCATGCCGGATGGTTCCTGCTGGGATGGGTTATTCTTTTTTTCACCCTGACCTCACCGTTGCACGAGGCCGGCGAGCGCTCGTTCACAGCGCACATGATCGAACATGAGATCATCATGATGGTGGCGGCCCCGCTATTGGCGCTCTCGCACGCAGGGCCTACCTTCTTGTGGGGGTTCGCGCCGCCGTGGCGGAGCTGGATCGGCCGAAGCATCGCGCGCACGCGCCCCTTTTGGCAGGCGCTCCTCAACCCGCTGTCGGCGACCGTTCTGCAGGCGGCGGCGCTGTGGTTATGGCACGCGCCAGCGCTGTTCGATCGCGCGCTCGCTGATCCGCTCTGGCACGACCTTCAGCACCTGTCCTTCTTCGTCACCGCATTGATATTCTGGACGGCCATGTTCGATCGACGTCGAGATGCGGGGCTTCGCGCGCTGTGTCTATTCGCAACGTCTATCGTGAGTGGCGCGCTGGGCGCACTGATGGCGATTTCGCTGAGCCCGTGGTACGCGCCCTACGCAGCCCTCGGCATGACACCTCAGGGACTCACAGCCGCACAAGATCAACAACTCGCCGGCGTTCTGATGTGGGCCCCTGGGGGCTTTGTTCACGCAGGCGCGGCGCTGGGACTGCTCGCACCGCTGCTCCGCTCACAGGACATGATGGAGAGAATGCGGTGAGACGCCTCCTGTGCGCTCTCCTTGTTTCCCTCTTCTCCGCCGCTGCAGCGCGAGCCGAAACAATCTACGTGTCTGACGAAGAAGCCGATGTGGTTCACGTCATCGACGGAGAAAGCCTCCAAGTGGTCGCGCGTATCGCAGTCGGCGCTCGGCCGCGCGGGCTGGGCATAAGCCACGATCAGCGGACGCTCTACGTCGCCTGCGGTGACGCCAACCGCATCGACATCGTCGATCTCGCCACCAGGCGCGTCACAGGGTCATTGCCGTCGGGCCCCGACCCTGAAACCTTTGCGCTCAGCCCAGATGGCTCGCGTATCGTTGTCGCCAACGAGGACGATGCGCTTGTCTCGATCATTGGGATTCGTCAAAGACACGTTCTGCACCAAACGCCGGTTGGCGCGGAGCCGGAGGGCACCGCCTTCAGCCCCGACGGCCGCATCACCGCTGCGACTTCCGAGACCGCGAATACCGTGCATTTGATCGATCCACAAAGCGGTCAGAACACCGCTACCATTATCGTCGGCGCACGCCCTCGCGTGGTGCGCTTTTCGCCGGATGGGGCAAGGCTCTGGGCTAGCACCGAGGTGCGCGGCGCGGTGTACGTGATCGACGCAGCCGATCGGCGAATCGTCGACACCATCGATATCGCCGCCGCTCTTCCAGAGGAACCCATCGTGCAGCCGGTAGGCATCGCCTTCACGCGGGACTACAGGCGCGCCTTCATTGGCCTCGGTCGCGCCTCGCGCGTGGCGGAGGTCGATCCGGCTAACATGCGCATCATACGCTTCTTTGACGTAGGCAATCGCGCCTGGAACATCGCGCTCTCGCCAGACGAGCAGCGCCTCTACAGCGCTAATGGCTTGAGCGGCGATATTTCCGTCATCGATCTTGCACGCAACGCCATTGTGGCGTCCGTCTCAACCGGAGGGAAGCCGTGGGACGTCGTTGTCGGACCTTAAAGGCGCTTCTGGTGCTGGCGGCGTGGTGCCTGGGAGCAGCGGCCGCGCCCGCCACGGCGCGCGTTCTGCGCGTGTGCGCCGACCCCAACAATCTACCCTATTCAAATGCGGCGCGTGCCGGCTTCGAAAACCGGATTATCGAACTCGTGGCGTCGGAAATGGGCGCGGACGTCGAGTACGTGTGGCGGGCCCAACGTCGGGGCTACGTGCGCGAAGCGCTTAACGGCGGCCAGTGTGATGTGCTGCCCGGCGTCGCCTCCAATCTGGAAACAGTGCTGACGACACGCCCCTATTATCGCTCGAGCTATGTCTTCGTCTGGCGCGCAGATCGTCCTCTCGCCCTGTCCAGTTTGGACGACCGGCGTCTCGGCGACCTCATCATCGGCGTGCAAATGGTGGGCGATGATTTTTCCAACACACCGCCCGCGCATGCGCTGGCGCGCCGCGGTCGCATAGCCAACGTGCGGGGCTACATGATTTATGGAGACTACAGCACGGATACGCCACAGGCCCCGATCCTTCGGGCAGTGGAAGGCGGCGCAATTGACGTCGCCATCGTGTGGGGACCGCTGGCCGGTTATTTCTCCCAGCACGCGATGACACCGCTTGCGCTGGCGCCAGTGGAACCAGCGGTCGATCCTCCAGGGTTGCCTATGACATTCGAGATCTCGATGGGCGTACGGCGCAGCGATGCCGCGTTGCGCGGCGAGATCAATCGCGCTCTGATTGCTGCAACACCTGAAATCCAGCGCGTACTCAACCAATACGGCGTCCCGCAGCTGTCACTGACAGATTGAACACTGGCGACGCATTCTTTGGTTCTAGTCTCGCTCTTGACTATGCGCTTTCGCACGAGCGCATTCATGCACGCTCCGCTTCATCTTGCTGCATGCGCGCACTTCCGTTCTTGCGCAGCTTCTTTCGCTTCCTTCCAGCAGAGGGCGGTTGAACTTGCGCAACCAACGGAGTCGCGGCGGCTCTTACGATACCTGCTGCAGCCATTCCGGCGGACTGACTGATTCTGGAGAGTTCGCTTATCGCCGCCGTCGCCGCTGCTCTCGCTCGCGGATCACGAGCGATTGCGACGACGCCTGCAGTCGCCGCGCCTGCAATGAGCAGCCGCCCGGCAGGACTAGCCAACACACGGCCGATCGGCTTTGGAACTCTGACTCCAAGTACTCGCTTCACGCGCTTTGACTTCTTCGCCATTTGATCCTCCGACCAGGGCAACGGCGCGAAAAAATAGCGGTTCCGCGCGCTTCAATGCAGGGCCTCGGTGCGTTCGTCGTCAGGCAGATCGACACGCGGGGCGGCAAGCACAGGCAGCAAGGCTGCTCCGAGCAGATGTGTGACCAGACCATGCAGGCCCTCGCCGCTCTTCTTGGCCGCCTTGCCAGCGTCTTCGAACGCCTGTCGCATTGTGTTCGTGCGCGCCAACGCAATCGCCGTCGCGATCAGGACATCACTCACAATCTGCTCGCCGAACTCGCTTGCGAGAAATTGCGCGAGGGGACGCAACCTCTTTCGTGCCCGTTTTGATATCTTCACGCCTGCGATCCGCTTCGGGACACGGGCTCTCTTCTTCGCCACTCAATGCGCCTGAGCGGGGATGCGGAGTGTCTGACCGGGATAAATCTCGTCCGGGTCTTTGATCAGCGGTTGATTAGCGCGGAAAATCAGATCGTACTTATTCGCGTCGCCATAGAATTGTTTGGCGATCTTCGAGAGTGTGTCGCCGCTCTTTACCTCGTAAAATTGCGATTGTGGCGCAGGCGTCGCCACAGTGATCTGGTCGTTGACCTGCGAGACCCCTTTGGTGTTGCCGATCACCAGCACCGCTTTTTCCTTTTCTGCTTGGTCGCTTGCGGTTCCAGTCACGGTTACGGCAGTCCCGCGCACGCTGATCTTGCCCTGTTCGATGGTGATGCCGAGATCGCGCAGCATCTGCGCTATCTCCTGCGCATTTGCCTGCTCGGCGCCCGCCTGGATCGGCGTCCGCGGCGGACGGCCATGATTGAGTCCGAAATTGAAGAGGCCCATCGCAATCTCCTTGAGCGCCCATGCGCGCTTTGCAGCAACGAACCAGGCGGCGCGGAGTTGCATCGCGCTTCGTGCGCCATGCCTGCAGCGAGAGATGTGAGAGGGGTCCGCAGGGCTGAGATGGCTCCTCGGGTAGGATTCGAACCTACGACCAACCGGTTAACAGCCGGTTGCTCTACCACTGAGCTACCGAGGAACACTTCGGCGCAACGAACCGCTGCGCGCGCGGTCTCTATCAAGTTCGGCGCCACGGGGAAAGTCCCGATTGGCGCCATCCCCAAAGGAAAACGAGGGCCCCTTGCGGGGCCCTCGAAGGCGTTGGGTATGGTGGGGTGTCTCCAAGGGAAGACAAGGTGTAAGATCGCACTAACCGGTTAAAGCGAGGTTAATGGCAAACGTGTCTTCACCTACTTTGCCAATTCCTTGAAAATCGTGGTTATTGCATTTTGTCGGGCCTGCCGGTGTCGCCTCCGCTCTTGCCCTGACGAGTCGAACGCGGCGCATCTTCTTCGTTCGATTGGCCCTGACTGTCCTGAATGCGCAGATTGTTCTGGACGTGCTTGACGCCTGAGATCGCCTCGACAACATCCTCGGCGCGACGCTTGGCTTCGCGGCTGTCGACCGTGCCGGAGAGCGTCACCTCGCCGCCATTGACCTTCACCTCGATTTCTCTGGCGTCGATCTCTGGTTCGTCGGTCAAACGATCATTTACATCCTCGCGTATGCGGTCATCAGAGCGCGTGTAGCTTTTCGGCCCGCGTCCCTTGTGGCGTCCGGTTTGACCTCCGGATTGTCCCCAGGCCTGGCCCCCTGAGTGGCCCCAGCCCTGGCCGCCGCTCTGGCCATACATACTTTGGCTGCCCTGCGCGCCTTGACCGTGAGACTGCTGGCCGAACGAACCGCCGCTCTGTCCGCCGCCCCAATTCGATGAGGCGTAGCCGCCTTGCACACCCTGGTCGCGGCTGCCTTGGCCGAAGGATTGATTGCCCATACGACCCTGACTGCCTGGCCCATAGCTGGTCTGACCCATGCCGCCCCCTCCTTGGCCATGGAGGTCATGGGACGTTGGACTTTCTCTGCCGTACTGGCCTGAGCCGTAATAGCCTTGGCCGCCTTGGCCGAAGTGACTTTGACCATATTGGCCTTGGCCTTGCCCGTACTCGGTTCGACCTGAGTAGCCGGCCGAACCGCCATAGCCGCCTGGTTGCCCATACGATTGACCGTGGCCCTGGTTGGCGCCACCGCCCCAGTCGCCTCCGTAACCACCTCCAGCGCCACCCTGTGCATAGCGCCCTTGACCGAAGCCGCCCTGGCCGCTTTGGCCATAGCGGCGAGCGCCGTAATCGCGCTCCCAGTCCTCACGGCTGCGATACCCGCCGCCATAAGTTTGGCCGCTCATGCCCTGGCCGTAGCCGCCGCCATAACCCCCGAAACCCTGCCGCTCGTCATCATCACGGCCGTACTCGTTTTCGTCTGACATGCGCCGCATGCGATCATCGCCGCGACCGTGCATGCGCTCATCGCCCCAACGGCGCGCTCCGTTGCGGCCATGGGATTCATAATCGGAATGCCGATCCGCCATCTGTTGACTCCTCGCGCAGAAATGCTCCCCGCCGCTGCAGAAGGAACGCGGCCTCGATTGCGCCCGTTCCGAACGAGCGCCGGTAGCGCGAGATGAAATTTGCAGATGTTGGAGGCCTCGCCCGGAATCGAACCGGGGTGCACGGATTTGCAGTCCGCTGCGTCACCACTCCGCCACGAGGCCGTCGCGCGGACGGCTGTCCTAGGCGCGTGTGGCCAGTGCGGTCAAGGCGGGACACGGTTCCGCGGCAAGCCGACTGCTTGCCACGAACCAAGCGTCGGCTTAACCCCGCACCCGAGGAGAAGCGGCAGATGGATTTGGCCCGGACGCGCGACATCATGGTGGAAAGTCAAGTCCGCACGGCGGACGTGACCGACGTCCGCATTCAGCGGGCCATGCGCACACTGCCGCGCGAACGGTTCGCGCCGGCGCACAAGCGAGCGCTCGCTTACGCCGATTTTGAACCGGAAGTGGCGCCCGGCCGTTATCTCATGCGTCCGCGAGATTTAGCGAAGCTGATCCAGGCGCTCGATCCTCAGCCCCATGAGCGAGCGCTGGAGATCGCCGGAGCAACAGGGTACGGCGCGGCAGTACTCTCGCACTGCTGCCGAGAAGTGATCGCGCTCGATCCCGATCCCGAACTGTCGTTCGCAGCGCGCGCGGCGCTGGAATCCTGCGCGATTACGAACGTGAAGACGGTTTCCACCTCCGCGGTGGAGGGCTGGAAGGATGACGCGCCTTACGACGTCATCATGCTGAATGGAGCGGCCGAATTCGTTCCGGACGCATGGCTCAACCAGCTCGCGCCGGGAGGCCGGCTCGGCGTCATCGTCAGAAGCGGCGCAGCGGGATCCGCAAGAATCTACACGCGCAGCGAAGGGGCCGTGGCATTTCGGATCGAGTTTGACGCGTTTCCCCCGATTGCGCCTGGCCTGATCAAGCCGCGCGTCTTCGCATTCTGAAGTCACGTTCGCAAACCGGAACGTTGGAAGTTCCCAACCTCTATTAACGATCCTTTATCGCTCCGCACTCAGCATGCGCGAAGATGATTCAGAGCTGCGTGCGCGCGCTTTGCGTCCATGGACGGGAATCGGCGCGCGCAATAGACTCTGAGTCGAACGAATGAATTCTCGAATCTCGCGAGGCTGAAGATGGCGCTCCAAGACCCGCAGGCCGAACCTTCCATGGAAGAGATTCTGGCGTCGATCCGCCGGATCATCTCTGAAGAGGAGCAGGCGCCTGCCGAGCCTGTGCTCGATCTGACGCAAACGGAAGCCCCTGCGCCGCCTCCGCCCACGATTGAGGACGATATCGTATTCGAGGCGGTTGAACACGTTGTAGCCCAAGAGGCGCCGCCACCTGCTCCCGTCGCCGCGCCCCCCGCGCCGGCGCCCGTCAAAGCAGCGATCGAGCCGACAATCGAGACCATCCTCTCGCCGCCGACCGCGAGCGCGGCAGCAGGCGCCATGGCCCGGCTCGCGGGCACACTGCGCATCGCCGACACGCCCGGTCAGACCGTGGAAGGCGTCGTGCGCGAACTGTTGAAGCCGATGCTGAAGGAATGGCTCGATCAGAACCTTCCCGCGATCGTTGAAGCCCGCGTCGAGGCGGAACTGGAACGGATCGCGCGACTGGCGCGGTAAGTCCCGCCTGCACGCAGATAGGATAGGCGGCGATCGATCAGCCGGTTAGCCGTTCTGGCTTTTGCTGGCCCTCTCGCATTGCAGCATGAGGGCCTGCTATAGCCTCTCGCATGATCGAGACGACGTTCAATCCGAAGGAAGTAGAGCCCCGCTGGTCAAAGGCATGGGAAGAGTCTGGCGCATTCCAGCCAAAAGCTGATCCGAAGGCTGAGCCATTCTGCATCGTGATCCCGCCGCCAAACGTAACCGGCTCGCTGCACATTGGTCATGCGCTCAACAATACGTTGCAGGACGTCTTGGTCCGCTTCGAGCGCCTGCGCGGCAAGAGCGTGCTGTGGCAACCCGGCACCGATCATGCCGGCATCGCGACGCAAATGGTGGTCGAGCGTCAGCTCTCGCAAGCGGGCGCCAATGAGGACCGCCGCTCCCTGGGCCGCGAAGCATTCGTGAAGCGTGTCTGGGCATGGAAGGAAGAAAGCGGGGGCGCGATCCTCAATCAGCTGCGCCGCCTCGGCGCATCGTGCGATTGGTCGCGCGAGCGATTCACGATGGACGAAGGCCTGTCGGCGGCGGTGCTGAAGGTGTTCGTTCAGCTCCACCGGGAAGGGCTGATCTACAAAGACAAACGTCTAGTGAACTGGGACCCGCACTTCGAAACCGCGATCTCGGATTTGGAAGTCGAAAATCGAGAAGTGAACGGCCACTTCTGGCATTTCAAGTATCCGCTCGAGAACGGTGAAACCTACCAGTTTCCGACTGCCTACGATGCGGACGGCAATGCGACGGAGTGGGAAACCCGCAACTACATCGCCATCGCCACGACGCGTCCGGAAACCATGTTGGGTGACGGCGCTGTAGCCGTGCATCCGAGCGATAAGCGTTACACCGGCATAGTCGGCAAGCGCGTGCTCTTGCCGCTCGCCGATCGCTACATTCCGATCATCGCCGACGAATACCCTGATCCCAATTTCGGCTCCGGTGCGGTGAAGATCACCGGCGCCCACGACTTCAATGATTACAGGGTCGCTCGCGCACACGATATTCCGCTCTACGTGTTGATGGATGCCAAGGGCCGCATGGCCGACGCCGCACACGTGCCGGCAAAATATCGCGGTTTAGACCGCTTCGAGGCGCGCAAACAGATTGTCGCTGACATCGACGCCCTCGGCCTGCTGGAACGCGTCGAAGACAAGAAGATCATGCAGCCGTTTGGCGATCGTTCGAACGTTGTGATCGAGCCGATGTTGACGGATCAATGGTACGTCAACGCGGGCGAACTGGCCAAGAAGGCGATCGAGGCTGTCGAGACGGGCAAAACGCAATTCGTGCCGGATGCTTGGACGAAGACCTACTTCCAATGGATGCGAAACATCGAGCCCTGGTGCATTTCGCGCCAGCTTTGGTGGGGCCACAGGATTCCCGCATGGTACGGACCGGATGGGCAGGTGTTCGTTGACGAAAGTGCAGACGCAGCCAAGAGCGCGGCGCGCAAGCATTACGGCAAGGACGTTGTTCTGCGCCAGGACGAGGACGTGCTGGACACCTGGTTCTCCTCGGCGCTGTGGCCCTTCTCCACGCTCGGCTGGCCGGCCAAGACAGCGGAGCTGAAGAAGTTTTACCCGACCTCAATACTGGTGACAGCGCACGACATCATCTTCTTCTGGGTCGCGCGCATGATGATGATGGGCCTCCACTTCATGAAGGAGGTCCCATTCTCCGAGGTGTACATTCACGCCCTGGTGCGCGACGCCAAGGGTCAGAAGATGTCCAAATCCAAGGGCAACACGATGGACCCGCTGGACTTGATAGACAAGTTCGGCGCCGACGCTCTGCGCTTCACGCTCGCGGCGATGGCGGCGCAGGGGCGTGACATCAAGCTCAGCGAACAGCGCATCGAAGGTTATCGTAACTTCGGCACCAAGTTGTGGAACGCTGCGCGCTTCGCGCAAATGAACGAGTGCGCAGTGTGGGACGCGTACGACCCGCGCTCGCCCGATCAGACGGTCAACAGATGGATCGTAGGCGAGACAGCAAAGGCTGCTGCGGCCGTGACGCGAGAGTTGGAGGCGCGTCGCTTCAACGAGGCGGCGGGCGTCCTCTACCGGTTCGTCTGGAACATCTATTGCGACTGGTACCTCGAGTTCATCAAACCGCTGCTGAACGGCGAAGATGAAGCGGCGAAGACAGAAACGCGGCGCACTGCGGCTTGGGTGCTCGATCAGATCCTGATCCTCTTGCACCCGTTCATGCCGTTCCTCACGGAAGAGTTGTGGACAAGGCTCGGTGATTTCGGCGCCAAGCGCAGCGGCATGCTGATCACCGAAACCTGGCCGGACCTGCCCACCAACCTGATCGATGATGCGGCCGAAGCCGAAATCGACTGGATGGTGCGTCTAATCGAGGAGACGCGCTCGACCCGCGCCGAACTCAACGTGCCGGCGGGGGCTAAGATTCCGCTGCTGCTGATCGGCGCCGAGGAAGCCATCAACGCCCGGCTCGAACGCTATCAGGGACTGATCGATCGACTGGCCCGACTCGAATACTCCACCAGCGCCGAGACGGCGCCCAAGGGCTCAGTCACGTTCGTGCTCAATGGCGCGACGGTCGCGCTGCCCTTGCGGGGAGTGGTCGATCTGCCCGTCGAAGCCAGCCGGCTCGCCAAAGAGATCGCCAAGCTCGAGAGCGAGATCGGCAAGATGGACGGCAAGCTGGGCAATGCGCAATTCATCGCCAAGGCGCCGGATGAGGTGGTGGAGGAATTACGCGAGCGTCGCGGCGACGCCGCCGCATCCATGGCCAAGTTGAAGCATGCGCTGGAACAGATCAAAGGGGCGGCTTGATGCGCATCTTCGTAACTGGCGCTTCAGGATTTGTCGGCGGCGCTGCGACGAAGAAACTTGTTGCGGCCGGACACGATGTGCGGGCGATGTCCCGCTCCGAGAAGTCCGACAGCGCGATCCGCGCGCTCGGTGCAACACCGGTGCGCAGCAATCTCGAAGACGTGACAGCCGCGCACGTCGGGCAAGCCGACGCGATCCTCCACTGCGCCGCCTATGTCGAACAATGGGGACCAAAGGACGCCTGGAAGCGCTTCAATGTCGATGGCACGGCGCGAATGCTGATCGCGGCGCGCGAAGCGGGGGCCGCGCGGTTCATCCACATCAGCACCGAAAGCGTTCTTTGGCGCGGCCAACATCTGCGCGGCGCCGATGAGAGTTACGCTCTGGCGCTGCGCTCGCCTTACCCATACGCCGCTACCAAAGCGCAGGCGGAAATGCTAGTGCGCGACGCGAACACCTCCGCGTTCACAACCATCATCCTGCGCCCACGTTTTATCTGGGGGCCGGGCGACACCACGCTGCTGCCAGCGATCCGGCACATGGCGCGATCGGGGCAATGGAGGTGGATCGATGGCGGCCGCGCGCAAACCTCTACCACCCACATTCAAAACCTTGTCCATGCTATCGAGCTTGCGCTGATCAAAGGGCGCGGTGGCGAGGCATGTTTCATTCTGGATGACGGCGTACGCTCGATGCGCGACATGATCGGCGCGCTGGCGGCGACGCAGCACATCACCCTGCCTGATAAAAGCGTTCCATCCTGGTTCGCCGACGCCATGGCCGCCGTCGCCGAAGGGGCTTGGCGCACCTTCTCGCTCAAAGGCGAACCGCCGCTCACGCGCTTTGGCGCTATGATCATGTCGCGGGACAGCGTCCTCAAGGATGATAAGGCGCGGACGGAACTCGGATATCGGCCAGCCGTCTCCGTTGACCAGGGTCTGCGGGCGTTGTCGGGAACCTGACCTGCTCGTGGTGCGTTGTCCTCTCCACCTCAGGAGGGACTCCATGCTGCGTCGCCTGTTGGCCTCTGTCATCAAAGAAGGCGCGCTTTCGGTACGCGGACCAGATGGGAAGATCATCAGCATCGGGGTTGCGGAGAGCCAGCCGCCGGTCCTCGTGCATATCCATGATTATGGCACGCTGGCTCGCATCGCGCGCAACCCCGCTCTTGCGGTCGGCGAAGCCTATATGGACGGGACCCTGACCATCGAGCGCGGCTCACTTTACGATTTCCTCGCACTCGCCACCCGCAATCTGTTCAAGAGCGGGCGACGGCGCCGCGCCAGCGACTGGCTGCGCCGGATGCATCGCAATAGCCGCCGCACCGCCCGACGCAATGTCGCCCATCACTATGATCTCTCCGGAGATCTCTACCGTCTCTTCCTTGACCCGGACCGTCAGTATTCCTGCGCCTATTTTCCGGAAGCCGGCATGAGCCTCGAAGCGGCGCAAATCGCCAAGAAGAGACATCTCGCCGCAAAACTCCTGCTCGCACCCGGACAACACGTACTCGACATCGGCTCCGGCTGGGGCGGCCTTGCGCTAACGCTTGCGCAAGAACACGGCGTCTCGGTGACGGGGGTCACTCTCTCAATGGAGCAATTTGCGGAGTCACAGAATCGCGCCGCCGAGGCTCGGCTCGCAGACAGCGTTCGCTTTGCATTGCAGGATTATCGCGACGTTCAAGGCCGCTTCGATCGCATCGTTTCTGTCGGCATGTTCGAGCATGTGGGGCCCGCGCATTATCAAACGTTCTTTGATACGATCAGACGTCTGCTGACGGACGATGGCGTCGCAGTGCTGCACACGATCGGCCTCGTCGATGGGCCCTCGATCGGAAATCCCTGGATCGAGAAGTACATTTTTCCGGGCGGCACGCTGCCCTCACTCTCGCAAATCACGCCGGCCGTCGAACGGTCAGGGCTGTTCCTCACCGACGTCGAAATACTCCGGCTGCACTATGCCGAAACGCTGCGGCAATGGAGGCAACGATTCGCCGAGCATCGCGAGGGGGCCCGCGCGCTCTATGACGAGCGCTTCTGCCGCATGTGGGAATTCTACCTTGCGGGCGCGGAAGCTGGCTTCCGCGAGGGCTCGCTTGTGGTCTTTCAATTTCAATTGGCCAAAGACCGGCGCAGTGTGCCCTTAACGCGCGACTACATCACGGATTTCGATCGCGCTCGCAGGTCGGCGAGCCTTGCGGTAGCAGCGGAATAAGTTGCGACCGCGCCTTTGCCCTGCGCATCCTCCCGCCTGGAGAATCGCGTGAGCCAGGCGCCCAACAGTCCATTGCTCGATCTTGCGCAGATCGATGAAGCGACATTCCAGCGGCTCTATGCCGAGCGCATAGCGCCTTGTTTCGTATCCAACGAGGATGATCGGCAGGCAGCTGTCGCCAGCTTTAAGCGGCGGGCCTTGATCGGCGGTGGGGTGGCGGTGGTCACCGCGCTCGCAGTCGGCGCCTGGGCGCATGAAGCTATGCCGGGCTTCATGACCGGCCTCGTGCTCGGCGTCGTCGCGCTCGCTGTCGCCTATTACCCGCTGTCTCGGCTCGCCAGGCGCCTCAAGCAGCAATATTGCACAGCCATAGCTGAAGCGATGGGCGCGCAGTTCTCCGTCGGCGGATTTGACCCGCCTGCGCTCGCGCGGGTGAAGACCATGCGCCTGCTGCCGAGCTATCAGAGGTCCAGCTTCGAAGACCTCTTCACCGGCGCACACAAGGGCGCGCGTTTCGATCTTTATGAGGCGCACCTCGAGCAGCGCAGCACCGACAGCAAAGGCCGCACCCGCTACACCACCGTTTTTCGCGGCCAAATCGTTCGCATGCAGTTTCCCCGAGAGTTCTTGGGTGTCACGATCGTTCGCCGTGACGCGGGCATCTTCAACGCGTTCGGCGGCGGCGAGATCGAGGGGCGAAAGCTCGAACGCGTGGGCCTCGTCGCTTCCGAGTTCGAGCGCGCCTTCGAAGTCTGGAGCACCGATCAGGTGGAGGCGCGTTATCTTTTACATCCGGTGATGCTGGAGCGCTTGATCGCGCTCGAGTCCGCGCTGCGTGGGAAGCGCATTCGCTGCGCTTTCCACAATGGCGAAGTTTTGGTCGCCGTTGAAGGCGGCAATCTTTTCGAACCCGGCGACCTGTTCAAACCGTTGCTTGATCCAGCCCGCGCACGGCGCATCGTCGATGAAATCGCCGGCGTCGTAAAAGTGATGGACCAGGTGCTGACGGCGCAGGCGGCACGGCCGACTGCGTAGGCTTCAGTCGACATCCACGATGGCGCCCCTGCCGGCTTCATCGCCGAGGACAATGTGTTTTCCGTTTGCGCTCCAAGCGAGCGCCGTCACCGCGCCTTCGCCGGGCTCATCCAGTTCCATGCCCAATTGATCGGCGAACCGTACGAGCATCGCCGCACCGTCGCTGTAGCCGATAGCGAGGATTTCCTCGTTGGGATGAAATGCAACCGCGGTCACAAGGGCGCTGCGTTCGCCCAGTTGCAGCGGCTGCTTGCCCTGTGGGCCGAGCTTTCCCGTGAACGGCCACACGATGGCGCTGCCAGCGCCCGAGGTGGCGAGCCAGCGGCCCCGCTTGTCCCAGGAGAAACTCTTCGTCTTGGCCGGATAACCATCCATGCGCAAATCAGTCTTTTCCGGCAAGCGCCAACCATGCAGCGCGTTCTCCTGCATCCCTGTGAGGACGAAGAGACCGTCGGGCGAGATTGTGATCGCGAGATGGGATCCGGCCCATCTCAGCGCGGCGCCGCTATCATCGGCGGTCAGCACATAGCGAAGGTTCACGCCGTTATAGTGACTTGCCGCTAGGCGGCGGCCTTTCGCGTCGAGCGCTAATCCGCCGATGCTGGACGGATACTCGAAACGATGGGACTCACGGTTGCCGCGCAACACGACCGCCTGCTTTCCCACGCCGGCGACGATTACATTCGACACTCCGCTCGAAACGAGGTGATCGACCCATTTGCGCAGCTCCGCCAGTGTCTCGACCGCGCCATCTGGTGTGACGCACGCCACTCGGCCGTCGTCCCCGCCTGTGACGATGCCCTTCCCGTCCGGATGGATCGCCGTGCTCAGCACTGCGCCGTCATGCGCATTGATGCGGCGCAGTTCGCCGTTGCGCTGCGCGACGACGACGGCGCCGTCGCCAAGCGCGAACAGCGCGTGATCCCCGATCCAGTGCGCAGCCGACACGCTCGCACCAAGCGCCAGGCGACGGCCGTTCTCGTACACTTGCGCTGTCACGCCGCGCACGCGGCGAATGCGCGCTCCAATTCAGTCCGATCGAGATTGCGCCCAATGAAGACGAGCCGCGACGTACGCGCCTCGCCCTCGCGCCAATCCCGTTGCGTATCCCCTTCGACGATCATGTGCACGCCCTGCACGACGAAGCGTTTCGGCTCGTCGGGAAAAGCGAAGATGCCTTTGAGACGCAAGATGTCCGGGCCACGCTGCTGTGTCAGCTCGTTGAGCCATGGCAGCAGCTTCTGCGGATCAACCAACCTGTCTGTCGACAGCGAGATGCTGCCGATACCGGCCGCGGAGACGTGATCATGCTTATCATGGTCGTGATCGTGGCCGCCATGATGATCGTGATGGTGTGCGCATGCGTCGTCGCAATCATGTCCAGGCAAGACGTGCGGATCGATCTCGACGATGCGGTCGAGATCAAACGCATGCAGATCGAGAATTGATTCCAGCGCCACATTGCCGCGACTCATGCGGAAGATGCGCGCAGTCGCGTTCACCGCCCGCAACCGGCGTTCAATTGCCCCCAATTCCGCTTCCGACACCAAATCGACCTTATTGAGCAGAATGACGTCCGCGAACGCGACCTGCTCGGCCGCCTCTTCTGAAGTTTCAAGCTGCTTCAGCACGTGCTTGGCGTCAACGACGGTGACAATCGCATCCAGCTTGGTCTTGGCGCGCACATCGGCATCGACAAAAAAGGTCTGCGCCACCGGCGCTGGCTTGGCGAGGCCTGTTGTTTCCACCAGGATCGCATCGAAGCGGCCCTTGCGTTTCATCAATCCTTCTATGATGCGGATCAGATCCCCGCGCACGGTGCAACATACACAGCCATTGTTCATCTCGAAGACTTCTTCGTCGGCGTCGACGATGAGGTCGTTGTCGATGCCGATTTCGCCGAACTCATTGACAATGACGGCGTATCTCTTGCCGTGGGGCTCGGTCAGGATGCGGTTGAGGAGCGTGGTCTTGCCCGCGCCTAGGAAGCCTGTGAGCACGGTAACGGGTACGGGTTGGGTCATGCGCCCCTAGATAGCTATTCCGGCGGCTTGCGCCAGCCGCTAGGCTGCGCCGAGCGAGATTGGGGAGAGGTCGCATGAAAAGCGTCTTGCGCTGGCTGCTGATTGTCGTCGGCGCGTTCGTGGCGCTGGCGCTCCTGGGCGCGGGCGCGCTGGCCTACCTAGTCTCCCGCGTTGACGTGCGTGCTGAAGTGGAGCGCGCGATCGAGACCGCGACGGGCCGAGACGTTGACGTGGCGGGGGCGACCGGCGCGAGCTTCTGGCCAGTGTTCGGCCTGCGGGCCGAACAGATCACGATCGCCAATGCGCCGGGCGGACGGGCGGCTGCCTTCATGACTGCTGATGAGATTGACGTGGGCGTCGAGCTTCGCCCACTGCTGGACCGGCGTGTGGTCGTAAGAAACCTCGTGCTGCAAGCGCCGAGGATCGCCCTCGAGGTGAATGCCGAAGGCCATCCCAATTGGGTGCTGACGCCGCGGCCCGTTCAAGCCCCGCCGCGCCCTGCGCCACCTCAAGTCAATGCGACGCAAACCACGCTGAAGAGCATTCGCATCAGCCGAGGAGAACTGAGCTATTTCGACGCTCGCCGCGGCGCCGGCTGGGTCGTCGGCGACGTCGATTTACGCACGGCGCTGGAAGGGCTCGAACAGCCGATGAACATCGAAGGCTCGATCCGCTATGCAGATCGGCCGATCACACTGGCGCTCACGATCGGACAACCAGGCGCAGCGATGCGCGGACAGCTGACGCCGCTCACGGTGCAGATCCAAAGCGAACTGTTGAACGCGAACTTTCAAGGTCAAACAATTGCAGCGTCCGGAGAGGTGGCTGGACTCGTCGAAGCGCATGGCCCGAGTTTGCGCCAACTCGCCGCTTGGACCGGAGCACCCATAGCCGGCGAGGCGAACCTACAGAACTTTCGCGTCTCGGGACGGCTCGCAGTAGGCAACGGGCTGTACAATTTCACCAATGCGGCCTTCACGCTCGACCGCATCGGCGGCCGCGGTGATTTCGCACTCGCCCAACGGGGCGGCAGGCCCTATCTGAGCGGCAGGCTGGAGTTGTTCGATTTCGATCTTAATCCGTATCTAACCGGCCAAGCGTCTGCCGCAGGCGAGGCGCCGACTGCCGCCGCCGCCTACACGCCGACGGCTCAAATCGCCGCGGTGGAAGCCGCGCCGCGCGCGCTCGATGTGCAAAGCGCGGCAGGTCAGGCGCCGATCGATCTGTCTGGTCTTCGCTCCATCAACGCCGACCTTGAACTCGTCACGCACGCTGTGTTGGTGCAGCATCTGCGCATCGACTCTTCTCGCCTCAACCTCGTCCTGAACGACGGCTTTCTCGCGGCAACGCTGCACAACATCGATCTTTATGGCGGCTCGGGCCGTGGCCGCTTCGAAATCGACGCGAGAGAGATGGCGACGCGGATGGTGCATGAGTTCGTGTTCGATGACGTCGACGCGCGCGGTTTTCTTACGGACGCGCTCAACTTCCCCAATATCGAAGGTCGCGCCGAACTCAGTCTCAATCTGCACACGCAGGGCGCATCGCAGAGCCAACTCCTGTCGGCCCTGGACGGCGCAGTGCACATCGAGGTCGTTTCAGGCACGTTGCATGGCGTCGACCTTGGCGGCGTCGCGCGCACCATCCGCAATGCGCTGCGCGGCGAGTTGATCGCGCCCGAGGCAAGCACGCCCTTCCACGGCTTTTCGGCGACCTTCGCCGTTTCTGACGGCGTCCTAGCTTCGGACAACCTGTCTTTCAACACGCCAGACTTGCGCATTCCCGGTATTGGCGTGATCGACGCATCACAACGCCGGCTCGACTTGCGCCTCGCGCCCCGGTCGCCGCGCGGGGGCATCGTCGTGCCGTTCGCAATGCGCGGAAGCTGGGATCAGATTCGCTACAATGCGGATATCAGCGACCGGGCGCAGCGGGAAATTCTCGCGCGCGTGCGGGACGTAAAGGCTCAAGCCCGCGCGAACTAGAACAAGCTGCCCTGATCGCCGCCCGGTTTCGCCTTCGCTTTGGGCTTCACCGGCTCTAAGGCCTGGCCAGGATCGATGATCGCCTTCTGCTTGTCGTCAGCGAAGGTGAGTTCAACGGCATCGCCGGCCGACAGTTCTTTGGCGGAACGCACCAGGGTCCCGTCCTCGCGATGCACCATGACGAAGCCGCGCGCGAGCACGCTCTTGTGTGATAGCGATTCGAGCATGCGGCCGGCGCTGGCGAGTTGTTGACGGCGCACATCGAGACCGCGCTTCATGGCCGGATCGAGCCGGACAGCGCATTGCAGCAGCTTTTCCCGTCGCCTGATGATGTCCTGGCCCAGCGCTTCCGGACGCAGGCGAGCGGCGACCCGATCGAGTTTGGACTGCGCCGCGCGCGTATTGGCGACCAGCGCTGCATTGAGCCGTTCGGCGGCGCGGTCAAAACGCTGTTGCGGAATTTGGAATAGCGTCTCCAAGCGCGGCAACCGCGCGGCTGCGGCGCGTACTTCGGTGCGGCGCCTTTCGACGCCGCGCACCAGGCCATTGCGCAGGCGGCCGTCGAGCGTCGTCACGCGTTCGATCAACTCGGCGCGCACTGGCACTGCTTTTTCCGCTGCGCCCGTTGGCGTTGGCGCACGCAAGTCGGCGGCGAAATCAATCAGGGTCGTATCGGTCTCATGCCCGACGGCGCTGATGAGCGGAATGGCGCTTTCGGCGGCGGCGCGAACAACAATTTCCTCGTTGAACGCCCACAGGTCTTCGATCGAGCCGCCGCCGCGGGCGACAATAAGAACGTCTGGCCGCATCTCGCCTGTCAGCGCGTTGAAGCCCTTGATCGCCCGCGCCACCTGCCCGGCGGCGTCAGGACCCTGCACAAGAACCGGCCACACGATCACACGGCGCGGAAAACGCTCAGCGAGGCGGTGGAGAATATCGCGGATCACCGCACCGGTCGGCGACGTGACCACGCCGATCGTGCGCGGCAAGAATGGGATCGGTTTCTTGCGGCCAGGCGAGAACAATCCCTCGGCGGCGAGGCGCGCTTTCAACTTTTCCAGTTGCGCGAGTAGCGCGCCGACGCCAGCAGGCGCCATGCGCTCGGCGACCAACTGGTACTGCGACCGTCCGGGAAAGGTGGAGAGGCGCCCCTCGGCGACGACTTCCAGCCCCTCTTCCGGCTTGAAGGTCAACGCCTGCACATTCGAACGCCACATCACCGTCGAGATGCACGCGTCGGCGTCTTTCAAATCCACATAAAGGTGGCCGGACTTGGCGATCATCACGCGCCCGAGTTCACCGCGCACGCGGACCCGATCAAAGTCACGTTCGACTGTGCGTTTGACCGCTTGCGCCAGCTCGGAAACGGACATTTCCGGCAAGTTGCTCTGCCCAGTTGGGCCGAGCAGGCTGGGCGCTGGATCGGACATTGCGCCAATATAGGGCGACTCGCGGCGGCCCGCCGGGCGTTTATTCACAGTTGCAGCGCGCAGGCGCGCCTCAACGTGCGCCGTCCAGCGCCGGCGCCGCCGGAATGCGCTGCATTCGGCGTGCTTGGTTTTCGCATGGGCAGTGGGGCGTCTAGGAGGTGTCGCAGGCGCACGCGGGCGGCGCAAGCGCAAGGCCGGCGGCGGCAAGCATGCACACGGCGTCCTCCGCCTGCACGGCGGCGGCGGCGGCCGCCGCTGCGCGTATCGGCCGGCGCCGCGTCAAGCCGCGCGGCAAACGCGCGAGCATGCGCGCGGCCAGCGTATCGATGCTGACGCGCAGCGCCGCGATGCGCGCGCCGAGCGTGCGCGGGCGCAAAGCGCGGCGCAGCCGGGCGCCGAC